>CAVVHZ010000046.1:0-97130 GCA_963748025.1 uncultured Gemmataceae bacterium
AAAGATCGGCTGATCCTTGCCAGTAGAAACCATAAGGCATCGCTTCTAAATAAGGGATCAAAAGGGCAAAGGCCGAGGGTAAGCCGCGACCGGTTGACGACCCCACTCCCTGGTCCGCCAGTGGCGTCAGGCTGTTGAAGGTGCCGTCATAGTTCTGGACGGCAAATCCCAATTGCTTCAGCGTGTTCTGACATGAAGCAAGGTTGGCCATTTCGCGCAAACGACTTATTTCGACCACAAGAAGACCTGCGACCACGATTGCGACGGTTGACCAGATTAGAACTTCGATCCGAGTTACACCGGCGCCGCCACATGGCTGCCTCCAAGCTCTTCCAACACGAATGTGTTTCAGCCTCAAGCACGGTTTTTCGATAAAGGTCCAACTCGCCAATGCCAGCAGCATAGGAACCGTTATCGCAAGCACAATATGAAGCATAACGCTCGCACGGGCCACGCCGGCCCACAAAAGCGTCTGCTGCACAGGAAAGCCATAAATGTACATTCCGTAGGACAGATCGATTTTGCGATCGAATTCCCGCCAGGGCAAAACGCCTGCCACCCACAGCAGAAAATAAGGCAACGCTAATGGCATGAGAAAGCCGCCCAACGGGCTCCAGCATGCTGCCAGGGCCAACACCATTGCTGGTGCCGCGATGTAACCATGCAAGCGGATTCGCCTGCATAGAGCATGGGCCGTCCAGCCCACCATGAAGAAGACCACCCAATAGCGTTGCTCCGGTGCTCGAATCAGTACCGGCAACCAGTGCGGCAGCCCGCTGCCCTCCCATCCCGGCCAATCTGAAGTGCAAGAAGAGATCAGAAAAGTAGTCGCCAAAATCAAGCCGGCCGCCCAGCGAATGGTCGCCAGCGCAACGACCAAAGCAGCGGCGGCAACAGGTAGCAGGCGAACTCCGTGGCCAGCGTCCACAAGGAGATATTGATCTCATCGGTTCCCGGATTGTGAACGAAGATGTGCCGAATGCGATACTGGTTGATTTGCAAGAAGCCGTTGTAGCGAAAGTAACCCCAGGGCGTGGCAAGACGGTTGCTTTCGCGAAATTGAAAATAGCCGGCTAGTTCGCCGTGATCGAACCAGTAAATTGCCGGCCCCAGCGCGAACGCCGAGAGCAGCAAGCACGTCCAGAATGCAGGGAAAATGCGTAGAAATCTCTGCCACAAATAGCGCAGCGTCGAGGAGGCCCGACTCCAACTGTTTGCGATCAGGAAGCCGCTCAAAAAGAAGAAGCTGAGCACCGCCAGGTCGCCAATGGAAAGTGCATAGTTCGGGATGAGGTTCCAGCCCAACGGCGCGAACGGATCGAGCGTATATCCCGGCGGGGCGCCATGTTGCAGAATGACCGCCAAGGCCAGGCCGAAACGCATAACGCCAATGGCGTTGTTCTTGAAGAAATCCGCGCCCATGCCTGGAGTGCCGCTCGAAAAGGAAGGAACCTCGTGTCATGATGGCCGGGAACGTGGACGTCGTCGAGCTAAAGAGCCAACAAATTCCTGGTTCTGCCGTCGGCAGATCCTATTGAATGAGACAAAACGATGGTCAACAAAAAGAAAGCCGGGAGCCGCCTGGGACTCCTGCGGCGCTTACGCAAACACCTGGATCGAGATCCTGGAAAGCTGGCAGTTCTCGAACAGAAGTTCGAGCCTTACGAACGGCCGAATGTGCACCTGGCTTATCAATCAGATGGACGGCTTGGCGAATGACGCCGATCGGTAAGAGTTGCGTCAGTTCAGTCTTGATTACGATCCTAACCTCATTTAGAATAACGTAAACGCTAATTATTTAATACTAAAATGTCGTTGGAGCCTATGTTTGGCTGAATCATGAACGAATACGTTTCCTTCTTGAGTCATCTGGCAAAACGGCGATTGGAATTGGGCATGAGCTACGTCCATATTGCCAAAGCTGCAGGGCTGTCTGTCATGACGGTACAGCGGATTCTCAAAGGGAACTTTCCGCGACCCCAGTTTTCCAAAGGTTGCGGCTATCGCAAGCATACTCAGGGTGCCGTTGGTTCCGAACGAAGTCCCGGTTCACGAGTTGCGTGAGAAGCAGGCCCGTGCAAAAGCGAGCATGATCGTCCGCATGGTTCAGGGCACCTCCGGGACTGGAAGAGCAAGCAGTTGACCAGGCCACCAGGTCTGCCATGGAGGAACAAACATTCCACGAATTGCTCGCCGGCCCGCGGCGCAAGCTGTGGGGTGATTGATGGTCTGGGCGCCCATCCCTGACGAAACGCCGATTGATCCTTCAGGACTCAAACCGCGCTATCGAGAGCTCATTTCCAATCGGGCCGAACTCAACATTGCTGAAGCCAACAACGTACGCAAGGCGCTGCTTAAGTACCTGGGGGCCAAGCCGCGGCGAAGAACGGCTCCATTCGATTTGAAATGGGCCAAGAAGCTCCACAAGGAAATGTTTGGCGACGTGTGGAAGTGGGCGGGAGTTTTCCGAACCCAGAATCTCAATCTGGACGCGGACTCGAAGCAAATCGAGAACCATGTCTACTCCTTGCTTGAGAATCTCCCGTGCTGGAACAACTTGGAAATGGTCGAGCAAGCAGCAAGGCTGCACTATGAAGCCGTCAGCATCCATCCATTCCTGAATGGGAATGGCCGATGGGCTCGGCTCATCGCGAACATCTGGTTAAAGATTCACGATCATGCACTTACCTTTTGGCCCGACGTAGACATCGGCACGGCCAAGAGTCCCGTGCGGGGTGAGTACATTTCCGCCCTTCAGGCTGCAGACCACGGCGATTTTGAACCGCTGCTCGAACTTCATAGAAGGTTCACTGGCAAGATTGATAATTCGTGAACTTAATTTCAAACAAAGGTGTCGGTGCAATGCCCAACAAAAACAACCGCGGGCCGATCCGCGGACGTTTCTTTGTTGCTTTAAGAAACCGTTACGTTTAGATACGATACTTCGCACTGCGCAGGGTTTGGCCCAGTTCGCGCCGAGCGTTGGAACGAACGTAGCCATCCTGAGGAGCGAGTAGTTTTGGCGGGGTGACACTGACTTGGCATATTTCTTGAGAGTGTGTTTCAGCGACTTCCCGGTTGTCATCAACCTTGCATCCACTGCAGCACGCGTCTCCTATCTGCCTGCATCCCATGGGATACTGGACCGGATTTCAAACCCTCCTTGGTCTTCTTTGTCAATTCCTCGAGCAGTCTGGAACCAACGACGGCGCTGGTCGGTTCTCGAACGAAGCGTTGATCGCTGCACACAAGAAACGGTATACAGACTTCCCTTGCTGGACGCAGGTGGCGATGACGGTCCAAATGCGCTCGCTCAGCGCCGTCCACCTTCGCTTCGTGTCCCTTGCGTTATGTGACGATCAATCACCACGAAGCGGATTGCCTGTTCGGCTAGATTGTTCGTTGGTTGTACGCCGGGGGTGGTGATGAAGGTAAAGTACGCCGCCCCATGTTTCGAAAACGCTCGGCCATATTTTGGCCGTGCTGCGTCGGAAGCGCGGCTTCCAACCCCACTTGCATGACCTGTTCGCGAACCATTTCCAGATACGGTTGAAAGACCTCTGCCGGCAACTCCGCCTGCTGATGAAATACTGCAAATAACTCTTTCAACGCCAGACACAGATCCTTCCCATACTGCTGATCGCGTCGGTCCGGCAGCGTCATCAGAAACTTCACGTCGCGGATCAGATGGGCCAGACAGAACTGCAGGCAGACCGAGCATTCCTTCATATAACGCCGATACGCCGAAAAATAATCGCAACCTACGACGCCGTCGAACTCGTGGCCCAGCGTGTCCATCAACACTCGGCATTGCGGTGCGCATCAATGCGATACAGCGTGTACAACTCGGCCCGGAAACACCAGGTCCACCAAGCCTTGCCATTGTCCTTATGCCCCGTTTCGTCCACATTTACGACGGCTTCCTGCGGCAACAAGTCCAGCAGTTCTTCGTAGGGTTTCTCCAGAGCGGCGCTTACCTTGCCGATAATCTTGCTCAACTCGCCTCGGGAAATCGACACTCCCACGACATCGCGAAGAAAAGTCCGGATCGTCGAAAACGAGGCATGGCAAGCTCCTTTCAGGTAGGCGATCAGGGCGGTCAGTTGCGGACCCACCAGACCGCCCTTTTCAATGTGAGCCGGCATCGCCGCCCTGAAATTTCGTTGGCAATCGGCGCACCAATAATCTGGACTGGTGTGTTCTTCGACTGTCAGGGGTGGCTTGGTGATTTCTATTTGTTGCACGGTCTTGGCGAACCAACCATTGCGTTGCAGATGACCACCACAGCACGGACAGGCCTGAAGCAGATGCTCTTCGAAATGGGTAACCTGCTCGGCAGCAAACGGTTCGCGTTCGTGCTTGGGGTGACCGGGCTGGCCACCAATCTTCCGCTGACCGGAACTATCCGCCGGCGGGGGCATAGGGGGCTTGGCGATGTCCGACGAAGGAGGTTTCGAGGAGGTCGAGGAGTTTTTCAGGGCGGCCGCCAGTTTCTCGCGCAGGTCCAGCAACTCGGCCCGCAAAGACTTGATCTCGACAGCCTGCACTTCCACCAGGCGCTGCAGCCGAGCACATTCTCGACACGACTTCCGTGCGTGCTTGCTCATGAAGCTACATGATAGCAATCAGCAGCTGCAACGTGTATCCCACCGTGAACGGGTACTTCTTTTAGTGGCGAATTCTGCAATCTTTCGCTAGAATCAGTCTAATCCAAGTTCGTTCGGTGCTCCGAAAAGGCTGCCAGAATGGCAACTCAGAAGGCTAGTGATTACTTGCGGCTCGCCTATGAGCACCTCAAACGAGCAGAGGAAAATCCTAGTGATGCGGACAGCGTTTTCGTTTGGGGGTTCTGGAGCCTCGAAAATGCCGTCAAAGCAGCTTCTATTCGAGCAAAAATCGAGGTTATAAAACAGCATTGGTCTGCAGGCGCTGCTGCACGGAAGCTGGCCAAGTCCATCGCACTTCCTAACGTTTCCGATCTCCTAAGCGACCTCAATCAGGGCCGAAAGGCAGCCGCCTATGGCGACACGGAAGAACCAGATCTAGAGCCTAACCACGTTTTGGAATCGCTTCGAGATTACCTTGCCAAAGTCAGCAGCTATATCAAAACGTAGCTGGGATCGAACTAGCCATCAAAATGACAAAAACCTCCGTAAACGTGTTCCGCCGGTGGCCGACCCCAGAGGCCGAGCAGTGGGTAAACGCATTCAGTTTCGGTATCACTTCAGATGCAAGCGTCTTGGCCTTGGTTGCCTTCGGATCAGCCGTCCGAAGTGAGGATTACTGTGCAGACGTCGACCTGCTCGTTATCTACGAGCGACTTAAGCCAACTGCCCCATCACGTCCAGTGGAAGTGGACATTCGGTGGCACGAAAAATCCGATGCTGAACGCTTGATAGCCGAAGGGCATGAATTGCTCTGTTGGGTAGTGAGTTTTGGCGAGCTCATCTGCCAGCGAAATCAATATTGGACTAACCTCCGTAATCGCTGGCGAGGCAGGATGCCTTTCCCTTCCGCGGATATTGCAGAACGTCGTGCAGCCCGAGCTGAACAACTCCATGCGGAACTTGAGGCGATGGGAGACCTGGACGAAGCGCACGAACAATTCATGGTGGTGCTTACCCAACGTGCAAGAGTGGCACTCATTCGACACCATGTCTATCCAGCCTCCAGGCCTGAACTGCCAAATCAGCTGCGAACTATCGGAGAAGCAGACTTGGCAGATAGGCTCGATGAAACCCTCAGGCAAAGAGAAAGAGTCTGATTGCTTTCTGAGCTTGCTTGGGCTCAACGCACCTTGACGGTCGTTGACGCGAATATATGTCTCGGGATCACGACCAGCGAGTTCTAGTTAATTCTCATCAGCAAAGCCTTGGAGCTCTTCATGGTGCGCCGCCTCAGTGCAGTAATTTCGACGGTTTGGTTGTTGGCGTTGGCAGGAACCGCTCTCGCTCAGGCGCCCAACCCGACGCAACTCACGCTCGATCGCATCTTCCTTTCGGGCGAGCTTCACGGCGAGCATTTCGGGCCGGCCCAATGGATGGATGACGGCGCCGCCTACACCGTCTTGGAGGACTCGGCCGCCGAAAAAGGCAGCCACGACATCGTACGCTACGATGCCCGATCGGGCCGGCGCCAAGTCTTGATCGCGGCGACCCAGCTACGACCCGAGGACGCCAAAGCACCTCTCAGAGTCGAATCGTATGCGCTCTCGAACGAGAACCGCCTTCTCTTGATCTTCACCAACTCGAAACGGGTTTGGCACCAAAACAATGCGGGCGACTATTGGGTTCTCGACCGCCAAAACAAGAAGCTCCGCAAGCTGGGCGGCGCCGCAGCCGGGTCTTCGCTGTCGTTCGCCAAGCTCTCACCGGATGGCACGCGTGCAGGCTACGTGCGCGACCACAACATCTATGTGGAGGATCTCCGCGACGGCACCCTCACCCGGCTCACCAATGACGGCAGCGACAATATTACCAACGGCTCCTTCGATTGGGTTTACGAGGAGGAATTCGAAATTCGCGACGGCTGGCGCTGGAGCCCGGACAGCAGCTCGATCGCCTACTGGCAGATCAATACCGAGGGCGTCCCCTTGATGACGCTCATCGACGACACCGATTCCCTCTATCCGACCATCAAGCGGTTCGCCTATCCCAAAACGGGGGAACGCAATCCCTCGGCCCGGGTGGGCGTGGTTCGTCTGGCCGACAGCAAAACCACTTGGATGGACGTTCCAGGCGAGCCGTGCGACCATTATCTGGCCCGCATGGATTGGGCCGCCAGCTCGGATGAAATAGTGTTGCAGCAATTGAATCGCTTGCAGAACACCAACAAAGTCATGCTCGGCTCCGCTGCCAGTGGTAAAACGCGTACCGTTCTGGTCGAACACGACAGCGCCTGGATCGATGTGCAGGATCAAGGCCTGCTTTGGTTCAAGGATGGCAAGGCTTTCACTTGGATCAGCGAACGCGACGGCTGGCGGCACGTCTATATCGTCGACCGAGAAGGCGGCAAGGTTCGCCAGCTCACGCACGGGGCTTTCGACGTCATTCAGATCGATCGGCTGGATGAAAAGGCCGGCTGGCTCTACTTCACTGCATCTCCCGAAAACGCCACGCAGAAATACCTGTACCGAATCTCATGGGATACTACTGCTCCGGCCAAGCGCCTGACGCCTGCCGCACAGCCTGGCACACACGATTACGAGATCGCTCCCGGCGGCAGGTTCGCCATCCATACCTATTCGACTTTTCGCACGCCACCCAAGACCGATCTGATTCGGCTGGAAAGCCACGATGTGCTTAGGCCGTTGGTGAAGAATGAACACTTGCAAACGGTTCTTGAAAATCTCAAATTAGGCTCGACTGAGTTCTTTCGCCTGCCGGGCGCCAGCGGCATCCCGCTGGACGGCTGGCTCATGAAGCCTCCTCATTTCGACCCAAGCAAGCGTTACCCGTTGCTGTTCTACGTTTATGGTGAGCCGGCCGGGCAAACCGTGGAAGATTCCTGGGGCGCCGGCTCCATGTGGCATCGTATGTTGGCTCAACAAGGATACCTGGTTGCCAGCATCGACAATCGTGGGACGAAGGCTCCTCGCGGCCGCACTTGGCGGCACTCCGTCTATCGCAAAATTGGCGTGATTGCCTCAGAGGATCAGGCGGCCGCCGCCCGGGCGATGCTGAAATGGGCGTTCGTCGATCCGACCAGGGTAGGCGTCTGGGGTTGGAGCGGCGGCGGCACCATGACGCTGAATCTGATGTTTCGTTATCCCGACTTGTACAAGACTGGTATGGCTGTGGCCCCGGTTCCCGAAATGCGTCTTTACGACTCTATCTACCAGGAACGCTACATGGGCTTGCCTCAGATCAATGCCGAGGACTACAAACGTGGCTCACCTATCACATTTGCCAACCAGCTCAAAGGGAATTTGCTGTTGGTGCACGGCACCGGCGACGACAACGTGCATTATCAAGGGACGGAGAAACTAATCAACGCATTGATAGCAGCCAACAAGCAATTCTCGATGTTGGCCTACCCCAATCGCTCGCACGGCATTTACGAAGGCCCCAACACAACCCGGCACCTGTTCGAGTCCTTGACTCGCTTCTTGCACCAAAACATGCCGCCGGGACCTGCGCCCGTCGCGGTGACTCAACAGGCTCCTGCTGTGCTTCAGAAGTAGGGAGCTATAGCGGACCACACTGTTAGTCACCGATTGGGGCCGATCTAACCAGAAACCAAAGCGGCGGAAAAGCCGCAGTCCAAAGTAATCCTTCAACCGAGCCGCCCATTCTGATCCAGCTATAAGAGGCCCTAAAATGGACACCCCGGAAGACAATCTGCCGAAACAGAATTTGCTGGTGATGCAGATCATTGCCGGCGCACTCCTCGCCGGCGTATTAGTTTTTCTGGCCATCGTCTTTAGCATCGTCTTCACGCGCAACGGCCTCGGCGTGGCGCCAGCAGCGGATCTGCCCATCATCTCGATCGTGGCGATCATCGTGCTGGTCGTGCAGATTCCGTTGGCTTTCTTGGTCCCCGGCATGTTGACGCGAAGCATGCTGCAGAAGATCGCCTCGGGCACTTGGCAATTGCCTGCCGGCGCCAACGCGGACGCCTTCAATTCCGACGCTTCCAAGCTCCTGGGCTTACGGCAAAGCACGATGATTATCGGCTTGGCCCTTCTGGAGGGCGCCGCTTTCTTCGGCTGTATCGCCTATTTGTTGGAGGCACGCCCGTTCGTTTTGAGCGTAGCACTAATCGCCCTATTCTTGATGGCCGCGTGCTTTCCAACGGAACCCCGAGTCCGCGCTTGGTTGGCACGGCAGACCGATCAATTGGAACGGCTGCGCCAGCAGGGAGATGGCGTCATCGAGCAGTGATCCTGTCCTGGCGACTAGCGAAAGCTGTTTCCAAACCAGCCAACTCTGCCAATTCCATCAGACGCCGGAAGATTCTGTTACACTGCGGTCGTGACGAAGGCTTGAATCATCTAGATTTCGAGGAGTAATCGCATGGTCCAAAGTCGCGATAACCGCCAGTTGAGGGCAAAAAGACGCAAACGGCAGGATGCCAGGCTGGCAAGTGCCTCAACAACCCAACCCGCGGAAAAGACGAAAGTGCCGGCCAAAGGGCCGCAAAAGGCTAAGTCTGCGGACAGAAATTAGCAAGCCATTCCATGGCGTTTGAACCCAACGCGCCGGTTTTGAAACTGCGCATTTTTTTTCGAGCTATCAAATGTGCGCCTGAAAAACCGGATAAACACAAGCATTTTTCACCCCGACCGGATAAACACGAGCTTTTTTCACCCCGAATGGGGTGAGATAGCAAAGCCCAGGGCAACGCCCTGGGTGTGCAGCAGCAAGAAGATTTACCCTGAAGGGGTTAGATAGACCGAAGCCACGCTGGCTATACAATCCCTTCGGGGTAGGTCAGGTTGTTGTGCCACCCAGGGTTGCGCTTCGCTTACCCTGGGCTTCGCTATTTATCCCCTTCGGGGAAAGGAATGAAAAAAACGCCACTTCAAAATGCGCCAGCGAAGCCGGGCACTTCAGCATTCTCGACCAGGGCTGGTATAGGAGAAGGTTCGTCAATCCATCGCGTTTTGAACCCGACGCGCCAGCGAGGTCGGGCACTTCACCCTTCTCGGACTTGACATGCATGGTCGCTTGCTGAAGTAGAGCATGCGAAAACGATAATCCTTCAATTTGGTACGGAGATCAACACTCGATATAATGATGTTACCGATCTCCAAAGGGGTGTATATGGCTGGCAAGCGTAAAAGCAAACTACGTGTCATTACTGCCGGAAATCAGCATTACATACAAGTCGTGTCTGGGGACGCCAATGCCTTAGTCGCGTACTTGCGGGGAGCGGGCTTTCAAGTGGGGCCGCCCGGACCGTGCGACGATACATCCGACACCATTAGCCTGATGGGCAGAGTGGACGTCGGAGCTATCCAGACATTGTTGGACCAGTGGAGCTAGCGTCAGGCTCATCACTCGGACGGAAGCGAAAACGGCAGCGCACCACCAAGCCCATCCGTGCAAGGACTCGGTATATTCACCGGCCCTGGATGAACGATCTCGAGCCGAAGATCTATGTTTTCGCCCCGAATGGGGCGTAGGATTGTAGCCACGGGTGGAGCGGCGCTGCGGCAGAGCCGCCGCCGCTCAACCCGTGGAACGGGTCTCGGATTCATTCTCGCCCCGCAAGGGGCGACGGAGGAGTCTCCATCTTCCCTTGCGTCCTCAGACACTGGATTTTCCTCGGTAATCAGATTCGTAAGCTCCGTGCTCACTTTTGCTCGGTCATCCAGGCCGGAATGCTATTTGGTCCGACCTCGATTCCTCTAGGACGCCTAAGACCCGGCGCAAATCGAAGGAATCAACGGTTTCGGCACGTTGGATTTGGCCTACGACGCGGCGCACAGTTTCTGGTTGCGGAGCGATGGTTGCTTTTTCATTCAGCACTTGCGCCGGATCAGGCTGGTTGTAGGGATTCATTTATCGGTCCTTGCTAGGGGGCGATTGCCGAGTCGAAACTCTTGTGTTTCACCCATCGAAAGCGGCGATCAGTGGTGATTACGCCAATTTCGATCGGTCCGCCGCAAACAGGTTCGAGTCGAGAGAACTTCATTGCTTTGATAGTCGTGTAGATCGAGGCGTAAACCCAATCAATGGCTTCGCGGATTGGCAGCGGTCCCGCAGGCGATAATCTGTTGCTCAGCACGATTTGAACGAGTTCATCTTGCGTTCCCGTCCATTTCCCTGATTTCATTATCTCGTGGAAGATCGCCTCATCCATTCCAAAATGAAGTCTTTCGATCAAGTTTGACCATCCCCAGAACTTTGGCGTGCCGACTGGAATCGGGACAGGCACCCACGGCCCTATTTGAACTGGCGTCACCCAGATTTCGTAAGCTTCCGGCATCCTGTCTGGCAGACAATAACCACCAAGGCAAAACACCGCCGACAATCCTCTTAGAGCAACCAGTTCTTTCTCTTCTTCTGGCGTTCTTGCGGCTCCTTTTGAGTCAAGTTCCTGGCTCGCTGCCTTTCTACAGCGAACGAGGCGGAGTATTCGGCCCAGATCATCGAACTCCACTGCCACGCGGCGTCCTTGACCGTGTTGGGGTAAGCCGAGCGAAAACGATCAGCAAGTCTCCCTGCCAGTGTTCGGTACGCGAGAGACCGCAATCCACCCAATCCAGCGGTCACGATGGCTAAGGAGCCATTTTCCCCGATTTCAAACAGCTTTTGAGTGTGATCGAAATAGATGCCTTCGCCGAGGCTAGATGATCCAGAAAACGTTGCTGTACTGTCGGCTCCAAGGACGACCCCCTCTGGACAAACATAGCATGCAGCAATAGTTACGCGGGTATCATCGGACTGGGAATGGTAAAAGTCAATAACTCGGAATTCTAGACGATTGGCAATTCCACTTGCAGATTATGCCAGCCGAGTTCCATTCAAGCTAGGCCATGTTAGCTGGGGAGCCTAGCAACATTCCCGCCGCTCGGGTAGATTCCTTGCTTGAATGTCGAAACGATCAACCGCTGCCGGCCCGGTTCCCCTTCAAGGAATAGTTCAACTCATGACGCCCAACTTCTTTATTTCCAAGTGGTCGAAAACGAGCCTGACGGAGCGGAGCGCCTCCCAGCAACACTTCCTCGACCTTTGCGAATTGTTCGAGCATCCTAAGCCGGCTGAAGCCGACCCA
This sequence comes from uncultured Gemmataceae bacterium, assembly GCA_963748025.1. Lineage (GTDB taxonomy): Bacteria > Planctomycetota > Planctomycetia > Gemmatales > Gemmataceae > CAVVHZ01. The sequence goes on from CAVVHZ010000046.1 coordinate 11,722, forward strand.
ACGGGCGAATCGTTCACGTTCGAGAAGGGCGCGGCCAAGCATGGGGGCGGGGGTGGGTGGGCCGACGTTTGGAAACGCGGGTTCTTTGGCTGGGAATACAAGGGCAAGCACAAGGACCTCGATGCAGCCTATGACCAGCTGCTCCTCTACCGCGAAGCTTTGGAAAACCCGCCGTTGCTTGTCGTTTGCGACATGGACCGGATTCTTGTGCACACCAATTTCACGGCGACGGTTGCCACGGCCTTGGCTTAGCGGTTTGACAGAATTCAGGTGGATTTCCTCATTGTCAACCCGAATGCAGGGCACAACACTTGACTCTCTTTGTAATTCTTTGTGGCAAAGTCTCTGATTCCGGCTGCCAAACATTCAAGGTGTATCCATATGTCACCGATTTTAGCACAGCTATTGTAATCGTAAAGTGAAGCAGGATCATCGATAGCGATTGTTAACTGCTCGAGCCCATCGCGTAGCTCAGCCGTCATCTTATCGCTTCCATTGTTGGCCAGTTCTTGTAGAAGATCGCGTAGGCCTCTGAGTCTGGGAAGATTCTCTCTGAAGAAGTTAGCATTGTTACATTCCTTGTTACGACATCTACTTTCGTGAATGGTAACATCGAACGTATCATCGGCACATCTCACTGTGCCTCCGCTGCTCGCCGACATTGTGCGCGGTCAAAGATCGACGAAACGGAACGATCAAATCGCCTCCAGAGAAAGGGGATACTGTTCCGAATGTATGACTCAGCGCGTATGGCCAACTTTATGTCAATTCCTTCTCCAACCTCCGCTTCGATGTCCTTGTCGATCGCGAGGCCGACCCAGGCAGCGATACTGGTCAGAGTGGCCTCGCGGCGCGGGCGGCGGGCACCAACTCCAGTGATTTTAACCAAGAGCCCAAAATACGATTGTTCTTTGACGAGGTAATTCAAGAGCAGAACCAGGTCTTGAATCACGACTCGTTTGAATTCGAGACGTGAATAGGCGCATGTGGCCAAAGAATCAAATGACCCAAGTAGATCACCCAGAGCCTTCAGCCGTTCGGGGGAGAGTTCTTTCAAAACGCGATCGACGTGAATCGATGTATCAAGAAAGAGGGCCTTGGGCATTAGTCCTCCACCAATTCGATCTTGAATCGCACTTTTTTGCCGCGAACCGTCCTTAAGGGTCCGGTAATGTCAATATCCAAATCCGCAAAGACCAATATGTGGGCCTCAACGGTGTCGCTATCCAACCCCCAGCGGGGAAGCGCCGCGAAGGCCTTGGTCAAAGCCTCTCGCTGCGCTGCATCAAAGAGAGAAAGGTCGGCTCTCTTCAGTGCAGCATCGAGTAGGGCCAGAAGATCTCGAAACGGTCTATCTCGCAGGTAGGCGAAATCCCACAATTCATCTAATAATCGCTTCGATGAACAGAAAGCCGCCTCAGTCTGGCAAAGAGATTCCGATGAGCACGCAATATTAAACGAGTCGCGTGCCTGCCGAGCAAGGGTTACGCATATTTCTCGTGCTTCAGTCGCCTTCTCATCTGTCAAGATTGTTTGTGTCTGTTTTTTGGCCGTCGAGCCCGATCGTCGCGGGACGGAGAACTGCTCGGGCCAACTCACGTCGAGGTTACGTGCCAGGGCCGCAGGCTGGCTTCTCGTACCCGATTCCTCGCTGAAAGGCGCTTAAGCTTGCGCCGATCGGAGGCTCTGCCACGTCAAACATCAGGAATTCCCTTCACTTCTGCTGATTCAGCAGCCATTTGAGAATCTTTGTTGCCTCCGCCCGCGAATGCAGAAAATTCTCTTGCACGAAGAGCTCCGATTTCGCCAGATGCGAATCGGTTGGCCTGAAATAGGTATCGATGTCCACAACTACCCCGCCTGAGCCGACATCTCCGGGAAGACCAATGAATGGAGGATCTTCCGGCTTCTGCTCCATCATGACCGAGTTCAAGGTTACTCGGCGGCGGAAATTAGTCTTGGGATCATCCAAAACGTAAACAAACTGGGACTCCACCGGTTCGCTCTTGGTTGATTCCGCCACCGCGGCTAATAATGGCGAAGAAGAACCTCGTTGTATAAAACGGTCAGATTCTTCCAAATTATCAGCCGGAGCAAGAAAGGCGAAACGGGTCCCAGCTCGGGTTGTCCTCGGCAGTTTCAACACCTCGGTAATGAGTTCGTAAAGCGAAGCTGCCTCCCGACCAAGAATGCTCGCCTGCTTCTCTGCATCTGCAAGCGGTACCTGCTTGATTACCGAGAAATCCATTTTGGAAACGCCAACATTTAGCAGAAGGCCACTTTGAGCCAAGTGAAGGCTTGCCAGTTGCTGGCCAACCGCATTTATTGTCCAGGAAGGCTTTTGCTTCCTAATCCGAACCAGCATTTCCCCGATGTTATCGAGCATTCGAAAGCCCTCGTCATACCTGGCTTCAAAAACCATCATGACGACTTTGAGCCGGCTTTCGTGCGTGTGAACTGGCATTGCGGCATTTCCGTTATCAGTAGCAATCGGGCCTTTGCTCTCAGCAAACTACCGCCAGTCTTGCCTCAAACCTAAGCCCAATTGCCATGGTAAGGCACGGAATGATGAACAGGAATAGCCTGCCAGCCCAATAATTGGAAAAAGCGTCAAAAGCGGAGGCGGAACTCCGAAAACTTGCTGTCTTACGGCTGGGAGGTTTCGGAGAATCGGCACCACCTTCCCACTTGTGTCTGTGCCGGCCGGTTGGTGTTGGGCGCGAAACCACCTTTGCCATCCGGCAAGCGAACTAATGAAACTTCACGAAGCTGCAAAAGCCTGCGCGGGCCTGTGCGATAGACGTCGGGCTTGTGCCACTCCATCCAACCTGTACGCGAAGCCTACCAGTTCCCTTGCTTTGCCGACAGCTTGAAATTTCCACGCGGAGTCCGAGGAAAGCAGTCCATCGACGCCGGAAGAAATTCGCGAAAGCAGAAACAAGGCGGGCTTCAAACAGCAGCAGGATTTTGCGCAGTGCTTCGGCATCGGCGTGTCGACGCTGTCCCGGTGGGAGACTGGAGCTCAAGTCCAGCAACGTTTTCACGATGGCATGCTCAGAACGTTTTTCGCGATTCCCGAAGTGCGGCCATTTCTCGAGAAACTTCACGGAGCGGAAAATGGGAAAACGTCATCAGGGGCGGCCTCGAGCGACCAGGTAGAAAACCAAAGTGGATCGGAATGATCGGGATTGGCAGAGGCATGGGTGTCAGGCGCCCTTTTTGAAGTTGCGAATTACCCTCAAGAGGACCACCAGCGCGCTCAACGACTCTAATCAGGAAAACATGCCTTAAATACATGGCTCAAAATAGATTAAGCCAATATAAGTATTCTTGATGAAATCTCCGCTCGGGACACCCGCCGGAGTGCCGGAGTTAGATCTTAAAGCAGTTAACTTATTGATTTCATTGGTCTTATTCCATTCTGACTCCGGCAAATGCCTGCCAGAGTCAGCCGGAGTCAATTTGGTACTTTATGAGCAGATTAGTGCGCGACCGGACTTTGCGATTGGTTTCGGAGGAGAAGAAATCCCAGGTAGCGCAATTCGCGCGCGTCGGGGTTGCCCCTCGCAGGCTTCTACCATAGCCTGGTGATCCCATAGGCGTCCAGGGCTGTATCCTGGCTGATGAGAGAGATATCCTCGACTATTGCCTGTGCGGCAAGCAGGCGATCAAACGGATCTTTGTGGTGAAACGGCATGACGATTAGTCGGGCAGTATGCGCGGGGAGGATTGGCAATACCTGGAACCCATATTGGTTCAGGCCGATCTCGATAAACTCTTCGTACCTTCGGTTCAGCTTCCATTTTCCTACGCTGATTTTGATCGCGATTTCCCAATAGGATGCTGGGCTGATCAAGATATCTTTCGATGTGTCTTGAATGAGTCTATGGGCCGTTGCACTAAGTTGTTTATCACCTTCGACGTACCAGTACATCGCATGCGTAATAGCCTCATGGCATGTACTCCGCGAAGTCATTTAGATGTTCGTCATCGTCCGAAATTATTGTGATGCAGCCCTTACCGAGGCCAGGCGGGGGTCGCAGACCGGGCTTCAGTTTCGGTGCTTCGCTTACCAGTTTCGCCACAGCCTGATCGTTCTCGGTAATTACTATCTCATCGCCAGGCGCCATGTTGTGGATCAAATCCTGAAGCGAGGCCTGGGCTTCTTGAATCGAAACGATTGCCATCACTTCCTCCTTCTTCATGTCGTGTTGCAAGATCAAGAGTGGAATCGCGAGACAAGAGGGAAACGGATCTGCCAGCCTTGGTCGCATTCTGGCTTATGCTCGCCAGATCAATTCAAAAGAGAATGAATGAAAAAAGGCCCCTCCCGGATTCGAACCGGGGCTGGCGGATTTGCAATCCGCTGCCTTACCACTTGGCTAAGGGGCCAATCCGCGTAACGGGGGAATGTTAGCGAGCGCTACCAGACCTGTCAATCCAGGCAAGATTCCTTAGCGACGTAACCGTCCCGCAAGCTTCTCGATCATTGATCGGCATTCCTGCTGGGCTGCCTTGAATCCGGCGGGCGTTGCCTGGCCGCCACGCAAGTAATCGAGCACGACTGCTTCCGCCGCCATGAAATCGGCACAGGCGTCGGCCGTCTCGGTCGCTATCTCGGTCGGGATGCTCGTTACGCCGTTGCAATCGCCATGCACCAGGTCGCCGGGCAGAATCTGTACGCCGCCCACCGAAACCGGCACATTGCATTGCGGAATATGACAATAGCCATGCGCGGAATCGGCGCCGCTCGTGAAGCAGGGGAAGGCAAGAGCGGCCACCTGATCCAGGTCGCGACCGGGGCCGCTGGTGATTAGACCGACTGCTCCAAAGGTCTTGTAGGTCGTGCACATGATTTCGCCAAAGGTCGCCGCCGCCGGCGGATCGTCCAGGTCCTGAAACACGACCACCGCGGGGCCTGGCAAGTTCGCGAACGATTCCACTTGTTCGAACAGGCCCGAATAAGCGCTGCCGGTTCGAGGCGCCGCCGCCGAGCGAAAAGTAGCTGTCGAGGCGAAGCCGACCATGGGCGGAAGCTTCGGGTAGCAAGCGCGAATACGTCCGTCAAGGTACCCGGTATGCCGTGGCCTTAGGTCGAATAACTCGACGACATTGCACACCGTCGGCGTGTCATATTTCCGTAACAAATCGAGATATGCTGGGGCTTTTGCCATCGTATGGTCCTCGTGGGAATTGCATTTTTGTATGCGAGCAGAATCGGAGAAGTTTTGGTTAGCCGCGACGCGCAGCGGAGCGTTCCCCGCGCGCTCCGCTGCGCGTCGCGGCTAACCAGGTTCTACCGCTCCTTACCCGCCTGCGTCGCCAGCGCCAGCGCCAGCCGGCAGCCATCCAAATAATCGGGCAAATGGACGAATTCTTCGATGGTATGCACATTGCGTTGGCCGGCGCCGAAGGTGATGGTTGGCACGCCATGCCGCACCATCCAGTTTGCGTCCAGGCCGCCGTTGGTGATGCGGAGCGTGGGCGTCAGACCGGCCACGGCGGCGGCTTCGCCGGCGAACTTCACCACGGCGCTTCGGGCTTCATGCGGAAAGGATAATAATCCAGTGCGATTGGAATTTCACCTTGGCGAATTTGCCTTTGTCGTTGCCCACCTGCTTGGCTGCCTTTTGAAAAGCTTCCTTATAAGCCTTGGTTATGGTGCGCACGAAACGCAGATCGTGGCTCCGCGCTTCACCGCGGACCAGAGCAAAATCGGTGACCACGTTGGTGGCCAGGCCTGGCGCTGCCGTTCTTGGAGTCGCCGATGCTGCCCACGTTCGACGTGCCTTCACCGGCCTTTTTCTTGATTTTCCCAAACCAGCCGTCTTTGTAGATGTCGGCCAGAGCCAGAGAAACGGCCACCGTTGCCGAGATACCTTTTTCCGGATGGGCGCCCGCATGGGCAGCCCTTCCGGTGACGGCCGCTTCCCAACGCTCGGCCCCCACGGTGCCGATGGTGATTTCCGACGGCTTGCCGCCATCGATATTGAACCCCATTAAGGGGTTGCCCAAGTCTTCGATTTTGACGAACCGGGCTCCCCAGAGTCCGCTCTCTTCCCGAACCGTGAACAGCATCGTCAGCGGTGGATGAGGCACCTTGTGCTCGAGCAGAGTCGCGATCAACGTTACCAAGCAGGCAACACCGGTCCGGTTATCGCCACCCAGGGCCGTGTCCCCTTCCGGAACAATGCGTTCGCCGCGACGCACTGCTTGGCCCCGGCACACAAAGGCACGGTGTCCAGATGCGTCATGAAAAGCAGGCGGGGGCCTGGAACCGTTCCAGGTAAAGTAACGATGAGATTGCCCGTCTGCGTCGGCAGCGGGATCGACTGGTTGGCGGCGTCGTGGCGAATCGCTTTTGCCGGCACGCCGGCATCAACCAGGGCCTGCCGAACGGCCCCCGCAACTGACTTTTCCTCCCCGGTAATTCCCGGAACCGCGAGAAAAGTAAGCAAACGCTGAATCGCCTTATCGGCGTTGAACGACAGATGGCTGGCAGGCATGAACCGGGCCCCGGCTAGAGCTTGGTTTGGCGAATCGCGAAGGACAAGAAGATGATAGACGCTGGCTCTGCGGTGTCCATCTTTGCCAAGGCGGCGCTTTCGATTGCTTGCACTGGCCTTTGCCTGCTCTTACATTGGTGCGAGATGATTCGAAGCTCGCATCCGCCGATGCCTTCGCTTTTCCGAGCAACCACGCATGTCGACTCCTGCTGCCACTGAACCGACACCTCGGTCCAACGTTCGTTCGCGCTGCCAAGATGATCGTCGTCAGCAGCGTCATGTTCACCTTCATCTCTTATTGGCGAACGGCCGCCGTCGTTTTGTGCGATCTGGCGAGCACGGCCTATTACATCGGCGGCATCGTCGAGCAATCGATCGGGCCGGCTGCGCCCTGGTTCATTCTTGCCGTCATGCTCTTCAGCTATGCGGTGCGTTCCGGTCTATATCGAAAGCTGCACGATGTTCGTCCGCGGCGGCGTCTATCGCGTCGTGCGCGAAGCCATGGGCGCCTTTGCAGCCAAGCTCGCCGTTTGCGCTGATGTTCGACTACATTTTGACCGGCCCCATCAGCGGAGTTTCGGCAGGGCAATATTTCGTCAATTTGGTCCTGGAACTGATTGCTTATGTGGGCAACGAGCCCATCGATCAGACCACGATAGATTTTTGCACCCAATGGGGTTCGGTGGTGATCGCCTGCGCGATCACGCTCTATTTCTTTCTCAAGAACGTTGTCGGCATTCACGAATCGAGCGAAAAGGCCCTTTACATCATGATCGCCACCACGTTCATGGCGGTGATTATGATCTCCTGGTGCTGCGTCACGCTTTGGCAAGAAGGCCCACGGAACAGCGTGCTGGTCGGCGTCGACTTGTCGCCCAAGCCCAATTACTCCGCCACCGATCCAGGCGACCCGCCCACGATCGATCCAACGGGATTCTTGAAACATACCGAACTGGGCCGGGAATTGAAGCAATCTGCTGGAACCAATTGGTTCGGCCTGATCGGACTGATCGGCATAGGCATTGCCTTCGGCCAATCGATCCTGGCGATGAGCGGCGAGGAAACGCTCGCGCAAGTTTATCGAGAAATTGAATCGCCCAAGCTGACCAATTTCAAGAAAGCCGCCTTTATCGTTTTCGTGTATAGCCTCGTGCTCACGGCGGGCATCAGCTTTTTGGCGGTCATAATCATTCCCAACGACGTGCGCATGTCCAGATACCACGATAACTTGATCGGCGGATTGGCCATGAGCATGGTGGGCCCGCCTCGGTGCCACGCCTGCTGTTGAACGCGTTCGTGGTGGGCGTCGGGGCATTCTTGCTGGCCGGCGCCGTCAACACGGCGATCATTGGTTCCAACGGCGTACTCAACCGCGTCGCTGAGGATGGCGTCTTGCCGGAATGGTTCCTGAAGCCGCACAAGAAATTCGGAACCACCTACCGCATTCTTGCCCTGATCCTCGTGTTGCAACTTCTCACGATTGTGTTGAGTCGTGGTAAAACGCTGCTTCTTGGCGAGGCCTACGCCTTTGGCGTGATCTGGAGCTTTGTGTTCATGGCAAGCTCGATGGTAGTTCTGCGCATCCGCGACAAACGGCCTCGGGAATTCAAGGTGCCTTTGAACATCACCCTGTTTGGTCGGGAAATCCCTCTTGGTCTTTTGGCGATTACCGCGCTTCTGGTCATGGCTGCGGTTGCGAACCTGCTGACCAAGGAAATTGCCACCATCGGCGGCGTGTCGTTCACCGTTGTCTTCTTTGTGATTTTCTTCATTTCCGAGACCTACTACGATCGGCAACGCAAAGGCCGCACCCATCGCCATCTCGAACAGTTCAATCAAGTGGCCGCGCCGACCATCGACGCCGAAAACTTGGGATTGGACAAACCTTATCGCAAACTGGTGGCGATTCGGTCGCCCCAGAACCTGTTCATGCTGGAGAAAACCTTACGCGAATCGGATCCCGCAACCACCGATGTCGTGGTTATGACGGCAAAGCTCATGCCCCACGGCGACATAGCTGATCCGGATACGATGTTGGACAGCTACGACCAGGAATTATTGACCGCGGTCGTGACGAAGGCCGAAACCATCGGTAAGGAAGTAAAAACCTTGATTGTGCCCACGAATAACGCGCTCTATGCCATCGCCCGAACCGCGAAAAGCTTGATCGTCCAGGAAGTAGCGCTGGGAGCCTCCAACCGATATACGGCCGACGAGCAATTCGAACAATTTGCTCTTTATTGGCTCAATCTCTGTCAAGGACATTCGACTCCTTTGACAATCCGCCTGCTCGGGCGCCATCGCGATGTGCAATACGATATTGCAGGCGGCAATCGCATTCCGAAGCTAAGTGAATTGAAGGCCACTTCACCTGCCGGGCTTCGTGCGGCGGGCGTAGGCATACGCCGGCTTCTCTTCATTCACGACAGCAGCCGCAACGCCAGCGATTGGTTTCGAGCGCTATTGACCATGGTCGATCGTGCGGTGGTTATCGACATCCTGAATGTGCCGGCAGTTCGTGAAGACACGGGGCCCGATCTCGTGAAAACCGATTTGGCCAACGCAGGCCGGTTGGGCTGGCAGCCCAAGTTGTATTCCGCCACACCCGCGGACGCCGCGACCCGCATCGCCGAGTTGGTTCGGGATCAGCACTACGATTTGGTCGTTGCCATTAAACCGAGCGATAATCTTGGCGAGCATGCCCCGCAGATCGATCCAGCAATTTTGGTCGAACATCTGCCGTGCCGAGTTTTCCTGGCAACAGCGGCGGCCATTCCGAAAGAGCCGGAACAGTCGCTGCCTGCCTAGGGCTCTGCGGAAGAGTGAAATGGTAGTGTGGACTTTAGTCCACACGCGTGGGCTGAAGCCCACACTCCAGGCTCCGCAGTCAAGAGCACGACAGAGCACAGCGCCGACCCCGGATCGCTCTGGTAAAATCAATTCGTGCGTGTCATGGGAAGTTCCCTGGCGCGCTCCTCCCACCCAGTGAATCGATCCCAATCCCGAAAGGTTCTGTCATGATTCGGCGCCGCGGCTTGCGACCTGCTTTGACCGTGTTTCTCTTCTTCGGCGTTCTCCTGATTCCCTGCCTGGCTGCCGACGTTCCTAACGACGCCGAGGCAACCCGCATCAAGAAGGACCTGACTTACCTTGCGTCCGATGCATGCGAAGGCCGGGGCGTCAGCACCAAAGGCATCAACCTGGCCGCGGATTATATTGTCGATCAGTTCAAGAAGATTGGTTTGCAGCCTGGCGGCGTGCACAACAGCTATTTTCAGCCGTTCACCATGCACGGCATCGCCAAATTGGGCACGCCCAACACGCTGGCATTCCACGGACCGCTCGGCCAGGACATCGAATTGACCCATGACCAGCAGTTCAAGGTCATGGGTATGTCCGGCACCGGCGCAGCTTCGGGACCGATTGTGTTCGTGGGCTTTGGCGTGACCGGAACTAAGAATGGTTACGACGACTACAAGGGTATCGATGTCGCCGGCAAGATCGTCATGCTCTTGCGGAAAACGCCGCGGACAAATGCAGGCCCAGATGCCTTCGATGGCCAACTGAGCAACTACCACGCTTCGTTGGTCGCCAAGATGGACAATGCCGCCAGCCACAAGGCAGCCGCTATTTTGTTGGTCAACGATCGCGAGACGGCGTCGACTGCCGATCCCCTCCTCGATTTCAGCTACTCGGCTTCGAGCGACGCCGCTGCTCCCCTTCCGGCCGCTGCATTTCGCCGCACGGTGGCCGATTCTTTGGTGCGTAGTTCGTTGGGTAAAAGCCTCAAAGAAATCGAGGAAGAGATTGATTTTTCCATGAAGCCGCAATCGGCCGAGCTGAAGGGCTGGACGGCAAAGCTCAAAACGAGCGTCGAACGAAAAGGCATTCAGGCCAAGAACATCATCGGCGTGCTGCCCGGCGCCGGCCCGCTGGCCAACGAAATCGTCATCCTCGGCGCCCATTACGATCATCTGGGATATGGCGGTTTCGGCAGCCTCGCACGAAACAAGGAGCCTGCCATCCATCATGGCGCCGACGACAACGGCTCCGGCACGACATTGATGATCGAGTTGAGCCGACAATTCGCCGCCATGCCCAACCGCCAGGGCCGCAAGTTGGTGTTCATGGCCTTCAGCGGCGAAGAGAGCGGTTTGATCGGGTCGGACTACTATTGCAAAAACCCGCTCTTTCCTCTGGCGGATACCGCAGCCATGATCAACCTCGACATGGTGGGCCGCCTTCGTGCAGATACGGCAACCAAGAAAGACAAACTCCTCGTTTACGGCACGGGTTCAGCGGCTGGATTCAACGCATTAATCGATTCGCTTAACCAAAAACCTGACTTTATGTTCCACAAAAAAGCCACCGGCATGGGACCAAGCGATCAACAATCGTTTTACCTAAAGAATGTTCCCGTTCTCTTTTTTTGGACCGACACGCACGAAGATTATCATCGCCCCAGCGATACCGTAGACAAGATCAACTTCGTGGGGATGGTCAAGATTGGAGGATTCGTGGAACAGCTCATGGAGAATCTGGCTACTTCTCCACGGCCAGTCTTCATCAAAGTGCCGGATGACGGTTCGTCCATGCCGCACGGCAGCGTTCCGTCGGTGGGCTTGCAGTTCGACTACGGTGCTGAAGGAGATGCCGATGGCGTTCTCCTAAGAGGGGCTTCCGCAGGCCGGCCTGCGGCGAAAGCCGGTATCCGGGCAGGCGACCGCATCATCGCGATTTTGGGCAAGCCTTGCAAAAACCTAGGCACCTATATGGCGATCATGGGGGGCGTGAAACGAGGCGAGACGGTCGAGTTCACGATTTTGCGGGGAGGGCAAAAGCTCAAGGTGAAGATCGTAACCGAGAAATGAAGAGGGCGACAAGGCTAGCCGCCTACGCCGAACAGTCTGCGGAAAAGACCGCTGCTATTGGCACTAGGGGTATGGACAGGCTCTGCCGCAGGGGCTTCCTTGACGGCACGCGAGGCGGTTCAGAACTGCCGTTGCGCATCATCACCTGATGCTGACGCATGAACGGTTGCAGCCGTTCTCGCAAGGCGGATTCTCTGCTTGCTAGTTCGAGTTCATCCTGCAGTTTGACGTGTAAACGCTCGATATCGGTGCGCTGGCGGGCCAGCTCGGCTCGTTCGCGCGACATTTGCACTTCCATGCTGCGCATCTGCTGCATCAGCGCCTGTTCGTCCTCCTTCAGCCCAGCGCGTTCCTTTTCCAATTCGTCGCTGAGAGCAAAAAGATCGGCTTCGCCAGGCGTCTGTTCGGCGGCGCCTGCGGGTCGGACATGGTTACCTGCAGAGCTTGAATCTTCAGGTGCAGCTCGCGGATAACATCGGTTTTCTCTTCCATCATGCGAGCGAATTCTCGATCCTGTTCGCCCCAATCCTCTCCCTTTGTCCCCGGTTCTTTCAGCTGCGCTTCCAGAGCAGCCAGGCGGCACTTCAGTTCGGCATTTTCGACCTGCAAGGCTTCGATGCTCTGGTCAGAATCCAAAGAATAGTCGATTTCGTTCATCGGCATATCTTCGCCGTTGCTGTCAGAATGATTTTCTGACACGAATGCGAGAAATGTCTCTTCGTCGCGGCTGTTTGGCTTGTCCAATTCGTTGGGCCTCCGCATGGCTGATTGAACGCAGGGACCAGATTTGCCGTTTGTCGAGCTTTGAATGGCTCCTACCATACTCACTCCCTGTTGTCCGAAATCTATCGAATTCTAGGGCTTAGCGGCTCGGGCGGGGTTTTGTCCGCCTTCCCGCTTGTGCATAAAAAAACATAGCTCGAAAATGAAACCGTTGCACGTTGGAAGGAATAAACAATTCGTCGGCAAGGCGATTTGCTTCCTGGCCTGAAATTTGAGAAATCACGATGCAATGGCAGGATGTGATTCTGTCGAGGCGAGCAATTGATCCAGAATCTGCAGGCCGGCATCGACTTGTGCAGCCGTCACGCACAGCGGAGGACAAAAGCGAATGGCATTTTTCCCGCAGCCGAGCAACAGTAGCCCATGCTCGAATGCCATTTGCACCATGCGATCGCGCAACAGCGGATTAGCTGCATTGCCTTGGGCCGGGTCGAGTAAATCCATGGCGCGCATAAGTCCCAGGCCGCGGACGTCGCCGACCAGGGAATGCCGCCGTTTCAGCTCGAGAAGGCCCTCGTGCAGCCGTGCGCCTTGCTGCGTGGCATTGTGCATGTAGCCTTGTTCCAGCAACTCGAGCGTGGCCAGGGCGGCCCGGCAACTGACGGGATTGCCGCCAAACGTGCTGGCGTGGCTGCCGCTTGGCCAATCCATGATGTCGGCCCTGGCGAGGATCGCTCCCAACGGCATGCCGCTGGCAATTCCTTTGGCCAGGCAAAGAATATCCGGCTCAACGTTCCAATGCTCACAGCAAACAGTCTTCCCGTGCGGCCCATGCCGCATCTGCACTTCGTCGGCGACCAAGCAGCATGCCGTGCCGGTCGCAGAGTTCGCGCAGAGCGGGCAAGAAATCCGGCGGCGGTACGTAGTAGCCGCCTTCGCCTTGGATCGGCTCGACGAAAATCGCGGCCACTTCTTCCGGCGGAGCGATTCGGGAGAGTACGGTTTCTTCGATTTCACGTACGCAGCGCCGTCCGGCAAAGGGATCGTTCCGCAGCTTCCGGGCCGCGAGGATAGGGCACGTGATGAATGTCGGGCACCAGCGGAGCGAAGCCGCGGCGATGCACCAGCTTCGATCCGGACAGCGACATGGCCCCATAGGTGCGGCCATGAAAGGCGCCCGAGGAAAGCGATCGCACGCGTGCGTCCCGTGTGCCAGCGTGCCAGCTTGAGGGCGGCTTCGAGTGCTTCGGCGCCGCTATTGGTGAAGAAGACGCGCTTGGCGGACTTGCCCGGGGCCGCTTTCGCCAGGCGTTCGGCCAGATCGATTTGCGGCTGGTAGTAGAAGTCGGTGCCGGACATGTGGATCAGCTTGGCAGCCTGATCTTGAATGGCCGCCACGACTTTGGGATGGCAATGTCCGGTCGCAGTGACGGCAATTCCGGCGGTGAAGTCCAAGAAAAGATTGCCGTCCACGTCTTCGATCACCGCGCCGCTGCCGCGTTCGACCACCAGGGGATAGAGCCGCGTATAGGAAGGCGACACATACTGTTGATCGCGATCGAGCAAACGCTGCAGCGCGGCCCCGGAAGAGGGGTGCGAATGTCCGGCACTACGCGATCGTCGAATACCCACATGCCCTGGACCTCCGAATCCAATGGTTTGCGCGATTTGCCAATCCCATCAATTCACATCTGCCGTCAGTCCCTGAGCCATCTTGATTTCCGTGCCGTGATTTACGGTCCAGGCAACCTTGTGGGTCACCGCCTCAACAAGCCCCGCGGCCGAAGGATGCCCGTTGCCGCTCTTCTTAACGCCGCCAAAGGGCAGATGCACTTCGGCGCCGATGCAGGCAAGATTGACGTAGCCCATGCCGAACTCGCATTCGTCGCGAATATAACGCATGCTCCGATAATTCTCGGTAATTACCGCCAGCGACAGGCCGTAGTCGGTCGTCATTGTAAATGGCGGCCGCCTGCTCGTAGATCCTTGAAGGGCACGATCGCCAGATGCGGGCCAAAAACTTCTTCGCGAAGGACGCGGGCATCCGCGCGATGGTTGATGCGATAAACGCAAGGCTTCAGGTAGCAGCCGTCGGCGTGAGCGGCATCGTCGTAGCGGCCGCCCGGCAGAAGAATCTTGGCCCCTTCTTTTGCAGCGAGAGCGTTGTAACGTTCGATATTTTCTTGGGCAGCACGGTGAATTACCGGCCCGGTGAAAGAGGTCGCATCGAGCGGCTCTGCCGATGCGCAATCGACCGACGGCGTTCACGAAGTAATCGACAAAACGATCCGCGAGTTTATCGGCGACGAGGACACGGCTAGCCGAAACGCAGCGCTGGCCGGAAGTCTTGAACGCACTGAGAACCGAAGCCGCTACGGCCAGGTCGAGCCGCGCATCTTCGCAGACGATGACGGCACTCTTGCTGCCGGTCTCGCAGGCTACCATGCGATCGTGAAAGTCCGTCGAAAGTTGCTGGATGCGCTTGCCGACCTCATAGCTGCCTGTGAATAGGACGACGATTTACCCCGGGATCGCGCACCAGAGCCTCCCCGGTCGCACCTTCCCCGTGAACCAGGTTGACCGTTCCCGGGGGAAAACCGGCCTCGACGAACAGCTCGATCAATCGTTGGCCGATCGCCGGCGTATCTTCGGATGGCTTGAAAACCGCGGTGTTTCCTTCCAAGAGGCTCGGCCCCAGCATCCAGAGCGGCACTGCGAAAGGGAAATTCCACGGGGTAATGACGGCCGCCACGCCCCACGGCTTCCGGCGGACGTAAAGTGTCTTTTTCGGCAATTTCCGAGGCCAGCACGTCTCCAATCGGCATACGTCCTGTGCCGAAAACGTACTGGATCATGTGCAGGCCTTCGACGACTTCCGCGCGGCATTCGCTCAGCACTTTGCCGCACTCGCGCGCCATGAGTCGGGCCAGGGAGTCGGTTTCTCGTTTGACGATTTGAGCCAAGTTGTCGAACAGCTCAGCGCGATGAAGCCGGCTGGCACGCCGCCAATTGGCAAAGGCGCTACGTGCGGCTGCCACGGCCTCTTGGACCTGAGCAGGCGACGATTGCGGGAACTGACCCACAATGGTTGACCAGTGGGCAGGATTGTGGCTGGCGAGAGGCAGTTCCTTTGCGTCGATCCAGCGGCCGTTGATGTAGTTTCTGCCGACGATGGCGACATCGGTTTGAGCGTTGGACATGGTAGTGGCGCACTCCTTGATCGAGAAAACGAGCGGCTTCCGGGCCAGGATCTGGCAAATGTCTGCCGATTGTCAGTAGCTAAGAAATGATGGCCTGGCCAAGTCGCTTCCTCATTATACGTCCCAGGTTCTTTGGCATCCAACGCCGCAGGGAGCCCAACGCGCCAGTTTTGAAGTGCGCCAATTGGAAAACACCCTCGGTGATAACTGTTACCTCGTTTAACCCGGAGCCAGCGGCGACGGCGGACAGGCACGCCGTGAACACGTATTGTCTTGGCGACGGCTGCAGTTGAGCTGTTATGTAGGGCGTGAAGTCCGCCGTCGCCGCTGGCTCCGGGTTAAACTGTCTTTTGATCTTGAGCTTATAAAAGAGCAACTTCAGAACTCGCACGTCGCGCTCAATCGAGCCAGCAGCGTAGGCTTCAATGCATCCGTATAATGCCGAGAAGAACAACCGCATTTCGACCAGGATTCCTCAGAAATCTTGGGACGAAAGCATTCGACGAGTAAGCGCCTGATGAAGATGCAAATAAAGTTTGGCGAGCAGAATTTCGAGCTACGGCTGTCCGCCGGCAAGCAGGTGCCGATGGTGCAGCCGGCTGCAACCGCGCCAAATCTTGACCCGTCCCAACTGTTGCGCGAATGCTTGGAAAACCCCACCGGCTTCCCAGCCTTGCGCCTCGCCGTGACGCCCGACGATCATGTGGCCGTCGTTCTCGATCCGGGTTTGCCTCAGCTCGAACCCTTGCTCTCCGCACTTATGGAGCATCTGCGGGAAGCGGGCGTTCAACCTGAAACGGTGACGCTGGTTTTGGCCGACGAGCCCGCTGTGCCAAGTTGGCGGGACGTGCTTGGCCAATGGAAAGATCGGCTGACCATCGAGATTCACGAGCCGAAGAATCGCGACAAGCTTAGCTACCTTGCCGCCACCCAAAAGGGCCGCCGCATTTACATCAATCGCACTGTCGTCGATGCCGATCAGGTAGTGGTGCTTTCCCGAGCCGGCTACGACTGGGCACGTGGCTACACCGGGGCGACGGCGGCAGATTTTTCCCGCTTTGAGCGATGAGGCGACACGTCAGGAATTCAGTGCGCTTACTGAATCGTTCGCTGACGGCCGCGCGGCCGACGTTTTCTTGCGTGAAGGCGAAGAAACCGCCTGGCTGCTGGGCGCTCCTTTCTTCGTTCAAGTGATCGAAGGATTAGGCGATGCCATCTTCCAAATTGTTGCAGGAGCCAGCGGCAGTCTAAGTGAAGCCCGCAGTCAGCTCGAAGCTGTCTGGGTCTTACCGGAACAAAGCAAGGCATCACTCATCATCGCCAATGTCACGGGCTCGGCGGGCCGTCTCGACCTGCGCGATCTTGCCGGCGCTGCAGCCAAATCTGCGAGCTTTGCCGAAAGTGACGCCGTGCTGGCGATTCTTTATCCCGGCCAGGTCGAATTCGATGAGGCGATGCAAGTAGTCTGCCACGCCAGCGACGCGACCGATGCAGTTCGCCAGCTTCATCGCCAAAAACCTCAAGATCCCAGTGCGGCTTTGCAATGGCTTTCTGCCGTCGGACGTGCCCATGTCTATTTGCTGAGCCCTGCTGTGGCGAGCGACACCGTAGAAGAAATGCTCGCGGTTCCTCTGGATAAAATCGAACAACTTCAGAAGCTGATCGATGCTGCCGAATCGGTCATGTTTCTTTCCGATCCTCATAAGATTGTGACGGGCCCCGCCCATGCATCCGCCAAACACGGTGCTCGCACCAAATAGCACTAACCCGCTTGGAGTCGTCCAATGGATGGTTTGATTGGCAACGATTTGCAGGCATACCGTCAGATTCTCGAACAAGCTGCCCTATTCGATTTATCCGCGCATGGTCTCTTGAGCTGCGCCGGAAAGGACGCTGCTCAATTTCTGCACAACCTCTGTACGAATGAAGTCGTGAAGGTCCCCGTGTGCCGCGCTTCCGAAGCGTTTCTTACTACGGCCCAAGCCAAAGTCGTCGACCACGTTTGGATTCTGAATGTAAGCGGCAGTGAGCCGACTTTTTATGTGGACGTCGGTGAAAACGAGGGCCCGCGGATCTATAAGCATCTCGACCGCTTTCTCATTTCCGAGCAGCTTGAATTACACGACCTGACCGCACAATGTGCTCATTTTCATCTAGCGGGACCGCAGGCCTGCCGCCTGCTGGGTGACGCTGCAGGTCGGGACGTCAGTTCCTTACAGGACTTGGAAGCCACCGAAGTGATTCGTGGCGATCATCGGCTCCGCGCGTGGCGACGAAATCGCCTGGGAGTCATAGGCTTCGATCTTCTGTGTGGCATTGAGGAATCGGAGGAATGGTTGCGAGCCTTTGGTGGACTGCCCATCTTGTCGACGACGAGCAGCGCCTTCGACTGCCTCCGGATTGAAGCCGGCCTGCCGCGTTTTGGCGTCGATATCACCGAAAGCAATTTGCCGCAGGAAGCGGGCAGGGTCGAGCAAACGATCAGTTACACCAAGGGTTGCTACATAGGACAAGAAACAGTTGCCCGAGTGCGAAGCTTTGGCCACGTCAATCGAACGCTCTGCGGATTACTGTTGACCGAAAAAAAGCTGGCGGACCCAGGAACCAAGCTCTTCCACGAAAACGAAGAAGTGGGTGTGATTACTTCCTGCACCATCTCGCCAAGATTGGATCGAGCAATCGCCCTGGCCTACATACGCCGCGGCCATGAAGCAGTTGAGACAAATCTTGCGATGGGCGCCGCTCATGCGAGCCAAAGTGCCAAGGTGACTAATCTGCCCTTCCTGCAATTCGTTTGCGGCATGAGTTCTTAGCCCGGCGAGCGAGAGGGCCTGCATCAGTCACTCCGTTAGCCGCTCGAACCGAACCAATGAACCATGCGAATCGGCGCAACCTGGTCCTCGCGCCGGCACGTCGGGCTAACGAGAAAGCCCCATGACCAATTCCACGCAGGCGACGGAATTGAAAAGGGCGTGCGTGACTATGCACGGGATGATGGATTGCGTTCGGCAAGCCACCCAAGCCAGGCCGATGGCGAGGGCAAAAAGCGGTATCGGTGTGGGCCAAACATTGGCATGGGCGATGGCGAAGAGCAAGGACGACGCGAGAATGGCCCGCCATGGTGTGCGAGCCCTGGTCTCCCGCTTGAACCAAGCGAGTGCCTCGATCGCACCGATGACCAACAAAACGAAAAGCAGCGGGGCAGCGGCATTGAGGAGGCCCCGCCAATTAAGCACGGGGTCGAGTTTGTTGGTCATAGCCATAACAGCCAACGCAAGCGTCACCCCGTAAGTAGCCAACGCTCCCGCGGGCCTGGCGATGAGCCAGCGCAAGAGCAAGCCTCTGAATAGGAATTCTTCCACAATGGGTGCGATCACTGCCGCCGAAGAAATCAGCAGGAACCATTCAAACCAGGATGGGTGTTCCAAGGCTATTTTGGCGATGGTATGCACGTCGGGCGGCTGAGGAATCAACTCGGCATAGCCGCGACTCATAAGAAGATGGAAGAGATCGCACGGCAATCCCCAAACGAGCCAGACGAGCCAACCCAGGACAGCCATCTGCCAGAGCCGGTACTTGGTAAGCCCAAGTTGATAGGGGCGAAAATCACAGGAAGTATGCAGTAGAATTGCGACCAAACACACTTTCAGTGGGAAACCGAAGAATGTCTCCCAAATGGCCAGGTGTCTGAACTCTTTCTCTTGGTCGCCGCTGAATTGGGCTTCGAAATTGCCGCCCGTAATGTCGTAAAGCCAGTGGAATAGGCCGCTCGATTGAAGAAATAATTCGAGGATCAATGGAATCAGCAGCACGACGGCGGAAAATACCACGAGAACGTCGATGCCGCCCCAGGGCACAAAGCGGGTGCGGCGCGGAGGCAAGAGTGGGACGGGTAGGCCCAGAAGCGCAGCACCGGCGACTACCAGGAAAGCGCTAGCCAGGAAAACCGCTGCCGCGGCATAGGCGAAGGTTTTGAGTTCCATCAACATGTTCGCGGCACCACTTTTGATGGAGTCACAGGTCAAGGATCAATGAACAGCATTCTCGATCGTATCGTAGCCAGCAAGAAGTCGGAGCTAGCCGCTGCCATGGCGGAACGTCCCGAATCCGCGCTGGAGAAAAACCTGGCTGATTGCCCTCGCACGCGCGATTTTCTCGGGGCCCTGATGGATTCGGGCAAAATTCAGGTCATCGCAGAGGTCAAGAAGGCATCCCCATCGGCCGGCATAATTCGCAGCGATTTTCACCCGGTGGACATTGCACGCACCTACGAGGCGCACGGCGCTGCTTGTATCAGTGTGCTGACCGACAAGCCTTTCTTCCAGGGCGACCTGAGTTATTTAACTGCAATTCGGTCCGCGGTTGGCGTCCCGCTCCTCCGCAAAGATTTCATTTTGACGCGGTATCAAATTCTGGAAGCTCGCTTGGCAGGGGCGGACGCCATTCTTCTGATTGCCGAGATTTTGACTCCAAAAGAGTTGGCCAACCTACTCAAAGAAGCGCGCTCCTTGGGAATGCATGCTCTCGTCGAACTGCACGACGCGGAAAACTTGCCAGCGGTGCTGGGCAGCGGAGCCAAGTTGATCGGCGTCAACAATCGCAATCTTCGCACTTTCTGAAACGCGGCTCGAACACACGATCGAAATTGCCGAGCGCAGTTCCGGCCGATCGCTGTTTGGTGAGCGAAAGCGGCATCCGCACTCGGGCCGATGTCTTGCGCCTGCAAGACGCCGGCGTTCGCGCCATTCTGGTCGGTGAATCGCTCATGCGCTCGCCCGACATCGGCAAACAGCTCGATGAATTGCGCGGCCAGGGCGAAGGCAGCTCATGACGCGAAAGAGAAATTTGGCGGACGCCACGGCACAAGCGTCGCTCGGCATGCCATCCTGTCGGAAGGTTGCGTCCTCGCCGTTTCGGGCGGTCCGGACAGCGTGGCTCTCTTGCACGCCGTTGTTGATCTCTTTCGAGCTGCCGGCTCAGCTGCTGCGCTGATCGTTTGCCACATGAACCACGGCCTGCGCGGCGCGGAAAGCGATGGGGACGAGGCGTTTGTTCGCAGCCTCTTTGCGACCTTGACTGCGCAATCGGCCGTGCCTCGAATGCAACTTGCTTGCACGCGTAAAGATGTTGTCGGCCAAGCCCATTCGCAGAAAGAAAATCTTGAAGCCATGGCCCGAAAGTTACGCTATGCCTGGTTGGCCGAACAAGCTCGAACCCATGCGGTTCGCTGGGTTCTGACCGCGCATACGCTGAACGATCAGGCGGAGACGACGCTCTTCCACATTTTGCGCGGGACCGGCATCCGCGGCTTGCGAGGCATGCTCCCAATCCGCCGGCTCGCCGACGGCATCCGGTTATTCCGGCCCTGGTTGACAATCGAAAAAGCCGCTATTTTGGCTTATCTGAACGAACGAGGCTTCGAGTATCGCACCGACTCATCCAATGGGGACACCCGCTTCACACGCAATCGCATCCGCCAGGAACTCCTGCCCAAATTGCAAGCCGACTACAACGCCCGCATCCACGAAGCGTTAGCCGGCCTGGCTCGGCATGCCAGGCACGCTTCGAGCCTCCTCAACGCACAGACGAAACGAATGCTCGAGAAGGCCGAGAGGCCGCGGGTCGAGAGCTTGTTGATTTTCGATACGGATGCCTTGAAGAGGCTTTCACTCGATTCGCTGCAAGCACTTTACGCCCATATTTGGCGGCGCGAAGGTTGGCCCCGCGGCCGCATGGGGCGGCGCGAATGGGAATCTTTGGCGCGGTGGACGCACGACTCCAGTGCCGGTATGGATCTTCCCGACGGAATTCGGGCAATGAAAAAGCGCGGCGTGGTCCAGCTTGGCCCACGCAAGTAAGATGACCTTCACGGTACAGCAGGATCATCCCTCCGAGCAATTGACGTCATGGCTTTCCCCGATTTGCGACCCATCCGGCGCGCTCTGCTAAGTGTCAGCGATAAGTCATCCCTGGTCGAGTTGGCCAGGACGCTGCAGGAATTCGGCGTCGAGCTGATTTCGACGGGCGGAACTTGGAAGGCCCTCCATGAAGCCGGCCTGAAAGTGCAGGAGATTGCCGAGGTCACCGGTTTTCCCGAAATGCTTGACGGCCGAGTCAAAACTCTTCACCCGCGCATTCACGCCGGCATCTTGGCGGTTCGCGGCGACGCCCAACATATGGCAACTTTGGCCAAGCACGAGATCGAACCCATCGATCTCGTTATCGTCAATCTCTATCCGTTCGAAGCCACGGTTCGGAAGGCGGGCGTCAGCCATGACGAGATCGTCGAGAACATCGATATCGGCGGTCCCACTATCGTCCGGGCGGCCTGCAAAAACTATCAAGACGTTGCCGTGGTTGTTGACCCAAGCCAGTATGCCGCCCTTACTGCCGAGTTGACCGAACGTCATGGCCAACTCAGCCTAGCCACGCGCGAGCGCTTGGCGGCAGCCGCCTTCGGCCGGATCGCCGCTTACGATGCCGCCATCGCCGGCTATTTTGCCGGCCGCCAGCCGGAGACATTTTCCGAACTTTTGACCCTCAGCTTCGAGCGCAAAATGAAGCTGCGCTACGGAGAAAACCCTCACCAGGACGCCGCTTTCTACATCGAGTGCCAGAGCTCGACCGGCATCGGCCGGGCGAGAATCCGGCATGGCAAAGAGCTATCTTTCAACAACATTCTCGATCTCGAAAGTGCCTGGAACCTGGTTGCAGAGTTTGCCGACCCTGCCGTGGTGGTCGTCAAGCACAACAACCCCTGCGGCGCTGCGGTGGCCCCAACGTTGTCGGTGGCGTTCGAGAGGGCTTATGCAGGCGATCCGATAAGCGCTTTTGGCGGAATTCTCGCCTTCAATCGCCCGGTGGATGTTGCCGCCGCCAACCTGATTACCGAGCCAAACCGCTTCATCGAATGCATCATCGCCCCGGCATTCGAAGCGGAAGCGTTCGAGATCTTGACGACTCGGCCTAGTTGGAAAAAGAACGTTCGGCTTCTCGAAGCCGTTTTGCCGACCGCCAAGTCGAGCTCGATTTTGGATTACCGGCCGGTGGCCGGCGGCTTACTCGTCCAGAGTCGCGATAGTCAAACCGATGACTGGAGTTCGGCACGCACCGTCACCAAGCGAGGCGCCATCCAGCCAGGAAACTGCCGATCTCAAGTTAGCCTGGATCGTGTGCAAGCACGTCAAAAGCAATGCGATTGTGCTGGCGAAGGATCAAATGGTGGTCGGCGTCGGGGCAGGGCAGATGAGCCGAGTCGACTCCGTGCATATGGCCGCACGCAAAGCCGGGGAACGGAGCCAAGGTTCGGTGCTGGCTTCCGACGCCTTCTTTCCCTTCCGCGATAATGTCGATCTGGCGGCAGCAGCAGGGGTGAAGGCCGTCGTCCAGCCGGGCGGGTCGATTCGCGATCAAGATTCGATCGCAGCTTGCGACGAACACGAAATCGCCATGATCTTCACCGGCGTGCGACATTTTCGGCATTAAGAGGTCGCTGGCGAGCGTCAGCCCGACGTCAGTGGCCATCACGCTCCGCGTGATGAATGGCACTTGTTGTTTGCCAAATCAGATACAGTTCGACGGGACAAATTGTGTTTTGGCATCATCCCACTGACCGGCAACCGAATAATCTCCTGTGAAAAAAAATGAATGCTCTGAATGGTGACGAATCATCACGCGGAGCGTGATGGCCACTGAACAGACGGACTTCACTTTTCGTCGACGCGCACCGCATAAAACCCCGCCTCGCGATCCAGCATAGTCGAGTAGCCCGTCAAGCCCTTGGCATCACCCGTGAACAGCCAGCCGTGAAACACCTGTTCGGCGCGGGGAAAGCGGATGGTGAATTGCGGAATTCTTGGGTGAGCCAACCTTTCCCGAAACTTCGTACTTTTGGCCCGTGCTATCCGAAAAATAGGCGCCGGCTATTTCGCCACCCTCTTTAACCTGCAAGTCCAGCGTCCCACCTCTTTTGCCATCGTCGTTCAGCTTGTAAGTCCCGGTAAAGTACTTGGGGTCGAACGGCCCTTCGCCCGGTTTCGGCAGTGCGGTCCCTGGCGTGGGCTTAGGCAACAGCGATTTGCTCACGAGGTAAAGCTTGGCCTTGCCCACGGGTTCGAGCACTGCCTCTTTGTCGACCAGCTTGCAGGCAAGATCGGCCGCCAGCTCCGGCGGGACCAGTTGTCCGATGTCCAGGCTCAACCGAAATCCGGGGAAAAAGCTGAGATTCTGGCCTGTGGAGTTGAGCGTGCGCTCCTCGCCCTCGCGATAACAGGTGTAACGATCGATCAAGATCATGGGGATTGATTTATCCTGACTGGTCTTTTGCCTAGCCCATTGCACCAGCAGTTTGGCATTGCGCCCTTCGTTCGTTCGCACGATCAAAAACGTTCCGACCACACCTGGCAATGCCCGGTCGTGCTGGAAAGCCGATTCCGAAGAAAGGCTCGTCACTTCTTTAACGTCCGTGCCTTCTAAACCCTTTTGAAGAATAGGGTTGGTGTGCCTGTCGAAACTATCCGCGTTGCAAAGCGCGTTCGTAGCCAAGAAGGCGACTAATCCAGCTAGGTAGCAGATGGCAGTTTTCATGGCTTGGGTACCTGAGAAGTTCGCGACTTGGAATCGGTTGTCGCGGGAAATGCTTGAGCAATCGACAGAATCTGGCTTCGCGGAATCTTCAACTCGCCTAGCAGGGGATGGACCATGACTATTTCGCGCTCGCCCCACGTGCGGATCATTCCGGTCAGACGACTCGGTTCGGCGCAGGCCGGATCGATCAAGGTAAGCCGCCAGGGAGCGGCTTGCATATTGAGCAGAGGCCGAACCTGCTTGGGGTAGAGACCACGCACTTGAGTGCAGGGTATTCGCCTCGTCTCCCGCGCGATGGAGAGCTCCAAAAAATCTGGGTTCAGCGAACGGTAGGAGCCAAAGATTTGATCGCCGCTTTCCAACCAAACTTCATCCAATTCTGCATGTGTCGGCGGCCGCGGCAGGGGCCCCAGACGTCGCCCCACGGCGAACTCTTGGAGGATCAGTCGGGCCTGCGGATCGTCGCCTTTCGCCGCCTCGGCGGGTTCCAGGGAAAGCGAGCGCAAGACGGCAACGCGGAAGCCCGGATCCATCCAGGCTGCCAGACGGCCATTGGCGCTCACTTGCAGCAGAGCAGGGCGGACTTCCAATTCGATCAGGATGCCGGAGTCGGTTAGCCTGACTTCCTGTTGCGAAATCTTCAGCCCTGGCGCTTGCATTTCGACCGGCGCATTGCCGCCGAAAAGAATCCTGGCGGATTGAAACGAGCCATCTCCATCCATCCCCAAGCGAAGCTGCCAGCGTCTCCCGGGAGGCGGCGACGCGTCGTGCAAGAACAGAACGATCTTGCCGAAGGGCAGGGGGGCATCCGGCGTGAACTGCAACATTTTGGATGCCTGACCGAGCGTCAAACCGCCGAGACCAACCGTAGGCTGCGAATCACCGTCGACTCGGCTTTGCTTCCAGCCGCGCGCTTCCTTGGCAAAGTCTTGCCGAACCCAAGGCGACCAGCCCAGCGGCCGATTGAAGCAGCAAACCAAATTACGCCGCACGCGCAGGCCTCGAAACCAGGAGGAATCGCAGATAAATGCGTTACTTTCGACTTCGAGCAAATTGCAAGCGAAACGGTCGCCATTGATCAAAGTGGCTTGCCACCAGAAGGGCGGCGCCGGCGGCAAGCGGTTCTTGGTGGATAGGTCCACGCGATCGAGCTGTTTCCAAGGAAAGGTCTCGTTCTGGCCGGCTAGCGTGATTTCGAATTTCTCGTCGCGGAAGCTTAATTGGCCCGGCCGGCGTGTGCCGTCGAGGAGAACTGCATCATCGCCGTGTGCCTGGCATTGCCATACAGATGTCGCCAGCACGAGTGCGAGGAGGAAGATGAGCCAGCGGCAGCGCGGAATGATTCCCGAGCACGGGCTGCAACAAATCTGGAGAATCTCAAGTAACGAGCGCATTGGAAAAACCGCGAGCCATCTGGCCAATTTCGGCCACGACTTGATCGAGAGGCCGCTTGCCCACTTGCTCCAAAGGACGAACCAGTGCGCTGCCGACGATGATGCCGTCGGCCACATCGCGGAGCGCTCGGACGTGCTCGGGCGTGCTGATGCCGAAGCCGACGCAGATCGGCACCTTCGTGGCTTTGCGCAAGGAAGCGAGCTGGACCTTGAGCGTCGACGGCAGCTCGCGCCGCTCGCCCGTGATGCCCGTGACGCTCACGAAATAGAGGAAACCGGTGGAAGTTTCTGCGATGCGCCGAGCCCGCTCCATTGGGGTGGTCGGCGTCACCAAGAAGATCAATTTGAAGTCGCTTTTCCGACTCAGCTCGACTAACGTTTGCGATTCCTCCAAGGGCAGATCGGGAACGATGGCGCCGCTGAACCCTGCCGCTTGGGCGTCCGCAATGAATCGTTCGAGGCCACGGCGGATTACCAGGGCGTAGGAAACCATGGCCACGAGTGGCACAGCCTGGCTTCCCGATTCAGGCCCATGGTGCTCACGAAAATGGCGAAAGATTCCGTCCAATGTGAGATGGCTCGCCAACGCTCGCGTGTAAGAAGCCTGAATGGTTGGGCCATCTGCGATCGGATCGCTGTAGGGAAAGCCGATTTCGATCAGGGTAGCGCCTGCCTTTGTCAATTCCTGGATGAGAGCGGTGGTGCGCGGCAAATCCGGATCGCCGGCCGTGATGAAGGGCATGAACGCCCGGCGTTTTTTGGCTCGCAATCCTTCAAAAACTCGATCGATGGCATTCATGTCGTAAGGATCAACTTTTTCTCGCAACCGCTCAGCTCTCTTCGCCCAGAAGCCGCGCCACCTCGGCACAATCCTTGTCGCCGCGTCCCGAAAAGCAGAGCACCACGATGTCGTCGCTGGCTCGCTGGCTGGCGATCTTCATGGTTTCAACCAGCCCGTGAGCCGTTTCCAGGGCCGGCAGGATGCCTTCCGTGCGCGAGCAGAGGCCGAAAGCCTCTAATGCGGCGGCATCGCCGACGTACCGATAGCTGACGCGACCGCTGTCCTGCCAATAGCTGTGCTCGGGACCGACACCCGGGTAGTCCAGCCCTGCCGACACCGAATGGACATCGGCCGTCTGGCCGTCGTCGTCTTGAAGCACGTAACTGAAGCTTCCATGGAGCACGCCCGGCTTGCCGAAACCAATGGTGGCGGCATGCTGCCCGCGCTCGACGCCGCGACCGCCTGCTTCCACGCCTATCAACTCGACTGAAGCATCGTCAACGAACGGATAAAACATCCCCGCCGCGTTGCTGCCGCCGCCGACGCATGCGACCACCACGTCGGGCAGGCGGCCGAGTTGTTCCAGGCATTGGCTTTTGGTTTCTTGACCGATGCAGGATTGGAAATCGCGAACGATCAACGGAAAGGGATGCGGCCCAACTACGCTCCCGATGATGTAATGCGTGGTCTCGACGCTCGCCATCCAGTCGCGCATCGCCTCGTTGACGGCATCGCGCAGACGTCCGGCTGCCCGTGGTGACGGGAATCACTTCGGTCCCCATGGCGCGCATCCGGAACACGTTGAGCTTCTGCCGGCGCACGTCCTCCTCGCCCATGTAGACCTGGCAAGAAAGACCAAACAATGCCGCGGCAGTGGCGCTGGCCACGCCATGTTGGCCAGCTCCAGTCTCGGCTATGATGCGCGGCTTGCCCATTCGCTTGGCGAGAAGCGCTTGGCCCATGCAGTTATTGATCTTGTGGGCGCCGGTATGGTTTAGATCCTCGCGCTTGAAATAGATGCGGGCGCCGCCGATTTGTTTGGTCAACCGTTCGGCGAAATAGAGGCGCGACGGCCTGCCGACATAATCGTGCAAATAGCGGGCAAGTTGTTCGCGAAACAGCGGGTCGGCCTGAGCCTGGCGATAACAATCCGTCAGTTGAGCTAACGCAAAAATCAACGTTTCGGGCACGTATTGCCCGCCGTAGGCGCCGAAGCGGCCGCGCTCATCGGGCACGCGCGACGTAGCTTGTCCTGGCCCGGATAGGGAACTGTCCATGCTTTTGGGAGCAATATTCAAACCAGCCCACCTCAGAAGATCCCCGTACGCCATCGTGCAGTTCCCAGCCTAGGGGCGGCTTCATGGACGGTCAAGTTCAATAGAGCACCCGATTGGCTTGGTGGATTGCTCTTGGCCAACCTATAATCCGGTACAGTTATTCCCTGAGTGACGCTCCAACCTACGGAAAGGTTCAGTGTGCCGGAATTGCCGGAAGTAGAAACGGTCGTGCGCGATCTGCGTCCCCTTCTCGTCGGTCGCATGATGGCGGACTTGCGCCGCAGCAGGCACCGGCTGCGAACCGAGTGGCGTCCCGGTTGGCGTCGGCGGTTGCACGGGCGCACCGTCGTTAGGGTCGACCGCCGGGGCAAATGGATCGTCATCGTGCTGGACGATGAAACTCGGCTCCTCGTTCACCTTGGCATGACCGGCCAGCTTCGGGTCATGGATGCCGGCGAACCTTCCGCCAACCACACACACCTGACCGTGGCGCTCGATGCCGGCGCCATGGAGCTCCGTTTTCGCGATATCCGCCGCTTTGGGACCGCCATCGTGCTGCCGGGCGTCTCGGAGGCCGATCAATTCTTTCTTGCCAACGGTCTGGGTCCCGAGCCATTCACTTTGCCCGCAGCTTATTGGCGTGAAAAGTTGGCCGAGACGCAACGGTGTTTGAAGGCCGTCTTGCTCGATCAGCGCGTGGTGGCAGGCGTGGGCAACATCTACGCGGATGAATCGCTTTTCGAGGCGCGCCTGGCGCCATGGCAAATCGCCGCGACAACCAGCCGAACCGAAGCCGACCGATTACGGCGTGCCATCGCCAAAGTGCTCGAGCGGGCCATCGAGGGGCGCGGCTCCAGCATCCGCAATTACGTTGGCGGCACCGGTCTGCAAGGCAGCTACCAACGCGAATTCCGCGTCTACGGTTGCACAGGCAGGCCCTGCCAGCGTTGCAAAAGACCCATCGAGCGCATCCGCCTGGCAGGTGCGCTCGACCCACTATTGTCCGCATTGCCAGAAAGCCGAAACGGCGCCAAGCCTTGTTCCACCGGTAAGCCGCTAGCACGTTTGGTACAGTATTCAGCGCCCGTAGGGTGCTAGCCTCGCTTGTGACAGCGTCCTCAGTGGCCATCACGCTCCGCGTGATGATTGCTTCACGCCCGCTGCGTCGCATCCTGTTGCGGCGCACGTGAAGCGATCATTCATCACGCGGAGCGTGATGGCCACTGAGGTCCCCTTGCGGCGAACCGATAGTTCGTGTCGAATTTCAGCATCATTAGCCGGAGCGTGCAGGCTTCATGTCCTATCGTGCGTTCAAACGACTGCTCGGCGAAACCAGCCTGGAGTGCAAGTGCCTCTGTCTTTTCGGCATCGGCACACTGGTGCTTATCACTTCGATCTTCTGGGTCGCTGCCAACCTCAGTGAAGAATTGGCCTACCGGCAAACGGCAGACACCGGCCGCGTTTTGGCGATGCACTTATTTGTTAAGCATCACGAAAAGATTCTGCAGCTTCTGGCCGCCGATAAGGACAAAAAAGCCGGTAAGCCCGTGCAGAGCCCAGAACTGTTGCGGCAACCGTTGGACGATTTTTGGGAGGAAAATCTGCCTGAGTTATTGAAGGAATACCAGGTACGGTTCATCAAGCCCATGTCAGGCAATCGCGAGACTCCGCTGGCCAATAAACCCGAAGATAGCTTTGAAGGAGGCCTGCTTACCGAGTTTCTTGCCGATCCGGACAAAATGGAGGCCAGCCGGCGCGTTCAATCGGCTTCCGTTTTCTATTACAGTGCGATTCGGGCCGACGATGCCTGCCTCAAATGCCACGGCCCCACCACCAACCCGCAGTGCGCAGAGTTCAAACCCAAGGAGCTGATGGAGATCGTCAAGATAAGCATCCCTACCAAGGCCTTGCAAAAGGGCGTGCACCAGATCCGGGCCTGGCTGATTTCGATGGCCATCATTGCCGTACTTCTCATTATGACGGGCAGCTACCTGATCGTGCGTTACATCATCGTCAAGCCGGTCAAGCATTTGAAAGAAGTCAGCGACGCCATCTCGGCGGGACGATTGAATGTGCGGAGCGAGATTCAAACGGGAGACGAATTCGAGGACCTGAGCCACGCGTTCAACCGCATGTTGCGCAGCTTGGTCAGCATGCAAGACAGTCTCAGACGCGTGAACAACGACCTCGATTCGAAAGTGGATGAGCTGGCTCAAGCCAACCTGGCGCTGTATGAGTCCAACCGGCTCAAGAGCGATTTTCTGGCAACCATGAGCCACGAGCTGCGGACCCCGCTCAATAGCATTCTGGGTTTTAGCGAGGTCTTGCTCTCGGGACAGTCGCTCAATGAAAAGCAGAATCGTTGGGTCCACAACATCCAATCCAGCGGCGAACAGCTTCTGAACCTCATCAACGACATTCTCGACCTGGCCAAAATCGAGGCCGGCAAGATGCAAGTGCGCATCGAAGATTTCAGCATTCGCGATGTCTTCGAAGTGATGCTGACCATGTTCCGACAGCGAGCGGAGAAAAAAAATATCGAGCTGCGCGAACAGATCATCGGCGAAATTCCTCTCTTGCGGCAGGATCCTGGGAAGATCCAGCAGATTCTTGCCAACCTGCTCTCCAACGCCATCACTTTTACGCCCGAAGGCGGCCGCGTTTTGCTTACCTCGGAAGCCAGCGCCGGTCAGTTAACGCTGATCGTCGCCGATACGGGCGTCGGCATCGCGCCGGAAGAACAGGAGCTGGTCTTCGAGAAATTCAGGCAATCGGGCAATCCTTTGACGCGTTCCCATGCAGGCACGGGGTTGGGTCTGTCGATTATCCGCGAGCTTTCCAAGCTGCTAGGCGGCGGCGTGACCTTGCGAAGTGAACTCGGTCGAGGCAGCACTTTTACGCTCACGCTGCCTGTCAATCTCAGCCAGGAATCGAATCTCGAAATTCATATCGTGGAAAAGGGCATCGATCTGACCAAAGCCAAGATCGTCGAACGCGGCGCCCGGGGCGAGATTCAGCCCAACGGCGCGGAAAACGAGCCGCCCAAAGCGGCGTCGGCGTGACGGTTAGCCGCGACGCGAAGCGGAGCGTTAGCTCCCCGCTACACATGCACCCCGCGTTCGAGCAGGCTCTGCAGTTTTTCGACGAGTCGGGCCAGCGTCATCTGATCTTCTTCATGCAGATCGCGCAGCACCTCGATCAGGCGTGAGGTACGTGCCACCTGATAATCGGTGAGTGCCTTTTCGCCGCCGGACGTCATGACAACGTCCACTTTGCGCTGTCGCGCAGGATTGATGTGACAGGCGATGAGCGGCCGATCGCGGTTTTCCAGCGACCGAATGATCCGCGACATTTGTGCCGGCAATACTCCCAGCAGGCGCTGAATGTCGCCCACGATCATGGTGCGGTGCTGGGCAAGAATTGCCAAGGTCAGAAACTCGACCTCTTTGAGGTCGCCCGATCGACGCTTGCCGCGCAAGGCCGTGAGCGACAATTGCGTGACAACTTCGAGCAAATCTCGAGCGGTGTCTTCCAGGCGGAATTCAGTGCTGGTGGCAACCATCTCAATTTTCCCACCGACGCTCGGCTCAGATACAGCTGCCCTAAGTGGCCGGGAGCAGGCAGACTGTCTTCAAGGCATTCCGCTTTCGGAATGCGTAAAATCCAGCTTAGGACCGCTGACATTTCGTTGTCAATCCGAAACAAAAGCGCGAATTGCAAAAATAGCGAAAGTGGATTGAGTGTAACGGTTACGCCGAAAAAGCGTGCCGCTATTGATCCGCGCCGGCTGGAGAGACGGTCCCGTCGGCGACGCGTCTTGCCCGGTAAGTTAGCGGATTTCTCTCGGGGCGGCAGGCTAGTAGGCCGAGAACTGGCCCACCAGACAACGAGGCGGGTTCCAACCAGACCGAAAACGACCGCCACCTGCAGGTACCATTTCTGTCGGAAAGCTGGAAAGGCGATATTGAGCGCCAGCAAGGAAATGGTGAGCACGACCAAGCCCGAGTGATTATTGAGCAATGCACGGGTCAAGCGTACGAGATGATTCCAAGGCGAGCGATGTCGTAAGGCTCGGCTCTGGCTGCGCAGCTGGCCATATTGTTCCATCAGATATTGCTTGCCTGCCTCCCAGTCGCGAGCCAGCGCCAAGCGCTGACTGGGCAGCAACGTTTGCAGCGTGGGCACGATGAGCTGCTGCCGGGCGAGCGCCAAAACCAGATAGCCAGGCTGGCCGGCTTGCCCGAGCCGCGAGGGAAAAGATTGAATCAGCCGCGGCAAAGCTTGCATGTGGTGGATGAGGTCGGCCGCCTCGGTCGGTCGCGAAAGGCGACGACGGGGATTGTTCAAGTGAGTTCCCACGCTGTCCCACAAATGCTGGATCTGCCGGGTGCGGGCGATGCGAAAGAACAAGTCGCGCCGTGTATGCACAGCTTCCAGTTCTGCGGGGATTGCAGGAACGGGAGGCGGTACTGCTCGTTGGGGGGGCTCGCTCGGTAATGCGGCCGGTGCAGTCGGAGCGGGCGGCTCACTGATGACCGGCACGTCGCCTGTACCGCTTACGACTGCGCTCGGTTCGGGCGGCCGGGAAGGCACTGAGGGGCTGATTCGGTCAAGTAGGCGGCCCGCGCCGTTGCGTCGGTGAGGCAGATCATAGCCTGGGCAAGCCGATTCATCGCTTCGGTAGCCAGATCGGGATGTGCAAGTTGGTAGCGGCGGACAATTCCCATCCGCTCCTCAACGCTGGCTTCGATGGCGGCGGGATCGTCGGCTCCCGGCTCGAGCCCGAGAAGCACATAGTGGTTCGGCGGCCACGAACCGGCCGGCAAACCAAGCCACGTACATAGGAGATGGTGGTCCATAAGCGACCGCTAGGAAAACCCGCTGCGCCTCCGCTCCCGTAAGAATGCCAGATGGAAAGGCGGTTTGCAAAGTTTCTCACGTTAGCCATCTGGCTGCCGGACATTTAACCCGTCTTGTGGCTTTTTCCCAGTTCTGTTAGAACTGGGCCGTTTACCAGAGCCACGTTCCAGGATGGAGCAACGGCTCGTGACGCACTAAAAGCTCATGAAGAACTTTCTACGTGCCCTTCGCTATGCATGGCCCTATCGCGGCCGCTTGTGCATTTCTCTCGTCTGCGCGTTTTTGCCGCGCTGCTCTGGGGCCTCACTTTCACGGGCGTTAAGCCGATCCTCGAAATCCTCATGGAACGGCGTAGCCTGGCGACGGTCGCCCAGGTAAGAATTGCAGAACTCGAAAAACGCATCTCTGAAATCAAGAAAGAACAGGATCCGCTGCTCCAGAAAGCGGCTGCGGTGGGAGCCACGCCAGTTTCGCGAGACCGCAATAAAGCCCTTCGCGATCTCACAAGCAACATAGCCGGGTACGACAGCGATCTCTATTGGCTCAACACGGAACTCTATTTCTATCGACTGGGCGAGTTGTACGCGACGCGTTATCTCCCCTCCGACCCCTTCCAAACACTCGTGTGCGTTATCCTCCTAACGCTGGCGGCCGTCATCGTCCGCTGTTGGTTCGAATTCGGCCAGGAATCGCTAGTCGGCAGCGTCGTCAATTTATCGCTGTTCGATTTACGCAATCGGCTCTATCGCAAAGTCCTGCATCTCGACGTCAATCACTTTACCGAAGACGGCACGCCCGAGTTGATGGCCCGATTCACCAACGACATGGACATGCTGGGCAACGGCACCAAGACGTTGTTCGGCAAAGTGGTGGCCGAGCCTTTGAAGGCGATCGTTTGCGTCGTCCTCGCCGCCTGCATTAGCTGGCGGCTGACGTTGATGTTTCTGATTCTGGTGCCGGCCGCCGCGGTAGTCCTTACCCGGGCTGGCAGAATGATGAAACGGGCGACGCGTAAGCTGCTCGACCGCATGTCGAACATTTACAAGATTTTGCAAGAAACGTTCCTGGGAATTCGCATCGTCAAAGGGTTTACCCGCGAGCCTCACGAACGCCGGCGCTTTCGCGGCGCCACGCTTGATTACTACCACAAGGCTCAGTGGGTCGTGAATCTGGATGCGATTTCGGGGCCGGTTATCGAGATCCTGGGGATCGCGGCCATCGGCGGCGCCCTGTTGGCCGGAGCTTACCTGGTTCTTCGGGACAAGACGGAACTCTTCGGCATCACCATGACCAGCTACCCCATGAAGCCGGAATCGCTGCTCAATCTCTATATTTTGCTCGCTTCCATTGCCGACCCGATTCGCAAGTTGTCAAGCGTTTACACGCGCATTCAATCGGGCTGCGCCGCCGCCGATCGCATCTTTTACTACATGGATCGCGAACCCAAAGTGCGCACCAATTCAGGCAAGCCGTTGCTCACCCGTCATAGCGAGGGGATCGAATTCCGCGATGTTTGCTTCTCCTACGAACCGGGCAGGCCGATTCTGACGAACATCCACCTGCATGTCCGCCACGGTGAGACGATCGCCTTTGTCGGCAAGAACGGTTGCGGCAAATCGACACTGGTCAATCTGCTGCCCCGCTTCTTCGATCCCGATCACGGCTCGATTCTGATTGATGGTCAGGATATCCGCGGCGTCAACTTGCGCAGCCTGCGCCAGCAAGTAGGCATCGTCACGCAAGATACCACGCTGTTCGACGATACCGTGGCCAACAACATTGCCTATGGAAACCGCCGAGCCAGCCGGAGAGCATCGAAGAAGCCGCGCCGGGCATACGCCCACGATTTCATCACCAAACTGCCGCAGGGCTACGATACGCCCCTGGGAGAAGCAGCGGCCCGGCTTTCAGGCGGCCAAAAGCAGCGCATCGCTCTGGCCCGTGCCATGCTTCGCGATCCGCGGATTCTGATTCTCGACGAATTCACCAGCCAGTCGGATCCCGAAAGTGAGGCCCTCATCCATAAGGCGGTGCGCGAATTCGTGCGCAATCGGACAACCTTCATCATCACGCACCGCTTGAACACGCTGGAAATTGTCGATCGCATCGTCATGGTTGCCGGCGGCCGGATTACCTCTGTGGGCACCCACCAGGAATTAATTGTCGCGTCTCCGGACTATCAGCGCTTTCAAGAAGCCCAGACTCACCGACTTTCTGCGTGATAAACTCTAGCGAACCCCAGTCATGAACGTTTCTTCGACAGCAACCACGGCACAGATTTCCCGGGCTCTGGCTTGGCAAGGCCAGTCCCTGTCTTGGCGCGCGTCAAACCTTCTGGGCCTGTTTACCCTTCGCCTTATTGACGGGTCTTTCAATAGCCTTGTTCTTCCCACGTTTGGACGAACGCGATTTATGGAGCAGCCATGAAGGACGGGCCGCCCAAGATGCCCAATCGCTCCTTTTGGACCGGGCCTGGGGATTGCCGAAGCTATTTTGTCTCCAAGCCGATCTGCAGAAGCCCCCGCTTTATTACTGGCTGGTGGCCGGCGTCGCTTGGGTGGGCGGTGGCAATGTCGATGCTTGGAGCGTTCGCCTTCCGGCAGCCGCCTCGGGCGTGGCTTGCGTCTGGTTGATTTACGCCTTGGCGGTGTGGTGCGGCCGCCCGCGCAGCGGCTTGATCGCGGCTTTTCTGTTGGCGACCAGCATGCATTTCACCTGGCTGGCTCACATCGGCAGAATTGACATGCCGTTGACGCTGGCCGTGGCGATCTGCGTTAGCTTCGCCTACGTTGGCGTTTGTGCCTGGCGGCGACGCGGCGGCCGAGCCGGTTGGCCTTGGTTTGCCGGCGTCTACCTTGCGACAGCGGCTGCTTTGCTTCTCAAGGGGCCCATCGGCTTGGTGTTGCCCTTGGTGGTGATTTTTGCCCATCTGCTCATTGAACGGATGCAGAGGAAACCAGGGCAGCAGACTGAATCCCTACGGAGTTTCGCTCACGGCACCGGACTCTACTGGGGAATTCCACTCATTCTTTTGTTGGTTTCGCCCTGGTTCATTTGGGCGAATCAGCAGACCAACGGCGAATTCTTCCGAGTCTTTTTCTGGAAACATAATGTCGAGCGCGGCCTGGGAAGCGGCGCACTGCACAACCATCCCTGGTGGTTCTACGTGCCGCGCATGGCCTTCGATTTTCTGCCCTGGAGTCCGTTGCTCGTGCCGGCTAGTTGGTGGCTCTTTCGCCACGCCTGGAAGAGCGACCCGCTGGCGCGTTTCGGCTGGATTTGGCTGACCGGCATCATGGTCGTTCTGAGCTGCAGCAGCTTCAAGCGAGCCGACTACCTGTTGCCTGCCTTTCCAGGGGCCGCGCTTCTAGCGGGTTGCGCGATCGATCGATTTCTGCAACTGCGGCCTGGGGCGATTCGTTATGCGGCCTGCATCGCGGCGGCGAGCAGCATCTGTTTCATCGGCGGCTGGTATTACTATTTGTCGGTCCGCTTGCCCGCGTCCGAGCCGGAGCGAGAATTCAAAAGCTTCGCCCAATTGATTCGCCGCATCGCGCCGGTCCCGCAGCCAATCATTTTCTTTCGGACCGAATCTCATGCCCTGGCATTTCACGTGGGTCGGCCCATCGATTCCATCTTGGAATGGGAAAACGTCGATACCTGGGTGAGTCGCGGCACCCGCTTTGTGGTTATGCCCGCCGATATGATCGCGGAGTGGCCCGAACACGTGCATGCGGGCAAGTTGATCGAAATTGCCCGCAACGATCCGGCCAACGGACGCCCACACGAACAACCTTTAGTATTATTAAAGACATGTCCGGTCGAACGACCGCCGTGAACTGAGCGCGAGAGACTTGCCGTCATGCCAGAGATGCCGCCGCGTCCCGCCATTGCGGACGCTCCGCTTTCGATGATCCTGGTCGCTTGCAATGCCGAGCTGTTCCTGGATCATTTGCTCGATCGCTGGCGAAACGCTCTCAAATCCAAGCCGCGCAATTTCGAAATTATCCTGGTCGACGATGCGAGCGCCGACGGCACGCTGGCCCAGGCTGCCGCCTGGCAGAAAAAGCATCCCGATCTTACGGTGGTGAGCAGCGAGTCGCCCCATGGCATGGGGGCTGCCTGGAGGGCAGGGCTTGCCGCGACGAAGCCCTATCCGCTGGTCGGCTATGCCGAATTCTCCCCAGACTACAACCCAGACGATCTTAGCAAGTTCCTCGCGGTGATCGATCAAGTGGATTTGGTTTGCGGCGTTCGCGCCAATCGGCCGAGCCGCTGGAGCGGACGAGGCTTGCTCGAGCGCTGGGTGTTCGGCGTACGCTTGGCGGATCCTGGCTGTCCCTTCAAGCTTTTCCGCAAAACGGTCTTCGACCATTTGCCCCTTCAGTCGCGCGGCGACTTCGTGCAGACTGAAGTCGTCGCCAAGGCCAACTTCTTGGGCTGCCTGCTGGTCGAAGTCCCCGTGGAATATCACCGCACGGGCACTGCTGCTCCAGA
Source organism: uncultured Gemmataceae bacterium (assembly GCA_963748025.1). GTDB lineage: Bacteria > Planctomycetota > Planctomycetia > Gemmatales > Gemmataceae > CAVVHZ01. The sequence goes on from CAVVHZ010000046.1 coordinate 48,417, forward strand.
TCCGCTCTGGTCGCAAGACATGCGCCTGATCTTCCGCAACCCCGACTTCGGCCCGCCGCCGCCAAAACCGGGATTGGAACTCGAGCCCACTTCCGTTTCAGCAACCGGTGGTACTGGGATTCCGGCTCCCATTGAGGATGAGATCCTCTGATCTACCTAATTGACGGGACACAATCCTTCCCGTGACCGCACATAAGGTCTGAGTCGCATGAGACAAGCAAAAAGAAGTGATCGACCCCTTACTGACGCCGAGCGCGGCACGAGTCCGCTGGCTCCGCGAAGAGATCGATGCTGAAAAGGACGAGATCATTGCGGAAGCACTCCGTCAAAAAGCCGCTCACGACGCGGTGGTCGCCCGACTCCGCGACGTGATGCATCTGCTCGGCACGAGCGTAAACGTCAGGGCCTTAGTCTGGCGGATGTTCAAGTGCTTACAGGCATTGCCCGATCAGCTCTGTCCCGTCTCGAAACCGAACCCGATGCCAATCCTACACTGACACCGTAACGCGCTATGCCGAAGCCCTGGGCAAAGACCTGCAAATATCGCTTGCCGAAAAGGCCAGCAGCGCGTGAATGGCACTGTTGGTTCACAAGCCTAACCAGTTTCCGCACGGTGAATTACCTCGAATTCCATCGATCCACTAGCCACTATCCACTGCCCCCTATTCCTGTTACCCTAACGATTCGCATGTTCCTAGCGACTTTGACTAGAGTCCGGCAATGACTGGCCCACCAAAAGAACGGATGCGATTCGCGTTCTGGGCAATCGTTGCCTCCATGTTCGTGATTGCCTGCTTTGTCGTCGTGCGTCATTCAGCGGCCCGTGGCGAGCCTGAGCTTGTCTGGGGCGAGCGCGGCACGCAGCCGGGTGATTTCGTTCGTCCTCGGGCCATCGCGATAGATTCAAAAGATCGACTTTTTATCGTGGATTTCACGGCCCGCATCCAGGTCTACGACCGCAACGGCGTGTTTTCAGGCCATTCTTGGACGACGCCCGGACTTCCGTAATGGCCGTCCCAGCGGCTTGAGCATCGATCGCGACGGCAATTTGCTGGTCAGCGACTCACATTACTTTTGCGTGCGCGTTTATTCTCCCGAAGGCGTCGAGCTGCGCTCGTTCGGGCCTGATTCGGGAGTTCCCGATGGACTCTCCTATATCAGCGACACCGTGCAGGATGAGGATGGCAACTACTATATCGCCGAGTTTGGCGACCACCATCGCATCACCAAACTCGGATCCCTCGGCTCATTTCCTGAAATGTTGGGGCACGGCCGGCACGGAGCCCGGGGAGTTCGGCCGCATCCGACGTTCGCCTTGGCCCGGATCGGAATCTGTACGCGGTCGATGCCACCAATCACCGCATTCAGGTTTACACGCGCGATGGCCAGGCGGTCGCGCACTATCGGCGAGCCCGGAGACCAACCCGGCCAATTCTCTTATCCCTACGACATGGATTTCAATGCCGCGGGAGAGTTTTATGTGATAGAACACGGCAACAATCGCGTACAAAAGTTCTCGAAGGATGGAAAATCGATCGGCATGTGGGGCACGCCCGGCCGCAAGCCCGGCTGTCTGCACGAGCCGTGGGCCTTGGCAGTGGATAGTCGGGGCTGCGTGCACCTTGTCGACACCGAAAACCATCGCGTTCAGCGGATCCGTTTTTAGCGATCGAATAGCTCCCGGTGGGACCGCGATCGCTGCTTCCCTTGTTAACGAAAGCGTTGGCATGCAGGGACCTGCACTTTGGCTCGCAGAGAATTGGTTCGGCTTGCTGCTGCTGACAACGGCCGTCGCCCTGGCGATTCATGCCGTGGTTCGCCCGCGCACCGATTCGCCGCCTTCGGTTGGTCCGGCTTCGCCGCGTCGTTTGCACTGGGTGGCGCTGCTTCTGCCGTGGGAACGGGCCCTTTGGGCCGCGGCTGGCTCGGCGCCGCCTGGTTTGTGATGCTGCTGTACCTGATTCTGACGGGCGGCTGGTCGGCGCGGGCAGGATTCGTGCTCGGCGGAGCATTGCTGCTAACTTTGGGCGGCGTGGCCAGCGGAGCCGTTGAATCCGGTTGTGCCGAAGCTTTTCGGGTCGTCCGCAGCCTGGAGCCGACGCAACCTTGGTGGCTTCTGCTCCTGCTGTTGCCGCCGGTTATCGTCTATTACAGTTACCGAAGTCTTGCCGGTTTGGGAGCGATCCGCCGCTGGATCGCAATCGGCTTACGCTGTTCGCTGATCGTGTTGCTCGCCTTGGCGCTTTCGGAAGTGCGTTTGCGCCATCAGAATGAAAACCTCACCGTCTTTTACGTCGTCGATCGCTCGCTGAGCATTCCTGAAGAGTTCGATCCCGGATCGAATCTCGATTCGACGCGCGTCGACCGGCGCTGGGAGCGCGTTCGAGAAATTCATCAACGACACGGTGAAATATCGCGGCGCCCGGCACAAGAACGACCGGGCGGGTTTGATCCTTTTTGGCCGCCGGCCTCGTCTGGAATTCCCTGCTTCGACGTCGCCTTTATTCAACTTCAAGCTGAAGGATTCGGCGGCCGTCATCGACGGCAGCTACACCGACATCGCCGCCGCCATCAAGTTGGGGCTGGCGTCGTACCCCGAGGGGACCGGCAAACGCATGGTGCTCTTCAGCGATGGCAACGAAAACCTGGGCGATGCGGAAGAACAAGCCCGCGTCGCCAAGCAAAACGGCGTGCAGATCGACATCGTTCCGTTGGCCACGGGTTATCGCAACGAGAACGAAGTTCTGGTCCAAAGCGTCGAATCGCCGCCGCGAACCGAGCGTGGGTCGCGCCTGCCGATTCGCGTGCTTGTTCGCAGCTACAACCCGCGCATGGTTTACGGCACGCTGACTTTGAAGCAGATCACCGAAGGCGAGAGCACCTTTGTCGCCCCATCGCCTATGCGTATTCAGCTCAAACCGGGCCTGAACGCTTTGTCGTTCAAACAACCCCTGGCCAATGAAGAACGCTCGTATACTTACCAGGCGATTTTCCAACCGGAAGCGGTTCAAGGCGAGAAGGGCGAGTTGATTCAGGCCTCCCGGGTGACCGGGTTCAGAACAACAGCGCCACAACCCATGTGGTTGCCTTGGGGCAGCGGCGACATTCTGCTCATCGAAAGTCGCAAGGGCGAACATCAGCTTTTGATCGAGCGCTTGAAGACCGTCGGCAACTCGAAATATCGCGTTCACAGCATCACGGTCGACGATCTTCCGCAGAACAAAGCGGAGCTGGGTGTCTTCCTGAGCAACTACGATTGCGTGATTCTCGCCAACGTCGCTGCCAGCGATATCGAAGCCGGCGTCGTCGGCGAAGGCCGCCAGACCGGTGTCATTACGGAGGAGCAACAAGAAATCATCCGCAGCAACACGCACGATCAAGGCTGCGGGCTTATCATGATCGGCGGCCCCAATTCTTTTGGGGCCGGCGGCTGGAACAATAGCCCGGTGGAAAAGGCGTTGCCTGTCGATTGCGAGATCAAATCGTTCAAGGTGCAGGGAAAGAGCGGCTTAGCCATGATCATGCACGCCAGTGAAATGGCCGACGGCAATCGCTGGCAAAAGGAAATCGCCAAGTTGGCGGTCCGCAAGTTGTCCGAATATGACGAGGTCGGCATCCTGCATTACGACTGGGGCAAGCACAAGTGGCATATTCCCTTGCAGGTGATCGGCACCAAAAAGAACACCTTGATCGGACTGATCGACCGCATGACCCCCGGCGATATGCCCGATTTCGATCCGGCGCTCAAGATGGCTTTCGATTCGCTCACCGAGCCCGCCCGCCAGTTGACCACCCGGCATGTCATCATCATTAGCGACGGCGATCCTGGCATGAACGACCCGGCCCTGCTGCGCAAGATGAAGGAAGCCAAGATAACTGTCACGACAGTCGGCGTGGCTACGCACGGCGCATCGCAAGATGCGGCAATGATGTCTATAGCGGAAAAGACGGGCGGGCGCTTTTACAAAGTGCTGAACGCCCGGGCGTTGCCTTCCATTTACATCAAAGAAACGCGCATCATCAGTCAATCGGTTCTTTACGAGCAGCGCTTTCAGCCGCAGCTCATGTTCCGCAGCGGCCCAACCGAAAAACTGCCCGACACCCTGAAACCGCTTTACGGCTACGTGCCGCACGACGCCCAAGGAATCGCCGCTGGTGGAAATGCCGATCATGGCGCCCAAGGTCGGCAACCAGGAATTCCCCATCCTGGCTTACTGGACCTACGGCCTGGGTAGGAGCGTCGCCTTTACCAGCGATGCCCGCAGCCAGCCCGCACGGCCCGCCTGGGATCGAGAGTGGGCCGAGTCGGACATGTACGGCAAGTTCTGGGAGCAGGTGATCGATTATACGCTCAGGCCGACGGAAACCGGCCGCCTGCAAATGACCACGGAATTCAACGACGGCAAAGTCCGCGTCATCGTGGATGCCCGCGACGCCAACAATCGACCCATGACCGATCTCAATTTTCAAGGATCGGTTACCTCGCCCTCGCCCAAGGCGGATCAGGCCAAGAAGTTTGAATTGAAATTCGAGCAAAAGAATAGCGGCCTGTATGAAGCCGAATTCAAGGCCGACGAAGCCGGCTCGTACTTCATCAATGCGCAATCGACCCGTGAGGTGCGCACCATGAAAGGCGGCAAGGAAGTCGTCACCAAAGAAGTGGACAGCGTCCGCAACGGCGTTACGATTCCCTACTCGCCGGAATTTGCGGATTTGGAAAGCAATGTGGCCCTCATGGAGCTGCATTCGCGATACGACGGGAGGAAGAACCTACACAGAAGAAGAGCTGGGCGAAATGGCGCGATCCTCCGGTGACGCCGTGAAGGTAGCCATGGCGGAGCAAGTGTTCCGCTCCGGCTTGCCGCAGTTCAAGAACCTTCAGCCTGTCTGGTATTGGTTGGTCTTGGCGGCCGCTATCGGCCTTTTCTTCGATGTCGCCGTTCGGCGCATCGCAGTGCAACCGGCTGAGGCGACGACCGTGGCCGTGGCTTTGTGGAATCGCATACGCGGCCGGGCGGCAGTCGCTTCGGCGACGCCCCAGTTCATGGATCGTCTGAAGAATCGCAAGCAGCAAGTAGGTGAATCGCTCGAGCAGCTTCGCTCGAGCGTTTTGACGGCGACGAAGCTGCCAAAGCTGCCCCAACGGTTTTGGGAGAAGTCAAAACCGAGGAGGCGCCACCGCGACCGCCGCCAACTAAGCCCCACACGCCAAGCGCTGGCGAGCAGCCGGCCGATTACGCCAGCCGGCTTCTCAAGGCCAAGAAAAAAGTCTGGGAAGAACGGCAGCAAGACAAAGAGCCTGAGGCCTAGCATGCGGTTAGCAGAAACGGTATATTTCCTTGTCTATAAGAGAAGCAGCTATGTCCTCGCCGAACGATATGCAGGAACGGGCAGAAGAATTCCGCAAAGTTTACGCCAAGATCCAAGCCGAGATCGGCAAGGTAATCGTCGGCCACACCGATATCGTTCATGGCGTGCTGACCTGCCTGTTCGTTGGCGGCCACACGCTGCTCGAGGGCGTGCCCGGCCTGGGCAAGACCTTGCTGGTGCGAACGCTCAGCCAGGTGCTCGATCTCGACTTCAACCGCATTCAGTTCACGCCGGACTTGATGCCCTCGGACATCATGGGCACGAACATCATCATGCGAAAACCCGGACGGGCAGCGCGTATTCTAGTTTCCAGCCGGGCCCGCTCTTCGCCCAGATCGTGCTGGCCGACGAAATCAACCGGGCCACGCCCAAAACGCAGTCGGCTTTGCTGGAAGCCATGCAGGAGCACAGCGTCACCATCGGCGGAACGATTCACAAGCTCAAAGAGCCATTCTTCGTGATGGCGACACAGAATCCGATCGAGCAGGAAGGCACTTATCCGCTTCCTGAAGCTCAGCTCGACCGCTTCTTCTTCAAGCTCATCGTCAACTACTCGGGCCGCGAGGAAATGGCGACCATCATCGATCGCACCACCAGGGGCGAATGGCCGCAAGCCGGACAAAGTTATGGACGGCGCCGAGATTCGCGCAGTGGCAACAACTGGTCCGTGAGGTTCTGGTCGCCCCGCCGGTGCAGGACTACGCCATTCGGCTGGTGCTGGCCACGCATCCGCAAGGCGAATTCGCCACGGCGGACACCAACAAATACATCCGCTGCGGCGCCAGCCCGCGCGGCGGCCAGGCTATCGTGCTGGCGGCAAAGGTGCGAGCCCTGCTGGAAGGCCGTTATAACGTCAGCTTCGAGGATATCCGCCGCGTCTATCTGCCGGCCATGCGTCACCGCGTGATCCTCAATTTCGAGGCCCAGGCGGAGAACATCGCCTCGGACGTGGTGCTTTCGCAGATTCTGAACGAGGTGCCCGAAAAGGCTCCCGATAGCGGCACGCCGGTGAAGGTCGGCTAGGTGCCGCTCTCGTTTAACCCGGAGCCAACGGCGACGGCGGACAGGTTCCTTGTGAAGCCCAATGGTTTTGGCGAGTGCAGCATCGATCCAGTGACAGGGGGGCGACAAGTCAGCCGTCGCCACTGGCTCCGAAGGTTTCCACCAACTTCCTCGCGGCGTGCGCGGATTTCAATCAGATTCCTCAGCGCCGAAAGTTCGGCGCTTTTGCTTAAGGCGTTGGAAACGAAGGATAAAGGCGAAGCCTTGAATTCTCCCCCCCTTGGCAAGGGGGGGCAGGGGGGGTCGCAGAATCTGCAACCCAAAGCGGGTAAAATTCGCCCATAAGGAGATCAGGGCAGGGCGCATTTCTACCGTGGGTGGTCACGTCGCGTCAGACCCCCCCAACCCCCCCCTTGCCAAGGGGGGAGAAAGAGGGGCCTTTCGGCCCAGATTTGTTGGAAGGCGCTTTTGGGTTGCGGGCGAAGCCCGCACTATGAGTTAAACTAAAAGGTGATTCGCTTTCAGGCGATCTAACGCATGCCAACCGCAACTCAACCTCTCCTGGAACCCGACTTCTTGGCCCGCCTCGAACAGCTCGAGCCTGGTTTCGCGCAAGATATTTCAGGGGCGAATGAAGGGCGAGAAACGCAGCAAGCGGAAAGGTCAAAGCGTCGAGTTTGCCGATTATCGCAATTACGTGATCGGCGACGATCTGCGCTTTCTCGACTGGAACCTCTATGCCCGGCTCGACAAGCTTTTCATCCGCCTGTTCGTAGAAGAGGAGGACCTGCACTTCTACGTGCTTTTGGACAACAGTCTGTCGATGGATTTCGGCAGCCCCAGCAAACTCCACTACGCTCGCCAGATTGCGGCGGCTCTCGGCTTCATCGGCCTGGTCAATCTGGATCGTGTGGTGATCGAGGCGTTCAACGACCGGCTTACGCAAAGCTTGCCCCCGATGCGGGGCCGGCGCAATGTTTGGCGGCTCATGGATTTCTTGCAAAAGATCGAGCCCGCTGGTCCAAGTGAATTGCGCAAGGCGCTCAAGACCTTCTCCATGAAGTGCAGCGGCAAAGGTATCGTGGTCTTGCTCAGCGATTTCATGGACAAAGGCGGCTATGAAGAGGCGATTCGTTACCTCGTCAGCCGCCAGCTCGACATTTATGTGATCCAGATTTTGTCGCAAGAAGAGATCGAACCGGAGATCGTAGGTGATCTGCGCCTCGTGGACGTGGAGGACGACGATGTCGCCGAGATCACCGTAAGCGCCCATTGCTCAAACGCTATAAGCAGAATTTGGCGTCCTTTCGGGCGGGGCTCTACGAATTCTGTACGCGGCGCGGCGTGACCTGCTTGTTCACGAGCACAGGCGTCCCTTTCGATCGCCTCGTTCTAACGTATCTACGCCAACGCGGACTCGTGAGGTAACCACCTATCATGGCTCGACGTCCGGACGATTGGTTAAGCCTGCTCCAGCGATTCTGGTTCCCCGTGGGCGTGGTGCCTTGATCCTGCTCGCGATTCCGGGCCTGATTTTGTTCGCCCTCAACGTCTTCGGCGGCGAAGAGAACCTGAACGAGTGGCTCCTCGAACACATTCAGCTCGACCTACCACATACCTTTCCCCTGGTGGCTGTCGCTTCTGTTGCTGATGATTCCGCTGGCGATCATCCTGCTTTATTTCCTCAAGCTCAAACGCAAGCCGCTCAGCGTCCCCAGCACTTTCCTCTGGAAAAAGAGCATCGAGGATCTGCACGTAAACGCGCTCTTCCAATGGCTTCGGCAGAATTTGTTGCTGCTGCTGCAGTTGCTGGCCGTCATGGGAATGATCTATGCCATCATGGATTTCAAGCTGCATGGCCGCACGCAGGAGGCGGCTATTACATCGTGCTCGTCGATAATTCCGCGAGCATGGGCGCCACGGACGTAGCGCCCACGCGGCTGGAATGGGCCAAACAAGAAGCCCTCAAGGAGATCGACGCGGCCAGCGACAGCGACGTGGGCATGGTCATCAAGTTCAATTCCAGTGCGGAGATTGTGCAGTCGTACACGAATAATCGCGGCGCTTTGCGCCAGGCGGTCCAGAGCATCGAGCAGACCCAAAGACCCACGCGCATCGAGGAAGCATTGAGCTTGGCCGACAGCCTGGCCAATCCTACCCGCTCGGCCGACGACAATAGCGTGAAGCCCGCCGACGTGACCCCCGGCAAGGAAAGAACGTATGTTTCCGCGGAAGGCGTCGCGACGGCAGTGCATATCTATTCGGACGGCCGCTTTCCCGATTTGCCGGATTTCCCCTTGGGGAATATCAGCCCGCAATATCATTTGGCCGGGAAACCGGGCCCGAGAATACGAACAACGTCGCGATCGTGACCTTTAACGCAGTCCGCGACGATCAAGACGCCAGCAAGATGCAAGCTTTCGTGCGCATCGCCAATTTCCGGCCTCAGCCGGTCCAAGCCGAGCTAGAGCTGGAGGTCATGGTCAACGGGCAGATCAAAGGCATTCAGAAAAAGCCCCTCAACCTCCAGGCGCGTCAAGTCTCCAAAATGCAGGAACAGGGCAAGGAAGAGGCGACGGTTCGCGATGTTCCGGGCGAAGCTGCCGTCGTCTTCGAGCTGAGCGACGTGAACGATCGCGACATCACGACGTTGCACGCCAAACTTGTCGGAGTGAAGGACGACCTGGCGGCAGACGACGAGGCCTGGCTGGTAGTGGGCATCGTGCGCAAGGCGCGCGGATACTGCTGGTGGGCGAAGCGAATGATATCCTCAACGCCTTTTTCGACGAGAGCGCCACGCTCGACGTTGCAACGCTCACCAAAATGAAGCCCGCCGACTTGTCGGGGAGCGCCTATCGCAAAGCCGCCCAGAATGGCGACTTCGATCTGGTGATCTTCGACCGCTGCGGACCGGCGACGGAAGATGATATGCCCCGCTCGAACACTTTCTTCATCGGCTACCCGCCACCGCCCTGGAAGCCGGCCGACATGGTGAAAGTCACCAACCCGCAGATCAAGGGCTGGATGCACAAACACCCTGTCCTGCGCTACTTGGTAGCGCTGCAGGAAATCGGCATTGCCGAGGCTTTCAAACTGAAGGAATTGCCCGCGCGAACGCCTCGGCTGCTGGAAATCGATCAGAACGTGACGGTTTTGTTCACGCTCAATCGGCAGCTTTACAGCGATCTCGTGATGACTTTCCCGATCATTAATGCCAAATCGGAATGGAATACGAATTGGCCGCTGCTGCCGAGCTTTCCTCTTTTCTTGCGCAACGTAATCTATACCTACGGTAACATAAGTGACGGAGCGAGCGAGGAGGCACTCCAGGCGGGTCAAGTGAAGACGCTTCGTCCCGACGTAGCGGTGAGCTCTATCGAAGTCACGGATCCGACCGGAACGCGCAACGGATCGAAGCGCGGCAGTCGCACCGAATTCTCCTTTGGCCAGACGGATCGACTGGGCCTTTATCGAGTCGGCTGGGGCGACGAAAATGGCAACGGAGTTTTGCCGTGAACCTGCTCGACGTGGATGAGAGCTGCATTGAACCTCGCCCGAGCGTCCAGATCGGCGCCAAAGAAGTTTTGGCTGGCCAAGAGACCCGGCAGCCGCGCGATTTGTGGAAATGGCTAATTGTCGCGGCCCTGGGCATGCTCCTATTGGAGTGGTATGTCTACAACCGACGCATCTTCGTCTAGTCAACGCCTCCGGCCTGAAAAACCCCGCAAACGCGAGTCCAAGAAGCGCGCGCGTCCTGAAAAAAGCCATCGAGTCCAAGCATCCGGTGCGTCAATCGTTTGACGATTACCGCTCCTATGTGCGCAAGCATTACGACGGCTTGCCTGGCGCGATGCTGACCGTGACCGGTTTCGTCACCGGGCACGAAATGCTCGCCGGCCGGCTGATTCACCCCCGCGCCTTCGACATTCGAGGCTGCAAGCGACTCCTGGATGCCGGCTGCGGCGACGGCCGTTACTCCAAATTCATCCTGCGCCACGCCGATGCCGACGCCATGATTACCGGCTTCGATTATTCGCGCCAGATGCTGCGACTGCGCTCGCCGCCGGCTCAAGAATCCGCGCGCGACGCAAGTGGCAGCCGACTTGACGCGGTTGCCCTATGCCGACCAGGTGTTCGACGCCGTCGTCTGCGGCTGGGTGCTCGAGCACCTTCCCGATCCGCGACCTGGTCTGCGCGAGCTATCCCGTGTGCTCCAACCGGGTGGAAAACTGCTGCTCATGGTTACCGAAGACACGTTCAGTGGAGCGGTGTGCAGCCGGCTTTGGCACTGCCGAACGCATAACCGAACCGATTTGCAAACCATCGCCAAGGAATGCGGACTGGTTTGGCATCGCGAGATGTGGCTCTCCCGCTGGCACGCCAAGATGCGCCTGGGCGGCATCATCGTCGAATGCGCAAGCAGGCGTGAATTGCTTCGGGTGCCGTCCGCAAGCGATCAGGACCTGCAAATGTCCAATGCCTTTTTCGATCATCCCATTCTCAATTCACCTTACAGTTGCCCGCAAAAGCACTGGGAGCTGGATGAATCAGGCCAGCCCACGCAGCAGATTATCGAGAGCAGGCGCAAAGCGGAATTCATCACGCCGATCCCCAAGCCCAAGAAACAATCCAAGCAAAAGGAATTCGTGTTCGATGAGGGCAAGGGACTGTCCACGCAGGAACAGCAATACGAGCTCTCCCTTACGATCAATGAAGTGGCGCACCCGCGTCGCCGAATGGCGAGCCTTGCCAAACCAGGCCGACTGGCAAGTGACTCCGGAAACCGTCCGCCTCCTGCAGCACTGGCGCCATCACTCGTTTGTGGCGTACCGTCCCTTCTTTTGTCAGCTGGAAGCTGTGGAAACCGCCATTTGGCTCACGGAAGTTGCGGGCCATTCCAAGCCGGGCAAGCGCCTGCTCGATTACCTGGCGCAAGCCAATCAAAATGCCAACCCCGGCTTGAATCGTCTCGCGCTGAAGCTCGCCACCGGCGCCGGAAAAACGACCGTGATGGCCATGCTCATCGCCTGGCAAACCGTCAATGCCGTCCGTCGGCCAACCAGCAAGCTATTCACGCGCGGCTTTCTGGTCTGCACGCCCGGTCTGCCCATCAAGGATCGCTTGCGCGTTCTGCAACCAAACGATCCGGATAGTTACTACGTCAGTCGGGAGCTGGTTCCGGAGGACATGCGCGACGAGATCTTCAAAGCCAAGATCGTCATTACCAATTATCACGCCTTCAAGTTGCGTGAGCGCATCGAGTTGTCATCGGGCGGGCGTTCCCTGTTGCAAGGGCGGACCGGCCAGAGCTGGACACGCTGGAGACGGAAGGCCAGATGATCCAGCGCGTCATGCCCGAGTTGATGGGCCTCAAGAACATCATGGTTCTCAACGACGAGGCTCATCACTGCTATCGCGAGAAGCCCAAAGCAATCGACCAAGAAGATTTGAAGGGAGACGAAAAGAAGGAAGCGGAAAAGAATAACGAAGCCGCTCGACTCTGGATTTCCGGGCTCGAAGCCGTCAACCGTAAGCTGGGACTCGCTCGTATTGTGGACCTGTCGGCTACCCCCTTCTTTCTGCGCGGCTCCGGTTATGGCGAAGGCACGCTGTTTCACTGGACCATGAGTGATTTTTCCCTGATGGACGCCATCGAATGCGGCATCGTCAAGTTGCCGCGCGTCCCTGTGTCCGACAACATTCCGGGCGGCGAAATGCCGATGTTTCGCAATCTGTGGGAGCACATTCGCAACAAGATGCCCAAGAAAGGGCGCGGCAAAGCCGACGTGCTGAACCCACTCGATTTGCCGCCCCAATTGCAAACCGCCCTTGAAGCACTCTATGGCCACTACAAGGAAACCTTTGATCTTTGGGAAAAAGCAAAGGTGGCGGTGCCTCCCTGCTTTATCGTCGTTTGCAATAACACGTCTGCCTCGAAGCTCGTTTACGATTATGTCTCAGGGTTCCAAAGGTTCAATAAGGATGGTTCCAGCCAACAAGAATTCGGGCGGCTGGAGCTCTTCGAAATCACGACGAGCACGGCAACCCGTTCGCCCGGCCTCGCACGCTCCTGATCGACAGCGAGCAGCTCCAGTCCGGCGAAGGCCTGGACGACAATTTTCGGTCGATGGCGGCCGATGAAATCGAGCGCTTCCGTCGCGAGATCGTCGCGCGTTCGGGCGATCCGCGAAGCGGGTAATCATCGACCGATCAAGACCTGCTCCGCGAGGTCATGAACACCGTCGGCAAACCAGGTCAGTTGGGCGGCGATATTCGCTGCGTGGTTTCCGTCTCGATGCTGACGGAAGGCTGGGATGCGAACACTGTCACGCACGTGCTGGGCGTCCGGGCCTTCGGGACACAACTCCTGTGCGAACAGGTTATCGGCCGGGCCCTGCGACGGCAATCCTATGAGCTCAACGAAGAAGGCCTCTTCAACGTCGAATATGCCGATGTCCTCGGAATACCCTTCGATTTCAACGCCAAGCCCGTGGTGGCTCCGCCGCAGCCGCCGCGCGAAACCATCCAGGTGCGAGCGATGCGGCCGGAGCGCGATGCGCTCGAAATTCGCTTCCCGCGAGTCGAGCCGGCTACGGCATCGAACTGCCGGAGGAGCGTTTAGAAGCGGAGTTTTCGGCCGAATCCAGCATGGTCCTCACTCCCGACCTCGTCGGCGCCACCGAAACCAGGAATTCGGGCATCATTGGGGAGAATGTCGATCTCACGCTGATTCATCCGGGAGATGTACGGCCTTCGCACGGTTATCTACGAACTCACTTCGCACCTGCTCATGACCAAGTATCGCGATGGAGATCAGAACCCGCAACTGCACCTGTTTGGCCAGCTCAAGAGCATCGTCCGCAAATGGATCGATGGCGGCTACCTCGAATGCAAAGGGCGGAACCTATCCAGCCCAGCTCAAGTACAAGACCCTCGCCGACATGGCTTGCGAGCGCATTTCCATGGCCATCACCAAGAAATTCCTCGGAACCAGGCCGATCAAGGCATTGCTCGATTCCTACAACCCAATTGGCTCGACGCGCCATGTCCGTTTCAACACATCGCGGACCGATCGCTGGCAAACCAGCCCGGATCGTTGCCACATCAATTGGGTCATTCTCGATAGCGATTGGGAAGCCGAATTTTGCCGAGTGGCGGAGAAGAATCCGAAGGTGAAGGCTTACGTAAAAAACCACAACTTGGGCCTCGAGGTTCCCTACCAATTCGGTTCCGACTCGCGCCGGTATTTGCCCGATTTCATCGTGCTCGTGGACGATGGCCATGGAGACGGACGACCTCTTGCACCTGATCGTGGAGATCAAGGGTTATAAGCGGGAGGACGCCAAAGAGAAAAAGGCGACCATGGAAACCTACTGGGTGCCCGGCGTAAATCACTTGGAACGTACGGCCGCTGGGCGTTTGCGGAGTTTTGCGACGTCTACCAGATTCAGGCGGATTTCAAGGCGAAGGTGGAGGGCGAATTCAAGAAAATGATCGACGCAGCTATTGGTGGGGTCCGCAAAGGATCTCGCGGAAAAGATCTCATGAAGACGCAGACCAAATTCAGGTTCTGACCACGACGTTTGAAGCCCACGCCCAGCAAACCGACGGCGGCAGTTGAATACTGGCTTGGCAGAGATCTGCAGCACCTCTTGGGTTATGCGCGAATGGCGCAAACTTCTCCGCCGTCAATCAGCAAAGGCAAGACGCCTGTGAAGTGGCCGGTCACGCTGTTGCCAACCATTTTGTTGACGTCAACAAAATGGTCGACCTGGGCTCCGGCAGTCAGCGCGAAATCGACGATTCATGTCTGACCCGCTTCGCCTGCTACTCTGATCGCTCAGAACGGCGACCCAGGAAGCAGGAAATCGCCTTCGCCCAAACTACTTCGCCATCCAGACCCGACGGGCAGAACTGATCGATCAGCGACTTCTCGAGGCCGAGCGCATCTCGGCCCGGAAGAAATCTGACCGTGACCGAAAAGGAACTTTCCGCAAGTCATCTACGAGCAAACGGGCGGCAATCAGGACTTTGCCCTCATCGAAGCAAAGGCGACCAGGCCCTTTTCGGCAAAACGCACGCAGGCCATGAAGGCACAGTGGAAAGTCCCCGACAGCCGTCCGCTAGCCGACTTTGCACCACTATCATCCTCAAGGCAAAGGACTTTGCCACCGAGATCACCATTTTCAATGCCCGCGAACACCGCATGGGAAGCGAGGCTGCGATCTCGCGCGAAGCATATCACGAACAACGAGGCCGTTCGAAGAACCCTGCTCACGCGGCATTCGCCCGAATCTCTGCCGCCCGCGGAAGATGTCAAGAAGGTTGAGCGCGCGCATTCGCGTCAGCGGATAAAAAGGCCCTCCAGAATCCGGACTACATCAACTCCGAGTGACCCCAAGGCGACTCATGGAAGCCAGCATGGCCAAGAAACCGCCCGCAAAAAGACCGTCGAAGCGCTCACCCACGACGCGGACAAGCGGAAAAATATCCCCACGGCCGAATATCAGTCGGTCGTGAAACAGGAGCAACAGAATCCGATCCGCGTGGCCTACGAGCGCCGCAATCGCGATCTCGACCCGCAACTGGTCTGGCGCGGCAAGGACGAGCAGGACTGGAGCGACCTGGTCGTCCATGCGCCGCCGCTCTACATCCAGGAGAAAGTGCATCCCAAGGTGCTGATCGACGACCTGCTGCGGCAGACGGAGGAGACCGAGAAAGCAGCCGGCAACGGGCGGCAGCCTGATCTGTTCGCCGACTTCAACGGCATTCCGGAGGGCGCGGACAAGACCGAGTTCTACCAGCACGACCAGAACTGGTCGAACCGCATGATCCTGGGCGATTCGCTGCAGGTGATGGCCAGCCTCGCCGAGCGCGAGGGCCTGCGCGGCAAGGTGCAGTGCATCTACTTCGATCCGCCCTACGGCATCAAGTTCAACAGCAATTTCCAGTGGTCGCACCACCAGCCGCGACGTGAAGGACGGCAACGCCGGGCACATCACCCGCGAGCCGGAGCAGGTCAAGGCGTTCCGCGACACGTGGCGCGACGGGATCCACAGCTATCTGACATATCTCCGCGACCGGCTCACGGTCGCGCGCGATCTGCTCACGGAGTCTGGTTCGATCTTCGTGCAGATCGGCGATGAAAATGTCCATCGCGTGCGGGCGGTGATGGACGAGGTGTTCGGAGAAGACAAATTTGTCGCCGAGATTGCTTTTCGAAAACAAGCTGCGGTCAATCTGACTGTCTGGCATGCCTTCAATTGATTCGATTATGCTGTGGTATGCGAAGCGACAGCGCAAGTATCAAAATTCCGCAGCTTCTTCGAGAAAATTGCAGGCGATGTCGGACGAAGCAATGTTCGAGTCATTATCCGCTACTTGTCGAGTGAGTGGTCGTATGGCGTCCGAGACGGAAATGGACGAAGCCATCCGAGCTTGCCGAACTGGTTCGTGTATTTTCGCGCACTGATCAACCTACAAGCAACAGGCATTCAGACGACGCAGATGTTCCAGTTTGAATTTCAAGGGACAAGTTTCCGCCTAAAGGAACGGCATTGGACGACTAGGCCAAAGCCGGTCGAGCAATGGATCGAACGGCTGAAGGCCGGCTATCTGCAGTCGGCAACAACGCTTCAGATATGTTTTGCTATCGATGATTATCCCGAGTCGTCCGCTCGACAATATTTGGACCGACACAGGCACTGGTAGCATTTAGCGACGCAAAAATTTACGTTGTTCAAACCAGTCACTAAGGTCGTTGAGCGATGCATTCTGATGGCCACCGACCCCGGCGACCTCGTGCTCGACCCGACCTGCGGTCCGGCACAACCGCCTACGTCGCCGAGCAATGGGGCCGCCGCTGGATCACGATTGACACCTCGCGCGTGGCGCTGGCGCTGGCCCGCGCCCGCATCATGGGCGCGCGCTATCCGTTTTACCTGCTGGCCGATTCCCGCGAAGGCCAAATCAAGGAAGCCGAAGTCACGCGCAACGCGCCGAGTTCGCAGCCGTGCACGGGAACATCCGCCACGGCTTCGTCTATGAGCGCGTGCCGCACATCACGCTCAAGTCGATCGCCAACAACGCGGAGATCGACGTCATCTGGGAGCAAGTGGCAGGCGAAGCTGGAGCCGCTTGCGCGAGAAGCTGAACGCCGCGCTCAAGAAGACATGGCAGGAATGGGAGATTCCGCGCGAGGCCGAGCCAAATGGCCGGACGCGGCGAAGAAGCTGCACGCCGAATGGTGGCAGGCGCGCATCGCCCGGCAGAAGGAGATCGACACGTCGATCGCCGCCAAGGCCGAGTTCGAATACCTCTACGACAAGCCTACGACGACAAGAGGAAGGTCCGCGTCGCCGGTCCCTTCACCGTCGAGAGCCTGTCAGCCCGCACCGCATCCTGGGCGTGGATGAGAACGACGAGCTGATCGATCACGCTGAAGGAAGACGGACGCCGAGATCGAGGCCAAGCAGATCCTTCGCCCAGATGATCCTGGAAAACCTCAAGACGGCCGGCGTGCAGCAGGCGCACAAGGAGGACAGGATCACCTTCACCGCGCTCACGCCCTGGCCCGGCGAAATGGTCTGCGCCGAAGGCCGCTACATGGAGGGCGAACGGAGAAGCGGGCCGCCATCTTCATCGGCCCCGAGTTCGGCACCGTGCAGCGCGCCGATCTCGTCGCGGCGGCCCGCGAGGCGGGCGATGCCGGCTTCGACGTGCTGATCGCCTGCGCCTTCAACTACGAGGCGCACACCACCGAGTTCAACAAGCTCGGCCGCATCCCGGTGCTCAAGGCGCGCATGAACGCCGACCTGCACATGGCCGAGGACCTCAAGAACACCGGCAAGGGCAATCTGTTCGTCATCTTCGGCGAGCCGGACATCGACGTGCTCACCGAGAAGGACGGCAGATTGCGGGTGAAGGTCAATGGCGTCGATGTCTTCAAGCCGCAGACCGGCGAAGTCGTCAGCGACGGCGCCGACGGCATCGCCTGCTGGTTCATCGACACCGACTACAACGAGGAGAGCTTCTTCGTCCGCCACGCCTATTTCCTCGGCGCGAACGATCCGTACAGCGCGCTGAAGACGACGCTAAAGGCCGAGATCGACGCCGAAGCCTGGGCGACGCTGAACAGCGACACGTCGCGCCCGTTCGACAAGCCCAAATCGGCCGCATCGCCGTGAAGGTGATCAATCATCTCGGCGACGAGGTGATGAAGGTGTTCAGGGTCGCTGAATGTAGGACAGCATGACCGTCATAGGAAGGTTGATCCGCGATGCCAGTCTAATAGAACAGCCCGATCAATACACTGAAGCAACGCCCGACAAGGATTCATAGCGACCAGGTCATATAGGATCGCATGTATCACGTCCGGAAAGCTCACCTGTGAGGCCCGTGGTGCCAAGACATTGCAACTCGTCGCATGGCGAAGTTCCGATTGGTCCAACAATCCTCGGTTCGAAGCTTCGACACGAGGCGTCCAGCGGAAGCTTAAGGCGGACAACGACGTAGCCGATGAACAGGGATGCATTGCGAGTCAGCCACTGCACGGGAGATGGGCTAGCCGATCTACATAGGCTCGCTGGGGGAATCGAATAACCGGAAGGCTAAGCGAACGAAAGTGAAGCTCCGGATTATCATATCCAGGCGTTCGACCGCAGGAACTGCAGACAGACTCTGATGGTGATCTCGCCGCCGAGCGAAGCGTGGTATCAAAGCCGAAGATACCGAAACGATATATCAAGGACAGTGGTGCATTGATCTGTGAATCCGATACAAGACTTACGAGGAACGTGTTAGCATAGCGAAGGAGTATGAGTTTCGCGAATTACCTGCCACTAAGTCGACTAGCGGACGTGGTTCAGGACTGCAATGGAATTCCGCATCGCCGACACATTCACCGACAGCCTCGCTCGCTTGACCGGCGACGAGCAGAAAGCCGTCAAGACGACGGCCTTCGACTCCAGCTCAATCCCGCCAACCCCGGCATGAGCTTTCACAAGCTCGACAAGGCGAAGGACAAGAACTTCTGGTCCGTCCGGGTGAGCAGGGACATTCGCCTCATCGTTCATCAGAGGCTGGAAGCTGCTGCTCTGCTATGTCGATCACCACGACAAGGCTTACGAATGGGCCGAACGGCGTAAGCTGGAAACCCATCCCGAAAACCGGCGCCGCCCAACTCGTCGAGATTCGGGAGAAGGTGCAGGAAATCCTTGTCCCGTTTATGTGCGAAGCAGAAGACGCCAAGCCGAGAGCGATGCAAGAAGCCGATTTTCGCCAAGCTGACCGACGACGAACTACTCGGCTACGGCGTGCCTCTGGAATGGCTCAAGGATGTTCGAGAGGCTACCGAGGACTCCTTGCTAGCGCTTGCCGACCATTTGCCCGCCGAGGCTGCGGAAGCCTTGCTGGAGACTGGCGACCGGCGGCCAGCCTCGCATTCCTTAGCCTGCGATTGCCGGTGTTGGACCCGTTCGAGCATCCCGATGCTCAGCGCCGCTTCCGGTTGATGAAGAACGCAAAGGAGTCGCAACACGCGCTGGATTTCCCATGGGAGAAATGGACTGTCTTTCTGCATCCCGAACAAAGGGAATGGGTCGAGAGCGAGACTATTCGGGGCCTGCGCGCGTCTCCGGTTCTGCGGGCACCGGCAAGACCATCGTGGCCCTGCACCGGGCTGCTCACTTGGCGCGTGCAGAATCCCGATGCCCGCGTGTTGCTGACCACCTTCTCGGACACACTGGCAAATGCGCTGCAAACCAAGCTGAAGCGATTGCTTGGTAACGAGCCGCGTTTCGCCGAACGCATTGACGTGCACTCTTTACGCTGCCATCGGCCTCCGGCTCTACAAGTCTCACGTCGGGAAAGGCCACGCTCGCCGGCCGCGAAATCGTCGTCGAATTGATTGCGAGAAGGCCGCAAAGCTGTGGATGGCAACAAATTCAGTCTGCATTTTCTTCTCACGGAATGGGACCAAGTCGTCGACGCTTGGCAGTTGGAATCCTGGGAAGCGTATCGCGACGTCGCTCGCCTTGGCAGAAAAACGCGACTGCCGGAGGCTCAGCGAAGGTTGCTGTGGTCGATCTTCGAGCGAGTCCGAGATGGTTTGAAGGCAAAAAAGCTGATCACGCAGGCCGGGCTGTTCACCACGCTGGCCGCCGCGATTGCCAAGAGCAAGCATCCTCCTTTCGACTTTGCGGTCGTTGACGAGGCTCAGGACATCTGCCATTGCTCATTTACGCTTCTTTGCCGCGGTGGGCGGAGATCGACCGAATAGCCTATTCTTCGCCGGCGATCTTGGCCAGCGAATCGAGCAGCAGCCCTTCTCCTGGCAGCCCTGGGAGTGGATATACGCGGGAGATCGCGAACGCTGCGAGTCAATTATCGCACCTCGCATCAGATCCGAATGCGGGCTGACCGTTTGCTTGGCCCTACAATTGGCCGACGTGGATGGCAACAGCGAAGATCGGAGCGATGCGGTCTCCGTTTTCAACGGGCCTCCGCCTGACAATTCGAATCGTCAAGAACGAAAGCGAGGAAGCCAAGACCGTCGAGTGCTTGGATTGCGGGGGACAGTCCAAGTCCGGATTATTGCCCCATGAATTTGGCATTTTCGTTCGTTCCGAGGAACAACTGGATCGGGCGCAAGCGGCCGCAATGCATGCCGGAATGCCCTGCAAGGTGCTCGACGACCACGTAGAGACCACAAGCGGCCACCTCTCGATATGCAACGATGCACCTGGCGAAGGGGCTCGAGTTTCGCGCCGTCGCGGTGATGGCCTGCGATGAGGAAATCATTCCCCTGCAACAGCGCATTGAAACGGTCGGCGACGACGCCGATTTGAAGGAAGTCTACGATACCGAACGGCACTTGCTCTACGTCGCCTGCACCCGTGCGCGAGATCATCTGCTGGTGACAAGCATGGAACCGGGCTCGGAGTTCCTGGACGACTTGAAGACCTGATCGAAGCGCTTGAGCAGCAGACGCCGACTGCGGATCAAATCGACCGTCACTCCGTGGCGGAAAATGCTTCGATTTGTACCTAAATGGCCGGCCGCGATTCTGCTGTAGCCGCATTCGCCAGAATGCGGGCTGGCCAGCGAAAACCCGCGTTCTGGCGAACGCGGCTACAAGGGAATGCAGCCGCACCATGCACGATGATTTAGATAAGCGAAAAATCGAACCACGTTTCAAGCGACGACGACCTTGCAATCCCTGAAAGCTCGTTCCATTCTTTTGTCTAACCGCTTCAGCACGTAACTCTCTTATTGGCAATCATTAACTTCTACCATCACAGAATTCCGTCAATTTGTCTTTTCATTGGCAGCCCCACGGAACGAAGAGTTCCCGAGACCCCCGCCGGAGTGCCGGAGTTAACAAGAAACGCGCTCCATCTCTAAAGAGGATCGCATCTTACTTCGATTCAACTCCGGCAAAAGTCTTCCGGCAGCATGCCGGAGTCAATCAGCCAATCAGGCATGCTCGCAAAAAAAGTGAAAATTAAAATACGGACGCCGCGGGATCGGCCGAGCGTGTGAGTTCGATCATGACGCCGGCTCAAGAATCACTTTTCTCGAGCGTAATCCAAGTAACCTCAGGCCGGCAATTATAGCGCAAGGGATGTTGGCCGGATAAGCCGCGGCCTACATGTAACAGCGTTGGCTTTTCCCAATACACCCCGCCATCGTAGCGCTACTATAAATGCTCGGCACCAGCACCGAGCCGATGAAGGGGAAGCGGATTTGCCCGCCATGGTTGTGTCCAGAGAGCATCAAGTCGATTTTGTTCGCTCTGGCCCATCGGATATTGTCGGGCGTGTGGCTGAGGCACAATCGGAACGGACCTGCGGGGCAGCGGCTCAGATCGGGCCCCGGGCGAAACCATGGACCTTGGTGGCCGATTACCGTTACGGGTTCGCCGCGAATCTTCAGTTCGATCCAACGATTCTGAACCACATGCAGCCCCAGTCGCGCCAAGCGGCTACGAATCTGGCCTGTCCCGTAGAGCTTGTCGTGATTACCCAGAATTGCGATGCCCGCTTCTTTCCAACGCAGTCGGCCCAGAATCGGCGCGATCCAACGGTGATGCCAATGGCTATCGATGATGTCGCCTGTGATCGCAACCACGTCCGGCGTCGCGCCATGCAGGCATTTATCACGGTCTGGAAAAAGATGCGGTCGGGCGTGCCATGAAAGTGCAAATCGGTGAGGTGCAGGATCGTCAGCCCGTGCCAAGCCTTGGGTAGCTGCGGCAACGCGAATGTCTTCTCGCTCATTTCCACTTGGTAAAGCTGGTTGCCCGGAAGGCGGGCCAGGAGGCGGTAACGGCCGCGTCCCAACGGCCGATAGCCCAGCTTGTCGGCGACGTCGAGAATCGTACTCTGCGAATCGGTGAATTGCTTGGGGCGTGGCCGCAGCCAACGATAAAGCGAAAGGAGCGGCACTCCCACAAACCCCAGAACCAGGCACCAAAGGATGTAGCCCCCGGCTATGGACCTGGTCCGACTCGATTCTCCGCCGAAGGACAGACCGGGCGTATAGCCACGCGCAAATAGCCAGGCAACGCCGACGATTCCAGCCACCACCAGTGCACCAGTGACCATCCGCATGCGCAAAGTGAACTTGTTCGAGAAGCGTTGACCGTACCACCAGTTGAGGCTGAAGGAGAGCGTGGCAATGTGGCCAATGACAAACCCAAAAAAATATAAGAGCCGTAGAAAAACCATGTCACCTGGAGATTGAGAAGAGAAGGGGCCAATCAGGCGCGAAGCTTTGGGTTCCGCAGGGAAGCTGCCGAGCAGGTCAAAGCGTCCAACAACTGGTCGACCCGGAACGGCTTGAAGAGAATATGCTGCAGCCCGTCTTGGCGAGCCTTTACGATCGCATGCGAAGGATCGTAGCCATAGGACGACATCAGGATGACTTTCGCTTGCGGTTGCGTCTGCTTGATCCGGCAGTAGATTTCGTAGCCGCCAATGTCGGAAAGTCGAATGTCTGCGAGGATGCAATCGTAAGCTTCCCAGCCGGGCCATCGTCAGGGCTTCTTGGCCATCGCGCACCGTTTCCACGATGCAGCCGAACCTGCCCAGATATGCTGTGAGCCGAGCGCCGGACGCGTTCGTCGTTGTCGACCACGAGCACGCGCATGCCCTTGAGGGCGGGGGCGGCCGATTCTTCCGGCTTGCCGGCCGTCGGATTCGCGGTCAAGTCTTCGCCGATTTTTTGGATCGACTGCTTGATGGTCCGCGCGGCGCTCGAGAATGCGTTTCAGCTTCTCCACCAAGTCGGGATCGTGGCCGATATAGCGGTCGAGAACGGTGGCGGCGGTCCCAAGGATTTCATCCACCGGCATGGCGACTTCGCGATTGACCGCTTCGATCGACTGGGACGCCGAGGTCCGTTTTTCTGCGCTCAGCAGTTGGAGCGTGTGCAGGGCTGCCGCAATTTCGCGGCCGAACATTTCGATGAACTTGACGTCGTCTTCGCTGAAGGCGTTCGTTTGGGGGCTTTCGACATTGAGCGTGCCGATGATCTCGTCCTGGAAAAGCAGCGGCGCAGTCATCGAGCTGCGCGTTCCCTCGGCGCCCGGCACATAAAGCGGATCGGCAGCAGTGTCCGGACACAAATAGCTCTTGCCGGAGGCGGCCACATAGCCGGTGATGCCGTTGCCGGTAAGGTTGGCGAACAGCGAACGGCCTGAGGCGCCAGCCGTCATGCCTTCTTCCAAAAGGGGCTCGAGCTTGCCTGTCTTGGGATCGAGCAGCCGGATTTCGATGACGTTGTAGTGAAGAAAATCGTGGGTCAGTCGGCGGATGTCGAGCTTCAAAGATTCGACGCGCTCGCCGACGCACATTTCGGAAAGCTGTTCGGGGGTCAATGCCGCCAGCTCTTTGCCCGCTTGGTGCAACGCCTCCAGTTTCTTCTGCTGCTGCGATTCGGCCGTGATATCGCGGCCGACCGCCAAGAAACTTTGCGTTCCGGCCGGCTCGTCACGCAACGGCTGGATGCGCCATTCGACCCGACGGCCATCGCGACAATCGAGGCGATAGGGCAGGGGAGGGAAGCCGGCTGGAGTTTGCGGCAGCCGTTCGCGTCCCTCGGTAGCGATTCCCAAAGCATCGTAAAAGGACGCGCCAAGCACGGCTGCGCGCCGGCACACCAGGCCGCGAAAGAGTGGTTGGCCCACAAGACCGTCATGGCCTGGTCAAGAATGGCGATGCTTACCGGCAGTTGTTCGAGGATGCCCGCCGCCCGCAAGCGGGCCAGCAACTCATTTCGGAGATGGGGGTTGTCCGTCCGGGCCAGCAGACGCTCGAACCCCTCCTGAGCCAGCAGGCCAAGTGCCGAAGCCCAATCGGGCACGGTCCGAACGGCCCCGGCCTCAGGCCAGGCATCGTTCGCATCCTTGCTCGGCTCGGGTGCTCCTTCCACAAACAAGATGCGCGGGGCAACGGACACAATCTCTCCGCTTTAGTCGGTACCCAAAAGCCCTGGCACCAAGCCATGTGGTTTCCAAGATTATAGGTTGCTCCAGCGGGGGCCACAAGGTAAGGGACCCGAGATCCGAATTTGAACGGCAGGCAGGTTCCGTCAAAAGCTGGTGACTGGTGCCTGGATCATCTTGGGATTTCCCTCGAACACTGTCTTCTTTTCGCCGGCCATGTCGTGGTATACTCATGGCATGGATACTGCTGACACGTCAGTTCTCGACCGGTTCCTTGAGCCATTGGCTTACAGCCTCAGCCCGGATGCAGCCGCAGGCTATCGCTAATTTTCAAGCCGATCCGCAAACGCAGGCTCGCGTTGATGAGCTTGCTGAAAAGTGTTCCGAAGGACAGCTGACCCCGGAAGAGCGAGAGGAATACCGAGCCTACGTTGAGGCAATCGACATTGTCGCCTTCCTTCAAGCAGAAGCCCGCCAGGCATTCCAGCAGGCCCTTGGAGTCTGATGGATTTTCCTCTTCGTGCATTTCGCTTGTAGGTCGTACTCCAACTGGACGAGTCACGGTTCAGGTCTTCCAAATCAACGCGCCGCGCCGTCTGCAGTTGCGAAGCCGCTTTCGTGCGCGCGGCCTTTTTCCCTAACACCCTAGGCGATTTTGCGTTGGTCACGTTAGAATGCAAAATCGCCTTTAGCCTCTGTTGAAGCAGTGGAATTTCATGGCCATCAAGACCATCCTGCTGAGCCGCCTGGAGAAGGACCTCGAAAGGACGCTGAATGAGTGCGCCGAATCGGGTGAAACCGTTGTCGTCGAGATGCCGGATCAGAGGCTGCTTGCAATTTAGGCGATTGATCCCAAGGATGACGATGGCCTGATCGATGAGCTTTTGGCTTCCAATCCAGAATTCCGGGCCTTGGTCGCGAAATCCAAAGCCAGTCCGCGCAAACCGTTTGTCCCTATGAACGATAATTGAAACCGTTAGTAGCGAGCCTCCCACGTTAGTGGGGGGAGGATACGGAAAACTCCCCCCACTAACGTGGGAGGCTCGCTGAATACGGAGGCTCGCTGATTGCGGAGGCCGGAAGAGACATCGCCCTACCCCGCATTACCATAAGGCTGCACCCGTTCGAATAAACAGTCAACGATCCCTTCGAGCAAACCTAGATGCTCAGTCCCCGCAATGACGTGCACGCGTTCGATGAGACGCCGCTTGCGATCGAGTAGGCGCAGGGCAGCCTGCAATCCTTCCGCCGTCAACGGCCCACCGGTGCCTTGCATCGACAAGAGTTCGCCGATTTCATCTTGCGTATAGCGTGCGGCCTGCGTGCCCTGATCTTCGAGCCATTGTCGCACCTGTGGCTGAGTCGCCAGGTCATAGCGCAAATCCTCGGTAAGCAGGGGAAGATTTCCCGTCCCTCTAGAATCCGGGGAAGCCAAATCGGTTTGCGCAGAAATCGGCCACGGCCAAACCCAAAGCTCGGCGCAGCCGAAGATCGTGCGGTTGCGCAGAGCGCCGCCGGCACCTTTGTTCGAGAATCTCTCGAACCGTTTGCAGGCTGAGGCCGGCCCTGCGGGCAAATTCCTTCTGGCTCCAGCCGCGTCGCGCACCAAACCGGCGATTTTGCCGCTCAAATTCGTGCTCAGCTCACAAAGGTGGCCATTCATAGCCATCGATCCTAGTTTCTCCCTACCCCAAAACACAGGTTCGTTGCACGAAAGAGATCGGATGCCGGAGTTTTTCGGCAGCGCGGCATGCAAGATTTCAAAGACAAAGTCGTGTTGATCACGGCGCTTCTTCGGGAATTGGCAAGGCGCTGGCGCTGCGTGTGGCCCGCCAGGGAGCGGTGGTCGCCCTGGTTGCCCGCAATCAGACGGCTTTGGCAGAGGTGGCTGCCGAAATCGTGCAGAATGGTTCGCGAGCCTTGGTGATATCGGCCGACGTCAGTGACGGCGCCCAGTGTCAGGAGGCCGTGGAACAGGCCGTCACCCACTTCGGCAAGCTGGATATTGTGGTCTGCTCAGCTGGCCTTTCCATGCGAACTTATCTGGAAAGTTCGGATCCGGCCGCCATGGAACGGGTGGTGCGCACCAATTTTCTGGGAACGCTTTTCATCACGCACGCGGCCATTCCGCATGTGCGGAAGACGCGTGGATCGCTGGTAGCCCTGAGCAGTTTGACCGGATTACGCGGCGTGCCATCCTATGCTCTCTATGGAGCAACCAAGTTCGCCGTCCAGGGACTTTATGAAGCCTTGCGGCTCGAATTGCATCGCGACGGGGTTCATGTCGGCGTGGTCGCGCCAGGCTTTGTTGATACGCCATTGCGAACTTCTGTCCTCGGTCCCCACGGACGGCCTTGGGAGACACCGCCCAAGCCGCCGTTCCGCATTTGGCCGGTGGAGAAGTGCGTCGATCGCATCGTGCACCTGATCGTACGGCGCAAGCGGCAATCCAATCTGCCGTGGTTCATGGCGCCATTGTTTTGGCTCGACAAGATCGTTGCCAATATGGTCGGGGACGCTATTTTGCGCCTGGCGGCTTTCCGCCGGTTTGAAGTCTGAGCCAGCCCGTGTCTTCGTACCGGAACTCGCCAGAGTTCCGTTAGCTCTTCACGCTTCTACTCGATTGCCTGATCGCACGGAAGTCTGGCGACTTCCGCTACCAGTAAGAGCCGAGCTTCAGCGCACGAATATGTCAGGCCGTAGAATTTCGGTTCCCTGGATGCGAATGCGGCGCAACGGCCAGGATTCTGGGGTGGTCATCAATTGAGCGCCGGTTTCCGTCACGATAAACGTATCCCAGCTCAGAGCGGCGCCGGCGCTAGGCGACCAAACGAGCGGCCAACCGGCCTGAAGCAGATCTTCGCACCAGGACGAAACGATAGCTCGATAGGCGAGCGGCCGGTGACAAAGCCCTGTGGCGCCAGCCGCCATTCGTGCTCCATCCCACTCACCTGAAAAATGCGCCGTCCCAGATTCAAGACTTCCGATGCGATCGCGTCCGGCCAGCTGCTGGCCATGTAAGTGGCCGACACCCGCGTGGCCACATCGTGCTCTTTCTGAAGATCCGCCTCCGGTTTGCCGAAGGATACCGATCTACTTGCCGTGGCGCACAAACCGAATTTCCGTGCCGTCGCCAGTAAAGCGCAATTGCGCTCGACCGACAGCGAGGTGAATCCACCTTGACGGTAAACGCGCGAACGCCCATCGGCCATCACCGAGATGTTCAGCGGCGACACGCCGCGATGCAGCAGGCGATGGCTGATCTGGCCGGCTATTTCGCGCTCCGTCTCACCGGGAGTCAGCGTGCGACAGGTCGCTTCCAAGGCGTGGCTGAGCAATTCGCCCAAAGCTCGCAGGCATTCGTGCTCATAGAGGGAAAGAAGGCGGCGGCGCTGCCGGACTTGTTCGCCAACGGACGTTTTGCAAATGGACAGTGGCCGGTCCGAAGCCACTACACGGCCATGACAGAGATCCGCCAGCAGCTGTTCGCGGCCGGCATACCAGGGCCATTCCTTGAGCTGAAAGCCCAGGCCATCCAATTCTTCGTCGAACAGGCGTTGTGAATCCACATTGGCCGAGATGATCCAACGCTGATCGGCACTGAAATAGACGGCCGGCAACTCGCGCGGATCGAGCACGCCGCGGCGCTTGCTCCGCTGGTAAGCCAGGCAAAGTTCTCCGGTTCGAGCACCAACAGGCCTTCGCAACCACAGTCCGCAAGCAAACCTGCAACCCAGGCTTGTTTCTGGTCTATGTCTTTGCGCCGATCGGCCAATTCGTTGGCTGGAGCGGCGGGTACGCGCAGTCCCGCTGCCACGCCATTGGCTTCAGTTCTTGGGGCAACGGTGCTCATGGCCGAATCAGGACTCCGGAAGCTGGTGATGCGTTGTCGAGCGCATCCAAGGAGGTGGGAAAGCGCCGCGCACGTCGCGCTGCGCCATTTCCAGGTAATGAGCGCAAATCGAGTGCGTTCTGGCCAAATCTTCGTCGGTGACTTCGCGAACCACTTTGCCGGGAATGCCCATGACGACGGAGCGAGGCGGAATCCGCCGTTTTTCCGTGACCACGGCGCCGGCAGCGATCAGGCACTGCGCGCCAACGTCGCTTCCCGAGAGGAGGCGGGCGCCGATGCCCACCAACGTATCGCGGCCGATCGATAGCCCGTGGAGAACGGCCGCATGGCCGACAACCACGCCTTCTTCGATCATTTGAGGCTGATCGTAGTCGGTATGGACGACGCAGCCGTCCTGGATATTGACGCGCGGCCCTAGCGTAACCCTGGCCAGGTCGCCACGAATGATCGTGCCGAACCAGATGTTTGCTCCGGGTCCCAAAACCACGTCGCCGGTTACGATGGCATTGCCGGCGACATAGAAGTCTTGAATGGCCTGCAAGTTTCCTTCCCCCATGGCCCAAGTCGGCAAGGCCCGCGTGAGGCGCATGCCTGTAAACTCTCATCTGGCATTCAGATGCATTGTACGTTCCCCGCAGCCGTACTAAAACCTCCGGTGCGGCAAGAGCGGCGATTCAACCGTGGGATTGCCGGTAGTAACGGTCTTGTCGGCATATTCGGGTGGCGCGTGGCGGGTGATAGGTGGAGGGAAAACCGTGACCAGTGAATCCTCATGAAAACCGAGCCCAGAAAAACAGCCGCTGTCTTCTTTCCGTTCGATAGCTTCGGCGGTGCCGGCACGGGCAGGGGCGGAGTTATTGGCCGACGCGGTGCGCGAAATGCTTGCCGACAATCGCCAGGAACAAATGCCCGCTCGAGGCCACTGCTATACGCCGCACATACAAATTCGCGAAACTGCTTTCGCAACGGAAAAGGCCATCGGTAGATGGCGAGCCCAGGGTCGGGCCATCATCCGAAAAGTCTTGGCCAACTCAAAGCGACTCGTATGGGCTAGCGGCAACCACCTGGGCGTTTTGCCGCTCTATGACGAACTTGGGGCCGACGGTAAAGAAACGCTCGTGCTTCAGTTCGATGCACATTTGGACATCTACAACCTGACCGATTGCGAGTCCGAGCCCAGCCACGGCAACTACCTGATGCACACGGCAAGCAGGTTGCCAAGAATCATCAATGTGGGAAGCCGGGACTTGATGCTGCCGGTCGAGCACGTCCAAAAGTACTATGAGGCGGTGTTTCCAGGGGCCGCTTTGGCACATGATTCGACCGGGGCGACGGCCGCGCTGGTCAAGGCCGCCAAGAAGGCTGAGCGTTTGGTTCTCGATCTCGATTGCGACGTTTTCGATCCTGCCTTTTTCCCGGAACGCTCGAACCATTGCCTTTCGGATTGGCTCCTTCCATGCTCCTGCGGATTCTTGAGGCAATCGGGCCGGAACGCTTCGAGATCGTGGCGATTTCGGAGTATAGCCCCAGCCGCGATCGGGAGGATCAAAGCCTAGCTACCTTGCTGTGGCTGCTCGAGTGGCTTTTCTTGCGTTGGTATGAAACGGTTCCCGCTGCAGACGAATCGTGAACTATGTTTTAAGAGTCTGTCCGAAAACAATCCCTCGTGCAGACATGCCTTGAAAAGGTTCTCGGTCGAGCCCCGCATTCCGATCCGTGGAGGCACGCATGGATCCTACCGTTTCGACGTCCGTTTCGTCCCTAGCCGATCCCAAGACCATGCCTATCCGGCGCGGCCAGACGCAATGCTCCGATGCAAACGAGCAAGCGACGGTCAAATTTGCGGAGGGCGAAGCTCAAAGCGCCACGGCCACGGCGGAGCCGGAATCCGCACCAGCCGTCGATATTTCGATCTGTCCGCGCTGCGGCGGCAAGCTAGTCAACCCTCAGGAACTCGGGTGGTGCCCCAAGTGTAGTTATTGCCGTTCGCTGGAAAAGGATCAGGCTACGGCCAAACTCGCGACCGAAGCGGCGCCGGTGCGATCGGTTGCAAGCCGATTCGGCGAATATGGCGAGTTGATTGCGAGGATTCCGCCGTGGGGCTGGCAGTCCGCGGGTGGTGTATGCACGATTGTCGCGCTCGCTTTCATCGCCAACCACTTTTTAGCGGTGGAAGGATCGCTGGCGCGGGCTTTGATTAGCCTTCTTGCTATTGTGCTCAGCATTGTGACGGTTCTCTGCGTAAATCTCTGGTCGCTCTTCATGTTAGCTGCGACCGATGAAAAACTGGCGCCAAGGATATTTTTCTCCCTTTTACCTTATGGGTCCGAATCTGCGAACAGCTTCCCAAGATGCGTCGGCAATTCTGGACGATTCTCTGGTGCCTTACCGCATTCGTCTGCGCCTGTTTATTGTCGGCGGGCTGGAATATTGGTGGGAACTCTACAAACCCAATAAAGTCGCCAAGTCGGAGCTGCTCTCGGCGGTAAACGCTCTGGCCGAGGGAGCGAAACCCGGCGACAAATCGCTTACCGAGTCCGTCCAGGACTTTGCAAACAAGCAGGACCTGAAGGCCAAGGCAGACGATAAGCTCACCAAGGCGGCGCCGAGACAAACCACCCAATGCGTGGTGGTCGGCTATATATTGGATTCCGACAATCAAATCGACAGCTTGGTCGTCGCTGCTCTGTTGAACGATCGGATCCGGTATGCCGGTATCGTCCGCAAGGGTATAGGCCCCAAGGAGTCGAAAGCGCTGTTGGCAGCACTCAGGCCCCTGGTTCAACCCAAGAGTTACATTGCCGGCCTTTCGATCAACGCAATCTGGGTCAAGCCTGCCGTCTTCTGTGAGATCAACCACGAAGACTACGACGAAAACAAGCATTTCACAGCGCCGCAATTCAAGGCCATGCTCTCGGACACTCGCTGAGAGCAACCAAGCGGCGTGAAAAACATGATAAAGCAGGGGCAGAACGAGCCACGCGAGGCTCGTTCTGCCCTTTTGTGCGTTTGGGGGTGTCGCCAGGGCTCAGCGAGCACGCAGAATTCCGATCGTACCGTCTGCGTACAATGGGAAAAGGAGGGTGCTTATCCAGGTCGGGCTTCTTCGGCATTGCCTGAATCACCCAGGCGGGTACGATAACCAAGTAGGTAAACTCTCCGCCTTCACCCACTCCGTGTCGATCAAGTTGAGGTTGCTCAGTCCCGCCGGTCGCAAATACCAGCGCTGGTATAAGAACGATGTTTGGCGAACTCGGTTTTTGCCGGCCAATCTGATGCGCGGCTTGGAATTGTGGCGAATCAGGCCGTCTCGAGGGAAAACGACGTGAAAGCTTCCTTTTGTCGTGAAATCCGCAAGGGAAAAAGCTGGAGAAAGCGGAGTCTTTTCCATGCGGCGTTGGTATTGACTTTGGCCCCGCTCTTCGCTGGTTGCAATCGCGAAGCGACCAAGAATCCCGAAAAGAGAATTCCCGAAGTTATCGTCTCTAAACCGGTTATCGCGGAAGTAGCCGATTATCAAGATTTTACGGGCCGGTTGGATGGCCTGAAAACGGTGGAGATCCGGGCTCGCGTGACCGGCTTTATTCTTACGGCTCCCTTCAAAGAAGGGGACTTGGTACACGAAGGTGACCGCCTTTTCACGATCGACCCGCAGACTTACAAAGCCGATTTCGATTTGGCCGCTGCCAACTTGAAACTGGCCAAGGCGGACTTGAATCTTCAGCAGAAAACCACGGCTCGCGCTCGAGTGCTCGTCCGGCAGAGTGCCATGGCCCAGGAAGATTACGACACCGCGGTGGCCACGGCCGAGAAATCGCAGGCGACCATCGAAGCCATGGCGGCCACCAAGGACCGGGCGAAAATGTACGTCGACTATACGTTGGTGAATGCCCCTTTGACCGGCCGTATCAGCCGCCGATTCGTCGATCCGGGCAATCTCGTCAACGCCGACAACACTATCTTGACGACCATCGTCGAGGACGATCGGCTTTATGCCTATTTCGACGTCGACGAGCGCACCTACCTGGATCTCATCGAGGGGGCTTCTACGGCCAAAAGCACGCTCAACGGCCAATTGCAGTTCCCAGCGTTGCTCCGCCTGGCCAACGAGGATGATTTCTCGCGGACGGGGATGGTGAACTTCGTCGACAATCGGGTCAATGCCAACACGGGAACGATTCGTATGCGCGCCGTGTTCGCCAACCTCGACGGCACGTTGGCGCCGGTCTATTTGTGCGCATCAGGCTCCCCATCGGTGCGCCGTACAAGGCTTTGCTCATTCCCGACGAAGCAGTTTTGAGTGATCAGGGCAGGAAGTACGTCTATATCGATAACGATAAGGACGAAGTCGCCTATAAAACGGTTACGCTTGGGCAGGAAATCAAGGGCCAACGCGTCATCAAAACTGGATTGAATAAGGACGATCGGGTCATCGTCGATGGCTTGCAGCGAATCCGGCCGGGGGTTCGCGTAACGGCGGAAGTGCGGCCTGCCGCTCAGCCTCCCGAATCTCCCTTGAAGAAATTACTGGATAGCGCCCCCAAGGCTCAGGCGCCGGCTGCTACGAAAAAGCCGGCGCAGGGCCATCCAGCCGAAAGGTCCGGGCCGGCAAAGCAAGCGGACGCCAAGAATTCGAAATGACCGCGCAACGATCCGCAGGGTTGGGGGGGCGACAAGTTCTCAGCTTGTCGGAATTGGTACGGTTTGTGGAGTAGGCGTGTTTTCGCACTTCTTTATCCAACGGCCGATCTTTGCTTCCGTGCTGTCGATCGTCATTACTCTCGCCGGCGCGGTCGCCGTTTACAACTTGCCGGTGGCGCAATACCCGCCGATCACGCCGCCAAGCATCATCGTCCAGTGCACCTATGCCGGCGCTAACGCCAAAGTTGTCGCCGACGCCGTGGCGGCCCCCATCGAGCAACAAATCAACGGCGTCGAAGACATGCTGTATATGGTGTCGCAGTCCAACAACGACGGCACCTACACGCTGACGGTAACCTTCAAACCCGGGGTGAATCTCAATTTTGCCCAAGTTTTGGTGCAGAACCGCATCAACTTGGCGCTGCCGCTGTTGCCCGATGTGGTCAAGCAAGCCGGCGTCAGCACCCGCAAGCGCAATCCCGATATTCTCATGGTCGCTTGCCTTTATTCGCCCAACGGCGCTATGGCCAACTCTACCTTAGCAATTTCGCCACCATCCGAGTCCGCGATGAGCTATCGCGTCTCGACGGGATCGGCGACGTCCAGCAATTTGGCCAGCAAGATTACAGTATGCGCGTCTGGATCGATCCGGAGCGTCTCTCGGCGCTGAACATGACCGCGTACGACGTCACCAATGCCCTACGCGAGCAGAACCGCCAAGTTGCCGCAGGCCACATTGGCCAGGAGCCGACTCGTTCCGGCAAAGCCCAGGAATTGACGCTGAAGGTGCTGGGCCGGCTCTCCACGCCCGAGCAATTCGATAACGTGGTGCTGCGCACCGACAGCAACGGCCGCAAAGTTCTCGTCAAAGATATCGGTCACTCCGAACTCGCCGCCAACAACCGGGACACTTCCAGCAAGTTGGACGGCAAGCCGAATGCCAGCCTGGCCATTTTCGCTCTCCCCGACGCCAATTGCATTGCTGTGGCCGAGCGCGTTCGGGCTCGCCTCGACGAGTTGAAAAAGGATTTTCCGGAGGACATCGATTACGTCATTTCTTTGGACATGACGCCCTTCATTAAGGAATCGATCGCCGAAGTCATCCGGACTTTGCTCGAAGCTATCGTGTTGGTGGCGTTTGTCGTGCTGCTGTTTCTGCAAAACTGGCGCTCGGCGCTGATTCCGTTGGTGGCGGTTCCCGTTGCGGTGGTCGGAACCTTCGCCGCCATGGCCATCATCGGCTTCAGCTTGAATAACTTGACGCTCTTCGGACTGGTGCTGGCTATCGGCATTGTCGTGGACGACGCCATTGTGGTGGTGGAAGCGGTCGAACATCACATCGAAGAAGGCATGACGCCGCGCCAGGCGGCGCACAAAGCGATGGATGAGGTGTCCGGGCCCGTCGTGGCGGTGGCGCTGGTGCTGTCGGCAGTGTTCGTGCCCTGCGCCTTCATCAGCGGCATCACCGGACAATTCTTTCGCCAGTTCGCGCTCACTATTGCCGTTTCCACAGTCATTTCCGCGTTCAACTCGCTGACGCTGAGCCCGGCCTTGGCGGCAATCCTTTTGAAGCCGCGCGGGCAGAAAGCGGATTTATTGACCCGCGTGCTCAACTTCTTCTTGGGGTGGTTTTTCCGCCTGTTCAATTGGGGTTTCCGACTTTCCACCAGCGCGTACACGCGAACCGTTGCCTTGGCTCTGCGCGGCAGCGCCATTGTGCTGATGCTCTACGGTGGGCTCGTGATGCTCACCTGGTGGACTTCGACCCAATTACCGATCGGCTACATCCCCAATCAGGACCAGGGGCGCTTCTATATCGCGGTGCAATTGCCGGATGCCGCCTCCCTGGAACGGACCCAGACGGTCCTCGACAATATTGCCAAGATCGGCGCTAAAACGGAAGGGGTTATCCACGTAACCGAGATTGCCGGACAATCGTTCACCTTCAATGCCAACGGCTCCAACTTCGGCCAATTCTTCCTCACGCTCGACGATTTCGATAAACGACGCGATCCAAAACTGTCCGGCATCGCCATCACCGATCGTTTGAAAGAGGTGCTTGCCGAGGAAATTCCCGGAGCCTCGTGCCAACTCTTCACGCCGCCCCCGGTTTCGGGCCTAGGCGGCGCCAGTGGCTTCAAGATTATCATTGAGGATCGAGGCGATCTTGGACTGGTCGAGCTCCAAAAGCAGGTCGACCGCCTGATGGCGGCCGGCAATGCCGGCCGCTTCATGCTTACGGAAAAGTCGTTAGCCGCATTGCAGGGGGCGGATGAGAAGCTAAGCGAACCTGCCTTTGCGGCTTTGAGCAAACTGAAAAACGTCGAATACTTGACGCGCGACTTGTTCGTGACTCGCGGTTACCAAAAGCCTCATCGAAGCCGAAATCCGAGGCAAGGATGAGCAGAAACGGATAGTGGACAGTGCCCTGGCCAAGGCCGAAAACACCAAAATCGTCCGCAATCTCTTTTCGGTATTCCGCGCGAATACGCCGCAACTCTTCGTGGA
The DNA here is from genome assembly GCA_963748025.1 of uncultured Gemmataceae bacterium. Lineage (GTDB taxonomy): Bacteria > Planctomycetota > Planctomycetia > Gemmatales > Gemmataceae > CAVVHZ01. The sequence continues at coordinate 83,237 of CAVVHZ010000046.1, forward strand.
TTTGAACCGGGATCAATGCCAGACCATGGGCGTGAATCCGGCCGACGCTTTCAGCACGTTGCAGATTTATCTAGGGTCGCTTTATGTGAACGACTTCAATCGCTTTGGCCGGTCCTGGCAAGTGGTTGCTCAAGCCAGCGGCCAATTCCGCGACGACCCCGAAAAGATCAAGCTGCTCAAAGTGAGGAATTCCAGCGGCGACATGGTCCCCTTGGGAGCGGTGCTCACCGTCAAGAGTATTGGCGGGCCGATCAACATCGGTCGGTACAACATGTATCCCGCAGCCGCCATTCTCGGATCCACCATGCCGGGCATGTCCTCTGGGCAGGGCATCGAAGAAATGGAAAAACTTTGCGCCGAAGTTCTGCCGCCCGGGATAACTTACGAATGGACCGAAATCAACTTCATGCAGATCGACGCCGCCAAGAACGTCTGGAACAACCTGATTTTCCCCCTGGCGGTCGTGTTCGTTTTCCTGGTTTTGGCAGCGCAATATGAAAGCTGGGCTTTGCCGCTGGCCGTTATTTTGGTCGTGCCCATGTGCATCCTCGGCTCACTGACCGGCGTGTACGTCACGCATGGCGACATCAATATTTTCACGCAGATCGGTTTCGTAGTGCTCGTGGGGCTGGCCAGCAAGAACGCGATTCTGATCGTCGAGTTCGCCAAGCACAAACACGAGCAAGGCAGGTCGAGAATGGAGGCGACGCTCGAAGCCTGCAAGCTGCGTTTGCGACCCATTCTGATGACGTCGTTTGCCTTTATTCTGGGCGTGGTTCCGCTCGATAGTATCCACCGGAGCCGGCGCTGAAATGCGCAAGACTTTGGGCACGGCTGTGTTTAGCGGCATGCTCGGCGTCACCCTGTTCGGCATTTTCTTGACGCCCGTTTTCTTTTACGTCATCGAAGGGGCGACCGAGGCCGGGCCTTTCGCCTGGGCCCGCAGCAAACAGGCAGGCCGCGTGTTGAGCTTCACGCTTACGGTGCTCACGCTCGGCTTGTTCTGGTTGCCGAGTTTAGTGCGCCACGGTTTCCGGCGCCTATCGCGAGCTCCCACACGGCGCTATGAATTGCCCACCCCGGCGGTGACGGTTCCTCTTAACGGCCACGGCATGGGCGCCAATCTTGAGTCCACCAACGGAAACAATGGCCACGCTGACGGCGCGGTGCCCGCCACGACCACTGCCGGCGACAGCGAAAAATCCGAGAACCGCGCTGACCCCGCAACCAACGGCGGGCCACACCATCTCGTGCACGAATGAGGCACTAACCTGTGTTTTCGCGCTTTTTCATCAATCGGCCCATCTTCGCATCGGTGATGTCCATCGTCATCGTGCTGGGCGGCACCATTGCGCTTTTCACGCTTCCCGTCGCGCAATATCCCGATATGCGCCGCCCACGGTTGAAGTCTCGGCTTCCTATCCCGGCGCCAACGCTCAGGTGGTTGCCGACACCGTGGCCGCTCCCATCGAGCAACAGGTCAATGGCGTGGAGGGCATGATGTACATGTCCTCGCAATGCACCAACGACGGCAACTACACGCTCACCGTCACCTTCAAACCCGGTTCCGACCTCAATATTTCGCAGGTTTTGGTGCAAAACCGCGAGTCGCTTGCCGAGCCGATCTTGCCCGACCTGGTGAAACGCCGCGGCATCTCGGTCAAGAAGAAATCGCCCAACGTCCTCTTGATCGTCAATCTCGTATCTGAGGACGAAAGCCGCACCAATTTGGAGCTGAGCAATTACGCCACCATTCAAATCCGCGACGAGCTTTCGCGCTTGCCTGGAGTGGGCGACATCACCTACCTGGGGCAACGCGACTACAGCATGCGGCTCTGGCTCGACCCGCAAAAGATGGCGAGTTACAGTCTCAATGCTCAAGACGTCATCAATGCCGTCCAGGCGCAGAACATTCAGGTAGCGGCCGGGCGGATAGGCCAGCCGCCGACGTCGAACGACCAAGTCTTCCAGTACATCATCACCACACTCGGGCGGCTGGAAAGCACCGATCAATTCGCCAAGATCATCCTCAAGAGCAGCAACGGCAGCTTGGTTTACCTGCAAGATGTGGCCAGCATCGAGCTGGGCGCCCAGTCGTATGACCAGACCTGCACGCTGGACGGCAAACCCTCCGTGGCGCTATCCGTCTATCAGTTGCCCGGCTCCAACGCTTTGGAGGTCGCTCAGCGGGTCAAGGATCGGATGAAGCAATTGCGGCAACAGTTTCCTCCGGGCATCGATTATGCCATCGTTTACGACACCACGCCCTTCATCAACGAATCGATCAAAGATGTGTTCGAAACGCTCTTCGATGCCATCGTTTTGGTTGCCGTAGTCGTGCTGGTCTTCCTGCAGAATTGGCGTTCCACGCTGATTCCGCTCATTGCCGTTCCCGTGGCCGTCGTGGGCACGTTTGCCGTGATGGCCGCAATGGGCTTCAGTTTGAACAACTTGACGCTATTCGGTTTGGTGTTGGCCATCGGCATCGTGGTGGACGACGCCATTGTGGTCGTCGAAGCGGTGGAGCACCACATCGAGCACGGCATGCAGCCGCGCGACGCCTGTTTCCGGGCCATGGAACAAGTGTCCGGGCCCGTCGTGGCCATCGGCTTGGTGCTGTCGGCAGTGTTCGTTCCCTGCGCTTTCATCAGCGGCATCGTCGGTCAGTTCTTCCGACAATTTGCCCTTACTATTGCCGTTTCCACGGTCATTTCGGCTTTTAATTCGCTGACGCTGAGTCCCGCCCTGTCGGCGATTCTCCTGAGGCCGCGCAAGAGGGGAGCTTCGAATCGTTACCTTGGTTCATTTATCCCCCGGTCGGCGCCTGGCTGGGTCATAAGCTGGGTCTCCATTACGCCGCCCCGCTGCTCGCAAGCATGCATCTGGACATCAGCCCCGAAGTGCTCGACCTGTTGCGCGCTTGGGGGCCCATTGTGGCCGGGGCCGTCGTGGCCACTCTCGTTGGGCTGTTTTTGCGTTGGCCGCTAAATCTTCTGCTCGGCTGGAGCTTCCGGGCCTTCAACAAGTTCTTCGATTTCTCGACCATTCTCTACACCACGTCCGTTTCGGGATTGTTGCGCGTCAATCTACTGGTGCTGATGATCTACGGCGGCTTGCTGGCTCTTACCTGGTGGGGCTTTACGCACACTCCCACAGGCTTCATCCCGCAACAGGATAAGGGCTATTTGCTGGTCAACGTGCAGTTGCCCGACGCCGCTTCTTCCACACGAACGAAGGAGGTGGTTCAGCAAATCGAAAAAATCGCTCGCGATACCAAAGGCGTCAAACATGCGGTGGCCATTTCCGGCCAGTCGATTCTTTTGGGAGCGAACGCCTCGAACTTCGGGGCGCTCTACTTGATGCTCGATGGCTTCGACCAGCGGACCACGCCGGATTTAACGGGCGAGGCGATCGCCCAAGGCCTCGAAGAGCGTTTTCAAAAAGAAGTGCCGGCCGCGTCGGTGAACATTTTTGGCGCCCCGCCCGTCGAAGGCTTGGGCACTGCGGGCGGCTTCAAGATAGTCATTCAGGACGTGGGAGACAGCGGTCCCATGCTCTTGCAGAAAACGGCCGATAAAGTGGTAACTGCCGGCGAGTCGAATCCCTATCTGTCGGGGTTGTTCACGAGCTTCCGGGCAGACACTCCCTGGTTGGAGCTGATTGTCGATAGAACGCAAGCCAAGGATCGCGGCGTCTCGATCGACGATTTGCGCACGACTTTGGAATCGACCATCGGGCCCTATTACATCAACGACTTCAACCGTTTCGGCCGCACCTGGCAAGTCAACGTGCAGGCCAAAGATACGTTCCGTCAATCGGTGGACGATCTCAAACAGTTGAAGGTAAGAAACACCCAAGGGGACATGGTGCCGCTCGCCGATTTTGCCTCCGTGCACTACACGAGCGGGCCGGCGGTGGTGACACGCTATAACATGTATGCCTCGGCTCCCGTTCATGCCGATGCTGCCCCGGGCGCCAGTTCGGGGCAAGCGATCCACGCGCTGGAGACGGTAGCCAAGGAACAACTGCCTCAAGGGATGCGGACCGAATGGACCGAGTTGGCTCTCTTGCAGCTTCAAACCGGCAACACCGCCATGTGGGTATTTCTCCTGGCCGTTATCTTGGTGTTTCTGGTGTTGGCGGCGCAGTATGAAAGTTGGGCTTTGCCGCTGGCGGTCATCTTGGTGGTTCCCACCTGTCTCCTTTGCGCCATCACCGGCGTCATCATCGCCAAGATGGACATCAACATCTTCACGCAGATCGGCTTTCTCGTCTTAGTGGGCTTGGCGTGCAAGAACGCCATCTTGATCGTCGAATTCGCCAAGGCGCAGCGCGAAGCCGGCCACCCGAGGCGCGAGGCGACGCTCGAAGCCTGCCAACTCCGCTTACGGCCCATCATCATGACCTCGTTCGCATTCGTTTTGGGTGTCGTACCGCTTATGTTGTCGGAAGGCGCCGGCGCCGAAATGCGCCGCACCCTCGGCACGGCAGTATTCGCCGGCATGTTAGGCGTGACGCTGTTCGGCATCTTCCTGACGCCCGTTTTCTTCTACGTGATCCAATGGTTCGCCGATAGCCGAGCCGTCGAGTCTGCCGCCGAGGAAACCTCACACGAATACGAGTTCGCCGTAGCTTATTCAGGCGCGCATGCCAACGGCGACGCTCACCTGAACGGCCACCCAACGGACGCGCATGCCGCTTCTCACACCGCCGTTATCGACCCGATGAGCGAACTGGAAACGGCAATGGCCGCACTGCGCAACGCCCACGATGACTCGGCGCGGCGCATTGCCGCGGATACGGTCGCCAAAGCGGCCGCGGAGTTGAGGGGGCGGATGCATTGAGTTACGTGAATGCGAACGACCCTTTCAGGGTCGAAATAGGTATTTCGCTTCTTCCTAGGCCTTCAGCCTAGGCTTTAGGAATGAGCCCGTCGGGCTCGAATGCAAAGAGTGCCAAAAAGCGCGACTTCAAATTTTGCTCCTCGGGCTCATGCAGGCTGTAAGCAAGTAAACGTGAACTTGCCCAGGGCCGCCAGGGAACAAAAAGTCTAAATGTAGTATGTCGGGTCAAATAGCGCTAGGGCCTATTTAGCAGTTAAGGAAATAAGATCGTGAATCCTTCTTGGGTGAAATGATGATCGTTGGTCAACACTTCCGACAGCCCCAATGTCCGCAGCGCAATCATCGAACGGCAATCAATTAGGCAGTACTCTTTGTCTGGTCGGGCTTCGAACAGCGTCAAGGCAGCGGCAAAGTCCGTAGAAGTCTGGGGCAATACCTGCGTGGAGACATCAGCCATGACGCGCCGCACCACGGTGCAGGCATGGGCGCGGCCAAGCGGCCCGGATCCGGTGAAAAAGTCGAGTACCTCGCCAAGGACTTCCTCGGTCGTGAAGAATCGTTTGCTCGGTGGCGCCGTTCCCAGGCGACGACTCGAGAATGCCAGGCGTCATGGCGATTGGCCAGTGCCACCCAGTAAAACGTGTCGGCGAAGTACACGCCAGCCATCCCGCGTCATGGGTGTCGTTTTGGCGAGCCGTAGAGATAATGGTCGTGCTCTGCTGCCCCGTCCGTCGGCAGTTGATCTACAACTTCCTGAGGCAGATCGCGGGCCAGTTCCGTGATCTGTTCGGCCAAGGAAGGTCGCGGCCGCTCCAGAACGATGCGCCCGGTTTGGACGTCGGCCACCAATTCGGCCTCCGGTTCTACGCCGGCCAACCGGCAGAGATCGGCGGGCAAGATCACGGCGCCGTTGGCGTCGGCTTTGAGGATCGTGGACATGAGCTTTAACCTTTGCGCGGGAATAACCTATTTTCGTTTTACCCTGGCTGGGCCAACGCTACAATCCTGAGGCTTCAAAGCGTCCGCTTTCTGGCTGCGCCTCCTCAACGCATCGGCTCGACTCCGGCGAAAGTACGCGCCTGCTGTACGCTATCTCTGCCGGAATGGTGGCCACGCAGCGGGCTCGCATGCCGATTCTTATCCGGGCGTCGTCGATCCAATGCGCGAACTGTAATCGGCCATCGCGGCGCTGCGGAATCAACCCGATGATTCGACACGCCGCATCGCGGCGGATTTTCTAGCCAAGGCTGCGCAGGAGCTGAAGGGACGGATGCAGTGAGGTCTGCGCCTGGAAGATTAGAGGTTGTGAAAAAACGTGGATTGGCTCCGGCAAGCTGAATCAGATTGTGGAAGAAATTAGAGCGTTCGGAACCAAAGAAAAAGGCGCCAGCCTTGAATTCTCCCCCCCCTTGGCAAGGGGGGGCAGGGGGGGTCTTCAGAATCTAAACGCATAAGCGGTAGCCGGGGCAATTCGGAAGACTGCAGCAGCGGCAGTTCCTCGCACGAGGGTGCAGTCGCGTCTGACCCCCCCCAACCCCCCCTTGCCAAGGGGGGGAGGAAAACGGATCCCGCCCCTGATTGGGAAGTTCTGATTCTTGAACATAAACATCATTGTTTCCGAACGCTCTTAGCCGATTGGCTCCCTCTCCCTTGACGGGAGAGGGTTGGGGAGGTTGAAGCCTGCCCACAACCGGAACCCCACTCGTTCCAAATGCTCTTTGCCGGTAATGAGCCCGACAGGCGAGTTTTCAACCTGCTCATTTCTGCAAGCGCCCTCACCAAGGCGAAATGACTCCGGACAAGTGTCGCAGTCGGTTGCCGGAGTGAACGAAACGTAAGATTCGATCCGCGATACTGATAGGGCGACTCATTTTCACTCCGGCTAAAACTGTCCTACACATCAACTCTTGGCCAAAGTGCAAAATGCACGACTGTGAGCCTAGAAGGCGGCTTTCGATCTTTCTTCCTAGGCCGGGTTCTTAACTCGGCCTTTATTTTGGGTAGCCGCATTCGCCAGAATGCAGGCGCAGGCTCCCGCATTCTGGCGAATGCGGCTACAGATCGACCTATTATCAAGACTTGCCACAGCTCGAGGCCGCCGACTTCCTTTTGATTTCTTCCCCGTTTTCCGATGCAAGAATCCGTCACAACGGAGTTTGCATTTTCCAAAATTCATCGATCATGATGGCCAAGCGACAATTCAACGGCTCCAAAGCGAGCACTGTGCCAGCCTAACATTGCTGAAACAACCGAAAACCAGTCTTGAGCAGCTCGTGAGTAGCGTCCTGGAATCCATTCACCAATTTCTCCTGGGAAACTGATCGCCGCAGGGACCGTTCAGGCTAAATCCTGCCGCTACATAGGCCTGAAATGACCAAGGCCAGTTGACGACAGCATGAGGCCCGCTGTAACGCCGCGAATTGAGATGGAGCTGGCTCGCCCGCCATGTCAGTTGGCGAAACACGCAGCTTCAGATGGAGCTTCAGAGCAGAGCGAGCGTTTCGGTGTGGCAGCGGCCGCGTTCGCCTGCTTCGGTGGGGCGGACGAATGGCACTAGCTTAAGCGATGCCATGCATTTGGGCGGTGCTCGCATTAGCCAATTCACCGGGTGTTAAAATATGTGACCCGGTACAGAAACGCTTAAGCTAGTGCCATTCGGTGGGGCGGACCGAAGCACCCTAGCGACTCGGCTTGCGTGCGTCGGTCGAGAGGACCGGAGCAGGCGAGCTTGGCTTTTTCTGAACTTTCGGCATTGGACCGGGGGACCGGGACGATTGCGCTCGTGTCGCAGGGTTGCTGCTCCAAGTCGGCTTAAACTGGCGGAGTCATCCAGCCGAGCCAGACTAAGAGGCGACCAACGATACACGGACTAAGGCTGAACAGAAGAATTGGACGGCTCAAGAGTGAGCGCCCGCCACCGAGCCAGATGGGACGTCGCCGCAAGTCGTGCCGGATCATTGGGTTTACAAGGTCTATCCGGTGCCACGTCGATGCAAAGCGGAAGTCGGGATTCAGGTTCGAATCCTTATTCCCTAATTTTCAAGTTGAACTCCATAAACGACGCTGCTCTTCTCCGAGGGTTCCTGCCGCTAGAAAACTTGCACACGCGATTCGCCCATTGGTGGGACTCGCGGCCTTGTCGCTGTCTTCGCTCAAGAATTCATGAGCTGCTCGGTAGTTACTGTGAATTGCCGTGATTACACTATGGGAATATGTAAGGCTTCCAAAGGTTCTGGCTGCAATGACCGAAGTCACTCGTATCCTGTCCGCCATTGAAGAAGGCGACCCCTGTGCGGCCGAACAGCTCTTGCCGCTCGTCTATGAGGCGCTCGCACAACTCGCGGCCGAGAAGTTGGCCCACGAACAGCCCGGCCAAACCCTGCAAGCAACCGCGCTGGTACATGAGGCGTACCTACGGCTGCTGGGCGGGAAGCAGATCCAGAGCTGGGACGGCCGCGGGCACTTCTTCGCCGCCGCCGCGGAGGCCATGCGCCGTATCTTGATCGACCGAGCCCGGAACAAGCAGACCCGCAAGGCCGGGGGCGGACGCCTTCGGCTCGACCTCGACGACATCGAGCCAGCCGTGGAGGAGGAGAACGGCACTCGCTTACTCGTCTTGGACAAGGCCCTCCGGCAACTCGAAGCGGATGACCCACGCAAGGCCGAGCTGGTCAAGCTCAGGTTCTTCGCCGGCCTGACCACCCAGCAGGCGGCCGCCGCGCTCGGCGTCTCCACCTCCACCGCCGAAAAGGACTGGGCCTACGCCCGGAGCTGGCTCCGGGTGGCGATCGACCGCATGTCCGACCGCCGCGCTGACCGGCCGGAAAAAAACCGTTACGGGTTCGGCACCGGTTCCTCGCATTATATTCTGGACGGGCCCGCAGCCCGCCGCGGAGGTCCCATGAACGCATCACGGCCAGACAACGAGACGATCTTCCACGCTGCCCGCGACATCCCCGATCCGGACCGGCGGCGGGAATACGTCCGGGAGGCGTGTGGCGGGACGAAGCCCGGATCGCTCACGTCGAGGCGATGCTGGCGGCCGCCGATGGCCCCGACAGCCTGCTGGACCGTCCGGCGGCAGGCACTCCTCTGGGGACCATCGAACTGCCTATCACAGAGACACCGGCCACGGTGATCGGCCCGTACAAGCTGCTGGAGCAAATCGGCGAAGGCGGCATGGGCACCGTCTGGATGGCCCAGCAGACCGAGCCGGTCAAGCGGCTGCGTCGCCGTCAAGGTCATCAAGACCGGGCATGGACTCCCGGCAGGTCATCGCCCGCTTCGAGGCCGAGCGTCAGGCCTGGCGCTCATGGACCATCCGAACATCGCCAGGGTGCTTGATGCCGGCACCACCGACACGGGCCGGCCCTATTTTGTCATGGAACTGGTCAAGGGCATGGCGATCACCGAGTACTGCGACGAGCACCGCTTCACCCCGCGAGCGCCTGGAACTGTTCATCCCGGTCTGCCAGGCGATGCAGCACGCGCACCAGAAGGGCATCATCCACCGCGACATGAAGCCCTCCAACGTGTTGGTCGCGCTCTACGATGGCAAGCCCGGTCCCCAAAGTGATCGACTTCGGCGTGGCCAAAGCCACCGGGCAGCAATTGACCGAGCAGACGCTGGTCACCGGTTTCGGAGCGATGGTCGGCACGCTCGGAGTACATGAGTCCGGAACAGGCGGAGCTGAACCAGCTCGACATCGACACCCGCAGCGACATCTACGCTCTGGGCGTGCTGCTCTACGAACTGCTGACCGGCACCACGCCCTTGGACCGGAAGCGGCTGAGGCAAGCCGCTGTCTCGAAGTGCTGCGGATCGATCCGCGAGGAGGAGCCGCCGAGGCCGAGCACGCGGCTGTCGCACGACCGAGGACGCCTGCCGTCGATCGCCGCGAGCCGCGGCAGACGGAGCCGGCCAAGCTGGCGAGCTGGTGCGCGGCGAGCTGGACTGGATCGTGATGAAGGCGCTGGAGAAGGACCGCAACCGCCGCTACGAGACGGCCAACGGCCTGGCCAGGGACATCGAGCGCTACCTGAACGATGAGCCGGTGCAGGCGTGCCCGCCGTCGGCGAGGTATCGGTTTCGCAAGTTCGCCCGGCGAAACAGGGCGACGCTCTGGACCACGGCAGTGGTGGCGTTAGCCCTGGTCCTCGGCACGGTCGTGAGCGTCTGGGAGGCGGTCCGCCCCATGCGTGCCGAGTCCTTGGCCGCCGACCGGCTCGATGCCGAAAGCCAAGTCGCCGGGAGGCCGACACGAATTTCCAGCGGCACGCCAGGCGGTAGATGATTATTTCACGGTCGTCAGCGGCAGCCCCCTTCTCGATGCTCCCGGCCTCGAACCCTTACGCAAGCAGCTGCTCGACACAGCACTGCGTTACAACCGGGAGTTCATTCAACAACACAGGGAAGACCCGAACCTCCAGGCCGACGTTGCCGCGCTCGTACATTCGCGTGGCTGAGATCACCTACTTGGTCGGCGGATCGAGCGATCAATGGTTTCCGCAGGTACGCGCCGGCACGGATATCGTCTCGCGGCTTATCCAGGAGCGCCGCGATACTCCTGAGATCCAGCAACGGCTTGCAAAAATTCACCTCAATATCGGCGACTAACGGGAGACCGGGGCTCGGTTAGCGGTCGCGACGTGCTGCAGTGTTTGGAAAAGCTGGCACACTGCTGGGAGAAATTCGTCCGGGACAACCCCGATAGCGGAACTGCGAATTCTCTTGCCGGAATTTACTTCTATCTCGCCAGCACCGGCACGAACCCCGGCCAGAAACTGAACTGGGCCGACCAGGCCGCTCCTATTTGGGAGAAGTTAGCCACGGAGAATTCCCATGTGGCCAGCTATCGGATGGACCTCGCTAAACTTTATGAAGGTCGTGCACCGGTCCTGCGTCGGGGGGGCTGGAGACAGGCAGATCGAGATTCTCAAATGGCGTTGCGTCTTCGGCAGGAACTGGCCCCGATTTTCCGGGGCGGGCCAGTCACATCGCCTGGCTGGCAATTAGTTACCGGACAGCGGGCGAGCTGCAAGAGCCGCTCGCAACCGGCTCGGCCAAGCGGAAAAGAGCCTGCACAGGCGCTCGAGCTGCAACAAAAGCTCGTCGTCGACTTTCCCTCGGCCCACGCTTACCAAGACGATTGGCAAAAACGCAACAGGATCTCGGGTCCGTACTCCAGAACCTCGGGAATTCCAAGGCAGCCGACACGGCCTTCCGCGAAGCCCTGAGCATATGGGAGAGGCTGGCCATCCATTTCCCCAACTCGGCCGCTTACCGAAACGCTTATCTCCAGGCTGCCCGAAGGCTGGCTCAATTTTTGCAAAGCGTGAACCAGCCCACAAGGGACGCCTCGATCGTTCAGGCAGCCGTTGGCGTCTATCAAAAGCTAGTGGATACCACCCCGGGTTCGGTCGAAGATCAGATTGCTTTAGCGGGGAATTATGAAAGCCTGGCTCGTTTCCTAAGCGATTTGGGACAGCCTCAAGAGATCGAGAATGCTTATCGAAAAAACATCGAGATTTGGCAGAAGCCTGGCAGCCGGTCATCCCCAAACGCCCAAGTACGGGACGGAACTGGCCCGCAGCCACAATCGACTGGGAATTCTGCTGCGTAACCCCGGCCGAACCCAGGATGCGGCGAGCGAGCTCCGCGAGCGCAAGCATATTGGCGTGCCCAGCCGGCACCGGGTGTCGAGTCGGCCCGAAAAGCCGTTGAAGCGGATCCCCAAGAAAAAACCGGTAGCCACTGGCACGACCTGGGCGTCGCTTACTATCGAGCCGGGGATTGGGAAGGCGTTGTCGAGGTATTCTCACAAAAAGGCGGCAGCCCCTGGGAGTGGTTCTACCTCGCCATCGCTCACGGGCAGCTCGACCACCAGGACGAGGCGGGCTGGTGGTACATTGTTCGCTCGATGGATGGCGCGAAGCGCAAAAGCGGCTTCTGGATGTGCAGGCCGAAGCCGCCAAGGTCCTCGGGTTGCCGGACCCTAAGGATCGCTTGGAACAGGCATTGGGACTGAGCGAAAAAGCAACAGTCTACGGCGGGCAGGGACAGCCGGAAAAGGCCAAGGAAGCTTATGGCAAAGCCATCGAGCTCTACGAAAGCCTGGCGAAGGATTTTCCCGCAGTGTTGGCTTACCGGGTGAAGCTGTTTGACCTGTTGACCAAGACCGGCCGGCAACAAGAAGCGGATAAAGTCTTTGCGAGCACGGCGGCGTTCTTGGAAAAGCTCCCCGTTGGATTCGAGAGCGGACTGGAATATCGCCGGGCCGCAGCTCAGTGGTGGTACCAATGGGGCGTTTGCCTGAAAGAGGCACAGCGGGCCAAGGAGGCGGAACCGATCTTTCGCCGGGCCATCGCACTTGGGAGAAGCTAGCCGCCGATGTTCCTAAGGACCCCAACTATCTAAACTGGATTGGCCAGGGCTTTTGGCGATTGTCCGAGGTGTGCTCCGTATTGCACCGGCCCAAGGATATGGAGGATGCTTATCTCATATCATTGCCGTTTATGAAAAGCTGGCCGGCAATTTCCCCAGAGCCCCAACTATCGCGTCGTAGTGGGCCACTGCCTTTGGCGACTGGCCGAGGTGTGCCGCCACCGACGGCCCAAGGAGGTGGAGGATGCCTTATCGGAAAGCGCTCACGGTTTTAAAAACTGGCCGCCGATTTCCCCCAGGGGCCCTCTTCCTGCTCGAGGCAGCCCACACTTGCTCTGCTCAGTTAGGCCCATTCTTGCTCCGCCAGCCGCAGCGGATCAAGGATGCGGAGGAGGTCTATCGCCACGGGCTGGTAGTCCACAAGAAACTAGTGGCTGATTTCCCCACGCGTGCCGACGAATCCAGCCGTCGGCTGGCAAGTAACTATAACGCCTTGGCGAACCTACTAAACGCCGATGGCCGGGCAAGAAGCTGATGATATCTATCGCCAAGAAATTGAATTCTGGACAAAACTGGCTGCTGCTAACCCAAACGAGCCCAACTTTACGCAATGCCCTCGCAACCGCTCGAGAAAACCAGGCGGTCCGGCAAGCCCGCGATTACATCAGGTCAAGCCAATGGAACAAGGCGGCGGCTGAATACGCTCAGGCCAATCTTCAAGGGCGGCCCGTGGGCGATGACGCGTTCGGCTACGCCTGCCTGTTCCTTATCCAGGGAGATAGCCAAGGCTACGAGCTCCTTGCCAGGGTCCGTCGAGTTCCGGCGCGGGGAAAAGCGGGACCCCTTCGAGGCCTTCAGCCTGGCGCGGGCGTGCTCGATGGCTAGCAAAACCCGGTGGATCCCGCTCGGGCCGTCGCGTGGGGGAAGAAGGCCGTCGCCCGCAATCAACCTCCCTGGTACTTCCATGCCCTGGGCTTGGCAGGTCGCGCCGGTCAATTCGACCAAGCTCTGCAGAGTTTCGCCAAAGCGGACGACAAGGGGTGGGCCTACCGGGACATCAACTGTTTCGGCCTGGCCGCGTGCACCACCGCCTGGGCACCCCGGACGCCGACACTGCTTGGCCCAGGGCGTCCAGTGGCTGGAACGCGACGGTTCGCCGGCCCCCGACAAGCCTACAAGCATCCATCCCAGCGATTGGCTTGAAGCCCAGGTTCTCCGCCGCGAAGTCGAAGAGAAGTTGAAAATAAAACGGAGTCCGTAGAAGGCAGCTTGTGTTTGGAAAATTCGGTGGGCCGGTGGGCCCTTACCGCCAAGCAAGCCCTCACCGGCCCGGCTACCGCCTCGGCATCGGTCTGCGGCGCCGAAGGGGTCGCTCTGGCCATTATCGAGCGAGCAGACCACAGTCGCAAAGGAAATAGCCATGTGGTTCCGCACGCCGTTCGATAGTTGGTTGACGCGTTCTTCCAGCACCCTATCGGGGAAGAAACCTCGAACGCCGAACGACGCCGGCGCTCTCGTTCCTGGCGCCCGCTTCTGGAGGTCCTGGAAGAACGCGAGCTGTTATCTACTTACACGGTGAACAGCCTGGACGGCACCCGCGCGGCTCGGGCCTCGGGGCGACCTCCGCTATTGCTCGCCAATGCCACGTCGGGAGCCGACACCATCA
>CAVVHZ010000047.1:0-98415 GCA_963748025.1 uncultured Gemmataceae bacterium
CCACTTCACCACACTCAGCAAATTTGAGAAATCGTCGGTCCACAAGGGGGTGTTTGGCTCAGGTGTCGCGGGAGTCCAGTGGCCCATGTGGGAAGTGGCTTCCAGGTGGGGCGAATCGGGGCCGAGCAGCATCCACTGCGAGTCGGACATGCCCTCTTCCTTCTCCTCTTCCGATGGCGTCCGACATCGTGACCAGGCTTTCCAATGAACCTCTTTCGCCAACCGCGCAATTACCGGCACCAGATCCAAATAACGGTTCGAGATATTGATGGCCAGCATACCCTCGGGCATAACTTCGCTTATAAATCATCAGCGCTTCCCGGGTCATCAAATGCATGGGGATGGCGTCCGACGTAAAAGCATCCAGCACCAGGAGGTCGAACGAGCCATCCGGCGCGTCGGCCAGCGTCAGACGGGCGTCGCCCAGAACGACGCTCATCTTGGCCTTGCTGTCGGTCATGAAGGTAAAAAGATGATCGTCCATGGCGATGCGATTCACCACCGGATCGATTTCGTAATAGGTGATGGATTGGCCCGGTTGGCCATAGGCAGCCAAGGAACCGGCCCCGAGCCCGACGATGCCGACATTCTTCAGAATGCCGGCTTCGTTGCCATAGGTGAAAACCTGCCCGATCGGCCTTTGCGGTGATAGTAGGAGAGCGGCTCGTCCCGGTGCGCCGGGTCGAGGCTTTGGCGGCCATGAACGGTGTTGCCATGGACCAGTTGCCGAAAGTGATTGGTCGGATCGATGGTAACCCGGTGGATACCGAAGAAGCTGCGCTCCCTGTCGAGGAGCCTGCCATGGATCCCGGGATAAAGACTATCGGCCAGAAATACCGCTCCCAGACCAAGTCCGTAGCGGGCCGGCCAGGGCGAGACAGATAACAGATCACAACCGGAATGCAGACCGCCGTGTTGCGTAGCGGCACGGCGCCGGCTCGGCCGGGTAACGCACGCTCAAACCGAACCGGAGCAGCAGGGCCAATCCGCCCAGCAGCATAGCTGCCATGAAATCGGTACGCGTCAAGAAACGTTCGACGGGCACTGCTTCCTTTTTCCCCCAATCGTTATGGGCAATTCCATGGCGCAGAAAGGCCGCCAAGATCAAAACCAGCGGATATTCCACCAAACCCGAGAAAATCACCGGCGCCAAGAGTGCATTGAAGATCCCGCCCAGAACGCCGCCAGCCGACATCCAGAGGTAGAATTCGGTCAAATGAGCCACTGAAGGGCGGTCGGCAGCCAGCCGGGCATGGCAAAAAAGAGCGATAAAGAAGAAAGCTGCCAAGTGCACGAAGAGCAGCAAGCCGAGGGGAGTAGTTGCCTCGGTGACCAGCGTGCAGGCAACGATCAGCAGAACCAGCGGCAGCCAGCGCGCAGAAAGAACGGCTGGGCGCCCGGCCGGCGTGCAAAGGCGATGACAAACGTCAATAAATAGAGCGCCAGCGGAATGATCCAGAGGAGCGGAATAGCTGCCAAATCAGTCGTCAAGTAGGTAGTCACGCTCAGCAGCAGACTGGATGGCACGAATGCCAGCAGAAGCCAGAATAGACGTCGGCGCCAGGCCGGCGCGGGCTCGACGGAGGCTCGCTCCACGGAAGCGGCACCTTCCGACTGGCCCGCTCGCCGCCATAAGACGATGCCGCAGGCAACGACGCAGAGGCCATAGAGCGCAAACCCCCAGCGCCAGCCTCCGGACTGGCTCCCCAAGGTCCAAACCGGCTCGATGGCAACGGGATAGGCCAGTAAGGCCAAGAGACTACCGGCATTGCTGGCCGAATAAAGAACGTAGGGATCGCGATGCGGAGCAAGGCGGGCGTACCAGCGTTGCAAGAGGGGGGCCGTCGTCGCCAAAACCACAAAAGGCAGGCCGACCGCGACGGCCAGGATTTTCAAGAGCCAAAAAATCGGCGTGGTCGCCGTCGGCGGACTTTCGTTTCCAAGGTGAATGGGAAGCAAAGCAAAGGCGACTACGAGGATAACGATTTGAAGAACGATCTGCCAGGTTACCGAAAGACGGCGCGAGACGAAAGTGCGCATAGCCATAACCTGCGAGGAGGGCTGACTGAAAGAACACCATGCAGGTATTCCAAACCCCTGGCGATCCGCCCAAAAGAGGCAAAACGAGCCTGGCAAACAGCGGTTGAATGAGAAAGAGAAGAAAGGCGCTCGAAAAAAGCGTGATCGCGAAAAGAGCAGGCAAGGCAGGGCCTCCGCCTCGACATTAGGCAAGAAAGATGGGGGTGGGGTCGGAACCGCCACCATGCACCGTTCTTCATTGAGCTATACTTATGGGAAGGTTCGTCAAGGAAGTGTAGGTCGCGTTGGAGGTGAGAGGTGAAAATGACCGGAAAAAACAGGCAAAATGAGAATATTGGGACAACCTGGCCCGAATTGCAAGAATCGAAAGAGCGGACTTTCGGCGATGCTGGTCGGGGCAGCCGCACCGTTTTTTTGCTGCAAGGGCTCGATCGGTCGTGATATATTCAAATCTTCACTGCTTTCAGCCGTCGTCGCACGATGTTACCTCCCTTGCGACCCATTTGTAGACGGAGGGAATCAGCATTTGGTGGATCTATTCTGTCGCAATAAATTCCACTGCAAACTTTTGCCCATTTAGCCAATTTCACTTTATTCATGAATTGTTTGGCGGGCGCGGTGTCTTTCTTCGGCTTCTCACAAAAGAAGAGGCTTGAGCCACATGGCTCCAATAGAAGTGCCCATTACTCGCAATGATGGGCAGTCCGAGCCCGAAGCATCGGACGCTAGCTTGTTGAGTGTTTTCCGCAAAGGCAATCAAGACGCCGCTACGCAGATCTATTTGCGTTATGCAAAGCGTCTGCGCGCTCGTCAAAGAGCAATGCTCGAGCGAATTGTCCAGGCGTGTGGAAGAAGACGATATCGTCCAATCGGTCTTTCGGACCTTTTTCTCCGGCGCTCAGCAAGGGCTGTACAAAGTTCCCGGCGGACAGGATCTTTGGAAACTGTTGCTGGTAATTTCGCTCAATAAGATTCGTGCGAAAGGGGCCTATCACAGCGCTGCCAAACGGGACGCGCGTAGAACTTCGTCGCTCGATGCCGCAGGATTGGCGGGTGAGCCAGCGCAAGCCGATAACGGCGAACAGGCCTTTTTCCAACTGGTGATTCAGGAAGCATTGGAGCACTTGCCCCTCGAATACCGCGAAATCGTCCAACTGCGTATTGAGGGCTACGAAGTCGAAGAAATTGCTGCCAGGAGCAATCGCGCCAAGCGAACGGTTGAAAGAATCCTACAAGAGGCAAGAAAGCGGCTCGGCGCACTCTTGCAAATTGAATGTTGAAAACGATTGAAACACTGCAAAGTTCTGGCGAATGCGACCTCGATAGCGCCGTCCGGGCGTTCGAGATCGCCAATCTGGGAGAGCAATCGGCCGATATCGAAGGTTTTCTTCCCGAAGAAAATCATCCCGAACGTGCAGTTATCCTGCGCAAATTGATTCGGCTCGACATGGAGTTTTCTTGGGGCCGCGGCACGCCTCGCCGCGTAGACGAATTCCGAGCGCGTTACCCCTCACTCTTTTCGGATCGGTGTGCCATTCAGGAATTGGCATTCGAGGAATATCGCTTGCGCCTGGCAAGTGGAGAACGCCCTTCCGTAGCTGAATACGCGCTCCGCTATCAAATCGATTGCTCGGATTGGCCAGCCGCCGAGAGTTCGGTTGAATCCACTCAGCGAGATGAAAACCGAACATCCGCAATCCGAGAGGAAGAAAGCGTCGACCCGACCAGAGTCTTGCCGGCCTCTACGCCGAGCAAGAAATGCGGAACGCGGCCCTTGCTTACACGGTTTTTCGACTGAGCAACGAATGGCCGGGGACCGAGGAATCGAATGTTGCCTGGTCGGAACCGGAAGGCTCCGAGCTTGGAGCGACCGACTTCTTTCGCGACTTGCATCAATCGGATCCTGAAGCGGCTTGTCGCATGGCACAGGCGACTGCGGTCATGCCTGAATGCGGCACGCGCTTCCTCGATTTTGATCTGGTGGGCGAGTTGGGTCGTGGAACCTTCGGCAGAGTCTTTTTGGCAAAGCAGGGCAATCTCGCAGGCCGGTCGGTTGCTCTCAAAATAACCGCAGAACAGTCGGTCGAATCGCGCGCCTCGCGCAACTGCAGCATACGCACATCGTACCCGTCTATTCGGTGCATCGCAGCGGTCCATTCCATGCAGTCGTAATGCCTTATTTCGGCTCGGCCACGCTGGTCGATTTGCTGAGCGATCTCAAAGGTCAGGAAAGGCAGCCCCAGTCCGGCACGGCTTTGGTAAGCACGCTGCACGCTAAAATCCAGGGTGGCAAAGCTCGTTCGAAGCATTCGGCGGCTGCGGTTGCGACGTTGCGGCCTAATCGTACTTTGACTGAAGGCGACCGGGATGGAGAAATCGACGCCGATTCGCCCCGTGTTGTATCGAACCCTGAAACTGCCCCTAGCGAAGTCCTGCAAACGCTTGGCGACATGAGCTACGTGCAGGCATTGCTCTGGATCGGCACGCGCATTGCCGACGCCTTGGCTCATGCACACGAACGAGGAATTTTGCATCGCGATCTGAAACCGGCAAACATCCTGTTGACCGATCAGGGCCCGATGCTCCTCGATTTCAACTTGGCCGCCGATACCAAGGGGACAGCCCAAGCGACAGCAGCCCGGCTCGGTGGAACCCTTCCCTATATGGCGCCCGAGCACCTCGAAGCGTTTCGAGATGCAACGCGTGCTGTCGACGGGCGCTGCGACATCTACTCGCTTGGCGTGATCCTGTACGAGCTCCTGTGCGGTCGGCGCCCATATGTCACGCCCCAAGGCCCGGTCAAGGATGTACTCGAAACCATGATTCAGGATAGGCGTTTCGCCCCGCCAAGCCTGGCCGGTCGCAATAATGCCGTTACGCCTGCGATCGAAGCCATTATTGGTCATTGCCTCGAAGCCGATCCAGCCCAGCGCTATCAAACCGCTCGACAGTTGCAGGAGGATCTGCACCGGCAATTGAACGATCTGCCCTTATTGCATATTCCTGAGCCGTCGCCCTCCGAGCGCTGCGCCAAGTGGTATCGACGGAATCGCAAAGCGGTGTTGCGCGGCGCTATCGCCGCCGCAGTCGTTGTCGTTTTCGCTCTGGGCGGCCTGATGGTCCGCAAAGAACGCGATCGGGCTCAGCTCGCCGCTGTCAATCAGCAGCAGAATCTGGACAAGATGATCCAGTCCTCCGACGTGTTCGCTAAAATGGTGAACACGAAAAATCCGGAAGCTGTGCATAAAGCTCAGGAGCAACTCGAGTTCGATATCGAAAATTACGGAGTTCTGAGCGATCCCGAGTGGAAAAAACTGCCGGCGGTGGCAAATCTGAAGCCGCAAGAACGCCAAGCACTGCTACAGGACATGGGGCAATTGTTGGTTTCTTTGGCGCAGAGCCAACTGACGGCCGCGCGTTCCTCGCAGAGCGTCGATCGCCGCTTGGATAGGGTGCAACTGTTCTGCGATCGCGCTGAGGGCTGCTTCGAGGCAGTGCAGGCTCCGCGCGTGCTTTGGCAAATGCGGGCCGAATTGGCCGATCTCGCCGGAGACAAAAGCGGGGCCCTACGGCTGCAAAAAGTGGCTGAAGGAACTTCGGTGGAGTCCACGGCCGACTGGCTGATGTTGGGAATGTACGACTTCACAAAGCGCAAATTCAACGAAGCAATTCCCGCATTCAAGCATGTGACGGAGCAGGATTCGAAAAAGATCATGGCGTGGGCCTACTTGGGGCATTGCTACTCTCAATTGGCCCGCTATTCGGAAGCTATTCCATGTTATTCCGTCTGCATGGCACTGGCGCCGCAGGTCAGCCACTATCGCTTTGATCGCGGACTGACCTACCACAATCTCGGCGATTATCGGGCAGCCTTGGTCGATTTCAATGAATTCCTTAGCAGGGAGCCGCAGGACCTCGATGGCTTACTCGACCGCTCTTTGACGAATCGTTCCTTACGCCGCTACCAGGAATCGCTAGCGGACCTGCGAGCCGCCGCAGCATTGCCGGATGCTCCCGAGGGCGCATCCATTTCATGGCTTCCAACGTTTATGCCACAGCACGCGACGAGAATTCAGCCGGGCGGGAAATCGAATTGGGCCTGAAGGCGACGGCGATCAGCGAGCCGGACTGGATTGCGCGTGGCCTAGCGGAACTCAAGAAGCATCCGGAACAAGCTCTGGTGGATTTCAACGAAGCCCTGGACCTCAATCCGGATTCATTGGGCGCTATGCGAAACAAGGCCCTGGCTTTGTCCAAGCTGCCCGGTCGAACCGAGGAGGCTGTTGCGGTATTGGATAATGCCCTGCGGCTCTATCCTCGATCTGTTTTGGCGCGCACTGCTCGGGGCACCTTGCTGGCCCGTCTGGGCAAACGAGACTTGGCCGCAAGCGATGCCGAGGAATGTCTGAAACAGGATTCTCGGGCTGAGATTCATTATCGAGTCGCCGGCATCTATGCTTCGACATCGAGAAAGTATCCAGCTGACGCAGCGCGAGCCCTTGGCAATCTGGCAGCTGCCCTCAAGAGTGGTTATGGGATGGATTTTGTCGAATCCGACCCGGACCTGGAGCCCATCAAATCCACGCCGGAGTTTCAAAAACTCTGGACTGGCGCTCGAGTAGTTCAGGAAACCGCAAAAGGCGCGGGAATTCGCTAGCAAACGCCCAATTTCGGACATTTTCCACCACGGAGTTGTCCGGGTCCGAGTGACGATGGCCGGATTTCAGGGGAGCTATTCGGCTGTTGTTCACTCGGTCCCGAACACTCCGTGGTGTTTTTTCCTTTCTTTCCTGCCCGCCCTGCCATTAGCCTTAGGGTAGTTCTGGATGGCTACGCCCACGCCGGTGCGAGCAGGAGTTGCATTTCGCATGGCGTCTGAAATGTAAAGCTACAGCCTAATTCAGATTGCATCGAAAAAAAGCTGCCTTTGCTGGCGGACGGAATGGCCTAAATCGACTTTACCTCCTAGATAGCGTTTATCGCCAAGTCTGCAGGATGCAAATCGTTGATGCTATCGAAGCCGGAAAGCTTCCCCACTCGAGGCGATCCGCCCCTGTTTCGTAATTAGCGTTTGTCAACTTGGATCACTCCCCATGCGACGTTTCCCCAAGCGCCGATCGAGTAAGCTTTCTGTTGAGCAGCTCGAAGATCGCAACTTGATGTCAATATTTGGTGTGCCTTGGCCTACGGATAATTTGACCCTAAGCTTTGAGCCCGACGGCACAAGCATCAACGGAACAGGAAGCAACCTGTTTTCGAGCCTTAATGCGTCGATGCCGACCGCCACCTGGCAAAACCAGATTTTGCAGGCCTTTCAGACTTGGGCGGTTGAAACAAATCTCAATATTGGACTCGTTTCGGACAGCGGCGCCGCCAATGGGCTGCCTGGTGGCCCCACGGGCAGCAGCCAATTCGGGGACATCCGTATAAGCGGCTTGACCCAGCCCCAGGCTACCGGTTTGATTGAAACCTCGCCTTTCTCGGTCTTGAACGGTTCTTGGGCCGGCGACTCGATCGTCAATACGAGCGATTCGTTCGACGTCGGTGGTGGTTCAGCCTCGTACGATTTGTTCACGGCTTATCTTCACGACGCCGGAATTGCACTAGGGATGGCCAATAGCCCCGACATTTCGTCGGCCATGTACGAAAATTACCTGGGACCTCGTACCGGTTTGAACTCGGCCGACATTGCCGGAATTCAAGCTTTATATGGCGCGCCCCAAGCTGATCCGGGCAACAATTCCTTGAATCAGGCAACCCCGCTCAACGTGGGCAGTGGGGCTCAAGTCAATGGCGACATTTCGAGTCTGCAAGACACGGATTTCTATCAGCTGACAGGGTTGCAGCCGGGATCGACTGTGGCCATTCGCCTACAGACCCAGGGACTGAGCCTGTTCGATGGCCGGATCACCCTCTACCAGAACAATCGGGCCATTGCCACGATGACGCCCAGCAGCATCGATCAGAACATCAAGCTGATTATCCCCAACGTTCATGGCCGTGCGACCTATTCCATTGAGGTCCAGAGCGGCATTCAGAATGTTTTCGGGATGGGTGGCTATCAGCTCGTTGTGGCGCCGACGACCGTTTTCGATCCGACTGGTGACAGATCTATCCCGAACGTCGGCACGCCAAACAACCACAGTTTTAACACGGCGACCAGCCTCACCCCCCAGCCGGTAGCCACATCTTCCGGCTTCTCCTATTCGGAGACCGCTTCTCTCTCCACGCCCAGCGAGTTCGATTATTATAAGCTCCAAGGCTCTCAAGCCAGTCTTAATCGCGGTCATGTCATGACTGTGATGGTGTGGAGTCAAGGGGCGACCGAGGTTGATCCCACGGTGACCGTTTACGACCAAAATCGTAATCCGGTTCCTTCCACTATCCTCGTCGACCAAGCGGGCGATTACGTCATTCAGTTGAATAACGCGACGAGCCCGTTTTATTATGTCGAAGTTCAGGCGGCCAATCCCGGAGGCAGCCACGCGGTTGGCAGCTATTTCATGGGAGTGGAGTTCAACGACAACATAGTGTCTGCGACCGCGCAGCCGGCCCAGGCTCTGACCACCGCTAGCAATACCACGGTTACCGGGCTGACCGTTGGCGATACGCGGCTGATTTACTTTGCCGTAGCCGTCCAGGGAAGCAACGCGGCGGATGCCGTCTGCATGACGATTTTCGACCAGAATGAGAAAGAGCTGGCCTCCGTCACCGCATCTACCGCCGGCACGGCGACCATTAGCCTCTTGCTCACGCCAGGAACCTACTACATTGGTTTTGGCGCCGGACAAACCAGCGGTAAGGCACTATCGAGCACTGGGGTTTCCTTTACGCTCAGCACGCTTGTGGTTAGCGATCCCATCGACCCCGACCCGTCCGATCCAACCAGCGGCGGCGGCGATGGCGGCACGGGCGGCGGGACCACAGTCGGTCCTTCCGGTCTGAATCCCGCACCCATTCCGCCCCTTCCTGCTCCTCCCGATTGATTCGTTAGCGAGCCCCGGGGAAATTGTCCTTTGTTCACGAGCGATCGGGCGGCTGTTTTCAGCCGCCCGATTTTTTGCGCTAAACTATACCTTGTTGCGCAATGGTCCGGGCGTAGAATGAAGACATCAAGCATCGTTTCATTCTTGCAGGGCAGGCCTTTATCCATGCATCAGGACATCGATAACGCGCTTCAAGGCTGGGATTTCAACGTTGGCGTTCCCCAAGCGCGAATGGTGCAAGCCGCTGACGGCAGACAAGTCTTGCAGCTTCGCGTCGATCTGGGGCTCTTGCAGCTGGAGACCACCGGCAGGCCGGATGGCGCTCGGCCGCACGGCTGTTCGACCTATTTCCAGTATTTGCGCGATCAGGCCCGGTTGGTTGACCGGAGCGGCCAAGCCTTCGTGCTGAGCGAAGAACAAAGCGGTGAGGCCGACCGTGAGTTTTTCCAGTTTTACCATCGGCGCATCTGTTGGCTGGCTTTGCGCAATTACACCAAGGCCATGCACGATGCGGAGCATACTTTGGCCTTCATGGATTTTGTCCGCGATCATTCCCCGAGCGACAAATACACGCAAGCGCACTGAACAATATCGCGGTTTGGTGATTTTTCACCATACCCAGGCAGGGGCCGCGTTGGCTCTCGAGAACGAAAACCCGGAGGGCGCCATCGATGCGATCCATCATGGACTCGAGAAACTCCGTGCCTTTTTTGTCGCGCTGGATGCCGAGGAGCATTTCGAAGAGGACTTGATGGTGAATCAACTCCGTAAGATGGAGTTAGCTCTGCGTGAGTCGCATGGCATCGAAACGACGCTCCAAGAGCAGCTCGAGGAAGCTGTCGCTCGCGAGGATTATGAAGGAGCGGCCCGTTTGCGCGATCAGCTACGAAATCGGCCGACTCCTCCGGAACCCACCCGCGACTTCTGACAAAAGCCCGCTCGACAGGCCTGAGTGACCTCAGTTCGTGCGGCGAGCCCTTTTTCCGCAAGAGGGCGCAACCTTGACCACCCCCATTCGCGTATTAGAATGAAGACCGGCGGTGGCAGTTCGAGCCTTGGCTCGTTCGCAATCCTGGGCGCCGCGTCTTCATCTTGATTGGTCTTTCTTAGCGCCGAGGCGATTTTATGAAAACAACCGGCCAGATCGGTCTGGCGCTGGTCGCCATCATTGCTCTGGTAGCTGGCGTTACCTACCTATCCCATTATGGCCCCAGTGCCGCACGCAGCGGCGAAACGACCCCGGACGCCGCCAAGAATGACAAACCGGCTGCGCAACCCGAAGACTTTGCCATCATCACGGTGCCGAACCGAAAAGTTGAATGGATGGAGCCTAGTGAAGGTGATTTCGAAATGGGTTCGCGCGGCTACCACGATTTCTGGCTTCAGAACGGCAAACAGCCTACGCTGCTGGGCCTTGCGTTCAAGAACTGCAAGTGCACCGACGTGGAGGTGATGGTGCTCGACGAAGAGCATCTGCCCAATTTCCACCGCTGGTTGGGGGTTGGAGCCACAACGGTGCTTGCGGGAATGCAACAAGGCCCTTTGGCCTGCGTTAGCCTCATGGCCTGGGATGAGCTCGCGCTTCCAAAACTCTTCGGCCTGGATATGAAGTATCAAGTTCTCGAAACCGATGCCAAGAAGGGCATTTCTCTGCCGGCCAAAGGCGGCGGCATCATTCGTGTGCGCTTGAGGGCAAGAAAGACCTGAAAGGGCCCTTCTTGCTGAAGGCTAAGCTCTGGGCTGAGCCGGAGGGCCATCCGCTGCAGCGCACCAGTGGCGAACTGGAAATGCCTTTGAACTATGTTGAGCCCATAATCCTGTCGGCTGCTCAGGTAAACATGGAGACTTTCAACGCCAGGGACGAAAAAACCGCCGGAGTCATGGTTTATTCCATAACAGAGGCAGGATTCAATCTTTACGTCACGCAACCTTCCCCATCGCCTCTGGTCGACGTCCAGATTAACGACCTGAACCATGATGAAATTGCCGATTATCAAAAGGCAGCGGGAATCAAGCAGCGAATTTTAGCGGCAAAACGCGTCAAGGTGACCGTACGCGAGCGCGTCTCGGATAACCAACGCATGGATCTGGGGCCATTCTATCGCAAGTTCTGGTTATCCAGGACCAAGGAAGAACCCGAGGAGCTGCTACTTACTGCCATTGGGGAGATTCGCGGTGAACTGGTGGTGGGAGCGCCTGACGATCACGGAAGAGTGAACGTCAAAACCTTCCGCTCGATTTCGGGAACCAGCAAATCCGTCCCGATCTTGGCTCTGCAGCCAGGGTTGGATCTCGATCTCAAGGATGTGCGCGTTTTACCCGAGAACGTGCAGGCGCACACTCAGGTGCGGCTGGAAAAAGTCAAATCCAGCGGCGGCGAACAACGCGGCCGCTGGCATCTGCACGTGGAATTGAAACCGGGGTTCCCACCAGGCAAAATGCCTGAGGGAAGCGCTGTCTATCTCCAGATTGCCGGCTCGAAGCCGCCGCGTCAGATTCGGATCCCGCTCATGGGTATGGCTTACCAGTAGGCGTCGATCGTCCGCGCGACCAACCGCGTGCTCCCCTCGACGGCCCAACGCAAGGAACCTCGCGATGGTAACGGATGACCCGAAACAGGCCAGCCGTCATGCTGCCTCACTTCGCCCAAAAAAGAGCCCGCGGCTCAGTGATTGCATTTGTGGTGTTGTCGTTGGCGGCTCTATTTGGGGCCGTTTGTCTGCCATTTCTTGTAGTTTCGCAGGGGCAAGAACCGCCCGCTTCCCCAAGCTCCGCGGCCGAGCAAAACCAGCAGTTTCTGGCAGGCGACCAGCTCTTTCGCGGCTGGCCTAAGCCCGATGTAGGCGCTGATGATCTCTGGCCAGATGATCGGCTACTTGCAACCTTGTGGATGCTCCGAGCCTCAACTTGGCGGCTTGGCGCGTCGCTATAATTTTCTGCAAGGGCTGCGCGATCGTGGCTGGAACGTGGTCTCGGCCGACGTTGGCGACGTACCGCAAACCAGCGGGCCGGAAGCGCTACTCAAATATAAGTATGCGATGATGGCGCTCAACAAAATGGACTATACGACGGCTTGCTTCGGCAAGAACGAAATTGGTCTGGATCTTGTCGCGATACTTGGCGAATTCGCACTGAATGAACATAAGCCGCGCGTCGTCGCAGCTAATTTGAAAGATCGGGCGAGCTTCTGGCAAGACATGGTGGCCGGTAGCGCCGTCAGCACCGGGCCGGGACCGAAAGTCGGTTTTATCGGCATCATCGACGGGAAAATGATCGATCTCCAAGACTCAAATGTCAAACTGGAGAACAACGTCAAACTGGCCGTGGAAAACGGGATCAAAGAGTTCAAGACCAAGCCGGACTTGCTGGT
Organism: uncultured Gemmataceae bacterium; assembly: GCA_963748025.1. GTDB lineage: Bacteria > Planctomycetota > Planctomycetia > Gemmatales > Gemmataceae > CAVVHZ01. Next base: position 12,397 of record CAVVHZ010000047.1, read on the forward strand.
TCTGCTTTTCCAAGGAAAGCTCGATGCGGCAAAGGTAATCGCTCAATCGAAGCTGCTTCCGAAGTTCGACGTCATCGTCATTCCAATCGAGGAAGAAGATCCTTCATCCCAGCCTGTGGCAGTGGTCGGAAAAACCATGATCGTGAGCGCAGGCCAAAAAGGTCGTCACGTGACAGTAGTCGGCGCCTTTCGGACCACTGCAGCCGACCATCCCTTCGAACTGCGTTATCAGCTCGTGGAAATCGGGCCGCAATTCGAGACTCCCAAGGGTCTGGATGCGACCAATCCCATACACGCGCTTCTGCAAGATTATGCCCAGCACGTCAAGAATAACAACCTCCTGGCGGAGTTCTCCAAGAATCCCTCCAAGCATCCGGTCCAGCTTCAATTGCCCGGTTCGAAATACGTGGGTTCCGAAAAATGCAAGCAGTGTCACGAATCGGCTTACGATGTCTGGTCGAAATCAGCTCATTTCCACGCCTATGACGATTTGGTGAAGAAAGCAACCCGGCCGACGCTGCGCCAATTCGATGGCGAATGCGTCCAGTGCCATGTCACCGGCTTCACTTACGAAAGTGGTTTCGTGAGTGAAAAGGAGACGCCCAAGCTCAAATCGGTGGGATGCGAAGCTTGCCATGGGCCGGCCAGCAAACACGTTGCCAACCCCAATAATGCGGCGATCCACGCGATCATCAATCCCTGGAAGAACAACCCACTGGTAAAGAAGTTGCAGGGGCAGGAAGCCCACGAAAAGAAGATGACGAAAATCGGCGATAGCTGCCAAAAGTGCCACGACACGGACAATAGCGTGCACTTCAAAATCGAGCCGTATTGGAAGATGATCGCCCACCCGACACCGCCATGAAAGGGCGTGTTCTAGGTCCGGCAAAAGGCATCTGCAGAAAACGAGCGGCTTTATGCCCGCCGGATTCTTGCCCTCTCGATCAATTCATCGATTCCCCGCTTAACGACCATTTTCCTGGCCATCGGATAAAGGTTGCTCTTCCACGGATTCACTCGGCGAGCATGAAGCCCGCCGCTCGTCAGCGCGCTATGCTCAGAAAAATGGGATAACGCCCGGCGACCGTCGCCGGGCGTTTCCGTTGGGGAAGAAAAGGTGCCCTGGTGTTAAGTCGCGGCCGTCTGGCGGCCGCGATTCTAGTCGTGCCTCGCCTGTTCCCTTTCTGAACGCACCCTTGCGAACTACTTGCGCAGCATTTGCCAAACTTGACAAAAAAGAACGATTTTGAGTAGCATCGTCGATTAACGAGAGCTTGCACTACTTCATCAAGGCAAGGCGAAGCCTCGTCGTGCCGCGCAGGATGCGGTTGGATCGCTCGAACGGCAAAGGAGTGCCGACCTATGCAACCTCTGCGATTCTCGAAGCACCTAACCGAGGCTGGTATCGCGCCATCCTCGAATGGCAGCCTACTCCGGGAACCGGCCGGAACCGAGAACCCGCTCGATTTCGACCAATTCCAGCGCTATTCACACGTAGCAAATCTGCTCGACCGCATGCTGCGCTCGTTCCCTGGGCCGATTCGGATTCTCGAAGTTGGTTGCAATATCCTCGATCTCTTGCCGCAGTTTCTCGACCGGAGCCGTGTCGAGGTAATTAGCTGCGACGTCGAGCGATACCGGTCGGACCCGAATTTCATTCTGATCGAACGCGATAAGCCGTTGCCTTTCGCCAGCGGATCGTTCGATGCCGTAGTGGCGTTGGAAGTGCTCGAGCACATTGCCCAGCGCGATCGCCCTTCCTTCCTAGCCGACTGCTTGCGCGTCGCCCGACATGGCGCCATCCTTTCGTGCCCTAACTGCACCCCGGAGGTTGTGGAGGCGGAACGTTGGGCCGCCGCTGCTTATCGCGATCGGCACGGCAAACCGCATCCCTTCCTGGCCGAGCATACCGAGTTCGGCTTGCCGCGCGAAACGGAAGTCCGCGAACATCTCGCCGCTTTGGAATGCTCGTTCGCGGTATTCGACAACGCACCATTGGACGATTGGCTGGCGATGATGGTTCTTTCCGAAACGCTATTCGAAGGCGGGCGCCCGGAAGAGATTTATGCGCAGCTTCAACAATCCTTGGGAAAACTGCCGCGGGCGAATGTTCCGTCCTATCGCAAGATTTACGTCTGCGCGAAGAGCTTCGACGCCACCCAGGCATTGGAGCCCATGCCCGAACCGACTGATCGAACTTCGAGCGCGGCGGAAGTGCCGGGTGCTTTTTCCGCCTGGCCCTGCTTGCCGGTTCGGTGCTGATGGAGAACGCGCGAAGCCTGCAGAACATGACCGCCGTCGTCGAGGACAAAACAGCGTTCCTCGAAGAGCAGGCGAAGAAGAAGGACGCGCTACTCGTCGAATTGAACCAACGTCAAATCGTGCTGCATTCCTTGCTCACTACCCTTACCGGTTCGCGCAAATGGCGATTGACGGCTCCGCTTCGGGCACTTCGCCAACTGGTTCGACCCAGGCGCCTCGAAGCCGCCGCTCTCATTCCCGTGAAACAGTTGGTTCCCACCGCCAACGCAGAACCGGGAACCTGGACATCGTGCGGCAACGATCCACAATTTCTGGCGCCTTGTCTTTTCCCCAAGGGTTGGCTCCGTGTCCGTTTGCAAATACGCAGTTCCGTCCAAGGCCGGCTGGAAATTCACGCCGACACAGGCTTAGGGTTTCACGAAGAGGGCTGTTTGGAACGCATTGAAATTCGTCGATCGGTTCAACGCGATTTCTACGTGTATCTTGACCGCCCCGCCTGCGCCCTGCGACTCGATCCCTTGGACGTGGAAGGCGAATTCCGACTCAAGCAATTCAGTGTGGAGCATGTGCCCGGGCCCAAGGCGTTCTTCGGCGGCTTGGGACGTAAGCTCAAACTCCTCTATCAGTACGGAGTCATGGCCCGCACCTTCCGCAACGGGTTCGCCATGCTGGCCCGCGGGGATCTGGCCGGTGTCCGTGACAAAATTCTACTCGGCCTCAATCGAGCGAACGGCTACGAGGCCTACGATAGCAACTCTGCCTATGCGGATTGGTGCGACCGCACCGCCCTCACGAGCGACGACCGCGCAGCCATGCCGCACGAAGCCACCGCGCTGACCAACCCGCCCGTGATCTCGATTCTGATGCCCGTCTATAATCCGCCCGCCGAATATTTGCGGCTGGCGATCGAATCGGTTCGGCGTCAGCTCTATCCTCACTGGGAGCTCTGTTTGGCGGACGACGCCTCGACCGAGCCTCACGTGCGGCCGCTCATCGAGGAATTGGCCGCCGCCGACCCGCGCATTCGCGTCACCTATCTCCCAACCAACGGCAACATTTCCGCGGCGACCAATTCGGCCCTCGAAATGGCCAACGGCGATTATGTCGCTCTTCTCGATCAGGACGACGAAATAGCGGAGCAAGCCCTTTATCGCATGGCCATGGCAATCGTCGCCGACCGCGATCTCGATTTTCTCTATAGCGATGAAGACAAACTGGAGCTCGACGGCACTCGCCTCGATCCCTTCTTCAAACCCGATTGGTCTCCCGAGTATTTCCTGAGCTGCATGTACACTTGCCATCTGGGGGTTTACCGCACGTCTCTGGTCCGGGAAATCGGCGGCTTTCGGTCAGAATTCGACACGGCCCAAGATTACGATATGGCACTGCGCTTGGTGGCCCGCAATCCCAAGATCCATCATGTGGCCGACGTGCTTTACCATTGGCGGAAGCTGCCGACCTCTACGGCCGTCAGTCATGCCGCCAAGCCACGGCGCACGAAATCGCTCGCAAGGCGGTGCAAAGCTACCTGGATTCGATCGGCAAACACGCCACGGTCGTTCCCGGGCCGGTCAAAGGTTTTCATCGCGTGCGTTACACAATTCAGGGTCGGCCGCAGGTAAGCATCGTCATCCCCAGCGCCGGTCGCCAAGCGCGCATCCGCGGCCGCGAGACCAGCTATCTGGCCGTGTGCATCGACAGCATCCGGGAGCGCAGCACTTACAAGAATTACGAGATCGTGGTCGTCGATAACGACAATCTCACCAGCGACCAGCTTCGGCTCTTGCAAGACCGGCAAGTGCGCAGGGTCTCCTTCACCGACCCGTTCAATCTGGCGAGCAAAATGAACCTTGGCGCCGCCAAGGCTTTGGGCGATTACCTGCTCTTCCTCAACGATGACATCGAAGTGATCGCCCCCGATTGGATCGAATCTCTCCTGGAATACGCCCAGCAACCAGAAATCGGCGATGCGGGGGCCAAGCTTTTATTCCCGGATGGCCGCCTGCAACACGTGGGCGTCACGATTCTGGATGGCTGCCCGGGCCACCCGTTCTACGGCATGGCGGGCGACCATCTTGGCTACTTCTGCGGCAACGTGGTGGCCCGCAATTTTGCTGCGGTCACGGGAGCGTGCCTCATGACGCGTACCGAAGTCTTCCAGGAGATCGGCGGATTCAGCGAATCGTTCCCGCTCAATTACAACGACGTCGATCTTTGTCTGAAGATCGGGGAACAGGGCTACCGCATCGTCTATGTTCCCTACGCCAAACTTTATCATCACGAATCGGCCTCCAAGGAAGGCGTTTTTGAGTCCGAGCTGATTTCGTTCAGGCAGCGCTGGGGTCGGGAGTGGGCCCGCGATCCGTTCTACAATCCGCACCTGTCCCTGCGGCACGCCGATTTCCGCATCGCCGCCAGCCCGGCTGCACCATCGCCCAACGGAGTCAGCCGATGAAAGTCGTCATCTTTTGCGGCGGCATGGGCACGCGCATCCGCGATCATTTCGAGCTGCTGCCCAAGCCGCTCATTCCGGTGGGCTCGCGGCCGATTCTTTGGCACATCATGAAGTATTACGCCCATTTCGGCTTCAACGATTTCGTGCTTTGCCTGGGATACAAGCGCGAGGCGTTCGTCGATTATTTCCTTCATTATCGACATCACAACACGGATATGACGATCGAGTTGGGACGGACCGATTCGATTCAATTTCACGGGGCCGATTCAGGCATCGAGAATTGGCACGTCACGTTGGCCGACACTGGCGTGCGCAGCAGCACGGGCGCCAGGCTCTGTCGCGTGGCGAAGTACCTGACCGGAGATTCCGTGCTGCTCACCTACGGCGATGGCGTGTCGACGGTCGATCTGGACGCTTTGCTCGAATGCCATCGCAGCTCGGGCAAGCTGGCTACCGTCTCGGCGGTTCATCCCGCCGGCCGCTTCGGTGAGATTGAGGTCGAAGACGATCAGGTTCTGGGATTCAACGAAAAGCCTCAAACCGGTTCGGGGTTCATCAACGGCGGTTTCATGGTGCTCGAACGCGAATTCATCGATCGCTATTTGTCCGAGGACGAGAATTGCGTGCTCGAGGCGGACGGCCTCCAGCGTTGCGCCCGCGACGGCTTGCTCGGCGCCTATCGGCACGAAGGCTTCTGGCAATGCATGGATACGGGCCGCGAGCATCAGTTGCTCGAGGAGATGTGGGCCAATGGACATGCTCCGTGGCGCATCTGGGATGCGCTTCCGTTGCCCTCCGTGTCGAGGAGCCGCGTGATGCTCTCGCCATCGGGCCACATCGCTCGCCGCGTCTTCCTAGGTCACCGTTGCGAGGTTGGTCATGCAAATCAAGCATTGCCGCATCTGCGAGAGCGCCGATCTGGAGCCGATTCTCGACCTTGGTAAAACCGCCTTGGCCAATCGGTTCTTGAAACGAGACCAACTGGACGACCCCGAGCCCGTTTATCCCTTGCGGCTCACGCTCTGCGGCGCTTGCGGGCTCGTGCAGATCGACGAAAATGTTCCCCGTGAGTTGCTATTTACGGACTACATCTACGTTTCCGGCACTTCCGATTCCGTGCGCCGCCATGCCGGCTGGCTGGCGCAAACGCTCGGCCGCCGCTATCGCCTGGATCCCAGTGACTTCGTCGTGGAAGCTGCCAGCAACGATGGCACCGTCTTGCAAAGCCTCAAGACACTGGGCCTGCGCGTTCAGGGAGTTGAGCCTGCCGCCAATATCGCGTCGTGCGCCATCGAAGCCGGCGTTCCCACGCTCGTGGAATTCTTCGATGCCGACTCCGCCAGACGCCTGCGCGAAGAACAAGGGCCGGCCGCGCTCTTCCTTGCCCGGCACGTGCTGGCACACGTGACCGATCTGCACGGTTTCGTGCGCGGGATCGAAACCGTGCTAGCGCCGAACGGCGTGGCCGTTATCGAGACGCCGCACTTGGCAGCGCTTTATCGCAAGCTCGAGTTTGACACCATTTACCACGAGCATCTTTGCTACTATTCTGTCTCCGCCCTGCAGACACTTTTCGCTGGGTTCGACCTCAAGATCATCGACGTCGACAAGATCGATCTTCACGGCGGATCGGTGCTGGTGCACGCTGCCCGCACTGCCTCCGCGCACCAACCTACCAAACGGGTTGCCCAGGTGATCGCCGAAGAGGACGATCTCCAACTGAGACAGGTCACCGCCTGGCAGCGCTTCGCCGAGCAAGTCGAAGAATGGCGCGATCGCTTCCTCCCGTTTCTCGACAAGCTGATCGCGCGAGGGTCGACGCTGGCCGGCTATGCGCATCCCGCCAAGGGCAATACGCTGCTAGCCTATTGCGGCATCGGCGTCGATCGGCTGCCTTATCTGGTCGACAAGAGTCCTCACAAGCAAGGCTTGTTCACGCCGGGTCAGCACATTCCCGTCTTTCCGGCGATACGATTGCTGGATGATCGTCCCGATGTGGCCTTGATACTGGCGTGGAACTTCGCCGAAGAAATCATCGAACAACAATTGGATTATCAGCGTGCCGGCGGACGGTTCGCGGTGCCCATCCCAAGTCCCAGGATTCTGGCGGCCAAACATGATCGAAGGCGTCGGCATTCGACCGCTCCTGCAAATCCCGGATGAGCGCGGCAAAGTGATGCGCATGCTGCGGGCCACGGATCCGGACTTCAAGGAGTTTGGCGAAGTCTATTTCTCCGTCGTTTTTCCAGGCGCCATCAAAGGGTGGCACCTGCACAAACGCATGACGATCAATTACGCCGTTCCCTTCGGCCGCATCAAGCTGGTGCTCTTCGACGACCGCCACAACTCCTCCACGCGTGGCGAAATTCAAGAGATCTTCTTAGGTCAAGATGCTTACCAACTGGTCACTGTGCCGCCATTCATTTGGAACGGCTTCAAGGGCTATGGTTCGACGGAAGCGTTGGTGTGCAATTGTGCCTCGATCGTGCACGATCCGGAAGAGATCGAACGGCTCGATCCCTTCAGCGAACGCATTCCCTACGACTGGAGCTTGAAACACCGATGAAAAGCCTGGTGATCGGGGCTTCGGGTCAGGTCGGAGCTCTTCTCTTCCGTGCTGCCCGGCGCGAGGGTGCCTGCCTGGGCACCTATCGAAGTCACTTCGTCCCAGATCTGGCTCCACTGGACTTGCGGGATGGCCCTGCTGTCGCCAGCCTGATCTGCGAGCATCAGCCTGATGTTTGTTTTCTCCCGGCCGCCCTGACGCATGTGGATCGAGCTGAGGGCCAACGCGACGAGTGCAGAGCCATCAATGTGGACGGCGTCGGCCATGTCGCCTTGGAGTTGGCGAGAATAAACGCCACGCTCGTCTTTTTTTCCACCGAGCATGTTTTCAACGAGCGTGCTCGTCCCTGGTGTGAAGCCGAGCTGACTAGTCCCCTTGAGCGTCTATGCGGCCAGCAAGGTTGCTGCGGAAGAATTGATTCGAGAAGTGTTGCCAAAACGCCATTTGATCGTGCGCACGAGTTGGGTTTTCGGTCCGGACCAACAGGAAAAAAATTTCCTGTTCCGCGTCCGGCGGCACGTTGGACGCCGGCGAATTGCTGCACGTTCGGCCAGGCCAATGGGGACAGCCGACCTATGGACCGGATCTGGCGCAACTGCCCTTCGCCTGGTCAGAAGGAAAGCTCGCGGCACGATCCATGTCGTCGGGCCGCGAGCGATGACTCGCTTGAGTTGGGCCTTGATGCTGGCGCACGAGATGGGCTATTCGACCCAACGGGTGGTTCTCGATTGGTCGCCTCCTCCGGCCGACCGAGCCCCGCGCCCCCAACATATTCGACTTGCACGGCCGGCTCCTGCGTTATCTAAAGGAAGATCCCATCCGCACACCGCGGCAGGGAATACGGGCTACCTTGCGGTTGATCGAGATGCGGAACGCACTCAACCTTGCAGCTTAAATCTCACTCCGTCGAGAATTTATAAATCGTCGTCTGCTTGTAGGTTTCGCCGGGCTTGAGAATAGTCGAAGGAAACTGACTCTGGTTCGGCGAATCGGGGAAATGCTGAGCCTCCAGGCAGAGGGCTTGATGCTTTTTGTAGGTTATTCCGCCCTTGCCCTTGACTGAGCCGTCCATGAAGTTGCTGGTATAAAGCTGCACGGCCGGCTCCGTGGTGAACATCTCCATCACACGACCCGAGTGCGGTTCTTTCACTTTTGCCGCCAATGTCAAACTCTTGCCGTCGCCGTTGATGACAAAATTGTGATCGTAGCCGCCGATGAACGCAGGCAGCTCGCCGATGCGCGAACCGATGGTTTTGGGCTGCGTGAAGTCGAGCGGCGTTCCTTTCACCGGCTCGATTTTGCCCTTGGGAATCAGCGTTTCGTCCGTCGGTGTGTAGCGGTCGGCATGAAGCGTCAGTTCATGCTGGCTGATGTTGTCCGGGCCGCCGGTGAGATTGAAGTAGGAGTGATTCGTCAAATTGATGGGGGTCGCTTTCGTGGTCGTGGCTGTGTAGTCGAGCTTCAATTCGTTCTTATTCGTGAGCGTATAAGTCACCGTGGCGTGCACTTCGCCGGGGTAGCCTTCCTCGCCGTCGGCACTCGTGTAGGAGAATTTGACGGCCGGGTTTTCCGACGAACGCCAGAACTCGAGCCTTCCAAACGGCCTTATCGAAGCCCTTGATGCCGCCATGAAGCGAATTGGGGCCGTTGTTGACCGCCAACTTATACTCCTTGCCGTCGAGCGTGAATTTGCCGCCGGCGATGCGATTGGCATAACGTCCTACGGTGGCGCCAAAGAAAGGATGCCCACGTAAGTAGCTGTCTAAATTGTCGAAGCCCAAAACCACATCGGCGAGTTTTCCTTGCCGATCGGGCACATCCAGCTCGGTCAGGATGGCGCCGTAAGTCATCACCTTCGCTTTGAGGCCGTTGGCGTTGGTCAGCGTATAGATATCAACTTGCGTGCCGTCAGCGGTCTTGCCGAAGGGCTGTTTCATAATTCCCGCTTGCATGCGATCAGTTCCCCAAGTCAGAGACGCGAACACCAGAATTGTGGCGACTGCGCCGGTCATCCGTTGCCACTGAAACATGATGAAAAGCCCTCTTATTTGAGTGTCGTCAGGTATTCGAGTAGATCGGCCGCCTGTTGGGCTGTCAAGTCGCGGAGCAATTGTTCAGGCATCAGCGATTTAGGCTGAGGCAACGAATTGGCGATCTTGCCCGCGGGTATGCGTTGCTCCTTGTCGGCTGCATCGCGAAGCACAACTTCCGCCTTGGTTCGCGACACGATCACGCCGGTATAAAAGTGGCCGTCGTCCGTTTCCACCACATGGGTGACATAGGCCGGGTCGATCTTCTTGCTTGGCTCCAAGATATTTTCGAGGAGCTCGGCGCGAGAGTATTTCTTGCCGATTTGCGTGAGCTCGGGGCCAACTTTGCCGCCGACAGCGCCTACGCGATGACATTGCACGCACTGCAGGCTCGCGGTTTTGAACAGCTCGCGGCCGCGGGCGGCGTCGCCATGCAGGCTCAATAACTGGCCCGGTTGAATCACCGAGCCGAGACGTTTCACCCGCTTGCTGGCGGGCAAAAAAGGCTCGAAGAGGTCGCTAATGGAACTTTCAGGCGCGTGCGCCCGCCGCGACGACGGCCTCGCAAAGCGCCCGCGGCTCCTTGGCGATGCTCCCCTCGCGCAACGCCTCGGCCAATTCCAAGGCGCCGTGCGTAGTGGACACAAGCTTGGCAATCGCTTCCTTGGCCTGCGGAGTGAGAGAACGCTCTTCTTCGAGCTTGGCAATGAACGGCGACTTTGCCGACTGTGGTCCCATTTGCCGGATCCAGGAACCGACCAGGTCCACCCCCGCATCGTCGACGACATCCGAGCCGATATGCGGCATCCGGCCCCGGCCCACCTTGGAGATGCGATAGAACAGTATCGATCGGGCAGGATCGCCTGCCGTGACCAGGTTCGCGTCGGCGATGTCGAAGTTCCCTTGCATGGGTTTTTTGCCCACGAGCTGCATCTGATCGGTTTTTAAATCGTAGCGCGAGCTCGATCTGAGCCGTGCCTCCCGCGCCGAATTGATGGCAGTGCGAGCAGTTGACATGCAGATAAGACCGGGCGCGGTCGGCCACGGACAGGCTGGCATTGCGCGGATCGCATAGAGGCGTCTTGAAAGCAGCGCGATAGTTGGGTGCAGGCTTTTCGTGAATATCGACCGGTCGAATCATCCCAAGGGCCGTCAGCGCTTCGAGCTGATTTTCGACGCCCCACGAATAGGCGTGCTTTTTGTTTAGCTGGTTGGGGTTGAAGCCGAGCAGGTAGCCCACCCAAGGATTGTGACAAGTGATGCACTCGCTGCGGCCCGAATAATGCCAGGTCTGCCGTCGTTTTCCTTCGGGCGCCTGCCATCGATCAAGTCCAGAACCCGATCCGCCCCGGCGCTGGGCACCAAGTCGCCATCGCTCTGATCGTCGTTCCAGCGATAGGTGTAGCCTTGCCAGAGGCTGCCATCCCAATGGAGGATTTGCGTTTCGATACGCTTGCGGCTGCTCGGCTTACCGCGCTCCATTTCCATCGTCAGCGTCTTGGCGAGCACGCCGTCGCGCGGAAACCAGGTGTTTTGGCCGAAAAACGTGCCGACTTCGGGCTTAGGCGTCGTGTAATAGCTGACTTTCGAATCGCCGGGCAATCCGAGCCAGCGCTCGGCCGTGGCATGATCGGCCCATTGTTCCGCGTTGATGCTGAACGGCAGCACGCCCGGCGCCGGCGTCCCATGTTTGATCGATGCGAATAGTCCGGTTTCGCTCAGCTTACGTGGAAAGTCTGCCGCCTTGCCTGCTCCGGAGACATCATTAGGAACCAGGCGCAGAATGGTGCCGTGGTCGTCGTAATTGACGATGTAGAGTTCGCCATCGGCATCCTCGCCAAAGGCGACAATGCGCTCGATGCCATGGGCGATCTCTCGGTGTGACACGATCTTGTCGCCGTCGAAGCGGGTGGCCCAAATCTTGTGCGACATCCAGTCGCCGCAAAGGTAGCAGCCGACCAGTTCGGGAAGCCGCTTGCCTCGATAGACGTAGCCGCCGGTGATGCTGGCAGCCTCGGAATGCGGGAAACTCAGGGCTGGCGGCAAAATCGGCGTGGGGCCGCGCTTGCTTTCGAGCCGTACCGGTTGCGGCCCCTCCATCACCGACCAACCGTAGTTGCCGCCCTTGCGAACGTGGTAAATCATCTCCCACAGTTCCCAACCGACGTCGCCGACCCACAAATCGCCCGTTTTGCGGTCGAAGCTCATCCGCCAGGGATTGCGCAAGCCATATGCCCAAACTTCCGGGCGGGCGCCGGCAAGTTTCACGAACGGATTGTCCGGCGGAATTGCGTAGGGTTTGCCGGCCTCTTCCTTATTGACGTCGATGCGCAGAATCGACGACAGCAAATCGCTGATATCTTGACCGGTGTTGAATTTATCGGGTGGACTCGGGTTCGTGCCGTCGCCAGTGGAAATGTAGAGGTACCCATCGGGGCCGAAATGGAGATCGCCGCCGTTGTGCCCGTCGCCCAGCCAGGTAAGAAGGATTTTCTCGCTCTCGGGATCCACCCGTGGCGGATCGGTATCGGTCACGCGGAAGCGGGAGACGGCGCGAGCCTTCGGAAAGCTGATCCCCGGCTTTCAGGCCACTCAGAACATAGCAAATGTAGCAATAACGATTCTTGGCGAAGTCTGGATGGAACGCCAAACCGTAAACGTTGCCGACGCCCTTGACGCCGCTGGCCGGGCCAGCTATGAATTTCCTTGCTCAAATCGATGAACAAGTCAGCCTTGGCGACCAGAGGATCGGGCTTGAAGGAATAGATGGGCCCGCCTGCTCGGCCACGAAGAACCGATCCATGCCCGGTGCTTGCACGAAAACCAGCGGATTCTTGAACTCCAGTTTGGGAAACACCCGTTCTAGTCGATAGGGACTTGGCGGCTCCGGCGACCCGGTGATATGCGAAGTCTTCCACGGCACGCGCTTTCCAGGATCGGCTTTGGCAGCGTCGGTCGCACTAGGCTTCGCGCCATCAACGTCGCGCGGTGCAGCGGTTAAGAAGGCCCAGCCGAATCCGGCAAAGATCATCAGGAAAGGACCGTATCGTTTCATAACATCGGCACCTTGACGAAGCACCAGAATTCGAAATGGATCAAAGGATTCTGGATCTTTCGGATTTCGTACTTTGCCTTTTTTTTTCGGATTTCGATATTCGGATTTCGGATTTACTTCAAGCACTGACACTGACATTCTTCAAGTCCGCCCGCGTCCCTTCGTAGGTTTCGGAATACGCCAAAACCTTCGGATCGGGTTCGATCCCCCACGTCCGGCAAGCCTGGCGGTAAATGCTGGGCCACCAGTTGGCGTGATTCGTCAGCCCGCTGTCGCGGACTGTCGCCCAGTTGCTGAGGATGCGCGACCAGCAGGCGTCGCCATAATCGATCGCTTGCTTGCGATCGCCGAACTGCGGAATGTACCACTGCCGGCCGATCGATGCATGCAGAACCTCGTCGGCCCAATCGTAATCTTGAATGGTCGCCATGAGCGGGTTGCCGGATTCGAGGCCCACTTCCCATTCATAACGCTTGCCGGTCCGCGTCATCAGGCCCTGTTCGATGAAATAGAGAACCGCGTGGCGTTCAATAGGCGTGCATTCCGTGTTCAGCCGCAACGACCAATTGTGCGTGATCCGGGCCTGCGTCCAGTCGATGCCCAAGCTGGTGAAGCCCACTTCACCCATCATGGCATGGCGAGCTTCGTCCCAAAGCTGGCGGCTCATGTCGCGGTAATATTCCCACGGCTGGCCCTTGGTTTCATAAATGATGCTGGCCATCATTTCCGGCACATCGATTTCGCGGATGCGCTTGAAGAGCATCATCAGGATCTTGGGCTGGGCCGGGAATTCGGGATTGTAGAGGAATGCCTCGGGGTTCACGCCCTGGTTGTACAGGTCCCGGAACCGGCCGTCGCGCTTCGGCACGCGATCGTAAACGTAAGGCGTCCGCGAATAGAGGCGTTCCGGAAGGGCTTCTCTGGAGTGCTCGCGGCCGTCCAGTCCGCCGGCCGCTTGCAGACATCGGCTGAGCAGTTCAAGCCAGGGTTGCAATGCGGTGATGCGCCGGTGGGTCCACCAGAGTCTTGATGCACTGTGCGCCGAAGCTCGCCATGTCGGCCAGTTCAAGCAAGGCGAATCGGCAGACACGCACGCTCGGCGCATCGACGAGTTGATTGGTGTCTTCGAGATGGTGCTGCAAGGCCTGTTGCACTGCAGGAACTGCCCCCTCATAGATCCCCAGGAGCAAGGCCGCCGTGGTGGGCGCGGCCAGGATTTCGTCGAAAAAAATCTGCAAAGCAAGGTGCGGCACAGTCTCCAAGCCCAAGGGCGGCTCGCGCATTTCGCTCACGCGCGTGCGCAATGCCTGCACGTGTTCAGAGCAGAGGTAGGCGTGGTGCGAAAAGCCGGTCTTCAGCTCGTAAAGTGGTTCCGCAGTGATTCGTGCGTTGAGGAGTTCATGCAGGCGCAAGAACGCATAGTGATAGCGCTTGAGCCGAGCGACGCAGGCTTCTATGCCCAACCCGGGTCGAGCAGCCTCTTCGAGCGTGGCTACGCCCGCCAAAGGCGGCAAGTTCTTGGGCACGGTGGAGGTAGCTGATTCTGGAGCGTGCATGATCTCCCTCCGGCATGCTGGCCGGGGCATTGCGGTTCCAATCCACGCGAAATGAGATTATACCGAAGGAATGAGCCCTCCAACCACGATTCAGCGCGTAGGACAGGGAACCGCGCCGCGCTTTTGTTTCTCCTGATCGGCGCCTCGATTCTGCTTTCAAGCCTTCATGGCGAATTGAGTCGCGAACAGGTGCCTGCAACGCCAGAGGAGCGGGCAACCGCCTACCTGGCCCAAGAAGTGCCCCGTTGGAACCGCGAGAACCATTGCTATTCTTGTCACAATAACGGCGACGGCGCCAGGGCCTTGCTCGAAGCCCAACGCCAGGGTTTCAGCCGCGTGGCCGAAAGTCTCAAAGATACCCGGAATTGGCTGAACCAACCGCTGAACTGGGATCACAACGGCGGCGAGGGAGGGTTCAGCGACAAGGTACTCGCCCATATTCAATTCGCCCGAGCCTTGGCGGATGCGGGACCGCAAGCCAGTTCGGTGGCAAGGAGCGAGGCGGCTCGCGTGCTCGTCCAGGATCAGCAGCCTGAAGGCTGTTGGCGCATTGAGGACGGCGGCATCGGCTCGCCCTGCACCTACGGCGTCCCCCTCGCAACGGCCCAGGCGTGTCAGGCCCTTAAGATTCTGGCGCCCACGCAAGAATCGGCAGCCATCAACCGTGCCGAAACGTGGTTGATAAGCCAGCCGAGAAATGGCCTGGGCGATCAGGTGGCGGTTTTGTTTGGGCTGGGCAAAAGCCACGAGAAAGAGAAACGGGAAGCGCACGCCGCCATTGTGTTCGGTCAGAATGAAGACGGCGGCTGGGGGCCTTTCTCCAGCTCGGCCTCGGAACCCTTCGATTCCGCGGTTGCCATCCTTGCTCTGGCGAAACAAATGGGCGCCGACTCATTCCCCGACCATCGAACGCGGCCGCCGATTTCTGCTGGCGAATCAACAGGCGGACGGGAGCTGGATCGAAACCACCCGGCCGCCGGGGGCGGTCAGCTATGCTCAACGCATCTCGACGACAGGGTGGGCGACATTGGCGCTCCTGGCGACGCGAAATCGGGCGGTTGGGAGGTAAGGGGGGCTAGAGACAGCCGCTTCGGCGATGACATGGTGAAGTCAATTATGAACCTGACTCGCCAGTTTCAAGGTTGTGGGTTTTTGGTTAGCGAGTCCGGAAACGCATCGGAAGACCCCTGCCGGCTTGTCCGGCAGGGGCCGTAGATAAGAACATAGTGCACAATTAGCTGCGGAACTTATCCACCTGCCGGACCAGCCGGCAAGGGTCTGGGAAGCGAGTGCCTTCAACGAATCGCGGACCACTGTTTCTTTCCCCGAAGGGAATAAATGTTAATAGCCAGGGGCGTTAGCCCACCTGGAAACCATCTTCTGACAGGCGAGCCGGGAGCGTTAGCGACTGGAGAATTGGGCCTAGCAAGCACTTTTGTGCTCCGGTCGCTAACGCTTTCGGCTCGCCTGTCCCTATAAAGGCGAAATGCCCTTCGCGAGGGCATAAGCAGGGCTTATGGCTCGAAGCCGTTCGACGGCTTGCACGACCGTGGCCACGGTAAAATCGATCTCCTCTTCGGTATTGAATCGGCCTAGGCCGAAACGGAGGCTGCTGCGGGCCAACTCGTCGGAAAGCCCGATGGCCCTAAGCACGTAACTCGGTTCGACGCTGGCGGATGTACACGCGGATCCGGAGCTGACGGCGACGTCGCGCATGGCCATCATCAGGGCTTCGCCGTCCACATAGGCGAAGCTGAGATTGAGGTTGCCTGGGAGTCGTAAAGTGGGATGCCCGTTCAAGGTAACGTCGTCGAGCTTGCTTTGGATGCCGACCCGGAGGCGCTCGCGCAATTCGAGTAGCCGCACCGCTTCCGCCGCTCCTTCGAGGCGGCAAAGTTCGCAAGCCATGCCGAAACCGACGATATTCGGAACCGGCAAAGTGCCACTGCGCAAGCCCTGCTCATGGCCGCCGCCGTCAAAAAGAGGAACTAAGCGAACGTGGGGATCGTGCCGGCGAACGTAAGAGCGCTCCCACCCCCTTTGGGCCATAAAGCTTGTGTGCGGTTACGCTGGCAAGGTCGACGCCCAGGTCCTCGACGTCGAACGGGATCCTTGCCTACGGCTTGCACGGCATCGGTATGAAAGAGCACGCCTTTGCTTTTACACAACTGGCCAATTTCTTTGAGGGGCGCGAGCGTGCCAATCTCGTTATTGGCGGCCATGATGCTGACCAGGATAGTTCGATCGCAGATGGCATCGCTCACCTGCTGCGGATCGACGCGGCCATCCGCCGCGACGGGCAACACGGTCACGCGAAAACCTTCGCGGCCTAAGTGCAGGCACGGATCGAGGACGGCATGATGTTCGGTGCATGCCGTAATGATATGATCGCCACGGCTGCGATACATGAGGGCCGCTCCACGGATCGCCAGATTGTCGCTCTCGGTGGCCCCGCTGGTGAAGACGATCTCGCGAGGGCTGGCGCCTATCAATTGCGCAACCTGACCACGAGCTTCTTGCACGGCCTCATTGGCGATGCGACCGAATACGTGATGCCGGCTGGCCGCATTGCCATAGTTCTCAGTGAAGTAAGGCAGCATCGCCTGCACCACACGCGGATCGACGCGAGTCGTTGCGTGGTTATCGAGATAAATCGGCAAGCGAACCATGATGAGTTCATTCTAGCCAAGGTGGGCAGGGCTCGAAACTTTGCTCGAATCCGCTAACTTCAAACTACGTGGCCTGCCTCATCGGCAAGGTCTCTTTTTCCAAGGATCACTATGCTCCACGCCGTAACCCCATTAACCATTTGCGGCGCCTTCGTTTTCGGGATCGTGCTCGCTCTCATCGGCAGCCTGAAACTGACCCTAATGCGAAAACTGGAGCTTCGCGAAACGCATGTCGGCGCGCTCTTAGCCGTATTGAATCTGTCGCTGCTGCCCATGATGTTAGTTGCCGGCGTGCTTCAGGATGAATTCGGTGCCCGCATCGTCATGCTCATCGGGTCGCTGGGCACGGCAACCGGGCTTTATTTTGCCGGCCTGAGCAAGAGCCTCTCGCAAACTGCTGCCAGCATTCTGGTGGTAGGCGCGGGTTCGGCCTTCTTGAGCGTCGGCAGCGTGGTATTGATGGAAAGTGCTTTCTATCCCGACAAGGTCACCGCATCGCAGAACCTGGGCAACGTGTTTTTCGGTTTGGGCGCACTGCTCACTCCTCCATTGCTCGAAACGCTTTTGGAACGATTCAGCTATCGGCGGGCGCTCACCGTGCTAGCCTGCGTCGGCTTGATTCCCGGAATCATGGCCCTGGCTACCGCGTCGGATGCGTTTCCGGATCACCACAGTTCAGGACACATCGCCGAAATCATCCGTTCCCCAGTCGTCCTGTGGACCGGAATCGCACTGCTTGTCTATTTGCCGCTTGAATGGATCTTGGGCGCTTGGTCGACAACCTTCCTCATGGGCCTGGGAATGGGTGAACGAAGTTCGGTCTTTACGTTGTCTGCCTTCTGGCTGAGTTTCCTCGCATCCCGGTTTGTCGCGGCCATGCTGATGGCCAGCGGATGGATTGCGCCCGGCATCGCCGATGCCTGGTTGATTATCATGCTGGCACTTGGAGCCGGAGTGACGTTGGGCAACATGGCCGGCGCGGCGGAATGGCAAAGGAGCAGCGGTGGGCCTCATTCTCACCGGCGCCATGCTCGGACCAATCTTTCCAACTCTGGTGGGAATTCTTTTTACGTTTGTCGATAAAGATCAGTCGGGAATGAACCTCGGAACGGCATACGGAGCCATGTTCTCCATCGGCTCGCTGGGCGGCCTTTTGCTGGCGCCGGTCATGGGAGCCTACGGCGCTCACCGCGGCATGCGCAAGGCATGGCGGGTACCGATCATTTTGGCCCTGTTCATTTCGCTGGTGGGCATCGGTCTGTTTACGGAGTGGGGATTCTGAGAATGGCGGGCACCTAACAGGAGCGACTCACGTCAGCAAGCCTCTCACATGAGCGAGCGACTCACAGGAGCGAGCATTCACAGGAGCGAGCCTCCCACGTTAGTGGGGGGAGTCAGCCGTAACCTCCCCCCACTAACGTGGGAGGCTCGCTAAAATATCCACGAGGCTCGCAATCTTCTGTTAAGGCAACTTCGCCGCTTGCGGCTTCTGAATGAGATCGAGCTGCATGCGCGTTTGGGGCGTTAACGGATAGATTCTTGGCCGGGCGGCCCTGCTGCCGGATCCGCCGAAACCGGGTGAACGGGGCAAGGGGGCAACCCGATAGGCGTCTTTGCCGTCAGTAATCAGGGGCAAAATGTACAAGGCATCGGCTCCCTGCCAATCCTCTTTGCATTGATCCAGATTGGTGACGCGGATTTTCTTGCCGACGAGTTTGTCGCGCTCGGCAGGTGGGTAGTGCACTTCGCGCACAATCACTTCGTCGTCGCCCCCGTTCACGGACCCGACCTGAGCCACCACGTCGAGACTGGATACCAGGAATTGCGGCTCGCATAAAACGATTGGCCTGGCAGTGCTCACTGCCAGTTGCAGCAACCAGCCGAGCCAGGCCAAGAATACGACCAGCGCCAGCACGAAACGAATCGAAGCCCATTTCATCGCATCCACTCCGGCTCATCCAGTTCCAGGTGGAAATCTTCGACCAGGGCTCGATCCAGATCGTAGATTTCATGAAAATCGTCGCGGCAATCCTGATCGGTCTTGCTCATCAATTTCCCTTGGACGAGATTGAAAATGATTTCACCAAAATCGTCCGTGCGGTTCACGCCCCAAAGCTTGAAGACTACCCGCGCCATCAGGCCAAACTCTTGCAGCGCCAATACGCGAATGCCTTCGAGCAGCTCGGGACCCGAGACGTGGTATTCCAACCCCGGCGGAGGGTCATCCTCGTGGGCGGGCGGGGGCACACGATCGAGCATTTTTTGCGTGAAGGAAAGGGCAATGAACACAAACTCGTAGGCTTCGTAAGCGTAACGCGAATCGCGTTCGACCAACTCGGCCAGGAGTGGCTGATTAACCGACATCGGCTTGTCGCCTCTCGCCCAAAGGGATATTCACTACAGTTTGGTCAAAATCTCTTCCGCGGCGACGATCAGCCGCCTGCCGTCTTCGAATTCCACGAGCAGCTTTCGCGCCAGGATTTCCTGCGATAACACCCGGCCGCTGCCTTTATTGGTCACCACCCTGTCGCCGGCAGCCGGCAGCTCTTGGTGAAACTCTTCGTACACGTCTTGTTCGAAACGCAGACAGCATTTCAGACGCCCGCAACGCCCGGAGATCTTCGACGGATCGAGCGTGGATTTCTGCAACTTGGCCATCCGCATCGACACGGGCGGCATCACCGGCATATGGGTGTTGCAGCAGACGGGTTTGCCGCAATCTCCGTAATCGGCCAGCAGTTTGGCTTCATCGCGGACGCCGATTTGGCGCATTTCAATGCGAGTCTTGAACTCGCGAGCCAGGTCCTTGACCAGTTCGCGAAAATCCACCCGTTTCTCGGCAAGAAAATAGAACACGATCCGCTCGTTGCCGAACAAGATGTTCGACGTCGACTAGCTCCATCTGCAGATTGCGTTGCCTGATCAAATTCGAGCAGACTTCCATTTCTCGCCGTTCGATGTCGCGAATGCGGTCGATTTGGCCAGCATCCTCGTTGTTGATTTGGCGCAGGATTTGACCGTGGGTAGGCTCGCCGATGGTTGCCAAAGCTCGGGGATCCGATTCGCA
Source organism: uncultured Gemmataceae bacterium (assembly GCA_963748025.1). Classification (GTDB taxonomy): domain Bacteria; phylum Planctomycetota; class Planctomycetia; order Gemmatales; family Gemmataceae; genus CAVVHZ01. The sequence continues at coordinate 32,057 of CAVVHZ010000047.1, forward strand.
AAGCACTTCGCCAATCTCCAAGCCGCGCTCGGTGCGCACCACGACCTCCTGTCCGCGCTTCAGGTTCGAAGCTGCCTTGGGGCTGAAACTCCCCCAGGAAGCGCATGCGCGCCGTGCCGCACAATGAAGGCCGTCGCCATTGCTTATTGTCCTTTCGAAAAAATCGCCGCCCATCGCAACCGGCCCACCATTGTAAACGCGGAGCGTGCCAGGGGAAGAGCATTCGCCAGCTATTCACATATGGAGTTCGACAATATCGCCTTCGTGGAGCACGTGGTCGCGCTTGACGGTTTGCCCGTCGAAAACCCCCGTTCCCCAAATCCGCGCCGATTTCAAGCCATCCACAAAGTCGCGATGGACCAGCGCCGCCATGTCGAGAAGCGTGCAACCTACGGGGCAAGTGTAAGGCGAAGTCATGTCCGGCGGCTTGCCGGGAAGCCTGGTATAGACGCGAATGAGCTTGAGGAATCGAAAAAGAGATTCGCGCAGCTCAGGCAAACCCAGACCCGACTCCGCAGCGCAAACGTGTATGGGAAAGCGGCTGCCGAACATTTCGCGGACAATCTCCAGGCGGTCTTCTGCGCCGGGCAGGTCGCTTTTGTTCGCGACCAACATCGTTCGGATCGTTTCGATGGTGGGATCGGGATTCTCGGCGGGCAATTCTCCTGCCAACACAGTCTTGGTTTGGGCCAGCCGTTCGAGAACCGTTTCGACGGCGAAGGGGCTGTCGTCGTCGCCCAAATCGAGCATCAAGACGGCAGCGTCGGCCGAACGAACCATGCTCGAAACGTAGGATTCCAGAAAGTCGGCCGTTATGGGCGGCAGATCGATCAGTTGCACGCGGACGTCTTCCCATTCCATCATGCCGGCTTGCGGCTCGCGCGTCGTAAAGGGATAAGCGGCCACTTCCGGTGTGGCCCGCGTCAACCGACTGAGCAGGCGGCTTTTGCCCGCGTTGGCCCCGCCCAGAAGTACATACTGGCCGGCGCCTTGCTTGGGAATCTTGTAGCTGACGCTCACCTTCTTGGGGTTCTTTTTCTCCTGTTCGACTTCCTTGCGCAGGTCGCTCATGCGCGTTTTCAGGTCCGCCTGCATTTTCTCGCTGGCTTTGTGCTTGGGCAAAAGCGCGAACATGCGCTTCAAGCATTCCAGCCGCTCTTCGGCGGTTTGCGCCTTCTTGAAGTCCGATTCTGCTTCGAGATATTGAGGAGTCAGATTGGCGGCCATAGCCTTATCTTCTATCGCTAGCGGGTTGAGTGGTCGGCTTACCTGCGCAGTATATATTGAGACGCAGGCACGGCAAAGATCGGCCGCTCCTTCACTCTATCCATTTCGGTAAGCCAACTCATGTACGAACAGATTCAGGAAGCCACGCGAGCCATCCAACAGAAGTGGCCCGGCAAGCCGAAAATCGGCATCATCCTGGGAACGGGCCTGGGCGCCTTGGCCGAGGAAGTCGAATCCGCGGTCAAGATTCCCTACGAAGAGATTCCGCACTTCCCGCATTCAACCGTAAAGTCCCATGCAGGCCGGTTCGTGTGCGGCAATCTTTCGGGAAAACCAGTCGTGGCGATGGAGGGCCGTTTCCACTTTTACGAAGGGTATTCACTTCAACAGATCACTTTGCCCGTGCGCGTCATGAAGGCCCTGGGCTGCGAGATTCTGATCGTCAGCAACGCCTGCGGCGGCATGAATCCGCAGTACGGCAAAGGCGATCTGATGATCATCGAGGACCACATCAACCTGATTGGCGACAATCCGCTCATCGGCAAGAACGACGATCGGCTCGGGCCGCGGTTCCCCGATATGTGCTGGCCTTATGACCGGGAACTGATCAAGCTGGCGCAGAGGAATTGCTCTGGAAGAGAAAATCACCTGCCACAAGGGCGTTTTTGTGGCGGTTTCAGGGCCGAACCTCGAGACGCGGGCGGAGTATCGCTTTCTGCGCGGCATCGGCGCCGACGTGGTGGGCATGTCCACGGTGCCGGAAGTGATCGTCGCGTTCACGCCGGCTTGCGGACGCTGGGCATATCGGTCATCACCGATATTTGCCTGGCGGATGCGCTGCAGCCCGTCTCGCTCGAAGAGATTCTCGAGACGGCGGCTGTTGCGGAGAAGAAGCTGCGGACGTTGGTAAGGCGGGTCGTGGCGCAGGTTTAGATTCGCCGCGGCGATGTCATGATTTCGTTTAGCCGCGAATTTTAATGAGCGCGGTCATGCACCTGGCGGGTTTTGAATGGGCTCAGCAGCGAAGAGCTCAATGCCTGCACTCCCATCTTCTAATCCGGCACAGTTTATCCAGGGCGGCCCCGGTGCTTCATGTCCAAGACGTCAAAGGGACAGGCCGCGTTCTATCGCGACATTCTGGGATTTACCTGGGATTTCGGCGACGACGCATACGCCGTTGTGTGGCGCAGACGATTAGGCGATTCATTTGGTCCGGCACGATCGAAACCCGAGCGGCGACCACTTATTCCAATGGATCAAGGAACGTCGACGCCTATCACCAAGAATTGGTTGCTCGGGGCGCTGAAATTGCCTCAGGGCCGATAGATCGGCCCTACGGAATTCGAGAGTTGGCCGTACGCGACATCAATGGAATGGCGATTGTCTTCGGCCAGGATATGAACAGGGAGCTTTCCCTTGAACGCTTCGGACATCTTCGCCCGGAAAGGCAGGGTGCTGCTTTGCGCGGGTATCGTAGCCATCGGATATATTGTGCTGGCCGGACATGTTCGCCAGAATAGTCTGAGACGCGCATCCCCTCAAAAACCGTTGCAAAGGTTCGGATAGGCGGAATCCACGCCCCGGGGGCCCTGACGATAGGATCAAAAGAAACGGCACAAGGATCCCAAAATGACACTTCACGGAATTGTGCAGAATGGCTTGATCGTGCTGGACCAGGGAGCAACATTGCCCGAGGGTACCCACGTAACGGTAGTTGCCGATCCAATCGTCGAACAACCCGGCTCAGCGAAGGAACTGCTAATGCAGTTTGCGGGTTGTATGACCGGACTGCCAAGCGATCTCGCCCGCAACCACGATCATTACCTGCACGGTACCCCAAAGAAATGAGAACGGTTTTCGCCGACAGCTTTTATTTTATTGCTCAACTCAACCCTGCCGATGAAACGCATGAAAAGGCTGCGGCTTTTACCGCCTCATTCGAGGGCAAGTTGGTGACAACCGAATTGGTGCTCGTTGAAGTGGGCGACGCATTTTCGCGGCCGCCTAACCGAGACCGCTTCGTGCGGCTCTACCAGCAACTTGCCCGCATGCCGGACATTTCAATCGTGCCGTCAAAGTTGCAAGAAGGGGTTGAACTTTTCTCAGCTCGTCCGGACAAGGAATGGTCCCTTACCGACTGCGTTTCTTTGTAGCGATGCACGAGGCAGGAATCACGGAGGCCCTAACGGGAGATCATCACTTCGAGCAAGCCGGGTTTGTCGTGCTCTTGAAGTGAAGAGAGACGAACACAGTTCAGGCTGGGCAAGGCGTCCACGGAGTCAATACACCCGCCCGTCATCGGCCTGGCCTAACCCGGCCAACGGCCTTGCCGCGGGTATCGGAGCCATCGGGTATATTGCGCTGGCCGGGCATGTTCGCCGGAACTGTCTGAGGCGAGCATCCTGTCATAATCGCCGGGATTCGGGCAGGATTCGCCGACAGTCGGACTCGAGCGGCGAGATGATTCGAGTAGAAAACGCGCGTGCCTTCGCAGTAAAATCGCGGTAGTTCATTCAGGAGAAGACAATGTCCATTACCGTGACCGAGATGAGCGGATGAAGTAATCGAAGACAATTTGCCAGGACATCATGTGGCTGAAATTGTCGGCTGATTCACGAGACCGGAGATATCTAGCGCCATTCGTTTGTAAACGATACCGCCGCTTTTGTGCGTGCTGGGCAGCTGAACGAAGCCTTCCTTTTCATAAAAGCGTATGGCTCGCGAGTTCTGTTCATCAACCATGAGGCCAATTATTGGCATACGGTGAGTTTTGGTCGCGGCCTCATAAATCAGATGATCGAGGATCTGAGCGGCATAACGCATTTCCGAGGCTGCGTCGCGTGGTTCGCCGAAGAATTCCTTGTGCAGTCCAACGCATGGAATGATGCTAATAAGCTTTTTTGCTCCGTTTGGTGGAGGCCATTTCCAATAGTTCTCGCCCAGAGAACTTATCCCAACGAGTACTCCGTCTTCGGTTCGGTGAAGCCAAACCTCGGTGCCAAATTTCTTCATATCCTGAATTGCACTGTTTTCGCCATCGCGTGATTTGATCCATTCCGCGACCTCGCGCCATAACGCTCGATCCCGCAGCCAAAACTTTGGATTTCTGGCAGGTCCACGTCCGCTTCGGAGAAGCGATTTTTCGTTAGGATAGGGTTCATCCTTACCTGTATAAACAAAAGAACCCCTCTCTGGTAGGAGAAGGGTTTCTGTACTCTTCGGGGACTAAAAGCGGAATTACCGTTTTCCTTCGACCATTTTGCGAGGTCTACGGCGCGGATGCCCTTTCGGGGATGAGGGGTCGGCTTGGATCTGATCCAAAATCTTGACGTCTTCGCCGCTTAGTTCCACCGCTTCATACGCGACCTTGATGTTCCCACATTCCTTCACAGTACTAACTGCCTTTTCTGTTTCGGCCTTCTGCGGTTCTTCCACGGCGGTTGCCGGAGGAGTTTCAGTCGAAGGCATGGCACACCTGCTCAATAGGAAAATTAACTAGCGTGGCCTAGACCAAATTCAATTACCGGTGAACTAAGTCGCCGATTTGCTAGGTCAGCGCCATCCGCACTTCCATTCTAATCGGCTAAATAGCCCAGGACAAGCACGCTGAAAGCTCCAAACAGACACAATATTGGCGTCAGACATTCACTTTGTAGAGGCTTAACTTCCCAAGGACGCTGTCCTGAGTCAAGGGGCAAAGTCCTCCGGATTCGCCAAGGAATTGTCGTTAGCGAATTGAATTCCTTTGCTTGCAAGCGCTTACGCAAAAAATCTGTGAATAACCACACAAATCGTTTGTTTGCAATATCTTGCGTCCTTTGTGCTAAACCGAATCTGACAAGGCAGCGTGGCGAAGGCACGCTGCCTCGTTGCATTTCAGGGTATCGTTGTGATCCCGAGCGTTCGTGGTTCGATCGTCCTTTACCAGGGGCTTTCGCGGTCTGGATCACGCCGTCCCGCGAGATTTGTTCGATATTCCGGATCGTGCCTCCGAGGTGTCTTCTTTCCTGTCATTCGACAAGCTTCAAGGCGCCAGGTTCGCAAGTGGCCGGACCCAAGCAGCACCATGATTCGAGTAGAAAACTTGCGCACCTCGGCAGTAAAATCGCGGTAATTCGATCAGGAGAACGCGATGTCAATTACCGTGACCGACCCGTCTCTACTATCCCAATTGACCACCGGCGCCGAGGTGGAATTGCAAGACCCATCCGGAAAAGTGCTGGGTGTGTTTGTGCCACACGGACTCGGCAAACTGCCTCCCAGTGTCAAGTCGCCGTTCACAACGAGGAAGAAATGGCGGAACGGCGTCAAGCGCCCAAAGTCGGCCGTCCCCTACCCGACATCCTCCGCGATCTCGAGCAGCGCAGGATGAAGTACGAAGTTCTTTGGGATAGGCGGGCAGAGGCCGTCAGAGCCACATTCGGAAGCCGAGTCGCCGCATCCCGCTCCGCAGCCATGCCAAGTCATCGACGCGGACCCCGAAGCGGAATTCGGCGGTGCCTGGCTCGCGCGCTTTTGAAGTCGCGCTTTTTCTGGGGTTAGCCCTGGAAGGGCGGCAGTCCATAGCCTGGGGCGTAAGCCCCAGGGGGACGGGGCATTAGGTTTTAGCCCTGGAAGGGCGAAAGTACTTTCGCCCTTCCAGGGCTTACTTATTGTTCAGCAACCTTACCAGGGACTTACGTCCCTGGCTATTGACTGCCGCCTCATCCGGGGCTTTTTGGGGCCAAATTCCACGCACAACGTTTCATCAGCGCTAGAAAACGCAACTTCGAAACTCGCGCCGGTAGACCGCCAGCAAGACCAGCAGGCCCCGCAATCCCGAGCGCCTTGGCAGCCAACAGTAGGCTTCGCTTCCGGCCCCGCTCACGCGGCACAGCACACCACGTCAGGATCAACGCGGTAAAGGCCAGCACAGGTCACCACGATCTGCCGAGAAACAAGAACGCCGGAATAACGATATCGGCCAGGGTCATGCCATCAGCGCTTGGGAGTTACTCCCAACCCCCGTTTTTCGCCTTGAAAAGCATGACTCGATCCTTTTTCCATGGGCAAGCTCGAGCAACCTGCTGCGATTGACAGATTGTAGCCACTTGGGACAATGCTCCTATGAGTACCGTCGAAAAACCACTGGTAATCGATCCTCGAATCCAGTCAGACCAGGAAGCCGCCGAGCGTCACTTTCTGGAGGGGACGCCGTTCGAGCCGGACCTGGCCCGGCGCATTCGCGAGCGTTCGGAACGGATGATGGCAGAAACTTCCAGAAGGGTCGGCTTCATCGACGTGGACCAATTCATCCACGAGACCCGCGAGAGCGTATGAAGTACATTCTCGACGCATCGGTCTCCGTTCGCTGGTTTCTCGAGTCCAATGATTTCGACAAGGCACGACACCTGCAGAATCGGTTTCCCTTTGTGCGCTCGATTGCCACGCTTTAGAAAACGATAAAAGATTTCCGGAATGAGTGCGTTTCGACGGCCCCGCCGCCCGGGTCCGCTCGAACGCCAGGGGACTTGATACTCCGACAAGAAACAAGAACGCCGGAAAGACGATGTCGGCCAGGGTCGTGCCGTCGGCATTGGGGGGCTGGATATGGTGCAGGAACGCAGGCACCGCCGGTCCCAGGTCGTTAACGTAGAGCATGAGCAAAATGGTCAGGCCGCGCAAGGCGTCCACGGAGTCAATGCGCCAGCCCGCCATTAGCCTGCGTTCTGCCCGGCCAACGGCCTTGCCGCGGGCATCGAAGCCATCGGGTATATTGTGCTGGGCGGGCATGTTCGCCAGAATAGTGTGGGGCGAGCAGCATGTCAAAAAGGTAGCGAAGGTTTGGATAGGCGAAGAGGCAGGGTTGATCAGGTGCTTTTGCTTCGGTCGGCTGACAGTTGATTGGGTTTTGATTGTCCATCGTCTCCCAACGTCTCCAGTTAGACATTGCCGTTCCCATCGTTACGTCCTTCCATTTCGAATCCAATCGACTCTGTTCAACGGTCTGCGGCTCGCTAAACCGAAAGTCAAACTTTAACGGTTCTACCCATATCCCCTTATGACATGTACATCTGGCCTTTTGGTGCGATACAATTCTGTTGTGGCGCTCACTAATAAGAAAGAGACGAACGCATGGAGGCAACTTCTCCTTTGGGATTAGCAATAAAAGGACACCCAAAACATCGAAACCACAATGATTGACGACGCGACTGATTCTCCTATGGCCGCACGTAGCCCCGCTACCCCGAACGACGAAGTCGCCGTGGCTTCAAAACCCAGAGCAACAGGCAAGACAAAAGCCGATTCGAAACTGCGTTCGGCTGCCGTAAAGAAGGCGGCAGGGCAGCATCGCCCAAAGGTACGTCGTCCCTTCCCTCAGAACCTTCTGGAAGAAGCCCTTGCTGTCCCGCAAGCGATCAAGGACAAGAACAACGGGAAACCGTTGGAGCCCGAAAATGTGGCGAAAGCGTGCAGTCTTTCTCACAAGAATCCGAAGTTTTTCTACCTCGCTGCTTCGTCACGGGATTACGGTCTGACGACCGGGAGCCGGGACACTGAGACAATCGCCCTGACCGAACTCGGCAACAGCATCGTTTACCCCGAGTCGGCAGAGAAACAGCGGCAGGACAAGATCAATGCGTTTTTCACGGTCAAGATGTTCAAGGACGTGTTCGATCATTACGGCGGCGGAACTCTCCCTGAAAGAGAATTCGTCAGCAGCGTCCTGTACAAGAAGTTCGGCCTCGACGACTCGCTCCACGACGAGTTTTGCGACCTCTACAAGAAGAACTGCAAATACTTGTCGATCATGGACGGGCTTGGCGGACTTCAAGCGGTAAAGGTGGCAGGACAAGCCACAGATGGAGCAGTGGTGCTGCCAGCTGGGCCAGTACGCTCATGGAGCCTTCGTCATCATGCCCTTCTCCGAAAAGGGGAAGGACGCACGCCCGGTGGGTTTCTTTGAGGAAGTGCTCAACAGCTTGATCAAGCCCGCTTGCAATGCGGCAGACTTCGGCGTCGAGACTGCCCGTGCCCACGGCAGCGACCTGATCCACCACACGATCATCAGGCAACTGATTGAGGCGGATTTGGTGGTTGCCGACCTGACCGACCACAACCCGAACGTCCTCTTTGAACTGGGCATTCGGATCGCACTCGACAAGCCAGTGCTGTTGATCCGGGCCAAGGGAACTCTAGCCATCTTCGACGTCGACAACATGATGCGCGTGTGCGAGTACGATCCTCGGCTCTGGAAGACGACCATCGTGACCGACATCACGACGATGACGGATCACGTGATGGGTGCCTGGGAGAACAAGGAGAAAAACCCAAGCTACATGGGTATCCTAAAGACAGGCCAAACGGTAAATTCAGTTAACGTGTGACGTCCTGTGAGGGAGCGTTGGTCCATAGCGGTCCTACTGTAACATGGACCGCAAGAGTCTCGGACTCGGTTTATTTCAGGCAGCCTATGACCGGAGAGCAGTTAAACGGACACGTCTCATTCTAGGCACTCAGGCGACGCAATCACCCAAGGAAATGAGATCTGGTCCGTTGATTGCCCCAAGCCCGTTCAAATAAAGGTGGGGGAGCCAAAAAGCTGCCGTTAGGCCGCGATCGTGAGATCTTTTAGAAGGTCATCAGCAAAGGCCTTTTCTTCCTCAAATTCTGGGTGATGATCGAGCAACGACGACTCCTGCCTCCATCCGACTAGCCTTGTCGGGTCTTGAACCAACTCCTCAAACTTCGCCAAGTTAGCGACTGCCCGAGTATTCCGAATGTCAGTTCGAATAGCTTCCACAAATAACTTTCGAACCTCACCCGGTGATGCACCGGAGCTTGCCTCCGCGATAGCAAGCAACTCAAGCAGCTCGCTGCGAATTTTAGGGACGAGCGGTCTCATAAATGCCTCCAAGCAAGTATTCTTAACCGCAAGATATTCCCCCTTCTCCATGTAGTGGCTGGCTATCCAAACGAAGGGCCAATTCATCGGCATACCGAGTTTTATTGAATGGATTAGATCGCTAATGGAGTCAGCTTTTGTTGGATAACCAAGCTTTCCTCGTGCTGCGTAGAGAAGCGGGTTCTCGCGGTCAATATTGATAAGAAACGTCAAAAGGCCATAGGCTTCCGCATCTTCCCCAAGCGTCACATCACAACTACTAAGCAACACACCGGCCATGCCAATAACCGCATTCCCGTGATCCCGAACTTCCCCAGCTAATAGCCGCTGCATTATCATCTGAAGTATGCTCGCTAGTCCCCGAGTTCGATCAAGCATCTTCTCGTTGTCGCCATCCTCGGAGTAGCTGACGTTGATAGACGTTGCCTCAACGTCAGCGGCATAAACTGCTAGCGTGAGATCGTGCGTTTCGGCATGAGCCATGACCTCGCTAGCTATCTTCTGAGCTTCTTTAAAGTTTGTTTTCTTAAGGGTCATCAAGTACACACCCTTAAACTTTTGATTATGGGGATCGATTCTTGCCGCTTCACCATAGAACTCCACAGCGACTTCCGGTATACCCATGTAGTTCCAGCAGGATCCACGAAAATGCCAAACAAATTGCGGAACGATGATATTCTTCCACTTCCTAAGATGCTCAAGAGCTTCGTCGAACCGACCGGCTTTCTTCAGCTCGTAGACTTCCCGTATCCTGACCAGCCCTTCTTGCTTCTTCTTTTCCGGCAGGCTTTGCCACCAAGTTTTTCCACTACTAATTCTAAGCTCATTTAGATCCATTACGAGCCCATCCATTCTCTTTCTTTCCGATTGCGATAGGGCATACCACTGTTCAACCATCTCATCTCGAACTGCGTCGGCTTCGTCGGTGTCAAACCTGCCTGCGTCTTTATAGACGTAAAGCTTGAGAACGTTCCGCACGTAGCTACGGTAATTTTCAGCCTTGGCTAGCTTCTGGACCATGATTGGCTCTGACTAGATTACCTGCCAGTTTGGACGAGTGGCATCGACGGCGATTTCGAGATCCTTGAGCAACATTACGACCTCGGGCTCCAAGAACCCATGGTCTGGATCGTTTGGATCTGGGCAAAGATCGAGACCCGGAGCAACAAGCCCCGCTTGCCATGCACCATTCCCGAGTCTGAAGCAGTGAAGGTTGCTCCTCGCTAGCCCTCCTGGAAACTTCGTCGGTCGAAGTGGGGCCGGGAGTTGGCCGCAAGAAGGGCTCACCGACATTCCCATTCCGTTCTTTGCGACCATATTCGTCTGCTGATCGATATTGTAGTCGCTCTGCCTAACCCCGAGAGTCGTAGCGCTCTGTCCCTGACGGGGGAGCGCATCCGGCTCGATCTTCATTGAACGAAAGACCTGGGGCATACGAACTCCATCACTACATTCTATCGGAAGGACCCGTCTTGCTTCTATGGCGGTCCGCGTCGCGGCAAGCCGGGCAGTCTGGGGATTTAGAGAATTGCCAAGCAGTCATCGCCATGGAACTCTTTCTACGGAGGCGGCACTATCTTGTGCAGGTCGGAAAAACGGCTTCAAAGTCCTCGTTTCATCAGTCGCTCAATTCCATCGGTTTCCCCTTGAACACTGCCGTCCGACGCCTTTGTTCGCCCTCATGCCTTGATAAGCTGTCGCCTGAACCTCCTGGCCTACCGGATTCAGTTCTGGAATATCCAGGTTCCTTGACTGCCTCGCGAGAACCTCAGAGGCCATCCTCGTGAATTCCACGTCATGCGTGGGACTCAGCGTGACTACCATGTGCACCCATTCGCCGGATGGGAAGAAGTCGACCGTGAGCGTGCTTTCATAAGGTTCGACACGCGGTAGAAAATCCATCATGATCGCGTACACCAGCCGTTCCAGCGGCCGGTACTCGGATAAACGGGCACGCTCGACATGCGGTGCCGGCAGCCCCAGTTCATTCATCACGGCCATCATTTCGGGTGTCTCGGCGATCACGCTTCACTCCTGATCGAGTCACTCATGGGTCTTGCTCCTGGTGAGGGGTTTTCGATCGCTTGCGTTTCTTTTCGAGCGCCTTCCAAGCGGTCGAGGCGAGCTTCCCAGAGGTTGCGGTACTGGGCCAGTCACCTGTCGAGCACGCGACCCGGCTCTGGCCCGAGCGAGTAAAGCCGCCGCTGTCCGTCCGGCCGCACGGAGACAAAGCCGACGACGTGGAGGGTGTGCAGGTGACGACTTACGCCGGACTGGTGAATCCCCGCCCTGGCAACGAGATCATTGACCTGCTCCAATGCCAATTGGTCTGACGAACCTGGCCCGTTTATCTGCCCCCAGCGTACCATCTGCACTCCCCAGGCATATGCCGACTATAATGGCCTGGCGAAGCCCCAGTGACTCTGCAGTAAGTAACTGCATCGATATTTTGCGAAACCTCCCATCGGACCTGACTGCCCGAGGGCATCACCATGGCGATCACCCTGGAAGCCAAAAACTATCGCGGCCTGCGACGCACGCTTTGGCGAACTTCGCCCGTGTCTGTCGTCGTTGGCCCGAATGGGTCCGGCAAAACGACGCTGCTGAGCTTGTTTGAGTTCTTTCGTTTCGCGTATCAGCGCGGTTTGGCCGCAGCTATCGATTTTCAAGGCGGAGCTTGGGGACTTCGCCACGTTCTCGCTTTGCCTGACGACAACGTTGAGGTAGGCATTACCGTTGGCGAGTTGACATGGGAGTTCCAGCTTGCGATCCGAGGCGTCTCCGGTGATCCGCGGCCTGCAGAGCGCGTTCTACAAACATTCTCGGGACAATCACCACAGGTGGTTCTTAACCACGAGGCCCTTGAATCCGCCTACACCACGACGCTGCAATCAGGAAGAATGCATTGGGACGACACTCGGTTGGCCCTTCGCCACTTCTTCGATTCCAAGCCAGTACCAAAACTCAGGCCCCTGGTAGAGGCAATCGAAGGGTTCCGCACCTATCGCAATTACAACCTATTTGGGCTGAAGCAGAATGGTTCCCTTCATAGCTCGGATGCGTACCTCAACTCGAACGGCGACAACGCCTTTACCGTCTTGAGGAACTGGCGGGACAAGCGGGAGAACCGCCCCAAGTACGAATTCGTCCTCAATGGCCTCTGCGCGGCCTTCCCTGAAATGTTCGCCGACCTCGATTTCTACTCCGCTGGTCAAACCATTTCTGTCGGGCTCCTACAGACGGGATGGGACGAGGCCGTGCCACTCGCTTTCGCGCCAATGGTTGGCTGACTGGCCTGCTGCACTTGACGGCGGTTGCTGGCGGGCAGCCCGGCTCGCTGGTCGCGATCGACGAGATGGAGAACACCCTGCACCCATTCGCCATTCGGAAAATCCTCGAATCGATGCGCCAGTGGGGGGAGCAACAGAAGCTAACGGTCTGTTTGGCGACGCATTCCCCTGTGCTGCTTGATGAATTCAAGGATGAGCCTGAGAGCATCTTCGTGATGGAATTGGGCCAAGAGGAGAATCCCGTTCCACTTACCAAGTTGCAGGATGAAGAGTGGCTTGCCCAATTCTCGCTAGGAAGCTTATATGCGCACGGAGAATTTGGCAGCCAACGTGGCAAACAAGCTAACCGCACGTAGTTAGATCGGCCCAACACTCATGCCTGTCGTCGTACTTATCCCGACCGGAAAGCTGGAACACGCTGCACTCGCGACGGCACTGGCGCACATATTTTCTGATGCCGCCTTTGACACGCGGCCACACGACGAGCATCTGGACGGATTCACGAGCAACGATGTGACGAAGATTACTCTCGGTCGGCAACCGCAAAGTTCCGTTGAAGTCTTGGCCGCAACCTTGGTGGCCAGCATCGTACCAGGACGGCGTGGCGAAGTGGCTGACTATGCGATGGTTGTGGAGGATTTGGAACTAAAGAACGACCACCAACCGGAACGCGTGATCGATGTATTCCGGGAGGCAGTAAGATGCCATGTTCTCAATAATTGGAACAGTCAGCACAAGCAGGATAGAGTTTTCGATGAGATACGGAAGCGTTGCTCGTTTCACTTGTTTCGGCCCATGACGGAGGCGTATTTCTTCGGCGAACCCCGGGCACTAGATCGAGCAGGCGCCATTGAAGCTGCTAAATTGTCTGTGGCGCCTGATCTCGAGCAGTTTCAGACGAACGATGTAGCCTTCTTGGAACTGCCCGCGGAAACGCGGCCGAAAAAGCACCGGCGAATTGTAGATATGCCGGAACGGCACCGGCACCCAAAATCCTACCTCCACTATCTCTGCGACCCGACGCTAACCGACCCGAACAAGAAATACAGTGAAATCAAAGGAGGCGTAGCTGCACTTCAGGAGCTGGATTGGGAACAGGTCATGGCGGGTGCCCCTCACTGCCCGTTCCTCCATTCCCTTCTCGATGATCTATCCTTCGCGCTCAATCGCCCGCTTCCGTTCATAGCGAAAAACCATGCCGAGCCGCGCACGAGGTTTGATAGACCGAACCTTCTTCTTCGCAATGTCTGACAAGATACGCCGAGCCCCTTACCTGCTCTCGACGCGACTTGGCCATGGATCAGTGGGCTTGGGCAGAATGCTTGATTACTAGCCTCGCTCTCGCATGCAATGTGGAATTTGGCATGCGCAGAGTGTACCACGAGCGGCTGTCCGGATGGAAGGCAATGAAGGTCAATCGTCCAGCAATAACGGGCTTTTCCAGGCACGGTGTCGAAAGCCTGCAGAAAGCGCCTACCCGATAAGGCGGAGCAATCCGATGCAGACGCCTCTGATCGGCGGCGGTGATGGCTCGCATCTCGATACCAAGAAGTGCATTCTTCGCCTTCAACGGACCTAACGCCCGTTCCAACCGAAAAGATAAAATCATGGTGCAAGAAAAACCGCGCACGCTTCTGCGCCCGGATTAGCTCTTTGACAAATCGGTAGTATCGGGGGTTGAAGACGACATCGGTCCTGGTGTTCCACCGTATCAATCGGTGTTTTTCGGAATGGAGCTATTCTGAAGGGCGTCAAGGCTGTCACAGTGGCAGGGAGAAATGAGCGGCCGCCGTTATCAAACGGTCGACGGTTGGGAACACAACCGTATCAATCGGTGTTTTGCAGTGAAGTGGCCTGCCAATCCGGCAGAGCCGGCGGCTCGTCTAGCGAAGCGCCAAAATTACCAAGCGGTAATGGTGACGCCCTCCGTTCGCGGTCCCTCTGACGATGTCCTAGGCGAGCAGGTTAGCCGCGACGCGCAGCGTTCGCTACACGCTCCGCTGCGCGTCGCGGCTAACCATTTTAGTCATCGTCGTCGAGCAAGAACTCGCCTGGGTCGAAGTTTTCGTATTTCTTGTCCGGGATCTCGTCGTTGACCGGGCTGGGACGAGCAAGCCCGGCTCGTTCCAGCAGCGGGGTTCCCATCACGTCCTCTTCATCGTCTTCCATTTCCTGCAAAGCCTGACGGCCGGCTTGCAGCTCGTACATGATCTTCCACTTCTTCTTGGCAATGGTGATTTCCGAACCGGGAATCAGCACCTTCCGGGTCACGCGGATGCCGTTCACTTTGACGCCATTCGTGCTGTTCTCGTCGCGAATCCACCAATAGCCGTCCATGAAAGTCAGCCGGCAATGGACGCTGCTTACGTTGGGATAGTGCAAAGGAATATCGCAGGAAGCGCGCCGACCAATGGTCAGCACGTCGCGCACCAGGGGGATGGGATCGCCTCCCCCCATCGGGACAAGTTCACCGTGCACGCTTTGGTTCATGATCGGCTACCCAGAAAAAGTAGAATGAAACTGGTCCGTCATGGAAAAAACCGTTGCCCGAAAAGGCTGCCGTGCTATAGATCACATTTCTTATAATAAAGCAGATCTGCGTTTCAGGAAGCCTTTTTTGCGCCGCAGGGGAACCTTTGCATGGCTCCGGATTCGATTCTGCCGGCTGGCTTCACGGCCGAGCGCCGCTATTATCCGCTGAGCCGATTCTTGAAGCAGCGCTTCGGCGGCAAGGTTTAC
The DNA here is from genome assembly GCA_963748025.1 of uncultured Gemmataceae bacterium. Classification (GTDB taxonomy): domain Bacteria; phylum Planctomycetota; class Planctomycetia; order Gemmatales; family Gemmataceae; genus CAVVHZ01. Next base: position 47,198 of record CAVVHZ010000047.1, read on the forward strand.
CGAGTCACCGTAGACGGCGGCTTTACCTGCCCCAACGTCGACGGCACGGCTGCAGTGGGGGGCTGCGTCTTTTGCGACAATCGCAGTTTCAGCCCCAACCGGCGCTTGCCGCGCGTCAGCGTTCGGGCCCAGGTCGATCGAGGCATTCAGCTTCTGGATAAACGCTATGGAGCTCAGCAGTACCTTGCCTATTTTCAGGCGGCAACCAATACCTATGCCCCGGTCGCCAAGCTGAAACGCTTATATGACGAAGCGCTCGAACATCCGCGCGTGGCAGGACTCGCTATCGGCACGCGGCCCGACTGCTTGTCCGAAGAGGTTCTCGATCTGCTCGAAAGTTACGGCCGCGATCGTTTCGTCTGCCTGGAAATCGGCTTGCAGACCATCCACGATCGCTCGCTGGCCTGGATGAATCGTGGGCACGATTTCGCCTGCTTCCTCGACGCTGTCAAACGCTGCCAAGAGCGCAAACTTGACCTCTGCGTTCACGTCATCCTGGGGTTGCCCGACGAATCGCGAGATGACATGCTCGCCACTGCCGAAGTTTTGGCATCGCTCCCGATTCAAGGCGTGAAAATCCACAACCTGCACGTCGTCAAGGATACGCCGCTAGAGGCGCAGTTCCTGGCGGGAACTGCTCGGATGCTCGATCGGGCTGAATACGTGGGACTGGTGGCCGACTTTCTCGAACGATTGCCGGCGACGACAGTCATCCACCGTTTGAACGGCGATGCACCGCCTGATTACCTGATCGCCCCTCTTTGGTGCTTGGACAAAGCCGGACTTCTGCGCGAAATCCAGGATGAATTGGCGAAGCGTGAAAGCTGGCAAGGTAAGCACTTCGTGGACAAGCGGCCTGCGTGGGAATGGGAAAGCTATGCGGGGCGTCAGACGTTGTCGTTAATCTAAGCGAGCCTCTCACGTAAGATTTGACATCGCGATTTTTTGCCTTCCTTTCCCCGAAGGGAATAAATAGCAAAGCCCAGGAAAAGCGCAGCGCAACCTTGGGTAGGAAGTACCAATTTGATCAACCCTGAAGGGGGTTGGATAGCAGTAGTCGATGCTGGCAATCCAACCCCTTCAGGGTAGATCTTAGAGTGGCAGATAACCCCGGGCGTTGCCCGGGGCTTGGCAATTTCACCGCATTCGGGGTGACAAATGAGTTGCAATCATAGGTTCTCCACGCCCCCTGCAAGCTCCGCTCTAACTACTCCTTCTTAACATTCAAAACCGGCTGCCCCGCCTTCTTGAGCTGTTCATTGACCTTGGGAACGTCCTTTTCGAGCAGCTCGAAGGCGCTTGCCCAGGCCCAAGAATTTCTTCATAGCCTCCTCCTGAGCCTTGACCACTTGGTTCGTCGGAGCGGTGTCCACTGCCTGCAGGGTTCCCATCAGGCCGTTCATCTCGCCCTGAACGTTTGCCAAGGTCGCCTGCTGCGCCCCCGCCCCGGCCGCCGCGTCGGCCACCGCCCCGTCGGCCGCCGCCGCCACCGGCGCCCACAATGGCGTTCGCTTTCTGATCCAAAGCCGTCAGTGCCTGGGCCAATTCGCCGGTGGGTGAGCGTCCCTGGGCCGTGCGGATCTGCTCGCGCACTTTGCAGAGCGCATCCTGCATTTCGCGCGCTGCCTCGACACCCCGATAGCACTGCATCGACAACGCGTACTGCTGGGCCAGCACCTCAGGCGTCGCCGGCACGCGCGGATCCATCTTGATCGTCAATGGCTGCGTGATGCTTTGGCCATCGACCGTCAATCGCACCGTGTAATTTCCCGGATGAGCGGCCGGGCCCATCGGCACGCTGGGCGTGTCCATAAAGATCGCCGAAATGGGATAGTTGCGGACCGCATCATGCGACGGATAATGCATGTCCCAAACGAAGCGATGCGATCCCGCATCGGCCGACAGAATCTGCGGCGGCCGAATCCAATAGGTGGGAACGTTTCAGCGCACGTTCGTTCACTACCGGCGGCTTGTCGGTGTTGGCGTAACGACGCACGAGCTCATTTTTCTCGTCCAGAATCTCCAGGGTCACCGCGTTCGCCTTGGCCGGCAGATTGTAATAGAGGATCGCTCCATCCGGCGGATTCTTGCCGGCCGGCTCCTCCGGCGGCAGCGGCGTATCCGTGGCGACATTGCGCCGAACGCGATAGGCAACCTGCGGCTTGAAGAGATGAGGCTTGGCACCCGTAGTAGCGTCGAGTTGCCTCAGCGGGCTGATGTCGTCCAGAATCCAGAAGCCGCGGCCGTGCGTGCCGGCCACCAAATCGTCGTTGTGTACCACCACGTCGCGGATCGAGGTGGCCGGCATGTTGAGCCGCAGCGGCTGCCACGAATCGCCGTCGTCAAAAGAAACGTGAACGGCCCGCTCAGAGCCGGCAAACAGCAGCCCCTTGCGAATCGGGATCCTCGCGCACGGCGTTGATCGGATCGTCGGGCAAACCTTTGACGATTTCCTGCCAGGTTTTGCCGAAATCGTGCGTACGGTAAATATGCGGCTTCTGATCGTCGCAGCGAATGCGGTTAACGGCAGCGTAAGCCGTGGCGGGGTCAAAGCGGCCCGCGTCGATGAGCGATATCTTGCTCCATGACGTGATCGCGGGCGGCGTGACGTTCTTCCAATTCTTGCCGCCGTCTTGGGTGACATGGATCAAGCCATCATCCGTGCCCGCCCAGATCACGTTGATGTCCTTATAAGAAGGCGCCACCGTGTAGATGACGCCACGGCGAGGCTGATTCGCCATCTGCGGCGTGCGGAACACGCCGACACATTCGGGCACTTCCGGCTTTTCGCGCGACAGATCGGGACTGATGATCTCCCAACTCATGCCGCCTGTGCTGGTCTTGAAGAGCACGTTGCCGGCGAAGAAGAGAACGTGCGGATCGACGGTCGAAAAAATGACCGGTGCCGTGCGCAGGAACCGAAAGTTACCGGTGAACCGGGGCGCAGACGTTCTGGACCTGGCCCGTGCGCCGATCGTAACGGGTAATCTTGCCGCCATAGATGAAATCGGGGTTGAGCGGATCGGGAGCGACGTAGCCATACTCCTCGACGCCGACCGTGTGCCATTCGCGGAAGGTGATTTGCCCGTCATTCCCGCGGCTGGCGACGCCTGCCGAGCCGCTTTCTTGCTGCCCGCCATAGACCCAGTAGGGGAACTGGTTGTCGGTGATGACGTGATAGAACTGAGCCGTGGGCTGGTTGTACCACGAACTCCAGGTTTCGCCGCCGTTGACGGAAACGGTGGCGCCCTGATCGCTGGCAATCAGAATGATTTGCGGGTTTTCGGGATTGATCCAAATGGTGTGATAATCGTCGCCGCCGGGAGCGCCCTTGATGGCCTTGAAGCTTTTGCCGCCGTCGGTGGAACGATAGGTAGAGGTATTGGCGACATAGATGATCTCTTTATTCTTCGGATCGACGCGAACCTCGGCGAAGTCGCTGCCGCGGCCCCACACGCGCTGCTCGCCATCTACAAACTGCCAGCTTTCGCCGGCGTCGTTGGAGCGATAAACGCCACCTTCGCTAGGACAGTCGACCATGGCGTAGAGGCACTTGGGATCGCGATCGTGAAACGTCGAAACCAATGCGGCCTAGCCCGTCCTCAGCTGTTGGCAGCCCCTTGGTCAGCTTCTTCCAGGTGGTGCCGCCATCGGTAGATTTGAAAAGCCCACTGTTCGGGCCTTGCCAGGCGCCGTTTTCCCAGGGCCCTTGCCGAGCGGCCCACAAGGCCGCGTAAATGGTTTGGGCATTCGATGGGTCGAACGACAGGGCAATGGCGCCGGTGTTTTCGTCCTTGTAGAGGACCTTCTCGAACGTCTTGCCGCCATCGGTAGAGCGGAATACGCCGCGTTCCTTGTTCGGCCCATAGGGATGGCCCAGCACAGCGACGAACAGCCGATCGGGATTCTGCGGATCGACGATAATGGAAGGAATCTGCAAGCCATCGCGCAGGCCCAGGTGCGTCCAGGTCCTGCCGGCATCGGTCGATTTGTAGATGCCGTCGCCTGTGCTCAGATCCGGCCTCTGCAGCCCTTCGCCGCTGCCGACGTAGATGGTTTCCGGCCGCGAGGGAGCGACGGCCAGCGTACCGATCGAGCCAGTGGGCTGATCGTCGAAGATGGGTTTCCACACGCGCCCGGCGTCCGTCGTTTTCCAGACGCCGCCGTTGTTGACGCCGATATAGAACACGTTCGGCTGGCCGGCGATCCCCGCGGCGCCCACCGTGCGGCCTGCTCGATAAGGCCCGATCATCCGCCAGCGCATGCTGGAATACTGCTTCGGCGCGATCGGCTGATCCGCGGCGAGCGAAACCCCGGCGCAGGCAACCAATAAAACTGCGGGCAGCCAACCTTGCAAAAATCTCATCGCGAATTCCTCTCCGGCTTTGTCCTCGATGCAGCAGCGATCTTTGGCCCATCAAAGAGCGGGAGACGAGGAAACGCAAACAAAAAACGGGCCCGAGTAATTGCGGCCATATTTTCGCCGCAAGAACGGACCCAGTTGCAATCATCGCCGGGTATACTTCAATTGACCAACTTGTTCATCTCGAAGGAGAATATGCATGATTTCCTCCATCTTCAGGAACAACAGGGCTGCATTCCCATCTGCAGAGTTGGCCAAGCACACGGGGCAATGGGTTGCGTTTAGCCCGGACGGCACAGCCATCGTAGCCGCGGATGCGGACCTGGATGAAGTGGAAACTAAAGTCAAAGCGGCTGGCCACAAGCCTAGCCAGGTCGTGCTCGAGTTCGTGCCTGGAGAGGATTACGATGTTTATCTAGGTGGAGGGGAACTGATCTGATGCTACAGTTCCCCTATCTCGAGGAGCAACTTGTTGGCCCGACACCACCGTCCTTGCCTGTTGCATCACGTGTTCGTTACCGCCCACTGTTGCCAATCGCCATCATTGGCCCGTCCGACAGCCGTACCTTTCACCGGGCTGTACTAGACACCGGCGCCGACGATTGCATTTTTCCGCTTAAGATTATGCGGCAAATTGGAGCCAGTCCCCTGGCCCACAAGCTGCTCCCGCATTCGTTGGCGAGGTCAGCCGTATCCGCTGGTCTTTGCAGAAGTAGAGCTCGAACTGGCAGAAGATTTGGGCATTTATCGGTGGCCAGCCACCGTTGTGTTCTCACCGGCTCCGATGCCCTACCCAATCCTCGGCAACGCCGGCTGCCTCCAGTACTTTGACACCCGCTTTTTGGGTGCTGACCTAACAATGGAGTTGGATGCAAATTGGAAATATCCCGGAACTAAATAGCCTTTCCTCAGGACGTCCGCGATCCCTTCATGTTGCTGACTTCCGCACCCTTGAAGTATAAAGTGAGACGCACACACCTTTCGCGACTGAGGCTCAAGGATGAAAGCGCCGATCGGCAAAGCTACCGGCACAGATACAAACTGGAGTATCGCTGATGCGTCGCATTCTTATTGCGTGGCTGCTGCTGTTGCCTATCATCGCGTCGATTCTGCCGGCGGCGGCACAGGAAAAAAAGCCGCCAAACTCTGCCAGGCAAACGCTGGAAAAATGGATTGCGGGTGTGCCGGGCGATAGTCAGAAAGAACGCGACGCTAATATCTCCGATTACCTGGGCCGACGGCCCTATGCCAAAGTAGCTTTGCCAGTGCTCATCGAAGCATTAGAAGATAGCTGGTGTAAATGGCGCCTAGATCTAAATTCGATACTTGCCGACTATGGATCGGCGGCTGTACCCAGGCTCATTGAGGCTCTAAAGCGGCCGGAGTCCGCAATTCGCTTTGAAGCAACGGAAGTCCTGGGAAGCATGGGGCCGATCGCCAGAATCGCTGTGCCAGCGTTGCTGGAAGCGACAAGGGATTCGAGTAGTTCAGTTCGCCGCGCGGCAATGCAGAGTCTGGCGAATGTAGCCCCTAAATCGCCGGAAAGCATTCAGGCAATAGTTTCCTGCCTGGCTGATAAGAACCATGCTGTCAGAACGGCAGCCGCGAAAGCGGCCATCGAAATGGGCCCACATGCGGCTCCGACCGTGCCGGCCCTGATCCGAGCCCTTGGGGATAACCAAGAAGATGTAGTGCAATTGGCAGCGAAGGCTCTTGGCAAGATTGGGCCGGAAGCCAAGGCAGCCGTCCCAGCGCTAATCCAGGGGCTTAAAACTAATCATAACCCCCGGCCCGATTCTGAATTTGGAGTTCTGATCAACGAATTTCGAGCTGCATTTGTAGAGCTTGTTACAGGTTATCGAGAAAGAGATTACAGCCAACTCAACTGTGCGTTTGTATCGGCGCTCGCAGGCATTGGTCCACCAGCAAAGGATGCAGTTCCCACCCTCATTGAGGCTCTCAAGGAAGATATGGTCGTAAGGGAATCAGCAGCAATGGCGCTTAGGCGCGATTGGTCCCGAGGCCAAAACCGCGGTGCCAAAGCTCATGGACATGGCAAAGTCGGACGATCGTCAAGGGAGGGGTGTTGCCCTTCGAGCGCTGGGTAAAATCGGCCCGGACGCGGGGGCTGTGCTCCCAATTCTCTTGGAGAAACTTGCGGCGAAAGATCCCGAATTGGCCATAGAGGCCTTGGGCAATCTGGGGCCGATGGCGCGTGCTGCACTTCCTAAGTTGGTCTTGATCGCCAAAGACCGGCGATTACATCCCGATAACCGTTGGGAACGCCAGGCGGCGATCAGTGCGATCCTAAAAATTGACCCGGCTCTGGCGGCACGTGAAAAAATCGAGCCAGATGATTTCAATGTGAAGCTAGGAAGAATACCGCCACTTCGGTTGGCGCATCGCAACCCGATCAGCGAAGAGCAGAAACAACGCATCAAACAATTGATTGCAGAATTGGCCTCGATAAGGGACTCCAGTATGGGAATTTCGGGGACCATGACGGGCCGCTCATTCGCCCCCTTGCCTCAGCATGAGACTACGGATTCGATGCTGCTAACCGATCACGGCATGCAAACGTTCAGCGCGTTGCAGGATCTGGTTGCGATTGGGCCCGATGCCATCCCTTTCCTGCTGGCAGCTCTCGATGATCCAACCCCTACGCGACTTAAATTCGGCGATGGAACTTTCGGCATGAAATACTGGGGCAGCGAATGCCCAATCAATCCCGTGAGTCCGGTTGAAAAAAGATTCGCTCTCGAAGTGGACCCAATGATGGCTGCGCAAATGTTTCTCGACCCCGATCATCCAGTTCGCAACGGGAAACACACGATCAAGGTGGGAGACGTTTGTTTCGTGGCAATTGGGCAAATCGTCGGCCGGGCTTATTCCGCAATCCGCTATCAGCCCACGGCGATCGTCATCATCAATTGCCCGGTCGAAAATGAGGACCTGCGAACGAAAGTGCGGGCGATCTGGTCAAGCAAAGATCCGGCGCAGAAGCTCTTCGATTCCCTGCTGGCCGATTTTGCTACCGAAGGAATATTCAACGGGGAATCACTGGATGGCTGGTACGAGGGAAATAATCTACAAGTCGAGGCGGCCTTACGATTGCTCTATTATTTTCCCAAGGAGGCGGTGCCCCTGATCGTCTCGCGCTGAACGGGTTAGATGTAAAAAGTCGATCAGGCAATGGTTTGATGCTTCGCGACGTCGACAACCGCGTGCACGTCGACAATTTGATCAAAGCGCTACTTTGGTGCAAAGATGACCGCGTGCGGGATGCATTTGCTGGGATCTATCGGCGCACAGACGATCCCCGAATTCTGACGACAGTACTTCCCGGGCTCGAAGCAGCCGAAGCAAAGACGCTGAACGGAAGGTTGGAAGCACTGCTTGAGAAACTTCCAGAGTCTGAAGAAGATCCCGGCGGTGAAGGCCATTACATTCTGAGCTTTCTCATCGACCGACTCGGAGAGAAAGCAAGGCCCTTGATTGATAGCTATCTTCGGAAGGCAACCCTGCAGCGTTCGTGGACCGTGTGCGATGTGCTCATGGATTCGAAGAGCGTCTGGGCCAAGGAATTATTGATTCCCCTTTTGGTGGACAAGAGGCAAGCGGAGTTCCCGAAAAGTTGGTCGGGAACATATAAAGATTTTCGCTTTTCGGGTCAGCAGATCACTTTACGCCTTTGCGACAAGGCTGCCTGGGCATTGAGTGAATTGGACCCCGATTTGAAGTTCAAATACTCGAGTCGACCGGAAGAACTGGATGCGCAGATCGAGGTGATGCGGAAGAAGCTGGCGGGCAAGAATTGAACTGCCAACTCAGCGCCCATGGCGCCCGCGCACCCTGTGTTGGATCTCGGCCCAGCTCAGACCAGAAGCCGGGTTCTTCTGCAGATTGGCCTTGCCAAGGGGGGGAGGAAAACAGTTTCCGCTGTTGAGTTGTGAGGTTCCGTTCTGGGCTTTCGTTATTGAAGTGAATCTTCCGTGGATTCGCACGGCGGGCATAAAGCCCGGCCGCTCGTTAATAGCGGTGTGTGAGGGGAGACGACTACGACGCTACTGTGAGGCTCACGCCGCCTGGCGGATGTGTTCCTGCCCCAGGCAGATGCCGCGTTTCGATTCGCGGATGAATTGAGTCATTTCCGCCACGGGAGCTATTCCCGCCAATTCACGGTTTATTTTTTCGAGAGCCACGGATAGCAGGTTGTTGTCGCGATAAAGCAGGTAATAGGCCCGGCGGACAGCGTCGATTTGTTCGTGCGTCATGCCCGCGCGACGCATGCCGATCACGTTTACTCCCACCGCGACATTGATGCCTTGCAGCATGATGAACGGGGGCAGGTCCTTGGTCGAGGCCGAGGTGCCGCCAATGAGCGCGAGCCGTCCCATGCGCGAGAACTGATGCAGAGCCGCGTTGCCCGAAAGATAGGCGTTGTCGTTCAGAATGGCGTGTCCGCCAATGAGCGCGCCATTCGCCAAAATGCAGTTGTTGCCGACCACGCAATCGTGGGCGATATGGCTATTCGCCATGAAGAAATTGCCGTTGCCGATGCGCGTGGTCCACGAATGCGTCGTGCCGCGATGCACCGTCACCTGTTCGCGGAAGATATTGTCGTCGCCGATCTCCACGGAGGTCGGCTCATTGTTATATTTCGTATGTTGCGGACGTTCGCCCAGCACCGCTCCGCTGAACACCATGTTGCGGCGGCCCAGCACCATCGGCCCGCAGAGATGAACGTAAGGGCGGATGACACAGCCTTCCCCGATGCGGACCTTGTTTTCGATGATGACATAAGGGCCGACGACGACATCGTCCGCCAATTCGGCTTCCGCCGAGATTATCGCCGTTGGATGGATTCGCGGAGGGGAGATTGACATAGCCGCTTCCCTGCATCACTGGTGAAGTCAACTCAAGGACTTTGAGCGTTCCCTGAATCGCGACTCTCGAGCCGGTGAGCCGCCTTCTCCCACCGGTTCGCCCTCTATACGTCAAGCCTGGGGGGTTTTGCCAGAGCACTTTGTTCCATGGCCGCTGGACTAAACTACCCAGATTAGCACTACCGCCGAGCTTTCCGCGGGCGGTCCTTTTATTCCTTTGTTTCGGCATTCGGACAGAGAATTATTCCGGTTTTTCCACTTAGCCGGGAGTCGATGGGTCGGATCTTGCTTTTCGTTAGGACTGCCTGGTTCAAAAGTAGCCATTCCCTGGTGACAGTCGCCCGGAGTCGTGTGTGTGCGAAGCGCAATGCAATCCATTAACCGCCTAGGCCTGATAGGCTTGCATTCGGAATTGTTTGAGCGGGGGTAGACCTCCTGACAAGCGAGCCGGGATACAGTCCAAAAGTTAGAAAAATGTTGTAGTGGAAACCTACTCTCTTGCCTCGGCCCGGCCTCCGGCCTCATGCTGGTCACGGGAGGCAGGAATGTTCGTACGACGCTATTGCAGGACCAAGAACGGCAAGCCTCACGTCTATTTCGCGCTCGTCGAGAGTATTCGTACCGATGCCGGGCCGCGTCAGCACGTCGTCGCCCATCTTGGCGAGCTCAACCACGATCAAGAACGCCGCTGGCAACGAACCGCGGTCTTCTACAACCGCCATGGTGACGCCCACCAATTAATGCTCTTTCCCGAGGACGATGTTCCGCCCCCTGACGATCCGAACGTGGCATGCGTCCGCCTCGACAAAGTATCCTGGACCAACGGTCGACGCTTCGGCGATGTCTGGCTCGCTCGCTGGCTCTGGCAGATGTTGGAACTCGACAAGATCGTCGCCCGCCATTTGCCGCACAACCAGGAGACCGTCGCACCCGCCGATGTCATCGCCATCGAAGTCATCAATCGCTTGTGTCAGCCCTGTAGCGAGTATGCCTTGGCCGAGCATTGGTACGCCTCGACCGGTCTCGAGGATCTCTTGGGCGTGCCCGACGCGGAGGTCACCAAGGACCGCTTCTATCGCACGCTCAATCCATTTCAGGCCGCTCAGGAGAAGATCGAAAATGATCTGAAGCAACGCTTCGGCATCCTCTTTCAACTCGATTACGACCTGTTGCTTTACGATTTGACAAGCACCTACTTGGAAGGCTTGGCCAAGGAGAACGACCTGGCCCGCCGCGGCTACTCACGCGATCATGGAGTGACTGCTCCCAAGTGATTGTCGCGCTGGTGGTGACACGCGAAGGCTTCCCGCTGGCGCATTACACCTGGGCCGGCAACACCCAAGACCTGAAAACCGTGCAGCGTCTGGTCACGGCCATCGAAACTCGATACGGCAAGAGCAATCGCGTCTGGGTTATGGATCGCGGCATGGTCAGTGAAGATGCCTTGGAGTTCCTCAACGCTCCGGGACGACGCTATTTGCTGGCCACCAAACGCGCAGCCTTGACGGGGTTCCAAGCCGAGCTGCGTTCACCCGGTTGGCAGCGGTTGCCGGAAAATCCCGACGTCGAGGTCAAACTCCTCAAACGCGACGAGGTTCACTTTCTTTTGGCACGCAGCAGACCACGTCGCCTCAAGGAACGCGCTATCAGGCGGCGCCAGCGTCGTGGTTTAGCCAAGGCTCTGAAAAAGCTCCAGGTTCGCGTTGGCGCCGGCCGTCTCAAAAAACGCGACAAGATTGTCGAAGCCGTCGGCCGCCTCAAAGAACGCTTCCCGAAAGCGCAGGGGTTTCGTCAGCATCGCCGTTCATGACAACCCGGTGTCACTGAGCTATACCTGGAACGTCGTCAAGTTCCGCGCCGCTCTGGTCCGCGACGGCGCTTACCTGTTGCGCAGCAACCAAGCCGGCTGGTCGGCGCAAGAGTTCTGGGAGACCTACATCCAACTCACGATCGTGGAACGCGCCTTCCGTGTCCTCAAGAGCGAGTTGCTCCTGCGGCCGATCTGGCATCACACCAGTGGACGAACTCAGGCCCATATCTTCGTCTGCGTCTTGGCCTATGCGTTGTGGAAAACGCTCGACCATTTGGCCAAACAAGCGGGTCTGCAAACCTTGTGTCGCAAGCCCGACCCCGAGCATCCCGAAGACGCTCCCAAGCCCCGGCCCATGACACCGGAAGCTATCCTGCGCGAGTTGAGCAAAATCCAGATCGGCGACATCCACTTGGAGACCACGACCGGCCAAAACTTGGTGCTGCGCCGCGTGGCGCATTCCCAACGCCGAACAAAAACGCATCCTGGACGCCTTGGGTGTCCAGATACCCGAGCGACTGAGTCCCGACCGCCTTTTGTAGTGAGGACCGCCGAGGACGATTTGCAAAAAACGCTGGGAATCGGCCCGCTTGTACAGTTCTTGTACACCAAAGGGTGGCAAGATAGGTTAGCGACCGGAGAACTTGGCCCAGCAAGCACTTATGTACTCCGGTCGCTGACGCTCCCGGCTCGCCACGTGTTACCTTGCTTTGAACAGGAGCCCCTCGTTGATACTCCCCGTGGCGCCCGACAGAACCCCTGACATCTTCATCGCCGGCGCCAGTGCCCGGGCAGCGGCCTATTCTGCTCTGCGCGCGGGTTGCGACCCTGGTGCGCCGATCTCTTTGCCGACGCTGACCTTCGGGCCATTTGTCAGGTGGAGAAAATGGCACTCGATCAGTATCCGTCGGGGATGGTGGCGAGCAGCGAGCGGTTTCCGCCGGGACCATGGCTCTACGCCGGGGCCCTCGAAAATCGGCCGGATGTCATCCAGGCGATCAGCATGAAACGGCCACTGTGGGGTTGTTCGCCCGATGCGGTCGAAAGGGCGAGCCCCGGCGCTCTCCGGAAGATTTTCGCTGATTACTGTCTCATGGCGAGCCCCAAGTTACTCTTGTCGGGCGATCGTTTGCCGAGTTTCGAGCGCTGGCTCATCAAGCCGATTGCCGGCGCGGCCGGCTTTGGTATTCGCGAAGCGTATGGTGCACACCCTGGCAAGGTACCGGATGGTTACTATGGACAAAAGTATGTGCCCGGTCCGAGTTGCTCGGGGCTATTCGTCGGCCACGAACGGGGTTGCTTGTTCCTGGGGGCCACCAGCCAGCTTGTGGGCACGCCCTGGTTACACGCGACTCCCTTCCATTACGCCGGCAGCATTGGCCTGCTCGATTTGCCGGAGCGCGAGCACCGGTGGTTTCGCGACCTCGGAAATATCGTTGCCGACCGTTTCGGACTGCGCGGGATCTTTGGCGTCGATTGCATCATGCAAGCTGAAATCCTCTGGACCATTGAAATCAATCCGCGCTACACGGCTTCCGTCGAAGTTTGGGAATATGCCCTCAAACGCTCCGCCTTGGCTTTGCACCGCCGCGTATTCGAAAACCTGGACGACAAAGAGACCCATCTGAAGCTGCAAAGAATGCGGATTTCGACCCGTTCCAGGAAAGTGGTCGGCAAAGCCATTCTCTTTGCGCGAAGCGGTGACGATTCCTAAGGCGACGCCTTGGTCGGCGGCGGTACTCAGAGAGCCTCCTGCGTCAAGCGAGCCTGCTGTATCGAGTGAGCCTCCCACGTTAGTGGGGGGAGTTTGGCGGACAACTCCCCCCACTAACGTGGGAGGCTCACTCGTAAGTTCTGCGCCGTCCGTGGGCTTCGACCTTCCAGAATTCGCCGACCTGCCCAGTCCGGGCGACCGCATCGAGAAGGGCCACCCGATTTTGACTTTTTTCGCCACTGCCCTTTCATCGGAAGCATGTCTAGAGAATCTCAAACAACGCGCCGGGCTTCTTGACAGGTGGCTGTTTGGGGAGCAGTAAACAGAAGACTGGTGTCAGTGATTTGGTTAGCCGCGACCTGCGGGGAGCGCTGTCTTCACGCTCCCGGCGACTATGCTAAACATGCGGCGTAATGACGTGAATTGTGAGGGAGCCTTCCCCCTCTGAAAAAACAAAACGCAGTTCCGTTGAACTGGGCCTGTTACGGAAAGCGTCAAGTCCGCGTTCCCCGAAGGTCGCGGCTAACCGAATACCTGACCCCTGACTCCTGATTCCCGACTCCTGATTCCTGACCCCTGACCCCTGACCCCTGACTCCTAACCCCTGACCCCCCGAGGTTTCCCGTGCCTTCCCCCACCGGCTTGAACGAACGTGCCCTTCGGCTGGCCGATTATCTGGCCAGCCAGGCTGCCGCTTTGCGCATAAACGTAGAATCCGCGGGCGATGTGCGCTGGCTCGATTGCGGCATCAGCGCGGCCGGTGGCTTGCAAGCCGGCCTCGGGTTGGCCCGAGTTTGCCTTGCCGGGCTCGCCGATGTGAACTTGACCAGCGGCGAAACGGCCGGCGTGCCTTGTCCTGTGGTTACGGTGAGCAGCGATCATCCGGTTACCGCTTGCATGGCCAGTCAATATGCCGGGTGGCAAATCAGCGTCGGTAAATTCTTCGCCATGGGATCGGGGCCGATGCGAGCAGCTTACGGCAAAGAAGCGATATTCGATTCGATTCCAGGGCGCGAGCAGGCGACCGTCGCTGTGGGTGTACTGGAAACCCGCAAGCCGCCGGATGAGAGCGTGGCCGCCTATCTGACCGAAAAGCTGGGCCTTCAAGGCTCGTCGCTCACGTTGCTGGCGGCGCCCGCATCCAGTTTGGCGGGCACGATTCAGGTGGTGGCCCGTTCGCTCGAAACCGCCTTGCACAAGCTTTTCGAATTAAAGTTCGACCTGACGCAAATTGTTTCCGGGTTCGGTAGCGCCCCGCTGCCGCCGGTTGCTGCCGACGAGATTCATGCCATCGGCCGCACGAACGATGCCATCCTTTATGGCGGCCGCGTGATCCTTTGGGTTCGCGCTGACGACGATGCCATCGCGGAGCTTGGCCCCAAGGTGCCCAGCTCGGCGTCGCCAGATCACGGCGAACCTTTTGCTAACATCTTCGAGCGCTATCAACGGGATTTCTACAAAATCGACCCGATGCTCTTTAGCCCTGGCCAGATTGTCTTTCACAATTTGAACACAGGCCGCAGTCATCAATTCGGCCGAATCGAGCCCGGCGTCTTGGAGCGCTCTTTCTTCGTCGGTCCCTGATGCCGGAGTTCCGATGCGCGTTGCAATTCTCTCCGGTGGATCGGGCTGGCACGTGGGCGACCTGGAACGGGCTGCCGCCGCGCTGGGGCATGAGGCCCGAGCCGTCGATTTTCGGTCGGTATCCGCAAGCGTTCCAGCAGCCGGCGACGAGTTGGAGACCTTCGATGCCGTCATGGTTCGGACCATGCCGCCCGGTTCGCTCGAACAAGTCATTTTCCGCATGGACGTGCTGCATCGGCTGCAAAGCTTGGGAATCGTCGTACTCAATCCGCCCGCAGCGGTCGAGGCGTGCGTCGACAAATATTTGACGACGGCCCGTCTTGCCGCCGCCGGTCTGGCGGTGCCGCGCACCATAGTTTGTCAGCGCGCCGACCCAGCCTTGGAGGCGTTCGCAAAACTTGGCGGCGACGTGGTCGTGAAGCCGATCTTCGGTTCGGAAGGCCGCGGCATGATGCGCATTGCCGACCCGGAGTTGGCCTGGCGAACCTTTCGCACGCTGGAAAGACAACAGGCCGTGCTCTATTTGCAGGAGTTCATCGCGCACCCTGGCTGGGACCTGCGCGCCTTCGTGATCGGCGGCCAGATTCTGACTGCCATGCGCCGCCAGGCGGGGAACAACGACTGGCGCACCAATGTAGCTCAGGGAGGCAAGGGCGAACTGACCGAGCTAACGGTTGCTCAAAAGGAATTGGCCCTGAAAGCCGCCTTGGCGCTCAACGTGCCCGTGGGGGGCATCGATCTTCTGCCCGGTCCCGACGGGCGTTGCTACGTGCTGGAAGTGAACGCCGTGCCGGGCTGGCGGGCCTTCAGCGCCGTCACCGGCATCGATGTGGCGGCGGCGGTGTTGACGTTTGTGTCGGAAGCGGTCGAGCGCCGGAGACGCGAACGCCATGCGTAAGAGTCCCGGCCGCTGCGCTCAACTGGCCTGCATTCTGGAGGTGATGGCCCGCAAAGCCGGCAACGTACACCCGGGCCGCGCTTTCGATGACCTCACGCATCTCGATTTCCTGGCGAGCGCCGCCGCCATCGTGCCGGCCATGGATTCGGATGAGCCGCTGGGCCGCATGATCCTTCACGCCGTGGAGGCGACGCGAGCCGTCGTTTCGACCAACGCCAATCTCGGCATCATCTTGTTGCTGGCTCCCCTCGCGGCGGCCACGCGAGCTAAATCGTTAGATTCTGGCACGGACCGTTCGGAAGCAATGAATAAGGCGCCAGCCTTGAATTCTCCCCCCCTTGGCCCTGCCTTGAATTCTCCCTCCCTTGGTAAGGGGGGGCAGGGGGGGGCCTCAGAACCTAAACGCCTGAGCGGTAACCGGGACAATTCGGAAGATAGCGGCTGCTGCAATTCCTCTCCGGACCGTGAAGTCGCGTCAGACCCCCCCTACCCCCCCTTGCCAAGGGGGGGAGGAAGAGGGCTTCCGCTTCTGAAGCGCAAGGTTCCGATGCTAGAAGAGAATCGTCATTATTTCCGAACGCACTTAATGGCCGTGCTGGCTGCCACCACGGTTGCTGACTCCGTCGACGTTTACCGGGCAATTCGCCTGGCCAATCCCGGTGGCCTGGGCAGCGCCGATCAGGAAGACGTTCGCGACGAACCGACCAAGCCTTTACGCGACGTGATGGCCCTGGCGGCCGACCGCGATCTGATCGCTCGGCAATTTGCCAACGGTTTCACGGAAATGTGGGATCTGGGCGTGCCCCTGTTGATCGACGATTGGCAAAAGCACGGCGATTTGGAACGCGCCATCGTCCGTTGCCAACTGGGACTGATGGCGGCTTTTCCGGATACGCTCATTCTGAGAAAAGCGGGAAGCGAAAAGGCCACGCTTAGCAGCGTTCGCGCCGCCGAGGTTCTCGCAGCGGGTTGGCCGGAAACGCCTGCGAGCCGGGCGCATTCGCCGATTTTGACGCCTGGCTGAGGGCGGACGGCCGCCGGCGCAATCCGGGCGCCACGGCCGACCTGGTAACGGCTTGCTTGTTCGTCGCTCTATGGCAGGATACGATACCCTGGCACGATTATTTCCGCCCTTTTGCCGGTTTGGATTATGCCTGAACGCTTCCGAGTCCGTGTCACCAAGGACCATCTGGTCTTCTGTTCCGGCCATTTCATCAGCTACGAGGGCGACAAATGCGAGCGCCTACACGGGCACAACTATCGCGTGGCCGTCGAGGTTGAAGGCGAGCTGGACGAGAATTTCTATGTCTTCGATTTCATTGCGCTCAAACACCGGACCAAAGAAATCACCGACACGCTCGACCACCGCATGATGCTGGCAACCTTGAATCCGCTCATTCGCGTGCGTGAGGAGCCGAAGCGCATTCAGGTCACCTATGGTGATCGCGAATGGGTTTTCCCGCGCGAAGACTGCGTGCTCTTGCCTATCGAAAACACGACGGCGGAACTGCTGGCGCGCTTTATCGGCCAGCGCTTACTGGAAGTACTGCAGCGTCAGCACAAGTTCACGCCTCAGGTGTTGCGCCGAAGTCGAAGAGAATATAGGGCAATCGGCGCGGTATGAGTGGCAGGCGTGAAAATGTCGCGCGATTGGTTAGCCGCGACGCAGAGCGGAGCGTGCAGCGAACGCTCCGCTGCGCGTCGCGGCTAACCGAATTCGCCTACTTCCTCAGGCCCTATCCGGCCGTCATGCAGAGCTGACGCAACCAGCGCCTGGTCGACGCCGCAATCTTCGAGCCGCCGCAAATCTTCGATGCCCCTCACGCCGCCGCCCGCGATCAACTCCACCTGCGGATGCGCTCCGCTTGATGCGCCGGCATAGTTCCTCTGTGCCCACCCCCTCACCAACGCCAACGCGCGCCAAATCTAGCACGATCAGGCGCTGCACCCCTAATTCCAGCACCTGCTCGGCAATCGACCAGGCATCGGTTGCACGCCAGCAGTCAAGGTTGCCCAACGGTTCGCCCTGTTTGAGATCGAGAGAAAAAATCAGCCGATCCTTGTTTGGCAAATCCAAAAGCGCCGGAAGGGTGTCTGGGCCAGCTAGGGTTTCCAGGCCAACGATGCAATCCACGCCTGCTTCCAGCAGCCGTCGGCCGTCCAGTTCCTCGCGGATGCCTGCATCCACCGCAATCCGGAACCCCCGAGCAAGGAATTGGGCGAAAAGCTCCCAACTCGGCGGCTGCCCCCCAATGGCGTCCAGATCAGCCAGATAGAAGTCCCTGAAACCAAAGGCTGCGTGCAGGGCATTCTGCAAGCGCCGGCGGTTCGGTCGATTGCGTCCATTTGCTCACAATCGGCCGATATTCATGGCGACGGCCACCCACGCCACGGACTACCGTTCTCTGCTGAAGATCGAGAACCGGAAGAATCCGCATACGAAATCTCGATTGGACCGTTTTCATCCTGAGAGGCCCGAACTACCGAATCGGCCTATTCGTCCGGGCGGCCTCTCCGTTATGATCCGGAAAAGATCGCCTCGGTTTTGGTGGAGTTAGTATGTCGCGTTTTCCTGTTCGATTGCCAGCCTCTCGCACCGGCTTGCTTTTCGTCATGATTCTGGGGCTTTGGTTGGCGGGACTGGCCTGGCTGTCGCTTGGCAGCTCGACAGCGCTTGCCGGTCAAGACAATCAGCCGGCCGCCGATGCCAGTCAGGAAGGCGCCAAACCGGAGGCCTGGCCGCGCCCCAATCTGATCCGGCATATCATCGCCTCGGCAGGACTGTTTTTCGGTCCACTCTTGTTTCTGGTCTCCGTCGGCCTGGTGGCCATCATCGTGCTCTTGTCGATGGACCTGCGTTTGGGCGTCGCCATTCCGCCCAAATTCGTCGAGGATTTCACCAACACGGTGAACCAAAGGCATTTTCGCGAAGCTTTCGAGCTAGCCAAAGCCGAACCCTCGTTTTTGGGCAAAGTGCTCACGGCCGGCATGGCCCGATTGCAATATGGCATCGAAGATTCGCGCGAAGTCGCCTATCACACCGTCGAAAGCATCAAGGCCAGCAAAGAAAACCTGATCACTTATCTTGCCACCATCGGCTCGCTGGGGCCTATGTTGGGGCTAGTGGGCACGGTCTATGGCATGATTCTAAGCTTCATGGAGCTGAGCCAACCCGGGCATACTCCAAATCCCCAGCGCTTGGCCGACGGCATCTCGCATGCTTTGGTCATTACGTTATTGGGTGTAGCCTTGGCCGTGCCCGCCATCTTTTGTCACGCTCTTTTTCGCAATCGACTCATTCGCCTGACCATGGATACTTCCAACGTTGCGGACGATCTTTTGACGCAGATGTACCATAATTTGCGCAAGCAAGCTGCGGCTGGGACAACACCGGCGATGAGCGAAGAGTCCCTGGGACAATAGAGACGCCCTTCATGAGCACCCCTGTCAAAGCCGATCCCAATCTGGTTCCGTTGCTGGACCTGGTGTTTCAGCTCATCATGTTCTTCATGATTTGCGTGAATTTCGTCGGCGAACAAGTCAATGCGGATATTCAGCTTCCCACCTCACAGTCCGCACGGCCCATGGACAAGGCCGAAGTCGACGTACTCTTTCTCAACCTCGATGCTCAAGGAAACGTTCACGTTCCGGGCGAGCCTCAGCCGCTGACAACGCCCGCTGCGATCCAGGTCTACTTGCGCCGCCAGTATGACGAAGCCAAACGGGTCGCAATCGAGCGGGGCGACAAGACCGGCACGGTGAAAACGTCGATCATCCTTCGAGCCGACCGCAACGCGACGTATCTGCAGGTATTCAATCTCATGCTCTGGTGCCGGGATGTGGGCTACCGAAAGATCGAGCAGTGCGCCTACATCAAGACGGAAGGATAGCGAACGTCATGTGCCGCCGCCGAGTCATTGAGAACGCACCCATGGATGTGGAACTGCCCATCACACCCATGCTCGACCTCGCCTTTCAGGTGTTGCTGTTCTTCATCCTGACCTATCATCCGTCCGATCTGGAAGGGCAAGTAGAGATGTCGCTGCCCGACCTGGCTCAGGCCAAGGCAGCCAAGCCCGAGAATGTCAAACCGAATTCGTCGGCCACCGGGGCCTTGGAGCTGCCTGCCGAGGTAACGGTGCTGCTCTATATTCGCCGCGATGGCCAGCGCGATGGCAGCCTGGGCCGCATCGTCGTCCAGGAAAAACAGGGGAACAAGGAAATCGCCAACAAGGAGGCGTTGGAGAAATATCTGGAGAAGATCAGGCCCGGCCTCGCCAATACCAACGATATCAAGCTGGCCGGCGACAGCGATCTCAAGAACGCCGTCACCATGGAGATCATGGACGTTTGCACCCGCGCCGGCTTCACCAACATCGCCTTGGGTCGGCCCCTTGACCAGATGGGTGAGCCATGAAGTGGTTCGGCAAACTTACATTGGTTTTGAGCTTAGTCTTCGGCCAGGCCGCGTTTGCCCAGAATCCGCCCGAAAAGACTGCAGCCGTCGACCGGGACCTGTTGAACGGGGTCGAAGACAATGCCCCGGTGCGCAATGCGGACGAGAATTTCGCCGAGACGCGGGCTTATGACTATTTGCTGATCCATGCCCGCGAATTCAAGGCTGCCGAATTGTCGCAGCCAGGCGCGGAGCGATTTGACTTTCGTCCATCTCTTCGAGGAGCCAGCCAAATATCGCGGCCAGCTCGTCATGCTCAAAGGGCGCTTGCGGCGATTGTTGCGATTCGATCCGCCGCCCATGGCTGCCAAGGAGGGAGTCAAAAACTTGTACGAAGGCTGGCTTTATGCCGGCCGCGCCTTTACCAATCCCTTCTGCATCCTGGCTTCCGAAATTGGGCCGGACTTGACCGTCGGGGAAAAGATCGACCGGGAAGTGACATTCACTGGCTATTTCTTCAAGCGCTATCGCTACAAAGCCGGCGACGGCTGGCGCGACGCCCCGCTGCTCATTGGCCGCAGCATCGAGCCCGTCGCCGAGGTGGCCGAACCGGTGCCTTCGCTCTTCGGTTCGATCTACCTGCCGGTGCTATTCGGCATTTTGGGAGGGGCTTTGCTTCTGTGCTGGGGCTGGCCCGCGCCTCCGGCTGGGCGATAGGAAAGTGCGGGAGCGGTTGCAGCAGTTACGAAAAAAACAGAATTTGAAAGAGCAAGGCATTGAGGATCAGTCGCGGCGCCATGATGGAGTGGTTTTTCGCGATTTGCGCCGCGAAGCATTATGGGCCAAAATAAGGGACTGCGCGGTTTGGCCACGGCTTGATTGACACGAGCGATCTGATCCTTTACTCCCCCAATCGATGCATCGTGTTATGCAGGAAGCCTTGCACCGTCGAGCCGTCCGGCGCCTTGAGGTCGTACTTGATCTCCATGCTCCACGTCGGTTTCATGTCGGCGATTTCCAGCGTCACCGTCTTGCCGTCCGCGGAGACGGTCGCGGCCGTCACCTTGGCCGGCTTCTCGTCGTAGTGCTTGGAACCGTACTGCTGCGCTCCGCTTCAGCGACCAGGTCTTCACGGCGTAATTTTGTGGATCGCTCGGCGATCTTCGGGTCCAGCGCGCCGCTGAACTGATCGTCATGCCGCTCTTCTTGGCGTTCAGAGCCGATCGGCAAATAGACCGGCTTGCCGGTGTAGCGGACGCGGTAGAAGCCGCCGGGCTGCGTCTGGTTGCCGGCCCAGGCGAACATGCCGCAGCAATAGAGTTGGCCATTCTGCGGATGGAATCGGCCGCGCATCACGCCCGTCGGAAACTGCGGCATCGGCAACTGCGCACATGCCGCCCTGCACCTGGCCGGCGACCTTCTCGTGCGGCACCACATACACCTTGCCGTAGCCGTAGGAGAAATTCAGCAGCGAACCCTTCAGCGGCCCCCAGCCGTCGCCCGTGACCCAGAGCAGTTCGGACGGCGAGCGGTCGAAGGCGTTCGTGATCCAGCAGAGCGGGCTGCTTCATCGCCGCGTCGGAAGGATCGGTCACGTCGGTGTAGCCCCAGAAGTTGCCGTAGTAGCCGCCGCGTTCGACGAGGTCGATGCGGTTCTTCGGCACCCAGAAACCTTCCTGGTCCGTCAGAAAGAACGTGCCGTCCGGGTTGACGCAGACGCCGTTGGGAGCGCGGAAGCCCGTTGCAAGGATGTCCGTCTTCGAGCCGTCCTTGCTGACTTTCAGGAGCGTGCCGTGATGCGGCACCACCGCTTTGCAGAGCGTGGCGGGCGGCCTTGGCGTAGTAGAAATTCCCCTCCGCGTCGGTTTGCAGGCCCATCGCGAACTCGTGGAAATGTTCCGTCACTTGATGGTCGTTGTTGAAGCACTCGTAGAAATCCGTTTCGCCGTCGCCGTTGAGATCGTGCAGGATCACGATCTGATCGCGGCAACTCACATAGACCTTGTCCTTGACGATCTTCAACCCGAGCGGCTGAAACAGGCCCGAGGCGATGCGTTGCCAGGTCAGTCCCTTGCCGGGAGCGTCGATGCCCTCGACCAGCCAAACGTCGCCGTCCCAGGTGCAAACGGCGGCGCGGCGGCCATCGGCATAGAAGTCGAAGCCGGTCAGCCGCATCTGGCAATTCCACGGGATTGTTCGCCGGATGCGTCAGCACATCGATGGCGAATGCCTGGCGTGTCGCCGCCGACGACGGCCTGCGTTTTCAGCACTTCCGGCCAGCGTCGGTGGGCCGCCCTTCGTGAACGGCTCCAAGCGAGGCGGGCGGCGGCGAAGTCTTCGCGAATGCCCGTAGTGCATCGCGGCTCGCCGTCGGAGAGCAGGAGCTTGAGCGCCAGCGGCGTTGCCGCGGCCGGGATTCGGAGAAGCGTGTAGCCGTCCTTCTCTTCCAGCGTCGCTCTGGTCGCCGACCAATGCGACGGCCGTTCCCGCGGGCGCGACGCGCATCGAGCAGGTCGTGCGGTGATTTGCCGATGTTCAACGTGCGCGTGTAGACGACCTTCTCGCCGGGCGCCAGCTCGTAGGCGGGCATTTCCAGAATTTTCGCCGTCGCCGACGGTGTAGGAGAGGATGACCTGATTGCCATAGTGGTACATTCCCTTGTACTGCGCCCAGGCACGCGGCAACGGGCCGTAGGGTTTGCCATCGCGGCCCTTCAAGCGCGTATCGTCGAAACGGCCCGTCTCCGGATTCGCCCAGCCGGGGCCGACCGGATTGGCGAAGTGCACCGATCCCTACGACGCGCGGATGAATTTGATGCCGGCCGTTGAAGTTGATGCCGTTCCAGTCGATGAATCCTTCGCCGCTCCACGCCGCCGCGACCCGCAGCGTGTCGTGATCGAACAGCATCCAGTGCCGGCCGCGCGACACGCCGCCCGGCCCGTTGTCCAGCCGCACCGCGATGCCCTTGTAGGCGAAGTTGCCCTTGTCGCCGACTTCGAGTGGTCGCCATCAGGCTTGGGCCGTAGTTCATGCTCACCCACGGCTCGATGTTCGATGGCTTCGGGCCGCGGCTGGCTCCCTTCGGCAGCCCGGCAAGGTAGGCGTCGTCGATCTTGGCGTATTGCCCCGGGTTGTGCGGCTTCAGGTAAGCCTCGCGGATGATAGTGGATCACGTCGTATTTCTGCTCGGGCACCATCCAGGTTTGCGGCGTCATCATGCCGAAGCCGTGCGTCAGCGTCTGGTACATGTGAAACGGGTCGGCGCCGTTCTTGAACTTGCCCTCGGCGAAGCGCAGCGAAGTCGGCATGGAGCCGAGCTTGATCCTTCGTGCCGTGGCAGTTGGCACACACGCGAACGTAGATCGCTTCGCCGCGCTTGAGACTCTGACCATCAAGAGAACGGATGAGGCCGGCGTGGTCGAGGTCTCGTTCGTAGGCCGGCAAGCGGCGGCGGCGCGAACAGCGATGCGGCCGGGCGAAGTTGCCGGGCACGTTCCGGCCCCTTCTCGGCAATTTCCATGAGGTAGCGGCACAGATCGAGAAACTCTTGCCGGCCGGACAGTACGTTCACAAGCCCCTCCGGCATCAGCGACGGCCCCTTGTCGTTGCGCTCGTCGATGTCTTTCTTCGCGAATGGTGATTAGCTTGCCGTCCTGTGCGGCATCGCGCAGGACGAGCGCATCGGCGCGCTCCTCGGCGAACAGGCCAGTCAACGTTTTCCCGGCTTTGGTGGTGATACGAACGGTTTCAAAGCCCTTCTTGATGACCTTCGATGGTTGCAGAATCGACTCGACGAGATACACGTCCGTCGTCTCTTTGCCCGACTTCGCAGGGTCCGGACCGAGATGGTTCCCCTCTTCACCTGGCGCGTGACAGCGCGTGCAAAGGAGATCCGGCCGGTAAAAGATCATCGCGCCCCGGCTGGCGTCACCCTGTTCCCGCGCCGCCTTTGCCAGGACTCCGGCGGGCTCCTTTGCAAGCTGCTGCGTGAGCGTTGCCATCGCGTTTTGAGCGGCCGCACGCGGCATTTCCGAACAGGAAACGAAGATCATCACGAATGCCAGTAAACCAGATCTGCAAATCAAGCGGCTCTCCTTGAATGTGTCGACGAAGTAGCAGTTTCGCGATCGTATCAGGCATCTTACCGAGTGCAGAGGCAATTCTTGACATTGCGCCCAACAACATTACGTTGACACTGCAAACGAAATCAACAAGCCGCAAGGAATGGTTGCATGAAGATCAAACGGATCCGGGCTTATCGCGTCGAGTTGCCGCTCCACGAGGGCAGTTACAAATGGTCGGGCGGCAAATCGGTTTCGGTTTTCGACAGCACCGTTGTCGAGGTGGAAACCGATACCGGCGTCGTGGGTTGGGGCGAGGTTTGCCCGCTCGGTCCGTTTTATCTGCCTGCCTACGCCAATGGGGTTCGAGCAGGAATCGCCGAATTGGGGCCGCATTTACTGGGCGAGGATCCGCTTCAGCTCGGCAAGTTGAACCGGCGCATGGATGCCGCCCTCAAAGGTCACGCCTACGTCAAGTCAGGCATCGATATGGCTTGCTGGGACATTCTCGGAAAGGTCACGGGCCAACCCGTGTGCGTTCTTCTGGGCGGCCGTTATGGCGACGACTTCGGCCTCTATCGCGCCATATCCCAAGAATCACCCGAAGCGATGGCGAAACGTGTCGCTGGCTATCGCGCCGAAGGCTATAGCCGATTTCAGCTCAAAGTTGGCGGCGACGCCGATACCGATATCGAGCGCATTCGCGCCGTTCGCACCATGCTTCAGCCTGGCGACCGCCTTATCGCCGACGCCAATACCGGCTGGCTGATGCACGACGCCATGCGCGTGGTTCGCGCGGTGCGGGACGTCGACGTCTACATCGAACAACCTTGCACGAGTTACGAGGAATGCCTCAGCATCCGCCGTCATTGCGATCACCCGTTCGTGCTCGATGAAGTCATCGATTCGATCGACGCGCTCTTGCGTGGGCACGCCGATCGCGCCATGGATGTGGTGAATCTCAAGATCAGCAAACTCGGCGGTTTGACCAAAACCAAACAGGCCCGCGATCTTTGCATTTCGCTTGGCGTAGCCATGACGCTCGAAGATAGCTGGGGTGGCGACATCATCACGGCTGCCATCGCCCACTTGGCTCATAGCACGCCTCCGGAATTTCAGTTCACCGCAACCGATTTCAACAGCTATGTCACCGTGAGCATTGCCGACGGCGCCCCGACAGCGCAAGCATGGCCGCATGGCCGCAAGCACGCAGCCAGGGCTGGGAATCACCCCCAAGATGCACGTTCTGGGCAAACCGCTCCTCGAAATATCTTGACGCTGCGGCTACATTTGCGAGCGGCTTGCTCTTCCAGCTCAATGCCTTCCTGGTTATAAGCCGGCCCGATCTCTCGGTGTCTGCTGGTGGCGAAGGAGGCTAAACCATGTTCTGGCGAATCTTGACAATCGGCGCGGTTTGCACGCTCTTCTTGCAAAACGCAGGCTGCGAGAACATGGATAAGGTGAGCGCCTTCTTCACGGTGGAGAGTGAACCCTCTGTCAATAATCGCGTAATCAATGCCCCGCTAGACCAAGTGTCGGTAACGACGCAGACGACCCTATCTTCGCTTGGCTACGCCGCCATGGTGAACAAACAAGGCGAAGAAATACGGATAAGCGCCAAGAATTCGATAGGTGGCAAGTTGACAGTGATTCTGACAGCTTTGAAGACCAAAGATGGTGACCAGACCAGGGCACACATAGAGTGGGAGGGCAAGCCGGACGACCAGACAGGATTGATAATCCTGGCAAACCTGCAGAAAAGCGGCAAATAAGTAGACGTGAGCGGGAAGTCGCGGGGTCATCTAATGCGCAGTCCAGTTCGATCGAGTCTGGCTGTGGGATTATCTTTCGTTCTCCACGCGGGTTTGGCGATTTCGCTCTATTTGATGGCGCCTGCAGGCTCGACGCATGCCGGAGTGAACGCCGGCAGCATCAACACCCGCGTCGGTGCGCCGCGTGCTACGCACTTATCGCTTTGGGAAGAGCCGCGGAAGTCGCTGGAAAAGCCCGAAGCGAAGCCTGTCGAATTTCCTAAGCCTCCGGAGAATTCACCATCTATTCAAGCGACTCGCCAGCCCGTTGAGCCAGCTCCCATCGAAATGCCTTCGACCGCGATGCCGCTCGCACCCTTGCCGAAAGTCCAGAAGCCCGCGAGCGACTACGCCGCTTTGACCGGCGGCGTTTCCGGCAGCAGTGCGCCGGGGATCGGGAGAGGATCGCCGCTCGGTCATGGCGGGAGCAGACTCTCGGGAGGATTGGGATTTTTCAAGATTGCCGAGGAAGTTCGGAGCGTCGTGTTCGTGATCGACGGCTCCATGAGCATGGGACTCGAAGGCTCCTTCGATGCCGCTAGACGCGAACTTCTCGCCAGCATCGACGCGTTGCCCGAAACCACTCGGTTTCAGGTGATCGTCTATAACCGCAATGCAGCGCCTTTACGAATCAACGGTCATACCGACTTGGTGTTGGCCACGGACGCGAACAAACAGGCCGCATCAGACTTGATCCGAAAGCTTGATCCGGAAGGCGACACCAATCATGTGCGTGCCCTTCAACAGGCCATGATTTTGCAACCCGATGCCATTTTCTTCGTGACGGATGCCGACGGCTTGCGAGCCGATCAGGTGCACGCTCTGACGGTGTTCAACCACGGCCGTTCGACGATTCATGCGATCGAACTCAACGCCCCCCGACGCCAGGAGCAGAGTCCGTTACAAGTGCTGGCTGAGCAGAATCGTGGCGATTTCAGGATCGCCCGGCCGACGAACAAATAGGGCGAGCGTCGAGGCGTCAGCCCGACGAGTCTTCATCAGCAAACTACGCGTACAGCACTGCGAAGTCGTGCGGCGGGTCTCAGACCCCGTACATCAGCATCGTCGTGCTGAGCGAGAGAACCCGGACATTATCCGAATGCCGTTTGTGGTCTCCCGACCACCTACACAGGCATGATACTGCGCCTCGATGGATTTTGGCTCCACACGAATTGTGCCATCGCCCGCGAAGGTGGTCGTGAGACCACAAACGAGGCCAGAAATTGTGGGCTTTGCCGACTGAGCGTGAAGCGGCCGTGGTGCGGGTCAGAGACACGCAGACATACAGCGACTCGTCGGGCTAACGCCTCGACGCTCGCCTCTACACTTTCGTATTCGCCTTCCCCGATTGGCCGTCGCTGCTGACGAGCGCTTTGCCGAAATCGCGATTCATTTGGCCGATGAAGTTGTAGCTGATGTTCTTGGGGCAAACGGCTTCGCATTCGCGCTGGTTTGTGCAGCTGCCAAAACCTTCCTTATCCATGGCGTAGACCATTTTCTTAACTCGCGAAGTGCGTTCCGGCTGGCCTTGCGGCAACAAGCCCAAATGGGCCACTTTGGCCGCGACAAAAAGCATCGCCGAAGCATTCTTGCAGGCGGCGGCACAGGCGCCGCAGCCAATGCACTCGGCGGCATCCATGGCCAATTCGGCATTCGGCTTAGGGACAGGCACGTCATTGGCGTCGGGAGCCCCGCCGGTGCTCACGGAAACGAAGCCGCCGGCCTGAATGATGCGGTCGAACGAGGAACGGTCGGTTACCAAATCTTTGATGATCGGGAAAGCTTTGGTGCGCCAGGGTTCGATATAGATGTGGTCGCCGTCGGTGAAGCTGCGCATGTAAATCTGGCAAGTGGTCACGCCGCGGCCCGGGCCATGTGGCTTGCCGTTGATGACCAGCGAGCATGAGCCGCAGATTCCCTCGCGGCAGTCGTACTCGTAAGCGATGGTTTCTTCGCCCTTGGCCAAAGCGGCTTCATTCACCTCGTCGAGCATTTCCAGAAACGACGTGTCGGGGCTGACGTCGTGCGCGGGATATTCGACCATGCTTCCCGGCTCGTTCGGCCCCTTCTGTCGCCAGATGTGCAAAGTAAAGTTCATTATTTGTAGCTCCTCTCGGAGGGCTTGACGTGCTCGAAGGTCAAAGGCTCGCGGTTTAGCACCGGCTCCTTGTCGGGACCGCCAAATTGCCAGGCAGATACAAAGCTATATTCGGCGTCGTTCCGTTGCGGTTCGCCCTCAGGCGTCTGGAATTCTTCGCGGAAATGGGCCCCGCACGATTCGTTCCGCGTGAGGGCATCGCGACACATGAGCTCGCCGAACTCCAAAAAATCGGCCACGCGCCCGGCATATTCCAGGGCCATATTCATATCCTGGCCGCTGCCGGTGACGGAGACGTTTTTCCAGAAATCCTCCCGCAAAGCCGGGATTTCGCGCAACAGCTCTTCAAGGCCCGCTTTCGTCCGGGCCATGCCGCACTTTTCCCAGAGAATCAAACCGAGCCGATGGTGGAACGCCGCCGCCGACTTTTTCCCTTTGACGTTGAGCAAGCGGGCAATGCGTTCCTGGACTTCCGTGCGCGTGCGTCCGAAATCGGCATGATCGACCGGCAGCCGTTTGGGCTTGGCCGTCGCGAAATATTGCCCGATGGTGTAAGGGATGACGAAGTAGCCGTCGGCCAGCCCCTGCATGAGGCGCTCGCTCCCAGGCGATTGGCGCCGTGGTCGGAGAAATTGGCCTCGCCCAACACGAACAGGCCGGGCAAGTTGCTCATCAAGTTGTAATCGACCCACAAGCCGCCCATGGTGTAATGCGGCGCGGGGTAGATTCGCATCGGTGCGCTGTAGGGGTCTTCGCTGGTGATATGGGCGTACATGTCGAAAAGATTGCCGTAGCGCTCTTCCACGGTCTTGCGGCCCAATCTGCCGATGGCTTCGGCAAAGTCGAGATAGACGCCACGGCCGGTTTCGCCCACGCCAAAACCTTCGTCGCAGGCCACTTTCGCGGCTCGCGAGGCGACATCGCGCGGGGCCAAATTACCATAACTGGGATAGCGGCGCTCGAGGTAATAGTCGCGTTCGGCTTCAGGAATCTGAGCGGGCGGACGTTTGTCGCCCTTCTTCTTGGGAACCCACACGCGGCCGTCGTTGCGGAGCGATTCGGACATCAACGTGAGTTTTTTCTGGTGCTCGCCATGCACCGGAATGCAGGTCGGGTGGATCTGCGTATAGCAGGGATTGGCGAAGCAAGCACCGCGGCGATAGGCCCGCCAAGTGGCAGTCACATTGCAGCCGGAGGCGTTCGTGGACAGGTAATAGACGTTCGTGTAACCGCCCGTCGCCAGCACAACCGCGTCAGCCGTGTGGCCCGTCGATTTTGCCGGAGACGAGATCGCGGGTGACGATGCCTACCGCCCGGCCTTCGCTGACGACGACGTCGAGCATCTCCATGCGCGTGTGTAGCTTCACCTTGCCTGAACCGACATGCCGGCTCAGGGCCGAGTAGCGCCCAGCAACAATTGCTGGCCGGTTTGACCGCGGCAATAGAACGTGCGCGAGACCTGGGCGCCGCCGAACGACCGGTTCGCGAGCAGCCCACCATATTCGCGAGCGAAGGGGACGCCTTGGGCCACGCATTGATCGATGATGTTGACGCTGACTTGGGCCAGGCGATAAACGTTGGCCTCACGGCTGCGGAAATCGCCGCCCTTGATGGTGTCGTAATAGAGGCGTTCGACGCTGTCGCCATCATTCTGATAATTCTTGGCGGCGTTAATGCCGCCCTGGGCCGCGATGCTATGCGCCCGCCGCGGCGAATCTTGGAACGTGAAGACCTCTACGCTGTAACCCAATTCGGTGAGCGTGGCCGCTGCCGAGGTGCCGGCCAGTCCCGTGCCGACGATGATGATGTGCATCTTGCGTTTGCTGGCCGGGTTGACGAGCTTCACCGCCGCCCGGTAGCGATCCCACTTCTCGGGCAATGGCCCCGGTGGTATTTTGGAGTCGAGGGTCATGGAACCGGGTTCCTTACGAAGGGAGCTTGATGAGGCCGACAAGGACCGCCAGCGGCATGGAGATGTTGCCCACCACCACAAGCAAGGTGAGCCCCATTCCGCAGCGATAGATCAGGTTGTCCCAACGCCGGCGTGTGATGCCTAACGATTGAAACGTGCTCTGCACGCCATGGCTCATGTGCAAGCCGAGAAAAACCATAGCCAAGATATAAAGGCCCGACACTAGCGGATTTTGGAAGCCGCGAACCACCATGGAATAGACGTCGTGGCGGCGTTGGGCATCTTCCAGATGGAAGCTTGCCGAATCGGTCAATCCAAGCGTGAATTGAGCGAGGTGATAGAGCAAGAAGCACAGGATCGCCAACCCGGTCCAGACCATGGTCCGCGATGCGAAAGAGGCTTTTTCGGTGTGCTGGAACACATAAGGCGTCGGCCTGGCCGCCCGATTCTTCAGTTTTAACTCCAATGCCAGATAAATGTGCAAAACGAACATGAGCAAAAGGCCAAGCCGGGCCGTCCAGAGCAGCCCGGGATTGCTTTTGAGAGTGTTGGCGTAAGCGTTGAGATGATCTTGCCCGAGATAAATAAGCAAGTTCCCGAGCATGTGAACCAGTACAAAACCGGTCAAAGCCAGCCCCGTGATTGCTACGATGTATTTGCTTGCGATGGTAGACCGCGGCACAGCCAGGGCCGAGGAAGAACTCATCAACTCACCTATCAACGTTCGAGGAGAGAAATCGCGAGTGCCGTCGCCAGGCGATTTTGCCGGTTGCCAGAACTCGAGCAGATCGCCAAGCCGAAGTCATCCTAGCCAGGAGGGGGAATCAAGGCCAGTTCCTCACGACGATCAAGCGTTTGGTCTGGCCAGGGGCTGCTATAAGATCTCCTGCTCAGCCTGGGTTATCAACCCCACGGCGAAAGTTTGGTCGGCCCAATATTTTCCGAAGATAGCAGCCAACAGGGGCAGCTGGCCTACGTACATGCGATCACGGGGTTCAGCGTTGAAATCCAATGGACGCTGGCTCCCCGACATTTTCCTTTGAGCCTGCGCGGCTCTCGGCTTTGGCGATGTTTGGCGCCGCGGCCCTTCGGCGGCATCGAAGCCTTGACGCATTCGGCTGAAGATCTTCTGCTGATTCTCGCCGTCCATGCGGGCAAACATCATTGGTCGAGGCTTGCCTGGATTACCGACATGGCGGAACTCATTCGGCAAAATCCATGCTTACGCTGGGACGTGGTTTTGCAGGAGGCCGCCAGGCACCGGTGCCGGCGGCTTCTGCTGGTCGGCTTGTGGCTGGCTTGCACCGTATTGGAAGCGCCGGTGCCGGATTTGATCCGTGACGAATGGGAAAAGGATGCGGTCGTGCCGGCGCTCGGAACTCGAGTGGAGGCAGAGCTGGGTGAGGCCGATTCCAGTGAATCGAACAGCTGGTCCTTCCAGTGGAGCATCCGGGAGTGTTGGCGGGATCGGATCGAAAGCACGCTCAGACTGGCGGCGACGCCAACGCAAGCCGACAGAGACTTTGTCCACCTGCCCGCCTGCCTGCAGTTGTTCTACGTTCCCGTTCGCGCGGTGCGTTTGGCCCTCAAGTATACCTGGAGACGCATGCGCAGGTAACGCCTGGAGTGTGGGGATCAGTTGGGATGATGGCCACACCGGGATGAATCGATGGCGACTGCGGCTAAACTTTGCCAAATCCAGTCAAATCCTTGTCTAAGGGTGCGAAGCTGGGATATCATTAGATGAAGTTGCTTCTAGTCAGAACCATTCTTCAACGAGGAGAGGAGCTAGCCCATGGCTCGATACTTACTGGCTGGCGCGGTCGCGGTCTTCTTGGCGGGGCCGTTGTTCGCGGGTGAGCTAGACAAGGAATTCTCAGCAAAAACTGCTGCTACTCCGTCGAGCGCCGCGGTTGCGAAATCGGCGGCTGTGGCTGGGACGCTGACTTCTCCTGCGAAGTTCACTGAATTGGACGCCGAGACACCCACCCAGGCCGGCCGGGGCGGCGGTGGTCACGGCGGTGGAGGATTCCACGGTGGTGGTGGCTTCCATGGCGGTTATGGCGGCTATCACGGCGGTTATGGTTGGGGCGGTGGATATCGTGGCGGCTATGGCTGGGGCGGATACGGCCGTGGTTACGGCTGGGGCGGATACGGCTATGGCCTCGGCCTCGGTTGGGGTGGTTATGGCTACGGTGTAGGCTACTACGGCGGCGGCTACTACGGCAGTGGTCTTTACGGAGACTACGGTTATGCCGGTTATCCGCTTTATGCGTACTCTTCCTACCCCGTTTACTATCGCAGCCGTTGCGGCTGCTGGTAATCTCGCCCTGCTATCTTGGATCGAATCTGGGCCGACCCTATGAGTAAGAAGGCACTCCTTGGATTGCTCTTACTCGTAGCGTCGGCTCTTGTGTTTCCGGTCTGGGCTCTCGCCTTCGACCAACCTACTGCGCCACCTCGACCGATAGCTTCACGCCTTGCCAATGCCGCTGAAATCCGTCAGCGCTTGGGTTTGATTCCTGCCTACGAAAAAGTTGCCGGCGTCGAATCGCTCAAAATTGCCGTTCTCGACTATGGCTTCGACGGCATCGAATCGAACAAGCGTTATCTGCCCGAAAACGCCGTGGTGGTGGAAAACTACGACCCGGCTTTGGTAAAGAAATTCAAGCTGGGCGATCCCGAATTCAAGAAGTCGTTCGCACCGGGCAACTCCCATGGTCGAACGATGGCCGAGGTCGTCTGGGGAGTGACCGGCTTCAATCCGAAAGGTCCCAAGTTTTTCTTGCTCAATGCCAACGGGCCGACCATGTTGAGGCGGGCCGTTCGCTATGCCATCGAAGCCCATGTCGACATCATCCTTTTCAGCAATAACTTCGAAGGTGGCGGTTACGGCGACGGCCGCGGTCCCATCAATCGCGTGGTGGCCGACGCTTTGGCAGCCGACATTCTCTGGATAAATGCAGCCGGGAATTTCGGCGGGCACGTCTATAACGGCCGGGTCCGCATCGGCCAGGACCGCTATTTGCAACTTACCACCGGCAATGATCCGACTGCTCTCCGCTTCCGCAACTTACTCGATGAGAACACGGTCACCGTCACACTGACCTGGAACGATTATCGCGACCAGGAAGACGCCGGCACCGAAAAAGATCTCGATTTATTTGTCGAGGACGCCGCCGGCAAGCGCGTGGGCTCGAGCGAGAAAACCCAAATAACGGGTGCCAAAACCGCGGGCCCCGAGGAGAGTCGCAATCCGCGCGAACGCGTGGTTCTGGCCGATCTGCCGGCTCAACCCAATAAGGACTATCGCATTCGGATTAAGGCCAAGAAGGGCAACTTCACCGATCAGGATTATATTCGCGTACTGGTGGCCGGCAGCAGAGCAGGCATCATCGACCGGCAAACCAACCAGCCCGTGGACGGCGTACAGTTTCTGGATGCGAGCGGCCAAGGCGAGATTTATCCGCCGGCCGACAACGCGCAAGTGCTGGCCGTAGGCGACGGCGACGCGCTCTCCGCGGTCGGGCCGACGGCCGATCATCGCGTCAAACCGGATATCGTGATCGACGATTCGCGAGCCTATTTCACCAACGGCGAAGTGACCGTAGGGGCCTCGAACGCCGCGGCGTTCTTTGCCGGCGCTGTAGCGATGATGAAGGCGGCAGAGCCGGGACTGCGAACCAGACATCTCCTCTGGTTCGCCCATTACGGCCGGGCGGTTCGATTCGCCAATGTCTCTCGACAATCCATGACGACAACGCTCTCGGGTTCAACCGTGGCGGTAATCGACGGCAACAATCGTTTGCGCCGCGTTTGGCAGACGCCGACCCTCGAAGAACTGAAGCAGCAAGTCCACAAAGATGGCCCCTAGCACCGGGGCGATCACAGGGGTATCATTGGTCGGTTGTGACGGTCTTCGCTCCTCTCCCACCAACCTCGGTGCTTTGCTGTCGGCCGCGGACGCCGGCGGTGCTCACCGGCACTCTTTGCGGGACCTGAATCATGAAAACAGGCGAACGTCGTGAATTCCTGGCGGATGTCGGCCGTGTCATGCTCTTGAGCAGCGCCGGGCCTGCGCTTGCAGCGGACCTGGGGTTGGCGTCAGCCCGAGCCGCCGATGCGCCGGAGGCTCTCCAATTCGGTAAGCTGGAACCGCTCGTCAGCCTCATGCAAGAGACGCCTGCGGTAAAACTTGTGCCCGTGGTCGTCGGCCAGTTGAAGAACGGCGTCGACTTACGCACGCTGGTCGCCGCCGGCGCCTTGGCCAATGCCCGGACCTTTGGCGGCCAAGATTACATTGGGTTCCATACTTTCATGGCCCTGCCCCCGGCACTGGAGATTGCGCGATCCCTGCCGACCGAGAAGCAGGCTCTGCCCGTCATCAAAGTGCTCTACCGCAACACGGACCGCATCCAACAGGAAGGCGGACGCTCCAAAGAAGTGCTGCACCCCGTTCACGTTCATGCGGTATCGCCGCCTGCCAATGCGTCAGGCGGCGAAGCTTTGCAGGCAGCGGTGCGGCGCATCGATTGGAATGGGGCTGAACAAACCTTTGCGAATTTGGTAGCCGGCTCGGCCGCGGACGCCTTCAACGCCTTGCAGGCTATCGTCGAAGACGAGGTGGATGTCCATCGCGTCGTGCTTGCTTGGCGAGCCTGGGCGATGTTGCCGATTGCGGGTCAGGAGCAAGCTCATAGCGTGCTCCGCCAATCGGTGCGGTATTGTCTGATGCAGGAAGAGCAGCTCAAGAAGTACAACCGCAAGCCCTCTGAAATTCGCACCGTCCTGCCCAAGCTTTTGGACCAATATCGACTCATGGGCAAAGCGCCCGGCAAACGACCGGCGGACGATGCCTGGGTGACGCATTTAAGCGACACCATTTTCGCCGGCACCCGCGACCAGGCGGCCGACGCCGTTGCTGCTGCCCTGGCGGAAGGCATGGCCACGGAAGCGGTTGGCGAAGCCATCTCCCTGGCTGCCAACATGCTGGTGCTGCGCGATCCGGGTCGACCGAAGGCTTACGCGAACAAGCCCGTTGGCAGCGTGCATGGCGATTCCGTCGGCGTGCATGCTTCCGATTCGGCGAATGCCTGGCGGAACATCGCACGAGTCAGCAATCCGCGGAACACTTTCGCCAGCTTGATCGTCGGCGCCTATCACACGGCCGGGCAGGCAGGCCGCTCCAACAAGCATCCCTATCCTTGGGCGGAGCATCGCGCCCTGGCGACAGCGACGGACGCGGCCGAACTGTTGCACCTTACCGACGAAGCCATTCGGGCCAAAGAACAGGCCCGAGCCTGCGCCCTGGCCGAGCGGTATTGCGAACAGGGCCATGCGGCGCGTCCCCTGCTCTATCTCCTGCGAGGGTTTGCGATCAGCGAAGACGGCGCATTGCATGCCGAGAAATACTATCGAACGGTCGAAGAGGAATTCTCGACGACACGGCCAGCTTTCCGCAATCGCCAGCTTGTGGCGCTGGCCCGGGTAACTGCCAGCGAATTCGGCTATCCGGCGCCAGGGTATGCCGACGCTTGTAGGCTGCTGGGAGTGTGAATCGTCGCATTTGGCGAGCTTAGTATTGGCGAGCCTCCTACGTTAGTAGGGGGAGGTTCTGGCAAAACTCCCCCCACTAACGTGGGAGGCTCGCTCATGGCCTGTAAGACTCGTGCATGAGAAAGGACGGCATGTCGATCAACCCGGTAGCGATTCGAGCGGAACGCCATACAGAGGTAGGGCAGCTCGTCCAGGGAAACATCGATATCCTCCTGGAAACCTGGGCCTATCGGGCAATCGAAGAGCAGCCTGAGGCCAAGCGCGTTCATCACGAGACGCTGCTCGACCATTTACGCGATTTCTTGCTACGCGTGGGCAAGAGCCTCGCGGAAGCGCACGAGTCTTCTACGAAACAGCACTTTCTGCCGGCGACGCAACACGGCGAGCAGCGCTGGGCGGCGGGCTGGTCCCTCATCGAGGTGGTTCGGGACTTTCAAATCCTCCGCCTGGTAATTCTGGAGTTTCTCGACAAAAATCTGGGTCGGCCTCTGCATTCCCGCGAGATCCTGGCGATTGGTTTGGCGCTCGATGAAGCAATCGGCGCTAGCGTCTTCATGTATGTCAAAGGGAAGGACGAGTATCTTCACCAGTTCGAGAAAGCTCGCGCCGCCGAGCAAGAACAAACTGCCCAGCGCTTGCAAGAACAAGCGGAGGCGTTGAGGCTAGCCGATCAGCGCAAGAACGAATTTCTGGCCATGCTCGGGCACGAGCTGAGGAATCCGCTGGCGCCTATCCGCCATGCCTTGCAGATATTCGACTTGAAGGGTTTGGCCGATGTCGATTTGCAACGCGGGCAGGAGGTTATCCGTAGACAGGTCGAACATCTGACCCGCATGGTCGACGACTTGCTCGACGTTTCTCGGATCACGCTGGGCAAGTTGACTCTTCAGAAGGAAACCGTCGCGGTTTCGGCCATTGTCTCCACGGCACTCGAAACGATTCGACCTCTGGCCGAAGCCAAGCATCACCAACTCATCGTCGACGTACCGGGCGAAGAGATATTCCTGCACGGAGACCGATTGCGGCTTTCGCAGGTTTTTATCAATTTGCTAACCAACGCGGCGAAGTATACGGATCGAGGCGGCCGCATTCTGCTGACGGTGACGTGTCGAGAGCTGCAAGTGACTTTCCGCGTGCGCGATAACGGCACGGGCATCTCGGCCGATTTGCTGCCGCATATATTCGATCCCTTTACGCAGGAAGAGCGTGCCGTCAACCGCGCGAACGGCGGACTGGGCATAGGGCTCTCGCTGCGTGCGCAAATTGGTTCAGCTTCACGACGGCGCCGTCGATGGCTTCAGCGACGGCCCGGGAAAAGGCAGCGAATTCGTGGTCACGCTCCCTCTTGCCGAACGCGCAACTGCCCGCGAACAGCGGATACCCGACGAACCGGCTGCCGGCGCTGCCGGCCTCAGCCGCTCCATTCTGGTGGTCGATGACAATCACGACAGCGCCAACAGCCTGGGGATGCTCCTTCGGCTCATTGGGCACACGGTGCAAACGTCTTACGATGGCACCAGTGCTTTGGCACAGGCCCTGACTGCGCCGCCGGACGTCATTTTGCTCGATATCGGTTTGCCCGGAATGAGCGGATTGGAAGTCGCACGCCGCGTGCGCGAAGACGACCGGCTGAAGCATATCCTGCTGGTGGCTCTAACCGGCTATGGGCAGGAAGAGGATCGCCAGCGGACGCAAGTTGCTGGGTTCGATGCTCATTTCGTCAAGCCTGTTGAGTTGGACGTTCTCCAGAAGTTTTTCGCTTCCAGGGCAACGCCAAGCAAGACTTAACTCGGCAGTAATGTTGCCCGAACCGTGCGCGCGAAGCCGCGCAGTGAGTTGAAGGTTGCATGGACGGCTGAGGGTTCGTAGCCGCAATGCACCATGCAATCCTTGCATTTGCTGTTGCCGCTTTTCCGGCCGTAGTTCTCCCAGGTCGTCTGCTCCATCAATTCCTTGAACGTGCGAACGTAGCCATCTTGCAAGAGATAGCAGGGCTTCTGCCAGCCAAAGAGGTTATAGGTCGGCGTGCCCCAGGGCGTGCATTCGAAATCCATCTTCCCCTGAAGGAATTCCAGGAAGAGCGGCGAGAGATTGAAGCGCCAGCTTCGCTTGCGGCCATGCAGCATGGCATGGAAGAGTCGGGTGGTTTTCTGGCGCTCGAGGAAATGATCCTGATCGGGCGCCTTTTCGTAACGGTAACCCGGCGAAATCATCATGCCTTCCACGCCCAGAGCCATCATGTCGTCGAAGAAAGCACGGTAGCGAACCGGATCGGCGCCTTCGAAAAGCGTCGAGTTGGTGGTAACGCGATAACCAGCTTTCACCGCTGCCTTGATGGCGCGCACGGCCACATCGTAGACGCCTTCACGACAAACGGCGTGATCGTGTTCTTCTTTGGGGCCGTCCATGTGGACGGAAAAACTCAGATATTGCGATGGCTTGAACAGCGGCAATTTTTGTTCGAGGAGAATGGCATTGGTGCAGAGGTAGATGTACTTCTTGCGCGCCACCAAGCCGGCCACGATTTCGTCAATTTGGGGATGAAGCAAGGGCTCGCCGCCCGGAATGCTGATCATGGGCGCGCCGCATTCGTCGACGGCGCGAAAGCATTCTTCGGGCGTCAGATGTTTTTTCAGAATGTGGCTTGGATGCTGAATCTTGCCGCAACCGGCACAGGCCAGATTGCAGCGAAAGAGCGGCTCCAGCATGAGCACGAGCGGATAGCGATTGATGCCGCGCAGTTTCTTGCCCAGCACATAACGGGTCACGGTCCACATCTGCCCGATAGGAACACCCATGTTGACTGGTCCCTTCAAAATGGCACGATCAACCGGCTGCCGCCACCACGCGCGGCGTGGCGACTTGGCTGGCGGCAGCATGGCGGGCCAAAGCCATGAGCGGGAAATAAAGCGAATACATGTGATATTTCAGGTAAAAGACCTTCGGGAAGCCCGTGCCTGTGAACTGATCTTCTTGCCAGGTTCCCTCGGGCTGCTGCGTGGCTCGCAAATAGCCGATGCCAGCCTCAACGGCCGGGCTGCCGGCTTCGCCCGCGGCCAACAGGGCCAGTAGTGCCCAGGCCGATTGCGATGCGGTGGGAGTTCCTTGGCCAGCCAGGCCGGGATCCTCATAGCTACGGCAGGTTTCGCCCCAACCGCCGCCTGGCTGCTGTACCTGGCAGAGCCATTCGACTGCATTGCGCGCCAGCGGATCCTGCATATCGAAGCCGATGCTGCGCAAGCCCGTCAATACTTGCCAGGTGCCATAAATGTAATTGACGCCCCACCGCCCCAGCCAGCCGCCTGAGGTTTCCTGCCTACTTCGCAAGAATTTAATGGCTCGGACGACCTGGGGATGGTCCGTGGAAAATCCGTAATGGCCCAGCGCTTCCAAAACGCGGGCCGTGATATCCGGACAACTCGGATCCAGCATGGCGTTGTGATCGGCGAACGGAACTTTCGTCAGAACTTCTCGATTGATGTCGCGATCGAAGGCCGCCCAACCGCCATCGGAATTCTGCATGCCCAAGAGCCAGGCGACGCCTCGCCTGACGGCTGGAATCTGCGTTCTGTCGGCGTCGGCAAAGGCATGGCCGGTTTTGGCCAGGGCCGTAAGCACCATGGCCGTGTCATCGGTATCGGGATAGAAGCCGTTGCGATATTCGAAGAACCAGCCGCTGGGTTCGAGCCCCGGATTCATGACGCTCCAGTCGCCTGGCCGCCGGGCTTCGCGTTCGAGAAGCCATTCCGCGGCTCGGCGCACGGCCGGATGACTGCCGGGCAAGCCGGAATCGGCCAAAGCGATGAGTGTCAGCGCCGTGTCCCAAACGGGCGAGAAACAAGGCTGCAAGCGCATCGGTGTCGTCTTCTTCGATCTTCAACTCGTCGAGCTGTTGCAGGGCCCAACGCATTTCGGGCGATTGATCGGAATAACCCAGGCAGCGCAGGCAGATGACGGTGTAGATCATGGGTGGGAAAATGGCGCCCACGCCATCGCTGGCCGCGAAATGCTCGAAGAGCCAGTTCTTCGCGCGACGCAGGGCAAACAGCCTAATCAGCGCCAGCGGCCAGAGCAGGATCGACATGCGCGCAGTTCGCGGAGCGGCAGGGCCTTTGCCGCGTTTCCAGGGGTCAAGACGTTTAAGAATCCAGTCGATCGCCAAGAAGGCGTTAGTCCAAGAAACGAGTCGCTTATCCGGCAGATGCGGCCAGCGCCGCTCTCGGCGCGTGCAGGAAGAGCTCGCGGATATTGAGAAGCTCGGGAAGCTGGCGCACCGGTTTGTGGGCGTAAAAAATGCTCAGCGGAATGACGATGGTTCGAGTCCAGCTCGACATGGCGTAGATGTTGAAGTAGGCCGAGCGGGGCAGCAGCATCATTTCAGGCGGAACGGCAGGACAATTGCCGTAGGGAATTTGGCCCAGCAAAGCCAGGTAGAACTTGGCGAAGCTGTTGCAGTTTTCCGCGCCGCCCAGCGAGCGTATCACGCCGCAGGCGCGACGCAGCGCCGGGTCGTCGACGTCATAGCCGGCCAGCTTGAGCGCGAAATAGGCTTTGACCGAGACGCTCAGGTCGGCAGGGCCATCCGGATAATTGCTCCAGCCGCCTTCGGGCATCTGCTGCGTGAGAATGTAGCGAGCACAGGCGGCGACGTCCGGGTCGTTCTCGCGCCCAGAAACGCCTTGAGAAGGATATATTCGGACTCGAGGATGGTATCGCCTTGCAGCTCGCCCACCCAGTGCCCGTCAGGATTTTGGCGAGCCAGGAGCGAGCGGCGTGCGCGCTCCACGCTGGCGACCGGCGCGGTGCCGGGTGCGTTTCCTGTCTTGCAGTGCCGGCGCCAGCCCTTCGATTCTGCGCTGCAAGATGCTGAGATCCGTTCACGGGATTCCTTTCCCTGCAATGCCGCGGCGTTTTCGCGGGTCCACCCTGACCCCAGAGTTGGGGTAATCTACCCTCTGCCCGCAAAGACGTGCAAGAGGAGAAGTCTGGCGTCGACGCTCGAAGGCAAAATTGACCGCGATCCGTCTTCCATCTTTTTTGCCGATTGGGCACTATAGCGATCTCTCGTCCGCGAGCGTTTTTGGAATTTGGAGGAGCGAGGCATGTCAC
Source organism: uncultured Gemmataceae bacterium (assembly GCA_963748025.1). Lineage (GTDB taxonomy): Bacteria > Planctomycetota > Planctomycetia > Gemmatales > Gemmataceae > CAVVHZ01. The sequence goes on from CAVVHZ010000047.1 coordinate 87,396, forward strand.
GGACGACCCTCTGCATAGTGACCGCAGCGGGCCTGGCGGCTGTGCCGGATTGCTGATGACGGGACGCTATTGGGTTATGGGCGGCGAAGTCAAAGCGCCCGCCGGCGCCAACGCCTGGAAGGTGCGCCTGGTGGTGCAAGGACGCATGACCGGTTCGGAGGCCCGGCTGCTCACGGCCACGCCACTGAACCTGGGCCGCCAACAAATGCTGTATCAGACGATTCGTAGCGACGAGATGGCCGCCCGAGCGCCCAACCTGCGCCGGGGCAGCAAGAATCAAATCATTTGGTGCGCAACGGGCGGGGCTGGCTTCCGGCCCATTCCACGCTTCCTACCAGTTTGCCTGCAGCCTGCCGCCCGCCGGCGCCTCAATCGCATTCGACGAGCTTGGCACGCATGCTCTACACGGCGCCCAGCGGCGATCAGCATTTGCAAAGCGAGCCGCGCCTGGAAAGCAACAGTTCCGAGATCACCGACTTGGCGCGAAACCTGACTTGCGGCCTCGAAAATCCAACCGATCAATTTGACGCCTTCTATCGTTTCGTGGCTCAAGAAATTGCCAACGAGCCCACCACGCGCGGCGAAGGTTTGAGTGCCGTGGAATGCTTGCATGCCGGCGCCGGTGACGCGGTCGGCAAAAGCCGGCTGCTGGCGGCGCTGAGCCGGAATCGAGGGATACCCGCCCGTTTGGTAACGGGTCTAACGCTCCGGCAAGGTCACGAACAGGCGCCGCATGTGTGGATGGAAGCGTGGCTCAACAATCACTGGGTGCCTGCTTGCACGGTTTACCACCGTTTGGGACACCTGCCGGCTTCCTATGTCGTGTTCGCGATCGGCGCAATGCCGTTGGTGCGCGGCAGGCAGGTGAACGACCTCGATTACCGCTTTTTGGTCGAAAAAGCTCCTACCGAGGAGGCAAGCGCCAGATCCAGCGGGATCAAAGATTGGCTCACGCGCATTTCACTTTTCGCTCTGCCGCCCGCCGAGCGCAATCTCGTCGAATTCTTACTGCTCTTGCCGGTGGCGGCTCTCATTGTCTGCTGCTACCGAAACCTCATCGGGCTCGCGAGCTTCGGCACTTTTGCCCCGGCGCTCGTTGGATTGGCATTTCGAGACTTGGGCAGTTCGCCCGGCATCATCGTGTTCGTCTCGGTGGTGCTGTTCGGCTGGCTCTTGCGTAAGGTGCTCGACCGTTACCATTTACTCCAGGTGCCCAGAATGGCGTTCTTGCTCAGCCTGGTGGTGATCGTGTTGACGACCTTCATCGTGGCGGCGAGCATTCATGGCTGGTCGCCGACGAAATACATCTCGCTCTTTCCCATGGTCATTTTGACCGGCATGATCGAGCGGTTTTGGACGCTTGAAACCGAAGACGGCACCGGCGCCTCGTTCCAAACTTTGTTGCAGACGCTGTTGATAGCCGCCACCATCAGCATCGTCACTAGCTTGCACGCCGTCGTGGACCAGATGATGCGCTACCCGGAAACGCTAGGCATCATCATGGCCTGCCAGCTTTTGATCGGGCGTTACACCGGATACCGGTTGCTGGAGCTCTATCGTTTCCGGGATTTGATTGTCGAAAACACGGGGGCATGACAGTTCTGGCACTTCGTTCAAGGGCGAAGGACCCCTGCCGGCTTGCCCGGCAGGTGAACGAGTTCAGCAGCTAGTATCGTAAGTACACCCATGACGACCCCTGCCGGCTTGCCCGGCAGGTGAAGCAGTTCCAGAGCTAGTCGCGGCCGTTTCAGCAAGCGAACTTCTTCACCTGCCGGACGAGCCGGCAGGGGTCGACCGGAAAGTGAGGACTTCTAGCTGGCGAACTTCTTCACCTGCCGGACGAGCCGGCAGGGGTCGACCGAAGTGAGGACTCACTCGACTTCACCTGCGGACGAGCCGGCAGGGGTCGATCACGACAAGGCCCATTGTTCTAGCTGGCGAACTCCTTCACCTGCCGGACGAGCCGGCAGGGGTCGACCGTACAAGAAGAACGCATTCGATTGGCAACGCTGCTTCTATTGATCCTTTCCCTCCGAGGAAACCTGGATGTTTTGGCTCCTGCGAGCTGCCAAGAAACTTCGCGAACGCGGCATTCTCGGGATGAATCGTCGCAATGCCGCCTATATCCTCGATCACAATCCCCGCCGGCTTTATCCGCTGGTCGACGACAAGATGCGCATGCGCGACCTGTGCGTGCGCATCGGCGTGCCGACGCCGGAAATCTACGGTGAGATCAAGTGCTATGCGGAACTGCGCCGCTTTCAGGATTTTCTCGGCAAGGGCGACGACTTCGTGGTGAAGCCCAGCAACGGCTCAGCGGGTCGAGGCGTTCTCGTCATCATGGGCCGCACCAGCGAAGGTTATGTACGCCATTCGGGCGAAATCCTGCCTCCCGATCAATTGCGTCAGCATCTTTCGGCCATTTTATCGGGAATGTACTCACTAGGCGGTCGGCCCGATCGCGCCTTGATCCAGCAACGCGTGCGCTGCACCCCGCCTTCGAGCCGCTCTCTTACAAGGGAATTCCGGATCTGCGCATCATTCTCTATCGCAACGAACCGGCGATGGCGATGCTGCGTTTGCCGACCAAAGCTTCCAATGGCCGAGCCAATCTACATCAGGGCGGTCTAGGTGCGGGGGTGGGTCTGGACGATGGCCGCACGCATCATGCGGTGCAGCGCAATCGGGCGGTGCTCAAGCATCCCGACACGGGCGCTTCCGTCGTCGGCATGCGCGTGCCTTACTGGCAGCACGTTCTCGAAATGTCCCGTAAGGTGGCTGAGGCCGTCGGTCTAGGTTATCTGGGCGTCGACATCGTCGTGGATGCGGATCAAGGCCCGATGCTCTTGGAAGCCAACGCACGGCCGGGTCTGGCGATCCAGATTGCCAACAATCGCGGGCTTTGGCCGCGCCTTTTGGAGATCGACGCTGAACTTGCCCGAGCGAAAGCGGAACCTATTCAGGAGAACGAACCTCAAAGGCAGGCTGCCTAGGAGACAAGGTTTAGAATGAGTTAACAAATGGCGAGCCGGAAGCGTCAGTGACCGGAGAAATAAATGCTTGCTGGCGCCGAATTCTCCGGTCGCTGACTGACGTTCCCGGCTCGCCAAGAACAAAAACAAACGCCCCCGGGGCTGCATCCCCGAGGGCGTTTGGCGTTTACTCATCCCTTTTCGTTAGACCGTCCAGCCCTTGCGATATTCGCATTGGACGTAATGGTTGGCCTTGGCGTTGTTAGTGAACTTCATGGCTTCGCCATTCCAATCGAGCTTTTCACCATTCATCCGAATGGCGATGTTGCCCAACAGGATGGTCTCCGTCAGCATCGCGGCGAAGTCGAAGTTCGAGTAAGCTGCTGGGCCTCCCTTCATGGCTTCGATCCATTCGATTTTCATACCCCGATCTCCCTTGCCGTTGACCGGCAGTTTTTCGGGTTTGGTCTTGTTGACCGATTTGAATTCTTCCGCCGGAGAAAGGAAGAACTGTGCGCCATAATCGTCCGGCGAATACGAGCATGCCCTTCTCGCCGACCAGGATGGAGCCGCTGTCGACCAAACGGCTCCCGATGATTTTTATTCGGTGTCGATGGCAATGGCCTTCTTGACGAGATCTTCAGGCGGGAGCAGCTTCTTGGTGCCGACCTTGCCCTCATACCAGGTGAACGTTACCGGCGGCATCTCCTCCCGGGCAGGGAACTGGAAGACGATCTTTGCCGAGCTTGGATACGTTTCGGCGTTCACGTCCGTGGCGGCGGCCACCACGCTGGTGGGATAACCGAGTTTCAACTCGCGAAACGCCATGTTGGCAGTGTGGCAAGCCATGTCGCCCAAGGCGCCCGTGCCGAAATCCCACCAACCACGCCAATTGAAACTGTTGTAGTGCGCCTTTTTCTTCGGATCCATCCATTCCTTACGTGGTGTATTCGGCATAGGGCCGCATGGGTGCGGTGCCGATGAATCCTTCCAGTGAAGGTTAGCCGGAAGTGGCTTTTCCGGGGGACGGCTTATAACGCGGGGAGCCTGCGGCCAAACAGGCCGATTGGTCCAAACATGAGCCTCACGAACCGGCCCGATGAGTCCCAGCCTGCACCAACTCGACCGCGCGGCGCAAGCCGCTTTCAGCCGAGCCTTGATTGCCCATTTGGGTGGCCACGCCCATCTTCTTGGCGATTTCGCGCATCTGGCGAGCCTCGAAGACGGTATGCGTCAAAGGCTTCTGGCAGTAAACGTGCTTCTTCATCTTCATGGCCATGATGCTGGCCGGGGCATGCGTATGATCGGGCGTGCTGACCGTGACGGCGTCGATGTCCTTGCCCATTTCATCGAGCATTTTGCGATAATCGAAGTACTTCTTCGCGCTGGTCAATCGCTGTGCTTTGCCATTGAGTATGTTCTCGTCCATATCGCAAATAGCGACGATTTCGCCAAGAGAGGCAGCGTCTCTGATGTCGCTCGAGCCTTTGCCGCCTACGCCAATGCTGGCGATGTGAACCTTGTCGTTAGGACCGGCCGCGCGCGCATCGCGGAAACGGCGGTTGCCGAATAGAAATAACCTACGCCGGCCGTTGCCGCCGCCGACTTGAGGAAACGACGCCGATTCATGCCAGACATCATGATTTGATCCTTGGGGGGTGTAAGGTTGGGTGCCGGCCTTTAGAGAATGCCAACATAAACGTCAGTTTAGGCTAAGGGCAGCGCCCTCGCAATCATGTTTTGGCTCGAAGGGAATTTTTGGGAAGCCACCAACATAAACCGCGCCGGCTTTTCCTCGTTTTCCACTTCTCTTCTCCGCATGCTGGCGATTAAGATTCTTTAGTAACCGCGAACGCGCTGCCTTTGTTCGAAGACCCGCTTTGAATTCATCAAAGGAATGCTACGACCATGCGACTTACCCGCCGCCTCACGCTATTCGCCTTTCTTACTCTGGGGCTCGTAATACTGAGCCTGACCGGCCTGCACGCTCAGGACCGACTCAAAACCATGCCGGGCTTTGAGCAGCACCGGAAAATGAGCACGCAGATCCCGGGCTCAGTGAAAATGGGTACGGCTTACGGTCACTTGGAAGGACGGCGGCAAAGCTTTCGAATACCGCAAAGACGGCAAACTCTACCGCTACGATATTGCCATGGCCAATGCGGAACCCGTGGCAGGCGCCGCCGCTGTCGGCGAAGGTGAACGCGGCGGGCGCGGTGCGACGCGGCGCGGGAGCAGGCGGTCGCGGCAACGGGCGTGGCGGCCGCGGCGGCGTCGAACGCGGACGCCAGGCCGCCTCAGCGACATCGCCCAACGGCAAGCTCAAAGCCTTCTACCGCGACCGCAACTTGTGGATCAGCGACGCCGACGGCAATAACGAAGTCCAAATCACCACCGATGGCAGCGCCAAGGACCGCATCAAATATGGCATCGCTAGCTGGGTTTATGGCGAAGAGCTAGCTCAGCGCGATGCAATGTGGTGGTCGCCCGACGGCAAAAAAGTCGCCTACTATCGCTTTGACGAAAGCAAGGTTCCCGATTATTTCCTCCCGCGCAACCAAATCAAATTGCAGAGCACCATGGACATCGAGGCCTACCCCAAAGCCGGGGCCCCCAATCCTGTGGTCGACTTGCTCATCTATGATGTCGAAAGCAAGAAAAGCACCAAGGTGGACGTGCGCGACGGCAAGCCTTTCGACAATGCCGTGGTTGGCCATTACGTCTATCACGAAAACTGGTCCAAGTCCGGCAAGGAGCTGCTCTTCAACCGCTCCAATCGCCGCCAAAACATCATGGAATTCGTCGCTTGCGATCCGGACACGGGCAAATGCCGGGTCATTGTCCATGAGGAATGGCCGGCGAGCTGGGTGGTCAATTCGCCCCAACTCCGTTGGCTGGAAGACGGCAACCGCTTCATTTGGCCTTCGGAACGAACCGGCTGGCGCAACTACTATCTCTACGATCTCAGCGGCAAAGAGCTGGCCAAGCTAACCGATCACGAATTCGAAGTTGGCAACATCGTTCGCGTCGACGAAAAGGCTGGACTGCTCTACTACATGGCTCACAGCGGCGACAACCCGATGAAGCTGCAACTCCATCGCGTCGGTTTGGACGGCAAAGGCGACGTGCGCCTGACCGACCCCGCCTTCAATCATTCCGTCGATTTGGCCCCTGATGGCAAACACCTGATCGATGTTTGCGAGACGCACAATCAGCCGCCGACCACGCGGCTCTTGGATGCCGACGGCAAGGTGCTGTCGGAGCTTGCCAAGAGCGACACGAAGCGATTCGATCAGCTGAAATTCCAGCCCGTCGAGCTTTTCACCTTCAAAGCCGCCGATGGCAAAACCGACCTTTACGGCATGTTGTCCAAGCCGTCGAACTTTGACCCGAGCAAGAAATATCCGCTGCTGGTCTACGTCTATGCAGGCCCGAACACCAATGCGGCTCATGAAACGTTCACCCTGCCCGATGCGCTCGCCGAATATGGCTTCCTGGTGGCCAGGATGGATTCGCGCAGCGCCAGCGGCCGCGGCAAACATTTCCTGGATGCCATCTACCAGAAACTCGGCGTCACGGAAATTGACGATCAAGCGGCCGGAGTGAAGGCATTGGGCGAACGCCCCTATGTCGATAAGAAGAAGGTAGGCATTTATGGCACATCGTACGGCGGCTATGCCTCTGCACTCTGTTTGCTTCGCTACCCCGATGTCTTCCAGGCTGCCTGCGCCTCTTCCCCGGTTACCGATTACCGGCTCTACGATAGCATCTACACCGAGCGCGTACATGTGGCTGCCCGACGAAAACAAAAAGGGCTACGATGACGGCAGTGCCATGAAATACGCCGACAAACTCAAAGGCCGCCTGATGATTTACTTTGGCACGGCCGATAACAATGTGCACCCCTCCAATTCGCTGCAGTTGATCCAGGCCCTGAGGCAAAAGAACAAGAGCTTCGAGGTGCAGGTGGGGCCGGACCTGGGCCACACGGGCCTCACACCGTCGCGCATGATGGAGTTCTTCATCGAAAACCTCGTAATGAAACCATAACCACCTATGCCACGCTTGCGCGATCGTTCGCTCCGCACGAAACTCTATGGATTGGTGCTCGGTTGTACGATCGTGCTGGCGAGTGTGCTCGGGCTCTCGACCTGGCTCCTGCTGGAGTTTCGTGTCAAGGGACCGGTCTACCAGAGCCTGGCACGTAAGCGCGAACTGCTGGCCGAGCTGCTGCCGCCCAGCATTGCGTTGACGCAACCCTATTTGACGCTCAACCAATTGGCGGCGGCAGAGGATGAGCAAACGCTGAACCGTCTGGAAACTCGTTTCCATAACGAGGAAAAAGCTTATCTGGACGCCCACGACCACTGGGCGTCCGAGTTGCCGGAAGGACCATTGCGCCAGGAGATCATTGTGCGGGCTCACATTCCCGCGCAGGAAGTTTTGCGGCTGGCACGCGATGAATACCTGCCGGCCTTGCACAAGGGTGAAAAAGAAGAATCGCGGCAGATCCTTTATCGCAAAATCGAACCGCGCTTTCGAAGATCATTTTCGCATCATCACGAGCGCAATCGGCACTCTCAAATCCGAAATAGCTGCGAACGAAACAGTCGCCGGCGGCCGCATGCGTTTTTGGCTGACGACGCTTACGGTTTTGAGCATCGCTGCACTGGTGGTCATCGTTGTCACCGGTATTTGGCTGACCCGCGGCATCGTTCTTTCGACAAAACTGCTTCTCGATCGCGTCAGCGAAATGGCCGCCGGGGCCAGCGATTTGACGGCGCAGGATCCCGGTCGAATCGAAGGACGAAATTGGCCGCTTGGCTGCAGCCATCAACTCGCTCATGGCCAAGGTGCACGGCATGGTGCAGCGCATTCGCGAATCCAGTATGCAGCTATCCAGCACCGCCACCGAAATTGCCGCCAATGCCGGCCAACAAGAGAAGGCCATGCATCAGCTCGATGCCTCGACGGCCCAAATCGCGGCCGCCGTTCATGAAATTTCCGGCAGCAGCCGCGAGCTTTCAGCGACTACCAGCCAGATCAGCGAACGCTCGAATCAAACATCGCAGTTAGCCAGCGCCGGCCAAGAGCGACTGGCGAGCATGGAGGCGAATCTGCAACAGCTCGTGGAATCGACGGCTTCCATCTCTGCCAAGCTGGCGTTGATTCGCGAGAAGGCCAACAACATCAATCAGGTAGTCATCACCATCACCAAGGTGGCCGATCAAACGAATCTGCTGTCGATCAATGCCGCCATCGAAGCCGAGAAGGCCGGCGAATTTGGCCGGGGTTTCCTCGTTGTGGCCCGCGAAGTTAGCCGGCTGGCCGATCAGACGGCCATGGCCACCACGGATATTGACGCCATGGTGCGGCAAATGCACGACGCGGTTTCCGCAGGCGTGATGCAGATGGACAAGTTCAGCGACGAAGTGCGCAACGGGTGTCGCCCGGGTCGCCGAAGTCAATCAGCAGACCGATCAAATCATTGAAGAAGTGCGCAGCTTAGGTGAGCATTTTCAGGCGCTCGATCAAGGCATGCGCCAGCAGAGCGCAAGGAGCCGAGCACATCAACCAGGCAATTCTGCAAGTTTCGGCGAGCACGAAACAATCGGCCGCCGCCCTTGTCGAATTCAACGCAGCCACCACGCACTTGCGCGGATCGGTGGATATGCTCAACCAGGAGATTGCGAGTTTTACGATTTGATTCAGCAATTCTCAGCGAGCCTCCCACTGACCTTTGCCTAGCGAGCCTCCCACCTTTGCCAGCGAGCCTCCCACGTTAGTGGGGGGAGTCGCCGGCTTACTCCCATAGGCATCAACTTAAGCGGAACTCCAATAGCTCTGGGTCGTTAACTAATTCAAATGTCCCGGGCTTAGAGCGTGGATCTCTTCGGCAGGTCTTTGCAACCGTTTTGGCGATGGATTCGAGCACGCACTCCAATTCCGCCGCATCCTTCATCGCGCCCGCCAAGCGGCCGGCAAAGTCGCGGACCGCTTCGTAGGCTTTGGACAGGCTCTTCGTCGGATCGCCCCAAATGGTTCCGACGATTATCCATTGTTGCAAGAGGACCGCCAGCATCCTCGCCCAAACGCGTACCATCTGCCGAGTTACTGTCGAGCCACTCAGTTCAGTTGTCAAGCCTTGGGATTTCCAACGTTTGAATAGCAACTCCACTTGCCAGCGCGCCCGATATAAAACGACCGCTTCTTTCGGCGTCAACATTTCCAAAGGTAGGCTTGTCACCAGGATCGTCCAATCGCACCAGGCCAGACGCCCTGCGCAGGGCTCGCTGCCCCTTTTCTCCTTCGTGTCTCGACGCAGCTTTTGGCGTCGGAGATTGGCTTGTTCCTCGGGCAATCGCCAAGCGATCAAGCGACATCCCAAACGCTGTGCTTCCCCCAGCAAGATCGATTGGTCGACAAACGGCCCGCGTTGCTTCGCCAGCCAGGGCAGCAAATCCACCGCCTCGCCGTTCGTCAACAACACATGCGTGCCGTACTGCAAACGCGAGAGAAAATGCTCCCCCGCTGTCACCATCTCGGCGAAAACGCCCACATTGAAATAGCCTAAGTCGCTGATGCGTAGCGATCCTTTGCCGCGTCGGGCCTGCTGCCGGCTCGAAGCACCGTCGGGACTGCGGCCTTGCTCAAGATCAATGCACGTTAGGGCACCGCTACGCAGGCAGAATTCGGTCTGGAACTTCACGGCCGCTGCCCCACTGCCATGGCTGCCACCGCAACCGCGAAATTCTCCTTGCATGTCGTCAGGCAACGTGTTTGTTGAACTGTCCAACAAAGAGACCTCCTCAACGGTTCGAGGAGCGACGCCAAGGCCTTATCCGACTTAACAATGATTTTGGCTGCTTCGCAAAACAGCTTCTTCATAAAGGCAACCATCTGCGGCGTATGGCGTTTTTCGATCGCTTGGGGCGTCACGGCTGCACCGCACTGTGCTGCCATCTGAGCCAACTTCTCATCCGAGGCCCTCGGATTCTGCAGGAAACCGAAGACAAACGTCTTGGCCAGCGAGATAGGCGTGAAAATCCGTGTTCGCTTGATCACGCCGCTTTCGTCAGCCGCCTCCCGAGCAACTTCACCAAACAAGCGTTGCATCGAGGCGCCGACCTTGGCTAATAATCCCCATCGGAAGCTCCTTCTTCCAAACACTGTTTGTCACTAACCAGTGATTGTGGAAGGACTTCCTTTTTTTGAAAAGATCAATTCACTCTTAAGTTGATGCCTATGGGGGGTCGCCGCATACTCCCCCCACTAACGTGGGAGGCTCGCTTAGCGTGGGAGGCTCACCTAATTTGAGAGGCTCCCTACCTATCCCACCGCCAGCGAATTGAACACCAACCCGCTGAGCAGCTTGGGATAGAAATAGGTCGATTTGGCCGGCATTTTTTGAGATTGCCGGCGATTTCTTCGACATGCGTCATACCTGCAGGCGGTACTAACGCCGCCAAATCGCACTGGTGATTGGCGACGGCCGAGGTGGCTTCGTTCAATAAATGAACGAACTTGCAGGTCGGTTTTTGCGCACTGATTTTGGACAACAAATTATCCAAGACAACCACGTGGAGAATCGCAACGGCCAAGCCCGAAAGGCCGCGCCGTGTTCGCTGGCCAACTTCTCCATAATGGCAGGGTTCTTAAAGCGCGCCGTTAGCCAAAGCCCATCGGCCGCGGTGCCGAATCCGAGCAAGTCTTGCGATCCATCCGCTTCGATGTGGTCCCACACCAAACGGGCGGCTTCGTCGCCTTTGCCGATTTGTTCCATATCGAAATGCGGAGCCAAAATAGCGTTCAGCCGTTCCGCCGTGAGGCCGCTCAAGCCGGAGATCAGCCGATGCGTCGGCTGAATGATGAGCCCTGGATCGCTCATGCTCACGAGCATCATGAGGATGAAATTGGCGGCATGTTCCTCCGGAACCGGGCCGCTCTGCGTCGTTCTTCCAGATACCGCAAACCGGTTTCGTAACGATGGTGGCCGTCCGCGATAAACACAGGTTTGGGGCCCCATAAGCCCCACCGTGGCACTCACG
>CAVVHZ010000048.1:0-221858 GCA_963748025.1 uncultured Gemmataceae bacterium
GCGGGCCCCCCAAGGCTCGCGGTTGCAAACCCAGGAAAGTGGTGGTCGCCGCAACCGCGGCCAGCGTGGTGGCGCCCTTGCAAAAAGGTGCGGCGGTCGACGCCGGCTTACTCCGTGCAATCCGGGCATGGTCGGTTACGGGGTACTTCATCGTCGGCACTCCCTTTCTGAAATGGATGGAGAGTAAAACGTCAACGTTGATAGGCCCGATGGCAGGTTTCGCAGTGGGGATACATGGTGCGTAATGTTTGGTGAGCTTTGGTTAGATTTTGCTGGCTCTCTTGGGCCGCTCCCAAGGCTACGTCGCGGACCGCAAATGCCAGTTCCGCAGCGCGGCTCATTCTTGAGGAAGGCGACCACATTGGCCTCCTCGGCCAAGGTGGGCCAGGGCTTCGAAGTCTTTTGCCTTGTCGGCAGATTTAGCGTCGGCATAGCCGCCATCGAGCAAGAGCATCCAGTCGCCAGTCGAGCCCGAGGGTTTGAAATCAGTCCACGAAAGCTTTTCCTTGGGCAGAGACTGAATAAGCGACGAGAGCCCCGAGCCGGCGGCAGCCAACTTCAATCGGGTTCGCGCAAGTCTTCGGCGGAGCCGCACTCACGAAGGCGTTACACTCCGCCAGGAATTTATCGGCCTGAGGATTGGCCTTGGCCCGGCACGACGGGCCAGAAAGGTGGCGAGCACGACTGCGGTCTGCGCGGTTTTGGCAGCCGACGCGAGGTCATTATCGTCGCACCAGCTCTTGACCTGATCCAAGCTCATGCTGAATACGCGAGCCAGTGCCTCCGGCGGGGCACGGGAGCAAACCCGCGCTGGACGGATCGTCGTGGGAACCGAGACAGACAGCAGTCAAGAAGAGCAGGGTGACGAGGCACGGGATGAGGCGGGTTGCAGGGATCATCGATTGCTACTCTCCCATGTTCATCAGAGGAGGCTTGCCCAATATGTGTCGCAGGACTCGCAACGCCCATGCGGGCACTTCGTTGTCCGTCATGTCGTCAATGGCAACCTGGCCAGCCCAATAGAGGCCGACAGCAATTGGCGTCATGAGAAGAAGCAAGCCCAAAGCGAATCGCCAGCCGGACTTCATCTTCTGCACCACGGGAATGGCTGTCAACCAAATCGTCAGCGGGGCGCTGAGCAAAAGAAGATAGCTGACGAATGGGACCTCGCTAAACGTGTAGAGTTTCGCCTCGATCAACAAGCCGGGGTAGACCACGGCCCAACCGGGCGCAATACGCCGAAGCAAGCGATCGAGTGGGAAGAACCAGGAGGCCACCCAGCAGCCGGCGACGACACCCGCGAGGATGCCGCCTAGTTGGGCAAACGTGACAATGCTGGCGCAGAAGACGAGCAGAGCCGAAGCGAAGCTCGCCAGCAACCAATAGCAGGGAAGCGTTGGGCCATCGAGGCGTTTTGCGAGGAAAATCGAAGATCCAAGAGAGACGAGGAGAACGCATGGTACGGCAATCAGCCAGTACCCGCGTTCGTCTGCCAGTCGCTCGAACGAGGAACGAGGAGCCAGGCCGCCAGCAGCACAAAGAAACTATAAAAGATCCCTAATATCCATGTTTTGCCCGTCACCGCAGGGAGGAGGCATGCGGGCAGGCCGAGCCAGATGAGCCATTGCCAGCTCTCGGCGGGCCAAGGCGACGTCGCTAGTCCAAGGGAAAAAAACCAAAGTGGAATTGCGGCGAAGACAAGAGCGCCCCAAGCCGGATCGGGAGCGATTGGAGTCGAGCCGTGACGCGATGGCCAAGCAAAGGAAGCTGACCAGCCCGGGCAGAAGGAAGCCAAAAAGGACTGCTTTGCCTTCAAAATTCATTTAAGATCTTTTTTATACTTTAGCTGGCTTCCCGAGCCGTTTCTATATTTCCCATTTAAGATCTTTATTGTACTTGAAATGAATTCCCGATCGATTGCGTTTTTCCATTCTGCCGGCCTGGCAACTGCGGGCCGGCAGAGCAAAAAAAGGCGTTCCCGTTATTTCCGCGAAACTTCGACCGTGAGTTTGATCGTGACGTCGGAATCCACCTTGCCCTTGAAGCCCGTCATGCCGAAATCTTCGCGATTGATTTTGAAGGTGCTGTTGAGCTTAACCTTGGCGCCCGTTTCGACGATCTTGGCGGGGAAAGTGATTTCCTTCTTGACGCCGTGCAAGGTTAGCTCGCCGGTGATTTTATGCGTGTTCGAGCCATCGACCGCGCTTTCGATCTTGCTGGAGACGAACGAAGCCTTCGGATAGGTGTCCACTCCGAAGAAATCGGGGCTCTTCAGATGCTGGGTGAGCTTGCCGACGTCGGAATAAAGTGAGCCGGCGTTTATCTCCACCTTGATTGTGCTGGCGGTCAGATCACCTGTGGCAGGATCGAGTTTGCCCGAGAATTCTTTGAAGCCACCGTTATGCTTGCCGCCCTTTTTGGTGCCCACCCATTCGATCTTGGAAGTGGTCGGAGAAATGACGCCCGGCCCGGACTGATCTTCGGAGCCGCCCACGGCGGTCAATCCTGTCACACCGATCATGCCTGCAGCCAACACTACGCCGAGAAGACGACGCATGGAAATGCCCTTCCTGAGATAACTTCATTGCTGAAAGGATGATCGGCTGACGATGGCCGATCCCGAGTCCTTTCTACTTAGACGGGGGGCGGGAAGCCAGCATTCAGAATTCTTCGGGAGTCGGGAGTCGGGAGTCGGGAGTCGGGAAATGCAGAGAGCCGCCTCGGGGCTTGCAGCCTAGAGGCGGCTCTATTCATTGTTTAGACGCGAAGCGGAGCGTGAGGCGATCGCTCCGCTGCGCGTCGCGGCTAACCGGTTAGCGTGGACCTTGGTTAGTAGCCGAAACCGCCGGAGTAGCCGCCTTCGAAGCCGCCGCCGAAGGTGTTGCAGCAGTCGCCGCTCCCGTAGATAGGGGTGGAGTAGCAGCAGCCTTCTTTCTTTTTGTGAAACAAGTTCTTGATCCGGCTAAAGAGCCCGCACTTTTTCTGCTCGCAGCAGCCGTCATAGTTGTTGTCGCAGCGGGACCCGCCTTTGAACCAATCTTTGAGCCGGCAAAACAGGCCGCGCTTCTGCGAGCAGCAGCCGGTCGAGCAGCAACCACCGTAACTTTCGATTGGGCCGCAGCAGTTCATGCCGCCGCCCATGGAGAACGAGCCCATCTCGGAACCGCAGCAGCTAACCGGCATGCTGCAGCAGCCCATGCTTGGCTGGCAGCAGCCAGAACTACAACCGCCGAAGCCGCCGTAGTTCATTTCTCCGCCGAATCCGGAGCTAAAGGAGGTGGGGCTCATGCCGTCCTGGAAACCGCCGAAGCCGGCCGGTCCAGCGATTTGGCCGCCGAAACCGGAATCCATTCCATAACCGAACTGCCCGCCGCAACAGCCCTGACCAGAAGCCAGAATCCCGCGGAATTGAGGGTAACCGCCATAGCTGGCGCCGTAGTAGGAGTTCATGGCGCCCGCGAAGCCGCGGCCGTTCTGACAACCGCAGTCTGATCCATAACCGAACCCTGCTTGAGCACCGTACCCGTAGCCCGCTTGGGCACCGTACCCATAACCAGCCTGTGCGCCGTAGTTGGCGGGCGGATATCCTGGTGCTGCGTAGCCTGAAGCTGCAGGGGGACAGGCCGCGGCGGCGCGAGCCTGAGCCGGGGCTCCCGCAGGATTACCCAAATCCGGCCCAGCATAGGCAAGCATTTCCGGCTGGCCCATGGGATAAGGCGGCGGAGCGCATAACCAGCGGGCGGCGCCCATGCCTGGCGGTGGCACATTTGCATAGGCTGCCCCAGGGTTTTGGCCTTGAGGTGGGCCATAAGCGCCTTGAGGTGGCGAGGCGAGACCGCCTTGGCCTGGCGCCTGTGGATTGGGCATGGGCTGGGCCAATCCAGGCGATGGTCGGGGAAAAGTCAGTGGGGCGGCCGGGTTGATGGATGCCGGAGCCGCCGGGGGATAGCCGCGCCTGGGCCTCCGGCGACGCGATTCGAATTATCGAGCGGCGACCCCCCGGGGGCTTCGAACTGATTGCCGCCGAAGAGATTCATGCCGCCCGGATTGGGGAAAGGCGTCAGCCTGGGCGCATCGTAGCCGCCCATCAGAAGCAGGCCGGGCGCCACCGGCAGCCGCTCCAGGTATTCGGCAGCAAAAGTGAGCCGGCCTGGCTCCTCATCAGCGTCGGCCCCCGTCAGGGCCAACATGGGATTAAGGCGCGGATTGTCGATCAGGTCGTCATCCGTGATGCCAAGCAATGGTGGAATATAATCGTCCGCCGCTGACGCTACCAGGATGGCCCGCTGGCCGCTCGGATGGGCGGCAGCTGTTTCGGAAGCGGGATGAGTTGTCCCGGGCGACCTCCCCATCCAAAAAGGCGCGACTCCGATTCCCAAGAGCACGACGCCGACCGATATGCCTAGTCGATGTTTCATTGCGAAGCTTGCCTTCCGGAGTAAACGACCCCACGAATTCGGAAGCGGACAAAAGCGGTCGCCTTTGTCCTTCGTGCCATCGTCCGCTCGCCGATGGGCAAGGCGAGATTGTGGGCGGGCACGCTCATGCTAAAGCTAACACACACGGTCGATAGGGCCGGAAAGCTATTGACAAAACCCGCGGCTTCGATCCACAACCGCCAGTCAGAACTCGCGCCCGCGGGCATCTTCCCACTCGCGTGCGGGAAGCGAAAAAACCGACCAGGCGTGCGCATTGGTGCATGCCAAATGATTGGATGCGGGGTCGTTGGGCAGACTTTGAGGGTCGTGACGGACGACCCCTGCCGGCTCGCCCGGCAGGTGAAGCAGTTCAGTGGCTAAGCATGAACGATGAAAGAATTGACGACCCCTGCCGGCTTGCCCGGCAGGTGAAGCAGTTCTTGAGCTAGCCGTGGCGATTTTAGCCGACGAACTTCTTCACCTGCCGGACGAGCCGGCAGGGGTCGGTTGCAATAGGTGGCGACATTACTAGCTGAGGAAACTTCTTCACCTGCCGGACGAGCCGGCAGGGGTCGCCGACAAGGGGGATGGGGCAAATTGCACAAGCCCGCCCCCGGTAAACTTTGCCGCCTGCGGTAGCTTTAGCGGATTTACTGCGGTTGCAGGTCTCGAAATGCCGATAGAAACGAAGAATCGTTTCATCGCGCCGCGTGATGCGCCGGCCCGAGGAAAGTGGAGGGATCTCCCATGGTCACAAGCCGCAACGAACAGTCTGAGCCACTCGATCGAGACGAGGTGTTCGGGATGAACTCCGCTGTTCTCGCCATGGATCCCGAAGCTGCCGAGGTTGCCGAACCTGCTCCTGCGCTTTTGGGAGATTCAGCACCGGCTGCGCTCGCTCCGCGCCCAGAGCGCTCGCGGACGTCGGCTCCCGTGCTGCGCGAGCGTGGCGTGTGGCAAACCTGGCGCCACGCCTGGATGGTCGCCCTGTGTTTGGGGCTTGGGGTCGGCGCCGTGGCGGCACGGGTCGCCTGGCAGCTACAGCCCGCACCAATGCAGCTCTATCGAGCATCCTCCGATATACGAGTGGATTGGACTCATCCGCGCCTGAGCAATCTGGTGGGGGACCGAGCCAAAATCGATGGCGGCGAACGCGTTCAGGCTCTGAGCGATTTGATCCGGTCTCGGCCTACTCTCCAGGCCGCGCTCCTAAAATCGGCCGCCGCCGATCTCCCGTCGGTTCGAGACAATCCCGATGAAGCCGCCCGCCGCCTCGAGCAGGGGCTGCGTGTCGAATCGAATAACTCGCAAGTGCTGCATCTCGTTCTGGCTGGAGAATCGGCAGAAGAGCTGCCCGTGCTGGTGAATGCGGTGAAAAGCGCTTTCCTCAAAACTTACGTGGAAGACGATCGCCGAGCCAAGCGCAGCCGCCTGGCGGAGCTCGACAAAAGCTACAAGGAAACGCAGAAAGATCTCCTCAAAAGCCGCAAGGAACTGCAAGCGGCAGGCAACAAGGTTGAAAGCGATTTCGCGGACGGCGGGCGTCTCGAGGAATTCAACAAGCAGATGAGCCGCGCCGAAGTGGAGCTCGTGGCCGCGCAGTCCGTTTGGCCAGCCTTCAGGACAACCCCCCGCAAGAAACCGAGACGAAGCCTGATGCGGACGTTGTCGAGGCGCAAATCGAAAGATTGGCGAGCAAAGACCGCAAGATGCGTGAGATGCAAGCGCAAGCCGATCATTTGCTCGCTTATGTTCGCAATCTCGAACACATTTCCTCCAACCCGGGAAAGCTGCCTGAATACAAGGATGCGGTTAGCGACCACCAGGCGCTGCTCAAGGCGATTGCCCGAAGGAAGCGAAGCCTACGGCCGGAATTGGAAAGGATCGTTCGCGAGGCGGGCGAGGAGAAGCCGCAAGGCGACAACCCTCTTGACGTCGCCAAACGCGAAGTAGCGCTTTACGAAGCGCAAGTTAAGGAGCTAGGCCGAAGGATCAAGGAACAAGTGACTGCTCGAACCATCCTCGAGGAGGGCCGGCGCAAGTTGGCGGTCCGTCGGGCCGAGACCTTCGAAGCGAAAACGCAAGAGGTGGAACGCCTGCAAAGGATCTCCGCGGCCACGTTCGCCGAAGCCGAGGCGATTCGTGCCGAATTGAACGGTCCGGCAGCAGCCGTGGCTCTCGATGACGCCGAGCTAGCCGAGGCGTTGCCTCTCGATGAAAGCAAGGGTTTGAAAGCTGCCGGTTTCGCCGGCCTGGCAGCATTTTGCCTGGTGGCCGTGGGCATTGGCTATCGCGAGCATCAGCACGGTAGGATCCACCATCCCGACGATATCGTTAACGAATTGTCTCTCACGCTGCTCACGACCACGCCCGCACTGTCGGAGCACCTCGATTTGTATGGCGCCGTTTTGGAGGAAACGCAACCTTCGTCGGCGTTCATGGAGCACTGCCGGGCAGTCGACGGTCTTTGTCCCTTGGTAATGCACGAAGCACAAGATGGTCAGGCCCGGGTCGTCATGGTGACCAGTGCCATGGGCGACGAGGGCGAAAGCGAGCTAGCCAGCTTGCTTGCTTACCGGCTCGCGAGTTCGGGTAAGCGTACCATGCTGATCGATGCCGACCTAGCGTCTCCCAAGGCCCACGAAGTAATCGGCGAACCAGGGGAACCTGGATTGAGCGACGTCCTGCGCCGCCAGGCGAACTGGACCGACGTCATCCGGCCGGCTCAGGTAAGCGATCTTTGGCTGGTCTTTGCCGGCCGAGGCGATAATCTCGCAGCCGAAGCACTGGCGCGAGGCGAAATGGGGCCGCTCTTGGATCAACTGCGGGCCGAATACGACGTCATCGTGCTCGACGCCAGCGCCATCTTGACAACGGCGCACGGTCTGCAAGTCGGCAAGGAAGCGGATACGGCTGTTCTCACGGTTCGTCATGAAGTGAGCCGGAGCATGTCGGTATTCGGCGCTCACCAAAGACTCCACATGCTAGGCATACCTGTGCTGGGGGCTGTGTACGTGGCCGGAGCATCGGGAAGCGGTTTGGGTGGGCTTAGTCCAGTGTTCAAAGGCATTGCATCGCTATTTAGGGCTATGGGGCTGGCAGGCGGATCCGCCTTGAAGCGCTTCGGCAATCTGCAACCGCCAGTGCCGACTTACCAAGCCCCCGTCTTCAAGGAACAGAGCACGCGCAAAGCGGCGTAGGCATTTCTTCGGGCGAGCGTCGAGGCGTGAGCCCGACGAGTCGTGCCTCCCCGACGAATCGTTCGCCAAGAAAACGTAAACGTGAGGTCTTCGCGGTGTGGACTAAAGTCCACACTCCGAGAGCGACCGTGAGCGTGTGGACTAAGCAGCATCCCGGGAGTGTGGACTTTAGTCCACACCGCCACCCCCCGATACGCGTGCCACTATTGGCGAGCTTTGAGGCGTAGCCCGACGAGTGGCGCCCAAGACACTCAGCTTACCTTTGCAAGAAGACTCGTCGGGCTAACGCCTCGACGCTCGCCGTGCGTAGCGCTTCGACGCTCGCTGTGCGTAGCGCCTCATAAGCAACTTGTATTCTCGCCGAACGCAAGATATGCTTCATGATTAAGCACGGATGCTGCGGTTGACTGCGCCCGACGATATTGAAGGCGGCGGGATGCGATTGCAGTGTCTGGTGCTCAATTCCTCTCAAGCAAGCTGGACCGGTCCTCCCCACCTTCGAAGTTTTCTCCAGGAAGCTTGATCCTCGTCAGCATATTGGACTGCTTCCTGGCAAAAGACCTACGCCTTAAGACGTTTGCAGCGGCACCTATCAAGGAAGAATCTGGGTTCTAGCGAATTTTCCAGGGAATTGCCGGACTGGACGCGCCGATAGAAGCATGAGGGGTTCGTTTGCACCAGAGTTTCGGCAAGAGCAACCGGTTAGGTAAAATAGCCAAAGCTTGACAGCATAAAGCCACCGCGGCGCGGCGTAGCCCGCCCGGATCGTAAGTGCACACAGAAGTATTCAGCGCCTCCGGCAGATACCGGCTGGCTCGTTACCTCGGGGAAGATCCAACCAATGCAACCCTCCGACACACACCCAATGGAATCGACTCAACCCCGCCACTTTGCCGAGGGGTCGACTGTCTCCTTGGATCAACTCGCGAACCGTCCCGGCTCGATGATGCCGACGACGCGTCGCGGCAGCCGCTTGCGGCCGCCCCCGGCACTCAACCCCAGCGCGACGGCTCTGTTGCGCGTGCTCCGCTATCGTTGGATTTTGGCGCTCGGCCTCGGCCTGGGCGCCGCGGCCGTCGTAGCCGCTTTGACCTGGTTCTTCGTCCCCCGAGCGAAAGATCAATATGACGCCACCGGCCTTTTGAATGTGGGAGTCACGACTCCGCGCGTGGTTCAGGGCAATCGCGATTTCGTCGATTTCGGAACTTATCGGCGAACGCAAAGTCAGCTAGCTAAATCGCTCAACGTTATCAAAAATGCTCTCAAGCGGCCCGAGGCTGAGACGCTTCTCGCAGACCGCCGCCAGAATCCCGAAACGGTTGCCAAAGAGATCCAAAAAAACATCAAAGTGGACTCGGGAGCCCAGGAGTGGCCCTCTCAAATATTGCCAGTAACTTTGACTTGGCCCAACAGTGACGAATCTGTGGCGTTCGTCAATGCAGTCATGGACGAGTTGGTCACTGAAGCCTCCCAGAACGATGCTGCGGACAATCGCCAGCGCTACAAGCTAGTAGATGAGAATTACAAGGATTCGCAAAAGGAAGTCGAAAGACTCCACGCCAATATCAATGCGTTGAAGGAGCAACAGGCTGCACTCACAACGGCAGACGAGCAGCAACTGCAAAACGAAATCGCTTTGCTGCAGGGCAATTTCTCAAAAGAGGAGATCGAATACATCAGGGCGCAGCAGCGCAACGCGCAAGGACGAACTGATGAAGAACAAAGAGAAACCAAAAACCTTTGTCGTTACCGATCAGATGATTGAAGATTATGTGCTCAAGGATGCCGAAATCAGAGGTTACCTGAATGAAATTGATCGAGCCGACAAATTGATGGCACAGCTAAGGATCATTGCTACGGCGCCTGAGTCGCTGCCGGAATATCAAGAATATATCGCAATCAAAAACGAATTGAACCAAAAGATCGACCGAAAAAAAGCACAACTCCGTCCGGTGATCCGAGCACGTTTGGAGAAGATAGCCCTCGGCAAGCCAGAGGATGACGACTCTGAATATAATCGAATTAATATTCGAGAAACCAAAAAAACCATGGACAGCATCAGGGCCAGCGTGCAAGCCAAGGCGGCCGAACTTGCTCGAATGGCAGCTGCTCGTCGAAAGAAAGAAATCAGTCTCGAGGACAAAATCGAAACGGCTAAAGCGGAGCTCGACCAGAGGCAGAAGCAAGCCCAGAAGCTTTTGGAGGAAAAACAGACGCTTGAAGTCGAGCTCAACGGACGACTCGCACGCTTGAAGGTCGAGCAGCGGGCCACTGAGGCTGAAAAGGTCGTCGGCAAAGATCCGAATAACGCTGTCCGCACCGTCGGCTTGGCCGCTATCGGGGCTTTCTGCCTTGCGGCCCTGGGCGTTGGTTGGTGGGAGTTCCGTTCGCGGCGCATTCACACGACGGACGAACTGGCCGGCCAGTTGGGCCTGCGCATGATCGGCACCGTGCCGTCACTGCCTGAAGGTGTTCGCCGGCAGCCCATTCCGGTCCATGGCCAAGAAATGTATTGGCACAGCCGGCTGACTGAAGCGGTCGACAGCATCACCACGCTGCTGCTTCACGAAGCCAGCCAAATGGGTGCACGAGCCCTGCTGGTAACTAGCGCCGTCGGCCATGAAGGCAAGACGACCTTGGCGTGCCACCTGGCCACCAGCCTTGCACGAGCGGGCAAACGAACCCTGCTCATCGACGGCGACTTGGTGCACCCGACGGCACATCTCATGTTCAACGAAAGCCTGGAGCCGGGCTTGAGCGATTTGCTCCGTGGCCAATGCAACGTTCCCGACGTGGTGCGGCCTACCCAGGCCAGCGGCCTGTGGATGATTACCGCCGGTCAGGCCGATTCGGCGGTCGTGCAAGCATTGGCTCGCGACGCCATGCAACCGTTCCTCGAGATGCTCAAGTCGGAATACGACTTCATCATTATCGATTCGAGCCCGGTGCTGCCGCTGGCCCATGCCCTGTTGATCGGCAAGCATTGCGATGCGGCGGTTTTGGCCGTGCGCCGCGATATCAGCCGGGTGATGCCGGTCTACGCTGCCCATCAACGGTTGGCTACGCTGGGGATCCCCGTTCTGGGGGCCGTGTTCATGGAGCAGAACAACCCCGGCTATGACAGCTACACCTACAGCGAGGGATCGGTTCCAGGACAAACCATGCCTCCGGCCCCACCTGCCGTGGTGTAGTCCGGCAGCTGCAGGATGCTGGAGAACGATAAGGCCGCGGCGTCGTCCAACGAGGATGGCTCCGCGGCTTTTTTCGATGCTGGCGTTTCAGGTAGGACAGGTGGAATCGTTACCAAAAATGAATCAACTTACTTGATCGTTTTCATTTCATTCTTGATTTGAATGCAAAACGGGCATCTGGGTAGTGTACATGCGTTGTCTATTTTTGCATTGCGCTTGAAAAGAACCTATAACTAAGCTGTTGCATGAATTCTCCGCGCAAACGTGTTAGATCGCCAGGGTTTGGCGACCCACCAGCACGGAGTGGCGCGAAAATCTCCTCATTCAGCGACATTTCGATCGGGTTCCTACCGCGAGAAATGGTGACTGGCCATGGCCGCTGAAGTCCTAAATGCGCGTAACGGTGGACGTGGAAGATTATTTCCAGGTCAGCGCCTTCGATAAGCTTGTGAGCCGCGACGATTGGAACGCCATTCCGAGCCGGCTCGTCGCCAATACCCACCGCTTGCTGGATCTTTTCGACCGCCGCCAAGTGAAGGGGACGTTTTTCGTGCTCGGCTGGGTGGGCAAGCACAATCCCAAGCTAGTGCGTGAAATCGTCGACCGCGGCCACGAGATTGCCTGTCATAGTTATTGGCATCGCTTGATCTATGAACTCACGCCCGATCAGTTCCGCGAGGATACCCGCATGGCTCGCGACGTTCTCGAGGATGCCGCGGGCACGGCGGTGACGGCCTACCGTGCTCCCACGTTTTCCATAACTGCCCGCTCCGAATGGGCCCTCGATATTCTCTGCGAGTTGGGCTTCCAAATCGATTCGAGCATCTTCCCCATACACCACGACCGTTATGGCATGCCTGGAGCGCAGCGCTACCCACACAAGATACAACGTCCCGGTGGAGAACTGTGGGAGTATCCGCCTTCGGTCGCCCGGCTAGGAAAATGGAATGTGCCCGTTGCCGGCGGCGGGTATTTTCGCCTCTTCCCCTTCCGCTTCACGCAACACTGTTTCCGCCAGGTCAATGCCGACGGCCAAGCAGTGATGTTTTACCTCCATCCCTGGGAAGTCGATCCGGAGCAGCCACGCATACCGCGCCGGCCTTGGCAGAACTGGCGGCATTACGTCAATTTGCACAAGACCGAACCCAAGCTCGACCGCCTCTTAGGTGCTTTTAGGTTCGGCACGCTCCGCGAAGTCCATGCGGCGCAGCGGCAATGCGTCCGACGAAGCGATCGCTTGCGAAGTGCCTACCGAGCCGGTGCTGAGTGGAGGCAGATTGTGAGCCTGCGGCCCACTGTCCTCTTTCTGACGCACCGCACGCCTTATCCGCCCGATAAGGGAGATCGCATTCGTACCTACAACGTGCTCCGCTTCCTGAGCACTCGCGCGGAGGTTCATCTCGCCTGCTTGGCCGATGAACCAGTCGGGCCCGAACAAAATGAGGGTTTGCGTCAGCTCGCCAGCCGGCTAGGCGTCGTGAGGATCGGATCGAGCCGATGGCTGGGAGCGTTGACGAGCTTAGCAACGGGAGGTACGGCTTCTCAGGGGGCTTTCCGGTCGGGGCGACTCGCGAATCTATTGCGCTCCTGGGCTCGAGAAGTTCGCTACGATGCTTGTCTTATCTCGGCTTCGAGCCTCGTTCCCTACCTGGAGCTGCCTGAACTGCGTTCAACTCCAGCGGTGGTCGATTTGATCGATCTCGATAGCCAGAAGTGGCTCGATTACGCTGCTGCCGGCGGCCTCAAGGCATGGTTCTATCGCTTGGAAGGTGGTCGGCTTCGCGAAGTCGAGAGACAATTGTCGTCCCGATTCCGGGCAGCGATTGTCGTGAGCGAAGTGGAAGCAGAGCTCTACCGCCGGTTCGGCCCCGATGGCATGGTGCACGTCATTCCCAACGGCGTCGATCTCGATTATTTTGCCCCCCAAGCGGTATCGGAAGTTTTGGGCTGCGTCTTCGTCGGCGCCCTCGACTACAAGCCAAACGTACTCGGAGCTGGCTGGTTCTGCCGGGAAGTCTGGCCGGAGCTGAGGCGGCGTCATCCACAGACGCGTTGCCAACTGGTCGGGCGCAAGCCGACCGCCGCGGTCAGGGCGCTGGGGGCCATTCCGGGAGTCGAAGTCGTCGGCCAAGTCCCTGACGTGCGGCCCTATGTGGCTTCGGCGAGCGTGGTCATCGCCCCGTTGCAGATTGCTCGCGGCATCCAAAACAAAGTTCTCGAAGCTTTGTCCATGGCGAAGGCCGTTGTCGCTTCGCCGCAAGCTTTTGGCGGGATTGCCGCCAAAGCGGGCGAGCACCTAATCGAAGCGAAAGAGCCCGCGCCTGGGTGCAAGCCATCGAGAGGCTTTGGAAGAACCCGGACGAACGCGCTCGCTTAGGCAATGCGGGGCGCGCATTTGTTCAGGCCCATCATTGCTGGCAGACCTGCCTGGAGCCCTTTGCCGGTTTGCTGCAACTCTCGGATACTCCCGCGGTCGCAGCGCAGAGGCATGAAGTGCTTGTGGGAGGCGCGCACCCATGAGAGTGTTCGTGCGCCTGCCGGCCCAAGAAGCCACCGTATTGACTGCAAGGCATTATTTCTGGATCGCCCTGGCTTGTCTGGCCGGGGTGATTTACGGAAGTTTCGTGCCGTTTCACTTTCAGTGGCGGCCGGTCGACAATGCCCTCTCCGAATATCTGCGCATCGTCTCCGAACCGTTGACGTGGGAATCCGGCTCGGACTGCCTGGCCAACGTTCTTCTCTTCATCCCGCTAACCTTCCTGTGGATGGCGGCGCTCTGCGTCGAGCGCTCGCGTAAGGATGGGCTGCTGACCGCTTTGTTGGTCCTGCCCGCGGCCAGCATCTTGAGCGCATCGATCGAGTTCACGCAGCTCTACTTTCCGCCGCGGGTAACCGCCTTAGACGATATCCTCGCCGAATCGTTCGGAGGAACGATTGGGATCGTGACCTGGCTGATGCTTGGGCGAACGCTGACGGGCTGGGCGCGGAGCATTTGGGCCGCGTTGGACAAGGAAGGCTGGGCTGGAAACGTATTGCCTGCGTATGCGTTCTTCTTGGTAGTCATCCATGTGATGCCCATCAACTTGACTATCAGCCCAGCCATGATCGCCCGGAAATATCAAGAAGGCCGCATTCTGCTGGTTCCCTTCGCGAGCCTGAAGGTAGGCGATTTCGAAACCGTGCAAAAGCTGCTCTGGGACTTGATCTACTACGCTCCACTCGGCTGGCTGCTAGCGATGTTGGAATCGCCCGGATGGCGGCGTTGGTCGCGTTTGCCGACCGTTGTGGTCATTGCCGCCATTGCCGCTGCAGGGATGGAATGCTTGCAGGTATTCGTCTGGTCGCGGGAGAGCGATGTCACCGACGCTCTGGTCGGCATGCTTGCCGCCGTTGGCGGCTGGGTTGCCACCGTAATCTTTTGTCGTTTGTCGTCATGGGATAAACGTAGTGCCGCCGGCATGGCTGCGCTCCCAACCGGTCCAGGGCTGCCGGCCATGGTGCTGGCAGCATGGGTCGCTATCGTTTTTGTCGTAGGTTGGCAGCCTTTCGACTTTTGCGCCGATGCAGATTTCCTGGCAAAGAGGCAAGCTCAGCTAACGTGGATACCGTTCGCAGACTATAGCGTTCAATCGGATTTTGATGCCTTCGAGCAGGTCTTGCACAAAATCATGCTCTTTCTGCCGCTCGGCGCCATTATGGCTGGCACGCGGTGGAAATCCGCAAAGCGGCGGGTTTACACAGTAGCGTTATTACTGGCCTTCATGATTGCCTCCGCTGTGGAAGTTGGGCAATTCTACCTGCCCGGCCACACGGCCAGCGTTACCGATGTGCTCATAGAAATGGCCGGCACTTTGCTGGGCTGTGCCCTGGGCGTGCGCCTCGCGCCGCTTTGACTCAGGAGGCTTTGCCGGAATGGAGAACCCATGGAATCCATAGCTGAGGCCGCCGAGCCCCTCGCCAACGCGGTAGTGATGCCTCTCCAAGAGGCTGGCGGTCCCGCCGTGCCCGAGCTACCCGTGAAAGTGTTGGTAGCACGCTCGGGCTGGCACATGCTCGATTTCAAAGAGCTCTGGCGCTACCGCGAGTTGCTCTTTTTCCTGACTTGGCGCAACGTGAAGGTGCGCTACAAACAAACCTTTTTCGGCACGCCTGGGCCGTGTTGCAGCCGCTGGCCAACATGATTGTGCTCAGCATTCTGTTCAGCGGCGTTTCCGGCAAGCTGGCCAACGTCGAGCACTATCCATTATTTCTCTTCGCCGGTTTGCTGCCCTGGACGTTTTTTGCGACCGCGGTGAGCTCGGCCGGGCAGAGCATCGTGGGCGGCCAGAACCTGGTGACCAAAGTCTATTTCCCAAGGCTCATCATTCCGATGGGCGACGGTTGGGGCCGCGGTGGTCGATTTCGCCATCGCCTTCAGCATGCTCGGTTTATTGATGCTATGGTATCAAGTATGGCCTGGTTGGAGTTTTCTACTTACGCCATTTTTGGCGTTGGGAATAGTGATACTGGCTTTAGCCGTTGGTACGCTGTTGTCGGCCCTTACGGTGGCCTATCGAGACTTTCGGCACATCGTGCCGTTTCTGGTTCAATTGTGGATGTTCGCAACTCCCAGTGTGTTTTTGCAAGCGGACACCGCCTTATCGTCCAAGTGGCAACTGATATTGCCTTTGAATCCCACATACGGACTGATTGCCAACTTTCGTGCAGCGGCCCTGAGTACTCCCTTTGACGCCTACTCCCTGAGCGTCTCAGGCGGCGTAACCTTGGTGCTTTTGTTTGCCGCGGGATTGTATTTCCGCCGTGTGGAACGCGGCTTCGCCGACATTATTTGATACCTGGCGAGGATCGCCCATCTCATTGAGGCGTGCCCCATGGGCAAGTTACTAACTTACTTATTGACGGTTGGCGGGTCATTCCTCGCCATCTTCTATCCGTTCATCGGTCTGTTGGTCTACGTATGTTTCGCCATCCTGCGCCGGAATCTCTTTGGTTCTGGGAATTTCCAGTGCTGGCGGCGGCTTCAGCCAATTCGTTGCCATCGCCTTGCTCATCGGCTGGGCGTTTCAATCGTTCGGGACCTGGCAGTTCGGCAAGGCGGCTCCTACCGTTGCCTGCATCGTCTTCTTTTTCTTGTGGGCTGCGGCAGCGTGGCCCATGTCCACGAATATGCTCGTAGCCAAGGCGTATGTGACTAGCTTGTTCAAGATCGTTTTGCCATTCTTAGTAGGCATCACACTCGTGAAGGATGTCAGTCAGCTCAAACAACTCGCCTGGGTCATGGTATGTACACAAGGCTATGTGGCATTCGAGTTCAACCTGACCGATTTCCAAACGAGGATCAATCGCGTTTGGCTCGATGGCTTCAACGGGATGGACAATAACAGCGTCGCCATCGGCATGGTGACCGGCGTAGGCTTGGCGTTCTTCCTCGGCTTAGGCGCCAAAAACATCTTTGCCAAAATGATCGCCTTCGGTTCGGCAATCATGATGGCTCACATTGTCCTGTTATCCTTCTCGCGCGGCGGCATGCTGGCTCTTATTATCACGGGAGCTGTCGGTTTCTTCATAACCCCTCGAAAGCCGATTCACTATGCGTTGTTGGCCGCTTCGGTGATCTCATCTTGGCGTATCCGGGGAAGAAGTTCGTCAACGCTTTGTGAGCGTGTTTGCCGAAAAGGAAGAACGCGACAAGTCGGCTGAGAGCCGAATCGATCTCTCGCGCGCAACTTTGACGTGATGACCCGGCATCCGCTCTTCGGGTCGGCCCCCATCAATGGCCGGAAGTGGCGGAAGATTATGGCTTCGAGAAGGGGAAGGAAGGCCATTCACTCTGGTTGCAGACCGGGGCCGAGCTTGGAATTCCTGGATTCGTTTCGCTGCTGGCCTTCTACCTCATCGTCATTATCAGGCTCTGGCCTTACCACTCCGAAAATAGTGTCGTGCCGGATCCGTTCTATCGGGATATCGCGCGCATGGTGATAGCGGCTTTGATCGGTTTCGCCGCGTCCGCCCAGTTCGTGAGCATCACTTTCTTGGAGATTCCCTATTACGTCGTGCTCTTGGGCGCAGCGCTCTAAAGCTGCTCTCGGTGCCGCAAACCACGCTGGCCATGGACGAAGCGGCAGTCGAGACGAGAAGTTCAGGCCTGGCAATCCTACTCCACTCACTCGCCGTTCTAAGGACCTAGCCAAGAACTATGAAACCCGCGATCCGAGTCGAAAACTTGTCCAAGCTTTATCGCTTGGGCACGCGCGGCAAGTCGGATTATAGGACGCTCCAAGAATCGCTCCGCGGCGCCATCGCGGCCCTATGGCGCCGGACTGCGGCAAGGACTGGAATGGGAAGCGCGGACGACGAAGAAGCGAGCAAGCTCTGGGCCCTCAAGGAGTCGGTTTCGAAGTCAAGCCGGGCGAACTGGTCGGCATCATCGGCAGCAATGGCGCCGGCAAATCGACCTTGCTCAAAGTCCTCAGCCAAATCACCGAACCCACGACGGCCGCGTCGAACTGCGCGGTCGCGTGGGCAGCCTGCTCGAAGTAGGCACCGGTTTTCACACGGAATTGACCGGCCGCGAAAACATTTTTCTGAATGGCGCCATCCTCGGCATGGCCCGGCGCGAATTACCCGCAAGTTCGACGAAATCGTCGCTTTCTCCGGCGTCGAGCGTTTTCTGGATACACCCGTGAAGCGCTACTCCAGCGGCATGTACGTGCGGCTGGCGTTCGCCGTGGCGGCACATCTGGAACCGGAGATTCTCCTCGTCGACGAAGTCCTGGCCGTGGGCGATGTGGAGTTTCAGAAGAAGTGCCTGGGCAAGATGAAAGATGTCGGCCAGCAGGGGCGCACCGTTCTCTTCGTCAGTCACAGCATCGCAACGCTGCAAGCGCTCTGTCAACGCGGCATCTTCATGCAGCAAGGGCAGGTGCGCATCGACGACACCATCGACCGATCGATCAAAGCGTACTTGCAGACACTCGAACAAAATGCGGCATGCAACGTTGCCGAGCGCACCGATCGCCAAGGTCGCGGCCAAGTGCGCCTGAAGCAAATCGAAATCATCATGCCCGGCGATGCGCCTTCGACGACACTGATCACCGGTATGCCTGCCCAGTTCGCCTTCCACGTGACCGAAGTCAAGCCCGGCTTGTCGTGCGTCTTTCACATTTTCGACGAGCGCGGCATGACCATTGCCTCGTTCAACAGTTCGATCCACGGGTATGAAGACGCGCAAAAACCGGAGACGGGACCGCGGCTGCTCTGCGATTTCGAGGAGATGCTCTTACCGCCCGGTCGTTATCGCCTGAACGTGGAAATCCGCACCAACCAGGAAACGCAGGACCATCTAGCCGCGGCAGCCTTTTTCGACGTGGTGGCCGGGCCTTTGCGTGGCAGGGCGTTCCGCTTCGACTCCGGCGCCGCGCTTCCTGTGTATCCCCCATGCCTGGACCACGCCTTACTAGAATGGCACCGCGCATGAACGAATACACTACCAGTTTTTACGAGCGGCAATCGAACGAGACGCACATTTCGTCTGAGGTGATCGTCCCGCTTTTGTTGGATCTGGTTCAGCCCCAGAGCGTCGTCGACGTCGGCTGTGGAACGGGAAGCTGGTTGCGCACGTTTTTGCAGCATGGCGTCAAAGAAGTGCGCGGCTTCGACGGTCCCTGGCTCGACGCCGCCAAGTTGCTGGTTCCGCAAGAAATCTTCACGCGCGCCGATCTCGAAAAGCCGTTACGTGTCGATAACCGCGTCGATCTGGCGATTTCGTTCGAAGTAGCCGAGCATCTGAGCCCCGAGTCGGCGGAAGGTTTCGTCGAGTCACTGATTTCCATGAGCGATGTCGTGGCCTTTTCGGCGGCCATTCCCTTTCAAGGGGGTCATCACCATTTGAACGAGCAGTGGCCGGAGTATTGGGCAAACCTCTTCGAAAAAAAAGGCTACGTCACAATCGATTGCCTGCGAATGCGGCTCTGGAACGAGCGCAACGTGCATTATTGGTATCGTCAAAACATGCTGATCTACGTCAGACGGGAAGCGCTGCCACGCTATCCCAAGCTTGCCGAATATCAGCATGGTTCGTGGGGGCGCTGCCGTTCGTTCATCCGATGCTCTACATCCCCGGGGCGGCTTATCTCAAGCACATGGGCGTCGCCGACGCCACAC
This sequence comes from uncultured Gemmataceae bacterium, assembly GCA_963748025.1. Lineage (GTDB taxonomy): Bacteria > Planctomycetota > Planctomycetia > Gemmatales > Gemmataceae > CAVVHZ01. The sequence continues at coordinate 18,973 of CAVVHZ010000048.1, forward strand.
GTTTGTGGTTTCGCGTCTTTTCGCGACACGGTCTCAAAGCGCATCCAGAGCTTATTCGGACAGGGACAGAAATCGCCGGGCCCGTTATTGCCGCCCAGGCCGGCGGGGGCGCCGCTGCCGAGTCAAACTCATTGACGAGCGATTTGCGAGGCCCGCCTCTATGACCTATTCTTGGAAGGCTGCCATGCCAGCTCTCTGCGAGAAAGGCCATGCCTGTCGTGAGTAAGCCGATGCCTTCCTTGTCAAGCAGCCCGCTGCTTCCGTCTCTGGATATGGAAGCCGGCCCGGGTTTCCTGCGAGCTAGCCTGCAATCTTTACGGGAAAAGTATCAGACAACGATCGAAGGGGCGTTGCGCGGCGCGTTCGTCGATTTGAGCCGCGATTTCCGGCGCAGCGTGTTTCTCGCGGGTGACGGCCGTAGCGGCACCACCTGGCTTTCAGAGATCATCAACTGCGATAACCGCTATCGCTATCTGTTCGAGCCGTTTCATCCGTCGTTCGTCCCGTTGGTCAAGCACTTTCGATTCTTCCAATACCTGCGGCCCGAGAATCTCGACGAAAGCTATGTGAATCCCGCGCAACGGATCGTCACCGGCGCCTATCGCTCGGCTCGCGTCGACAGTCTGAACAAACGCCGCGTTGCGACGCGGCGACTGATAAAAGACATCTTCTCCAACCTGTTCTTGAAATGGCTCCATGTCCAATTTCCGGAGATGCCTCTCATCCTGGTCGTGCGACATCCCTGTGCGGTGGCCGCGTCCAAAATGAAACTGAAAGAGTGGATTTGGAGCGTCAATCCGCGCGATTTTCTCGATCAGCCGGAACTGATGGCCGACTACTTCGAGCCGTTTCGCGGCATGATCGAAAAGACAACGGATGAATTCGGCACGCAGATCTTGCATTGGTGCCTGACGCATTACGTCCCGTTCAAACAGTTCCGCCGCGGCGAACTTCATGTGGTTGCCTACGAGCATCTCTGCGAGTACCGCGAACAGGAAATTCGGCGGCTGTTCGCTTACGTGGGCCGCGATTTCGACCCTAAAGCGCTCGAAGCATCGTCGAAGCCATCGGCTACGATCACGCAGGAAAGCGCCGTGGTGCGCAAGGTCGACCTGGTTTCAGGCTGGCAGGACAAGATCAGCCCGGAGCGGCGCGCGCCGCGCCTGCGAAATCATGGATGCCTTTGGTCTCAAGTTATATGCGGACGATCCGATGCCGCTGGTCGACAACCTCGAATCTTGCCTGCAGCCCGCGCTCGATTGCAATCATGTTCGTGAGTAGCCGATGCCTCACGTGCCACTTATCTCCGTTCTGCTTCCGGTGCGCAATGCCATGCCGTTTCTACCGGAAACGATGGCCAGTCTACGCGACCAGACTTTTCGGGACTTCGAGATCATCGCCCTTGACGACGGCTCCAGCGATGACACTCCGCGCTATCTTGCCTCCCTCCGCGATTCCAGGCTACGCGTTATCCGGCTCGACAAAGTCGGTTTGCCGACTGCTTTGAATCGAGGCTTGGAACTAGCTTCCGCTCCGATCATTGCCCGGCTCGACGGCGACGACGTCGCTCACCTGGACCGGTTTCGCCTTCAGTACGACTACCTGCGGAAACATCGCGAGTGCATTCTGCTTGGCTGCCAATGCAAGCACATCGACGAAGGAGGCGAAGAGATCGAAGTGGGAATTTATCCCACGTCGGCCAATGCCATCGCCTGGGAAGCCCTTTTCCGATCGCCCGTGCTGCATCCGGGTTCTATGTATTTGCGCGACATCGTCCGTGAAGCCGGCGGTTATCGGCCCGAATTCGCCGTCGCACAAGATTACGATCTTTGGACGCGGTTGTTGCCGCGCGGCGTCGTCGCCAATTTGCCGCAGTTCTTGCTCCGTTATCGCGTGCACGGCAAGAGCGTCGGCAGCATGCAAAAGGATCGACAGATTGCCAACGGCAGCCGTATCGCCGGCGCCTACGCGGCATCTTTGGGCGCGGGGCTGGAGGCCCGAACCATACGCGGTCTTTATTTATTTCTGGCCACCGGCCGCCCGCCCACCGATTGCTCCGTGGATGAAATCATTCAAGCCTTCCACGAGGCCAGCCTGGCGTTCATGCACCGGGCTCGAGGAGATGTCGCGGAACTAAAGGCTGCCATTCGCAACCAGCAGAATTACTTGCGCTGGCGCATGACGGCTTTCGCCGAGGAGAGTTGGCGTCGGCCCTGGGAAGCGTTTTCGTGGCTTCGCTACGCAGCCCGCGTCGATCCGGCCAAGGCCGGTTGGGCGGCATTGCTGCGCCGGAAGGCGGGCCGGCTTTTCCTACGTCCACGGTCGATTCTCTCAGTCAGATAAATCATCACTGATGCAATCTACCCCCCTCATCTCGGTGCTCGTGCCTGTCTATAACGGCATGCCCTATTTGCCGGAAACCATCGAGAGCATTCGGGCGCAAACGTTCGTCGATCTCGAGGTCATTGCCCTGGACGACGGCTCGTCGGATGCCTCGGCTCAATATTTGTCGTCCGTCGCCAATGAGCGATTAAGGGTTGAAAAACTTCAACACGGCGGTTTATCGGCGGCACTCAATCATGGCTTGCGGGTCGCCCGCGCCCCGATCGTGGCACGCATCGACGCCGACGACGTTGCCCTGCCCGATCGCTTGCGTCTCCAGTTCGAATTCCTGAGTCGGCACCCTGAATGCGTAGCCCTGGGCTGCCAGTCGCAGCACATCAATGAGCGTGGAGAAACGGTTGGGGAAGGACGCTATCCCATATCGCCCGCCGCCATTCGTTGGGAGGCGCTATTTCGGTCGCCGGTTTTGCATCCCGGCTCGATGTATCGCCGCGACCACGTGCTTGCCCTAGGCGGTTATCGCAAGGAATTCGACGTAGCCGAAGATTACGATCTTTGGACGCGGTTGCTGACGCGCGGGACACTTGCCAATCTCCCCCAGCAATTGTTGCGTTATCGGATTCATTCGCGCAAGCGTCTGCGCGGTGCACAAAGATAGGCAGGTCCGTCAGGGGGGGCGCATTGCCGGCGCCTACATTGCCAGTCTCGAGGCCGGTATCGAAGACCGCTGCATGGACGGGCTCTATCTCTTTCTCGCCACCGGCAAGCCTCCCGAATCGTGTTCCATGGACGAAATCATTCGCGCCTTTCATGCTGCGCGAAACTATTTCCAGGCGCAGGCATCGGGAAACGATCCGGAACTAGAAGACGGCATCCGTCGTCAACAAGACAACCTGCGTTGGCGCTGCACGCGGCTGGCCGAAGAGAATTGGCGCAGGCCTTGGCGGGCGTGGCCTGGCTACGGCGTGCCGGGCCGCGTCGATCCCAACAAGGCCGGCTTTGCCGGTTTGTTGCACCGTCGAATGTCGCAAATCATTGGCCGCTTGGGGATGAGCAAGGCGGTTCCGGCGAATTAGGAAGCTGCCCGGATTCGGCCGACGCGCAAGTTTTGAAGCTACGCGCTTTTTCGGTACTGGACAGCTTCTCAGACCCCTGCCGGCTCGCCCGGCAGGTGAATGAGTTCGGCAGCTAATGGTACACCGGCGATCGTTATCTGCGGCCCCTGCCGGCTCGTCCGGCAGGTGAGAAAGTTCACTCGCTGAACATTAGCCGCAGGAACTCCTTCACCTGCCGGACGAGCCGGCAGGGTCGCAGAAGGATGAATATTTGAAGATTCTAGCGGGCGAACTGATTCCCCTGCCGGACAAGCCGGCAGGGGCCTTCAGAGGGGTTGCTGGTCTCGCCAACCTAAACATGCGACTTCAAGACTTGCGCACCAGGCTCAGGCAGTGACAGCCTTATGTCATTTCAGAAGTTATTCCTGCCCGCGCCTCAGAGAGACTTCACGCCGATGATGAGGCAGGCACGGGAGCAGTTCTTGCATGAATTCTTACCCCCTTGGCAAGGGGGGCAGGGGGGGTCTCAGAGACTTCACGCCGATGATGACGCTGCCACGGGAGCAGTTCTTGAGCGAGCAAAGGGGGATGTCGCGCAGACGGCGAAAAGCCCCCCCCAACCCCCCTTTGCCAAGGGGAGGAGAAGACGGGCCTCTTTTGCCAAGGGAAGGAGAAAGAACAACCGCCGCCAAAAACCGAACCGGTGCGCAAGCTCAAAATCTGCCTGGCGACGTTGGCTCCGTTTATTGGCGGGGCCGAGATTGCGGCCGAACGAAGCGCCTTGGGTCTCGTGCGTGCAGGACACCAAGTGTTCATGCTGTTGGGACGCCGAGGAGCCGTCGGCGATCGCTTCGAGAAGGCCGGCTTGCGCTGCCTCTACCGCCGATGCGTTTCACCGATCGCTGGCGTTTCTGGCACTGCCTTCGCGACCGCATGCGCCTTCGCTCCATTTTCCGTTCCGAACGGCCCGACATTTTGCACGCCAACGACTTGCCCACGCATCAGGCTGTCGCCGGGGCAGCCCGCGGCTTGCCGATAGCCCGGTTTTGTCACCATCGTCAGGTCTTCAACTGCCGCGCGATTGCCTGGTTCGACAAATTTGGCGCTCATCGCCACGTATTCGTTTCTCAGGCGTTGATGGAGGAACTTCATAAGGCGTCGCCGGCTTTGGGAGCCTGCTCCGGCGGGGTGCTCTATGATGGGCTGGAGCTTCCGACCCTGCCGACTGCAGCCGAACGGTTGTCCGCACGCCGACGGCTCCAGCTGAGCCTCGATCGCTGTCAGGTTTTATTCGCCGGCCAAATCATCGTTCGCAAGGGGGTGGCGGATCTGCTGGAAGCGTGGGCAATCCTCCCGGCGCACCTTCGCGAAAAGGCGGATCTCCTGATTGTTGGCGAAGACCTGGAGAACCGAGGCGCCTACCGCGCCGAGATGGAAGCGCTGGCTGGCCGCCTGAGAGTTCCGGCTCGCTTTTGCGGCTTCCAGAAAAATGTGGGCGAGTGGCTCTTGGCGGCGGATGTGGCAGTCGTCCCGTCGCATGTCGAGCCACTGGGTAACGCCACGCTGGAAGCCATGTCGTATGCTCTGCCCGTGCTCGGCGGCCAGGTCGGCGGTATTCCGGAAATGATCCTTCACGAGGAAACGGGGTTGCTCGCGCCCCCCAAGAATCCTGTGAAGCTGGCAGTCGGCCCTAGGCGCCCTTCTTGCCGATGTCGAGTTGCGCCGCCGATATGGGGCGGCCGGGCGGGCGCGGTGCGAGAAAGTGTTCAGTCTGAGCGCGCACGCCGAAGCTCTGTTGCTCGAATATTCGCGGACGCTTGCTGCACAGGCTCATTCCAGGGCATGATGTCAACCTTGCTCATTACCGAAACCTTTCCACCTAAGACAGGCGGTAGCGGCCGCTGGTTTTGGGAGATCTATCGGCGTCAACTGATCGATCGATACGTCATTGCCGCCGGCATCGATCCGCAGCAAGATGCCTTCGACCTCACGCAAGCACTGCGTGTGACGCGGATGTCGCTGGGTTTCAGCGACCTGGGAATGTTCAGTCTCGGCGGCTGGAAAGGTTATTGGTCCGCTCTTCGCGCTCTTCGGCAAGTGGTGCGCGAGCAAAACGTCGACCAAGTGCACGCCGGGCGTTGCCTGCCCGAAGGTTGGCTCGCCTGGCTTCTCAAGCGGGGCCATGGCACGCCCTACATTTGCTATGTCCACGGCGAGGAAGTCAAACTGCCTGTCAGCGGTGAAAGTCACGGCGTCATGTCGAGTCGGCAACTGCGCTGGATTACGCGCAATGTGATGAACGAGGCGTCTTTCTTGATTGCCAATAGTCACAACACCGAACGCATTTTGCTGGACGAATGGGACATTCCTCCCGAACGCATTCGCCTGCTTTATCCCGGCGCCGACTGCAATCGATTCAAGCCTGCGCCTCGCGATTTGGTAGTCAGGAAGGCGCTGGGTTGGGGCGAGCGCCCTGTTGTGCTAACCGTTGGCCGCTTGCAGAAGCGGAAAGGCCACGATCGCATGATTTCGGCCTTGCTCCAAATCCGTCAGCGGGTGCCGGACGTGCTCTACGCCATTGTCGGCGCGGGCGCTGAACAACCGGCGCTCGAAAAAATGACGGTCGATTTGCAGCTGAACGACAGCGTACGTTTTCACGGCGAAATCGATGACGAGGCCATGCTGAGCTGCTACCAACAATGTGACTTGTTCGTGCTGCCCAATCGCCAAATAGGTTCGGATATTGAAGGATTCGGCATGGTTTTGGTCGAGGCCCAAGCGTGCGGCAAGCCGGTGATCGCCGGCGCTTCGGGCGGCACCGCCGAAACGATGCAGATTCCAGAGACGGGCAGGGTGGTTCCTTGCGAAGAGCCGGGCCCGTTGGCCGACCTGGTGACCAGCTGGCTACTCGATGCTCCGTTACGCAAGCGTATGGGACAGGCTGCCCGCACTTGGGCGGCAACACATTTTGATTGGGCAGCTTTGAGCCGACAAGCTGCTGCCCTTTTCGCATCGGCTCCGCGACGTGCTGTCAAAGTAGCGCCCGCCACCATGAAGGCCCAGGTGGGCGATTTACCCATTCCATGAAGTCATTCCTCAAGTCGTGCGCTAATTTTACCGCGCTGCTCGTGGTGCTGCCGGCGTATCTGCTTTACCGACTGGGCGGGTTGGCGATCGGCGCGGAAAAGGCTTTCCCCGGCTGGTCTCAGCTTTTTTCACTGTTGCCGGGCTTGACCGGCGTGACGTTGCGACGCGCCTTCTATCGCTTCGTGTTGCCGCAATGCGACGCTGACTGCTGCATCGGCTTCGGGACGACTTTTTCCCATCCGACCGCGCGTATCGGCCGCGCCGTTTACCTGGGACTCTACTGCTCGATCGGCGATGTGACGCTCGAAGATGACGTCCTGATTAGCTCGAACGTGTCGATCCTGAACGGGGGCAAACAACACGGAATTGCCCGACTCGACATTCCGGTTCGCGAGCAGCCCGGAGTTTATACGCACGTCACCATCGGCCGCGATTCGTGGATAGGGGATCGAGCTATCGTGATGGCTAACGTGGGACGCCATTGCGTGGTTGGCGCTGCCTCGCTCGTGACCAAGCCGGTGCCCGATTTTGCAGTGGTAGTTGGCGCGCCGGCGCGAATCGTTGGCTCGCGCAAATCGGCTGAATCCGGCGAGGGAATACCTCAGGCCGCTGTCGGCGCCAATTGACGAGCCCGCACGACACTCACCTTTTCTTTTCCCAGCAAGGACTCATGGGCCGAAGTTTACCTGGAATCCTTGGCTACCTTCCTCAGCCGAGCATTGCCCTTCGCCAGAACATCGAAAAAACACTTCAGGAATTGCCGCCGGACGCCCGCTTGCTCGACGTTGGCGCGGGCGGCCGGATCATCGCTCCCGGCGTCGTCACCTTGGATGCCGTGCCTTTTGCGGGAGTTGCCATCGTTGGCGATGTGCATCATTTGCCGTTGGCCGACAATCAATTCGATTGTGTTTTTTGCACCGGAGTGCTCGAACACATTCGCGATCCCTGGCAAGTGGTGCGCGAAATCCATCGCGTGCTCAAACCCGGCGGCGTCATCCACCTGGATGCGCCGTTCATGCAGGCCTTTCATCTGGACCCGGTCGATTACTGGCGATTCACCGTTGATGGGCTGCGCCAGCTCTGCAAGGATTTCAAAGAGATTGAAGCCGGCGTGCAGATCGGCCCCAGTTGCGGCGTTTACTGGATCTTGCGCGAATACATGGATAGCTGCTTCACCAACAATCGCTATCTCGCCCGCATGCTGCTGGTGCTGACCGCTTATCTGCTGGCGCCGATGCGCTATCTCGATTATTGGACGCAGCGCCAGGGCGAGAGCTTCAAGGTCGCCTCGGCTTTCTACTATCGCGGGACGAAGAAGGTCACCTAGGGTAGCACGATTTTTTCGTTTAACCCGGAGCCAACGGCGACGGCGGACAGGTTGCTCGTGTGAGCGTGCTGGCTTAGCGAGTTCTGCAACGATACGGCGATGGGATGCGACAAGTCCACCGTCGCCGTTGGCTCCGGGTTAAACAATAAGAGTTTCGAGGAATCCTCTTTACATGTGCGGTATCGGCGGCATTTTCTGGCGTGATCCGACTCGGCCGGTGGAGCGTACGCTCCTCGAGTCGATAGGCCAAGCCATTGCCCATCGCGGACCGGATGCCGAGGGATACTTGGTCGAACCCGGCGTGGGGTTCGTTCACCGCCGCCTGTCGATCATCGACCCAGAAGGCGGCGACCAGCCGATCGGCAATGAAGACGGCTCAATCCAAGTCGTCTTCAACGGCGAAATCTATAACTTCCACGAATTACGTGCGGAGCTAGAGGCCAAGGGCCACATTCTACGCACGCGGTGCGACACCGAAGTTCTCGTTCACCTTTACGAAGAGATGGGCCCCGATTTGGTAAATCGCCTGCGCGGCATGTTCGCCTTTGCGATCTGGGATCGCCGCCGCCGCCGGCTCATGCTGGCTCGGGACCGACTCGGCATCAAGCCGCTCTACTTGCTCCGAGATGGTGAGCAGCTCCTCTTCGGCTCTGAGCTCAAAGCAATCCTGGCTGTGCCGAGTGTTCCCCGGCAAATCGATGAGGAGGCGCTCGAAGACTATTTGACGTATGGGATGGTGCCCGGAGAACGCTCCATTTTTCGGGGCATTAACAAGTTGCCGCCGGCTCACGTTCTCGTCGTCGACGCCGAGCATTGGAATTGCGTTCCCCACTGCTACTGGAAACTACGACTCGAGCCGGACCCGAAGCCGACTGCGGAACAGTGGCAAGAGCAGATTCGGGCGAAAGTCGACGAAGCGGTTCGCCTGCATTTGATCGCCGATGTTCCGGTCGGAGCCTTCTTGAGCGGCGGCGTGGATTCCAGCGTTGTCGTAGCTGCGACCGCCGGGAAAACCAACGGCCCGCTACAGACCTTCTCGATTGGTTTTGCCGACCAAACGTTGAGCGAATTGCCATTCGCCCGTCAAACTGCAGCCCAGTTCGGCACGCAGCACGTCGAAGAAATCGTCACGCCTCAGGCAGTCGACTTGCTGAGCGAACTAACGCATTTCTACGACGAACCGTTTGCCGATTCTTCGGCCATCCCCACTTACTTGGTGGCTCGACTGGCTAGTCGTAGCGTCAAGGTGGTTCTGTCGGGCGAAGGCGGTGACGAAGGTTTCGGCGGATATGCGCGTTACGCCCACGACTTACAGGAAGCCGCCATTCGCGACCGGCTCCCACTCTGGTTTCGCAACACTGCACTTCGCGCCGCCGGTAGGGTTTGGCCCAAGGCCGATTGGCTGCCCCGGCCCATGCGGCTGAAAACCTTGTTTACCAATTTGGCGCTCGAGCCTGACGCCGCTTATGCCAACACCTTGTCTCTGTGCCGGCCGCCGCTGCGCCGTCAGTTGCTTTCCGGCGACGTGGTCCGCTCCTTGGATGGCCATCGGCCCGAGCAAACGGTGCAGACCGGCTACGGCCATGCCCCCTCGGGCGATGCCCTGGCCGGCATGATCGCCGCCGATACCGCAATGCTTTTGCCGGACGATTTCTTGGTCAAAGTCGACCGGGCCACCATGGCACACGGGTTGGAAGCCCGGCCGCCATTGCTCGATCACGAGCTTTTGGAACTGGCGGGGCGCATTCCCTCGCAATTCAAGGTCCGCGACAAAAAGACGAAATGGATCTTCAAAGAGGCTTTCCGGGCGCAGCTCCCGACCGGCATTCTCGATCGCAAGAAGCAGGGCTTCGAAATCCCGGTGGATGCCTGGCTTCGCGGTCCGTTGCGCGACATGTTCCAGGAAACGGTGCTGGCTCCGGGCGCTCCCGTGGGCGATTTGATCGACCAACCGCTGGCCCGCCGCCTTTATGGCCATCATGCCTCGGGCGTGAGCCGCGTAGGCGAGGTGCTTTGGAGCTTGTTGGTGCTGGCGCTCTGGAGCGAACGTTACCTTCACTCCTTCCACTTGAATCCGAGCCATGCATGAGTTCCCTCGCTACCACAGCTGATATTTCCAAGCTGGTCGAGTCCGCGGAAACCAAGGTCTCCGAAGGGAGCCTCGAGCGCGTTCCCGTCGCCGTTGTTGGTGCCGGCTATATTGCCACTTATCACCTGGCCGTGCTTCGACAATTGGGCGGCGTGGAAGTGGTTGGCGCTTGCGACCCCAGCCAGGAGCGCCTCGATTTGCTTTGCAAAGAGTGGCAAATCCCCAACCGGGCGAGCAATCTCGAAGAGCTGCTGCGCGTCTGCAAGCCAAAAGTAGTGCATGTTTTGGTTCCGCCGACTTTTCATTTTGAAGTCACGCGCACAGGCATTGCAAGCCGGGCTGCACGTGCTCGTGGAAAAGCCGATGGCGCTGGCGGCTCGGGAGTGTGAAGAACTGATCCAATTGGCCGAGCGGCAGCACCTGCACTTGGGCGTGAATCACAATGCCGTTTTTCATCCCGCCTTCCAACGGCTCCTGGCCGATGTGGCTGCCGGCAAGCTGGGCCGCGTCGAGCATGTGGTCTCGATGAACAACTTGCCGTTGGCCCAACTCGAGTCGGGCGAACACGATCACTGGATGTTCCGCGAGCCGACCAACGTGCTGTTCGAGCAAGGTCCGCATCCACTCAGCCAGATTTGCGAGTTGTTGGGAGAGGTCGAAAAGGTAAGCGTGACGACCTCGGGCCGCCGTCAATTGCGCAGGCGCCGGCATCTTCGAAAGCACCTGGCAAATGTCGTTGGGTTGTGCTCGCGGCACGGCAGATTTGTTTCTTTCGTTTGGCCGCACGTTTCCCGAAGCATTCTTCCATGTCGTCGGCCAGGACGGATCTGCTCACGTCGACCTGATAAATAACACCTATCAGATCGATCAAGCCACCAAGTACATCGATGCCGGCGATCGATTCCTGCGGCGTTTGCGTCAGAGCTGGCAGATTTGCCGCGGCGGCATGGCCGGGTTCCTGAGCTATGGCCTATCGACTTTGGGAATCCTAAAACGGACCGATCCCTACTACCAGAGCATGCTTGGTTGCGCTCGTGCCTATTACGCCGGCTTCAAACAACCCGAAAAAAGTCCCTCCAGCGCTCAGAAGGGGCTCTGGGTAATACAAGGGCTGGAAGATGCGTCGACCGAATATCGCAACAAGGTCGCGCCGCCGGCCGCTCCGCGCACTGCGTCGAGCACGCCTGGGCCGTCGCCGAAAACCGGCGACGTTCTCGTGCTCGGTGGCACCGGTTTCATCGGCCGGCATCTGGTGAAAGCTCTTAAACAGTCGGGCCGATCGGTGCGCTTGCTGGCCCGGCGGCCCTCGCTGGTTCCTTATGCAGGAACGCCCGAACAGCCGGCCGTGATCGTCGGCGACATTCGCCAAGCGGCTGACGTTGCCCGTGCCGTCGAAGGCTGCAGTTCCGTGATTCACCTGGTCAGCGGGGCGCCCGCGACGTGGGCGGAATATGAGCGACTCTTCGTCGGCGGCACCCGCAATGTCGCCAAGGCTTGTTTGGAAGCCAAGGTGCCTCAGTTGCTGTTCGTCAGCTCCATCGCCGCGCTCGATCTGGGGAAGCGCAGCCGAACGATCACCGACGATACGCCCATCGATGCCCGGCCTGAGCCGCGCGCCGAATACACAAGGGCGAAAGTAGCCTGCGAACGCCTGCTGATGGAAATGCACGCTCGCGAGGGCTTGCCGGTGGCCATTCTCCGTCCCGGCGTAGTTGTCGGCGAAGGCGGGCCCGTTGAGCATTTGGGTGTTGGTTTCTGGCCCGGTCGAACGCACTGCGTAAGCTGGGGACGAAGCGTGCGCCACCCGCTTCCCTTTGTGTTGGCGAGCGACGTTGCTGATGCCTTGGTTTGCGCGTTGGGAAAAACGGACCTGAATGGCAAAGCTTTCAATCTCATTGGCGACGTTCGCCTTTCGGCGGACGAATACCTGCAAGTCGCTCAAGGCGGAATCGGGCCGCCGCATCGTGCTGCATCGCCAGGCGATTTGGCAATGGTTTGGTATCGATCTAGTGAAGTGGGCCATCAAAGCTGTGGCCCGGAAACCCGGCAACGCCTTTCCCAGTCGCCGGGATTTGGCGTCGCGCAGTCTCATCTCGCCATTCGATACCGCGCAAACTAAACAGCTTCTCGGTTGGCTGCCCGTAAGCGATCGCGAACGTTTCATCGACCTTGGCATACGACGAGCGGTTGCGGGAAAACCAGTCGAATGACGCCTCACCTTTGCCATGTCTTTCCGGCTTTCGCCACGGGCGGTCCTGAAGTCCGGACCACCGTGTTGCTAAATGCCCTGGGAGATGAATTTCGCCATACGCTGATCGCTTTGAACGGCGATACGAGTGGTCGCGAACGACTGGATTCGGCCGTCGACATCAATTTTGTTTCGCGCCCCGCCTGGGCGAGCCGGCCACCTATTTACGCTGGCGAGTTGCCTGCGGGAGCTTCGCCCCGACTTACTGCTCACCTACGGCTGGGGCGGCGTGGATGCAATCGCCGCGGGCCGTCTGGCGGGGCTGCGACGCATCGTGCACATGGAAGATGGCTTTTTGCCCGATGAAGCAATCAAACAAAAGTTCAAACGCTTGATGGCGCGCTGCATTCTTCTACGCGCGGCAAGCTGGTTGGTCTGTCCTTCGCAAACTTTAGTGATGATTGCTCAAAAGCAATGGTGGCTTCCCGAGCGAGACGTTCGCTTCATTCCCAATGGCGTCGATACCGAATTTTTTGCCCGGATTCGGCAAACGTTGCTCGACAACGACTTGGCTTACCATCGGATTGTCTCATCATCGGCACAGTGGGGCATCTTCGTTCGGAGAAGAACCAGGAACGATTGTTGCGGGCTTTTGCCAAACTAGCTGCTACCCGGCTGGCTCATCTCTTGTTGGTAGGCGGGGGACCGCTACGCGAACATCTGAGCCGCCTGGCGAGCGAACTTGGCGTGGCTTCGCTCGTGCGTTTCCCCGGTGTCATTCAACAGCCCGTCGATTGGTATCGGGCCATGGATATCTTCGCGCTCTCCTCCGACACCGAGCAGATGCCGATCGCCTTGCTCGAGGCGATGGCCGTGGGGCTGCCAGTAGTCGCCACAGATGTGGGCGACGTGCTTTCCATGGTCTCGCAACCCAATCAGCCGTTCGTTACCAAACTTGGCGATGAAGAAGCCTTTAGCCGGGCACTGATAACTCTGTCCAACGACGGCACGAAGTGCGCGGAATTGGGAGAAGCCAACCGTCACCATTGCGTCAGTCATTTCAGTTTGGCTCGGATGATCGACGCGTATCGCCACATGTATTCCGAAGGTACGGGATGCCCGCTGGGCATGGTGGAGACGCCCGTATGAACGAGGCGATTCCCCAGCAAACGATCGTCATCTTTTCCGATGATTGGGGACGACATCCTTCGAGTTGCCAACATTTGGCCAAGCGTTTGTTACAGAGGCACCGCGTTCTTTGGGTCAACACCATCGGCATGCGAACGCCGCAGTTCAATCTGCTAACCCTGCTTCGCGGCTTCGAGAAGATTCGTCAATGGCTGCGACCTAAGCCGGCAGAAGCCGAATCGTTGCCTGCCAATCTCGATGTCCTCAATCCCAAGATGTGGCCGTGGATGCGCTCGCGCTTTGATAGGGCGCTCAACCGCTGGCTTCTGAAACGGCAATTGCTCCCGCGCTTGCAGGCGCTCGAGCCGGCCGCAGTTGCCGTGACTACCGTGCCTATCGTCGCCGATTTGGTCGGGGTTTTGCCGGTAAAACGCTGGCTCTATTATTGCGTCGATGATTTCAGTCAGTGGCCGGGTTTGGATCAGGCCGCCATGGACCAACTCGAGCGCGAACTGGTTGCGCGAGTTGATACTTGCGTGGCGGTGAGTGAAACGCTGCAGGATCGCCTGATGAGCATGGATGAGACAAGCCATTTGCTGACCCACGGCGTCGATGCCGATTTTTGGAAAATCGACGGGCAACGGCGCCTGTTCCGGCGATTGATGAACTGGCAAAGCCGCTCATCGTTTTTTGGGGCTTGAAAGACCGGCGTCTCGATGTGGAGTTCGTGCGACAACTGTCGGCCAAAATGGAGCGCGGTACCATTGTGCTTGCCGGGCCCGAAAGCGAGCCCGATCCCGCATTGAAGAAGCTGCCGCATGTGTGCTGTATTCCGACACTTCCATTCGACGATTTGCCGCAACTGGGAGAGCGTGCCGCAGTCCTCATTATGCCTTATGCAGATTTGCCGGTCACACGAGCCATGCAGCCGCTCAAGCTCAAAGAATACTTGGCCACGGGACGGCCGGTGGTTGCCCGAGATTTGCCTTCGATCCGCGAATGGGTCGATTGCGTCGATCTGGTTTCCGATTCGGAAACTTTCGTCTCCATGGTGATGCACAGGCTTCAGAATGGGATACCAACGGAGCAGCGCGCGGCTCGGAACCGGCTGGCGAACGAAGATTGGGACGCCAAGGCGGAGCAGTTTGAAGGCTGGTTGATGGCGGATGTCCATACGGTGGCCGCCGCGGTATCGAACCAAATCGAAATTGCCTGAATCGGCAGTATGCCTATCCAAGAAAAGCGAACATGGCGACTGCATTTGATTTCTCCCCCCCTTGGCAAGGGGGGGCAGGGGGGGTCTGAGTGACTTCAAGCCGAGGATGATTGACTTAATTAACCGCAGCAGTGAGCAGCAAGCGTCGAGGTCGGCCATCGCGAGGGGCCAAAAAGACCCCCCCAGCCCCCTCTTGCCTAGGGGGGGAAAAAACGGGGCTCAAGCCGTCGTGCTGGACGCCCGCGTTGTCAAGGGCTCAGGAGGCGGCCCTGACAAAACGATTCTCAATTCACCACGCTTTCTTCTTCCGGCTGGCTATCGCAATCTCTGTGTCTACATGCACCCGCCAGGTGATCCGGGATTCGACAAACTCCGCGAGAAGGCGGAGGAACGCGAAGCGCCATTTATTGGAGTGCCCGATCGCGGCCCCTGGGACTTATCAATCATACCGGCCTTCTTGAATCTCTGCCGGCGTGAAAAGGTGCAGATCTGGCATGGCCACGATTACAAAACCAACGTGCTGGGATTGCTGTTGCGCCGCTTCTGGCCCATGCGGTTGGTGACGACGGTGCACGGCTGGGTCGAGAACACCAACCGGACGCCCCTCTACTACAAAATCGACAAGTATTGTTTGCCGCGCTATGAGGCCGTTATTGGAGTCTCGCAAGACCTGGTGCAGACAAGCCTGGAATGCGGTGTGGCGCCCGAGCGCTGTATGCTCGTCGAAAATGGCGTCGATACGGCGGAATATCAACGCCGCATGACGATTGCCGAGGCCAAAACCAAACAGGGCTGGCCTAACAATCGCATGCTCATCGGCGGAGTGGGCAGGCTGTCGGCGGAAAAGGGGTTCGATATCCTCATCCGTTCGGTGGACGCTCTCATCAAGCAAGGTTTGGACGTCGGCTTATGGATCGTCGGCGAAGGCAATCAACGCAGTGCCCTGCAAAAACAAATTGACGTTCTCTGCCAGGGCGAGCGGATGCGCCTGTTGGGCTATCGGCAGGACACACTCGATCTCTATCAAGCAATGGATGTTTTCTGCCTGAGCAGCATTCGCGAGGGGCTGCCGAACGTCATGCTGGAAGCCATGGCCTTGCAAACTCCTGTCGTGGCCACGCGCATTGCAGGTGTGCCACGATTGGTACAGCACGAAGCGAACGGGCTTCTCGTCGAGCCCCATGACGAGCAAGCCTTGATCGGAGCCCTGGGGCGAATGCTTGCCGACGAACCGCTCAGAAACGAGCTCGCTTGCCAAGCTCGCAGAACCATCGACACGAGCTATAGTTTCCAAGGGCGCATGGAAAAAGTTCGCGCTCTTTACGATCGCCTGCTCGGTCGCGGAGTTCGCGATTCGGTGCGCGAGCATTTATCAACTAACAGCGACCGAGGCCGTACATGAAATGTTTGGTGACCGGGGCCGCCGGATTCATCGGCTCGCATCTTTGCGAGAAGCTCCTCGACATGGGACACGAGGTAACGGGCCTCGACGCCTTCATTCCGTATTATGCGCCCGCGCTCAAAGAGAAGAATCTTGTCGTCGCACAGAAACACCCACACTATCGCTTCGAGCACCGCGATCTCCGCCAGGATAAGTGCGATGACCTGGTCGAAGGCGCTGACGTTGTCTTTCACTTGGCTGCCATGCCCGGTCTCGTTCGCAGTTGGACTGATTTCGACGGCTATTGGACTTGCAATGTGCAAGCGACCCAGCGACTGCTCGAAGCGGTGCGTCGCTCTGCTCCTCGGCTGGGACGGTTTGTCTACATCTCTACGTCATCCGTCTACGGACGTTTCGCTTCGGGGGATGAATCATTGCCCTTGAAGCCGACATCGCCATACGGCGTTACCAAGCTGGCCGCCGAACAACTTTGCCGGGCCTTTGAAGAATCGTATGCGTTACCGCTGGTGGTGTTGCGCTATTTCTCCGTCTATGGTCCGCGGCAACGGCCCGATATGGGGTACAACATCTTCGTTCGCTCGTTGTTAAGGGGCGAGCCGATTGTAGTGTTTGGCGATGGCCAACAGGTTCGCGGCAACACCTACATCACCGATTGCGTGGACGTCACGATTCGAGCCGCCGAGGCAAGGGTTGGCGAAACCTACAACGTCGGCGGCGGCGAGACGGCCAGCGTCTGGGACATTCTGCACAAGCTGGAAAAGATAGCAGGCAAGAAGGCGGAAATTCGTCAGGAGGCCGCGCGTCCGGGCGACCAGCGCTACACATTCGCCGACACCACACGCCTGCGCCGCCACCTAAACTGGGAGCCGCGCACAGGGCTCGATGAAGGGCTCGCACGCCAGGTGGAATGGCAGAAGAGTACGATGAGCTAACAGGGTCGGATTAACGTCTGACAGTTTCCCAGACCCCTGCCGGCTTGCCCGGCAGGTGAATGAGTTCGGTAGCTAATCGGCCCCGAGATTCTTTTCTGCGGCCCCTGCCAGCTTGTCTGGCAGGTGAGAAAGTTCGTTCGCTCGTCACAAGCCGCAAGAACTTCTTCACCTGCCGGACAAGCCGGCAGGGGTCGCGGAAGGATGAGCATTTGAAGGTTTTAGCTGGCGGACTGATTCACCTGCCGGACGAGCCGACAGGGGCCTTCACAGCGGCTCCTGGACTCACCGGCCAAGAACGGGCAACTTCAAAACTGGCCCGTCAAGGCCTGTGTCATTACGATGGCGAATTAGGTGGTTTTTTCCGGACGCCTTAACAATTGGCCGACATCACACAAATGATAACCGACCTCAAAGTGGCCACAACCGCCCCGACCATCGAAACGCTCACCGGTTCTGCGCTAACGGACCAGTTAGCCAGCCTTTCCGACTACGCGATCCGCGAAGGCCGCCTGCCGCTCAGCCGGCACCCGGGCTGGTTGCCGGTCTTGCAAAACGGGCTCGGCCACACGCCCTATTGCTTGAGGGCCATGCACGAAGAAACCTGCCGCGGCATCTTGCCGCTTGCTGCAGTGAAGTCCTGGTTGTTCGGCCGCTTTTTGGTCGGCTTGCCTTATTTGAATTACGGCGGTCCGATGGCGGACAACACCGCCTGCGAAGGGCTTCTTTTGCAGTCGGCCAAAGAATTGGCAGACCGCCTCAATGTCCGCTATCTCGAGCTGCGCGATGTGCGTGCCTTCGATCATCCGGGCTTCATCGCCAATGCCAGTCTCAAAGTGCACATGCGTTTGCCCTTGCCGAGCGACCCGGATCGGCTTTGGAAGGGACTAGATTCCAAGGTGCGCAATCAAGTCCGCAAGGGACAAAAGAGCGGCCTGGAGCTGGTGTGGGGCGGTACGGAGCTTCTGCCTGAGTTCCACAGCGTGTTCAGCGAAAACATGCGCGACCTGGGAACGCCCGTCTATGGCCGCCGTTTCTTTCGGGCGATCTTGAATCAATTCCCGGATCGCGCGGAGCTTGGCCTCGTTCGCCTGGGCGTTAAGCCCGTGGCGTGCTGTCTTCTCTTGCATGGCTGGGGTACGACGGAAGTGCCCAGTGCGAGCTCGCTCCGTGCCTTTAATTCAACTTGCGCCAATATGCTGCTCTATTGGACCATGCTCGAGCGCACCATTGCTCGCGGTCAATCGGAATTCGATTTCGGCCGCAGTAGTCCTGATAGCCCAACCTTCAAGTTCAAGAAACAGTGGGGCGCTCAGCCCCATCAAGCAATCTGGAATCATTACCTGCGCCGAGGCACGGCTTCCGAGATGCGTCCCACGAATCCGAAATATGGCCGGGCCGTGCGCATCTGGCAGAAGCTGCCCCTGTGGCTGACGCGCGTGATGGGCCCGACGATCGTCCGCGGCATTCCGTAGAGCGCTGCACGGAAATAATCGCTCGAAAGGCGAGCGTCGAGGCGTCAGCCCGACGAGTCGTCAAGTAGATCTACGCGTAGTTCTTACGTGCAGACTCGACGGGCTTACGCCTCGACGCTCGCCAGTACGCACTGATAAAATTGACGTTCGCATGCCGGCCCATGAAGGTCTTCCTTCATGGGCTTTTTGCGTTTCTTCACCCTTCCTGGGTTGCGCGACGACATGGCATTGCTGCCGGCCTAGTTCAATGGAAGCGTTCAGAGGAGACGGACTTCTCCCGGGCGGTAACATGTTGCGAAGGTGCGAGTGCAAGCTCGGTTGTGGAATAAAAATGTAAGCGGGGCTGCTTCGTTCGATTGCGGTTTTTCACCAACTCTGACCAGTTGGCCAGAGTCGAATCGCTATAAGTGGTGTTATTTCATGATCATGCAAAGCTTGTTTCAACTCTGGCCAAAACTCGCCGACACATCAACTCCAGGCCAAAGTGCAAGGAGCAGTGATTAGTGGCCGGTGGTTCGTGGCTAGAAAATGGGTTGCATTGCGCGGTCACACACACGTTCGCCATGCGGAGGAGAGCGAGATTTCGGCGTGAGTGTTCACAATTGGATTGGATGGTGGCGAGCACGCTCACGGTTTCGTCGAAATCCATATAGGCATTCTCTTCGTCCAGAATGAGCGTTCCCTTGTTTGCTTCTTGCCGGCGCCGATCCAGCTTGAAGAGCAAGACGATCAGATGTAGGAAGTGCATTTTCTCGTCCCGCTTGCCTTCGTTTGGGCCAGCCTAACGTCGCGGGCTGATCGCCAGCTTGCCAAGTAGATGGATTCAGGTCCCAGTCTATAACTAGACAATCGCCGCAAGCAAGCGGACGATGGCCCTGAATCGGCAAACCAGAAACTCTTCCCAAGCCGGCAGGTGAAGAATTGTCAGGAGTCGAACGCGCGTAACTTCAAAACCTGCTCGCTCGCCTGGCCAGGGTGGTGGGGACAGTCTTTGTTCCGCATCATGTCTCTAATCTCAACACGACGCGGTGCAAATCGAGCTCACCTGACCAACCAACGGCGTCACGAACTTGGCGAATGTCAGCTCCGGATGGGGCTCGAGGTAGTCGCCGCTCTCGGCAGAGGCCGCGGTCGACAACAAAAAGCACGCGCTGTCGTATACCCGATCGCGAAGGAGCTTCTCGACCAGGATCGAGTATCGGTCGCAATAAGATGCCGATTTGAATTCGGGGAAGACAGGGAAATGCGGTTCGCGGACTTCGATCGGCGAGCGGGAGCGATCACAATCTTCCAAGAGCATCAGGTAGCCGAGGAAGGGCGCGAGGATGGCTTGAATGCGCCTTCCCGATACGCCGCCCAGATATCGGTCGCGCTGCCGAGCGCTTCTTCCGTGCGATTGTTGAAATTGTTGCCGAAGGATGGCCCGATCTGCGATTTGAATTCCAGAGCTGCCAACAGTTGATTCTCGTGGACGATAACAATGTCCCATTTCTTTTCAGCGCGAAACCAGCCGGGCAATTCGACTTGTTTGTCGATGGCGATGCACGTCTGAGGAACCTTTGCGTCGATCAAAAGATCGCGGACGAGGCGAATGAATCCGTCCATCTGCTTGCCGCCGGTGACGGCGCTTCGGGCTCCGCGATCCCGATCTTCGGACTCGCCTTGACGCATCGATTGCTTTTGGCGAGTGGACCAGAAGTGCCGCAGGGCATTGCGCAGGCCCGCGTTAAGGTCGCGCATGTTCGTGCACTCGCGTGGTCACTGCCGAAGAGATGTACAGGTCGGCGCCGTGGGCCGCGACTCGCTTTTGAGCCAGATCTAAGTAGCTGGCGTCAAGTTCAATGCCGAGGCTGTTTCGCCCCCATCGCGCAAGCCAGATTCGTCGTTCCAGTGCCCATGAAAGGGTCGAGCACCGTGTCGCCGACGAAGGAAAACATACGAATCACTGCGCTCGGCGAACTCGACGGGGTACGGGGCCGGGTGTTTCGGGCTTGAAGTGCCCCGAATGTCAGACCAAATCTGCCGAAACCACAATTGGTAATTCTCTTCGCTGATAACGCTCAGAATTCGCTCACGTTTGCTGGGACTGCGATAGCCGCCGGGCTTTCGCTGCATGAGGATAAACTCAATGTCGTTCTTGATTACGGCGTTTGGTTCATACGGTTTGCCCAGGAAGCCTCCGCCACCCGCGACTTCATAATTGGCGTTGGCGATCTTGTGCCAAATGATAGTGGCCAAGTTATCGAAACCGATTGTTTTGCAATGTTCCTGAATGGTCGCGTGAAGCGGAACGACGGTATGCCTACCGTTGTTTTTCCTCCGCGAAAGGCAGACGTCACCGACGTTGATGACCAGCCGCCCGCCGGGAACAAGTGCCCGAAAGCAGTTTCTCCACACCGCGTCAAGCGCGGCAATGAATTCATCGTAATCGGCAACATGCCCGAGTTGATTTTGGTGTTCGTTGTATTGCTTCAGCGTCCAGTACGGCGGTGACGTGACAACCAGGTGAATTGAGTCATCGGCAAGCGCGGTTGCGGTGCGGGCGTCACCAAGGACCAAGTCATGTGTAGTTTTTCGGCATTGCACCACAGATTCGATTCGCTTCATTGCTTGCCGGTCGCGTGCCAGGCGGGGGATGATCTCATCCAAGTTGTCTGTGCCAACAAATTCTTTGAGGATTGTTTCCTCATCATCGGAGAATTGGACCGGCTGCGATAACGCTTGCATGCGATAAGTCTCTGAGGTTCTTCCGGGTGCGGTTCCGTTCTCTTCCTGTGCCACAGCGTGCCACTGTACAAATTAGCAGCTAGCGGCCAAGCGGCAAGTCTCGACTGAGGTCTACGAAGTGCATAATCCTATCCCGCTTGCCCCCGATTGGGCCAGCCTAGCATCGCAGGCCGGGTGCCGGCTCGCCAAGTCGGTGGTTTCAGGCCCTAGTCTATAGTGGTGCAAGGGCCGCAAGCAAGCGGACGATGGCCCGCGAATTGGCAGG
Organism: uncultured Gemmataceae bacterium; assembly: GCA_963748025.1. GTDB lineage: Bacteria > Planctomycetota > Planctomycetia > Gemmatales > Gemmataceae > CAVVHZ01. Next base: position 40,204 of record CAVVHZ010000048.1, read on the forward strand.
AGCCAGGTGCAATTCGCCGGTGGGCTGCCAACCGCGCAAGACAGTCCAGGCTTGGTCAAGCATGGACCGGATACTTTGCCCCAATTGCCGTTGAAGAGCAAGACACTCTAATATCACAGCATGGACGAGCTGGGATCGTCGAACGCTGAATTGAGCATAAATTCGCGGAAGGTCTGCGGAGTTTGCGCCAGTTCCGAAGGAGCGAAGGTAAACAGGGTCACGATGTCACGCTGAATCTCAGCTGGGAGCTTGTCTAGGTATGGCTCCGCCATAGCATCGCGTTTCTCGCGTGGCCTTCCCTCGAAGCGCGAATCAATGACCCGAACGGGAATCGAGGCGGAGTTGTAACGGTAAGGGAGGAAACGTGAACCTAGCAATATCGGCCCGGTCCACTTTATGCCGGATTCGTCGGCTCACCGCGCAAGAAACCGGAATCCGCAGGAGGATCATAGACCATGCTCAGGTCCGGCGTTTCCAGGCGGGCGTGGTTGCGAATGCGCGATTCCAGGGCCTAGTCGAGGATGCCTCCCGTGAGGAGCGTGCGCTCCACAGGGTAGGGGGCTTTGCCGATAGTCAGGAAGTCTTCGATCTTGACGGTGAGCGCTCCCAAGAAGCAGGCGCCGGGAGGAGGCGGCAGATAGAAGAGCGTCGAAACGGGTTTTGTACTTCCCGCAACGCGGGCCGCGAAGGTCGTATCGTCGAGGTGGCCATTCAGTATGAGCATGGCCGCTTTCAGGCCATCGCGATACTCGATCAAGAACGCCACGGGACCGCGCAGAAACGTTGGCCTGCCCGGTGGCGGCACGAATTGCCGGCAGTTTTCGCGGATGTCGCCGACGTTCAGTGATGGACTGCGGCCCAACGCGTTTTCGAGCAAGTCCCAGGACCAAAGCCCGGCGTCGCCGGCTTTCCAAACGGCATCGCCTTCGAGGCAAGTGACCGCCTTCACGCCCTGCTCGCCAGGCTTGCGGCGTTCGATCATGCATTGCAGTGCTTCCAGGCCGTGGAACCCGAAGATCTCCAGTTCGCCGCGGGTGGCGATGAGCGCCTCCTGAATCTTGACCCCGATGGGTAGCTCCAACTCCGGCCGCCGCCAGGTGAGCGGCAAGCTGGAGCCGGCCATGAGTGGGAAGCCAAGCTGATGCGCGGTGTCGACCATCGCGCGGGCCTGCGTTCGGTCGTAGGAAAGGTGCTTGTCGCAGAATACGGGCACCGATTTTCCTGACTTGCGAAACGTTGCAGCGATCTGCTGGAAGTATTGGTAGCGCGGGTAGAGCTTCTGCGCCTTGGCGTTGTAGGGGTAATCGCCATGCTCGCCGATCAACAACACGCCGTCCACCGCCAGGCGACCCGTGCCCAGGGTCAAGGCGCTTGCGATATCGGGAAAAATGCGGAAATCATGTTTGCGCGACAATTCCGCGCTCAGGTCGCCCTCTTTTTGTTGTTCGACATAGAGCCCGGCGATGCCGAAATCGGGGTAGTGGTGGCGGCCGTCACGAAGATAGCCGTAAAGGAATCGGCCACAAATGTGGTAGGCGTGTGAAAGGTAGTGATAGGCGCTGGTCACGACGGCGATCTTCTTGCTCGGCGGCGTGGACCTGGCCGGGGGCGCGGTCCGCGGTCCTTGCTGTGTTTGTCCAGGCGCGAAGGCGGCGCTGGTCAGCATTCCCGCGGAAGCATGGAGGAAGGACCGGCGCGGCCAGGGAGGGATGGATGGCATGCGTTCGATCTCCGGGGAGGAGCCCAAGTGGGGACGAAATCGTGCGGGTCAATAGATCGGCCGATGTGGCCGAAGAGCGTTACAATTTACCACCTTCGTCCAACCATCGCAGGCGGAGTTCAACTCGGCGCGAGTCGTTCATGTTGAGCAACCGAGCCGTAGCTCGTCCGATTGGCGTCAAACCTGCAATAACTCCGCCGGAAATCGCAAAGTGGTCGGACCACGCATTCGTACGGGGATTGAACACGTCGACTTTCGCACCGGTTTTCGGATCGATGCTCGATAGATTTGGCCCTTTGAATGCGTTGCAGCGGTCACACGAATAAGCGAGCCCGGAGGGCTCATTTTGGCCTTCGTCCAGGTGCTGTCTAGCGATGACGTGTTCGACGTGGAATGCGATGAAGGGAGTGGCTTCTTGCGGTATATGGCAGTATTCGCACCGGTTGGCGGCTCGTCCCCGCACGAAGTCACGAGTCGTGGCGTCCATTCTACGCCGGATGGCTTACGGGAAGCGCCGGGCCTTCGATTGGATGATCGAAAGCACGTCAACGGCTTCGACAAAATCCTTGTAGGCAGCCTCTTCCTCCGGAGTGAGCGTTCCTTCATTCGCTTTCAGTCGAAGCGCATTGATCTCCGCTTGCAGTGCGTCGTCGGCGCAGCAGTTCGACGAGATGGCGCGCAACCTCCGGTGTCAAGGCCTCAGTAACCGGCTCCAAAAAACGATCGAGATAGCTGACGGTGCTCATAAATCAAAGTATACACAATCCATTGGGCTTCTTGGAAGTGCTTCTCTCGGCTCCCGCCATCCGAGTCAGCAATCGAGCCGTATGGATAAGTCGCTCCAGCCCGCGGCCCTAGAAACATAGGCATCGGCCCCGATGGCTTGGGCCACGGTTTCATCCAGCGGGTCGGCTGGGGTCGGCGGCGTGAGCACGAAAAGTAGATCTTTCATGGCGGCAAGCCTGCGCACGGCCAAACACAACTCGAAACCGTCACAGCCGGTCATCAGCGTGTCGCTCGCCACCAGATGGGGTTTTTCCTTGCTTAGCTTTTCCAACGCTTCGATGCCGTGACGGGCAGGTGTCACGGAGAAGCCGGCGTTCGTAAAGGACTCGCACAAGCGTTCGCGCTGGAATTGGTTGTCTTCCACAATTAACACACTCTCACCCCGTGCGCCGCCGCCGGGCCAGGTAGCGTGCTGCGTGAGCTTTTCCCAACTTGGGGGCGAAGGCGGTTGGCCATTGAGCGGCCGAGGAACGGGCTTGTTCCAAAGATAAAAGGGCAGCGATCGGACCAAGTGAGATGGTGCGAAGGGCTTCGTCAAGAAACCTGCGAAATCACGTTTTCGATCGCCTCGGATTTCAGCCGGCAGCAGGCAGGCATAGCCGACGATGGGAACGGTCGAGGCTCGGCGCAATTGTGCCGCCAATTGCCAAGCGTCCGCGTCTTCCAGAACCAAGCTCATCAAAACCAGATCGGGTTTGGCGGCCTGCACAGCGACTTGGGCCTCGCCGGACTTGCCGGCGACCGCCGCCGCATAGCCAGCCGTCTCCAGCGCGGTCGCCATGACGTGCCGGCTGATCTCGTTGGGATCGACGATCAGGACGCGGCAACCTGACTCGCGCCTAATCGGCTCATGTGACTCGACTCGGCCGCGCACAATAGCTCGGCCAGGGCGGTTCTCCGGAGATGAGGCGATTTCAGCTTGCATGGGCTATTTCGCTGCCGTCTGTCGCGAGGGCGCAACGGAGAATGTTCGTTCGATCCGAGTGAGGTTGCCGGCGCGATCTCGGACTTGCACGCGGATCGCTCCTTCAGCCATGTGCTCGATAGGAACGTCGAGCGTAAGTCGCCAGATGCCCGAGCGTCCTTGCTGAAACAGTGTGGCCAGGTTCTCACCGACACGCCGGCCTTGAATCGGAAAGTTGGCGCGACGTCCAAAGTTGCCATATCGAGGCCCGAATCGAAATCGTGCATGCCGATCACAATATCCGTCAGGCGTTCGTTGGTTCCAGGCTTTGGATAAGTCAGGGTCAACGTCGGTCGCGTTTCATCTGCCAGCCAACCTCGGCCGCGGCGTTCGGGATGATTGCTGTCATAGTCGAGATCGAGTGGACAACCGAGATCGATCCAGCGCACCAGCGTCAGCCGGTCTTCGTCGGTGAGCGGAGCTACCTGGATCGCTCGGCCGTCGGCTCCGCAATAGGTTCCCGCCACGGCCGCGGGCGGCGGCATGATGCTGCCGGTAAAATCCAGATCGGCGCGATTGAGGTTTTGCTGAGTGGCCGGCACATGCTGGCCATGCAATTGCAACGTCTGTGGATCGCCAGGCGTGGTTTCAGTAGGAAAATCGTCATTCTTCCAACCGTCCAGCCGTTCGCCATAAATCTTCCAAATCAACAAGCTGCGCCGCGATTGGAATTTCCTGATGTAGCGCGAGGCATTCGTGCCGCGCCAGACGCCGCCGTTGATAAGCGACTTGTAACCGAATCGGCCGCTATGGTCGCCGTGATCGAGAGCCAGGCGATAATACGCACCGGGAACGCCTTCGATGGAATCTTCATCGTCGAGCGCGAGATTGCCGGCCGGCTGGGCTGTCTTGTGATTGTGACAGGCGGCGCAACTCCGTTTCAGAATCGGTTTGATGTCGCGCTGGTATTCGACGTTCACCACTTCTTTGCTGTATCGCAAGCCGGTCTCATCCTTCTCGTCCCATTTCTTGCCGGATTCATCATGGACTTTCACCGTCAAGAGTGGCGTTCTGCCGGTCAAATCGAAAACTTGATATTCGTCCTTGGCAGCAGCCGTGTCGGCGAAATTCGTCGGCTTCTGGCTATGGGCATGGCAGCCGCCGCAGTCGTTGCGCGTTTCGCCGGGCCGAACTTGATGCCAGGTTTGGGCCATGTTCAACACCATGCCGTCGCTTATCCAGCGTTTGGAACGTGTAAGCCATGTCGGCGGGGATGTGCGCCAGGAAGCTGGTGTCAGGGTTGCCATCCGGATCGGTGGGCTGAGTGCCGCCGGCGAATTTGCGCACCGGTATCTCGCCCAGGATGCGCAGCCGCTCGTTGGCATGATTGCGGAAGAGCCGGCCCGGCCGCGGTCCCTGATCGCGGTCGCTGGTTGGCTCCATGGCCAAAATGCGGATGGCATGAATTTCGTCGTTCGCATAGCGGCCCGCGTCGGCGCCTTGGTTGATCCAGTTGGGCGATGCATGATTGGAGGAAGTATTGAACGGGTCCAGGTCCTGGTAGCCCGCATCGCTCTCGCGACGAGCCACCCATCCTGCGGTCACGCCGTTTTGGGGCACTGCCCCGTTGGGATAGCTCTCGCGTTTGTACAGGCTCGAAGTTCCCACCAATCCAAAAGGCGTACCTTCGGGAAGATAGGGCGATTGCGAGCCATCGTTGGCCAGGCGAGGAATGTTCTTGGGCTCCGGTTGGCCATAGATGCGCTGGTAGGGAACCAAGGCTCGCGGCCATTGCTCGTTAAAGTTGGGATCGTTTTTTATCAACCGAAGCTGGGCAGGTTGGTCGATGGCGATTCCGGATTTGAGAAGGTAGATCCCGCTATCGACTGCCGGGATCTGCAAACCATTTTGCCGATTGACCGGGCCGGGAGACCAAACCGTCAGCAAGTGGTTGTCGGGCGCCCCGGAGGGATGCGTGAGTTTGCCCACGCGCGGCGCATTTTCTTTGCCCAGAATGGCCGTGCCAGCCGGGCCGTCGTCGATGCGGGCGAACGGCGTCAAACTAGTGATTCCGTATGGGCTGAAGGGCAGACGATATTGGACCGGCTTAGAATCGTTGAACCGTCCCGTTCGCAAAGGCGGGTTGCGGGGATCGCCCCAGTAAGCCGGGCCAAATGCCGAGTATCCCTCGGTGCCTGGGGCTGAATCTTGAAAAGTGTGCCGAAACCGGAGTTGTTGAGGTTGTAGTAACCCTCGATCACGATGGAGCCATCGGAGAGCTGCGTCTGGAAATGGAAGGCGTTCGGGGCTTCGCCCAGGTCGAAAGCGCTGACCACCGGCCCCCATTTCGTGCCATCGGGATTGATGCTCCATACCCCCCAAAGAATCGAGTTGCGCAGCCCTTGCGATTCCTGCGAGCTAAAGAGGATGCGGCCGTCGGTGAGAATCGTGGGGTGAAGCGCCATGCCCAGGTTCAAGTAGCCGATCAACTCCACATTGCGGCCATCGTCGTCCATCACGAACAATTGGAGCGTAGGCCAGTGGTGCTTGGGCGGTTTGTAACCATTGCGATTGCTCACGAAGGCAATGCGACCGCCAGGCAAAGGGCAGGGGCCTAAATTCAGAACGCCATAAGAGAACCAGGTTTTGCCATTTGCTGGGTGTCGAATGTCGGCCGACCAATCCACTGCGCCGGTGTTGGGCGTGTATTCCTGGTGAGTAAGCCGGACGATGCGCCTGCTGGGAACGTGGATCTTAAAAATATCCGCGCCATGTTTGGGAGCGTGGTAGTCGTCGGCGCCTTCGAGATCGGGAAAGAGCGAGTAGTAAACGGAATTGCCGTCGAAGGAGACGTAAGGATCCGTAATGGCGCCTTTACCACCCGGGACCAGAATCTCTTCACGTCCATCCGGGTGCAAAAGCATGAGGTCCGCGCCGGGCTCCAGGAGTCCCGGGTGAGCGATTTCCGTCCAGTTGGTGCCTTGGCGATCGCCATGCCGGGGCGAGCGCACATAAACGATGTCGTAGTCATAGCGAACGGAGCCGTCATGGGCCAAGGGAGGCGGATCCATGCCGATGTTTTCAGGATGGCGGCTTTCTGGCTGCGCGACGGGGGCTGGTTTCTCGTTTTCCGCGGCAGCGTTTCGGTTGTCCGCGAATGTTTTGACAACTTGCAAAAGACTCGTGTTTTGAGGTTTGTGATCTCTGGTTTCGGGCAAGGTTTGGAAAGATTCGGTGTTCTGCGTCTGCCTTGCGGGCGAATTGGCGCTGGCAGGCTTGGCGAGGAGGTAGCGTCCGGCAAAGGCCAGCAAGAGGGCCCAAAGGAGACCAGCCAACACCATGCGAACGCGCATTTCTAAGTATCCCTAGGTCGACCATAATCGTCGCAATGAAACCTAGGTTGGAAATTGGGTGTGTCAAAACGAACACGACCCGCAAGATAGGATCTTGCGGGTCGCGTAAATCAACTAAGGATTCAAGCTACTCTAGCGTCCGCCGATGCGGCCCACCGGTAAGCCTTGCGTTGGGTAAAAATGCGTCATGGATCTGAATTGGCTCGGGTATCCAGGGCCATGATAGGTTTGCAGCCCTGCGGCCAGCGAAGGAGGTGCGACCACTTTGCTTTGATCGGCGGGGCTACCGGCCGAGAGCTCAGCTTCCAACTCCTTGAGCTCCTTGGCTTGACGCAAGTTGGCGGCACGCTGTTTGGACTTCATGCGATCCCTCTCGGCCTTGGCTTCGCCTTGCAGCTCCTGATCCTTGTAACTGACGGCCCAATCCCTGAATTCCGGTTCCGGGTTTTCGCCGGCACGGCGTCGCGCCTCTTTTTCCCCTTCGAACTCCGCTTCCTTATATCCCTTCGACCAATCCACGAGGTTCAAAGGGTTGTCCAGGCCTTGCTGGGCACGCAGCTCTTCCTCGCCTATCCTCTCGGCTTGCTTGAAGTTGGTAGCCCAATCGCCGTTGATTGCGTTCTGCCGCAACGCCGGCCGTACGCCACTGTAGTAGTTCAGTGCCGCACTACCTGGACGCAGCAAGTTCAGATAAGGACTGAGAATGCTGGAGTTCCCGCCCGCACCGTTCGCACCCAAGCCATAAAGGCCCAAGGGCTGAATGTTCGAGCCAGTGTAAGCCGACTGCGTGAAGTTGCCGACCTGGCTTTGCGTGTAGCTGTAATTCCGTTGGAACCCGTGGAAGGCACTCCGGTATAGACGCCGGCCAAATTAGAGCCCCCGCCGAAAATACCGTAGCCGCCGCCAAAAGCTGTGTTCGTCCGAACTTGAGCCCGAGCCGCAGATGGCAAAACGATGCAGCTGACCAGCGCGGCCGCTGCCATAAGGCGAATGAAGTTCATTTGCCGACCTCCTCTGATTCTGCGACTCTCTGGTGTCCATCGTTGAGTATAACGGGATTGCCAGGCAAGAAACAACGAAAAACCCACATAATATGCACGATTGCGGCAATTACGCCAAGGGGCGAAGTGAGTTTTGGCGGAACCTCAAAACTGGCGGTGCTGCGTGCGATTTGATAGGAGGATTTCTGTGATGCAATAACTCTGAGTATGAAAAAAAGTAGGAGGCAGACATTGTTAGTCTGCCTCACCACTTCCGCATCCCTCCCCCAAAAGATGCTTGCACCCAGCGTAGTTATTAGATGCCCGTGCCCAATCCGCCGACCACGCCACGACCCATGTTTTGCAACTGGTTGATGGTGCTGGCGCCAAGCAACGTGAACCCGAAGATGCGTTCCCAGGGATTGATGAGCTTGCCCACGCAGGTATCGAAGCGAAGCAACGGATCGGAGTTGATGTAAATGCGGTCGTTGGGCTGCATTTGGTAATTCGTCGAAGGATCGCCACACCGAACGATGGCGTTCCAATTGATCGGCATAACTCCGCAGCCGGGCCTGGCCAGCCAGACGTGCGTTTTGTCCGACACGGGAGGCAGGCCGCCGATCTGCGAGATAGCGTCCAGCACGGTTTCGTTTCCGGTGAACGGCAAACGCACCGTTTGCTCGCCGAAGCCGGCGCCGTCGGCGATCACGTAATAGCCTTTGCTATTGTAAGCGTAAACGTCCAGGTGGACTTTGGGGTTGCGGATGGTCGCCGACAGGTATTGCTCGACCCGATCGTGCGCTTGATCGATGGATAAACCGGCGACGCAGACCGACCCGTAAAAACCAAGATCGATGGTGCCATCGGACCGCACCAAACGTTCGCCCGAAAGCGGCCGATCGGGCAAGGTCTTGAACAATTCGACCGTAAGAAGGTCGGGCGGCTCGATGATGTAGGCCACTTGGGCCACTTTGGCGCCTTCCTTGGGGCCGGGTGCGGCACCCTGGCCGCTGCCCGCGGGTTGGTCGCCGAAGTTCACCGAGAAATTGCAACCGAAGGTTGCAGCCCCAATCCCGAAGAGGGCTCCCAGGGCAATCAGCCGACTGGCACGACATCGTTCAGGCATGTCACAGACTCCCCGAGTCGGGAAACCGACGCCGCATGTTGTTCGATAAAACATCCAAAGGCGTTTGGGCAGTGCCGTCGGATGGACGCAATCTGATCCGTTGCTCTTTCACGCGGCAACGCATGCTCCCAGCTCCCTAACCACCTCTGCACAGGGCATCCGCGGGACTCGGTCCTTACGGCGGACAAAGCCTGGCGGGCTTACCTAGCTGCAAGCCAAAACGGTGCAAATGTGTCGTGAAGTGCGGGGCGGTCTATCGCGGATATTTGCAACAATTGCAAGCCCAGATTTTCAAACTACAGGTACTTTTTTCACAAGCCTTCAATTAGTGTTCGGGTGTTCATTTCAAAACGATCTGTTCCGCGGCCATTACACTTAGTTGCCTTTGATCAGTGGCCATCACGCTCCGCGTGATGAAGAGCCTGAATGCTGGGTGGGTCGGAAGCATCTCCGCAAGGGGTGAAGAAATCATCACGCGGAGCGTGATGGCCACTGATTAAAGAACATCACGCGGAGCATTCTGGCCCCTGACGCGAGTTCCCATTCCTACAGCCGGGGCTCCAATGAAAAACGCCGGCATTCCCAAGGAAATGCCGGCGTCATTGGCTTCTTTATGCCGGGCGCTATCAAGGAGAATAAGGGGCTTCCGTCGGCATGATGCGCGGTGCCGGCAATGTCATTTCATTGCCGTCACCCTGGCGAGCCGGCCGTGCGGCAGGCCCAGGCATATTAGGGTTGCCTTGTTGCATCATGGGGGTCGGCCCGAAAGGAACGCCCTGAACCCCTTGCGAGAAGGGCGTTTGTCCTGAGCCCCCCTGCTGCGTGTAAGGGCCATTGGTCAGCGTGCCCGAATAAGGGACATTCATGTTGTTGCCCTGCGCGTTAGGCATTCGGTCAGGAGCTCGCTCGGGAAGCGGTGTGGGGCCCAACTGCACGGGCATCTGTTGTTGGGGCTGCATGGCTGGCTGATAGTTTTGAGGTGCGGAGTAAACCGCAGGCTGCGCGTAGCCCATGTTAGGAGTGCATTGCAGCCTTGGCCCCATTGACCCGGCTGTTGGGAAGCGTCGCGGCCCGTTTGGGCCCATTGTCCGGCTCCTGCAGGACCGCCGCAATTCGGGCCGCCGTAACCGCCGCAATTCTGGCCGTAGCCGCCGCAGCCATTGGGCCCGCAATTGGGGCCTTTGAAAGTCGGGGTGCAATCGAAAGAGCATTGGCAGCCCGTTTCCATCGCGCACAGCCACGACAGCAGCACGGGAATGCAAACCTTGAGAATGCGGCTAGGTCTGCGCCATGAGCCAACTCCTTTGCCCGGCGTTGTGCGTGTTTCCAGGCGGCGCCGCCGAGGCCTGCCTTGCGGGTCTCTTCCTGGCCTGATCCGCCATCACTACTAATCTCGGAATTCTCGGGCTGTCCGGTTGAATCCGACCGCTCAAAATCTTTGACAAAGCTGGCAGAGCTGGACTGAGATTGGCCAAGTTGACAATCTGGGACATGGGCTGTTTTAGGCGTCCGCCGTTTTTGCAGGGAGAAGGCATTGCATTTCTTGCCCAGCTTGAAGACAATACCCTTTCTGCCGGTTATCCCGCCATCGCCTCCCGCCATCCCTAAAGGGGGAATTCCCATGAGAGGCAAGTCGGCCTTTCTCGTTAGCTCGACCGCTTCTGTCATCCTGCTTGCCGCCGGTCTTGCCCAAGCCGCGGAAATCCCGCGCCCGATTAACTTCACCAATCAGATAGTGCCCATCTTCACAAAATTGAGTTGCAATAGCGGCGGCTGCCACGGCAAAGCCAGCGGGCAAAACGGTTTCAAGCTTTCGCTACTGGGATTCGAGCCGGAAGTCGATTACACAGCCCTGGTTAAGGAAGGTCGTGGCCGCCGGCTCGTTCCGGCAGCGCCCGATCGTAGCCTGCTCTTGCTCAAAGCCACGGGCCAAGTGGCTCACGGCGGCGGCAAGCGTCTCGAGGCCGATTCTGAGGAATATCAGCTTATCCGTCGTTGGATTGGCAGCGGCATGCCTTTCGGCAAACCGACGGATCCCGTCGTTACCAGCATCTCGGTGGAACCCTCTCAGAAGGTCTTGCCGCGCCAGGCGCGTGCAGCTCCTGGTGACAGCTCACTACAGCGACGGCCACACCGAAGATGTGACCCGGATGACGCAATACGAAAGCAACGACACCGAAATTGCGACTGTGGACGGCAAAGCTCTCGTCTCCGCCTTCAACCAAAGCGGGGCGGCTGCCATCATGGCGCGCTATCAGGGCCAAGTTGCGACCTTTCGGGCTACGGTGCCGACGGGCTTGGCCATCCCTGCCTATGATTTTCCGCATCAGACGGTCGTAGATGCTCCCGTGCACGAACGCTGGAAGCAGCTCGGCCTAGCGCCTTCCGCGCTTTGCACTGATGAACAGTTCCTGCGCCGCGCGACCCTGGAAATCACCGGCTCGCTGCCTACGCCAGCTCAAGTCGAGTCTTTCGCGAATGATAAATCGCCTCAGAAGCGCGATCGCCTGGTCGATCGTCTCGTGGACTCGGTCGATTACAGTTACTTTTTCGCCAATAAATGGGCCGATGTGCTGCGTCTCAAACGGCGCGGCTTGCCCGACCGCATTTATGGCACGTTCGCGTTCCATCAGTGGATTCAGTCGGCAATGGCCGAGGACAAACCGTTTGATGCCTTCGCCCGTGAGTTGTTGACAGCGACGGGAACGGAAGAAACCGATCCGACGGTCGTTTGGTACAAGGAGCTGCAAAGCCCTGAAAGCTTCGTCGACGACATTGGCCAAGTTTTCCTTGGGCTGCGCCTGGCCTGTGCTCAGTGCCATCACCATCCCTACGAGAAATGGGGACAAGACGATTACTGGGGCCTGGCTGCTTTCTTCGGCCGAGTGGGTCGCAAGAACCTGCGCGTGCCGGGCGGAGCAAACGGGCAGCCATTGCTCGTGGTGTCTCTGTTCAATCAGCCCCAAGGCGGCGTAACCAACAAGCGCACCAACCGCCGGGCCGAGTATAAGCCGCTCGATACGCCTGCCATGACCATCGCCAGCGACGTCGACCCTCGCCAAAAGTTGGCGGATTGGATGACCGCTCCGAGCAATCCCTACTTCGCTCGGGCCGTGGTCAACCGTTATTGGGCTCACTTCTTCGGGCGCGGCATCGTCGACCCGCTCGATGACATGCGCGTGACGAATCCGCCTTCCAATCCTGAGTTGCTCGACCAGCTAGCCAAGGATTTTGTGGCCAACGGCTACAGTCTCAAACACTTGGTGTGCACGATTTGCAAGAGCCGAACCTACCAGCTCAGCTCGATTCCCAACGAATCGAACAAGCAGGACAAGCAAAGCTTTGCCCGCTATTACCCCAAACGGCTGTCGGCTGAAGTGCTCTTCGACGCCGTCTGCCAGGTGACCGCCACCTCCGCTGACTTTAACGATTTGCCTCGCGATCAACATGCGCCGTGCCGTGCGATCATGTTGCCCGACGAATCGTATTCTTCGTATTTCCTCGAGGTGTTTGGCCGTCCGCAACGCAGCAGTGCCTGCGAGTGCGAACGCGTCAACGAAGCCAATTTGGCGCAAGCTCTGCACCTGTTGAATTCGGACGAAATCCAGGGCAAGCTAAGTCGTTCGAACGGCCGGGCCGATTTGCTCGCCAAGGATCCCCGTCCCGATGCCGAAAAGGTCGAGGAGCTATTCCTTTGGGTTTATGGGCGGAAACCGACCGCCGAACAAAGCGGCGTAGCCTTGGCTCACTTGGCCAAACAAGGGGCCAACAAGAAGGCCGGCTACGAGAACATCCTCTGGGCGCTTCTCAACACCAAGGAGTTCGTGTTCATTGAATAGGGGAAGCCGGCCGTGCCCAAAAGCTGCCAATCGGGAAACCTTGCTGCATGCGTCCTACTTGTCCTCGGCGGATTCATCTCGTCCGCACGAGGACAAGAGTTGCCGGGGATCTCGGAACAAACAGGTCCCGTCAACGGCATTTGCTTCAGCCCGGACGGTAGGTTTGTGGGGCTCTCCGCAAGTGACATGGACGTGAAGATCATCGATACGGCGACGATGCGGATCAGCCTTACGTTGAAAGGCCATGCCAAAAGGGTCTGGGCGGCAGCCTTCTGTCCTGCCGGCAGGTACATGGCCTCGGTAAGCGGCACCTACAGCAAGCCCGATGACCCCGGCGAAGTGATCGTGTGGGACGCCATCGCCGGCAGGGAAAGCATTCGTCTGGCAGGCCATCAAGGGTTGGTTTACTGCGTTGCCTATTCTCGCGACGGCAGGACCTTGGCGACCGGCAGCACGGACAAAACAGCCAAAGTTTGGGACCCCGAAACCGGAAAAGTGCTGGCCACCCTCGAAGGCCATACCGCAGCCGTTCGGTCGCTCGCCTTCACGCCCGACGGCAAGTTTTTGGTGACGGGGAGCTTCGACCGCATGGTGAAAATCTGGGACTTGGCCACAGGCAAGGAATGCCGATCCTTTCTTGCACATGAAGGAGGAGTCGCATGTGTCGCGCTATCGCCCGATGGCAAGACACTTGCTACGACCAATCGGCCGGTGCGGACTCCAGTAGCCCCAGGCGAAATCAAACTCTGGGATCTCGCGAGCGGCAAAGAGAAAGCATCGCTCAAGGGACATGTCGAGCGGGTCATCGGCGTGGCTTTTTCACCAGACGGAAAAACCCTGGCGACTGCCGGCGGCTTTTTTCAGCTTCGCGGCGAGGTGACCGTTTGGGATGCAGTCACTTTCAAGAAGATCGCGAGTCTGCCCGGACACAAGCAATGGCTCGAATGCGTGGCCTTCTCGCCGGACAGCCAGATCCTGATATCTGGAGGTGGATATAACGCCGGGCCGGGCGAACTCAAATTTTGGGATGTGAAGAAGATCAGGGAGGGGAAGTAGCATTGCTACCACCACCAGAAGAGATTGACGACAGTATCCCAAAAGCTATCTCCACCAAGCAGCGACCCGACTGCGCATGCTACGACGGCAAGCGCAACGCATGAACCGATTGCCACGTCTCCAGTATAGAAACCGAATGAAATTCCCAGCGCCAGGCCAAATATGGCGCCGCAGCCGAGGCGGATGAGTTTCTCCTGGCGGTGGGGTTGGTCCTTCATATGCAGAAAGCTCATGCGAAGCGGCCTAGTGGCATTAGCCAGCCTCCCACGTTAGTGGGGGGAGGTTTTCGGGAACTCCCCCCACTAACGTGGGAGGCTCGCTAGGTGGTGCGCGTGACTGATCGCTAGCTAACACGTAACTTCACCGTTCGTCTGCTACCAACCCGCAGCACCAAACCGTCTTCCACAGCGAGGAGGAAATTCGGATCGGTTATCTTTTCTCTATTCGGACCATAAGTGACACCGCCACCTTGGATAAGACGCCGAGCATCGTTCGTGCCTTTTGCCAGGCCAGTTTCAACCAGCAATTTGCAGATTGGTTTGAGGCCCGCTGCTTCTCCTAATGAAACGCTGTCAGATACAGAAATCCTGATTTCCGGCATATCGGTCGCATCTTTGCGTTCGGAAAACCGGCGGACCCACTCGGCTTCGGCCTCCTCACCGGCAGACGCAGCGTAGTAGAAGGCAATAATATCCTTGCCAAGCTGCTTCTTGGCTGCCATCGGGTTGGCGATCAGGGCGGGAATTTCGGCCGGCCGGCCGATCGGTCAACAGCTCGTACCATTCGGTCAACAGCTCGTCGGGAATACTCATCACCTTGGCGAACATGTCGTAAGCGCTTTCACCGACACCAACGTAATTGCCCAGGCTCTTGCCCATGCGGCGCGTGCCATCCAATCCTCGCAAGATCGGCAGCGTGACGCAAATCTGCGGTTCCTGGCCGGCGTCCGTTTGCAGGTGGCGGCCGACCATCAGGCTGAATAGCTGCTCGCTGCCGCCCAGTTCCACGTCAGCCTTGATCTCGACACTGTCCTGTCCCTGCATCAATGGATAAAGGCACTCGTGCAAGTAAATCGGGAACGCCTTCTTTCACGCGTTTGGTGAAATCGTCGCGCTCCAGCATGCGCTGCATGGTGATCTTGCTGGTCAAAGCCAACATGTCCAGAAAATGCATCTTGCTGAACCAGTCGCCGTTGTGGCGCACTTCGGTTTTGTCGATGTCGATGACCTTGCTTACCTGCTTCAAGTAATCGACTGCGTTGGCCTCGACTTGCTCCGGGGTCAAACGGGCACGAGTCTGATCGCGCCCGCTAGGATCGCCCACCAGAGCCGTGTAGTTGCCGATGATGAGAACTGCCTTGTGGCCCAGTTCCTGGAAAAGTCGCAGCTTGCGAAGTGGGACGGTGTGGCCGAGATGCACGTCGATGCCCGTGGGATCGATACCGTATTTGACGCGCAAGGGCTGCCCGGTGCGCAGGCTGCGCTCGAGCTTTTCGCGAAGCTGATTTTCGGGAACAACCTGGTCCACGCCGCGGCGAATGAGGGCAAGTTGTTCGTCGACGCTCTTCACGATGAAACTTCCTTGCGAGCCTAGGAATAGAACTGAAAGCGATCGGTCGGTTCGAACGCATCGCGAATATGTTCGATCGTGGGCTCCGCCTTGTCAACCGGCCAGGAGATGGCTAGGACATCGAACCTAGAGTTGCGCCGAGCAGGTTCTTCGCTTGCAGATACTGAAGAGCCATGCGGGTCAGGCGTTTCTGCTTCACGATATCGACCGAGGAGGCGGGCCGTTCCGTATCGTCGCCTGCCGTGGACCGAACCTCGACAAAAACGATGCAGCCCTCATCGACGGCCACGATATCCAACTCACCTTGCGGAGTCGTCCAATTGCGGGCGATGATGCGAAAGCCTTGCGTTCGGAGGTAGCGAGCCGCCGACCGCTCGGACCGGGAGCCAAACCAGCGCCGCCACCAGGACGGCTGAGCGGCGGGAGTGGCAGGCATGGATGCGGGGCCCTCGCCAGGCAAGAGCGAACTTGTCTGAAGCGAGCCCCCCAAGTATAGCGAGCCTCCCACGTTAGTGGGGGGGAGTTATCCGCAACCTCCCCCCACTAACGTGGGAGGCTCGCTAAGAAAAGCGAACGTGGGGGGCTCGCTAGAAATGCCAAAAAGTTCGATCTACTCCGCCGGCTTCGCTGCCGCCTTCACCTTCACTTTGCGTTCGCGCAAGCGCGTTGCCTTGCCAACGCGGTCGCGCAGGTAATAAAGCTTGGCGCGGCGAACCTTGCCGGTGCGCTTTACTTCGATCTTGGCGATCTTTGGCGTATGCAAAGGGAAGATGCGTTCGACGCCTTCGCCCTGCACGATGCGGCGAACGGTGAACGTCTCGCGGGTGCCGGATCCTCGGCGGGCGATGACCACGCCGTTGAAGATCTGCACGCGTTCTTTCGTGCCTTCCAAGATGCGCTGATGCACATCCACCTGGTCGCCAATCTCGAATGTTTCGACCCCCTTACGGTAGGCCCCTTGTTCCACCAGGCTCATGATCTTGCTGCGCACGGTCGTCTCCTATCTTCGTGCTGGCTCTGGGCCGCGTCTCGGGTCTGGCTGCGAGCCAGGGACTGATCTCGTCGCCACTTGGCCACCGCCCCGTGGTTGCCGCTGATCAGCACCTCGGGAACGGCCATTTCGCGAAAAACGCGTGGCCTCGTGTACTGCGGATATTCCACCAAGCCCGGGTCGCTGTGCGATTCCTCGACGACGCTTTCGGCATCGCCGAGAACCCCGGGCACATAACGCACTACTGTGTCGATCACCACCATGGCGGGCACTTCCCCGCCGTTACAGACAAAATCGCCGATCGAAATCTCACGAGGCTTCAATCCCAGGCGAATCCGCTCGTCGAAGCCCTCGTAGCGGCCGCAAAGTAAAACCAGCCGCTTCAATCCGGACAGCTCTTGGACGACCCGCTGCGTCAAGCGCTCGCCTGCCGGGGTGAGCAGGATAATGGTCCCCGGTTCGGGGGCGGCGACTTGCACGGCTTCCACGGCAGCGAACACGGGCTCGGGCATGAGCACCATTCCAGGGCCGCCACCGAACGGGCGATCGTCGACGCTCTTGTGCTTTCCCTGAGCCCAGTCGCGTAAGTTCCAAAGGTGGATTTCCAC
Source organism: uncultured Gemmataceae bacterium (assembly GCA_963748025.1). Classification (GTDB taxonomy): domain Bacteria; phylum Planctomycetota; class Planctomycetia; order Gemmatales; family Gemmataceae; genus CAVVHZ01. The sequence continues at coordinate 57,136 of CAVVHZ010000048.1, forward strand.
CAGCCGGCTCTCGAGCGCCTTGTGCAAGATGCTCTGGGTCAAATAGCCGGTGAACAGGTCCGGAAACAAGGTCAATACGTCGAAACGCATCGCATCAGGTTGCGGGAGTCGGCGCCGCCGCGGCCTTTTCCTCCGCCTTCTTCATGTACTTCTTGATCAGCACCGCCACCTTTTCCGAAGGCTGGCGCACGACCGAGATCCAATACTTGATCCGATCGGGAATCAGCGTAACCCGGCTATCGGTGTCCTTGATCATCGGATCGTATGTGCCCAGCTCTTCGATCGTGCGGCCGTCGCGCGGCTGCCGACCGTCGATGGCCACGATCCGAAAATAGGACCGGTGCTTGCGTCCCAGTCTCATCATGCGTATGCGAACCGCCACGGGGTCACCTTTCTGCAAAATTCCCTCGAGTGGACCGGCCTGGCAACGCAGTTGCGTTCGCAGCCATCCTGCTCGTTTTACCTTTTACCCTTCTTATCCTGCTTCCGTTTCTTCTTCCGTTCCTCGGCCCGCTCCTTCGCACTCTTGCGATGGCCGGTGCCGACTTTCGATTTGATCGAGGGGCCACCAGGCTGCATGGCCCCCATCTTGCCCAGGCCGGTCATCATCTTGATCCGTTCGAACAGGCTCATCTTGGCCATTTGCCGCATGAGCGTGCGCACTTGCTCGAACTGCCCGAGGAACTGCTTGATTTCGTGCGGCTCAGTCCCGCTGCCCGCCGCGATCCGGCGGCGCCGGCTCATGTCGATGATATCGGGGTTCCGCCGCTCGTCTTTGGTCATGGAGTCGATCATGCCGGTGATGCGGCCCATGGCTGCTTCGGGATCTTCTCCTTCAGGAACCATCCCCTCCATGCCCGGCAGGCGGCCGATCATGTCCTTCATGCCGATTTTCTTGACCTGCTCGAACTGCTTCTTGAAGTCGTCGAGCGTGAAATCCCCTTGGGCCAGCTTCTTCTGTTGCTGCTCGATCTCTTCCTTGCTCAGTTCCTGCTGCAGGCGGCCGACCTTTTCGATCAGCCCCATCATGTCGCCTTGGCCCAGGATGCGCTGAGCCATGCGTTCAGGATGGAACTCTTCGAGCCGATCGAGCTTTTCGCCGACGCCGATGAACTTGATCGGCACCTTAGTGATTTCTTTGATCGACAGGGCCGCGCCGCCGCGGGCATCGCCGTCGAGCTTCGTCAAGATGACGCCGTTGACGTCGAGCGCGTCGTTAAATGCTTTGGCGCTGATGAACGGCGTCTTGCCCGGTCATCGAATCGACGATCAGGAAAACTTCGTCCGGCTTGACGAGCTTGTCAATTTGGCGCAGCTCGTCCATCGGCATTTCGTCGACATGCAGACGGCCGGCCGTGTCGAGAATGACGGTGTCGAGAAGCGTCTTGCGGGCATGAGCGACGGCATTGCGGCAAACATCGATCGGATTGCTGTTGGCTTCGGAATAGACCGGAACGTTGAGCTGTTCGCCCAAAACTTTGAGCTGATCGACGGCGGCAGGCCGCTGCAAGTCGGCCGCGACCAGGAGCGGCTTGCGGCCGCGATCGCGCAACGTAAGAGCGAGCTTGCCGCTGGTGGTGGTTTTGCCGCTGCCTTGAAGGCCGCACATCATGATGACGGTGGGCCGGTCCTTGGCAAAATGAAAGCCATGATCGACCGGCCCCATGAGGCCGACGAGTTCTTCGTAGATACAGCGGACGATTTGCTCACTGGGATCGAGCGAGCGGAGCGTGGCCTGTCCCAAGCTCTTTTCGGTGACGCGCTTGATAAGCTCGTTGGCTACAGTGAAGTTCACGTCGCCATCGAGAAGCGCTTTGCGTACCTCGCCCAGGCCGTCGCGAATATTCGCTTCGGTGAGCCGGCCGCGGCCGCGCAGCTTCTTGAAGGCCTCGCCCAGGCCCTTTTGAATGCTCTCGAACATGGACGTAAACCCAATGCACCAAGCCCGATAGACAGCATGCCCCCGGGGCGGATGGTGAGTCTGTATTTATAGAAAAAACGAGGCCGGAAGCAACGCGAGCCGGGAATGCTAGTTCTCGAACTCGTTGTCTTCCGAAGGATCGTCGGGGTAAAAACCTCTGATTCTATTCCGGGGAGGATCATCCAGTCGAATGGCGGGTAATTTGCCGAGGCCGGTCATTAACTTGAGGCGATCGAACATGCTCATCTTGGCCATCTGCCTCATGAGTTCGCGGACTTGCTCGAACTGGCCAAGGAATTGCTCGACTGCCTGGGGGCTCGTGCAGCTGTCTGCGGCGATCCGCTGGAGTTGGCGTTGTCCGATGATATCCGGGTTCTGGCGCTCTTCCTTCGTCATGGCGTCGATCATGCGGATGATGCGATCCATAGATTTTCCAGGATCTTCACCTTCAGGAACCATCCCTTCCATTCCCGGCATGCGGCCGATCATTTCCTTCATGCCGATTTTCTTGACATGCTCGAACTGCTTTTTGAAATCGTCTAGGGTGAAGTCGCCAGCTGGTTTGCGATTGAACATGGTGGTGAATCCGATAAGTCAGTGACCGAGACGGAGGTCGCCGCACTCTCGGAGATTCATTGGACAGGTTGCGGCAAAGATCTCGCCAATCGGTATACGTTTGGCTAGGACCTCCGCTTCCGAGATGGCGGGGTTCCGTGCGGTGTGAAAGACAGATATTACCACCACTCGATCAGGCTCATCCCGGTAGTAGACACAGTATGGGAACCCTGACACCAATGCTTCTCGCACTCCCCTGGGAGTTACTCTTGGGTAAAAGCTTGGCTGGGCGGCAATCTTATCCAGGATTTGCTGGACCTGAACTATAAATGCAGCGCCAAGCCCGGCCTGCCGGAGTTCATACCAGTCTGCTGCCTCATCAAATTCGGTGCGTGCTGCTTGGCGGAATACAACCGGAGTACTCATTGGAAACGGGCAAGTGCATCGGCCTTGATTCGTTCCCAAGGCACAACATCATCGGGGTTGGTCTCGTGGTCGCTCACTCGTCGTTCCAATTCTTGCCCTTGGGCTTCGGTGAGCAATGGCGAATGCGATTCTGCCCCGATGCTGTTCCATATGGCTGTGGCTAGCGCGATGCGTTCCTCGATAGTCATTTTATCGATGCCGAGGGCTTGAAGGGTCGATACCATCGTCAACACCTCTGGGACGAACTGCTTGATTTTTGCATCCTACCACAAACTAACGGCCTGCGTGAACTAAAGTCTACACTCGATAAGACGGTGGCCGCACGGATCGCACGGCCACCCTCTGGAACCTCTATCACCCCGCCTGCCCGCCCATCGACAAGAACCTCGCCAGCGCATTCGCCAAGCCGTCCAGCGCCTCCTTTATCGGGTAGCGTGACGGTGAGTGTCGATTTGCCGGTGGGATCTTCCGAAACGCAGGCGGCCAAACCGGCGCGGAGTTTGGCGACCGTATCTTCCGGCGGCGGGGCGTTGGTGGCAACCAGTTCGCCCAGGAACTTGAAGGCTGCTCCTAGGAGTTCGCCGCCGGCGACGGAAACGCGCTCGCGATGCTCCGTCGAGAGAGTCTTCGTTGCTTCTTCTTCGCGCTGCAACTGCGAGCGATCTTCCGCCGCTTCCGGTTTCGCGCCCAATAGTACCTCCAGCCGGTTCTTAAGTTCTTCCATGCCGGAAGCCGTCTTCACTTCGTCGACTTCGCTCTCGACGTCGAGTGCCGCCAGCGCGAGGTCCTTCTTGGCGGCAATCGTCTGCAGCAAGTTTTCTTCGATGGTGTCTTCGGTGACCAACACATAGACCTGCACCGGCTGTTTCTGGCCCATGCGATGAGCGCGAGCAATGCGCTGCTCGAGCACCGCCGGGTTCCAGGGCAAATCGACGTTGATGACGGTATTGGCCGCCTGGAGATTGAGCCCGGTAGAGCCGGCGTTCGTGGTCAGGAAGAGCTTGCATTCGGGATTGTTCTGGAAGGTGTGGACCAGTTCCGGCCGCTTCTTCTGCGGGACGCTGCCATCCAGCCGAACATATCCCAGTTCCCGCTTCGTTAACAGCGGTTCGATCATGCTGAGCATGCCGGTCCATTCGGAGAAGATGATGACCTTGCGTCCTGCTTCATCGAAGAGGCTTTCGATCAATTCATCCAGGCGTTCGAGCTTGGTCGAATAGCTAGGCTCCTCTTTGTTGACCAGATAGGTGCCGTTAGCCGCCAAGCGACACATGAGCAGCGCTTTCTGCAGCCGGAGCAAATCCATTTCGGTGATGAATTTCTTGCGCGTAATGCTCGCCACCACCTGCATGTGAGCATTGTGGAGGACAACTTGTTCATCGCTAGGCGGAATGCGCACGAAATCGATGGTGCGCTGCGGCAGCTCCAAGCGGACGCTATCGCGCGTCCGGCGCAGCAGAATGGGAGCCAGCGTGCTTCGCAACTCGGCCAGGTTCTTGTAGCCCAGGACCTTGCCTTTTTCGTCGACCATGCGGTGGCGATTGAAAAAGCGGAAGCCCGGTCCGAGCCGGCGATCGTCGACGAACTGCACCACCGAATAAAGATCGTCGAGCCGATTTTCCAACGGCGTGCCCGAAAGCACCAGGGCGAAGCGCGAACGCAGGCTTTTGACCACGTTGCTGGTTTTCGCTTCCCAGTTTTTGATCCGCTGCCCTTCATCGAGAATGATCATGTCCCAATTAATCTTCTCGATGCTGATGATGTCGCGCAGCACTTGCTCGTAGTTGCAAACCGTGAAGAAGCAATCGTTGGCGTACATGTGGCGGCGCTCAGCTATGCTGCCGCCAACCAACTGCACTTTGCGATCGCAAAAGCGATGAATTTCGCTGCGCCATTGTGCTTTGAGCGAGGCAGGGCAGATAATCAGCACCTTTTTGATCTCGGCTTCCCGCGCCAGGAACTCCGCCGTGCCTACACCCTGAATCGTTTTGCCCAAGCCCATATCGTCGGCGAGAATCGCTCGACCGGTGCCGGCTGCGAAGGCGACGCCGTCAAGTTGATAGGGAAGCAGCGATGCGCGCAAGAGTTCGGTGCGCAGGGGATGGTTGGCCGGATCTTTGCGGATGGCGGCGACCTTGTCGCGCAGCCTTTCCTGGAGCAGCCGTTGCTGGATGAATTCCTCGGCGTCCGGATAGATCATCACGTCCTGGCCGAGCTTCTCGAGGCTGGTGATTCGCTTCAGCAGATCCTGAAGGTTCTCAATGGGCTTATCGCGGAGCGGCGCGATGATCTTGGCTGCTGCGTCATCGAGCTTTTCGGGCTCCAACAATCGCAAGGAAACATCCTGGCCATAGCGCAGGTGCAGGCCCAGATGTTTGCGTCGATAGGGCTTGGCTAGCTGTTGCGCCGTGAAGCGGCGCTTGACCTTTTGCGTTACTTTGAAAATGTGTTTGCAGACGCCAAGCGTGTTGGTGCGGAAATCGGGGCAGGAACAGTAGGAGTCGCCGGTTTCCAGGCCGCGGAGCGAGACGCGATAGCTCTTGCCGCTGACCCGGCTAGTTACGATGTAATCGGTCCAGGGGCGCGCCTCGTCGATCGGAACGACCTTCATTTTTTCCGATTTGGCGCGTTCGGCGCGATCGGCCAACGCTCGCTCAACGAGCTCATCTTCCGCCAAACTTTCCACGGGGGTTCTCGGTTCAGGCGGAGGCGCCGCCAAGCCAAGGGCCGATTTCTGTTCGAGAATGAGCGAAAAAGTAGCGCCGACGTGCTGGCAAGCGGAGAAGCATTTGCTGCAATTCCAATGCAAGCGATTGCGGACTTCGGCCATCAGCGTGATGGTGACGATGGTCGGTTCCTTGTCGTCCTTTTCCAGCGGAAACTTGAGGCGAAACAGGTCGCCTGTCAGGAGTGCGTTCTCTTTGGGATCGAGGTCCCATAAATGGCCGCTTTCCTGGATGAGTTTTTTTCCATCCTGCCCGATGATTTTGCAGGCGTCAATAAAGGAAAGATGAGAAAGGCGATCCCGCAGCGAAAGCTTCGCGCTGGGAAGAGTCTTCATGACAATTAGCCCTTGAGGTTCGGATTGGGACAACACACTTTACCAAACTTCCAGTGAGCCGCCCACGTTAGTAGGGGGAGGTTGCGGAAAACTCCTCCCACTAACGTGGGAGGCTCGCTTATCTAGTTACTGGTCACTTTGGGCGCCCTCGCCAAGGATTACGTCATCTCCCCGTGCCTGTCCGCCTTCGCCGCTGGCTCCGGGTTAAACTACCTAATTTGTCTCGTCAGTGTCTTTCGAATCGGGGCGAGTCTCCGCCCATCATCTTACGGGGCGGGGCAAGCCTCAAGGCTGACGATAAATCGTGCCGCCTTTCATCACCAATTTCACTTTGCGCAAGGCGCCGATCGCTTCGGTCGGGTCGCCTTCGACGGCGATGATATCGGCAAGGAAGCCGGCCTTAATCGTTCCCAGCCGTTCGCCCCTGTGCATTGCATGCGCGGCGTCGCTGGTGGCAGCCTTGAGCGCCTCGGCCGGCTTCATGCCGTATTCCACCATTAGTTCTAACTCGCGGGCGCCGTCACCGTGGCGGAAAACGCCCATGTCGCTGCCGTTGATGATGCGTACACCCACTTCGCGAGCTTCACGGAACATCGACCGGCTGGTTCGAAGCGAGGCGGTTGGTGGCGATCCAGGTTGCCAGCCGCCGTAGCGGCTGTTGGCTTCGGTCGCCGTCAGAGTCGGGCACAAAACCACGCCGCGATTGACCATGAGCCGGAAGACCTCGGCGTCGCCTTGGTTGCCGTGTTCGATGGTTTCGACGCCGGCCATGACAGCCCGGCGAATGCCTTCTTTCGACATGGCATGAGCCACAACAGGAACGCCAAAAGATTTCGCCGTTTCGACCATGAGCTTTAGCTCAGCCTCCGTAAAGGAGGGGCGAATCGCAGCGCCGCCCATGGCGGCATCGGCGTAGACCTTGATCCAGTCGGCCCCGCGGCTGATCTGATCGCGCACGACGTGCATGAGCGCGTCGACGCCCCCGGTCTCCTCTGCTCCTTGCGGAATGTGAAATTCCGGGGCGAATCCTTTAGGCCCGTAACTGCCTGTGGCCACGATCGCTCGCGTGGCCACCAACATGCGCGGGCCGGGGATGATGCCCTGATCGACAGCCTGCTTGAGGCCGACGTCGGCATAGCCTGCCCCTTCAGTGCCCAGGTCGCGAATCAGCGTAAAGCCCGATTGCAGGATGTCGCGCAGGTGATTGGTCGCCCTCGCCACGCGCAATGCCTGGGCTTCCTTCAATACTTGATCGTTCCAGGAGGCTTCGTTGTAAGGATGCAGCAGGACGTGCGTGTGCGCGTCGATCAGTCCCGGTAGGAGCGTCATTTCTGGCAGGTCGATGACGCGAGCGCCGCCCGGCGTTTTGACATCAGCGGCGGGCCCGGCTGCTTCGATTCGTTGGCCGCGAACCACCACCACCCAGCCTTCATGCGGCTTGGCCTCGACGCCGTCGTAGACCCGCGGGTTTCAGGACAACGGGACTGCTGTTCTGTTCGGTTCGCCCCGCCCGCGGCGTTGCGGCGGCTCTCCCCCGGGAGCGTGTTCGGCAACGAAAAACACAAGAGTCATGAGCAGGAGGGCTGAGCTTGAAAGCAAGTAGCGATGCATGGGACGGCTGACTCCTGTGTTGGTTAGCCGCGACGCGCAGCGGAGGCGCTCGCTGCACGCTCCGCTGCGCGTCGCGGCTAACCACTTAAATGCAATACTCCAACACATCCGCATACGCTTCCATGGGCGGTATCGTTGGCTGACGCACGCCTTCGAACGCCGCGAGAATGGTTTCGGCAATTTGGAAGGCCTGGAGGCGCAGCTCGGGAACGGCTGTGGTCTCCCATAGCGAACCCTTGAGCAACGGGCCCATCGCGTAGAGGCAAGGCGAGCGTTTTCCCTGCTGATCCAACACGGTGAAATCGCCGGCGACACGTATGCCCATGTCTAGCTCGTCCGCCTGAACCAATCCCTTGGCGAACAGGTTCTTGAAAAGGGCCGAGTTTCCGCGTGCATAGCTTTCGCGCGGCCCGGTGCAATTTATCACCAGGCTGCCGGTCAGTGTCGCCGGTTTGTGGCTCGCTGCATCTTCGTAGTCGATGAGCCAGCGAGCGCCCTCGGAGCGAATCGCTTTGATCTTCCCTTTTACGATCTGCAATTGGCCATTCTCGATGCCGTCAGTCAATTGGCGATGAACGCTTTCCGCAATGCGGTGGCGGTGCACACCCCAGGGAGCGCGGTACTTTCGGCTGACTTCCTGTTTTTCCTCGACGGAAAAATGTTCCCAGATGCGCTGGGTAAAGGGCCGCAGTTTGTCGACAACGATGGCAGGGTTGTTGCCATCTTTGCGCAGCTTGGCACAGTGCGCTTCCATGAGGGCAACTAGTTTTGCCAGGCTATAGGAAACCACGTCCTCGGGAGGAAAATCGGGATACTCGATCCCCTTGAAGTGCGACAATGGAATGAGGCCGTTCCGTGAAAGGGCGATGATGCTTCCCTTCCAGCCTTCCGCTTTGAGCGACAGGTAAGCGTCGATCATGGTGAGGCCCGTTCCCACCAGAATGGCGTTCTCGCCGTTGTTCTGTTGCTGGCCGTTCCAGGATTGCCAGGGGTTGCCGATAAAGCCGGCATGATTCCCGGATGGCGCTGAGGCAGGCAATTCAGCGGGAGGATTGTTCCCTGTAGCCAGTACCACTTTGTCAGCCTTGACCTGCGGGCCGCCGGCGAGAGCGATAGTTGCTTGCGCACCGTTTAGAGTGATGTCGATCGCTTCGCAGTTTAGGCCTTCGATTCCCCCCAAAGTTCCCGGATCGGCGGTTTTGGCGTACCAGAAAAGGACACTTTGCAGATAGTCTCCGAAGATGCGCCGCGGGATGAATTGCTCGCGGAGCTGGGCTTCGGGCATGTCGGCATATTCGTGGCGGGTGCGAAGCCATTCCACGAAATGGCTGGGCCGATCGGCCAGGGCCGACATATTGCGGGCCACCACGTTGAGCAAGTGTTCGACTTGCCGGGTGCTGTAGGCGATGCCCCGACCCAGCGGAAAGCCGTCGTTGATGACAATTACCTGAAGCGGACTGCGACTAAGCCGCGCCAGATTGATAGCGGTCACGGTCCCGCTGAAGCCGCCGCCGACAATCGCCACCGTGTGCATGCTAGATTCCTCGAATCAATAATGGGAGCCGAATCATTGCTCGGCTTTCCCTTGGGTGGCCGGCCCCGTGCGCTCGAGGTGATAAATACCTTTTCCGGAGTTGGAATAGGTCATGAAGTAGACTTCGCCTTGCTCATCTTCCCCGAACGACATTACCGCAATAGGTGGGGTTGGGATCGGGCGGTTGGCGACGACGCGCTTCTTGGTTTCGTCATATTTCAGTGCCCAAATTTTGCCGCTCACGTAGTCGCCACAAAGATAGTAACCGTCGAGCTCGGGCAGGAGTTTGCCTCGGTAGACATTCCCGCCGGTCAGCGATTTGCCGACGTCATGATAATACTCCCAGATGGGGTCGATCATGGCGTCGTTGGCCGCCACTCCTGTCGTGCTGAACGGGTGCAAGCCCTCTCGTTTGCGCCAGCCATAGTTGCCCCCTTTGACAATTAGATCGATCTCTTCGTAAAGATTTTGGCCCACGTCGGCCGCCCAAAGCCAGCCGGTTTTGCGATCGAATGACATGCGCCAGACGTTGCGCAAGCCATAGGCAAAAATCTCACCCCGGGCGCCAGCCTTGCCGGCGAAGGGATTGTCCTTGGGGATGCCGTAGTTCTTGCCGCCTTCTTTGGTGTTGATGTCGATGCGGAGGATTTTACCCAAGATGCTGTTGGTGTTTTGGCCGTTGTTGTTGGGATCGTTCGCAAGACCGCCGTCGCCCAAGGCTATGTAAAGGAAGCCATCGCGACCGAAGCAGAGGGTGCCGCCGTCGTGGTTCCAAAACGGCCTGCTGATGCGCAAGATTTCTTCTTCCGAGTTCGGATCGGCCTTGTTTGGATCATCTTTGCTTACGCGGAATCGCGACACCACGTTGGTGAGCCTGGGTTCTTTCAGCGGTGTAAAAGACGAAGAATTCGCCGTTATGCTTGTAATCCGGATGGAATGCCATACCGAGGAAGCCTTCCTCATTGGTCCGATCGTCGTAGCGCACCTTTGACTGAATATCGAGAAATACCTTCGTCTTGGTCGCTTTGGGATCGTTGGGGAAAACGTGAATGACACCCTGTTCCGTGGGGACGAAGATGCGATTCGAGCCATCATTGGCATGCGTAAGCAGAATGGGGCGCAGTGCCACAATCTGTCCCCGATCGTTTTCGGGCTGCCAGCCTTCCCACTGCAAATCGGGAAACGCGATCGTTGGTTTAAGGGGCAGGGGGGAGTCATCTACTTCTTGTCCCGGAACTTGATCGGCAATCGAAACGATCGCGCCGGCAGCGCTCGCCAATGCGAGGACCTTGTTTCCCGAAGGATCGAGGCACAGATCGTCTGGTTGTACTTTTGCAGTTGGGATGGACAAAGGCGCCTGATCGGGGCGAGCGATAACAGAGATAAAGCCACCGGGGCCACCGGCGAGGAAGAGCCGGCCGAAGTGATCCCACGCTAAACCCCGGCCTTTGCCCAAGCCCTTGGCGACGGCCGAGGCATTGCCATCGGACACGCGGACGCGGAGCAGATCGCCGGTTTCTTTATCGCGAGCAAGAAGAAAGGACATGCCATCCATTACGAGACTGCCGGGTTTCTTGAGCAGCGGAGTCGTTGCTCCGTCGGCAACTGTCTTCCCCCGGCCGCCGCGCTCAATGCGAAAAATAACGCCAGCTTCATCCGAAGCGTACAGTGTCCCACCCTCGTCTACAGCAAGATCCGTGAGCGTGGTCGGCGTTCGATCGAATGCGGTGCTGGCCGCGTAAACTGTGCTTTTGCCTTTGCGGTCAATGCGGCGAATTTGTTGCTTGTCTGCGACGTAGAGCTGATCCTTGAAACCGACCATGCCGCGCGGGTCGTCGAGTCCTTCGGCAAAAAGCTTGGCCTTGCCGGCTTCGATGACGAAGATGCGGCCATCGCCCTCTTTGCCGGGTTCCCCAGTGTCGCTGACATAGAGCCGGCCATCGGTTCCGGTCACGATCGAGCTAGGGTTCTTCAACGCACCCTTGAGCGAAATCGTGGTTCCAGCCAGGGAGTCGGCGGCAACGGCTAGGCCCGGCAGCCAAAGCGAAGTCACTCCCACCAGCATTACAAGCAACCTGGACATAACGCAATCACCGCCTTCTTTGAGATCGGCTCTGGTTGGCTCTCGCCCTTCGAGAGAAGAGCCCGTAGTTTTTCAGACAATAATGGCTCGCACACGCAGCGGCCACTGCAAAGCATGTTTCCAGATGTTTTTATTGTTTAACCCGGAGCCAGCAGCGACGGTGGACGTCACGTTTCGCATCACTGGTTCGATACAGCCATCGCCCAAGCCTTGGCGGTCCCACGCGCGTGCCTGACCGCCGTCGCCGTTGGCTCCGGGTTAAACTAAAGAATGACTAGCCGCCTCGCCAAGTTCCATCTTATGATGGAGTGCTTTTACGCAACCCTAGACGTCAAACGGAGCACTTTTATGCATTTCTCATGGGCCGCGCTGGTGGCCGGCATGCTGGCGATTTGCTTTCTCGCCGGTGGGCAAGAACCCGGCAAAGCACAAAAGAAAGATTCGCAAGAACGTTTCGAACCTCGCGGGGCGCCGGCGCGGGCCAAAAATATCTTCTCAAGTATGTCGGCGAATTCGACGTCGTGAGAACGCTCTCGTTTCGTGAGGATCAACCAGTCAGGTCGACTGGGACGTGCAAACAGAAGATGGTGCAAGATGGCCGATTTCTGCAATCGGATTTCGTTTTCGAGGGGGCGAGCGGCAAAACCACGGGCATGGGCCTGATCGGTTTCGAAGGCAATACCAAGCTGTTCACGAGCGTCTGGATCGATTCCAGGCAAACCAAGATGTCGTTCCGCCAAAGCAAAACAGCATTCGACGGCGAACAGATCGTGCTGTTTAGTCGCTCACTAGCCGAAGACGGCAAAGCCGGCCGGCAATCGAAGACGGTCACGAAACTGGAAGTGAACGGCAACAAGATCCTGCATCGCCAGTACAACATCTCCCAGGATGGCAAGGAACGATTGGTGATGGAGCTGGTGATGACCCGCAAGGCGGCGGCTTCCAACAAATGATTGGGAGAGCTGGATTCGCCACAGGGGCTTGAGCAGATAGGGCGAGCGAGCCAGTCGTTGGGGAGAATGACGGTTGGGCCATCGGTGCATGACCTTGAATCAGGGTCGCATTGCGGACATCGAGTGGGCTAGATCCAGGGCAGCGTTCAACTGGGCGTCGAACCCCATGTCCGCATCCGAGCCGTTTTTCAAAACGACAACATCCGGTTCGATTCCGGAGCTATCGACAGCTTGGCCGCGCGGAGATGAAAAGCGTGCCACCGTGATCGAAACGCCGATGCCGCCCCGTAGACGAACTGCTTCCTGAATGGTGCCTTTCCCGAACGAACGCTGGCCAACGACCGTGCCTCGCTGCAGGTCCTGCAACGCGCCGGCGACCAATTCGGCAGAACTGGCGGTTTCGCCGTCGATCAACACGATCAACGGAACAGCGATGTTGGCGTTGCCTTTCGCTTTATAAATGCGGTTATATTCACGGACCTGGCCGTGCGTGGTCACCAGAACGCCGCTGGTGATGAACCGATCTGCCACATCTAGCGCCGCTGAGAGCAGGCCGCCGCCGTTGCCGCGCAAATCGAGAATCATAACCTGCATGCCCGCGGTCGTAAGCCGGGCTACGCCGCTGTCCAGCTGGGCGACGGTTTTGGCATCGAAGCGGTGAATGCGCAGGTAGCCGATGCGCGAACCCATCTCGAGGAAACGCGGCTCGGATACGCTCCCTTCGTCCAGCTGGGCCGGCAATCGTTCTCCCTCGCTGGACGCTTCAGGAGTCAGGAAAAGCGTGTATTCATCGAGGCTGTTGCATGCCCCCGCGGAAAACTCCAGGACCAGAAGCTCCGGGCGCATACCAAGCATTTCAGCCCCGTGGCCCGCCATCTCTTGTACCAGAGCTTGCAGCTCGCCCGGCCTCCGCGGAAGGTGCTCGAGTTTTGCTTGCAGATAAGCCCCAAAATCGGCCAGACGCTTGGCTGTTCGCTCGCGGAGAAAACGCTTGGCAAAGGCTGGATCGCGTAAACCGAACTGAAGTTCGTCGATGCCCGATCGAAAAAGGCGTTCGACTGTCACAGCACGGGCATCGACATAACTTTGCTGCAAGCGCGATAAGACATCCGTCAGAACCTGGAAGGCTTCGGCGGGCGAAGTCTGCTCGAGGTACTGCTGATAAACCCTGTCGTCTCGACGCTGGACGAATCGGCCGTGGCGTAGACACTGAAGCTGCGACGTTCGGAAATCGCTTTTTGCAGGGTTCTGTTTGCTGAGCTGTCCAAACAACTCAGCTGCCCGAAACCAATCGCTATTCTTCTCAGCCACTCCCGCTTCGGCCAGCAAAGTTGAGGCGTGGGGCAAACCGCTGTCGGGAAACTCCAGCGCATGGAGGAATCCCGGGGCAAACAGGAGGCATAGAGCTGCAACCAATGCGGGCTCCTTCCCGAGACTGCGGTGAGCGATCACGAACTTCCTCCCGTGGCTGGTGTGGAAGCTGGCATGGGAGAGCGGGACAAGTCATTGTGGAATATAAAGTACCCAGAAGGCTCGGTCAAACAGGTTGGGCCGAACGTGGTTGCAACTCGGCCAAGGAATAGGGCGCTATGCAGGATCCCGTTCGTCAGGAAGTCATTGCCTTGGCCCATAGCGTCGTCGTCAAGATCGGCACGAATGTGCTGACCGGACTCGACGGAATGCTGGATCTCGATCGGCTGCAAGCGCTCGTCGATCAGGTACAGCGATTGCGCGAAGCTGGTCGCAAGGTCATCGTCGTAAGCTCCGGAGCAATCGGCGCCGGGGTAGGCCAGCTCAAGCTGGACAAGAGGCCTACGGATCTTCGGCGCTTGCAGGCTTGCGCCGCAATTGGTCAGGGCTTTCTCATGCGCCGCCTACCAGGAATGCTTTGGCCGGCACGATGTCCAGGTTGCACAGATTCTTTTGACCGCCGGCGATTTCGACAGTCGCACCCGTTACTTAAATGTCCGCAATACGATATTGACTCTTCTGGAGTGGAACTGCGTTCCCATCATCAACGAAAACGACACAGTGAGCGTGGCCGAGATTCGCTTTGGCGACAACGATCATTTGGCTGCCATGGTCACTAACTTATTGCAAGCCCCGCTCCTGCTCCTGCTGACCGTGGTGGATGGGCTCTGTACCATCGACCCCGGCACTGGCGTTCGTGCCATGCCCTTGACCACGGTGCCAACCATCGACGGTTCGATCATGGATCTGGCCGGCGCCAGCCGAAGCTCGCTTGGAACTGGCGGCATGCGCAGCAAGTTGCGGGCGGCTCGATTGGCGACGGCTGCCGGTGAATCGGTCATCATTGCCAATGGCTCAAAGGCCGGCATCCTCGACGCCGTTTTTGCCGCCGAGATGGAGGGAACCTTGTTTTTGCCGCACGGCACCATGTTGCCGGCCTGGAAGCGGTGGCTCGGCTTCACGGCCCGACCGAAGGGAAAACTGATCTTGGATGCCGGCGCCCGCCGTGCTGTAGTGGAAAAGGGACGCAGCCTGCTGCCCATTGGCGTCGTCCAAGCTACAGGCACGTTCGCCAAAGGCGACGTGGTCGCCCTTTGCGATTTGGAGGGCAAAGAATTTGCCCGCGGACTGAGCAACTATCCAGCCGCCGACGCCAATCGAATTTTGGGCTTGCGCTCGGAACAGATCGTCGAAGTTTTGGGCGGCATCCCTTATGAAGAACTGGTGCACCGCGATAATCTGGTGCTGATCGATTAGCCGCCTGGTTAGCCGCGACGCGCAGCGGAGCGTGTAGCAAACGCTCCGTTGCACGTCGTGGCTAACCGTCGTTAATAAATAAGCGTTGAATCGTCATTCTTTTCGTCCCAGGTTGCCTTCGCTCGCCCGGGATGGAGCAGGAAGCGAGCCCCCATGAGCACGGGCCCCACGGGCTCCCGGTCGCCTCAAGCGGCCTTCGAAGAAGAATATCCGCGCGCCATAGCCAAGAAGTCTGGGCCATGGCCTACGCTCGCTTATTGAACGCCGACCTGGCGCCTGGACCTGATGCAGGAGACATTTCTGCGCCTCTGGAAGCATGGTCTCACCGGCGAAGTTATCTTCAACGTGAGAGGTTGGCTTCTCCGAGTGGTGCGTAACCTGGCGGAAGATCAAGCGAAGAGTTCCTTTGGCATAACGGTACGCAATCTTCGGAAGCCATGGATCGGATTGCCACGCTGTCCCATCGCCGCCGGAAACTCTGGAAGCTCTTGAACGAGTGGAGAAGCTGCGGCTGGAATTGGCCGCCCTCCCTGCCGGCGATCGCGAGATTCTTACCTTGCGTTACGCCCTTGAATATTCTGTCGTGCGGATAGCCGAGGTATTGGGAATCAGTCCAATCGCCGTCCATATGCGTTTGAGTCGAGCCCGCCACCGCCTTGCCGAACGCGTGGGCAGCACACGCGTGCTCGACGAAGCGGATCAGCATTAGAGGAGGGACTACCGTGTCAGCCAGCGATAACGACAACCAAGCCGATCATATCGAACGCTTGTTGACCGATTTCTTCCGCGGCGAGCTTCCGCGGGTTTGGCCGAAACCTCCGTGGCGCGACTCGTCAACGACTGCTCGAGGCCCGCGGGATGCGTGGCAAATGGGCGCTGGTGGCAGCTCTCCTGCTGGCGACGTTGGGACTGTCGCTGGTGGGAGAAGTTCCCAGTTCGTGGCCCGGTTCGCGCGATTCGATCGGCAAAGGCAAGTTGGAAGCAAGCCGGCCCAGCAGGTCCACTAAGCTTGCGCCCTTACCAGGGTTTCGCGTTCCGGACGCGGCCAAAAAGAACGAGACGGCGAAGCCCTGAGTTCCTCTGTTGTGGGCGGGTCTCGGACCTCGCCCCCGCGTTCTGGCGAACGCGGCTACTAAGGGAATGCTGCCGTATCATGCAATTTGATTTAGGACAGGTTTGACACTTCCCCCGAGAAGTCGCATCGCATAGGATTTCGCTACATACCTGCTCCCTCCTGGAGGCATTTCCTATGTTCAATCTCAATCGTCGCGGTTTCTTGAGTTCGGCCCTAGCAAGCAGTGCCCTTCTTGCCGGCACTCGGACGGCTGTCGGAATCGAACCGATCCAACGCACCGGCAAAGCGCACCTCAAGCTCAGCATTGCGGCTTATAGCCTGCGCAATATACCTCGACTTGAAGATCAAGCCCAAGCCGCCCATGTCGCTCGATGACTTCGCCGATATGGCCGTCGGCATGGGATTGGAAGCCATCGAACCGACGGGCTACTATTTCGCGGAGGCCACCCCGAAGAAATGGCTCGCTATCGCGGCCGCTGCACCCGTTTGGGCCTGGACATCAGCAGCACTGCGATCCGCAATGACTTCTGCATTCGCGATCCGGGGAAGCTGCGGGGCGAAATCGCTCACGTCAAAAAATGGACCGAATTGGCGAGCATCATGGGCGCCAAAACCGTGCGCATCTTCGGCGGTGATCTCGAACGAGGCGATTCCGAAGAGGCTGCCAGCGCACGCATCGTCGAGTCCATCCAGGAATGCTGCGATCATGCCGGCAAATACGGCATTTTCCTAGCTTTGGAGAATCATGGCGGAATTACCGCGAGTTGCGACCGGATTTTGGCGATCGTCAAAGCGGTTCAAAACAAATGGTTTGGCGTCAATCTGGATACGGCCAATTTCCAAACGGAAGATCCCTATGGCGACTTGCAGCGGCTGCTCGCCCTATGCCGTGGTAGCGCAGACCAAGACCGAAATCCAACCCGAAAGGCAAGCCGAAACAGCTCGCCGACCTTCCTCGACTCATGAAGATTTTGCGCGACGCCAATTATCGAGGCTACGTGGCTCTGGAATACGAGGCTGCGGAGGAACCGAAAGTCGGCGTGCCGGCGGCCATCGCTCAGCTCAAGAAGCTTATGGGGTAATGCCTTGGTTAGAGCGTTCGGAAGAAATGACCGGGAAAAGGAGGATATTCTGCGATGGAGTCAACCTCACCTGCCCTGCCCATCAGGAGAGGGAGCAAATAAACGGCTCCCTCTCCCCTTGCGGGAGAGGGAAGGGGTGAGGGGTTCCCCCTAAATATCTAACGGAACCTTTCATTCTTTCCGAACGCTTTTATTGGAATGTGGGTATAAACAGGTTCGGCAATGACATATACCTGTCACAACCAGAGCCCGAGCGGGCGAGTTTTGAAGTTCGCGTTTTTTGGTTGGCGAGACCAGAAACCCCTCTGAAGACCCCTGCCGGCTCGTCCGGCAGGTGAATCAGTTCGCCTGCTAGAATCTTCAATTGTTCATCCTTCGCGACCCCTGCCGGCTCGTCCGGCAGGTGAAGGAGTTCCTGCGGCTGACGTTTAGCGGGTGAACTTTCTCACCTGCCGGACGAGCCGGCAGGGGCCGCAAATAAAGATCGTCGGTCCCCATTAGCTGCAGAACTTGTTCACCTGCCGGGGCGAGCCGGCAGGGGTCTGAGAAGCTGTCCGGCATCTAAAATGTGCAAATTCAAGATTTGCGCGTCGGGCTCAATCCGGATAGAGGAGTGACGAACTTATTGCTGCCCGTGCTCCCGAACTGGTTCCACGACCAAGTAGTCGGCGCCGTTGGCGCTGAGGGTGACTTTCAGGCTCAAACGACCGTCTGCCCCGACTTGATGCCGCGTTTCCGCAGTCGTGCGCAGTTCGGCATCTTTAGCGATGGCTTGCACGACGTCGGCCGGATAGGCCGCCGGCCCGGCAATCTTTTTGACGTTCTTTGCCAGCGCCTGGTCGCGTAGCTGGCGGCCGGCACGGAAATAGGAATTGTGATCCTTATCGAAGCGATATTCGCGCACGGCTACCGTACCGCTCTCGAGGCCAGCGAGGTCGAGGGTGACCGAAAACTCGCCCCCGAGCGTGACTCGGTATCGAGCATGTCGTGAGCATAGATCAGGGGCGCTGGCCTCCCTTCGTGGGCGATAGGAACCCGCTGACGACGTGGCCGCCGAACCTGCCCTCGTTCAAGACGCGGAACCGAGGCCCCATTTCGGCGAGCAACCCCAGGAAATGCAGGATTGGCATGGGTATCGTTCGAACGGTGGTTTTTCCCTTGCCGTCTGGTTCGCGAACGTTCACGGTGCGCACTGAATCGTTGCCTCCTCCAAAGTTGACGTTGGGCCAGGGCCAGAACGTTAGAATGCTTTCGCCGCGAGCATAGCGTGCGTCGCTGGTGGTGCGCTGAATCTGACGCCGTGCCACATCGGGCACCAAGTTGGAAAGTAGCCGTCGCCCAGATAGCTATCGCCATAGGCGGGATCGGGCGGTTGTTGCCAGCCCGGGCACGCTTCGTGAGAATTGACCCACAAATCTCGATAGTATTGCGGATCGATTTCAAGAGCCATTTCCTTGGCCTGCGCCAGCTTGTCCGCCATCAATTGCGAACGGTTGTAGGCATGAATGGACACGAAATCGCACGGTGCGCCGCGGCCGCCGTTCGCGGCGCAGACGCCTCGACCCGCTGGGATGCTTTCCGGCCAAGCGCTGATCGGCGAAGGCCGCATTTTTCAATAGTGCGCCGGAACTGCTCGCTGCCTGCGGCGAACAATGGACGAGAAACTCCCGGAGCTTCAAGTTGGTGCCGAAAATACCAGCCAATTCCAAACCGCCGATGAAAACACGACGAGAATCGTAGCCGTGATCCTCGAAGGCGCAAAACGCCGTCGGTGCTGTAATCGTAGAAAGTTTGCAAATCGGTCCAGCTCGTCCGCCAAAAATTGCGACCCAAGTCTGGTTCGTTGAAGATACTCCAATCGAACGAGAGACACTTGTCGCCATAGCGTTCGATGATGTGGCCAGCGATGGCTCGAGTGACTTCGTGTAATTCGAGGTAATCCTTGGCGGTGGTCCAGTTGCCTCCGTCGAGCGACAAATCACCGGCTGCGTCAGCGAAATTCACCACCAGCCGGCGCTCGTAACGCTTCACGCCCAGGTCCCATTCCCGATCGAGCCGTCCCCAATAGTAGCAAGGCGTGCCTGCCGGCTTGAATTTGAGCAAATAGCAACCTCCGAACGCAAAAAGTCCGGGAGCGTCCGGGTCTTCCTTTTGGGGCAAGGGCCGCGAGTACCAAGTTTCCAACCATTTTGCGGCGACTTGAGGCCGGCTACCACCACGGTGTGCTTGTCGTCGTCTACGCGTACCACAGTGCCTTGGCCGCTTCTCGATCCGTCGCTGACCAGAACCCTGCACCTGCGTGGTAATCTTGACTCAGCTTACGGCCCGTAGGGATGCCGTATTGTTCGTGACCAAAGAAATCCTCCACGGACAAAACGCTTTCATTTCCGGCCGATTCGATTGCGCTGATATGTCGAGTTTCGCGTTCGCGAACGATGTTGGGCAGGTTTTTGGGAAGAATCTGTGACTCATGCTCCATGCCGGTCAACCAGAAATCGCGCTGCAGACTCCATGCCCGGGGCGACTGTTGCGCACCTCGGCCATTAAATCGAAAGTCGGGATACGCAGTCTGGCGCCCGTGCAGAAGCTGGGATTGCAATAACCGGTGAAGAAGCTGCCGTGCCAAGTGACCTCAGCAGCGTTCGGTAACGCGGCCAAATGCACTTCCCGCGGCCCGTCGGCCTCCTCGGTGGTGAAAAACCATTCCCCCAGCTTGGCAGGCAAAATCGACCCATTCCGGCTACGCGCCTGCAGCCGCAGGGCATAGGGCGTGGCCGGCCGCAGAGGATGTTCACTCTCCACGTAAACGCCCAACGTGTTCGCCCCTTTATGCCCTTACCCGGAAGGAAGCGACCACGATAGCCGGTCGCAAATTTTCTGCTCGATCCAAGGACCGAAATAAAAGGTCCGCCATCCGGCGTCAAGTCGATGGCGATCGATTCTGGGAGAATCGGATCGCCGGCGTTTTTGTCGGTAGTTGTCAATTCGACATAGATGCTCGTGCGCAGCGGGACGTTTTTTTCATTGGGGGCGGGCCGCGGCACGCCATAGGGATCGGCATTCTTTTTGACCAGGGCAAGGTCGGCGCCGGCGGCGGTTGGCATTCTTTGATGAGCGATGAGGATTAGGGTGAGTAGGCTGCAAATCTGAAGAAATCTTGACATGGATTGCCACTCCGGAATCGGGCGTCATCGCTTCGTCTTCGGGGTGCTCCCATTCGACTTAACGTTGGCCGGCGAGCGCGAGGATTGTTCCAAACGCGACAGAGTGCCTTGTCCGTTCGCCGAAAACCGGCAGAGATCGAGGTTTCCTCGGTGGCATAATGCCGTCGCTTGCCGTCGTTGCTGACCCACTCAAAAAGCGGGACCGTTGTGGCCGGCGGGGCATTGGCCGAAAGGGGCAAAGCGTAAAAGAGCGGTTTAGCATCGAGTGGCTTGGCGTCTTGGACGACGGGGCCCACATGCAAAGCGACGCTGGGATCATCCCGGGATCCAAAGATCGGAACCATGCCGGGCGACGGCCGATCGCAGGCGAAAAACGCGGGTTCTTCATTGGTCGCAGGCGCCGGCAGAGCTCCAAGCGTAGCCAGGCCAAGCTTAAGTGTCGGGTAAACTGCTACCGGCATGACCAGCGCGGATCCGCCAGGTCGAGCCGGTACATCATTTGGTTGTAATCGTAACGCGGCGTTTTGAATGGATTCCCGGAAAACGAGCTCGTGTAAGTTCCCTCGAAATAAATGACGCGCCCGCCCTCCTGGTCGAACATCGGATCTTGCTTGGGGTTGTAGAAGCTGTAGCGATCGTGCGTCAGAATCTTGGTGGCGTAGGTCCACGGGCCAGTGGGCGTGTCGGCCTCGGCGTACCAGATTTCGCCCAAGTACGAGGTGCCGGCCGACTCGCACATGATCGTGATCCAGTGGCCACGATACGGGTTCCAATACACCGATCCATTGTGCGCCAGCACGGTTTTGCCCGTGTCGCGATCGCGAAACTGGATCAGTCCCTCCGATGGTTTCATAGCTCCGGCATTCACCAGTTTCTTCTGATCTGCCTGACTGACCACCGGCGTATTGTGCTTCCAAGCATAGTGCAGCGTGCCTTCGGGGCTGCGGTCCAGCTTGCGCTCGGCGAGGCTGCTTCCCGTTTGCAGGCAGGTGTAGGCTTCGTAGTGCGAAAGGTCCTTGAGATCTTCGGCCGTGGCTCGCACCCGGACGAACGGAAAAGGCTTAGGAAAGTAGACATATTCAATGCCCGCTTCCGTGTGCAAGAACGGGTGCCCGACTGGATGCACGGGAGCCTTCAGCGGAAAATCCGCAACCTTCCGAAAACGCTGAGCAGTGTCGTCGAACTCGACCAGGCCGCGGGCATAAACCTTCATTTGTGCATGCACTTTCATGTAGGGGCAGAACATGCGCTCGCGACCGCCTTCGTGCAAAACCACCAGTCCGTCGATCCAGGTGGGGCCATCTCCGGACATCGGCGCCATGCCTCGGGCGAAGCCATGCTCGTCCACGAAATAGTTCAGATCGACCCCGACATTCGGATCGAGCCCCCCCTTGCCAGGCAGGAGCGAAGTGGCGCCGGAAGAGTTGAAGTTGCCCAGCGGATAGGCTGGCCGATTGGTGTCGCCCCAAAACCAGAAGATCTTGGAGCGATAAACCGCATTCTCGACGCTATCGGAACCGAACACCAGTCCGTTGAGCAGCGGGGCTTGGATCGGCGCGCCTTGCGGCCCAGGAGCACGGTGTCGCGGTAAATGTCGCCGCCGGTGAGGCGATAAAGCCGCTCCGCGATGTTCAAACGCTTGATGCGCAAGGTGGCTGAGCCGCCCGCCTTGACCTTCAGCGCTTTGCCGCGGTAGCCGAAACCATCCTTGGGAAACTCGTAGCCAGCGCTTTGGACGAAAAAGAAGACCGATTGGCCCATCAGCCCCGGTTCGGCAAAAGCGACCAGGCCGTTACTGTCGGTGTAATAGCAGACGTCGTTGGTCGTTCTTAGTTGCACGAGCGGCACGCCGCGCCCGGTCTGATCGTCCACCACCGCGATCGCGAACGGATCGATCTTGTCCCCCGCCCAAGCGAGGTCCGGCAGCAACAGCGCCGACACGGAAAGGATAAAGAGGAAACGCTGAAGCACGATGGCTTCCTCCAACGAGTGGGTTCATCCCTAGAGCGGAATTCTCCAGAATTCCGTTGCCGTTCGCAGCGGGATTACTTCTTCGCGGGCGGCGGGACAAAGCGTTTGATCACAAAGTGGTAGGGCTTGGGTTTGGCCACGATGCGCTGTACATCTCCTCGAGTTTGGCGTTGGTTTGTTCCGCGTCCTTGTTCAGCGGCGAAGCCGACACCGTGGCTTTCAGATAATAATCGGCGGCAGTGCAGTGCCTCCCAATTGACTCGCGACTGGGTAAGCGCTTGCAAGACGTTCGCCTGGGCATTCCAGGGGCCGCCCGGTTCCCAACCATCGGCCGTTGAGGAGGAGATGTTCACGCCCTTGGCCAATTCTTCCGACG
The DNA here is from genome assembly GCA_963748025.1 of uncultured Gemmataceae bacterium. Classification (GTDB taxonomy): domain Bacteria; phylum Planctomycetota; class Planctomycetia; order Gemmatales; family Gemmataceae; genus CAVVHZ01. The sequence continues at coordinate 79,675 of CAVVHZ010000048.1, forward strand.
AAAAATTGCCGGCGCTGCGTCCGTCGGCAATCACCTCAAATCGGCCAACGGGCAGATTGGCCACGGTCAGCATGTAGCGATTCAGCTGATCGGGAACGGGGACGAAGCGAAACTGGAGCTGGAAGAAAATCCCGTTGTTCAAAGGCAATCCGCGATCGAGCCGAACGAATTCGATTTCGTCCCCTTTCTTGGCGAGGTCTGTCACCCTGCAGCCTTCTGCACCGAGCAACTTCGGCTCGCGGGCATCGATGCTGACCGAGGAAACGTCGGCGGGGGCGCCCAGGCCCTTCAGAATCGCCAAGGCCATCGCCAACTGGCCTACATCATTCAGATGAACGCCGTCGGCGACGTGTAAGGTTGCTTTCTCCTGTTTCGCGGCCATGTTCGTTGGCAGCCTTCATCTTTCTCTGAATCGCACGCATGCTGCGTTGCACATCGATGGCCTCACCCCCGAGCGATTTGGATAGGGCCATGCCCTCATCGCACATTTTCTGCAGGAAGCCGTGTTCCGATTTGTCGGGGTCTTCGGCTGTGACCGGCGCCGAACAGATGTAAACGCGCCACTCCTTGCTTCTTGCACGCTTCGACGATTCCGCGAATGCCATCCAGATAGGCGCGTTTATGTTCCTCGTCCGCGCGCGTGCCCCAGCCAATGTCGTTGACGCCGTAGGCTACCGTAACGAGCGTGGGTTTCTGGGAAAGCACGTCCTGAGCGAAGCGCTTGAAGCCGCCGGCAGCCGTTTCACCGCCGCGGCCGGCATTGATGAAATGAACTTTCCGCTCCGGAAAGCGAAGGAGCGTATAGTTTTCGATGAGTTTGCCGTAAGTTTTTGCCGCCGTGATGCTGTCGCCCAAAAAGACGACGGTGTCGCCATCGTGAATGGCGAAATCTTCGGCATGTACGGCTGAAACAGCGCACATAAACGACAAAGTAAGCAGGGCAGCACTGCCACTTTTTGCCAGCATCATGGCAATTCTCCTCAATTGGTGGGGAATCCGTCCGGGCACTTCGGATTGGCGGGATGGTTGATTCGGAAGTCTGGCGACTTCCGCTACGTCTATCCTAGCGGAAGGCCCCCGTAGCGGAACTTGCCAGAGTTCCGTTTTCTGGAGGCCAAAGAACGCCCTGCGCGGATGTAATTGTAAGACCTGTTTGGAAAATTCTTCACAAAAACTTGATTATTCCCACTTTAGCGTTGACAGAAGGCTTAGTTTCAATTGAGATAAATGCTCATCCCGGATCGTTGCGATCTTTTCATCGGGGTGGATCGTCCCGCCTTAACTTGCTTTGCCGGTATGATTTCTTTTTTCACAATTGGAGCAGGTTCCATGTTCTCTCGTGTACGACGTGCGTTCACACTGATCGAGTTGCTCGTGGTCATCGCGATCATCGCGGTGCTGGTTGGTCTGCTTTTGCCCGCAGTGCAAAAAGTCCGCGAAGCCGCTGCCCGGACTCAATGCTTGAACAATTTGCATCAAATCGGTCTGGCGTTGCACAACTACTACAGCACCTATTCTTACTTTCCCCCCGGTTGGGTCGTGAACCCGGACGGCAACACCAACGATCCCTCATGGAGCTGGTCCTGCCTTCTGCTACCTTATTTGGAACAGCAGAATCTTTACAACACGTTGAACCCGAGCGGCCAATCCTTTAATCAGGCCTTCGTAACGGCACTGCCTGCTTTGCAGACATCGGTCAAAGGCTTCCAATGCCCGTCCGATACCGTAGCTCCTCTGAACACGAATCGCCCGTTCGGCAAGATTACGGGAACAACACCGCCTGTTAACATCGCCATTTCGAACTACCCCGGCAACGGCGGCAACGCGGGCGACACCGGCTTGTTTCAACAGGGCACGGCCATGAGGGTCGCGGACATCACGGACGGCATGAGCAATACCTTGGCCGTTGGAGAGCGTAAGAGCGACGGCGGATCTTGGGCGGCCTTGGTTGCTGGGATCAGCCAGGTAAGTGGCGAAACTTCGGACGGCCAATCGTCCTGCCGTGGCTACACCTATTACCGGATGCCGGACGGCGTGACCAATACCGGGGCCACGCTCCCAGACGACGCTTTCAGCAGCAAGCACGATGGCGGCGCCAACTTCTGCCTTTGCGATGGTTCGGTCCGTTTCATCAACAACAACATCAACTGGACGCAACCCAATGTGACCCCCCTGGGTGTCTTCAACAATCTTGGGCAGCGTAATGACGGCAACGTCGTTGGCGATTATTAATCTCGCGCCTCCTTCACAAGAATGAGCTTTCAGTCGCAATTTCAGCCCCGGGGCCAAAACCGGGGCTGGTGTTGCGATGCTTCGTTAACTTTTCCCAATCCATCCATTCGGTTTACCCACCCTTTAGTGAGGGCAGTGCGGGCGGGCCGCAACAAAAACTATCCGTTGAACAGGCACGATTGAGGTTTTTTCATGTCGAAGCCGATGCTCGCCCTGATAGCCGTTGGCATTGCTCTGCTGGTCGTAGTTGGCTACTGGTTCATGCCCGGCGGCAACAAGGGGCAATCGGGGCCCAGCGATTACGATCTCACGGTCCAAGCAGCTAAGGAGGCCGCGGACGCTCTATCCAGTCAAGGCGGCCGGGTGAAGGATGCTCCCAATCCTTTGGGCAAGAAGGCTTTTGCAGTCAATCTAAGTGGACTAACCATCACCGATAAGCTGCTCGACGACACCCAGGCACTTGGCACAGTAATCGATTTAGATCTCAGCAAATCCACCATTACTGACGATCAATTGGGCAAGATGAGTGAAATGGGCCTGACGACATTCCTCACAAAATTCGACCTTTCCAACACGGGCGTTTCGGATGCCGGCCTCGAAAAACTTCAAAACATGGTCGTTTTGCTAAATCTAAATCTTGCCGGAACGAAATGTACTCAGGCGGGCGCGGACATGTTCAAACGGAAACGCGAAGCTCAAATGAACATCAGAACGCACAACCCGACCATCAAGCTCCATTGATTTTCGTGCGTGCACAGGCAGGCAACAACGAAGGATTGGCACGAAGCTTGGCGGCAAGCTTCGCCGCAATAAGTTGGTTTCCCAAGATGTTGGCGTGGTAATCGCCTTCGCCAATTCTTACTTCCAAGGGGCGATGCCCCTCAGCCCAGTCCGCCAAACTGATCACCACAAATCCAGCTTCCTTCGCCAAGGCTATCAATTCGTCCGATTGGATCGAGATTTCGACCACGCCCGGCATCGGCAAATAGACCCACACGGGCAGCACGCCCCGACTCCGACATTCCCTGACGACATCGCGATAAACACAGCTGACAATCTGCTTGGCTTTGGGGCGGAGCAGCGCCTGGACCAATGCGCCCGAGGTCTGGGAAGTGACGCCGGCCTGGCGAACGATCTCGTCGAGCCCCGGATAAGGCATGGGGTCGTGGTTATCGACCAGAGCAGCGAGGTGATTGACGGAACCGTAATACTCGTCCTGGTGGGCGAACCAGTAAATGGCGTCGGGCTGGAACGCGAACACTTTGCGATCCATGAGCACGTGCCGCTGAATCACGTAGCTTCTGCCGGTGCCGAAATTCAACACTTCCACGCGCCGCGGCGCCTGTTCGCCTCCGTTCAGGTCCGCTTCCAGAACGCGCGGAAAGGTCTGGTCGTCGTTGACGCTGTGTCCCATGACCACGCTCGAGCCCACGAATGCCAGCCGGCAGCCATCGGCAGGTTTTTGTTCGGTTCGATCCAGCCGATCGCGCATGCCATACCGGTTGATGCTCACCTGGCCGCCGTCAATGAGTCCTTTGAAGTTCGGAATCAATTCGCGCTCCAAAAGATCGTCGGACCGGCGCGACATTTCCTCGTAATGATTGGCCGCGGTAGCGATCGGTCTGCCTTCAAGCCTGGCCAGCCAGGCGCCGGCAGGGCCTGAACCTGGGCAATCTCTTCGTAATATCCTTGCACGGCTTGCGCAGCCTCGAGCGGACTGGCGGATTGGTAGCGAAGTGCTAGTAGAATCCCGGCTGGTCGCGGGCTAAGAATTTCCAACGCAGCCGGTGTCGCCAAAAAGGCCACTCCCGTCAACAACACTGTAAAGCCCAGAGCCAAAGGAGCCGGACCCAACTGTCTTGGCCAAAAACCCGATCGCGCCAGCCGGGAGTTCAGCATTTGTAGCGCGACTCCCAGCGCAATGCCGATCGCAATCACTGCCAAAACCGTACCGATTCCTTCAAGCCCTTTGGAATCGGTCAGGCTGAGGGCACGCAAAAAGGGCAACACTTGAGGCGTATTCCAGCAGGCCCAGAAGAAGCTGACCAGTATGAACGTTCCAGCAATCGCGCAAGCCCGCCTGAGAGCAGCGGCAAACCGGACAGGAACACCCAAGCGGGTTGCACGCCGGGACCTTCTCAACTCCCACTGGATATTAACGACTACAAGTATGCCGACCGTAAGCCAAAGACAGGCGTCGTAAAGTCGAAAAGGCAACGTCCGCGTCATCCAGAACACCTGGTATACGTGCAGGATCCAGGTGGCCAGAAACACCCATAAAGTGGCGATGGTGATCGCCAGGCGCGTCCCCAGTCCGCGGAGGCGAAAGAATGCCGGGAAAAAGAAGATCTTCATCATGAAATCGCGCCAGTAAATGTTGATGCGCCGCCAGATGTCGGTGAGGCTCGACGCCAGAAAATAGTTGTCTTGCGTACGCGGCATGGCGAAACCGAACAGGTGGAAGATCCCCGTAATGATGTGAAAACAGCCCGAAACGTGGAGATAAAGCGCGTAATTTAACGCTAGGAACAAAGCGACGTGCGGCCAATCGCCCAATTCGTGCGGCGAGGGCAGCAAGAAATACTTGATGATTCGATAGGCGAACAGATGGCTCAGGCCGCGCACGAGGTAACCGATGCCGGTTTGGGCGGCCGCCCAGCTCGTTTCGGCCCGGTAGCTGTCTCGCCAAACTTTGAAATCGAGTATCGGAAAAAAAAGAAAGCAGATGTTTTGCAGGGGCATGAAGTAGGCTAGGGACAACGTCAACGGCGGCGGGTCGGGGTCGCGGCGAACTTCGAACAGGAAAATGATTAAACGAAACATGAACATCGAAGCGATGACCGGCCAAAAGGCGGAATCCTGATCGAGTCGTAAATTGGTGAGTAGCATGGCGGCGACGATCGCTGCACCCAGCCGGTAAACCCAGCGCCTGGGACGCAGGCAAATAAAAACTAGGCAGGCGCCGATACCGAGCACCCAAGCGGCATTGGGCCAGCCCAAAACGAAAACGATGGCGGAGATCGAGAGCAAATTGAAAAAGCCAAGGCGCATTTTGGCGGGAAGCCACCAGTGAATCAGGAACCCCAAGGCGGCAAAACAAAGCACTGCCAAAAAGTGTTCGCGGTTCTCGATTTCGAAACTTTGCACGATAAAGACGATGAGGCCCAACTGAAGTGTCAACACGCCAAAAGCGCCGAGACGTGCGAGGAAAGTCGGATTCGAGGAGTTCATAAGCGGAGACGAGCATAGCCCTGGCGAGGCTGGCCTTGGAGTCGGTGGATGGTCGTGCGCGGCAATGACCTATTCTAGGGCCGGCGTGCGGAGGATGCATCGGCAATTCGATGGCGATTTTGGTCCCTCAGTCCTTGTGGCCGGTCTCCTGACCGAGCCACGGTCAGCAGTCGTTGTGGCCGGTTTGCTGACCGAGCCACGATCAGCGAGGAATCAGGCCAGGTTGTGCGAGGTCATTAAGGGATTGATAGGATCAGCAGACAACCTGGGCCGGATCGCTTGTTGGCCGAATCCATCCTCAGCGAGCCTCCCACGTTAGTGGGGGGAGTTCCCCGTTTCCTCCCCCCACTGACGTGGGAGGCTCGCTAGAGATTCCCGAAAGGTATCCATTTGAGCAAGCGCGTTTCCCAGGAATGGCAACCCTACATGTGGCTTGGGTACAATTTTGGCTCGTGGCTCAAGCTGCTCTTCCGCAATCGCTGTGCGGTCAGTTTTTCTCGCCTGCATATTGCCCTGATCGTGTCGGTCGTCAGCATCCACCACTCTGCCCTAGGCTTGCTCGAACGGCTCATTTATGGCCGGCGGATTGCTCGCACCCAAGTCCATCCCTCCCCCATTTTTGTTCTCGGCCATTGGCGATCGGGAACGACCCTGCTGCACGAACTGTTCGCTTGCGATCCGCGGCTTGGCTACCCCAACACTTACGAATGTTTTGCGCCGCACCATTTTTTGCTGACCAGCGGCTGGGTGCCGCGCTGGTTCCCCTGGTCGCTGCCGCAACGGCGGCCCATGGACAATATGCCGGTCGGCTGGCAAAAGCCCCAGGAGGACGAGTTCGCACTCTGCCTGCTAGGTCAGCCGTCGCCCTTGGCGCACGTGGCTTTTCCCAATCGACTCGGCCCGAACGATCCAAGTTTGCACGTGGAGCGCATGCCTATGTCAGCGCGGCGCCGCTGGCAGGCTGCGTTGGTGCGTTTCATGCGCAGGCTGACGCTGGCTCACGCAGGAAAGCAACTGGTGCTCAAATCGCCGCCGCACACGTGCAGGATTCCGCTGCTGCTGGAGGCCTTTCCGGAAGCGCGGTTCGTCCACATCGTGCGCGATCCATACGCGATCTATCCCTCTACGCTCAAGCTTTGGCGGACGCTCTACGCCCACCACAGCCTGCAGCGGCCGACCTGGCGTGGCTTACAGGAGCAGATTCTCGCGACGTTCGAGACCATGTTCGAGCGCTTCGAGCACGACAAGAAAGCAATTCTCCCGGGCCGGCTCTACGAGCTCCGCTTCGAGGACCTGCTGCACGATCCGATTTCCCACATGAAGACGATCTACGAGGCGCTCGACTTGGGCGACTTCGAACCTGCTCGGGAGCCCATGGAATCTTATTTGGCGAGCGTGCGCGACTTTGCGAGCAATCAGTTCATGCTGACTCGAGAAGAACGCGAAATGATTTCTGACAGGTGGGCCAGCGTCATCGAGCGCTACGGCTACGCGATTCGCAGATGCTGAATGGCCGATTAGCCGCGACGCGCAGCGGAGCGTTCGAACGCGCCAGAGGCGACGCACGCTCCGCTGCGCGTCGCGGCTAACCTTGGCCCCGCAATTGCGTTTTTGCTCCTTCTGCTGCCAGGAATTCAGCGAGCGCGTGAATGGTCGGATACTGTTCCAAAGGATTCTCGCGAAATCGGTAGCCGACCCAATTCTCCAGATCGGCAGCCAAGGTTACGACGCCGACCGAATCCAGGCCTAGGCGCATGAGCGGTTCATTTTCGTCGATTTCTGCCGGCGCCACGCCAGTCAAATTACTGACGCGCGCTTTCAGCCAATCGCGAATTTCCTCGGCCGAATGGCTCATTTGGTTCTCCAAAGCCTAAGGTTGCCCGTCTCATAACCTTGCCGGCAAGCGTATCTTCGAATCTTGCCGCTCGTCGTTCGGGGCAGGCTGCCCGGCTCGAGAAAAAGGATATCGTGCACCTGCAGCGCATGAACCTCGGCCACGATTTGACGGACGTCGCCCGCGAGCTCCGCAGGTCCGCGCCGCGGCCCAGCTTGCGATCCAACTCCTGTACGATCACGATCCGGGTTCCGCCTTCTCCCTGTACTTCGAATGCGGCGCCCCCGCCCGATCGAAGGGCAGGATTGCACGACTGCACCGTTGCTTCGATGTCATGCGGGTAATAATTGCGGCCGCGAACGATCAAGATTTCTTTCGAGCGCCCCGTTACGAAAAGCTCCCCGTCGTAAATGAATCCGAGGTCGCCCGTTCGTAGAAATGGCTGGCCCTGTTCGCCGGCGATTTTCGCCCCGAAAATGAGCGCGCGGTTTCCTCTGGACGGTTCCAGTAGCCCCTGGCCACCGATGGGCCGCGCACCCAAATCTCGCCTATCGAGCCAGCGGGTCGGCGCGTGCTGTTGCCGGCGTCGACGATGGCCAATTCTTGTCCCATCCAGGTATGACCGCAACCTACCAGCGTACGGGCCCCAAGGGCATCCGCCGATATTGGGCGTGGATCCCCTTGTTCTAACGACAGCCCCTCGAAGGTTCGCACCACCGGTTGAGCCGTCTTGGGGCCGGCGGCCACGAAAAGGGTCGCCTCTGCCAGGCCATAACTTGGATAAAACGCCTCGGGGCGGAAACCGCATGATTCGAAGGCGGCGGCAAATCTCTCCATGGTTTTGGGATTAATCGGCTCGGCTCCAATGCCGGCAACGCTCCAATTGCTGAGGTCGAGACCTAGTTTTTGCTCGGCAGTAATACGCTGGACGCACATGTCGTAGGCGAAATTCGGCCCGCCGCTCGTGTCGGCGCGAAAACGAGAAATTGCCTCCAGCCACGCGCACCGGACGCTGGACCATGGCCAGCGGCGACATAAGCACGACCGGAGCGCCATGAAAGAGCCCTTGCATGACTCCGCCGAGCAGGCCCAGGTCGTGATGCAAGGGCAGCCAGCAAACTCCAAGGCCCGGGCCGCTGTGCTCGGTGGCCGCTTGTAACATCCGCTCGTTGTGCAGAAGATTGCGATGGCTGACCATTACGCCCCGAGGCGCCGTCGTCGAACCCGAAGTGTATTGCAGGAAGGCAATCGCCTCCGGATCGATCCGCGGCTGCCGCCACTGCCCCGCGCGGCCGCAGTCGATTTGGTCGGTGGCAATCCAATGGTCGACGGCTGGGCATGCTTGGTTAGCTAACCCTTTGGACAAAGTCATAACGAGATCGCCGGTGGTCAGCCCAAGCCGTGGCTCGCAATCCCTCACCAGGCGTGCCAGTCCGCTCCAGCTTTGAGCGAGGCGGTCCAGCCGGGGCGGATAGGCAGGCACTGGGATAATTTCTGCGTAGAGGCAGCCCAAAAAGGCCGGGATGAAGTCGATGCTCGGTTCGTAGAGAAGAATCGCCCGATCACCTGGCTGCGCAGCGTCTCGAAGCGTCGCGGCAAGGGCACGCGCTGTCCGGTCGAGATCGGCGTAAGTCAGCCGCGGTCCTTCGGTTTCGCCGTCGACGAGGAAGCAATAGGCCAAGTCATCGGGGGTAGCCGAAGCGCACATTTGGGCGATCTCAACGAGAGAGACGGCGTCGAGGGGAGGATCGAAATGAACCGCCATGCCTATTGCCAATTCGATTCAAGAAGAGAACGGGAGTGAGCCAGCCAGCTGCTATCTCTCCAGCTATAGCCCTTCTTTTTGCTTTTTTCTATACCCGGAAGAGCGAATGGCAGTGATTCAGGAAGGAAGCGCACTAGACAAGATACTTAACACGAGTTAAATTAGGTAGAGTAGACGAAAAGTAGTAGCACTAGTTGTTCTGTTGTTTTTTGGAGGCTTGTTTGACGACCGCCACGTTGCTGAAAGCTGAAACCGGCTTTCACGCCCTATCCCTCAAATCATCTGTTCTTTCTGCACTAGCCCGAGCATCTTACGTTGAACCGACTCCTATCCAGTCGGCCCTTATTCCCATCGCTCTCACGGGAAGAGATGTCATCGGCCAGGCGCAGACGGGGACGGGAAAAACCGCAGCGTTTTTCCTGCCTTTCCTTAATTCCTGGAAGGAAAGCGACCCCACCGTTCCGCAATGCCTCGTTCTGGCTCCCACGAGAGAGCTGGTTGTGCAAGTTGCGGAAGAAGCAAAAAAACTCATGCCCAGCTCCAAGTGCAAGTGCGTCGCCATTTATGGCGGCCAGCGCTTTGGCGGCCAGCTTTCGGAAATGAAAAAGGGCTGCCAGGTAGTGGTCGGCACACCTGGACGCATTCTCGATCACCTGTCGCGTGGAACGCTGCGGCTCGATCGCATTCGCTATATCGTGCTCGACGAAGCGGATCGCATGCTCGACATCGGCTTCCGTCCCGACATCGAACGAATCTTGAAGCAGTGCCCCCACCAACGCCAAACCTTGTTGATGTCGGCGACCTTGCCAGATCCGGTGTTACGCTTGACCAAACGTTACCTGGTCGATCCTATCCATCTCAACCTCACGCCCGAACATCCGACGGTTGAGAATATCCGCCAGTCCTACATAACCGTTGACGACTATTCCAAGGTCGATCTTCTGCCCAGGTTATCGCTCAGGAAAAGCCACGCCAGTGCATTATCTTCTGTCAGCGAAAACGCTCGGCTGACGAGCTCTATCGCGAGTTGCGCTGGAACAAAAGCGTGCTGCGGTCATGCATGGCGATTTGCCGCAGAATTTGCGTAATCGCATCATGCAGGCCTTCCGCGACGGCAAAATCGTTTACCTGGTCGCCACCGATGTGGTGGGTCGTGGCATCGACGTGACGGGCATTTCGCACATCATTAATTACGACCTGCCGGAAGATCCGGAGAATTACGTGCACCGCATCGGCCGCACGGGCCGCATGGGAGCGGACGGCGTGGCGATTGCGTTCGTGACGCCCGAGCAGGGCAATCAATTGACTGCCATCGAGTTGTTCATCAACAAGCAGATCGAGCAAAACGCCTTCGATGGTTACCGAGCCTTCGTGCCCAAGATCAAGGTTGTGGAAGAGGAAGTAGCGCCGCGGGTGACTTCCCCGGTATTTGGCCGCACCGTCCGAAGGTATCGCCGGGGACTCTAGCCGCCTTCATCCGTGCTCAACAGGTGGGACGGGCTTTCTGGCCCGTCCCCACTCTTGACGCCATTTCGCCGGCTCCGTTCGAGAGCAGCAATTCCCTGGTGACATCAGCCCAGAGTTGTGTGTGTGCAGGTAGCGCAATGCAATCCATTAACCACCTGGGTCAGACAGACTTGCGTTCGGAATGACTTGCGCTCGGTGTCGGCTAAGGCCTATCTTCGTTTGGACCAGGTCATTTTCGCCCCCAATGGGCTTGCCCCAGTGGAGCGCTGACTTGATGGCTAGATAGTGTGCTATACCGAATCGACGCCCCCACTGGGCTTGTCCCAGTGGAGCGCTGACTTTACAGCTAGCCAAATAGGATGCTTGTCTGCTTTTGCGCCTTCGCCAGTCACCGCTCCACCGGGACAAGCCCGGCGGTGGCGGGATGAATCTGTCGCCCTTTATCTAGCCAATCAGTCATTGCTCCACCGGGGCAAGCCCGGCGGGGGCGGAGGCGATATGCTGTTTCAGTATTTTTATTCTTTTTTGTTTCATGCGCGAACCTGCCGCCCGCGGCATTTGTCTGGGAGGGATACGGCAGGAATGCCGAAATAAGAAGTGACTATGAAAGGCGCCATGTCAGGCTGGAAACGTCCGGCCCGCGTGGTAAACTAGGAAAGTCGTGTTAGAGGTCTCTGGTTTCCAATCCAGTTGACGAGGTGAAGCGAACAGTCTCATCCCGATTCGGATGGGGACAGCCAACAAGGTAGGCGAATCCCTGTCCAGTCTCATTCGATCGCCGGAGGTCTGCAATGGCCGTAATTACCAGCAAAAGCCGAGTTCTCAATGTCGTCTCCGTCGTTAGCGACGTCGTGACGGACAATAAGAGCATGGTTTCTGGTACGGCTAATGCCGGCCATGCTCTGGCGGTCCATCTCCTGTCGCAGCAGCCGTTGCCTGGCTATCAGCAAAGGCCATGGAGCGAGATAAGCCGTGAACGCACGGCCTCTTGCAGATCATGGCGTTGCTGGCATCTAGCCGAGCAAGCCGTGGCTTCGCTGCCCGCGCGGTCAGAAGAACCCTCGAAACGAGGGACACTGCCCGCAGGTTTAGCAGCCTCCCGAAAACCGGGACTTATCGGTAAACGACTTACCGATAAACCGGCAATCGACGCGAGGGGCTTTACCGGGCGAATGGCGATGCCGGCTTCCAAGGTTTGATGCCGGAAAAGTAGCCTGGCTAACGCTCGCGAGACGCATCGGCGCCAGCCTTTTCGAAGGTTGAAGCAAGTGCCTCGTAGCCCCGAATGCTGATCTGAACCTGCTCGACGCCATCCAATCGGCGAGTGCGTAAAGGCAGCAAGCGGTTTTGCCGTCTTTCCCCTTCTCTTTCGGAGCGAGAAGTGAAAGACACGCAGATTCGCGTTTCGGTTGGCCACGATCGCTGCTGTTGAACACGGCAGCTTCTCGACGGCGTCCCATTAACCACAGACTGCAAGCGGCAAAACACACGCACTGCGAAACCGACGAGCTTTTGCTTGCGTCGGCATCGCAATTAGACGGTAGGAACCGTGGCGAGCCCACACATAGATCCTAAGGCCGACCGTGGCTACCGTCGGGGTGCATTCGAGAGAACAAGGATCGGGACAGGTGGTAATCGAAATCATGGGATGGCAAGACATCTCCGAGTTGGTTGAAAGGGCGCAGACGGGAGACCGGGAAGCCTATGGCAGCCTGGTCGAACAGTTCCAGCCGACGGTCTACGCCGTAGGCTTGGCCAGGCTGCGCAATCCGACGGAAGCGAACGAGCTGGTGCAGGAAGTCTTCATCCACGCGATGCTCAAGCTTCCCCAGTTGCGCGATGCGCAGTGCTTCCCGGGCTGGTTGCGGCAAATCACCGAGCGGATGGCCATCAACCGCCTGACGCGGCGTGGCTGGAACGGCAGCGCTGATCCCGGGCCATGCTCGAGCAGGTGGCGGCTCATCAAGAAGGGCCGCTCGACGATTTGTTGCGCAGCGAACAGAAAGCGGAGGTCTGGCAAGGACTCGAACGGCTTTCGGACCTCGACCGGGAGACGTTGGTTTCCTTCTACATCCACGGACGGTCGTTGGCGCAGATGAGCCGCGAGTTCGAGGCTCCCGTCGGCACGATCAAGCGGCGATTGCACGTCGCTCGTCATCGTCTCCGGGATCATCTCGAGGGCAAAACCAATCCTGCAGGCCCGGCTCGGCGCAAGGTTTCGCAACGGGTGCGGGAGAAGGAGTTGGTTTGCGCGTAACAGTCTCTAAAAAGACGGGGGGGACGGACACGGCGTTCTGCTGTGTCCGTCCCTTTTCGTTCCCAGACGCGATTCTTGGGGAGCCTCCCACGTTATCTGCAGCGAGCCTCCCACGTTATCTTCAGCGAGCCTCCCACGTTAGTGGGGGGAGGAAACGGCAACCTCCCCCCACTAACGTGGGAGGCTCGCTATCTAGCGTGGGAGGCTCGCTACAAATCCAGCGTGGCAGGTTCGCCATAAATCGTATTTGCCGATTTTGCTCTTCTTCATTGCCAAGGGGCCGGAGTCAACTCTAGAATACTCAACTGTCGTTAGCGCACAGAACATGTCTGCAATTTAGCCACCCGAGGACGCCAACAGTGAGCGCGGACCAATATTTGTTCACCAGCGAATCCGTTTCCATGGGCCACCCGGACAAAGTGGCAGACCAAATCAGCGATACGATCCTCGACCACTGTTTAGGCGCCGATTCCCTGAGCCGGGTTGCTTGCGAAACCTTGGTGACCACGGACCGTGTCGTGGTTGCAGGCGAAATCACCACCAAGGCCGATTTGACGCAGGTGTGGTCGACCGCATCGTTCGCGAGACCATCCGCGAAATCGGCTATGTCGATCCCAACATCGGCTTCGCGGCCGACACCTGCAAAATCGATTGCCACCTCCATAGCCAATCGCCCGATATTTCCACCGGCGTGGACTCCGGCGGCGCCGGCGACCAGGGGATGATGTTCGGCTTCGCTTGCGACGAAACCAAAACGCTCATGCCGTTGCCGATCTACCTGCGCATCGGCTCATCGAAAACCACGCACGTTTGCGGCAGAAGCGGCGAGCTTGCATTCGTTCGCCCGGACGCCAAGAGTCAAGTAACCATCGAGTATAACGCCGATGGTACGCCGAACCGCATTCATACGATCGTGCTCTCCACACAGCACGACGAGAGCGTTGTCATCGAAGAAAATGGTCGATGGCAAGGAAAAGAGTTTGTTCCGCGACGACGCCCGGCAAATGCTCATCGACAAGCTCATTTTGCCCACGCTCCGCGACGAAAACCCGGACCTCATTAAAGGCCGGCTCGTGATGGTGGCGCCGGGCAAGACTCCACCCGAGGTCAAGAACAACGAAATCCTCTGTCACATCAACCCGACAGGAATCTTTCTTGAAGGGGGGCCGCACGGCGATTGTGGCCTGACCGGGCGCAAGATCATTGTCGACACTTACGGCGGCAGAGGTAGGCACGGCGGAGGCGCTTTCAGCGGCAAGGATCCGACCAAAGTCGATCGCTCCGCCGCGTACATGGGACGGTATATCGCCAAGAATGTCGTGGCAGCCAAGCTGGCACGCCAATGCGAAGTGCAGCTCTCTTATGCCATCGGTTATCCGGATCCCCTGAACATCTGGGTGAGCACGTCGGGCACGGCCAACTACGGTCTGTCCGACGAAGAGATTGCCGAGCTGATCGGCAAGCATTTCAAACTCACCCCCAAGGGAATCATCGATTCGTTGAATCTTCGGCGGCCAATCTATCGTGAGACCGCTCGCCACGGCCACTTTGGTCGAGAGCTGCCGAATTTCACATGGGAACGCGCGGATAAAGCCAGCACGCTGCGCAAGGAAGTCGGCCAAGGTGCTTTGGTTGGCTAACCGGCGATTCCATACCCGAGAGCGACATGGACGAAGACGATGGTCGATGCCGTGTCTCGATCCGACGTGCCAAGCAAACCCATCCCTAGCCGATCGCGCTGGAAGCGCCGGCTGGGCTTCGCTGCAGCTACTCTTCTTGCCCTTGCCGCTGCGCTGGTCGTTGGGGCCAAGCTGTTTCTCGGCTCCGAGCACTTCAAGCTCATGCTGGCCGACCGCTTGCAAACCGTTTTCAAAGGCCGGCTGCGCATTGCCGCCTTGGATGTAGGCATCAATTCGACGAGCGCGCACGATGTGGTGCTCGTGGAACAAACCGGCGATAAACCTTGGGCGAAAATCGAGCACATCGAAGCGGAGATGCCGCTGCTCAAGTTGCTCAGCGGCACCCCGAAGCTGAAGAAGTTCACCTCCACAAAATGGATGTGACTTTACGATTCGATGCTCACAATCACCTTTTGACGGAATTGCCTGAGAGACAAGGCACTTGCCGGCCCTTCCGCCGATTCATCTCGACGATGGATCGCTGACCATTGCCCAGGAAGGCCGCCATCCTTTTCGCTTGGCCAATCTCGGAGGGCTGGCCACGTCAAAAGACGGCAAAATCTCGCTTAAGGGCACGGTCCAAGATCCGACCTGGGGAGCATGGACCGTTGCCATCGCCTACGATCCGGAATCTTCAGTCAGTGAGTTGACGCTGAAATCGACCGGTGTCGCTGTGAAACAGTCCATGCTGTCGGCGTTGCCCTTTGTCACTCCCAAGACGTGGACTCACGTTGAGTGCGATGGCAAGACCACTGCGGAAATCGCGTTTCGGTATGCTCCCGGCGGAGCTCCACTCCATTATCGCGTCTTGCTCGATCCCACGGAAACGCAAGTGCGCGTGACCGACGTCGATCTGCATGCTCAGCATGCGGGCGGCAAGGTGGTCGTCGAAGATGGTTTGGTAACGCTTACCGGCGTGCATGGCCAGGTAGCCGACGGTAAGATCGCTACCAACGCAACCCTGGATTTCCGCCGCCCCATCTACGAGCATCATTTCTCGGTAACGGCCCAAAAGCTCGATCTTCACCTTCTCCCCGTACGCTGGAAGATTCCCCGCACCTTACGCGGCCGCCTGACGGGGACCGCGGACCTCGCGGTGAAGATCAGCGACCACAAACATGAAACCAGCGGGGAAGGCCTTGGCGTTATTGAACAAGCAAAGCTCGGTTTGCTCCCTCTCAAGGAGCCCATCCGCATCCGGCTGCTGGCGGACGAAAAAGGGTTTCATTTTCTTCCGCTGTTGCCTAAGGGCATGCCGGAGAAGTCTGGTCCATAGCCGGGGGCGCGTTTTGAAGATGCGCTCATTCGACTTCTGAAAGTTCCTCAGACCCCTGCCGGCTTGTCCGGCAGGTGAACAAGTTCCGCAGCTAATTGTGCTCGACGCTCTTGCCTGCGGCCCCTGCCGGCTTGCCCGGCAGGTGAGAAAGTTCACTCGCTGGACACAAGCCCCAAGAACTCCTTCACCTGCCGGACAAGCCGGCAGGGGTCGCGGAAGGATGAGATTGATTTTTCTAGCTTTTGAACTGATTCACCTGCCGGACAAGCCGGCAGGGGTCCTGAGAAGGAGTTTCTGGTCCTGGGCGGAAACTTTAGTTGTGCTCCGCCAACCAGCGGATACCATGCCACCTGATCCACGAATCTTCGGGCGCGGTCGATGATCGATATTCGCAACTTGCGGAAAGAATACAAGGAAACCGTGGCGCTCGATAATCTGACCTTGGAGATCCCCCAAGGCGAAGTCTTTGGCCTCATTGGTCCCAACGGCGCAGGCAAAACCACGCTTATCCGCATCCTGGCAACGTTGCTCGAACCTACCTATGGCAGCGTGTTCATCGACGGCATCGACGTGCTCAAGGAACCGTTGCGCGTGCATCCCGTGATCGGCTATATGTCCGATTTCTTTGCACTTTACGAAAACATGCTGGTTTGGGAATACCTCGACCATTTCGCCCGCTGCTACGGCATCCCGGTCGCGAAACGAAACAAGCTCATCGATGAGGTGCTCCAACTGGTCAGTCTGGAAGTCAAACGCGACGGTATGATCCGCGGACTCTCGCGGGGCATGAAGCAACGGCTCTGTTTCGCTAAAACATTGCTGCACGAACCCAAGGTGCTTCTTCTGGACGAGCCGGCTTCCGGCCTCGACCCTGCCGGGCGTCTCGAATTTCGCGAATTGGTCAAGCAACTTTATGCCATGGGGCGGACCATTCTGATCTCCAGCCACATTCTCACGGAGATGGCTGAATTCTGCACTTCCATCGCCATCATGGAAGAAGGCCGCGTTCTAGCCAGCGGGCCGCGTTTCGGACATCTTGGCCCGGCTGCAGCCGGCCATGAAGTTGGAAATCGAGCCCTTCGGCTCGCCCGAAGTGCTCGCCAAATGGCTCGGCAACAGGCAGTCGGTGGAGCAGGTCCAGGCGAGTGACCGGATCGTGCAATGCCGCTGGACGGGCGCACCGAGAAGAGCTCCCGCTCTTGCACCGCCAGCTCGTACAGGAAGGCATCGACTTGATATCGTTCGCCGTCAAAACGGATAACTTGGAAGATATTTACATGCGGATTTCCGGGCACCGGACTTCTTGAAAGACGGGCAAACGGCATGCATTGGGACTTCTGGAACAACCCGCTGATCGTCACCTCCTTGCGCATCCGCTATCGGCGCGGCGGCCTCATGAATCTCATGATGGCTTACTTCCTGGTGCTGGTCGCCGGCAGCGCTTTGCTCTACTATCGACCCGGTTTGCCGGGCCGTTTCCCCGAAATCTTCTCCTCGGGGTGCTGGCAGTTCAATTCCTGATCTCCTTCATCATGTCCACCAGCATCACCTCCCAATCGCTGCGCAACGAAGTGGCCAATCGCACGCTCGATTTCCAACGCATCGCCACCCTTTCTCCTTTTCAGATCCTCTTGGGGAAGCTCCTGGGCGAGCCCGTGCTGGCTTTCTTCAGCATCATTGCGACTATTCCAGTTACCGTTTATGCCTGTTTGATTCTCGGCGTGGAAGGGATGACGTCATTCGGCAGTTATCTGCTCGTGTATGCGACCCTGGTCACCACCACCCTTTTGTCGGGCGCCATGGGTCTTCTGCAGCCGCTTGAAGCGGACCCCAGTGGAAAGACCAAGCCGGCGAATCTCGGCGCTGTTTTGTTCGGCTCATTTGGCTGTGCAGTGCCAGGCATGATCGCCGGCGGTCCAAGCATTCTCAGCACAGCCTGGTCGGCGGCAATCCTGGGAATTTTCACGCCGATTCCGACCTATGTCGGCATCGTTCACGGCGACCCTTGGAAATATCGCATGGAGTTTTTCGGCCGCGAGATTCCGTTTTTTGTGCTCACGCCGTTGATGCAATTGGCCATGGTGGCCCTCATCATCCATGCCATGATGCGCAGGCTGGTGAACCCTTCGCGGACGATCCTCAGCCGCCGGCTCGCTTACTTGCTCTTGTTCGTATGCGACCTCATTGTAGGGGGCGTTTTTTATGAGGGAGTCCCTCCCAACGGCTTGGGGTTGCCCGCCAAGACCGCCGCCTTCTGGCTCGTTCACATGATTTTTGGCCTCTTGTTGATCACGATGGTCACGCCCAGTCGGGACACCTTATGGACCTGGTTGTGGCGATTCCGCGGGCAGAGAACCTGGGTGGGCGATAGTTCGCTCGGCGAACGATCGGTGAATACCCTCGTACTGGTCATCATGGCCGGCCTTGGGCTGATCGATTATTTCGCCATGCTTGTTGTGCCTGCTAGAACCACGTTTACCCGGACCAAGTCAATCAATTCTTACCTGAGGCAGCTCAAATAGCAGTGGCTTGCTCGATTCTCTTCCTAGCGGCCGGCAGTTTGTTCCAATGGCTCATCATTGCTTTCGACCGCAGCGGCCGCGGGTTCTTCTTCACCCTTCTTGTACTTCTGATCCTGCCGGTTCATCTTGCGGGTGTCTATTTTCAGATTGGTTTCTTGCGGCGCTGGCGCCGAGCGACCACTTTCGCCATTGGTTTAATCCCCAAGATCGCGAACCTGCTCAAAGCCTCATCCCGATGGTCGTGCTTTACGCTATCATTTTGCTGGTGACCCAAATCTGGACGCACCGCCGGATCGCGGCGATGAATCAGCATCGTGCTCGGAAAGCTGCGACACGATGGGGGTGAAGAGTGAGGAGTGGAGAGTCGAGAGTGGAGGGCTGGGAATCGCGGCTGGAGAGGCGCGCTCATGACACTGCTGGTCACAGGGGCGAGTGGTCGGCTCGGGCGCTACCTGCTTCGAGAGGCCCGCAAAAGAAAACTCGAAATCGCGGCTTGGAGCGGCCGGCAGACGGGCGAAATCTTTGGCTACCCTCTGACTCCGGTGCGACTCGAGGAAGAAGAGGAAGTGCGCAGCCGGTTTCATGCACCCGCCAGCGCGTCGTTGCATATCGCGGCCATGGCTAACGTCAGTGAATGCGTGCGCAACTCCGGCTTGGCCGAACAAATCAATCATCGTGCGACATGCTTGCTGGCGGATCTCGCGGCAGGCTCATGCCGATTCGTGTACGTCTCGACCGACATGGTTTTCGGAGGCGAGAAGCGCCGTATCGGGAAATGGACCCGGCTCGCCGCTATCGGTCTATGGCAGAACCAAGACAAGGGCCGAACAGGCAGTTCTCCAACAGGAGAGGACATGCATCGCGCGGCTGAGCCTGCTCTTCGGGCCTAGCCTGGGCGATCCGCCGATGTTCTTCGACAACCTGCTCGCGACTCTTCGAAACGGGCAGCCCTTTAGCCTTTTCACCGATGAATACCGCACGCCCTTGTCATTGCCTGGCGCGGCACGGGCCTTATGCGATTTGGCCGCGAGTGATTGCGAAGGCATGTGGCACGTGGGCGGTTCCGAAAGAGTATCGCGCTATGAATTCGGCCTGCGGCTCGCAGGATTTCTCGGCGTCTCCAAAGACTGATTCGGCCTGCCAGCCGGCTGGAAAACGCCACGCCAGAGCCACGACCGGCGGATTTGTCGCTCAATTCGTCGCGGTTTAGGTCGGTGTTTCCGGAGTATCACGTGCAGTCGCTGGAGGAGGCCTTTGCAGAACTAAGTAAGCTTCCCACGTTTTCAGCAAGCCTCCCGCGTTATTAGCGAGCCTCCCACGTTTTTGGCGAGCCTCCCACGTTAGTGGGGGGAGTTTACTGCTGACGCCTCCTACTAACGTAGGAGGCTCGCTACAGATTTCTCTTGGCACGACATGCTCTTCGTTTGACCCGGAGCCAGCGGCGACGGCTGAGGTCAAGCCTGGCGAGTCGTGCAGCATGGTTCGGCGTGGCGTGCAGACAGCCGTCGCCGCTGGCTCCGGGTTAAACGAGAGGGGCGACGGAGGAGATCGAGATCGCTATTTCACTACGGCCTTGCAACCCTTGTACTTTCCGCGATGATAGCCTCCAGGGCCCGGCTCTGCTCGTTTTGATGAGGATTCTCCCATGCGTTTCCTTCTTTCGCTTGTCGTTCTTTGTGGCCGATGGCTGTTTCGCGCCGACAGGCAGCCGCCGCCAACTCGTTGACGCCGGCCGAGATTGCCGACGGCTGGATTCTGCTATTCGATGGGAAGACGACGTTTGGGTGGGACGCTGAGGGCGACATCAAAGCTGAAGATGGTTCGTTGATTCTTGGGGGACCAAACGGAGGAAGAATAAGGTCAACCTGCTCTTTCGGCGACTCGGAAGTCGTTTTTGAATTGAAGCCTACTCGCCAACGCCCATGAACTTGCATTGGATGTTGAATACAACGGAAAGTCGAGCTTTTTTGGACAGCAACTGGGCCGGATAAAGGGTGGCTATTCCCGGAGATCCTATTACCTGAACCAGGCTTGTAGAAGGCCTATCTTTTCTGTAGATCGTTTTGACCCTTCTCGGAGGGCATGGAATTTGGAAAGGATGAGGTCCTCGGTAAATGGGGGCCTATTTGAAATCAACAAAACACAAACTAGATCCTCATCGCTTTCTTGGCCATTAGCATTTACAGCCTTCACCAACGAAAAGGTCTTGCTACGCAATATCAAACTCAAGCCCAAAGACTGACCTCTCTCTTCAACGGCAAAGACCTGACCGGCTGGCACCCTACCAAGGTCCCGACGCCAAAAGCCGAAGTTTTCGGTCACGCCCGAAGGCATGCTTCACACTCGAGAACGGCAAGGGCGATTTGCAAACCACGGAAAGCAATGGGCCGATTTCCTGCTCCAGGCCGAGTGCAAGACGAACGGCGACCGGCTCAACAGCGGCGTCTTCTTCCGCTGCCGGCCCAACGAGTATCAACAGGGCTACGAAGCCCAGATCCAGAACGGCTTCGGGACCCAAGGATTACACGATAGAAACCTTCGATCCCAAACGCACGAATCGGTCAGCAAGAACAAGGTGAAGTACGATCGATACGATTACGGCACCGGGGCCATCTATCGACGCATTCCGGCCCGGATGCAGGCGTGCCAAGGACAGCGAATGGTTCGGCGATGACCGTGCTGGCCCAGGGCCGGCACCTGGCGTCTGGGTGAATGGCCTGCTGGTCACCGACTGGACCGACAATCGGCCGCTCAAGGACAACGCCCGCAACGGTTGCGGTTAGAAGCAGGACCATCAGCTTGCAAGGACACGACCCAACCACCAACATCGACTTCCGCAACTTCGCGTCGCGGCGTATCCGAGGCAGCAGAAGACAAATCCATGATTCTAATTAAAGAGCCGCGCACGAAGAAGCGGGCGGCGTACCACTTCTTGCGCGGCTCTAGAATCAAACTGCGAGTGCCAGATTAGACCAGTTCCGGCTTGTGCTCGGGGTCCGGGACGACGGGATTTTTCGGCATCGAACCATTCGGCTCTTGAATTCGATGCGCTGCTTGTGGTGCATCGCCTGATTTGAGGTCAAGGCAATGATGGCGTCCGCCATGGCGACCTTGCCGTGGCAGCGCGGCAGGCGTCAATCGGTCTTATTTCCCTTCATTCCACATGCGGACGCAGTAGGCGAAGTCTTCCATTTCTTCGCGGTAGCCACGTGCTGACCGGCGCGTCGATCGACTTCGCCGCCGCGGCTCGCCGCGGTGGTGCTGGCGCTGGTTTCACCGCGGGTTTGCCGCCGCCGCCGGTGCGACGACCGTCCAGTTGGCGGCCTGGCTCTTGACGCCGGCTTCGGGATAGAGCAGGACTTCGGTTCCATGTCCACGATCATGGTGCCGCGCGCCCATCACGCATTCGCCCTAGTTCTCGAAGCCGTTCGTGTTGATCGAGGAATAGGTCACGACGACGATGTCTTTTTGGGTCGCTGGGGTAGTTCTTGCCGGGGAATTCGAACGTCACATAAACGTGATCGTCGCAGTCGCGATCGTCCTTGTAGAAATACTTGCCGCCAACGCCGGAGACCGCCAGCGGATGAACCTTACCGAGAAAGATGCTGCAGGCGTCGAGCTGATGGCTGCCCAGCTCGGCCATCAGGCCGCCGCCCGTGCGATCAAAGAGCCGCCAACGGCACAGCTCTTCCATGCTCTTGTAGCCGTGCTGTTTAATTACTTTCGAGAGCAGCCCTATCTTCTGCGGGAATGGCCGGTCGCCAGCTGTCGCGGTAGACCAGCAAACCGGTCTTCGGGTCATCTTGCGGATTGCCGTCGGCGTCCAGCTGGGTGTGGCATTGTTGCGGTGCCAGAGCGCCCGAATGTACCTGATATCGCCCAAATCGCCCGTTTTCAGCAGTTCCAGGCTTGAGCATAAAGCAGGCTGTAATGCCGTTGATGGCCGATGGAACGATGCGGTCATTCTCCTCGGCGGCCTTGATCATCTCTTGCATTGGGTGATGTTCCAGGCCATGAGCTTTTCGCAGAGCACATGCTTGCCGGCATGGAGGGCCTCGATGGCCACCGGGGCGTGCAAATGCAAGGGCAGGGCGATAACGACGGCTTCGATGTCTTTGTTGGCGAGCAAATCCTTGTAGTTCTCGTGGAGCTTGATGTTCTTTTCCGGCATCGTTGCCGTACATTTTGTTGAAGCCCTTGCGCGGCGAAGACCCGGGCTCGCCCTTGAAAATGCGTTTCTGATTCGAGGGACGAATATCGCTATAGGCGATGAAGTGCAAATAGTCGGGATTGTGCTCGCCGACGAGCACGCCGCCTTCGTCGCCCGCCCCAATCAAGCCCGCCTTTACGGGCTTGCCGCCCAATTGTTGGTAGCCGAAATAGCGCAGCGGCCGACAGCGGCACGCCGCTCCGGCGGCGAGCATGCCCTTCATGAAATCGCGACGGTCGACGTGGCTGCCGACTGCCGTGTGAAAGTTCGATCGTCCACGTTCTTTTTGTTCGGCAGTCAGGTCGAGTGGCATGAAAAGGCTCCCTTCGAAAACGGTTCCCAGCTCGGGAAGCATGCTATCTGTGTTACCCGGCCGCGGACAAATCCTGTCAGACTGCCGCGCTGTTCGTCCGGTTCGGCTGCAAAGGCCGGAGAGTAGAATCGCCTGCGGCGATTTTTTTACGCCTCCACCGGAGGTCGGCGTCGGAAACGGATTCAAGCAACTTACCAGTCTATCGAGACCGATCCAGTAACCGGTTCGGCTCGTCGCCAAGACGAGCAGTGCCAGCATTTCCACCAGGTTCTTGTTGACGAACAAATACTTGCCCTTCCGTCCGGGTCACTTCCGGCACCCAGGGCAGGGGGGGCATGGCGGCATAAAGCATCATCAAGAAAACCGCCCCGGCGAAGGCCGACGTCCGGGTGAAGAAGCCCAGCATAAGGCAGGCGCAGACCACAACCAGGCCCCAACTGACCACCAGATCGATCCATTCCAGACGCGATAGCTCGGCCCACTATTTGCCGAAATCGGCCGGCATGGCGTTCATGGTTTTTTGTCCGGGAGAAAGCAGGCTGGCCAGGTGCTTCGTCCAGCGGCTGCTTCAGTTCGGCAAGCAATTCGTTGCGGAGCTGCGCCGCCTCGGCCTTGGCGACCAGCAGGCGGCGCCTTTTCGACATCCTTATTGAACGCGGGGATTTCTTGATCTTGCAATTCGTGGATGTGGGCGAGCTTCTTCTTGAGATCGTCCACCCGTTCTTTCGTCGACATGGGAGCTTTGAATTCCGCCCTCGAAAAGCTCTTGTCGACGTCCTTGCCGCCTTGAATGAGCCAAAGACCGGCCTCGTCTTTGGCTTTATCGAACTCCACGCGAGCTTTTCCGCCCGGCTCCTTGGAAAGGCCGTAATAGTCGCAATAGCGATTGAAGTAATCGTCCCATTCCTTCACCAGGACGGGGGAAAGATAGCGATTGCCGGGCAGAGGCGGCTTGCCGTCGGCAATGGTCGTCAGCGGCGTCAAGCGCTCGATGGCTGCCTGATCCGGGTCGCCGATCTGCTCCTTGATGATTTTGCTCATGGGCCCGGAGGCCTCATTGAGATAGCCCGCGCTCGAGAAGGGCCGACTGGTTTCCGTTATGCCCGGCGCATCGACTCGACCTTATCGATTCCTTCGAACAGGAAGTGCCAGCCAATTGCTATGCGAAGAAGGATCAGAAAGAAACGCGACATGCCGTTCATGCGACGACCTTTTGCGAATGGTAAAACGATCGATCGGCGAGGCGTGCTCAACCAGGCAGGGGGACCATCTTTTCCGCGGGGCGAAATAATCCTCCAAGTCGCCCAAAAACCTCCGGCCGGCGCGCTCCATCCATAACCAGGATTACGCCGACACCTTCGTGGTTGCGGCAAAAGGCCTCAGCCTTCTTGGCCCCAGAATGAAAAAAGCCGTTGCCAACGCGTCCGCTTGCGCGGCCGAGTTTGTCACCACGGTGGCGCTCAACACGCCAGCGGCCGGCCAACCAATCCGCGGGTCCAGAATATGGCCCAACTTGCGGCCGCGGTGTTCCAGGTATTGGAACGTGGCTGCGGAAGTTCCCATCGCCAGGTTCCGGAGTCGCAAAGTTCCCAAACTGCGGCCCGGCTCCATTGGGTGGCCGAGGGCGACCAGCCAGCCAAGCTCGGTTCCAGACTCCGAACCTATAGCGTACACGCTGCTATGACCTCCGTGCAACAGCGCAGATGACACATTGCCTCGGCCGCGTAAATCGGCAACGGCACGGTCGAGGGCGTAACCCTTGCCGATCGCCCCCAAATTGATTTCGAGCCCTTCTCGGAGGAAACGCACCGTTTTCGCTGCCGCCTCCAGTCGCAGATGCTTCATGCCGACGCGAGACAATGCCTGGAAACGTTCCTAGGTTCCGGACGCGACGAGGCCCCCGAAAGAAGCCCCACGCCCGATGAGCGCGCCGGCGGTGATGTCGAACGCCCCCTCGGTTTCCTGGCTTAGTCGTGAGGCCAAAGCGAGCAATTCAAATAGCTCAGGCTCGACGGACACGGGCTGTTGCCAGGCGTTGTGGTTCAGTTGTGAAACTTCGCTGTGCGGCCGATAGACGCTGAGTTGTTCTTCCAGCTCGATCGATACGCTCGAAAACCACATTGGCGGCATCCATACGCGCCAGGCGTGCCGAACGGCACGATGAATTCCCAATCGGTGGCCATGGCCTGATGGGCGAATCGCAGAAAGAGCAGTCCGGTTGCAAATCGGGAAGTGGGGAATCTTCCAGCGCCTGCAGAACAGCCAGAACCTGGCCTGCAGAGCGACCGAAGTTTTCGGCGCCAAAGAAATCGCGTCGATCCATAGTTTCAGGGTAGTGGTGCGTCTTAGGTCAGTTCAACGTCAATTCGGGCGAAACAAGCAAAAGGCCCGTGAATTCTTGAATTCACGGCCATTTGGGAAACTGTGCATTTATCGATCAGGGGATGTAACTGCCCGGGTCGCCCGGCTTCGCCTCCTTGCCGGTCGACATGCCGGCTTTACCTGGAATTGTCCGGTTCTTTTTCTTCAAGGCTTTGACTTCCATGACCTCCAAAACCGCGTCATTGGTGGTTTTGAACCAGTCGTTCGCCAGAACCGTTAGCTTGTTCTGATCGATCTTATCCGGATTGGAGGCTTCGCAGAGTCCAAAGGCCCGAGCAAAGGTCAACGCCAACACCTCCTCGTTGAGCTCCAGATCTGCGGCAGTTGTTTGAGCTCCTTGCAGTACTGAATCAATCCGTCCAGTTTTCTGTCGGACAGATAATAGATCAGCGACCAACTCAACGTTCGAGCTCGGTTTTCGCTGTTTTCCTTGTTTTTCGCATCGGCAACTCGACGGAAATAGCGGTCCGTCACAATGTTCAGAGCGCCTCGGTGGGCTTGTCGAGCTTCTTCTCTTCACTCCATACCTGGAATTGAGCCAGGTAGGTTTGGTTGAGCGACCCGGTGCCGTGCCAGAATGCTCCCTTGGGAATCTCGAACAGGCTGGCCATGCCAAAATCGAACCACTTCGGAATCTCGACGCCCTTGGGGATGTAGCCGATCACATCGAGAAGTTGCCGAGTTCCTTCGTAACTGACGGAATTGAGCTCGCTCTCGTCCTGCATGGCCTTCTGCAACAGCGTCAACGTTTGGGCGCGGGCCAATTCATTGCTGGGAACGCCTGCTTCTTGTCCTTTGCCGCGGAGCAACTCGTCGGCCCGGCCTCCGAACTTCTTGAAAATCGGTCGCGTGATCTTGTCGAGGGCAGCGTAAGCGTCATCGAGGCGGTAGGCTGAGAAGATTGCGATGTTTTCGTGCCGATCGAAATAGCCATCGGCAACCAGTTCATCATCGTCGAAAACGTCTTTGTGTTTGCGCGAGAAAGGTCTCCTTATTTTCCACCAAAAAGGCGACCAGCCGCTTGTCGGGAACCGGGAGCCTGCCGTGCAGAGCAAACCAATAAAAGAAGCCGCGCATGTTGTCTTCGAGGCGTTGCAGGCGGTGCTCGGCTTGTTCGGGACGTTCCCCATCGTAGCAGAGAACGTAATGCTTGCTGCGTTTCTCTTTGAAGTCCCCAAACTTATCCCGCCATTTCAGGCTGCTGTCGTCGAGCTTCACGTCCTTGGCCAGCGCCGCATCGGTTTGTTTGAAGAGCAGGCCGATGGGGTCCTTGGGATCGCTCCGCAGCAGTTCGTCGATAATCTTCGGAACTTCATCGTAAAGGCCGTGTGCCAGCGCCCAAAGGGCCAAGTCGACGCCCTTCTTTCTGGCCTTTTCCCTGGGGTATTGCTGGGCGACGGTCAAAAGGCTCACGCGCGTAATCTCGATTTCTTTATCGTTATCGTCGATGAAAAGCGTCGTCTGACCCCATTTGTGCTTCACCCGCAACCGGCCGCTCGTAAGACGATGTACGTCTTCCGCGCGAGCTTCGACGATGGCGCCGACAAAAAGGGGCGCTGAATCGGCATCCTCATCGTCGCCCAACATCTGGTTCATGATGGTTCCAGAGCCTGCAGGGCCTTTCTGGAGGCCGCTCTGTCCCATCGACATGCCGGCGCCTTGAAAACCCGCCCCGCCTGCACCGCGAAAACCCATTCCACCGGCTTGACCGGCAAAACCACCACCCTGACGTCCCACTATTCCGCCGCCCATGGTGTCGCCACCGCCCAAGCCGCCAGGCATTCCCATGCCTGGGCCCCGGGCGATCCCATGCCCCCACCCTTGCCGCCTCTGCCCCCTCTGCCGCCCATACCCATGCCGGCGCCGGGCATGCCCATCCCCGGCATACTCATGCCGGGCATGCCGCCGCGGGCGCCAAACCCTGCAGCGCCGCCCATGCCCTGCCCCGGCATGAGGCCTGTGGCTCCGGGTTGTTGGGCCATGGCGTTATTGTTGGTTTGTGCCTTTTCTTTGGTGGAAGCGAGATTGACTTTGATGATGAAGTAATCCGCTCGCGCGGTTACTTCGGAGAGACACAGTAAAGCCGCTACGGCCATGAGCCAGCGTTTCATACAACCCCACCTCCACTCGGACTTGGCAAAACTAAGGCAAGCAAGGAATTGAGACTTCATTATCATCTCTGGAATTAGGCCGGCGGGCAACCGAAAATCGTCGATTTTCCACCGGAATGTTGTGCCGGTGCATCGTGATTTAGTCGCGGATGCCTCGTAAATGGTTCCTTCGACGAACAAAGGAACCGACATTTCGCGATTGTTTTTCCTCTCCCGGCGAATGGGCGTATAATCGCGGCTGTTAGGCGATCATCGAAACCGCATCGGGAGTGCTTCCATGGGATTCAAACTAGAACGCGTACATGTTTGGTTGGGGGGAGATTGCCGATAAAGCGGGTGGCATGGCCAGCGTCTTGGCCCCTTTGGCAGAGGCCAAGGCTAACCTGGAATATATTCTCACCCGCCGGCAGTCCGATCGGCCCGGTACCGGCATAGTTTATGTGGCCCCGATCACCGGAGCCGCCCAAGTCCGTGCCGCCAAGGCTTCGGGCCTGCACGAATCGAATCAGACCATCGTTTTGCGCGTTGAAGGCGACAACGAGACCGGACTTGGCTATCGGCTCACGCAAACTTGGGCCACCGCCGGGATTAGCCTCCAGGGCTGACCATGGCCGTCATGGGCGGCCGCTTCGTCGGTTTCGCCGCATTCGACACGGTGAACGACGCCAACCGAGCAGCCCAGATCTTGGCTGACCTCAGCGCGACCGCGGCGAAAGGGTGAGTGGGCAGACTAAGGAGACAAGGAGACAAGGAGACAAGGAGCAGGGAAGGAGGCGGCCCCATCGAATCGGCTGAAAATATATATCGGTAGCTGAACTCGTGAGAGTTCGGATCTCCGAAGTCTCACGACTTCAGCTACTTTAACGCCGGCGTCTGCGGATTTCTGAAGTCTCACGACTTCGGCTACTTTAACGCCGGCCTCTGCGGATTTCTGAAGTCTCACGACTTCAGCTACCTTCATGATTTCTGAAGCCTCACGACTTCAGACTGCCTTCACGTTCGGCTCTGTGGATTTCTGAAGTCTTACAACTTCAGCTACCTCCATGCCGGCTACTTCTTCCCGCGCCTTAGTTCATCGCACCGATTCTTCGCCGGCCGCGCCGGGCACCGAAATCGTCACTTTCCGAATTACCACCGGCTTTTCGGGCCGGTCGCCTTCGGGATATTCGGTGTCGTTGCGAACGGGCAAGGAAAAGATGCGCTTAGCCACGTCCAAACCGCTGGTCACTTTGCCGAAAATAGTAAAGTTTCCGTCCAGGAAAGGGGCGTTGCTCAAAGTCATATAGAACCTGCAGCAAGCCGAGTCGGGATCCGCCCCGCGGTGCGCCGACGGTGCCGACATCGTGTTTCTCCTGGCTATACTCCGGCTTGAGCCAATAGCCGAGACTGCCGATGCCGATGTCTCCTGTCCCCAGCGGACAGCCGCCCTCGAGAACGTCGACTTCTTGTTCGGGATGATCGGCCGGCTTCGCATGGACAGTGCGTTCGAAGACGAGGCCGTCATAATAGCCCAGCATGGAGAGGGCGATGAAATTGCGCACATGGTTGGGCGCCAGGTCAGGCCGCAGCGTTATCTCGACAGTGCCCACTTCCGTTTCCATGGTCGCCAGGTAAGGAATGAGCTTGCCGTCAGGCGCCGTTAATCGAATAGTGGGCCACAAGGCGACCAGGTCCGAATAGAGCTTGCCGACCGATTTTCCCGTCAGCGTGAGATCGGGCGGCCGCTGAAAATCCGCAGGCGGGTCGGCGCGGGTGGCTTCGGCGAAGGATTGGGTGAAGCGCGGATCGACGGGCGCAGTGCCTACGGAACCTGGAACGCCCGTGCCGCCGTCGTATGAGTTTTGCCGGCGTCAGACGACTCCGTTTGATCGAGCTTGGCGCCGCTGTCGCAACCGGCGACGAGCAGTCCCAAACAAATCAACGTATAGGCCAAAGGCTGTCGATTCTGGATTGAAAAACTGGTGCCAAGCATTTCAGGTCGCCTCCATGCAGCCCGTCGAAGCCCCTCTCATGAGGAGAAGCCAGAATCGTAGTCAACCTGCAATTATGGGTCAATTCCGATTGTTCGCTTTCGGTGACGGCGAAATAATGAACGGCTCCCAGCGAGCCTCCGGCGTAAGCCGGGGGAGTTCTAGCCGAAATCTGCGCCTCCGCCGTAAGGAGGCAGCAATGAGGACTCGTCGTTGATTTTCATGGTCTTCTTCCTGCCGCTGTCGCTCTATTGCTTCTATCTCGCTGCTCTCAATCGTTCTCCCCGTGCCGTTATTCTTTCCGGAGTTTGGGACGTCGTGGGGGTGCTGGGAGCCCTGTCCGGGTTTCTCCTCTTCGGGGGTCCGGCAATCCTCTCCGGGCTCTACGAACAATGGCGCATTTCGTGGCTGCTGGGAAACTTTGAGCGGCTCCGCGAAATCCGCGGAGATTGGCACGGTTGGATCATGCTCTTCGGGGCCTACTTTGTGGCAGTATTGACTTTCGCTTCATGGTTCATCATGCAAGCGCAATCGTACGTCAATTTACAATGTCGATCCGCATCAATTCGAATCGGCGCTGCGCAGTGCCCTGGAAGAATCGGCTATCGTCTGGAAACGCGCGGACTCGCGAACGCTGGTGTTTGACGGAGCCTGTGTCGAAGGGCACGAAGCCATCTCGAGCAACTTGCCGCCCGATTCCGCTGATAAACACGGAGGCCAACTCACTGCTCTCACCAGCACCAACCGATTGGTGGAATCGCCCCACTTGGCCAAGCTCGAATGGCAACCCTTCCAAACGATGCATCACGTCTCGTTACGCTGGACCAACGTGGATGCCCGCGTTCGCGAAGCGATCGAAATTCGGCTGGCCGAAAATCTCCGATTCGTGCGCTCGCCCCATAACCCCGCCGCCGGCTGGTTCTTCACCAGCGGGGCCATCCTAATGCTGTTCAGCCTGCTGACGCTCGGGGCCTGGTCGCGTTGCGGCTGTTGCGGTTGGGGGCATGAGGGTGAATGTTGGCCGGCAAGCCGGATTTCCACGCCAATCGAAACGGGAGGAGGAACGCGAATTCTACCTCTGCTTGGCCTGCGCCCAGAAGTGGTCGAGCCGGGAACTGGAACGCCGGATCATCAAGGGGGAGCTGTTCGAGCGCATAATCATGTCTGGGGCAAAAGTGTCCCAAGCGACTTGCTCATTCGTCGCTCTCCGCACCGGGCTCTGCCAAGAGCTGTTTTTCCACCAGCATCCCTCACGCGCAATTTGGCACGCAAAGTTGTGCGCGCGATGCCCAAGATTTCGCTGGCCTGGACTTGATTTCCTCGCGTGTGACGAAGCGTGGTTTCGAGAATGGCGCGGTCGACTTCCAAGCATATTTTACGATAGACGTCCAATTCTCCTGCATCCAGCTGCCTAGTGATCCGTTCGCAGACCCAGGATAGCTCGTTGGTTGGCGCGCCTATGGTTTCAAATTCGGGTGTGGAAGCTGCGAAGAATCCTTCCGGGAGGCAGTCGAGAGTGAGAAGCTCGGCTGTGCTATGCAGGAGCGCCTGTTTGATGGTGTTTTGCAACTCGCGCACGTTGCCCGGCCACGAATGCCGCTTGAGACGACTCATCACTTCCGACGCGACCGACAGCGCTTTTTTGTTGAGTTCACGATTGTAAATCTTGATGAAATGATTGACCAGGAGCGGCAAATCTTCAAGCCGCTCTCGCAAGGGAGGAAGCTTGATTACAAAGACGTTGAGGCGATAGTACAAATCCTCTCGAAAACGGCCGGTGGCAACCTGCGCTTTGAGGTCCTTATTCGTGGCGGCAATGACGCGGACGTCCGTTTTGATCGTTTCGTTCCCTCCCAGACGCTCGAAATGCCTTTCCTGAAGCAGGCGGAGAACCTTCCCCTGGGTGGCCGGACTCATGTCGCCAATCTCGTCCAACAAGAGGGTCCCTTTTTGAGCCTGCTCGAATTTGCCGATGCGTCGCCTGTCGGCTCCCGTAAATGCCCCGCGTTCGTGGCCAAACAGCTCACTTTCGAGCAAGGTCTCCTGAAGAGCGGCGAATTCAGAGCCAAGAAAGGGCCATCCTTGCGGTGGCTATGTTGATAGAGAGCGCGGGCAATGAGCTCCTTGCCTGTGCCGCTCTCTCCGAGGATCAATACCGTGACGTCCTGAGCCGCTGCGCGGCCGATCGCTTTGAACACTTCTTGCATCTTGGGTGAAGAACCGACAATCCGGTCGACCTTCTCGTCCCCGGAGTCTGCCTCTGCATACACGGCAGGCACGTGCCGCAGCCGGCTCACTTCCACTGCCTTGGCGACGAGCTCGCGCAAGGGGTGAATGTTGAGGGGCTTGATAAGGTAGTCGTAGGCGCCGCGTTTCATCGCCTCGATGGCGGTTTCCGTGGTAGCGAACGCCGTCACGATGATGACCGGCATGCGCGGATCGATTTCTTGAATGCGGCCAAATGCGTCCAATCCCGACATGTCCGGAAGGCGCACGTCGAGAATGGTTACGTCGTAGTTTCTTAGGCGGGCCCGTTCAATGCCCTGCTTTGCCGATGAAGCCCCCTCGACGATCAACGATGCCGACTGGAGACCTTTCTGAAGCGAATAGATCACATTGGGTTCGTCGTCGATTACAAGAACTCGAGGCATAGTGCTCTCATCGGTAGAGGGAAATCGTGATGTGACATCGCAGGTGCACGAACCGCGCCGTACCGATTCATCGAGTCATTATAGTCGCCCGCTGATTCGAATTGGCTGGGGCCTTGGGTTGGTGCGCTGCCGGCAGGCGCACCGTAAACATCGCCCCACCGCGCGGAGGATTGGTGAACGTAATCTGTCCGGCGTGAGCCTCGACGATTCGCTTGCAGATGCACAACCCCAGACCCAGGCCCGTTTCCTTCGTGCTGACGAAGGGCTCGAAAATCCTCTCTCCGAGGTCCGTCCGCAGTCCGCACCCGGTGTCCGCGACTTCAATGGTCACTGTGGCGCGGCGCTCCAGGGCGCCTTCAGTCGGATCAAATGGATTCGCAATTGGGCCGGCTTCTTCCAGCTCCCGAACCTGGACCGTGATGGTTCCTCCTCGGGATGTGGCATCGAGGGCATTGAGCAACAAATTAATCATCACTTGACGGATCTGGCCGGAGTCCACCTCCGCTATGCACGCCAGTTCCGAAAAGGGCGTTTCGATAGTCACACCTTGTTGGTCGGCGCGGCTCGCTACGAGGTTGATTGCCTGCGCGACCATCTCTTTGATTTTGCCCCGGTGTTTTTCCGGTTTGGGAGGCCGAGCAAAATCGATAAATGACTGCGTAAGGTTTTCGACCCGGGCGATTCCCTCTTGAAGCACTACTACGTCGCGGCCCACGAGACGGCGCTTTCTCCGCTTTCCGCCGCAGTATCGACCAGAACCTTCATGGCGGAAAGGGGATTGCGGATTTCGTGAGCCAAGCCAGCCGCCAATTGGCCGACGGCGGCGAGTTGATCGGCACGCATCACCTCTCGTTGGGTCTGCTGAAGCCGCTCGACGACGGTGCCGACATGTTTGGCCATTTGTTCGAGAGTGGTTTCCATCTGAGCGAAGTCGCAGTTCGCCGATACGACGACAGGGCCGATAACTTCGTTGAGTTTGCCGGCAGCATCGCGAATCGAGATGCTCAAGTGATTCATGGAACGACGCAATGCTCGGGGCAGATAATAGCCGGTCAACAGGCCGGCTGCAGCCCCGCAGAGGGCGAGCACGAGAAAACCGATCACCATATTATCGGCCAAGCGCTGGTTGGTCTCGCTTTCCCGGATCATGATCTGTTCGTTAAAGTTCAAGTAGGCGTGCACCGGCAGCAAGATCCGCAGGGAAAGCGTTGTGTCGGCTAAGCTCCGAGCTCGCGCCTTGCGGTTTGCGTCGCCCGGCTTCTTCACAAGCTCTTCGATCTCTTTCAAAAAGGTCACGTAACCAGCGCGTGCCTGTTCCATCCATTCCCTTTCCTGGGGCGTGGTGCCCACTCTCTCGGCTTCCTCTATCCAACGATCCGTTCCTTTGCGAAGGGAGGGAATGGCGTCGAGATACGCTTGGTCACCCGTCAAGAGGAACTGGACTAATTCCGCCCGAATCTGCCTGAGCCCGATCTCCAATTCCTCGGCAGCGCGCATGCTGCCGACATTAAGGATGAGGATTTCGGAGGCCTCACTTTGAAGACGGTGCGTATACCATGCGGCTGCAATCCCAATGGTCAGGAGCAACACACTAGCAGCCACCGGCGGGAATATCATTCCTAACACAAGTCGAGAGGCCATGCTTTTTCACCAAGTCGCGGCTGGATATCCGCTGAATAAGCCCAAAGCTTAGGAAACTATGGGAGTAGGAAAGCGTTGCCGCCTCCAGTCGAATGCGCAGTTGCCGAATGTTGGTTGAAACACTTGAGAGCCGATTGGTTACTCGCCTTCGTTGGGAATTTGGAATACGACCAACGCTTAGTGCACGGATTCTATCAGAAGCCCTTGCATCGTACGGTGAATTTCGGACAAAAGTCACAGCTGTGGAGCGATCGCGGTTGGAAAAGAAGGAATCGACTGTCAGTAGCCGGAAGGATTTTGTGAAATTTAGCCGCTCCCTTTTTGCTGCGCGGACAGAGCGGGTGGGTACCTAAGCAAATTGGGGGATGCCGTTAGCAAACGGTTTTTTCGGCTGGGCCGACCTACTGCTGATACTGTCCATACGAAAAACGGATCGGCTGGGGTTTGCCCATTTCCACCGAATCGGCGAGACTGGGCGGCGCTTTGGGCCGCCAGTGCACTTCCTCCAGCGGAACGGGAGCAGGAGTCGCCGGGCGGGCCCACCAGGCGGCTCCATCTGCTCTTGGCTTGTTGCTCTGGGAGGTGCGCGGCATCGGCAAAGGTGTAGCCGGTTTCAGGTCCGCTTGACTGGGAAGATCCAGCAGCAGCGGCCCGGGCGCGCATTTCCGCAGCGCCATCGGCGCCAGCCGGACGGTTACGTCGCGATCGGCTTCGAACACTCGGCCATCGGCCAGGTAAAAGCGGACTGTGACTCGCAAGTGATCCGAGTTCGGCCAAGTCTTCCACGGCAAAATGATTTGATAGCCCTTACTGAAAAAGCCTTCATGCCACGAGCGGCGCATTTCTTCGGGCGAGACATCCCAGACCGACAGCATGGTCTTGAGGCCCTCTTTGCTGACCTCCTGGGCGGTCACCTGCAAGGAGCCCGGAGCTTTGATGGTGTGGCCGTCGCCATCGCGAGGCTCGAAGGCGACCATCAGCGCTTCGTCGCCTGGCTGATGATCCTGATCGTAGCCGCCCGTTTGACGCGTGAGCACGATCTCTTTGAGCGTGGTGGTTGCGGCGGCCTGTTCCGGGGTGATCTTGCCGGGGCCTTGCTGGCGCAAAGCAGTTACTTCGCGAGCCAAGGAATCGTTGATGAATTCCGCTTTGGCCAGCTCGGCCCGAGCGTTGCGCAGGTCTTCGTTCCGGGTGCGCAATTCAGCTTCGACGAGATCGCAATTTCGGCAGCCGGAGAGGGCCGCGAGTAGAGCGGATGCCAGAATCAGAGGATTCGACCACCGCATGGGGCTCCTTGCCCTTATGTTGCCGCGGCCCATGTCCGCGGCAACTTTGCCGGCTGCTTCCCGGTCAACCGTTTGGCTTCGCGGGCGTGGCGTTAGCCGGCAACCGCTCCAGAACGTGGTCGATCAGGCCGTATTCCTTAGCCTCGATCGCCGACATGAAGTTGTCCCTGTCCGTGTCCTTCTCGATCTTTTCGAGCGATTGGCCCGTATGCTTGAGCAGGATCTCGTTCAAGGCCCGTTTCAACCGGCCGAACTCTTTGGCGTGGATCAAAATCTCCGTCGTGGTTCCTTCGGTGCCCGCCAAGGGTTGGTGAATCATGATCCGCGAATGCGGCAGCGAATTCCGCTTGCCCTTCGCCCCGGCGGCCATGAGCACGGCGCCCATGCTGGCCGCCTGACCGATGCAAAAAGTCGCTACGTCGCAACTCACGAATTGCATCGTGTCGTAAATGCTCAACCCGGCAGTCACCGAACCGCCGGGCGAGTTGATGTACAGGTTGATATCGTTCTTGGGATCGTCAAATTGCAGGAAAAGCATCTGCGCGACGATCAAATTCGCGCTGGCGTCGTCCACCACTCCCTGCAAAAAGATAATCCGGTCCTTGAGCAAGCGGCTGTAGATGTCGAAAACGCGTTCTTCACGGCCGCTCCGCTCGACAACATAGGGTACCAGGGGCATGTTGGGTGGCTCCAAAACAGGCCGCGCCCCGAAAGATTATCGGCTTTTCGAGTTGCGGCGGATGAAAAAAACTTGCGAAGACATCCCGCGCATCATTTGGGCTTGTCTTTCTTCTCGTCGGCCAATTTCGAGAGCACGTCGTCCACCAGGCCGAACTCTTTCGCCTCGACCGCGGACAGGTAGCGATCGCGCTCGGTCGCCTCGGCGATTTTCTCGACCGGCTGGCCGGTGTGGAAGGCGAGGATCTCGTTGAGCCGATGCCGATCCTTGAGGATCTCGTTGGCCTGAATTTCGATGTCGGAGACCTGGCCGCCGACCTGACCCCACGGCTGATGAATCATGATCTTCGAATGGGGCAGGGCGAAACGTTTGCCCTTGGCGCCGGCCGCCAAGATGATGGCGGCGCCGCTGGCCGCCAAACCCATGCAATAGGTGGCGATGGGGCAGTCCAGAAAACGAATCGTGTCGTAAATGGCCAGGGTAGCAGTGACCGAACCGCCTGGGCAATTGATGTAGAAGTGGATTTCCTGCGTCCGGTTTTCGTACTGCAGGTAGAGCAGTTTTTGGATGACGATGTTGGCCAGGTAATCCGTAATCGCCGGATTGCCGCCGGTTTCAGGCGAGCTGCCCAAAAACACGATGCGGTTTTCGAGCAAGAGGTCGCCCAGCGTCATCTGCCGCTGGCGACTGTAATCGCGGAACCGTTGCACTTGGGGCTCGAACGCAAAGCCGCTGGCGGACATCTCGTACATGGCTGGGAATTCCTCGACTGAGCAACGAATAAGCTACACCGCCCGCGGCCCCCGCGTCGTGACGAGACGATTCGAGAGGACGACAGGTCCAAGAGGGGTCGCTGCTGTATTCTAGGGAGCCTGGGGCTCGAAAGTTAAGTCTTGGCCGCGCCGGCCTCGTCTGCGGGCTTGGTTTCCTCGGCTTCCTGACCGTGGCTCGCGGACCGTACCGGGAACCGCTTGTTCCTCCACGGTGCCCATCGACGGTTCGTCGAGCTGCTGATAGGGCACTTCCGTGTAATCCGCGCTATCCAAGATGAGATCGAGCGCCTTACGCTCGACGATTTGCGTGGCCAGTGCTTCCATCAAGTCGCCCTTTTCGAGACGAGCGCGGACGCGGCGCGGCGACTCGTTATTCTGCAGAGCCATGCGCTCGATTTCTTCATCCACGTCGGCCTCGTCGATATCCATGTTCTCGACTTCAGCGATTTTTTGCAGCACGAAATGTTCCTTGAGCGCCGACGTGGTGCTTTCGATCGTATCGCGTTGCAGCATCCGCGAGCGTCCCTGAATTTCGGCTTCCGACATGCCCGCTTGCTGCATCTCAACCACTCGGCGTTGCAAAGCGCGGTGAGCTTGCCGTTGCAGCAGGTCGCGAGGCAAATCCCAGGTGAGATTGCTGGTGAGTTGATTCATGACTTGATCGCGAGCAGCCATCCGTTGTTCGTACTCGTGACGGCGCTTGAGCGAAGCCAAAATGCCTTCGCGGAACTGCTCGGGCGAGCTGAACCCCAGTTTGTCCAGGAATGCTTCCGTCAACTCGGGCAGCACCAACTTCTTGACTTCCTTGATGTTCAATTCGGCCTGGACCGTCTTGCCCTGGAGGGTGGCGTCGGCGACGGTATCCAGCAGAGTGATGATGAAAGTCCGTTGGTCTCCGGCATGGGCGCCGGCCACGGCATCGGCGAAGTTATCGCAAAAGCCATCCTTCAGCGAGAGGCGTTTATCGACCCGGATGGTTATGGCTTCGTGCGTGCTCAAAAGCTGGTCGCCGTCGCGCGTCACCAGGTCGGTCACCAGGTAATCGCCTTCGGCCGCGCCTTCGTCGGTTTTCACCGTCAACTTGCCCAGGCGGGACAACAGGCGTTTTTCTTCGGCCTGAATGTCGGCATCGGTGAATTCGCGCACGGACCGCGTCAATTTGAGGCCCTTGAAGGCGGGCAGCTCGAACTCGGGCCGGACCTCAACCTCAAATTCGTACATCATCGGGCCTTCATCGGGAATCACGATGTTGGCGGGATCGATGTTAGGCGCCGTCAGGGGGGCGACGTCGTTCTCTTCGGCGAGCTGTTCCAGGCTCTGCAGCAAAATCTCGCCGCGAGCGCGTTTGCGCACATCTTTTTGGAATTTCTTCTCGACCAGCTTTCGCGGCGCCTTTCCGGGCCGGAAGCCCGGAACCTGGGCCTCGACAACCAATTCGCTGTATTTCTTCTCGAGGATCTTGTCGATGTCGTCCCGATCGATGGTAACTTTGATGTGTTTCTTACAAGGGCCTATGTCATCCATGACGACGGTTTGATGCAGCTTGATGATTTCCGATTCGCCTGTCTCATCGGCGGAAGTTGCCTGCCCGTGCTTCTGCTCGTCGGTGGCCGTGCCGACAGCGTTTTCCGGGGTTTCGGCTTCTTGACTCTGGTTTTCCGTCATGAGAGGCTCCCGTCTTAAGTTAAAAAAGCCGAGGAAGTCACGAACGCAAATCTCTGGGGATCCGCGTTGCACGACCTTCTCGGCCGAGAAGAGCGGGTGATGGGGCTCGAACCCACGACAGCCACGTTGGCAACGTGGCGCTCTACCACTGAGCTACACCCGCGCGGCGATGCCGGAAGTTGCCGGCAGGCAACCTTCAGACATCAGCAAAATTATAAATCGGAGTGGCTCAAATTCAAGAGGGGCCATATGGCAAGACGCCCCTGATTGGGACCATTTGCCCACGAAATCCGAATATCGAAATCCGAAATCCGATAGGCAAGAATGGCCTGCTTTATGCAGATGCATCTTTTGAATTTGAACCTTTGAATTGCGGATTCCTTTCGGATTTCGAAATTCGGATTTATTCGTGTTGTTCGCTGGTCGGCAGCGGCGTGGCGCCCGGAGGCGGAACGCCTCCGCCCGCTCGAATATAGGCGGCCCGGCGGCGGGCATATTCTTCCGGCGTTAGCTGGTCGAAGTCCTGAGCCCCTTTACCGAGCGATTGCAGATGCAGGGCGCGAAGAAACGGGATGCACCAGCCACAACCCGTTCCCGCCCCGCCGCAATCGGCAAGCTGGCTTGCAACCCGCGGCTGTTCCCGGCGGATGAAATTGATCAATTTCCGCTTGCTTACGTGAAAGCAGTAGCAAACCTTGGCATCGAGGTCCATGTTTTCGCACTACGACATCCTGGCCCCTGATTCCTGTCCCCTGATCCCTACTGTTTTGCCCCGTCTTTCTTTTCCTTGGCAACCTTTGTTTCGCCTTCTAGTCGTGTAATCGCTTCCTTGGCCGCGCCGCGCACGCCTGCATCGGCGTGGCTGGTAGACAACGCTTTCAGTTTCTCGAGGGCCGGCTTCCCCGCGTCTCCCATTTGGGCTACAGCGGCGCTAGCCCAAATCACTACGCTGGCATTCTTGTCGTCCAGGCAACGGGTGAGATCGGGAACTTTGCTTTTCGCTTCCGGGCCGATGATGGCGAAAGCCTTGCAGGCTTCAGCCCGCACATCGGCTTGTTTGCTGCTCATATGCTGGGCGATGGCACTGAGGTGGTCTTCCGAAACGCCATTGAGCTTCATGTAACAAAGGCGCGACCACATGGCTAGCGCTTTGTTCTTGTCGGCAAAAAGCGATTGAAGAAGGTTGCTCTCTTTCGCCGTGTCGGCGGCCGCCGCCGGCTTGCCAAAATACAAAAGTCCTTTCAAGCCCGCAAATTTCACCTCGAAACAAGGATCCTTGAGAACGTCGATGAGCGGCGCCCCAAGCACGTGGGTCGAGTCCTTCTTTTTCTCGATAGCCGGTGCTCGCTAGGGCCATGCAAGCCGCTTCTCTGATTTCAAAGGTCATGGGGTCCCTGCTCAGATGAACCAAACGGGGCACCGCGGCGTTGGCGTAGGGCCCAAATTTTCCCAGCGTTGAAGCGGCCTGGTAGCGGACGATGCCTTGAGAATCGTTCAGGAGCGGGAGCATGCGGACGATGCCGTCAGCCAAGTCCTTCTCGTTGAATCCAATGGTCCCCAAAGTAATCAGCGCATTGACGCGCGTGCTCGCATCACGATCTCCCAAAGCTCTCAACAGGAGCGGCGTGGCTTTTCGCGCCGGTTCGCCGAATGCCTTGATGGTGGCAATAGCCTTCAATTTGATGCTTGGATCGGCGTTCTTCAGATCGGTAATCCATTGGTCAAGTGTTTTCCCGTTGAACTCCTCCGATCTGGGGCGATTATCGATTCTTAACCGATCGTTAGCAGCTTTGCCCTTGGGGGCCTTGGGGTCCTTTTCCTTGTCGCCCAAGCGTTCAGCGGCCTGACGGGCGGCGAGTTTCACGCCATCGTCCAGCTTGTCGTCCGTACTCTCAGCTAGCTGCTTCAACTTGGATACGGCTGCCCTCCCCGCGTCACCCATTTGGGCAACAGCAGCGCATGCCCAAATGGCGGTGACGGGGTCTTTGTCGTCGAGATGATGGATGATTTCCTTCACCTTGCTTTTGGCGTCCACGCCGATGATTGCAAAAGCTCTGCAGGCTTCAGAACGGGCGTCTGGATTGGAGCTGCGTAGGTGTTTGGCGATTGCCGTGTATTGAACTTCCTGCCCGCCTTTGAGGCGCATTGCCTCGACATTGATTCGCAAGTAACAAAGCCGCGCCCAAATGTCCAGCACTTCGTGTCTTTCGTTGAAAAGTGACAAGAGAGTCTGATTCTCCCTTGCTATATCCGCCGGCATCGCAGGCTTGCCCATGTAGAGCAACGCCTGCAGCGCCGCTTTTCTGACCTCGAAACAGGAATCGTGGAGAGCCGAAAGGAGAGCAGACCATGCCAAGGGGTCGATGCCTAAAGGTGGTTGTCGTAAGCCCGTCATGGCAAGTGCCGTGCAAGCCGCCGCCCTAATCTCCCAGGTGATGTAATCTTTGCTCAAAGCAGCCAGGCGACCTACGGCCGAATTGGCGCGGTCGCCAAAGCCGGAGAGGGCCGTTACTGCCTGGTAACGGACGATCCCTTCTTGTCATTCAATGCAGTCGTCAGGCGTGCAATGACATCCCTTTCATCTCTCGGATTAAACCCGATGATTCCTAAGGTGATGATGGTGTTGACGCGCGTGCTCGCGTCCTTATCCGATAGTCTTTCGAGCAAGCGAGGCGTCGCATCTTGGGCTGCGGAGCCGTAATACTTGATCGCGGCCACAGCCTTCAATCGGATGCTGGGGTCGGTGTTTTTGAGTTGGCCTACCCAATCGAAAAGGTCATAGCCGTTGAATTCCTCTTTGCTGATTTTCTTCTCGAGTGCTTTCCTTTCCTCGGGGGTCGTGACCTGCTGGGCGCGGGCAGTGAAAGGAATGAAGCAAAGAACGACGAGTGTCCAGATTGCCGGCTTTACGCTACGCATGGTGCAGTTTCCACTAAATGGGTCTATCTTCCCCTCTTCAGGGTATCATCGAAGTAGTCGATTTGACAATCAAGGAAAAGTATCCGCGCGAGCGCAAGCTGCTGCGCGTCGATGTCGAAGGAAGCAAATTCGCCGGCTAGAGCGGGAAATGATCTGCTTTAATTGCTGCTCTGCACGGTGGTAGGCGAGGCAGTGGCAATTTCTTCCAAAGAACCGGTCTCGCGGGAATTCCAACAATTTTTCCACTCTTTCAAGCTGCCGATGGGCGACATAACGGAGTTTCCGGTTACCCATGTCGACCCGCCAAAGTAGCGATTCTTCGATCCATCCCAGTGCACGAGCCGGGTGAGCGCCTGAGTCGAATCCCTCGAAAAGAGGGAGAGCAAGGAATCTTGAAAATGAAAAGCATTCGCAACCGCTTGGATCCGTATACCTCGATCGAGACCGTTCAATGCCAGTAGCCGGGCTCCGACGAAATCATTTTCGATCAGTTCCAATTCCAGTCGATTTTCGTCCGCCGGCTGACTGTTTGCCCAAAAGGCCGCGACGGCTGCTTCAGGGTCGCCAACCTCGAATTGGCTCCGCCGAAGGCTAATCTTGGTCGCCCCCTGTTCGCCAATCTCGAAGCAAAGAGCGGAGGCATTGGCCACAATCGAACAGCCGTCCAATTCGATGGCCTGAGATCTGCGAGCAACAATCAGCGCTTGAGCGTTGGTAGCCGTAAGCTTGCAGTTGACGAGTTTCAGAGGCGACTCTTCCACATAGATCAAATGCGCGACAGCCGAACTAGGGTGAGGCGTTTTTTCGACGGCATAATGCAGGTGCAGGCCTTCAAGCGTCAAGCCTCGGTCGGCGTAAAACAGCGGCTCCCAAGAAACGTCCTTCTGCGCAGGAACAAAGTCGAAGCGTGGCTGGAATCCTGCGTCGGCTTTGATGGTTAGCGCCTTTCCATGCAAGGAGATCCCGTGAAGAACGAAGGGGCCATTGCCATGCACGAGAATGGTGTCGCCCGATTGGGCTTCGGCCACGGCCCGGTCGAATCGACCGAAGGGCGCGGCGTCCTGGCCGACCAGGAAAAGGGCTTCGCCGTTGGCTTGCTTCGACCAGGTTTCCAAGGAACGCATCATTTTGCCTAGCAAGGGCGTCGAGGCCACCCAGGCAGGTCCCAAGCCGCAAGCAATGGCCAGGCAGGCGGCAATGGGCCAACGCGTACTGCGTTTGCGCGGTTTTGCGACCAGCGGGCTTTGGTGCATCCATTTGCGCGATGCTGGCTCATCGTCGATTACCGGTAACCTGCCGGGAGGATCGTGCCGGATTATCCGCGTAGGGTGCGAATCGAGAGGCCGTGAAAAAGCAGATCGCCGGCTCGAGGATTCCGCGTCTTGCCATGTTTGAAGGGCGCCGGCGACTTCACCGGGGGTAGCAAAACGATCTACCGGATCTTTCGCCATCAACCGGCCGACCACCTCTGCAATGGCTGCCGGTACATCGGGCCGCATGTTGCAGACGGGAGTTGCAGGATCGTAATGGTGGCGAATGAGCTTTTCCGACCAGCTCGCCTCCCGGATAGGGAACCTGCCCGGTCAACAAAAACGAAAAGGTGCAGCCAAGGCTGTAGAGATCGCAACGGATGTCGACGGTCGTCGAGTCGCGTCCCAATTCCGGCGCCATGAAGTCGGGCGTGCCGCAAAGGCCGGGCTCGGGAGTTCCGGGCCGTTCGCCGGTCCCGGGCGTCTTTCCGGCCAATCGGGCCAGCCCGAAATCGAGGATCTTTATGAGCGATTTTTCGCCTGGGCCCTCGGCCGCCTGACGCCCCAAATAGTTGTAGACACTCGTCATGCCGTCGCGCAAAAGCAAATTGGACGGCTTGATGTCGCAGTGAACCAGACCATGTTCGTGGGCATGCTGGAGGCCGAGAGCGGTCTGCTTGATGCATTCGCAGGCAAACGGAATCGGCAAGGCGCCGTATTCGGCCACGATGTGGCCTAGGTCGGCTCCCTCTACGAATTCCATGACGAAGAAATGCACGCCCAGCTCTTCGTCCGCGTCGTGCGCAAGCACGATGTTCGGATGACAGAGGGCGCCACCAAGCGGACCTCTTGATGAAATCGCGCACGACTCGGCATCGTTCAGTCAGCGCCGGCGACATGACCTTGATAGCCACCTGTCGAGCCATCAATTGGTGCTCGGCACGAAAAACCTTTCCCATGCCACCTGCGCCGAGACATTCGAGGATGCGATATTGTCCGAGTACCAGGGGATCGATACCCGCTGGCGCGCAGGGAAAAACTTCCCCCAAGCGCGGCGTGTCCCACAGATGGGAAGCTCGGATCAATTTATGGCCGCTATGAAAAAGCGTGGTCATTGCGCGAGCCATGCCTATGGGCTGCTGCAAGGAATTTGACGCATCCCCGCTCTGAATGAATATCTCGATTGTAAAGTCCGCATCAGCGGACTCTTTCAGCAACCGCCCCACTTTCCGAATTCTGCAATGCTGCTCCGTAGAAGATCCCGCAAGTCCGTTGTGTCCGGCTTTTTCGGCGCAAATTCCATGGACGGCACAGCCGACCCATTCCTCAAAGCGGCA
Organism: uncultured Gemmataceae bacterium; assembly: GCA_963748025.1. Classification (GTDB taxonomy): domain Bacteria; phylum Planctomycetota; class Planctomycetia; order Gemmatales; family Gemmataceae; genus CAVVHZ01. The sequence continues at coordinate 123,125 of CAVVHZ010000048.1, forward strand.
TCATTTTCAGTGAAAGAACACTTTGAGATCGGCTTTGCCCAGGTTGCGTAACTTCTGCCAGCCGGCACAACAAGACTGCGAATCCTGGCGAAACCAGGCTCATAGCAAAATCGTTACTGCGGCCACAAGCCGGCCTCGACGTCTTCGGGCTCGAGAGAGTCGCAGGACTCCGCTGCTGCCAATTTTTCGCTCGATGGCGTCGAGCCGGAAATGGCCTGAAATTTGCTGTTTATGTTTTGTTGTTTGTGCCGCGAAGTGTCATCAAAGATGATTCACTTCGAGTTCTCGCGTTCCCGCAAAAGGGAACATCGAAACCAGAGAGAATAGGAGTCGAGCATGGAGACTGGAAAAATAGCGACAACCCTTCGTTATCTGAGCGTTGGCTCTCTCCTTTTTGGAGTGCTTGGCGGAGTGTTCTGTTGGTGGGTTCCCTTGGGAATGGTGCTGAGTCTCACAGGCTTGGTGTTCGGCTTCATCGATTGCACGAGGTGCGTTCGACGATCGCTGGATTTCCGACTCTCGATTGTCGCGATCCTGATCTCCATCGCCACACTTGCCGCGGATATTGTTGTCGCCTACCTGGGATTGCAAACCGTTACTTTCGGCGGCTTGAGATAAGGCATCTGTTGAGTTGATTTTCCTGGGCCGTCAGCAGGAAAAAACGCAGGGTCGGCCTTCTGGCAGATTCGTGAAACGGGAAATGGTGACGACATGGAACCGGTAAACCTTGCCCAAACGTTGACGCATCTTTCCAGTTATTGGGAGTCGCAGCATGCGGCTGCAGCCAACCAGAAAGAACGCTCGGGAAAACCGCTGCCTTTTACGATTGCGCTCTCGCGTGAAACCGGCACCGGAGGCACTTTGATCGGTCGAGAGCTTGGCGACAAGCTGGGTTGGGTTGTTTACGATGACCAGCTGCTCGAGCGGATCGCCCAAGACATGGGCTTACGAACGCATCTGTTGAAGAGCGTGGATGAACGGCGCCATAGTTGGCTGCTGGAGACCGCGGAAACATTCTCGAGCGCTCACTCCAAGAGCGATTGGGCGCCCTGATCAACGATACCGCGTACGTTCATCATCTGATTAAGACTGTGTTGGCCCTTGGCGTCAACGGTGAGTGCGTTATCGTCGGTCGTGGCGCCGCGTTTATTCTGCCTAAAGCGACAACCTTGCGAGTACGTTTGGTGGGCACCGTTCAGGATCGAATTCTGGTCCTGGCTAGACGACTCTCCATTTCGGAGAGGGAAGCGGCTCGCCGCGTTCGAAGTTTGGACCGCGAGCGGACTGATTTTGTGCGCGATCACTTTTTGAAGGACCCGACGGATCCTAGAAATTTCGATCTGGTGCTCAATGCGCGCTGCGCTTAGCGATTGCCGAGGTTACAGATATCATCGTCACCACGCTGCACCATTTGCAGGCTCATGCCCTCGTAAAAGAGCTCTGCAATGGCGTCCGAATGAAGGGACCATCGACCGGCTTCGAACGATTGCCTGGGTTCTCAGGAAAACTGCCTCACCAAAGACGGTGTCTACCCCCCGGCCTCTTGCGTAACATGATTAGGTGATTCCGGAGCTGACCGAGCGGGACCCCTGTTATGGCAACGCAAGAATGTGCACGATTATTGGCGGATGTTGAGGCCTTTTGCCAAGAAATCAGGCCGATCGAAGAGCTGTGTTATGTCGAACACCGCTTCAACGATCAGGTGCTGCCGTTGGGTCGCAAGTACGGCTTGCTGGGCATGTCACTGCCCGAAAGCTTTGGCGGCCGGCCTGTCGATGCCGTCACCTACCTGAAAGCGCTGGCTCGAATCGGCCGAGAAGGCACCGGCGTCAGAACTTTCTTTTCCGGCCATATCTCCATTGGTGCTTATCCGGTGCTGGCCTGGGGCAACGAGGAGCAGAAACGTCGTTATCTCCCCGCTGCCGCCAAGGGCGACAAGATCTTCGCCTTTGGATTGACCGAGCCCGAAGCGGGCAGCAATCCGCTGGAAATGCAGTCAACCTACGAACGCCGTGGCGATAGCTTCGTTTTGAACGGCGTCAAATATCTGATTTCCAATGGCGGCATCGCCGATGTCATTATCACCTTTGCCTATCCCAAAGGAGGCAAAGGCCGCGTCAGTGCATTCATCCTGGAAACCAAGGGGCCTGGTTTCGCTCATGAAGACCTGACCGCCAAAATGGGCATGCCTACTTCGAACACTGCCATGTTCGAGATGAGCGATTGCGTCGTTCCGGCCGGCAATCTTCTTGGTCCGGAAGGTGAAGGCTTCCGCGTCGCCATGGGAACGCTGACCAACGGCCGGCTCAGCGTTGCCGCCGGCTGCCTCGGCGTTATCGAAGATTGCCTTGCAGAGGCATTGCAATACGCCAAGGATCGGCATCAGCACGGTAAGCCCATTGCCAAGCACCAGCTGGTTCAAGAGCATTTGGCGGCCATCGAGATGGATCGACTGGCCAGCGAATCGATCTTGTTGCGTGCGGCCGAGGCCAAAGAAGCCGCCGGGGCAAATGGCGCCGACGCGGCAGTCAAGAGTCGAGCGGACTTGCTGTCCGCCCAGGCCAAACTCTTCGCCTCGAACGCTGCCTGGGATGCAGCTGATCGGGCCGTGCAGGTGTTTGGCGGCCGCGGCTGGTCGACGCTTTATCGTCCTGGACGCCATCTTCAGGATGTGCGAGTCTGCCGGATTTATGAAGGGACCGACGAGATTTTGAAGCTCAAGGTGGCCGCGGCCTTGCTGGGCAAGGAGTACGAGGCATTTAAGTAATCGTCAGCTACTCATTGGTCGGAGGCTCGCCCTCTTCGATCAGCCCCTTTTGCAGCGCCGCAACGGTATCCGCAATCACTTTTTGAGCCGCGGCTTTGATGAGGCCTTGCGGCACGGCTTTTAGCAAGCCGGTAAGGTTCTTCACTTCGGCTATCCAACTGAGCCTCGTTTGATCTCCGGCCCTGCCACAGTCAAGCGGGCTTCCACCTCACTGGTGGCGCCGATGCTTTTGCTTTTGACCAAGTGGACGATGGAGGAGCCTTCTTCGCGGATTTCGAGATTGACCTCAATGGTTCCGCGGACGAACGACAAGCCGGGGCGCAGGCTGAAAGTCGCTCGGGAAGTTTCAACGGAGGTTATTTTCTCCAAGTCGGGCAGGCAGCTTGACCAGAAACGTCGCATCTTTCAATCGGGATGCGTTGACTTCCGGCGAACCTGGCAAAAGCGACTCGCCCTCGAAACGCAGCATGGGGTGTTCCTTCGTGTCGAAGCCTCGACGTCCACGATCGTGTCAGATCGCATTATAGGAGCGCGAGCCACGGCAGTCGGTTCTCGTCAAGAGCCAGGCCGCAAGCGCGAAGCGGTCCTGATCTGTCGAGCAGCCTTCTTGAAGGAAGCCGGCAGGGTTGCGTAGATTGTGACAACTTCTTCCTGCTCGACCGTGCCGCTGGGCAGATTGTCGGAATCCAAGCGGATCTGGGTACGCACGTGAACGCCCGGCCGAATTGCTTTGGCTTCGACCTGAAACCGCTGCGCTTTTGCCGGCAGGGATGTTGAGGGGATTGAAGCTGACTGAGTTGCCTAGCTTTTCGTTGTCCGAGTCGCCGGCCGCTCGAATGATTTCTAGCTGGGGGGAGCATCCAGGGCAACGCGAACGTTTCGAGCTTGGGTCGAGCCCGGATTGTTGACGGTAATGTTAAAGATCAGGGTATTGCCCACTTCAAGCGGATCGTTGGTGTGTTCCACGTCCATCGACAAGGCGGCGACGCCGGCGAACACGGTTTTGATTTCCGCTTTTTTGCTCAAGCCGCGATCGGCGCGGGCCACGGCCTGATTGAGAATTGTCCCTTCCGCTTTGGCTTTCAGCTCCAGCTCGACCGTTTTGCTCGTGCCCGGATCGAGATCTCCCAGGGCCCAGACGACCTGATTGTCCTTTTCTTCGCCGTTGTCGCTGGCGCGACAAACGTGGCCCGTTCGGGCACCTGATCGGTAATGCTCACGCCTTTCAGCTCGAACTTCTCCCGGGTTCTCCACGGTGATTTGATAGACTGCCGAGAGATTCACGTAGCGTTTCAGTGGTCCCGATTTCATGAGATTCATTTTGGGCTCGAGAATCTGCACGCAGCTTTCGAATTCGTCCTTGATGTCGCCATCGGCGCGAATGGTGGCTTTGGGGCATGCTTTGCCGGCGGCAGTCGCTTTCACGACATATTCCGTCGTTTCGCTGTCACCGGGTGGAAGCGAGGCCATTTCCCAGCGCAGAGTTTTTTGCCGCGATTCTTGCTCCAAGCCCGGCGGCAGGGTTTCCGTCAGCAAGATATGCGTCAACTCGGTGTCGCCGGTGTTGCTGACGGTAAGCTGAAATTTGACATCGTCGCCCTTCACGGCTTCTTTCGGGCCTTCGCGCCGAACCTGGATTCCGGGCTTGTGTACCTTGGTGGTGGTGCATTGACCATGTTCGAACTGCACACGAGCGCAATTGGCAATCGCTCCGGTGGTGGTAGGCAGCAGCACAAGAGTGATTTCTTGTTTGCAGCCGGCGCTTACCGTGCCTAATCGCCAGATAAGCTCGGGATCCTTTGCCGATGGCTCGGGGCTGGCTCGGACCAGCTTGACGCCCGCCGGCAAAGGATCGTGAAGGATGACGTGATGCTGCCGGCGACGGCGAGCTATTCTCCACGATGATCTTGCATTCGACTTCCTGATTGACGTTCACGTCGGCCGGGATGCGCAATTTCACACTGACCACCGGCGGCGGGGGATCCTGTATCGTCTCTTCTTTGCTGACGAGCGGTTGGGCCGAAATCACGACAAGGGGCAGTTGCGGTGAAGGCGGCGCGATCACCGGGCAACCGAATTGGTCCTGGTTGGCAGCCGGCGCCCAAGGGCTTGCACCTGCGCAAGCGATTATTGCAAAAGCTGACAGACTCAGCGACAATCGAGAATTGCTCATGGCTGCTATGCTCAACAAAACGATTGACAGAACCTTGGCGCCGACCGTGACGTGTGGACTTCCAGGAACCACCCATTTTCCCTGGTTAGGACGTTGTTGTCTGCCCAGTTTTCCCAAGATTCCCCAAGCGTCCATCAAGTCAAGCCGCTATAGCCGCTAGAATTGGCAGAGAAAGCGGGCCACAGGGGCAAGTGAAGGATGCGGAGTGGAGAAAGAAGCTGGAATTTAGTCCAGGACAGGCAAGGACCTTCGAAGTCGAAATCGGGGTGGGGAGGTGTCCGGTGGCGCAGTGCGATGAAGGCTATTTGTGCGACGTTTGCGCCAAGGACGTGGAAGCGATTATCGATTCGGACCTCTATTTGCGCTATGTTTTGGGAGAGGTTCATCCCGAACAATTGCACCGCACGCCTGAAAGGCACATCCGCTGCAATGCGATTCTGGCACAGTTCATCGTCGATCCGGCATTCGAACCGGTCGATTGTCCTGGCGCCTTCTCCAAAAAAGAGCTCGATGCCGAATTTGTCGCGGAAGAAGAACGCCGCGTCACGCGCGGCTGGCGTCGGTTGCAAGAAATCCCAAGCTTGGGTCTGACGACGATCCAGGAATACCCGCTGACCGAGGTTATCGCGAAATGGCAGGCGGAGGCGTGAACGGGCTCGCTGCCCCCTGCTGGCCCGGGTCACTTTTTCTGCTGGTTTGAAGGATCACCATTCAACCCCGGAATAGCCGGATGACCGTCGTGCGCTGCTTCCGGCACCAGTTCGTAATCCTTTTGAAAGTGGTGCAGGACTTCGGGCGGGTTCAGGTTGAAGACGGCTTTGCCAGTCGTCTTCCATTGGCCTGACGTGAAAGCGAAAACCGCGGTCGCATTGCGGAGATTTCCGACGGCGGCAAGTCCTTCCATGTCGCCTCCCTCAACGGCTTCGAACTGAATCGTCACGGACACCAGGCCGACGAGCTGCTTCGTAAGCCGTTCTCGGGCCAACGTGAGCTCGGGCTCGAAGCTGCACTGAACCCAGCGAAGCCCACGCGGCTTGCCGCTCGCGGAAGCAGCCTTCGTGAAGAGGTCGTGCAATCTTTCCTGTTGCAAGGCAAATAACTCACGGGCCCTGGCGATTTGGAATTCCCGTCCCCAGGCGTGCATGCTCTTGCGACGCCGGAACAACCAAATGGCGCCGGCCAGCACGACGGCGGCCAGAAGAACGAACCAGTACCACTGCATAAATCACGGCTCATAAGGCTCAAAGCGTTTACTTCTTTGTTCTTTTCTATGTCCTGCGGCGGCAACCATCACACGAAACCGTTGCGTTTCCCCTTCGTTCCGGCGCAGACGGCCGACGAAGCCGACTTGGCGCAGGGGTTGCCGGGAACCCGCGTGGCGTGCATGCTAAACAGTAAGGTTCTTCTCCACGCACGCGAGGTAAAGCCTTGTCGGCGGTTCTAATCATGTGGTTCGATCACGAGATCTGGGCTCAGCTTTTGGGTCTCCTGAGCATTCCCGCACTGATTATTCTCAATGCCTTGTTTGTGGCTGCCGAGTTCTCGTTGGTCGCGGTTCGCAAGACGCGCATCGAAGAACTCGTCCACAACGGCGTGCGCGGCGCCGAGCGGTGCAAGGGGCGATAGCCTCGCTCGATCGCACTATCGCCGCCACGCAGCTTGGCATTACGCTCACCAGCCTGGGCCTGGGCTGGCTCGGAGAACCCGCGCTGGTAGAAATTCTCCGTCCGCTCTTTCATATGGCGCCGTTGGTCGACAGCCGATTGGCCATTCATTCGGCTGCTACAGGGGTGGCTTTTCTGCTCATTACCTATCTGCACGTTGTTTTTGGCGAGTTCATCCCCAAATCACTGGCTCTGCAATCGCCGGATCGAGTCGCTCTCTGGGTTGCGCAGCCTCTTATTGTTTTCGAGAAACTGGCACGTCCGCTCATCATTGTCATCCGGGGGACAGGGAACGGGATTCTCCGCCTTCTCGGGGTGAAACCGATGCACGGCGAACAGGCACTTCACTCTGTAGAAGAGTTGCTCTTGCTCATCGAGGACACCGAAGAAGCCGGCTTGCTCGACCCCGAACAGGCTGAGTTCGCACAAAACGTGTTTCGGCTTTCGGAGAAGCAGGTCGTCGATTGCATGGTGCCGCGCGAAAAGATGGCGGCGCTGGAAGTGATGACGCCGCCCGATGACATCCTGGCCGTGGTGCGTCAAAACGCCCACACGCGCATGCCCGTTTTCGAGGGCCAGGTGGACCGGATCGTCGGCATCGTCAATACCAAAGACCTTTTTTATTTGTTCAGCTTGCGCGGCTTCGTGGTGTTGGAGGATGCTCTCTATCCCGCACTGTTTCTCAAGCCGGATGAGAGTGTTGCCACGGCGCTCAAACTCTTCAAAAGTTCCAAGCGGCCGATGGCGCTAGTCCGCGACGACGATGGCCACATCAAAGGCCTCATTACGCTCGAAGACATTCTGGAAGAAATTGTGGGCGACATCGAGGACGAGCACGACCGCCGCCCGCCCAGGGTGAAAAAACGCTTCAATAAGCCGCCCGCACGTCCAAACAAGTGTCGCCCGACGGGCGCAGTGCACCAGCGGCGCCGAAGCCGGGGACGCCTACAGGTAGCTAAGCCAGGTGCTCTTGTGCCGTGCTTTCACTCCTGCAAACCAACGACAAGGCAGATAGAGCAATACAATCACGCCGATCCAAATCGCATAGACCTGCCACAAGTCGTAGCCCATCTCCGGCTTGCTTTCGTTGTAGGTCTTGAGGTCCCACATCGGCACGCCAAATCGCCAATCGGCCAAGCCTGCTGCCACGGCGTGAATCAGGTAAATGTGGATGACGTAGAAAAACATCGGCACGCGACCGAAATACAACAGCCAGCGACTTGGTTTGTCGGGGACGAATTCGAACAAGCCCAACAGCGTCAGGCTAGGTCCGAGCGTCATGAGCAGATAGAGCAGGGAGGGAGGATACTTGGTGCAATTGAGAAAAGAATAAACGGTGAACGATGTCTTGGCTTGTTCAGACCAAGGTTTTGCGTCGCCATATTTGTTGTGTAGCGCAAAGCGATAAATGAAGTGATCAACATAAGCCCGAGGAATATCAGGAACGAACGTCGTTCCTTGGTTGGCCAGGCAAAAACCGGCCCGATGGCATAGCCAACCGCGATGACGCCCAGCCAAGGAATCAGAGGATAATGGGGGCAAAAACAAAATCCTTACTCATCGGCACCAGGAAACCGGTGTGGAGCACTGCCCAGATGCTTTCCAAGTAGAAGAGTGCCTTGCCATCCCCTGCCAGAAGTTTGGCTGGTTCGATTCCCATTCCATCGTAGGCATTGTGCAGCATAATCATGATGAGCCCGACTATCGCGCGTACCCCAGGTGGGGAACCTGACGAGTATCGAAAGGAAAACGATCGAAAACCAATGGCCCAAAGGACTGACCTCCTGAACTCTTTGTGAACCTTGTTAATCATGTAGCCATTGTTGAATTCCCAGCCAAAATGGACGACGGTGAATTCGAGGGGGATGAGCCAAAGTCCTCGGGTCCAAAGAAAAGTCGCAAGGGACGCCTTGCTGCGGCTTCGTCCCGCCTGGAAGGCGCCGATGCCGGCAAGGAACATAAAGGTCGGCGCGAATAATGGGTAATCCAGCCCGCGTCAGGAAATAGGCGTCTGTTTGTCATGAGTTAGATCCATGGGATCAAAATTGGCGTTGTGAAAATAGCCTCGCGTATGGTCGAGAGCCATCAGCACCATGACCAGGCCGCGTAGCAGGTCGATCGAGCGAACAGCTGCGGAGACAGGAACGGCTGGTGTTGCCGGAGCCAGCACGGGCTGATTGCGAGCTTCGAGAGCGAGTTCGTCCATTTCCCATCCCTTTGCAACGAGGTGCTGATCGCATTTGACGGCGCGAGCACAGATTCAAGCGAAGCGATTGCCGAGATTATAAGGATGCCAGGGCCGGCACGACATGGTAAATCCGGGCTTCGGGTTAGCCGCGACGCGCGGCGGAGCGTGGAGTCCCACGCTCCGCTGCGCGTTGCGGCTAAAAGGTGCATTTCTGGCCCATCGAGCTAAGTCTAATTCCGCAGGAGCTTCCGGAACAGAAACAAAGCCGCGATTCCCAGCAAGCCGTCGGCCACCCAGAGGGCTATTTCTGGCGGAATGCGGCCGTCCTTGGCAAGGTTGGTGCTGCAAAGCTGGATGGGATAGTAGACCAACACGATCGGAATGAAACAGGTGATGAACGCGCTCAGGTAATCGCTGCGGCTGAACCAAATCCCTACAGGGCAACCGATCAGCACAAAGAAGAAGCACCCGAAAGCCATGCCGGTCGCATCTGCAACTCGGTGTCCAAGGCGCGAGCCGTGCATCCTCCTCGTTCATCGTGCTGTTCAGGAATTCCACCTGGCCACGCGCTTCGGTGGGCCATTGACCAATTGCCTTTGAGATTCCCAAAGATCCCGTTTGACCAGGTTTTCTTCCTTTTGCTGCTGAATTTTCTGTCGCTCGACGGTGATATTGTTCCAGGTCAAGTCGCGCGGCGTTGATTTGCGGTTGTCTAACGGAGGCAAGGGGACCGCCACATCCTTGTCTTCGAGCAACCCGTTGCCCTGGCCGTTGTTGCCGAAAATTCGACAAATGCGCATCTTGACGATGACTTCTTTGCGCTCCATGTCGACGTGCAACTCGGCTTCCTTGGCTTTGATGATGAGGTCGATCTGGCCCTGTTTGTCGTGCTGATAGAACAAAGCGTCTTTGAGCAGCGCCCTTGCACTTGGCGCACGTACATTTCGTATTCGATTTTGAAATCGGGTCGCGGTTTGATTTCGCCGTCTTTGCGCAACTGGGCGTAAAGATATTCTTCGCAATCGTTGATGATGGCGGTGCGCAGCAGATGCTGCGTGTGAGGAATGACGTAATAATAGAGACCGAAGGTCATCAGGCTCATGGCCATGCCGAGAAACAGGGCAGGCCAGATGACGTGCATGATGTTGATGCCCGCCGATCGAATCGCGGTGATCTCGTTGTCGTGGGCCAATCGACCATAGACCACGCACGTGGCGAACAGCGTCGTCGGCGGTACGATAAAGGGGAGCATGCTGGGCATGATGAGCGGAATCGCAGCCAGAACTTGAGCTCGGCCCCAATCCCTGCGCATGGCCTCGGTCACCACCCCGGCAATCACAATGATGCCCATAATGGAGATGAACGAAGGCACAAAAACCTTCACCAGCTCGAAGAACACCGCCCGCCTCAGGATACTAAACACCCTGCACTCCTTACTCGCTGCTGCCGCGAAGCCGACCCAAGAATTCCTTGACGGGCTCGACCACGCCCGGCACCGCCTCGCGGTCGCACTCGACGTTTTGCAACGAGCCGCGCATTTTGATCTTCAAAATCCGTTTGCTGATGAACGCTTCCATGCTGCCGAGTACAGGCAACATGCGCGAATTGAAAGGCCCGATCAGAGCATAGAAATCGACCATCAGTTGGCTGCCATCGAGCAACATGCTGCCTTTGCCGCCCAAGCTGACAGCATCGCCATAGAGGTCGAGGCGATTGAACTCCACTCTGCGTCCGTTGATGCCGAACTGCATGTGCGCTTCCTCGAAGGCAGTATCGTCGGGTACGCGCAGTTTCAAAACCTTGAGGAGCGAAACGATGGGCGGCAAGTTGTAGATTTTGCCGTTGGGAATATCCACCGAGCCATTGCCGCGCAGGCTGTTCAGTTCGGTTCCGGAGCCTTCCAGGAACAAAGAAGCCGCGGCCTGGCCGCTCAATTGCGTCTTGGTGCCGATTTGATTGTGCCGGCCGAAGGCCTCGAGCTGGATTTGCGTGGCGTTCAACTTCAGTTCGTACTTCAGTGTGTTGTCCGCCTTGATTTTCACGATGCCGCCGATGGTTCCGCCAAAGAGCTGGGCCTCCAGGTTGGGCAGTAGAATCATGCCTGGCTGTTCGCCGTTGACGGTGAAGTGCGTCTTCAGGTTTTCGATGGGCTGGTTGAACAGGCTCGCCTGACGGATGTCCACGTTGCCGTCGACGGCGCCGAGCTGGCCCTGATATTGGCCGCTGCAATAGACATTCCCGCTGACGTTTTCGAGGGGCACCCCCAGGCGAATGAAGGCGTTTTGGAGGCCGACGGCCCCACGCCAATAGATGTATGCGCTCCCCCTTCGTTCGGAACATCAACCGTGAGCTGAGGCAAACGGAGCGAGAGGGGTTGGCGCAGCTCCATGGTTTTGATCGCCGTGCCGAGCGCGCCGGGAAGAGCCGCCACGAGTTCGGCATCGGGCAGCACCGGATTGCCGACGAGTTCGCCCAAGTCGATGGAGAAGCCGCCGTTGGGTTTGCAGGTGACATTGCCTTCTTTGAGCGTCAGCACGGTGGAGCCATGCTGGCAAGTGATGTCGTCGAGATACACGTGATGGTCGCGGTATTCGACCAGGCCCTTGGCCAAAAGAAACGTCCATCCCGTAAGGGAAGACGGTCGGCTTAATCCGGCAACCTTCCTGAGGCGTCACTTGTACGCGGATGTCGGGAGCCTGATCGTTTTTCTGCGTTACCTGGGCAAAGAAGCGAATGTGACCGCTGGGATGAAGGGAGACCCAGGTTTGCTGCAACGCCGGCTGCTTGAGCGCCTTGGCCATTTCTTCGTCGAGCAGAATGCGTTCGCCGTTCAGAAGTATTTCTAATTCGTGGCCCTTGCCGCCGGCGCCGGCATCGAGCCGCCTTTGGCGCGGAACACCCCTTTCTTGTGCACGCCCACAAAATCGTGGAATTCCCAATGATCCGGAAGGATCTCCAACGTGCCGCTGACCATCTCGATCGGGTAAGGGAATATGGCATAACTGATCGAGGCGTCGTGAAACCGGGCAATGATCCGGTTTTGAAAATCCTTGACCCCTGGTGGTCTGACGATATCGACATCGACGTCGACCTGTCCCTTGGGCTGGAAGGAATCGACAATGGCCTGAAATTGAGGGAGCAATGCCGAACGCATTTTGTCGTCCAGAGACAGGTCCCGCGCCGCCACATGGACCGCGACGCTGCCCGGTCCCTTTTCCCCCATTTTCCCGCGCACGGAAACGGCATGGGCCCCGCTATACCCGACCAGATCGATCTTGATCGAATCGGGACCATGCTCCGGATCGCTGTCCTGTTCGACCGTTCCTTGGATGCGTTCGAGCTCGTAGGGGAATTTCTGACAGGCGGCCCGCATCTCTTCCGGCCTGAAGAGGGCGCGCGTATGCCAGCGGCCCGAAAGGCGCGACGCCTCGATGTAGAAACTGATCGGCCCGCGCGGGCGGAACATTTTGTTCAAGTCATCGACAGCCTGCGGCAGATGGTGCATCAGCGCTTCGTCGATATTGAGACGAGAAACGGTCAGAAGGCCCTTTTCCAAATCGTAGCCGTCCTTGCCTGGAACGAGCTTCCCGCTCAGCTCGACGCGCGATTCACCGAAACGGGCCGTTAATTTCTTCACGTTTAGAAGACCGTTGACCAGGCTGACGTCCCCCTCGACTTGTTCCAGAGTCATGGGCAACTGAGCGTGGCCGAAGCGTCCGTCTGCCAGCTTGCCGCGCAAGGAATAGCTCCAAGCCGGTTTGGTAAGAGGGTCGTAGAAGAGATCCGCCTGCAAATCCTTGCATTTGCCGGTAAGCATGCGGAGATGATCGGCGGCTTCGGGCTGATAGCCGGCGAGGCGTTGAACCAAATCACCGCCGATGTTCATCTCCGGCATGTGCAGCGACAGGTTGAACTGGTCGTTTGCTCGACCCAAACTCCCCGAAATCTCTACCATGCCGATCAAGCTGCAGACGCCCGATCCCTTGAAGACTAGCGTGTCGCGGGGGTCGTTGACGATCGCTAAATTGACGTCCTTAATTTGCAGCGGAGGAACCGGCGGGCACACTTTTTTGTCTTCGAGGTAAATGGTCGCCTGCTTGAGAACGATGGTCGGAATCGATTTGGACAGATCGACGGCGCCGAGGATGCCGGTCAAGTTCCAGGCCCCGTTTTTCTCGCGCACCACGCGCAGCCAGGGCTTGTCGAACTCAATCTTGCGGATGGCCACTGTGCCATCGAGAAGCTGTTCCTTATCGTGAAAGATTGTGCCGCTGGGAACGTCCAGGAATATGGTCTGTTTGGGATCGTCACGACGGAACAGATGCAAATCTTGAAAGGTGATGCCGCCCATCAGGTGAATGTTGGCGTACTCAACCCGTACCTCGGCCCCTGGCAAATGTTCCTTGAGCCGGTCGATCACCTGTTGGCGAACTGCGGCAGGATTGGTGAAATGCTGATAAATGGCGGCGGCCGCCAGCGTACAGCCGGCGATGGAGAAAACCAGGAATCGAACCAGCCATTTCCGCCAGACCATGAAGATTCCTCAATCGGCTGGCAGGCGCCGCTCACGCATCGTCTGGGCCTAGGCAGCGCGCACCGAACGCGCGCGGGGCGGGATACTACGGCAAAGGCTGAATATCGTCAATTCCAGTGATGGTTCGGGACGTCTGGAGGACCAAAATCCAAAAATCGCAATCCGAACTGAGATAAACGTCCTTATGATGGTTGTAGTTTTCGCTGCTTTCCGTTATTCGGGGTTGCTTCGGATTTCGATTTTCGGATTTCGTGCTTCTCCCCAAGGGGGCTGAATCTTGCTCGATCTGCCGCCATTTACGCCGGTTCGCCAAGTTCAAGTGCAGCCGGTGGTCGCCGATATCGCCAAAGAGGTTCGGGAGCAATGGGCTCGCTCCAGCTTGCCCAGACGACTGCGGCCGGGCCAACGTGTGGCGGTCGCCGTCGGGAGCCGGGGCATTACGAACATTGCTTCGATCGTAAAAACCACTCTTGGAGTGCTTCGCGAATATGGGGTTGAGCCATTCGTTGTGGCAGCGATGGGCAGCCATGGGGGCGGCACCTCCGAAGGCCAGCGGAAACTCTTGGCCGAGTATGGAATCAGCCAGGCTGCACTCGGAGTGCCCGTCAAAACGGACATGGCCACGGTGCAGCTCGGTTGCAATAGCTGGGGAGAGCCGGTTTTCTGGGACAAGAACGCGTTCGACGCCGACGCCGTGGTGACGATTTCTCGCGTCAAAGCCCACACCGATTTTCGCGGCCGTTACGAGAGCGGCATCGTCAAAATGCTCGGCATCGGTTTAGGCAAGCGCGACGGAGCGGCCCAACACCATCGGTGGGGCCTGCGCGGCCTGGCCGAGATGCTGCCCGAATCGGTGAAGGTGATTGTCGAAAAGACGAAATTCGTGGCGGGACTGGCGATTTTGGAAAACGCCAAGGAACAGACCGCCGTCATTCGGGCCATCGATCGCGAAAACTTATTCGAGGAAGAACCTGCTCTGCTCGAACAGGCGAAAGCCATCATGGGCCGGCTGCCTTTCGCAGAACTCGATCTGCTCGTCATCGGCGAAATCGGCAAGAACTATAGCGGCGCCGGCATCGATCCCAACGTAGTCGGCCGCCTGTTGATCGAAGGCGAACCCGAGACGTTTAACCCCAAGATCACCCGCATCTGCGCCCTCGATCTCTCGCCGGAAAGTCACGGCAACGGCACGGGAGTCGGCATAGCCGATTTGACCACGGATCGGCTTCTGGCTCAAATCGATCCGGTCCCGTTTCGCATGAACAATCTGACCGCCTGTTTCCTTTTGCGTTCCAAGCTGCCTATCGGCTTCCCGACGGACCGGGAGTGCATTGAAACGGGCTTTGCAACCTGCTGGCAGCCCGATCGCACCAAAGTGCGGATGGCTATCATTCCCAATACGCTCGAAGTCGCGGACCTGTGGATTTCACCGAGTCTCGTGCCGCTGGCCAAAGCCAACCGCGATTTGGCCATTCAGGGAGAGGCGCAGGTAATGCCCTTCGATAACGCCGGGAACTTGCAACAGCGCAAGCTTTTTCCGCATAGCGTGCAGGGTAGGCGGAAATAGGAGGTTGGCCAATCATTCGGGTCGAATGAAGAGCAAGCAAGTTTAACCCGGAGCCAACGGCGAAGGCGGACTGGCGCCTGCCGTTATTGCGTTGTTGAAGCGGCTGACGAGACTATACGGCTTCAGGAGGTGCCTGCCCGCCGTCGCCGCTGGCTCCGGGTTAAACGATTAGCAGGATCTGCTCAAAGTGGTCCGCCGTCGCCGCTGGCTCCGGGTTAAACGATTAGCAGGATTTGCTCAAATCGGAACCTCACCGCCCCTTGATCGCCAGCACCGCATCCAATGGCGAGCTCGTGCGGCAGCCAGAAACTTCCGAAAAGCCAGTCTTCTTGAGCAACGCCTCGTATTCGCTCAAAGTCCGTTCCTTGCCTTCCGTGCAGGTAAGCATGTTGAGGCTCTGCATTTGAGCCCAGCGTGGGCCGCGTTTGTCTTCATCTAGGAGCTTTTCCGCGATCAGTAGCGCGCCGCCCGCCGGCAGTCTTTCGTAAATCCTGGCCAAGAGCTTGAGGATCTTGGCTTCGGTCCAATCGTGAAGGATGCGTCCAACGGCGATGATGTCGCCTTCGGGAAGCGGCGTCGGCGAAGAAATCGCCCCCGGCGAACGCGATCCGGTCGGCGACCGGTGAAGCTCCGACGATTTCGCGAGCCAGGGGCATTGCCTCCGGCAGATCGAAGACGACCGCCTGCATGCGCCGGGTAGCGCTGGCAAGCAGCGATCGCCAGATGGCCGGTGGCCCCGCCGAGATCAATTAACTTGTGGAAGCGATTCAGATCGAAAGCGCCGACTACCTGCGGCGAGCTAATGAGGCCGTAGCCATGCATGCCCATGAGGAATTCGCGTTTGGCTGCTTCGTCGCGGAAAAAATGCGAGAAAATGGGGCCATCGAAGCCGTAGGTCTGTTTCCAGCGGTGCGTTCCTTCGCGCACTGCATCGGCCAGATTGCCCCAGAGCTTCCACATCACTTCGTTGCTGTAACTGATGTACCCCGTCAGCCGATGCGGGCTCGTTTTGGTTAGATAGGTTTTGGCCGCGGGCAGGTTGGCATATCGTTCGGGTACGGCGAAAGCAGTTGCAGGTTGACGCAGGCGTCCAGAAGTCGTTCCAAGGCATCCGGATCCGCTTTCAGATCGCTGGCCAGTTCGGTTAATTTCCGCGGGCCGGATTCCAATGCGTCGAAGACGCCCAGCGAGACAGCGGTGAACATGGTCTTCGAACGCCGAAAAGCCTCGAGCAAATCGAGAACGACACTGGGATCGGGCAGGGAGATGTCTTTGGCCATGGTTTTCTCCGGTTGTTATTGAAGTTGATTCTCAGATTGACTCCGGCGGACGCAGGCAGCCAATTGCCGGAGTTGGCGCGCCATAACACCAATGAAATTAAGTTGTTAAGCTCTTCAAAAGCTTACTCCGGCAGTCCGGCAGGTGTCTCAGGCGGCCCCAGTAACCTCGAGGTTACTTCATCATCCTTTCGCCTTCGAGGTGCATCAGCAGTTTTTGGTAATCCTCTTCCGTATCCAGGTCCCAGAGGATGGCTGGATCACCGACCGGCACCAGAAGCGTCCGATCGGTGTGGCGCCGGAGGAGCTGATTGATTCCCTCCTCGGCCGGCAAGTCGGTGATTTCCCGAAGCAAGGAAAACGGCAGGAGGGCAGGGTGCCCGCGCTTCTCCTGAAAGGTGGGAATGAAAATCCGAAAATCGGGCTGCTGGATTTCTGCCTCGAGCAATTCTCGCAGAGAGGCCGCCGTCAGCGCGGGATGATCTGCAGGGATGAGCAGCCAGGAATCTCCCTCGCAGGCACGGCCACTTTCCAGCAACCAGCGCAGCCCGAAGGCGACGGTAGCCCGCATTTCGTTCGTGATTTCGGGAAGATGAACGGCTTCCGCGCCGGCGCAGGCTGAGTTCAGCTAAGCGGTGCTCTCCAGCGCCAGCACGACCAGGATGCTGACCACGCCACACTCGCGCAGCGTCCCGACCAGACGCTCCAAGACCGTGGACGCTCCCAGTGGCAACTGGAGCTTCGATCGGCCCATCCGCGAGCTTTTTCCCGCCGCCGGTAGCAGAGCGTGAATCACGACGCCAGGTTCTCAGCGCGGATGAGAGGGCGAGCCGTAATGGCGGTACTCCCCAGGTTTCGGCAAGCGATCAGCTCTGCGACGATGCTGATAGCAATTTCCGGGACTGTCTGCGAGCCGATGTCGAACCCGAGAGGAGCGTGGACACGTTCGAGCAGGTGTGGCGCGACACCCTTGGCGACCAGGTCCTCGAATATCAGTTTGATCTTCCTTTTGCTGCCGATCATGCCGACGTAACCAGCCTTGGAGTCAGCCAAATGATAGAGGGCTTCTTCGTCGTGTCCGTGGCCCCGGGTTACAATCAGGCAATAGGTCGACCGATTGATCCTGGACTGTTTGAGCTCGGCAAGCGTCGGTCCGATTGCGCCGACGAAACGATCGCTGGCCATGGGGAACCGGCTGGAGTCAGCAAAAGGCTCGCGATCATCCACAATCATGATTTCGAAGTCGACTGTTGCCGCCAGCTCGGCGACCGCTTTGCCCACATGTCCCCCACCCACGATGAGCAGCGTGATGGCGCGGTAAGGTGGGCAAAAAGGCGATGCCATGCCGAGTCGACGGGGCTGGCCGGTCGGTAAGAGGCGTCAGTTGCTCGATTAGGGCTTCACCAACTGTCTCAGTTGGTCCGATAGCCACGGCAAGCTGTCCCACTGAATCGAAGAGATAGCGGCTTCCCACTGGGCCCCGGACTCGGGTTTGACCACCACGGCTTCGGTACAGCCTTTTCCGGATGACACCAGCTCTTGATAGCGGCTGTAGTAGGCTTGAGCCGATGCTTGTGCGGGATCGAGCGGGCGCCATGAGCATGGTCATGCGGCCGCCGCAAATCAATCCATCGTCCCAGCCGTAATTGTCGTCCAGAGAGAAAGTTAGGACTTGGAAAGCCCCGCCAGCCTGCAAAGCTGCCAGGGATAACTGTTTAACTTCAGCTTCGACGCAACCTCCGCCCAGCGTCCCATGTTGGCTGCCGTCAGGAAAAACCAGCATAGTCGCGCCAGCCTTTTGGGGTGTCGAACCGCGCGTTTCGACCCACGGCGCAGTAAACGCAAGTCAAACCCTGTCGCAGTCTCGAATTGGTTTCGGCTATGACTTTGAGCATGGCTTGCACGGTGCTTTCGCGAGGGCTGAGAATGACCCAAAGGGCCGTAGGGCTATCTTAGTCGGAAGCGTCATCGACACAAGATCTTCCAATCCTACCAAGAAACTCGCTGGCAAAAAATGTATGGCAAGAAAATAACTCAATGAATTATTTTTTTGCCATACATTTTTTTGCCAGCTGAATTGGAGATTCGCGACGGTGCGGCCGTCAGAAGTTGCGAAACAGAAATCTCTTTCCGTCGGTCTAGTGAGCACTTGCCTTTCTTTCTAAGATAGAAGGTCCCATTGCGGCCGGGTTCTGGTTGCCGGTGCGGCAACCGCGGCGCGGGGATTGGGTCCATTTTAGGCCGGATGTGGCGTGCGCTATCGGTTCAGGCCGAGATTGCGCGGTGGTCGGCACAGGAACCTCCTTTTTTATGGTCAACCGAAATCTCCTCCGTCAGTTCGATCTTCCAGACAACGATTTACGTCGCGAGCTCGAAGCCGCGTTTACCCAAGAAAACAGGAGCGCGGATATAGAAGATTGGCTTCCGATCGAAGAGCAACAGTTCGAAGTCAACAAGATCGTCAAGGGTCGCGTTCTCAACATCATCGGCGACGATGTCGTGATCGACGTCGGTTATAAGAGCGAAGGGGTCATCAAACTCGACGAGTGGTACGACGAAGGCCTCGACAAAATCGTACCGCCCAATCCGGGCGACGAAATCCAGGTTTTGCTCGATTCCGTGGAAGATGAGAGCGGCGCCATCGTTCTGAGCTATCGCAAGGCGAAGCGACAGAAGGAATGGGAACTTATCATCGAGAAGCACAAGGAAGGCGACGTTGTCGCCGGCATGGTCACCCGCAAGATCAAGGGTGGCTTGTTGGTGAATATCGGCGTGAACGTGTTCCTGCCGGCCAGCCAAGTCGATATCCGGCGGCCGCCCGACATCGGCGATTACATCAATCGCACCATCGAATGCAAGATCCTGAAGATCGATGAGGCCCGCCGCAATATCGTCGTGAGCCGGCGCAAGCTGATCGAAGATCAGCGCGAGGAGATGAAGAAAAAACTGTTGGCCGAAATCACCCCAGGCCAGATCCGCAAGGGCGTGGTCAAGAATATCGCCGAGTTCGGCGCCTTCGTCGACCTGGGCGGCATCGATGGCCTTTTGCACATTACCGACATGAGCTGGGGTCGCATTTCCAATCCTCACGAGGTCGTGCACATCGACCAGCAGCTTGAAGTCTTCATCATTGCGGTCGATAAGGAGCGGGAAAAGATCGCGCTGGGCCTCAAGCAAAAGTCGGCCAGCCCATGGGAAGGAGTCGACGCCAAGTACCCGGTGAGCAGCCGGCACACGGGCGAGGTCGTCAACGTCATGAGTTACGGCGCCTTCGTCAAGCTCGAGCCGGGCATCGAAGGATTGGTGCACATCAGCGAAATGAGCTGGACCAAGCGCATCAATCATCCGAGCGAGCTGGTCTCCATCGGCGACCACATCGAAGTGCAAGTCCTCAATATCAACAAGGACAAGCAAGAGATCTCGCTGGGCATGAAGCAGGTGCAGCCCAATCCCTGGGACAAGGTGGCGGATCGCTACCCGCAAGGAACGGTCATCACCGGCACCGTGCGCAACCTCACGAACTATGGCGCCTTCATCGAGGTCGAGGAAGGAATCGACGGGCTCTTGCACGTAAGCGACATGAGCTGGGTACGGAAAGTCAGCCATCCCAGTGAAGTCGTCAACAAGGGCGACAAGGTTACCTGTATCGTCTTGAACGTCGACCAGGAGCGCAAACGGGTCGCCTTGGGCCTCAAGCAGATGGCCAGCGATCCATGGGAAGGCGACATTCCCGGTCGCTACCATCCGGGCGATCTCAAGAAGGGCAAGGTCACCAAGCTCACCAACTTCGGCGTATTCGTGGAGCTCGAGCCCGGCCTCGAAGGTTTGCTTCACATTTCGGAGTTGGCTGAACACAAAGTGGACAGCCCCGAAGAAGTGGTGAAGGTTGGGGACGAGGTCGAAGTAAAGGTTCTGCGTGTCGAGCCGAAGGATCGTAAGATCGGCCTGAGCCGCAAGAACCTCTACGGCGGCCCCGAACCGGAGCCGGAAGAGACGACCGACGCTTCGGGCGCCAAACCGCAGCGCGAATTGCGCGGCGGCACCGGCTCAGGTTCCGGTCAACTCTTCAGCATGCCTGAAGCGGGCGCGGCCGGCAGTGCACCGGCCGAAGAAGCTCCAGCGCCTGCTGCTGCCGAGGCTGCTCTGGAAGAGCCGAAATGACCTTAATCTCGGTAAACCAGGCGCCTTAGCGAGGCTTTTTGCCAGATGACGATTGGACGGACCGAAGTGCTCGATTGCGAGCGGCTTCGGTCCGTTTTTCTTTTGTGTTTGGCATCGCCTGCGCGCACGATTCCGCATCCCGTTGGCTGCCAAACGATTTCGAGCCTGAGCCTGCCTATTGAGCATGCTATGCAGGCGCTGTGTCCCATCTATTCTTCCTTTCCGCTTCCCAAGCTTCCAGCCCAACCTGCCAAATCGCCGATAGCCAATTCGAGGGCCGCTGATCTTGGCTCCGCGACGACCGATTCACTTGGAAGTGGGAAGAACTCATGACACGCCTCCGCCGCGCCAGGAGTGAAACCGTACAGTCGCCGCTGGAAACCTATTTACGGGAGATCAACGAGACCGCTTTGCTCACCGCTCAAGATGAAAAAGATTTGGCGCATCGCATCGAAGCCGGCGACAATGCCGCTCGCGAGCGAATGGTGCGTGCCAACTTGCGGCTAGTGGTTAATATCGCCCGCAGCTACACCGGCAAAGGGCTCGGCCTGCAAGACCTGATCGAAGAGGGAAACCTGGGGCTGCTGCGGGCAGTCCAGGGCTTCGATCCGGATATGAACACGCGTTTCAGTACCTACGCCAGCTATTGGATCAAGCAATCGATCAAGCGCGCATTGGTCAACACAGCCAAAACCATTCGCATTCCCGCCTACATGGTGGAGCTGCTCGCAAAGTGGCGGCGGGCCGCCGCCAAGCTTCAGGAAGAGTTGGGGCGGATTCCGACGCACGAAGAAGTGGCGCGGGTGCTGGAGCTTCCCAACAAAAAGCTGAACATCATCAAGAAGGCGATTCACGTTTACAACTCGACTCCCCAGACCGATCAGACCGAAAACGGCTGGTCGCTCGACGAAATGCTCATGGATTCCAACACCAAGACGCCGGACACCGAGATGGTGGAGGCGGACGACCTCAAACACGTGTTGGAAATGCTCGAAACGCATGGACAAGCGTGAAGCGACGGTCCTGCGTATGCGTTTTGGTTTGGACGAGGAGGAGCCCAAGACCCTCAAGCAGATTGGCGAATGCCTGGGACTCACCCGCGAACGTGTCCGCCAAATCGAAAGCGAAGCACTGAGCAAGCTCAGCGATGGCATGGAGTCCAACTGAGCCGTCTGGAGAAGGTGGGGTGTCCACCCGGAGTTTATCAGCACCATAGAGAATCCCCACCTTCTCCACTTGTTCGCCCTGTCGGCAAATGCCGCACGTCCGTCACTTTCATTGAATCCCCACCTTCCGGCTAGGCGATAAGCAACCCTGGCGGCGGCAACTCGCCCTTCTCGCCGATCTACGGAGGTTGCACCATGACGTCTCGCTTCGCTGCCTTCCTCATTTTGACAGGCGTTTTTGGCTGTCAGGCCTCGCCGCTCAACACCTCCAGCGTCGACGAACCGATGCAGCCGGTACCCGAAGCCGTTCCTCAAGCCATGCCTCGTCCAACGGCGCCCGAAGCCATCCCTCAGGCCATGTCCCGACCGGTGGCCACCGAGGTTGTAACCGGGCCTGAGGTGGAATCGCCGGCCGATCACCTTGCGGAAGCGAGCCGCTGCCTAGAGCGGGACGATTTGAAGAACGCCGCGCGCACTTGGCAATCTACTTAAATGCGCGGCCCGAAGCGCTGGCCGTGCGCGTGCAATATGCCGAGATTTTGGCCAGCCTCAACCGGCTGACGGAATCGCGAGGGCAGTTCGATCAGTTCCTGGCCGTGGCCCAAGAGCAAAAGACGGATTCGACCGCGACCATGATTCACGTGCACCGGCGTCTCATGGAAATTGCCGAAGAAAGCCACGACGAATACAGCCTGCATTTACATCGAGGCATTGGCCTATTCCTCCTGTCGCAACGGCGGGCGCAGCTTGGGGCTACCGAACAGGAGATGCCGGTGGAAGGCTTGCTTTGCAAAGCTGCCGCCGAATTGACGTTAGCGCACGACGCCCGGCCCGATGAGGCACAAGTTTCGTGGTATCTCTTCCAGGTCTGGTCGCAGTTGGGTCAGCGGCATCCCGCGCTGGTCCGCTTGCGCGAAGCCCATGACGCGGCGCCGTTCTCTTACTTGTCGCCGGCCGAATCGCGCAAGCTGAGCATGGCTTGCCTCGATTCCCTGACGGAGCGTTGCACGCACTAATCCAGCTCCACGGTATCCAGCGAGCCTCCCACGGATCCAGCGAGCCTCCACGGATATCCAGCGAGCCTCCCACGTTAGTGGGGGGAGGTTACGGCAACCTCCCATAGGCATCAACTTAAGAGTGAATTGATCTTTTCAAAAAAAGGAAGTCCTTCCACAATCACTGGTTAGTGACAAACAGTGTTTGGAAGAAGGAGCTTGCAATAGGGGATTCTATGCCGGAGTTGGCGATTCGATGCAACGCTTGTTTGGTGAAGTTGCTCGGGAGGCGGCTGACGAAAGCGGCGTGATCAAGCGAACACGGATTTTCACGCCTATCTCGCTGGCCAAAGCGTTTGTCTTGGGTTTCCTGCAGAATCCGAGGGCCTCGGATGAGAAGTTGGCTCAGATGGCAGCACAGTGCGGTGCAGCCGTGACGCCGCAAGCGATCGAAAAACGCCAGACGCCACAGATGGTTGCCTTTATGAAGAAGCTGTTTTGCGAAGCAGCCAAAATCATTGTTAAGTCGGATAAGGCCTTGGCACCGCTCCTCGAACGGTTCGAGGAGGTCTGTTTGTTGGACAGTTCAACAAACACGTTGCCTGACGACATGCGAGGAGAGCTTCGCGGTTGCGGTGGCAGCCATGGCAGTGGGGCAGCGGCCGTGAAGTTCCAGACCGAATTCTGCCTGCGTAGCGGTGCCCTAACGTGCATTGATCTTGAGCAAGGCCGCAGTCCGGACAGGTGCTTCGAGCCGGCAGCAGGCCCGACGCGGCAAAGGATCGCTACGCATGAGCGACTTAGGCTATTTCAATGTGGGCGTTATCGCCGAGATGGTGACAGCGGGGGAGCATTTACTCTCGCATTTGCAGTACGGCACGCATGTGTTGTTGACGAACGGCGAGGCGGTGGATTTGCTGCCCTGGCTGGGCGAAGCAACGCGGGCCGTTTGTCGACCAATCGATCTTGCTGGGGGAAGCACAGCATTTGGGATGTCGCTTGATCGCTTGGCGATTTACCGAGGAACAAGCCAATCTCCGACGCCAAAAGCTGCGTCGAGACACGAAGGAGAAAAGGGGCAGCGAGCCCTGCGAAGGGCGTCTGGCCTGGTGCGATTGGACGATCCTGGTGACAAGCCTACCTTTGGAAATGTTGACGCCGGAAAGAAGCGGTCGTTTTATATCGGCGCACTGGCAAGTGGAGTTGCTATTCAAACGTTGGAAATCCCAAGGCTTGACAAGACTGAACTGAGTGGCTCGACAGTAACTCGGCAGATGGTACGCGTTTGGGCGAGGATGCTGGCGGTCCTCTTGCAACAATGGATAATCGTCGGAACCATTTGGGGCGATCAGACGAAGAGCCTGTCCAAAGCCTACGAAGCGGTCCGCGGATTTGCCGGCCGCATGGCGGGCGCGATGGAGAAGTCGACGGAATTGGAGTGCGTGCTCGAATCCATCGCCAAAACGGTTGGAAAGACCTGCCGAAGAGATCGAGCTCTAAGACCCGGGACATTTGAATTAGTTAACGACCCAGAGCTATTGGAGTTCCGCTTAAGTTGATGCCTATGGGGGAGGTTACGGCAACCTCCCCCCACTAACGTGGGAGGCTCGCTCCATTCAGAAAGGTGGGAGGCTCGCTCCATTCAGAAAGGTGGGAGGCTCGCTCCATTCAGAAAGGTGGGAGGCTCGCTCCATTCAGAAAGGTGGGAGCTTCGCCTTGGAACCTTTTGAGCTGCTTTTTCGTCTCAACTTGAGGGGCTGAAGGATCGTAGGCTTGCCCGAGGTCTGTGGAATCGATCCTCTATCCCGGGTAACTTGACAAGCTGTTTCCCAGGGTGATAGCCTCACTAAGGAAGCTTTTGCCGTCTTTTTGCCAATCGCTAGCTGGAAAACTGAGAATCTCTCCCTCTTGGGTTCACCTCATGAAATTGCAGCTTCGCATCATGCGCTCGAGTTGTTTTCTGGCCGGAGCAACGGTCCTCTTTTGCGCTGCTTGCCTCCATGCCCAGCCCCGGAAGTCGGGAGAAGGGACCGAACGGCTGGTCCTCGAAAGGAACTGGGGGGACAAAGAGTTTGCCGACGAACTGAAGCAATTCCAGGCTATTCGCAGGGCTGAGCAGCCCATGCCCGAAAACAAGGCGATTCTCGATAGGGGAGCACAGTGGTATGCCTATCGTTTGACGCATTCCGAGTTTCTCTCTCCCAAGGCCGGCGCCAAGTCGATTCACGATCTCTGTAAAGAGGCTGTCGATCAAATTGTCGACCCGCGCCCGGCGGCCGGCCGGCCAGCCCGGCGCTTCTGACCTTCAAAGAGGAATTCGAGAAGCGCTTTGTCCCGAGGCTTCGGGAAGTTTCGAAGAATCTGCGCGTGGCAGCTCGCTTAAACGCCGCCATTATCTTGGCCAAGCTGGCGGAAAGGGGATGCGAGGAGGCTGCTGATGTCCTTGTGGAAATCGTCAAAGATCCTACAGAAAGCGAAGGCGTGAAACTCTGGGCCTTCCGAGGCTTGCGACTGCTCTTGCGCAAGGCTATGGCGAAAACGGCACGCCGATGAAGAACAAAGAGCGCGAATCGCGTTGCATCGTGGCGCTTCTCGACTACGTCACTGCCAAACCCAAATTGTCGGGAGACACCCCATCCGACGAATTGACTGGGGAACTTGCTGCAATTGCCTATGTGCGGCGGGAGGCCATTGCTGCTTTGGGGCAGACCCGTTTTCCGGCCGTGGCAATTCAGGTGGATAAGAAAACCACCAAAATCGGACAAGAGACCGCGCTTGTACTTCTCAAAGTGATGCGTGCCGATGGGCTGCCGACAGTGCCAACGCTTGCCGAACAAGTGACGGCTGCCATCGGTGTCTGTCATCTTCAGGCGAAGCTGCTCGAACAGTACAATCCGGACTATGCCGCTTATCAGTTAGGGCGGTTCATCGCAGATTTCGCCCGTCAATACGGTGACGCGGATAATACCGATGCGAACAAAAAGAAACTGCCTTGGAAGGCAATGGCAGCACGCCTGGGGCAAGCTTTGACCGAACTCAAGAACGACGGCGGCAACAAGGAATGTTCCGCGTACATCGAAAAAATGTGCGCCAAGGCAGAGCCGGTGCTGCAGGATATTGCCGCGGGGCCTCCGAAGGTGCCGAACCAAGGAGATCTCATTACCTGGCTAGATCAAAACCTGCCGAAGCATGCGACGCTCTATCAGGGGATGGCGTCGGCGGTCGTGGGCACGCCAGAAAAGACGGCCCAGTGATTTGATCGCGATTTGCAATCAACCGCGCGAATCGGCAGGGGCCGGTTCGCGCGGTTTCGTTTTCTCGCGGGGGGCACTATGTGGGATGCCCTGGTAATAGGCGCTGGGCCCAATGGTCTGGTCGCAGCCGTCACCCTGGCTAAAAAGGGCTGGCGCGTGCTGGTGTTGGAAGCACAAGCCCGACCGGGCGGAGCAGTTTATTCGACGCAAAGCACGCTTCCCGGATATTGGCACGATGTCGGGGCCGCTTTCTTCCCTTTTGCATCCACCAGCCCTGCTTTTCGGGACCTCGACCTGGTCGGCGCCGGATTGGATTGGCGGCATGGCCGGCGCGATAGTTGCCATCCTGCTCTAGACGGTTCCTGCGCGACCATCTCGCGCGATATCGAGTTGTCCAGATCCTCCTTCGGCGTGGACGGCGCGCGTGCGGCGCAGCTCAGTGGCTGGCAACGAACCGTGCAGAATCGCTTCACCGAGGCGTTGCTCTCGCCACTTCCCGGAATGGGGCCTGCGTTTCGACTGGGCCCCAAGGGACTCCTGCGGCTGGCTGAAGCTGGTCTTTCTTCCACCGCCGCCTTTTCGTGCCGCCATTTTCAGACCGAGGCTGGTCGTCGCGTGTTGCCCGGACTGGCCTTACATGCGGACTTTGGTCCCGATGATTTTGGCGGCGCCTCCATGGGCTTGGTGCTCGCGCTTTTGGCTGGCTCGGCGGGTTTCCCTGTACCAGTTGGCGGGGCCAAAGCCATCACCGAGGCGCTGCTGCGGCGCTTGCGAGAACATGGGGGCGAACTTCAACTTGGGGCTCGGACCACAGGGATCGTCGTCGAAGGACGCCGGGCCGTGGCAGTTACCACCGCCGATGGTGAAGAGATTTCGGTACGGCACGCCATTTTGGCTGATGTCGGTGCACCAGCCCTTTATCTGAAACTTTTGCCCAAGCTTTCAGTGCCTGGCTGGGTCCGTTCCTCCATGCGGTGCTTTCGCTATGGCTGGGGCACTTTCAAAATGGACTGGGCTCTTTCCGGACCGGTTCCTTGGCGCTCCCAAGAACCTCGCGAATCCGCGGTGGTCCATGCCGGCGATAGTTTGAGCGATTTGCGATCTTTTACGGCCGAAGTACGTGGCGGCCAATTGCCCACGAACCCGTACTTGGTAATCGGTCAGCAGTCATTGCTCGACTCATCGCGGGCGCCTGAAGGAGGACACACGCTGTGGGCTTACACGCACGTCGCCATCGCAGCCTGAGGGCGGTTGGCCGGCTTGTCGCGAGGAATTCGCGGATCGGGTGGAAGCACGCATCGAGTCTCTGCGCCTGGATTTCGTGCCTGCATCCGAGCACGTGCCATCGTTGCGCCTCCCGATCTCGAGGCCATGAACGCCAATCTGGTTGGCGGCGACCTGGGCGGCGGCAGCGCACAGCTCGATCACCAGTTGATTTTTCGGCCCATTTTCCCGTATTTTCGTTATCGAACTCCGGTTCGCGGAGTTTACCTTTGCTCGGCTTCGGCCCATCCGGGAGCAGGAGTTCACGGAGCCTGTGGCTTTAATGCCGCCCACGCTGCCTTGCAAGATTGCCCCGAATTTGCCAAGAGTCAGGCCTGACGCGACCGAATTGTTTTTCTGGCGTTGCCGGGCACTTGCCGTATTTATAAGGTGATAGTCTCACCAATTGGTTGCGAGCCGCGACACCGTAGTGGTGTCTCGACTCCTGGCCAGTCGAATGCGATGGCAAACCCTCTGGGGAAGCCATGATTGGTTGGGTTAGTTCTTTGACAATTTGAGTTGTGGAAAAGTTGCAGTCACAATCAGTTTCGATGTGGCCTGGAATCTCATGGGAGATCAGGGTGCACATCTTGTTTTGTGAGTTCTCTGCAAGAGCCTGAAGAATTGAGTTGGATCAAGAAGAAGAGTGGACAGGAGTCAGGAAACAGGAGTCAGTAGGTAAACCTGCTGGCCGCCTGGTTCTGACAAGTGTCTTACTCACCTAATGTAGCCAGCTTGATTTCAGTATCGGCGGAGAAGTAGGCAGCAGCAGGGTTGGCAGCAGTAGGTATTCCTACTGATTCCTGATCCCTGACTCCTGACTCCTTCTTCATTCGAGCCTGCGATCAATGCGGTCAAGCTACTAAGGGCATGTGGGGGATGTCTTGGTGCCAGAAGGCGAAGAAGGGCGTGGAAAACTGCGATAAGCCCGGGGAAGTGGTTAAACGCGCATTGATCCCGGGATACCCGAATCAGCGTGCACTGAATCCATAGGTGCACGTGGCGAACGGGGGGAACTGAAACATCTCATTACCCCTAGGAAAAGAAAGCAAAAGCGACTCCGTCAGTAGCGGCGAGCGAAAGCGGATCAGCCTAAACCACCGGGACTCGTCCTGGTGGGGTTGTAGGACCAGACATAAGCACTCGAAGTACTCTAGCGGAACCGCTCTGGAAAGTGCGACCATAGAGGGTGATAGTCCCGTAAGCGACAGGAGAAACGAGTGCGTTTGGCACCTGAGTAGGACCGGACACGTGAAAGCCGGTCTGAATCTGCGGGGTCCATCCCGCAAGGCTAAGTACTCTCTGGCGACCGATAGCGAACCAGTAGCGCGAGCGAAAGATGGGAAGAACCCCTTCAAGGGGAGGATAGTGAACCTGAAACCACATGCCTACAAGCGATCGGAGGGCTATGTCCCGCAAGGGAAATGCCTGACGGTGTGCCTTTTGCATAATGATCCGGCGACTTACGGTCAACAGCAAGGTTAAGCCGTTCTGCGGCGGAGCCGAAGCGAAAGCGAGTCTGAAATGGGCGCATGAGTTGTTGGTCGTAGACGCGAAACCACGTGAACTACACATGGGCAGGATGAAGTGGGGGTAATACCTCATGGAGGTCCGAACACACGAGTGTTGAAAAACTTGGTGATGACCTGTGTGGAGGATTGAAAGTATCATCAAACGTGGAGATAGCTCGTTCTCTCCGAAATAACTTTAGGGTTAACGTTCGGATAGTTGATAACGGGGGTAGAGCGACTGAATTCGATAGGGGGCCTACCCGGCTACCCTTCGAAACCAAACTCCGAATACCGTTATACCAAGTCCGGGCAGCTAGACGGTGCGGGATAAGCTGCATCGTCGAGAGGGGAACAACCCAGATCGCCCGCTAAGGTCCCTAAGCCATGCTCAGTGCGAAAGGAAGTTGGATTCCTGTGACAGCCAGGATGTTGGCTTAGAAGCAGCCATCATTTAAAAAGTGCGTAATAGCTTACTGGTCGAGGAGTCCTGCGCCGATAATGAACGGGACTAAGTATGGCACCGAAGCGGCGGGTAGTAGCAATACTACGGTAGGAGAGCGTTGCACCATAGAGCGAAGGAGAACGGATAACGATCTCTGGACGAAGTGCAAGTGATCATGCCGGAACGAGTAACGATAAAACGGGTGAGAATCCCGTTCGCCGAAAGCCTAAGGTTTCCTGGGGAAGGGAAATCCGCCCAGGGTTAGTCGGACCCTAAGACGAGGCCGAAAGGCGTAGTCGATGGACAGACGGTTAATATTCCGTCACCGCCAATGGAGGTTGAAGACGTCAGGACGCTGGCTGGAAAGGGAGCGGCCTACTAGATGGCCGTCTCGCAAGAGCGAGGGCATATACGATCCCGAAGTCTCTGGATAGACAGCCGAGAAAAGCCGATGTCGGACAAAATCGGGCCCGTACTAAAACTGACACAGGTAGGCGAGATGAATATTCTAAGGCGCTCGAGAGAACGCTCGTGAAGGAACTCGGCAAATTAACCCCGTAACTTCGGGATAAGGGGTGCCTCTTGGGGTGTAAAAGCCTCGGGGGGCCGCAGTGAAAGGGATCTGGCGACTGTTTACTAAAAACACAGGTCTGTGCGAACACGTAAGTGGAAGTATACAGACTGACGCCTGCCCGGTGCCGGTAAGTTAAGGAAGAGGGTTAACCGTAAGGTGAAGCTCGCAACCGAAGCTCCGGTAAACGGCGGCCGTAACTATGACGGTCCTAAGGTAGCGAAGTTCCTTGTCGGGTAAGTTCCGACCTGCATGAATGGCGTAACGACCGGATCACTGTCTCCACGAGCGACTCGGTGAAACTGTAGTTGTTGTGAAGATGCAACATACCCGCAGCTAGACGGAAAGACCCCGTGAACCTTTACTGTAGCTTAGTATTGGGCTTAGGCCCAGCATGTGTAGCGTAGGTGGGAGGCGTCGAATCGGGTATTCTGGTACCCGTGGAGCCGACAAATGAAACACCACCCTTGTTGTGCTTGAGTTCTAACCCCGTCCCGTGAATCCGGGCGGCGGACAGTGCTAAGTGGGCAGTTTGACTGGGGCGGTCTCCTCCTAAAGAGTAACGGAGGAGTTCAAAGGTACCCTCAGCCCGGTCGGCAATCGGGCTTCGAGCGCAAAGGTAGAAGGGTGCTTGACTGCGAGTCCCATAAGACGAGCAGGTGCGAAAGCAGGACTTAGTGATCCGGCGGTGCTGGATGGAAAGGCCGTCGCTCAACAGATAAAAGGTACTCCGGGGATAACAGGCTTATCTCCTCTGAGCGTTCATAGCGGCGAGGAGGTTTGGCACCTCGATGTCGGCTCATCGCATCCTGGGGGTGGAGAAGCTCCCAAGGGTTTGGCTGTTCGCCAATGAAAGCGGTACGTGAGCTGGGTTTAGACCGTCGTGAGACAGGTCGGTCCCTATCTGCTGTGGGCGCAGGAAACTTGCGCGGCTTTCTCCCTAGTACGAGAGGATTGGGAGGGACGTACCTCTGGTGTGCCAGTTGTTCCGCTAGGAGCATCGCTGGGTAGCCAACGTACGGCCGGGATAAACGCTGAAGGCATCTAAGCGTGAAACCCTCCGCAAGATCAGGTTTCCCGTTCTTTATGAACATAGGCTCCTGGAAGACCACCAGGTAGATAGGCGGGACGTGTAAGGCGAGCAATCGTCTCAGCGGACCCGTACTAACAGCCAACCGCTTGACCGCATTGATCCTGGGCTCGATCAAAAGTGGCGAGTGCGAGGGGTGAGTGGCGAGCAAAGCAATTGTTCGCTACATCATTCGCTTCGACACGATCTAGCTCTTACAGAGGCAACTCTTCTACAACTCAAAACGAAACACTGGTTAGTGGACGGGGAGTTTGGCAGGCATTTGCTCGCCACTCGTTACCGCCACTCGCCACTATGAGACTCCCGGTGACCATACCTGGATGGCCACACCCGTTCCCATTCCGAACACGGCCGTTAAGCATCCAGGGCCCATGATAGTGTCTTCTGACGCGAAAGTAGGTTATCGCCGGGTATTTTTCACTCCATCCCGCCAGCGGCTCATTCCGCTGGCGGGATTTTTTCGTTTACGGTTCCGTGAGCAGGAAGCGATCTAGCCTATCTTGCGCACCCTTTGGTGTACAAGAACTGTACAAGCGGGCCGATTCCCAGCGTTTTTTGCAAATCGTCCTCGGCGGTCCTCACTACAAAAGGCGGTCGGGACTCAGTCGCTCGGGAATCTGGACACCCAAGGCGTCCAGGATGCGTTTTTGTTCGGCGTTGGGACGCGCCACGCGGCGCAGCACCAAGTTTTGGCCGGTCGTGGTCTCCAAGTGGATGTCGCCGATCTGGATTTTGCTCAACTGGCGCAGGATGGCTTCCGGTGTCATGGGCCGGGGCTTGGGAGCGTCTTCGGGATGCTCGGGGTCGGGCTTGCGACACAAGGTTTGCAGACCCGCTTGTTTGGCCAAATGGTCGAGCGTTTTCCACAACGCATAGGCCAAGACGCAGACGAAGATATGGGCCTGAGTTCGTCCACTGGTGTGATGCCAGATCGGCCGCAGGAGCAACTCGCTCTTGAGGACACGGAAGGCGCGTTCCACGATCGTGAGTTGGATGTAGGTCTCCCAGAACTCTTGCGCCGACCAGCCGGCTTGGTTGCTGCGCAACAGGTAAGCGCCGTCGCGGACCAGAGCGGCGCGGAACTTGACGACGTTCCAGGTATAGCTCAGTGACACCGGGTTGTCATGAACGGCGATGCTGACGAAAACCCGCGCTTTCGGGAAGCGTTCTTTGAGGCGGCCGACGGCTTCGACAATCTTGTCGCGTTTTTTGAGACGGCCGCGCCGACGCGAACCTGGAGCTTTTTCAGAGCCTTGGCTAAACCACGACGCTGGCACGCCTGATAGCGCGTTCCTTGAGGCGACGTGGTCTGCTGCGTGCCAAAAGAAAGTGAACCTCGTCGCGTTTGAGGAGTTTGACCTCGACGTCGGGATTTTCCGGCAACCGCTGCCAACCGGGTGAACGCAGCTCGGCTTGGAACCCCGTCAAGGCTGCGCATTTGGTGGCCAGCAAATAGCGTCGTCCCGGAGCGCTGAGGAACTCCAAGGCATCTTCACTGACCATGCCGCGATCCATAACCCAGACGCGATTGCTCTTGCCGAATCGAGTTTCGATGGCCGTGACCAGACGCTGCACGGTTTTCAGGTCTTGGGTGTTGCCGGCCCAGGTGTAATGCGCCAGCGGGAAGCCTTCGCGTGTCACCACCAGCGCGACAATGACTTGGGAGCAGTCACTCCGATGATCGCGTGAGTAGCCGCGGCGGGCCAGGTCGTTCTCCTCGGCCAAGCCTTCGAAGTAGGTGCTTGTCAAATCGTAAAGCAACAGGTCGTAATCGAGTTGAAAGAGGATGCCGAAGCGTTGCTTCAGATCATTTTCGATCTTCTCCTGAGCGGCCTGAAATGGATTGAGCGTGCGATAGAAGCGGTCCTTGGTGACCTCCGCGTCGGGCACGCCCAAGAGATCCTCGAGACCGGTCGAGGCGTACCAATGCTCGGCCAAGGCATACTCGCTACAGGGCTGACACAAGCGATTGATGACTTCGATGGCGATGACATCGGCGGGTGCGACGGTCTCCTGGTTGTGCGGCAAATGGCGGGCGACGATCTTGTCGAGTTCCAACATCTGCCAGAGCCAGCGAGCGAGCCAGACATCGCCGAAGCGTCGACCGTTGGTCCAGGATACTTTGTCGAGGCGGACGCATGCCACGTTCGGATCGTCAGGGGGCGGAACATCGTCCTCGGGAAAGAGCATTAATTGGTGGGCGTCACCATGGCGGTTGTAGAAGACCGCGGTTCGTTGCCAGCGGCGTTCTTGATCGTGGTTGAGCTCGCCAAGATGGGCGACGACGTGCTGACGCGGCCCGGCATCGGTACGAATACTCTCGACGAGCGCGAAATAGACGTGAGGCTTGCCGTTCTTGGTCCTGCAATAGCGTCGTACGAACATTCCTGCCTCCCGTGACCAGCATGAGGCCGGAGGCCGGGCCGAGGCAAGAGAGTAGGTTTCCACTACAACGCCAAACCGCGATTTCCACTACCGAAAACACGGCACTTTTGCTGAAAATGGGGTCAAAAATCGTTCCGATTTTCAAGAACGTGGCAAGATAGGCTAGGAGTCAGGGGTCAGGAATCAGGAGTCAGGAGTCAGGAGTCAGGAGTCAGGAGTCAGGAGTCAGGGGTCAGAATAAGACTCAACGAGCGCGGGGACTGTGATCCGTCATCCCGCCGATCTCCGATACCAGACTGCCACACCGCGTGCCGTTGTGCGTGGTCTCCTGACCTAGCACCGCGGGATCAAAATCGGAGAGCAGAAGTCGTAAAGCGCCGGCCGCTTGGGCGTGGTCTCATGACCACCAGCCAGGTGACTGCTTGCTGGAGCTTCCGAGACATGCCGGACGCGGGAAACTGCAATGCAGTGGCCTGATTCCTCGAAGGTGGTCTGAGACCACGCACGAGTTCCTTAGTCGTGGCTCTCGCTCCGGTCGGGCAAGCGGCTTCGGTGCTAGGTCAGGAGACCACGCACAACAGAAGTGAGGACTCGTCGAGCTTACGCCTCGGCGCTCGCCTGGATTGACTCCTGACTCCTGACTCCTGTCCCCTGACTCCTGACTCCTGTCCCCTGACTCCTGACTCCTGTCCCCTGACTCCTGACTCCTGTCCCCTGACTCCTGACTCCTGTCCGCTGACTCCTGTCCCCTGACTCCTGACTCCTGTCCCCTGACTCCTGACTCCTGCCTGACTCCTGTCCCCTGACTCCTGATTCCTGCCTCCTGATTCCTGCCTCCTGTTTCCTTCCGACTACTTCTTTCCTTATCCCGCCGATACAATAAGGTTTGTCTATGACGGACTACCTATGTCCGCGGTAAGGAGCTGGGCGGGGACCCACGCAAAGGGAAGTTGTGAACCTGGTCAGGCCGGAAGGTGCAGCCATAAACAGCGCCCCCTTGTGCAGTGGATCAGCCTCGTTTAGCAACCTGCCGCGGGCGCCTTTTGCTCGCCCGGTCGGCAGCTATCATGTCCAAGCGCAAATCCTCTCCCGATCCTGAGGATAAATCACCCGCGACTGCTCCCAATAATGCTCCTCCGGCTGATGGCGGTTACACCGTTCTGGCCCGGCGCTATCGGCCGGGCCAATTCAGTGAGTTGGTGGGTCAGGAGGCGGTGGCTCGCGCACTGACGAACGCTCTCGATTCGGGCCGGGTGGCCCATGCTTACCTGTTTACCGGCGCTCGCGGCGTCGGCAAAACCTCGACGGCTCGCATTCTTGCAAAGGCACTCAATTGCGTACATGGGACCAGCAGCAAGCCCTGTGGCGTCTGCGAAGTCTGCCAGGCGATTGCTGCCGGTGAAGATGTCGACGTGCTGGAAGTCGATGGCGCCAGCAATCGCGGCATCGATGAAATCCGCGAAATCCGCCAAAACGTGCAGTACAAACCCACGCGCGGCCGGTACAAGATCTACATCGTCGACGAAGTGCACATGCTTACGGGCCAGGCGTTCAATGCTCTTTTGAAGACTCTGGAAGAGCCGCCGGCTCACGTCAAGTTTATTTTTGCGACCACTGAAGTCCAAAAGATTCCGGTCACCATCCTATCGCGCTGTCAACGCTTCGATTTCTTGGGGATCACCTCCGCTCAAATCGTCGAGCGCCTGCGCGAACTCGTGCAAGGCGAAGGGCAGGTGGTCGAAGACGCTGCACTCGAACAAATAGCGCGTCGTGCGGGCGGCTCCATGCGCGATGCCCAATCGCTGCTCGATCAACTGCTGGCGTTCGGTTCCGGAAACCTGACTGAGGAGCACGTTTATCAGCTGCTGGGCACGGCGAACGACGATCGCGTTGCCGAAATCGCTTCGGCGATGCTCGATCAAAACATGAAACAGGCCCTTGAGCTGGTCGGACGGGCGCTGGAAGAGGAAGCGCAGACCGGGGAATTCATGGATCAGCTGGTGCAGTACTGGCGAGATCTCATGATCGTGACCTATAAGGGGCCGGAGGATCAAAGTCTAACGACGCCCAAAAGGCTGCGTGCAATGCTCGAAGAACAAGCACGTAAGCTCCCGATCGATTCGATTCTGGCCGGTTTAGATATTCTCGCGACCACAAAATGGCGACTGCGTGGCGGCGGGCATGCCCGCACACTCATCGAAATGGCGGTCGTGCGGCTGGCCAGGCTTGGCGATCTGATTTCGCTGGCGCAGCTGACGCAGCAGCTTGCAGCCGCATCACCTTCTTCGCATGATCGTCAGCCGGAACAAGCGAAAAGCGCAGGCACCGGCGCACCTAAATCAAATCCAAATAACGACATAAAAAAAAAGATTATAGAGAATGAGCAAGTCGCTCGACCGGTTCCCGCAGTTCCAAAATGCGAAACCGCTGAATCGATTTGGCGCGAAATCATGCTGCAGGCGCCGCCTATGCTGGCGTCGTATCTCAAGATGGCGAACCCTCCTGCAATTATTGGGCCAAAAACGCTAGTATTGACATTCGATGCCGATTACAATGCAGCACGGGACTACTGCCAAGCCGCCAAATCGCTCGCACGGCTCGATGAAATCGTCAAGAAGGTCGCCGGTCCGGACTGGTCCATCCGCATCGAGACGGGCGCTCGCGAAACGAAAGCAGCTCCGGCAGTTCCTAAGAACGAAGAGCGTGTAGTCAACTACCGCAATAAGCGAGCGGAGGCGTCCAAACATCCGCTGGTGAACGCGGCAATAGAGAAGCTGGATGCCACGCTTGTAGAAGTGGACGACGGGTTTGGAGCGCCGGTGTCGCCTTCGCCGCCGCCGGAAAAAGTTGAAGAACCGCCTGGGGACGAGCCATCATCGGGGGAAAGTGGCGGGTGAGGAGCTGAGTGCGCAGTTACGCCGGCGAGCGTGTAGGCGTAAGCCCGACAAGCCTTCACGAGAAAAAACGCGTAAGCCTACTTGAGGACTCGTCGGGCTCACGCCTCGACGCTCGCCGTTACAGAGTGGAGACTGCTTCATGTTCGAGGGATTGGGCAACATCGCGAGCTTGTTCACGCAGCTTCCCAAGATCAAGGCGGAGATGGCGCAGCTCAAGCAACGGCTCGAGCAAATCGTCGTGGAAGGGACGGCAGGGGGCGGGATGGTTCGGGCCGGCGTCAGCGGCACTCTCGAGCTGTTGGAGTGCAGGCTCAGCGACGAGGCGATGAATCTCGGCGACAAGGAAATGTTGGAAGACCTCATCCGCGCAGGAATCAATCAGGGAATGGAAAAAGCACGCCAACAAGCTGCCGAAGAGGCGCGCAAAGTTGCCACGAGCTTGGGCTTGCCGGCCGGCTTCAATCTGCCCAGCTTCTTAGGCGGATCATCGTGATGGCGACCATGCTCAACGCCAACGCTGGGGCAATAGATCAGCTCATGCGGGAGTTGTGCAAACTGCCCGGCATCGGCCCCAAAAGTGCCGACCGCTTGACGCATTATTTGCTGGCCAACGGCCGCGATCGAGCGCTGGCGCTTGCCGGCGCGCTTCAATTGGTGGCAGAGCGCGTGCGGCCATGCACGCAATGTTTCAACTTGACCGAACAAGGCCTGTGCAGTATTTGCTCGGACCCGCGTCGCGATGCAACGATTATCTGCGTGGTGGAGCAGCCTCGTGATCTGGCGGCACTGGAACGCTCGGGAAGCTTTCGAGGCCAGTATCACGTACTGCAAGGCAGGCTGGCGCCGCTCGAAAACATGGGACCGGAGCAGCTGACTTTGGATGCTCTCATGGCCCGCATTCGGGCTCAGGGAGTGCAAGAAGTCGTGCTTGCGACCAATCCCACGCTGGAAGGAGACGGGACAGCGCTCTATATCTCGAGCTTGATGGGTAATTCGAACGTGCGGGTTACGCGATTGGCACGTGGTTTGCCCTCTGGATCGGGGTTGGAGTTTGCCAACAGCCAAATGCTAGCCGATGCCCTTGAAGGGCGCCGGGCGTTTTGAGAAGAGTGGATCGTGACTTACGTTTGGAATACGCCGCTATTCCAGGCTCATCAATAAGGTTTCCCAGCCATGCGACT
The DNA here is from genome assembly GCA_963748025.1 of uncultured Gemmataceae bacterium. Lineage (GTDB taxonomy): Bacteria > Planctomycetota > Planctomycetia > Gemmatales > Gemmataceae > CAVVHZ01. Next base: position 160,211 of record CAVVHZ010000048.1, read on the forward strand.
TGACACAAGTTTGACGCAGCGGATGGATCAACGAATGATCCTGGCTCCGCGCATGATCCAGTCGATGGAGATTCTGCAGTTGCCGTCCATGGCTTTGGAAGAGCGCATCCGGCAAGAAGTGCAGGAAAACCCCGTCCTGGAGATGAAAGAAGTTGCGCCTGAAGAAGGATCAGCGGAAACACCCGGCGCCGAAGCGGAAACGGCCGTCCAAGAACCGGCGGAGTTCGAGCCGGAAGGGGAATTCGATGCCCTGGAAGCGTTCGACCGCGACTGGGAGAGCCGTTCGAGCGAAGGCCATCGACCTTCCGCGGTGGATCGGACGAGGCCGGCGATAAAAAACTTGACGCGATGCAGAACATGCCCTCGCGGCCCCCATCCTTCCAAGATTACTTGAACGACCAGCTTAGCTTTGTCGACGGTTCTCCCCGCGAAGTGAAATTGGTGCGGTTCCTCATCACCCACATCAACGAGCGTGGCTACCTCGCCTTGCCGCTCGAGGAAATAGCCCAAGGTTACGACGAACCAGTCACGGTGCAAGAGCTGGAAGTGGCGCTAGCCGCCATCCAGAAACTGGATCCGCCCGGAGTCGCGCCCGCGATGCCAAAGAATGCCTGCTTCTCCAGCTGACTCCGGAAACGCCGCACGTCGAGCTGGTGCGCTTGCTCATCACCGATCATTTGCAAGATGTAGCCCACAATCGCTTGCCGATCATTCAGCGGGCTACCGGATACGACATTCCGGAGATTATGGAAGCAACCGAGGTGTTGCGCCACCTCAATCCCAATCCGGGCATCAGTTCACTCCGGACAGCACGCCCTACGTCGTGCCCGATATTCAGGTATCGCGCAATGAAGATGGGGGCTACGACATCCGCTTGCTGGACGATTGGCTGCCGAACATCTACATCAGCCGGCGCTGCGTCGAAATGTATCGCGACAAGGGAGCCGACGCCAAAACTAAGGAGTTTCTCAAGCGCAAGATTCAGGCCGCCCAGTGGCTCATGGAATCGATCGAACAGCGCCGCAACACCCTCGAGAAAGTGACGCGGGCCATCATTCAACATCAGCGCGCTTCCTCGATAAGGGGCCTGAATATATCGAGCCCTTGAAGATGCAGCAGATCGCCGATCAGGTGGGAGTGCACGTCACCACGGTGAGCCGAGCGGTCGACGACAAATGGGTGCAAACTCCACGCGGCGTCTTCCCGCTCAAGCGTTTCTTTGGCGGCGGCACGCAGACGGCAAGCGGAGAGGACGTTGCCTACGAGACCATTAAGAAAAAGCTGCAAGAAATCATCGATAACGAAGATAAGTCGGATCCGCTCTCCGACGAGCACTTGGTCAACAAGTTGAGCGAAGTCGGCTATCCCGTCGCTCGACGCACAGTGACCAAGTACCGAAAAATGCTGGACATTCCCAGCTCGCGGCAGCGTAAAGATTGGACGGCTGTGCCCACGAACGGCGCTGCTCACCCTGAAGTCGACGAAGTTGCGGACGAAGCGCTGATCGAAGAACCCGCTATCGGTCAGTAGTTTTTCATGGAACCGCAACCGCCGCCGGCGATCGCCGACCTGCTCGCTCAACAAGAGCAATTGCGCGCCGGGACGGGCGCCAAGGCAGCGGCCCGCCAGCATGAAAAAGGTCGGCTGACTGCTCGGGAGCGCATAGCCCGACTGATCGATCCCGGAACGGAATTCTTCGAGCTCGGCCTCTGGGCCGGCTGGCAGATGTATCAGGAGTGGGGCGGGGCGGCTTGCGCGGGCGTGGTCACCGGCATCGGCACCGTTGCGGACCGGCGCGTCATGGTGATCGCCAATGACGCTACCGTCAAAGCCGGGGCTTTTTTCCCGCTTACCGCCAAAAAAGTTTTGCGGCAGCAGCGGATCGCCCTCGAAAATCACTTGCCTCTCATCTATCTCGTCGACAGCGCGGGAGTCTTCCTGCCTTTACAGGACGAGGTGTTTCCCGACGAAGACGACTTTGGCCGCATTTTTCGCAACAACGCCGTCATTTCCGCCAAAGGAATTCCGCAATTTGCCGCCATCATGGGCAATTGCGTGGCCGGCGGGGGCTACCTTCCCGTCCTCTGCGATACCTTGCTAATGACCGAAGGAAGCGGACTCTATCTGGCAGGCCCCGCACTTGTGAAAGCCGCCATCGGCCAAACAGTGAGCCATGAAGAACTGGGCGGCGCAGCCATGCATGCGGCAGTCAGCGGCACCATCGATTTCCGGGAAAAAGACGAACCTTCCTGCTTGGACCGACTCCGCCGGCTGGTTGGCAACTTGCCCACCGACGTGCGACGCGTGGACGCCGCCACCCCGGCAGCATGCCCGGCGACACAGCTCTATCGCTTCACGACAACGGGGAAGCGTCAGGAATTCGATATCCGCGAGCTTATAATTTGCCTGATCGATGCGGCTCCGTTCGATGAATACAAGGCCGAATATGGCCAAACCATCGTGTGTGGCTATGCCCGGCTGGGCGGCATGCCCATTGGCGTTGTGGCCAATCAGCGCAAGCGCTGCAAGCCCGCCGAGGGCTCGCTTCAATATGGCGGCGTCATCTACGTCGACAGCGCCGAAAAAACCGCCCGTTTCATTATGGATTGCAATCAGTCGCGCATTCCTTTGCTCTTCCTGCAAGACGTGAACGGCTTCATGGTGGGCCGGGATTCCGAACAGCACGGCATCATCAAAGCCGGCGCCAAATTGGTCAATGCGATCGCGAACAGCGTAGTGCCCAAAATCACGGTAGTGTTGGGCGGATCGTTCGGAGCGGGCAACTACGCCCTGTGCGGCAAAGCATTCGACCCAAGATTCATATTCGCCTGGCCCGGGGCTCGCTATGCCGTCATGGGAGGCGAGCAAGCCGCCGGAACGTTACTCGACGTGACGATCGCGGCCCTGCGCCGCCAAGGCCACGAGCCCGAAGCTGAAGAGTTGGCGGAGCTGCGTCGCAAGACGGAAGCCAGCTATCGCGAACAGATGGACATCCGTTATGCCGCGGCCCGGTTATGGATTGACGGCATCCTCGACCCGGTGCAGACGCGAGCCGCCTTGCTGCTGGCGTTCGAGATTGCCGGGCGCTACGACGATGGGGCACCTTTCAAAACCGGGGTGTTTCAGGTGTGATTCGACCTGAAAGTCGCACGCTGATCGAAGCGTTTCGTTTAACCCGGAGCCAACGGCGACGGCTGACAGTAGCACCACTGAACCATGCGGTATGACACGAAAGACTTGAAGTCCGCCGTCGCCGCTGGCTCCGGGTTAAACGAATTGATTGCTTTGCTGGGTCGGGTGCCCGTGACAGTTGCGGGAGGCACACGTCAAACGAAGAGTCGGACGCCAATTCTTATTCTTCCGCATTAGGCATCGCCATGCGAATCTTGAACTCGTGATCGGCGAGGCGGATGCGGTCGCGGTCTTCCAGTTCAGCTTTGCGGATGCGTTGGCCGTTCACGAACGTGCCGTTGGCGCTGCCAAGATCTTCAATCGTTACCGAATCGGCTTCGATGATGATGCGGCAGTGTTGTTTGGATATGTCCAAAGCGCGGAGCACCACATCGCAATCCGAAGTTCGGCCCACGATCGAGACGGGCTTGGTCAGCCTGATTTGTTGCGAAGCTCTGGTGCTCCGAAGAACAACGCGGCGCAGGGGAGGACGATCGCTCGTTTTCTTTGCGGGGTCGGCAAGAAATCCTCGAAGCTTGTCGGCGAGCATCTGAGCAGTTTTGAACCGCTCTTCGGGTTTCTTTTGTAGACACTTTAAGCAGATGCGTTCGAGTTCGTCAGGAATCTGTGGGCGGATCGAGCGGATGCTCGCCGGCATATCGGGGCCGATGACTTTGAGGATTGTCCTTAGAGTCGTTCCCTCGTCGAAGGGCATCTTCCGGCAAGCATCATGTAGAGGATGGCGCACCAGCGAATAAATGTCGCTATGCGGGCCGACACGTTCCGGTTCTTCACCCGCTTGCTCGGGAGACATGAACGCGGGCGTTCCCATCACCACGCCTTGTTGGGTCAACATTGAGGATTGACCGAGCACCTTGGCAATCCCGAAATCCATCACGACGGGGCGTTGACCTCGGTCGATCATGATATTGGCGGGCTTGAGATCGCGATGCACAACGCCCTTTTCATGGGCGAATTGAACCGCGTCCGCGATGGAAACCAGTAAATTGATTGCCGAACCCAGGAGCAGTTTGCCGTCTCGGATCAGCGATTCGAGCGATGGCCCGTCGACATATTCCATGACGAAATAGTGAGCGATGTCGCATTCGCCGACTTGATAGACCTGGACAATGTTCGGGTGGGTAAGACTTGCTGCGGCCCGGGCCTCGGCTCGGAAACGAGCCAGACGCGTTTCGTCGTGGAATTCTTCGTGAAGTAGAAGCTTGACGGCAACCACACGGTCGAGACTCTTTTGACGAGCCTTGTAAACCACACCCATGCCGCCGCGGCCCAGTTCTTCGATCAAGACCAGATCGCCGAACTCCATGCCGATGTAGCGCTGGCGGCGCATGCCGCTGGATTCGGGACCGGACGCATGCGTCGGACTGCCGGAGATCGAATCGGTGTCAACGCGATCGGTCGCGGCGCACTCGATTGTTTTTTCGAGCAAAGCTTCGCTATCAGGCGCATTGGTAACGGGCTCAGGTGTCATCCGAATTTTCCGGAATGCGGGGCGGGGAGCCACCCAAATGTATGTCCAATACTATGTGACGCCCTGGACGGATGCAAACTTCAAAGGTCCGATTCATCGTTTATCTGAACTCAGTTGCACATTGTTGCATAACTATTTACGCTGATGGAACAATTATCGGTCGGGACGATAAGTGGCGTAGCAGCTATTCGTTTCCCACAGACTGAACCTCGATCACTGGAAACCCTTGGCCGGCGGCAAAATCGAAGATAAGCCGGGCGATGTTCTCGGCCGTCGGGTTTACCTTCATCACAAACACCGGTTCACCCTGCTGCTTCAGGAAGGGAAGAACCGGGTCAGCTTCGTGTAGAAGCATTCGATGGTCAAGTGCTTCGTCGATCCAGCCACTCACTATACGCTTGATTTGTGAGAAATCGATTACCATCCCGAGTGCATCCAATGCTCGGGCCTCAAGCGTAATCAGGGCCCGCCGTTGTGACCGTGCAGATGGCGGCATTTGCCATCGTACTCGAGCAGGCGGTGGCCATAGCAAAAATGGATTTCTCGTGTCACGCGGTACATGCATCCTCCGCGCAGTAAGAGGTTGGATCGTGCAACCCTGCATTATCGAAGGCCTTGTGGCGTTCATGACGCCTGTTGCAGCGGCCGCAATGTTTTCCAGCCTGCGGGTTGATGCACGAGAACGACCACTCCCATGGGGCAATGCCGCCTCGGCTCAGAATATCCACTTTTTTCATTTGGGCATAGGGCGCAGTATCCGCACCGAGCCGCCCACCCCAAGGTTCACCACCTCCTCGAATTGGCTGTAAAACGCATCCGTGGCGTCGGGAAAGGGATTTCCACAAAGTACCGCCTGCGCTAGGGCTGGAACCCCGTGCAGGTGGCACCAGAGCATGCCCTTCGCTAGAAGCAAGACGTTCCTACCTGGCAAAAAGACTGATTCGTCTGCCGATTTTTCATCCGGGACCGCTTGTCCAGTCATGCTCCAATGGTCGCCATACAAATCGTCTACAGGCATCTTCAAAAGCACCAAGGGGTTGAGCCTGTCACAGGCGATCGCCGCAAGCAGCCGATGCAAATAGTCCAATTCCAACTCTTCCCAAGGGTGACCTGCACGAATGTATAAAGGGTGAACTCGGAGTCCACCCGCCAAGGATTCCCCCAGGAGAATCGCGCTATCCAACCCGCCGCTGCTCAGCACAGCCAGTTCGGAAATTGAACCCAAAGAGGCGACGCTGTCGCGTGCAGCCGGTAATTGCGGTGGTGTAACCATCGATCTCATTTTAGCGACCCGGTTCCGCCAGACCAGAAACGCAGCCGTGGTTTGGTTGACGTCTACCGCGAAACCCTTCTAAGATGGCTGCATGAATGGTACTGGTCCAAGCACACCCGGTGCGGCAGCGCCTTCCGAACTGGAAGCCTTCGCCTCGATCCTCGAGCCGCAGATTCCCTTGGCGCCGTTCACTTACCTGCGCTGGGGCCGGGCCGACTTCATTGCCAGGCCGCACGCGCCCGAAGAGTTGGCGGCACTGATTCGGAGCTGCACGGCCGGGCGCCATTCCTTTCCGCATTCTGGGAGCGGGCTGCAACGTTCTGGTGCCCGACGCCGGTGTTCGTGGCGTGGTCGTCCGTCTCACCGAACCGGCGTTCACTCAAGTATCGGTTCAAGGGAAGCGTGTCAACGCGGCAGGTGGGGCGGCATTGTCGGCCGTCATCTCCGAGTCGGCACGCCATGGTCTCGCGGGACTAGAAACCTTGGTTGGCATTCCTGCAACCATCGGCGGCGCCCTTGCCGCGCAAGCCGGCGAACGATCCGAAGCAGTCAGCGTTGTGAGGCGTCGAAGTGCTCGACGAGCATGGACAAGTGCAAACGCGCGAACGCGAGGAACTGCGTTTCGATCGCCGCGGCGGCAATCTGGATGAGCAAGTCATTGTGGCCGTCGAATTTGAACTCGAAGCCGATAACGTCGATGCCATCGTAAAACGGTTGCGCCGGGCCTGGATTCAGCGAAAGGCTTCACAGCCCTACAGCTTTCAACCTGCAGCGCGCATGTTCAAAAACCCGCGGGGCATGAATGCCGGTGCGCTGATCAGCCAAGCGGGATCGATCGGCACCGCGCGTGGGAGCGCCGGAGTCAGCGACGCGACGCCAATTTCGTGGTCGCAGCCCCAGAAACCACCCGCGCGATATTCTGCGGCTCGTGGAGATGATTCAACAGCGCGTGCAAGAGCGTACCGGCATCGACATGGAGCTGGAATTGGCCGTTTGGTAAGGCTCAGGAAATGGCGTCCAGCACAAACTGCGACCAGGTCTCGAACTCAGTTCGGCAAGCTTTCAGCTCGGTTAGAGGAATCAGCAGCCCGTCCCAAAGCACTGCTGCGCGCGGAGTCACATCGCGGCCGTCCAGATCGAAAACATGCACGATGCCCAGATGGACTTGGCCCACGGGCGTGCTGTCGTCGTTGATGATACCCAGGCACTGCTCCCGGTAGCCGCATTTCAAATCGATTTCTTCGTTAATTTCGCGAAGCATGGCTCCACGATAGGAAAAATCGCCTTCGCAAATATCTTCTCTACCGATGTGTCCGCCGACGCCGATCAGCGCAGCGCGTGCAGTCGCTGCTCGCCGCCTGCTTGGCCGCGACGATAACAGAAGACGTCCGAGCCGTGACGGAGCACGACATAGGGGATCAGTTGTTATGAACTCCGGGGCGGTCTCGGCTCGCGAACGCGGCAGAAACTGAAAGTGCTCCGGTCTGAACAAGAGCGCCGTGTAGTAATCGGCATCTTGGCGAAATCCCTGGAAGACGCCTGCCGCATGAAATACCGCAGTGGGGATAACCAGGACTTCTTCGTCCATTGACTTTGGCGATTGCTGCTTGTCCACGGTGATCCTCGGAACTCTTTGATACTGCTCGCGCACGCCTCGTTTAACCCGGAGCCAGCGGCGACGGCGGACGTCTAGGATTTCGTGTCGTGCTGTATGGTTCGGCGTGAGGTGCAGTCCGCCGTCGCCGCTGGCTCCGGGTTAAACGAAAAAAGTCAGCCGCTCTCCTTAAGGTTTCGGCGCTGGCGTCATGAGCCGCAGGCCAAGCGCCAGAATCGCCAGCACTGCCACCAGCATGAAACCGAGACGCCAAACTTCGCGCCGGCTCCGCCGCGACCAAAGTACCTCGAGGCTCTCTTGATCCTCCGCTTCCGCAGCGGTCTGCAGGCTCAGCTCGTACCGGCCCTCGGGATACCCTCCTGCTTGCTCTTCCGTCATGTAGCCAGCGAAATTCCCGGCCCTTTCCCTGGTCGAAACCACCACATCGAAGCGCAACTTGTGATTCCAGGCGAAGGTCGCAGGCATGAGTTCCAGGCGGTTGCTGTAGGGCAGCAACATCCAGAGATCGCGAACCACTTTGCTATCCGGTTCCGAACGGACGAAGAGGAGCTGGCTCCCGTCAATCAATGCCTGGCAGCCACCTAGCAGCTCAGGCCCGTTTTTCCCCTTCAGAACCTGTTGGATATCCGCTGTCGAGCGTCGCGGAGGACTCGGTCCTTGCCATTGCAAATCGGGCAAATCATGGGCAGCAGTCCAATTCGGTGCTATTTGGTCGGCCAAGGCGAATGGGTCGTAGTGGAGAGTCGCATAATCCCTCTGATTGACGATCAGCAAATGAAAACGGCTCGGCCCCGCACTTGCCTTAGGTTCTGCTTGCGTGCGCACGATCATGATATGTTTTCGATCGAGCCGTTGTACAAACAGAACGGCCGGCAGACTGGCAGAAAGTGAATCCGCGGAGAATGCCTCGCAGACGGCAACGACTTTCGCGTGCCAGCCCGTTTCGAAAGCGGGCGAACAGAAACCGACGATCAAACTGTCGTCCGAATCGCGACGAATCAATGCTTGAGGAAATCGCACTGCCTGACGTATCCTCTCTTGACGGGGCGGCAAAATAAAGGGGACGCGGCTAGCCGCGTCCCCTTTATTTTGCGGATTACTCGATGGTAGGTAAAGCCGGCATCGTGAAATCCGTCGAAAACTGCAGCCTGCTTCCGCCAACCGCTATCTCATCGTTCAAGTGCGCCGCCGCCAAGGGATCGCCATCGCTGGAAACCACCTCAATGATATCCCGATCCCAATAATCGTGATCCGTGACTACGATGCGAATCGGATCGCCCAATTGCCAGCGAACGCGACGCGGGAATTCATAATTCCATTGCGGTGTATACGAATTGACGGTGATATTGCTCGGTCCATGGCGAACGCCCCCCACCTCGAGAAGCACCGAAACATCCGGCCCTCGACTGAACCAACGTGCCAGCCGCCGCTCGATGACACCCTGCTGAAGCGTCACGCGATATTCCCCGGGCATGCAGACGCGCTCGGCCCAACGGGAAAGGTCTCCTGCATAGGAACGATAAAGGCCATTGGGATGTTTTGCCAGGTAGGCCTGGCAAAGGGACGTCAATTCCTTGACTTGGCCCGGTGCATGTACGTAATGGTCCCGAACAAGGCGGAAATCGTGCTTGTCCCACTCTTGCTCTATCGTCTCGAGTGCTTGCCTGGCTTCTGATACGAAACATCCCAAGGGGTGATGGTCGAGATATTGCTGATAGGGCCGCAGCCGCGCCGGGAAATCGAACGGATCGCTTGCCGCCACGGCTCGAGCCAATTCCATTTCGCGTTCCTCTGCCCGCCGATAGTATCCATCGCGGCGGCGCCTGCAACTCCGCGCCAGGCTCGAACTACCATGCTTTTGCACCAATCCCTTGGCAAGCCGCGCGAATTCGGCTGGGTCGGTCAGCGTCTGTTCGGCCGCCAACAGACTATCGAGACCAGCCTGAGCCGATCGCTCACCGCCTCGGTTCGGGCCTGGATGTCCGCAGGATCGTCGGCTCCGTAACGCGAGGAGTGTAGCCAGTCGGGAACGGAAAACCTTTCGATTGCCAGCACGCCGCCGCCCGCACAGGCCAGGAGCAAAACCACCGTAGGTAAGAAGAGTTTCCAGCTTAATTTCGATCCGGGATTCGGAGAAGATTGCCTCATGGCGTCGTCCTGTTGAGTGAACCCAGTGCCCCAGGGACAGCGAAACACGCGCCCTATTGTAATTCGCCTTGGCAGCTTGCATATTGTTCAAGCAAGCTCATTGACCATTGGAAGGGAATTTCCATGAAATGCAATCACTTGGTTGCTCTCTTCGTCGTGCTCGCCGGTGCGGGATGGGTAATCGCTCAAGAACCATTGGCAATTCAAGTGGAGAACAGCCTGACCTATGGCAAGGGCGGCAACACAGACTTGATACTCGATATCGCCATGCCCTCCCAGGGCGCTGGCCCCTTCCCGACGATCGTCTGCATCCATGGGGAAACCAAGCAATTCGGAGGCAGAGCCTGGCAATCGGGCAAACGCCAGGACTTGTCGCAGATCGTCAAGACGCTGGCAAGCCGCGGATTCGTCGCGGCGACGATCTCTTACCGGTTCGTGCCGGACGCGAAATTCCCGGCCCAGATCGAGGATTGCAAAGCGGCTGTCCGCTGGCTGCGCCCATGCTGCTCAATACAAAATCGATAAGGATCATATGGGTGTCGTCGGTTTTTCGGCCGGGGGACACTTGGCCTGTCTTCTAGGAACGACGACAAAAGAAGATAATCTCGAAGGAACGGGAGGGTCGCCCGAGCAATCGAGCAGCGTTCAGGCCGTCGTCGATTTCTACGGGCCGACCGATTTCACCACCAAGGATTGGTCGGAAGACGTCGAGACCAAAACCTTGCTGCCGTTCCTCGGCGACACGTTCGCCAACCGGCCGGAACTCTATCGGCGGGCGTCACCCATTCTTTACGTGAAGCCGAACGCTCCGCCCTTTTTGCTTTTGCACGGCACCGAGGATAAAACGGTGTCGATCGGCCAATCGCGCAGTTTTGCGAAAAAGCTCGAAGAGACGGGCGTTTCGGTGAAGCTGATCGAAATGCCAGGAGCCAGTCACGGTTGGGGTGGAGATCAATTGCTGAAATCGATCGAACAGATGGTGGGATTTTTTGATATTCAGCTACGGCTTAAGCGATGAAGCACACAAATGAGTTTGCGTAATCTTGCTGCACAATCTCGATGCGTCAATCTTCTCCCACCTTTTGTGGTCGGGCCTACTCTTCTTCCCACTTTGGTGAGGGGCCCTTCTTCTCTCCCCCCTTGGCAAGGGGGGGCAGGGGGGGTAATGCGGCGGCCTCCCCATGGTTCGGTTATCCCTTGGCTCTTTCGATCCCGCATCATCCTTTTTGCCTGCATGGACTTGAAGATCCCGAGACCCCCCCAACCCCCCCTGGCCAAGGGGGGAGAAAAGCGGGCTGGCGCCGGCCGTCCCGCGTTGTTATTTCCAGAGAAGGAGGATTGCGAGGCAGGACCACGTTTGTGTGCCGAAATTCAGCGTTCGTTGGGGTTTTCTCGTCGCAATGCTTCTTGGCGTCTACCTTCTCTTCAGCCATGGCTGCCATGCGGATGTCGATGACGAACCGGGGTTGTTGCCCGCCATCAACGGTCAACAGCAGCATCCTCACACTGAGGAGTGAAAAGTTGCTGGCGAGCGTCGAGGCGTCAGCCCGACGAGTCCTCACGCAAAAAGTACGCGTATACCCACTTGACGACTCGTCGGGCTTACGCCTCGACGCTCGCCTTTCGAGTGCTCCTTCATCGGAAACAATCGAAGCCCAGGAAGTGACCTTCCGGGGCTTCGATTCACGACTTCCGATTCGCGATCCCCGACTCAACCTTTGGGCACTTCCATCGGGATCGGTTCGGGCATGAGCATTAAGCCTTGCGCCTTGGGAAAGCTGCTCAGGCGGGTTTTCATCTCTCCCATTTTCGGATCGTCCAAGCTAGCGAATCCGCCTACGCATACCACGGAACCCCAGGTCGTGTGCAAAACGTAGGCATCCAAGCGGCTCTTACGCAGTGCTTCGCACATGTTGTCGGCGTTCAATGCACTAGCCGAAAGGGATTCGCCTTTTGAAGAACTGAACAACCTTTCGATGAAAGACTCGTTCGCTGCCTGGGTCTGAATCACCGACACGCCCTGAAATTGGGCCACCACCAGCGTCCAAGGTTTGCGGCATCCATAGACGCTGTATTTCTCGTGAGCGTTGATCCTCCTCATGAAGGCTTCCATCTTGGGATCGACCTTCTTCTCCACGGGAATGGTCGGATTGTGGACGACGAAAGCCATTACGTAGGGGCTTACATAGGCTCCTCGCGTTTCGGCCTTTTCTTCGAATTTATCGGGAACGTAGTTGGTATCGGTGATGACCGGCATGAGTTCTTTGTTTTTGGGCATCGGCCAGGCCTTGACTTGCTTCAGGGCCTTGGACGCAGATTCTTCATTCTTGAATCCACCAACCAAGACGGCGCATTCCTCCTGAATGCGAATGGTCTTCAGACGACTGGTGTTGTCGCCGTACTCTTCGTGAATCTTCTTCAATCTTTCTCGTTCCTTCCGCCGCTCTTCTTCACCTTTGTCCATGACATAGGCGGGAACGCCAAAGCGGCTGCGAATCTCGTAGACCATTTCCCTTGCGAGCTTGGGCGCCTGAGGCCCGACAAAGCACGTGGCACAGACGAAATACTGCCCTGCTTGAGGCGTGATTGGATAATCCTTGTTGGGATCTGCATCGATTCCGGCGCGGCTCATGCTGGTCCAGGCCAGTCCCGCCAATAACGGCAGAGCGAAGATCATCCTTCTCATTGGGATCCTCCTTGATCGCGGAACATTTCGCAGCCTTGCGAACCATCTACCTCTTGGTGACCGAGTGACGGATTCGCACGATCGGTGTTTCTCGATGCGGTCTTTAACAAAAATGCTTTGGCTAGTCCAGAGGCCAATTCGAGCCCAGCGCTTTTCGTTGCAGCGCCGTGACCGCATCGATGCCCAGCTTCCCTATCTTGAGCATGCGGTCGAGCTGGGCGCGACTGAAGGTCGCCTCTTCTCCAGCCCCCTGAATCTCGATGAATTCTCCAGCTCCCGTCATGACCAGGTTGCAATCGACGTCGGCGTCCTTATCTTCGCTGTAATCCAGGTCCAGCAGTTCGACGTCTTCCGCAAGACCGACGCTGACGGCGGCCACGCTGCCACGCAAAAGCGATCGCAAGGGCCCTAACTCGGACTTGTGGGCGGTCAGTGCATCCACCAAAGCTACGTAGGCGCCGTTGATGCTGGCCGTGCGCGTGCCGCCGTCGGCTTCCAGCACGTCACAATCGATGAACAAGGTTCTTTCGCCCAGCTTGTCCAGGTTGGCAACTGCCCGCAAACTACGCCCAATCAAGCGCTGGATCTCGACGCTCCTGCCATCGATCTTTCCCTGGCGATCGCGTTGTTTTCGCGGGCTCGTGCTGCTGGGCAGCATCGCATATTCGGCCGTGAGCCAGCCTTTGCCTTTGCCCACCAGGAAAGCCGGCACGCTGGCTTCTACCGAGCAAGTGCACAACACGGCAGTCTTGCCCATGCGCACCAGAACGCTGCCGTCGGCATGACGCGTGTAGCGGCGTCGAAAGGTCAAAGGGCCGAAGTTCATTGGGTTGGCGGCCGTCGTTACGCTTCATGGAACATTCCTCGCGAGCAACCATTCCAGCAACGCTTTTTGGGTGTGCAAGCGATTGCCCGCTTGTTGAAAGACAACGCTGCGATCGGATTCCAACACCTCGTTGGTGATCTCTTCGCCCCGGTGGGCGGGCAGGCAATGCATGACTTTCGCGTGCCGCGGGGCTAATTTCAGCAAGTCGTCGTTCACCTGGAAGGCCTTAAAAGCTTCCAGCCGCTTGGCGTGCTCGGCTTCCTGCCCCATGCTGGTCCAGACATCGGTGTAAATCACATCGGCAGTGCGCACCGCAGCGCCCGGATCGTTGCCAAATTCCATACGCGCGGCCGGCAACTTCTGGGCCATCATCTCCAGGAAAGGGGCGTCAAAACCGTGTTCTTTGGGAGAAGCCAAAACGAAACGCACGCCGAGCCTGGCGACAGCCGATCGCCAGGGAGCGGGCGACGTTATTGCCGTCGCCGATGAAAACCAGCGTCCGCCCTTCAATCTTGCCGAATAGCTCCTGCATCGTGAAAAGATCCGCCAGCGCCTGGCAAGGGTGGTAGTAATCGGAGAGCCCGTTGATTACCGGGCAACGGGAAAAGCTGGCGAATTCTTCGACGGTGGCATGCCGATAAGTGCGCAACACCACGGCATCGACATACTGGCTGGTGACCCGCGCGAAATCGGGGACCGTTTCTCGCGAACCGAGTCCGACTTCATTGCCCGACATGAAAACGCTCGAACCCCCCAGCGAGGCGATGGCAGCCTGAAAGCTTACCCGCGTGCGCAGCGAAGGTTTTTCGAAGACGAGACCGAGCACCCGTCCCACCAGCGGGGCAGGGCGTTCGTGAATCGCATCAGCCTTTTTCAGACGGGCGGTCTCGGTCAAAAGATCGGCCCAATTCTTCGCAGTCAAATCAATGGAATCGAGAAAATGTCGCATGGCTCGAGCCTACGGGCAGGTTGAGGTAAGAACAAAAGGTGGAGAGCCGGACTACGCCGGATGATGGAGCAGAATGTCTTCGAGGATGTCGCAGCCTTGCTTCAACTCGGAGTCGCTGAGCGTCAGCACCGGCAGCAAGCGCAAAACCGAACCATGGGTGCAATTGATCAACAATCCCTTTTCTAACGCTCGTTGGACAATGGAGCTGCCGTCAATCGACAATTCCACGCCGATCATGACGCCAAGCACGCGCACTTCTTCGATCAAGGGGCAGCGTTTCTTGAGTCCTTCGAAGCGATCGCGGAATTGTTGCGCAGCTCGCCGGCGCGGGCGAGCAATCCCTGTTCGTCGATCATCTCGATGGCCGCCAGTGCCGCTCGACAGGCGATAGGATTGCCTCCAAACGTCGCTGCATGCGTGCCGGGCTTGAGCTTTTCGGCGACTTCCGGTCGGGCGACAGGCGCGCCGCAAGCGACGCCGCCGGCCAGCGATTTGGCCAGAGTCATCACGTCGGGTTGCACGTTCCAGTGTTGGAAGGCAAACCATTTTCCGGTGCGGCCCATGCCGGCTTGAACTTCGTCGAAAATCAGCACCAATTTGTGCTGGTCGGCAAGTTGGCGCAGGCCCTCCAAGTAACCTGGCGGAGGCAAGTTGACGCCGCCCTCGCCCTGGATGGGCTCGACCAGAATGGCGCAGGTTTGGTCGTCGATGAGACGGCTCACCGCGGACAAATCGCCGAATGGCGCATAACTGAAACCGGCGACCAAAGGCTCGAATCCTTGGTGATACTTTGGCTGACCTGTTGCCGTGAGGCCCCCATCGTGCGGCCATGGAAGCTATTGATCATCGAGATGAGTTTGTAGCGTCCGGGACGGCCGCAGAGGCGAGCCAACTTGATGGCGGCTTCATTGGCCTCGGCGCCGCTGTTGCAGAAAAAAGCCTGACCGCCGAACCCGCTGCGCTCGCTCAAAGCCTTGCCCAGTTGGCCCTGAGCCTCGGTGTACCAGGTGTTGGGAACATGGATCAGTTTGCCGACCTGATCGCGGACTGCTTCCACCACTTTGGGCGGGCAATGGCCGAGCAAGTTGCAGCCCCAGCCAGGGAAAAAGTCGAGATAGCGGCGTCCCTCGGCGTCCCAAACCCAGGAGCCTTCGCCTTTGGCCAGGCAAACGGGGAAGCGCGTGTAGTTGCCGATGATATATTTCTTGAAAAGCTCGACGATTTCCGGCGAAGACAATGCCATGAGTTATTCTCTCGGGGAAAAACCGCTAACGGCTCGATGGGTACGAGATGTTCGGCCAAGTTAGAGCGACGCGGCTTCAGCGTATCTGGGTGCCGATGCCGACGTCGGTGTAAATCTCCAGAAGCAACGAATGACGGACGCGGCCGTCGATGATATGGATCTTGCCGACCCCCGACGCCAGCGATTCCAGGCAGGCTTCGACTTTGGGAATCATGCCGCGATCGATGACGCCTTCTCGAATCAGCGCTCGGCAACCGGCTGCGTCAAGGGAGCGGATCAGACTCTGTTCATCGCGTTGGTCCCTCAGAATTCCAGGGGTGTCCGTCAGCATGACCAGCTTTTCGGCCCGCAGGTTCGCGGCGACCGCAGCCGCAGCCTCATCCGCGTTGATATTCAAAAACCCGCCGTCGGCGTCTTCGCCGACGCACGAGATCACCGGCATCACGCCGCCGGACGACAAATCCGTGAGCAAATCGACAGCTACTTTGGTGACGCGGCCGACGCGGCCAAGGTCCACCGGAGGCTCGCCGGGCGCTTCTAAAGCAATCTGAATCCCGTGCAGACACTGAAGCGATCCGCCCGCCATAGCCACGGCTCGACCGCCTAATTGTCTGACCATTTTTTCGATCTGGAGTGCCAACTTGCGCAATTCCTGCACCACGATGGCCAACACGGCATCATCGGTATAACGCCGCCCGCGGACTTTCTTGGGAGTCAGGCCGGCGCCGGTCATGGCTCGATCGATGGCTTTGCCCCCGCCGTGAACGAGAATGGGGCGAATCCCCACAGTCGCCATGAAAACGGCGTCTTGAAGGGTGGCCAGAAGGGCTTCGGGCTCTTCCATGGCGCTGCCGCCGAGCTTGATGACTACGAAGCGGTCCCGGAAACGCCGAATATAAGGTAGCGCCTCGATCAGGACTTCCGCTTTTCGTATGGCGGCTTCCATGGTGGCTGGGTTCGCAAATCAAAAGCGTGTATTCTACGCAACCGATCCAGGCTGTCAATTTAATGGCCGCCGGCGCAAGCTCGAAGCCGCGTTCGTTGGACCGGCGGACGGATGCCCACGCGAGCCAACGCACGCGGCTTATGATTCGTTGAGGGCCAAAGATTAACCGCTCGGGCCGCCAGCCTTACTGCTGTTTACTTGGCAGCGATTCCGAGAGAACCGCCTCGGTCGTTTTGTCGTTGGCAGTCGTCCGGTTTGTTTGCTGGAACAGGTTGGGGCTCGCTCCGAAATCGGCCTTGGCGGCCAGGATCTCCGGATGCGTCTTGAGCAATTCCGCATCGCCCGCTGCGGCCCTGGCCAGATCGTAAACCGAGGTCACTTCTTGAGGGACTGCATCGACGGCGACCTGGCAGCTCAAGCACTGAATTGCATCCGCCCGGCGTAACAGCTCGACGATGTCCGGATCAGCGCCCCCATTTGAGCCATGGTTCGAATGTCCTCTTCCAGCTTCAGCGAGCATTGCTTCTGGGTTTTGCCGCTTCGCACGGAAGCATGGGTAATGGTGCAGCGATCGTCGCCCGCCTTGGCGGTTACGGTAAATTCTCCGGCGAGAATCGAGAAAGGCGGAATCATCAGCGGCTCTTCGCCGAAGATGACGACTTCGGCAGACCGCATCGTTGCTAGATGCACCATGGGCGACGATTCGGGCGCTACGCGATGGAGCCAAAAAGACTCGTTGAGCTTCTCGCCTCGAATGGCTTCGTCATGTTCGTCGAGTGAGTGCAAGGCACGGAAGGCGCCGTAGCGGGTTTCAGCCGACGATTGGGAGAGCAGATTTTGCAATACGACATGACTGATCGATTCGTCCAAAGACGCCAGTGCCGCCAAACTGAAGGCCCGCAAAGCGGGTTGCTCGCGGGCGATCTTGCCCAGCTCTTCGCCGCAGGTCGCGCTGCCCAAATAGGCAAGCGCTTCTGCCGACGTGAAGCGGACCAACGGATGTTCGCTCGTCATGCCATGCTTCAAGGTCGGTACGCTGTCGGGCCCGAAAAGCTTCCAGGCGCAGCGCCGCCGGTATCGACCGCGCCGGATCCAGCAACTGCTCTTCGAGTTGGCGCATGTATGCGATGCGATCCGCTTCCGCCGATTGATAGAGGGGGACGAGCCGCACTACGCGGATGAAATGGGGCAAGTTTAGTTTGTACTGAGGCGGAACGTTGAGAAGGACGACCCGTTTATCTTCTGCGGTGGCCAGGTCGGTCGATGCGCCTGGCCCAATCCCATGGAACGTTTCGTTGATTCTTTCCGCACACTTGGAGGTGATGCTCGCGGAAGTGCTGTCCGGGTTCATGATCAAGTAAAGAGGCCTCCCCATGGCACAAATGCCGCCGCCCCAAATACGCCCGGAACGCAAGCGCGCCTGTTCATCGCCATCCCCAAAACCGACGGAGACATTGCCTTCGGCCCTGGCCACCGGCTTGCCGCGGACGGCGACGTCGACTCCCTTGTAGTTGGGGCTGATCCCTTTCTTGGTGCTGTAGTCATAAAGGTGGCAGCGCAGCAGCCTGCCGCCGCGCAAGCTGGTGGTCCGGCTTTCCCGCGGCAGCGAGATGTTGATATCGATGATGTCGTCTTTGCGCGCCGGCCGGGATGCGCGCCGACACCAGCACGAGCGAAGTAGTGTTGGAAGCCAAGAATTGCTTAACGTTTTCGATCTTGTTTTCTTTGGGGAGCTGATCCTCCAGCACGCTACGGTAAGGGCCGGGAGGAGCACCGCCGCCCGTGCCATCGAGCCCAACCACCAGGCCGATGCCGAACACTTCGACGTCTGAAGTGTTTTCGACGCTAGCGACTTTGCCTATGGTTTTGACCTCGATTTCTTTCTTCTTCTCGACCACCGGCTCTTGCTTGGGGTGAGCAAAGGGCTGGATGCAGCCCACCAGACCCATCAGGAAGAATCCAAGTAATGCCTTGCGCTCGTTCATGAGCCATTCCTCGACGGGCCGAACGCTGAACGCCTGGAGGCCTTGGGAGCCGGACGCGCGGCGAACGTGAATTTCGTGAGCCAGAAGGACGCGGACAATAGGAGCGGTGGCCGCCCTTGTCAAGAGCAGGAATTGCCGCAAGCACGCCCGATTTCGAGAGTCGGTCTGGCCGGTATTCTCCAGCTTCGCCTGCCTCCATACCTTAAACCTCATGGCCGCAACCACTGAGAATCCCCTTGAGCTCATTTTGCAATTGTGCGGCGCTGCGGCGCCAAGCCCCTGGTACCCATCGACCTATGCCAAAGCTGCCGGCATCAGTCGCGAAAGCATCGATCCCCACCTCGACCGCCTGCGCCTGGCAGGACTCATTCGACTGACCGACTGGATGCCGGGGACGGGACAAGGCTATGTGCTCTCTTCCGAAGGCGGCAAAATTGCTGGCCAATCCGCGCTCGATGAGCTTGTTGCGCTCGGGGAATTTACGCCTCGACGTGCAGGCTCCGGAGCCGCCCTTACTGGATGAGTCGGCAACCAAGCTATTCGCCCGCGGCGACGCCGTGCGCGAAGTGTTCATGGTGCAAACGCCCGCCCGCGCCACCTTTCGCGCTGATTTTCGCCAACCTTTTGGTTTTTGCTTATGGCCTGCAATTGGCGAAACAGGCCGGGGTGCCCATGGGAGAGTACCTGGGCACCGAACACCTGCTGGGGGGGCAGCGTTTGACGGAAAAGCTCGTAGCCGTTTACATGGGCGAAGGCGCACTTCGGGGCGTGGACCTGATCCGTGGCGAGTGGTGGCGGTTGATCAGCAGCTTTTTCGTACATCTGGGAATCGTTCATCTGGCGGTCAATCTTTATTCACTTTACGTCATTGGGCCCTTGACCGAACGCATGTGGGGCAGCGTTCGCTTCTCGATCGTTTACTTGCTCGCCGGCTTTGGCGGAAGTTGCGCCATGGCTTACTTTACCCATCCCCAAACGGTGGGAGCGGGCGCTTCCGGCGCCATTTGGGGACTGATGACATCCTTGATTACTTGGCTGCTGCTCAATCGCGCCCACATGCCGCGGCCCTTTCTGAACAACATGCTGCGCCAGCTCTTCAGTCTTGTTCTGCTCAATGTCTTCGTCAGCTTCGTGCCCGGCGTCAGTGCGGCGGCTCATTTTGGCGGCGGAGCAGCAGGTGTGGCCGCCAGCATCCTCATGCACGGCAATCGCTATGGAAAGGGCGTTCTCAGATACCTGGCAACTCTCGGACTGGTGCTCTTCCCGGTTGTTTGCTTCGCAGCACTGGTGTTCGCACAAAGGTCGGACCCCCACTGGGAAGAACTCGATTATGAGGTCAGAGTGTTGCCGAAGATGGTGGCGGCCGAGAAACAGGGCAATGAAATCTATAATTCCAAGCTGTTGCCTATTCTGCTAAGACAGCTCCAAGCACTCTCCGACCAGGAGCTGCGAGAGGCAATACAGGATCAAAAAGACGCGGTGGAAGCTTACCAAGCAGGTGAGAAAGCAGCCCAGGATGCTCCCCATTATCGTAATCCTAAAGTGGAAGGCGGACGAGATGCATACCTGCAGGTTTTGAAACGCAGGATCAGCGATGTCGAACATAAAACCTGGCAATTCCTAATCCGCCCCGCTGCTCGCGACGCAGTGCGTGCTGCCGGTCGTGTTTTTCGTCAGAAAGGCGCAGCCCCTGCTCAAGCTTCCGCCAGAGGCCCGTGACAAAGAAAGCGTCCAGGAAGCCCAAAGTCTTCTTCAAGAACAAGTAGGCAAACTCGACGGCATGCATGAACTTCTGGAACTCTTGGGGCCGCTGCAATCCGATGAAGCTCTGGAGGAAGCGCGTAAACAAGAGATCGAAGAACTCGCCTTTTACCTCGAACTTCTCAAAGCAGCCGATAGCGGCCTGAAAGAGGGGCATGCCTGGCCCGAAGACAAACGCCGGGAGTACGAGCAGCTCGAAGCGAAAATCAAGTCGTGAGTCGTGAATCGTCAGTCGTGAGTCGTGAATCGTACACAGCGATGGTTAGCCGCGACGCGCAGCGAGAGCGCGGGCTTCACGCTTGACGCGACTGTTAAGCTCAGCCGGGCGCAAAGCGGAATGAAGTTATGCGAAAGGGCCAGGTCGCGCTCCGCTGCCCGTCGCGGCTAGCCGGGCTTAGCGGGCGGCGCCGGCGGCGTCCTTGGGCTGCTTCTGGTAAGGGTCAGGGTTTTTCAGGTTGAACGACTCCTCGCTTGGGGCACCGGTTGATGGGTACATCTGTGGATTGCCGGTGGGAGGCTCGGATGCCGGGTAAAGGCGATCGTGGCTTGGCAGCAAGAGCGGTCCTGCCGCTCGCAAACGCTCTTCGACGAAGACTAAGCCGTGAGTCTCGAGGATGGTGCCCGTTTGCCGCTCCAGGTTGGCGAGCGAGACGTTGTAGCTGAGAATGGCCCGCGATTCCGAGGTGACTGCCGAGCCCCAATCGTTGAGGGCCTGCAAGACATTCAAATAGATGCTGCGATGGAAGCGAAATTGCTCGATTTGGACGCGCAGGTTGTCCAACGCCGCGGCCCGGCTTTCCTGGTAGGCCAGATATTGCTCGTAGTTATTGTCCAGGTCTTGGACCGTGAGCGCCAATTGATGAATGGCTTCGTGCACGCTCTGGTCGACATTGGCCTGGTCGCGTGCAAGCGTCAGTTCTCGCTGACGAATTTGGGCTCTACCCTGACGCATACCCAACGGCACCGAGAAATTGATTCCCACCGACCAGTCCGTGTAATTGTCGGATATGCCGTCGCCGTTGAACATCTCTCCGCTAATCCCGTTCCAGCGATATTGCCCAAAGGCGTCGAGTTTGGGCAGGGTCCCATTCTGCGCTTGCAAGAGTCGCTGTTGATCCGCCTGCAGGATTAGCTTTAGCTCGATGATGTCGGGCCGGCGTTGTTCGCCAATGTGGACCAGCTCTTTCCAATCGGGTTTGAGCCGTTTGGTCGTGGGCGCGGATACGGGAACGATGCGTCGATTATCGTTAGGCGGCAAGCCGAGAATATTGCGGAGCGTGTCTTCGCGGGTAAGCACGAGCGCGTCGGCAGCGATGAGCTGAGCTTTGAATTGCGTATAGGTGACCTTGGCCTGAGCGACATCCTTCAGGTCGGCCAGGCCGCTTTTCAAGCGCGCCTCTTCCCGCGAAGCTTCTTCATCCGACTGTTGCACCTGAATTTTGCGTGCCCAGGCGTCGGTGCGGGCTTGCACCAGGTCCCAGTACGATTGGATCACGCCCCGGACCATTTCTTGGACGCTGTCCTTGTACTGAAAATAAGACGTTTCCGTATTCAGCCGGGCGATGACGATCGGCGCCATGTTGACGGCGAAGCCGCCGCCCTGCAGCAGCGGCTGCGTATAACTGAGCGCGATCGAGTTCTGGTTTTCCGGATTGAGCGGCGAGCCGGCGACATTCAGATGCGTGGTCGTATCGACGGCAGTGATGGCCGCCTGGCCGCCAATGACGTTCGTCTTGCTCAAGCTGGCTTGCGATTGAAAAGAATCTACCTGCCCGTCGAAGATGAGGGTTCGGGCAGGGCTGAACGGATCCGCAAAGGGCGAGGGGTTGTCGGAATGCGTGAAGGTGCTCTTTTGCGCCAAGGTTGGATCAAACGTTGCTTGTGCCTGATCGATGGTCGTATTCGTAATGGCGGCTTCGTAAATGGTTTGGCCGCTCGTGGTGGCGGCAGTTCCGGCGAGCACGCGAATCACCCGGGCGTTCTCGAGTGCGATACGCAGCGCCTCATCCAACGAGAGCCGCCACTCGGGAGTGTCCAACTGCATATCCGACACCGTGCGCGGCTGTGTGTTCAATGGAATTGCGCGGGCGGCAACTCGGCCGGATCGCGATGATCGATGGTGCGCTGCTCCGGCAGAATCACGGAATGGACGACGTCATCGGCGGTGATGGCGCACCCGCTGGCGCTGGCGAGTAACAGGCTCACCAGGAGAAGTCGAAAAGAAGCTTGAAAATTATCTTTTCCCCCCTTGGCAAGGGGGGGTTAGGGGGGGTCTTACGCGACTTCCCGCAACCGAGGTGACCGGCTCTTTGAGTTTCGGTCACCTGGAGGGGGCATAAACGTATTTTAGGGCCGGTCCCCGTAGACCCCCCCGCGCCCCCCCTTGCCAAGGGGGGGAGAGAAAATGGGCTCCCTTGCCAAGGGGGGGAGAAAAATGCGTCTGCTTGCCAAAGGTGTGGGGAAAATGGGCCCCCTTGCCAAGCGGGGGAAGAAAATGCGCGGCCAGGTAAAGGGGGAGAAAAAGCTTCCCGCCCGCATACAAGGTCTTAACCAATCTTCGCGAAGCATCTTCATCCTTGAAGAACCTCTTAGGTGCCGGGAGATTCTTCGTCCGTCAGGGCTCGGCGGTGTAGGGCGGCGGCGGCTAATTCGAAGTCGGTAGTGTCCACCAATACTTGACCGTCGATCAGGACCAGCGCCGGCGCGCCTTGCGGGCGATTTCCAGGTCGTGCGTCACCAGGATCACGGTCAGCCCTTCGCGCTCATTCAAGTCTCGGAAAAAGTCCATGATTTCGCGACTGGTGCGGGTGTCGAGGTTGCCGGTCGGCTCGTCGCATAACAAGATCGGCGGTCGATTGACCAACGCTCTGGCAATGGCCACACGCTGTTGCTGCCCGCCGGAGAGCTGATTGGGCCGATGATCGAGCCGCTCGCCCAGGCCAACCCGCTCCAGCAAATCGATGGCGCGTCGCCGCCGTTCCCTTCGCGGGCAGGCGCGATTGTAAAGCAGAGGAACTTCCACATTTTCCAAAGCCGTTGTCCGCGAGAGCAAATTGAAATTCTGAAAGATGAAGCCGATGCGTTGATTGCGCACCTGGGCTAACTGGTCGGGCCCCAGCCCCGCGACTTGTTCGCCGGCCAGGCAGTAACTTCCCTCGGTGGGACGATCCAGGCAACCCAAGGTGTTCATGAGCGTCGATTTCCCCGATCCCGAAGGTCCAATGAGGGCGACGAACTCGCCTTCGCAGATATCCAGGCTTACTTGCCTCAAGGCTGCCACCTTCACTTCACCCAGTTCGTATGTCTTGCTCAGATCGCGCAGTTCAATCAAGGCCATGAGAATCTGTCACCGAGTTTACGGGTTGTTTCGGTTATATCGGCTGAATCGATGGTACAGGAATTGTTATTCCGGCCCGATCAATCGTAGCGCAGAGCATCGATAGGATCGAGCCGGCTCGTGCGCTTGGCGGGATAGAAACCAAAGAAGATGCCCACTGCCGCGGCGAACAAGAGTGCAACGATGGCGGCTGGCACGGAGGCCACGAACGGCCATTTGGAAGTGGGCAGCACGAAATTGATGATGGCCGTGATGCCGGCCGAGGCGCTGAGTCCCAGGGCGATCCCCAACGCGCCGCCTATGCTGGACAACACGACCGATTCGACGAGGAATTGCCGCAGGATGTCGCGCGGCCGGGCGCCCAGCGCCATCCGTATGCCGATTTCGCGGGTCCGTTCGGTCACCGAGACCAGCATGATATTCATGATGCCCACCCCGCCAACCACCAGGGAAATGGCGGCGATTGCGGATAGCATCCCCGTCAGGGCGCCGGTAATGACGTTGAGGACGTTGGCGATCTCCGCGGTGTTGCGAATTTCGAAATCCGCCTTGCCGCCTACTGGAATACGGTGCCGTTCGAGAAGTAGCGTGCGGATTTGTTCTTCGGCTGCCGGGGACAATTCCTCGCTTCGGGCCGAAACCAAAATCAGCCCGATATTGGCGAACGCCGATCCCTCCAAACGCTTGCGTACCGTGGAAAAAGGCATCAGCAGGATATCGTCTTGATCCTGGCCGACGAGGTTGGCGCCTTTTCGCGAAAGCACTCCGATCACCTCGAAGGGGATGTTCTTCACGCGAATCTGTTGGCCCAGTGGGTCTTGATTTCCAAATAGCTTGCTGACGAGTGTATGGCCGATCACGCAAACCTTGGAGGAGCCGCTGATCTCGCGATCCGAGATGAAGCGCCCCGATTCGAGCGGCCAGTTGCGCACGGTCAAGTAATCGACGCCGACGCCATCCATTTCATTGGGCTTCCAGTTAGTGTTTCCGCCGATGACCTGGCCACTGGTAGGAACGAGCGGACAGACGGCCAAAACGGCAGGGCATTCGTCGGCCATGGCGGTGGCGTCAGCCGCCGTGAGGGTAGCCACCGAGAATTGCCGGACGCCGCCGGCATCGCTCCGGGCGGGGAGAACGACGATGACGTTCGAACCCAGGTTCTGAAACTGCGCGAACGAGCAAACCGGCGCCTTGGCCGATCGACACCATGGTCATGACGGCGGCGATGCCGATCACGACACCCAGCACCGTCAAACCCGAACGCAGCTTGTTTTTGGCCAGCGTGCGCAAAGAGATGAGGAAAAGATCGACGAGTTGCACGCGGCTACCTCGAAGAGGTCAGAGTCTCGATGCCGGTAACGACCGCCTGGCCTTCAGCCAGATCTCCGCCTACCAGTTCGGCGAATTGATTCTCGATAAGGCCCAAAGTTATGGGTACGGCGCGGAGAAGTTCGCCGTCCTGCACCCAGACAATCCGTTGCTGGCGTTTCCGCGATTGGTCGGCTTTTTCCCTGGCGCTCTTGACCTGTGTGACTTTGCCCGAATCGCTCGATGAATCCTCGAGATAGCGGCGATCTTCAGGTCGTACCTGCGCTGGAAGAGGCGTAAAACGCAACGCGGCGGCCGGCAGGCGCAACACGTTGGTTTTGGTTTCGATCTCGAAGGAAATGTTTGCGGTCATGCCCGGAAATAACTTGAGCTGCGGGTTCGGCGTTTCGATCACCACCGGATAGGTGACCACGTTCTGGGTCGTGGTGGAACTCTTGCGAATTTGGTAGATCTTGCCTTCGAAGAGATCGCCCGGATAAGCGTCTACGGTGAATTTCACGGCATGACCACGTTCTTGAGCGGCACGGATCAAGCCGATGTCGGCTTCATCCACCGAGGCGAAAACGTGCATGTGCTTTTCCATATCGGGAGCGACGATAAACAACTCAGGCGTTTGGAAAGAGGCGGCCACCGTTTGGCCGGGATCGACTTTGCGTTCGATGACGATGCCGTCCACGGGACTCCGGATCTGCGTATAGCCAAGGTTGGCCTCCGAATTCTTGAGGGTAGCCTCGGCTTGGGCTATCGAGGCTTTGGCAAGATTAACTTGGGCGGCGGCCGTCAGCGTGCCAAAGTAATACTGATCCATTTCCGTGTCGGAGAGATAATCCTTGTTGACCGCCATGAGGTTGCGGGCCCGCAATTCATTATTCTTGGCTTGTTGCAACAGGGCTTCGACTCGTTTCAGCTCTGCCTTCTGAGTGTCGAGGGCTGCACGATCGCGGTCCACGGAGGCAGCGAAAAGCTTCGGGTCGATGGTGGCCATCAAGCTGTCCTTTTTTACCGCGCTGTTAAAATCGACATAGATTTCGGCGATGGGTCCCGATGTGAAGGCCCCCACGGAAACGGAACGCACCGGCTTGATCGTGCCGGTGGAGTTGACCACCGTTTCCACCGTGCCGCGCGTTATCTGGGCAGTTGTATACCTGGGCGCATAACGTTCCTTCAGCCAGGCCGCTGTAGGAACGGCAGCGGCAGCCATTCCACCAAACAAAACGCCCAGAATCGCCAACCAAGTTAGCAGCCGTCGCATGCGCGTATCCTAGAAACGGGAGCATAGAATGATCTTTCGATTCTATCCTGTCCGTTGATGTCAGGTCGGTGAATTCTGTCGATCCGACGCCTTACCTATATCTTTGTACCGTTGGAAGCCGTAGTTTGTTTCGGGCGATTTATCGGCTGTGGGGGCGATTGGGCGGCTTTGCCGCTTCGTGGCGGAGAATTATTCGTCAGTGATGCCCCTAAGATTTCAAACGGGCAATTCAGGTAATCGGGCAAATCGCGGCGAGCCGATAAAGGTGGTTGGACTCGCAGCCGAGAGAAGCGAGGCGATTTGGGCAAGGATCGTCCGAATCCCGAGAATCAAGGATTGCTCCATGGATGGAAGCCGAGCCAGTGGTTCCGTGCGTTTCCTCGCTGCTCTTTCACTATGCCTGGCAAGCGAGTTCGCCCTACCATTTGCCGCTCGGTCACAAGCGCCCGAGCCAAATCAAAGTTTGCTCATTCAATCGACGCCGCCGGCGAACTTGGCCAGACCGCCGGCGGCCGAGGGCAGGCGGGCTTTTGCGATTTCCTTGCCGGCCGCTCTTCAGCTTGGCAATGCCAATGCGGTCGATATCGCCGCAGCCGTGGAACGGCTTCAAGTAGCCAATGCACAGCTTAGAGGAGCGCAAGTTTTGTGGCTCCCGACCATCACGTTGGGAGGCGATTATTACCGCCACGATGGTGTAGATGAGACTTCTGGAGGCGTCATAGAGAGAAATAGTAAGAACGCCCTAATGTTCGGCCTCGGATCGGCGCCCGGAGTCAGTGGGTCCGTATCGATCGACGACGCCATTTTTGCTCCCTTGGCGGCCCGGCAAATCGTACGATCCCGAGTAGCCGACCAACAAGCTGCCTCCAACGACACCTTGGTTGCCGTATCGGAAGCCTATTTCACGATCCAGCAAGCCCGGGGTCAATTAGCCGGGGCGCTGGATGTCACCAAGCGCACCGAAGAATTGGTGCGCCGCACAGCTCGCTTGGCCGAATCGCTGGTCCCGCCGGTGGAAGCCGTTCGGGCGGAGGCGGAACTGGCTCGCCGGGAGCAGGCCGACTTGCAGGCCCGCGAACGTTGGGAAGTCGCCAGCGCCGACTTGCTGCGGATCATCCGCGTCGACCCCACGACCCAAATCGAGCCGCTCGAGCCCCCGCACTTGCGCGTGACGCTCGTGGATCTCAATCAATCCATCGATCAGCTCATCCCCATCGGCTTGACTTATCGGCCTGAGCTCGCCTCGCGGCAAGCCCAGGTGCAGGCAACGTTAGTGCTTTTGCGTCAGGAACGATTGAGACCGCTGATACCCAGCGTTCTCCTGCGCGGCGGCTCGACCAATCCCGGCGGCCTCGCCTTTGGCGTATATGGCGGAGGCATCGACAGCAACACGTCCAATTTCAACACCCGGTACGATGGCGACGTTCTCGTTTATTGGCAACTCGACAACCTCGGGTTCGGCAATCGGGCTCGCATCGATCAGCGCCGGGCCGAGCAGCGCTTGGCAACAGTCGAACTGTTCAGACTGCAAGACCGGGTCGCCGCAGAAATCAACCAGAGCTTTGCTCAAGCGACACTAGCGGCCAAACGTGTGGTCGCAGCGGAGCGAGGCGTCAAACTCGCGGTGGAGTCTGCGGAGAGGAACCTAGCGGGCCTGAGCCAGACGCGTCGTGCCGGCGACGTGGTGCTCTTGGTGGTACGGCCGCAAGAAGCGGTCGCATCGGTGCAAGCGCTCGCTCAAGCCTACGACGATTACTACACCGCCGTGGCCGATGCCAACCGGGCACAATTCCGGCTCTACCGGGCGCTGGGAAAACCGGCCCAGGCTCTCATTTCAGGCCCTGCGGAGCCGATGGCGCAGGCGCCCGCGCCGATCAAACTCCCTTGAAAAACTCTCCTCTAGCGCGACTTGACGAGACTCGTCTATTTGAACCTAGGCTATTTCGAAAAACTACTCCGTGGACCGTTGTGATTTAGTTTAGCCCGGAGCCAGCGGCGACGGCGGGCAGGCACCCGCTCGCGTCGAATGGTTTGGGCGATTGCAGAATCAATGAGATGATCGACGGCAACAAGTCCGCCGTCGCCGCTGGCTCCGGGTTAAACTAGTTCGATTAGAATGTCGATTCGCGCTGATCTTCAGCTGATAAAGCCCAACTCCAAAACTAGCGCTGCGGACCGTTAGAAATGCAATCTTCATGTCGATTCTTCGCAAACGACAACTTGTACCCCTCGAAAGTCGCTGCTAAACTTTGTGAAGAATTGCGGTAGAAACGGTGAAGACCAATCGCCCTCTGATTCACGCCTGCTGCTTCCTTCATGCGCCCACCGAGTGCTTGCTAGATGAATCCAATCATTTTCGCCATGCGTCACCCGATCACCATGATGGTGGGGATGGTGGGCATCGTGGTCGCCAGCAGCCTGGCGTTCATGCGGATGAAGATCGATATCTTTCCCAATCTCAATCTGCCTGTGATCTACGTCGTCCAGCCCTATGGCGGCATGGATCCCGCCCAGATGGAAGGGCTGCTCACCTTTCATTACGAAAACCACTTCCTCTACATCAGCGGCATTCATCACGTGGAATCGCGCAATATCCAGGGCTTTTCGCAGATGAAGATCTTCTTCCATCCCGGTACCGACATGGTGCAGGCGATGGCGGAGGTAGTGGCACAAGTCAATCGCGCGCACTCGTTCATGCCGCCCGGGACGGTGGCGCCCTTCGTCGTCCGCTTCGACGCAGGCAGCGTGCCCGTCGGCTACTTGGTTTTGTCGAGCAAGACCAAGAGTATCGGCGAGATTCAAGAGGCAGCCTACATTCGCGTGCGGCCAACATTGGTCAGCTTGCCTGGCGTGTCGGCCCCGCCGCCCTTCGGCGGCAATCAGCGGCACGATTGTCGTCCACATCGATCCGGATCGCTTGCGAGCCTACAGACTTTCGCCCAACGACGTTGTTTCAGCGCTGGCTTCCGGCAATTCGATTAGCCCCTCGGGAAATCTCTACCTCCAAGATTCCATGCCGATCGTGCCGGTGAATGCCATGGTCGTGGATCCGCAAGAGCTGGGCAATATCCCCATCAAGCCGGGCCACGACGTGTACCTGCGCGACGTGGTCGTGCCGGTGCAGGGCATCGAAGACGGCAGCGACATTCGCACCAGCTTCGCCCTGGTGAACGGCAGGCGGGCCGTTTACATGCTCGTGAGCAAACGAGCGGATGCGTCGACGCTCACGGTCGTCAATGAAGTCAAAGAAAAATTGCACCAGATGCAGGATGACCTGCCTGAAGACATCAAGCTCAGCTTCGAGTTCGATCAATCTCCCTACGTGATTCGGGCCATGGAAGGGGTGGCCAGCGAAGGCGCCATCGGGGCCATCTTGACGGGCCTGATGGTGCTGCTGTTCCTCCGCGATTGGCGCAGCGTCGTCCTGGTGGTGCTCAATATCCCGCTGGCCCTGTTGGCGGCCATCATCGGGCTCTGGGTAGCGGGACAGACATTGAACATTATGACTTTGGGCGGGCTGGCCTTGGCAGTGGGCATTCTCGTCGATGAAGCCACCGTCGCCGTGGAGAATATCCACGTGAAAATGGAAAAGACCGGCTCAGTTGCGCTGGCCGTCTATCAGGGGGAAATGGATACCACGGTCGCCCGGCTTTTAGCCATGCTCTGCATCTTGGCCGTTTTTCTCCCTTCATTCTTCATGGAAGGGGCGGCCCGAGAATTATTCGTACCGCTTTCGTTGGCCGTCGGTTTCGCCATGATTTCTTCCTATTTCCTGTCCAGCACCTTTGTGCCGGTGATGGCGACCTGGCTGTTGCGCAAGCCCCATCATGCTCACGCAGGAGGCAAACCGTCACTCTTTTCCTTCGAAACGTTGCGGCGCTCCTATAGCTGGCTTCTGAAGGCTGTCATCCTGAGGTTGCGCTGGGTGCTGCTGCCAACATATGTGGCTGCCGCTGCGCTCATCGTCTGGCTGGTCGGCGGCCAACTTGGCACGGAGATTTTTCCGCGCGTCGATTCGGGACAGTTTCAACTGCGCGTGAAGGCGCCAGTCGGCACGCGCATCGAGCGCACCGAAGAGCTGGCTCGCCAATCGCTTGCCGCCATCAAAGATGCAGTGGGCAACAAGGTGGAAATGTCTGTCGCCTTCGGCGGCGTCTCGCCTTCGAGCTACACGATCAACACCGTTTACCTCTGGACCGCGGGGCCCGAGGAGGTCGTCATGCGCGTGGCTCTCAAAGAAAAGAGCGGCGTCCGCATCGAGCCACTGAAAGAGCGTTTGCGCACGCTCCTGCCCGAACGCGTAGGTGCTTGGCTGAAGCGCGAATTGGCCGCGGAAGGCGTTGCCGAAGATCAGATTCAGACCCAGTTGCGCAATCTGCGGTTCGGCTTCGAGCCGGCCGACATTGTCAGCGAAGTGATGAGCTTCGGGTCCGGAAAGCCGATCGAGGTAGCCGTGAGCGGCCCCAATTTTGCCGATAGCCGGGCGTTCGCAGCCAAGATCCACGAACAACTTGCCAAGATTCCCACTTTGCGCGATCTCGATTATGTGCAGGCGCTCAATTATCCCACCATCGAAGTGCAGCTCGATCGCGAGGCGCGGGCATGAGCGGCGTCACCTCCGACGAAGTGGCCAAATCGCTGGTTGCCGCCACGTCATCGAGCCGATTCGTGGTCCCCAATTTCTGGCGCGATCCGAAGAATGGCGTCGGCTATCAGGTGCAAGTGGAGATTCCCCAAACGCGCATGGATTCGATCGGGGAAGTCTCCATGGTTCCGGTCAAGCAAACCAAGAAAGGCGAACTGCTGCTGCGCGATGTAGCCAAGGTCGTGGAGAGCACCATGCCCGGCGAATACGATCGTTACAACATGCGCCGGGTGGTGAGCATGAGCGCCAACATCGAAGGCGAAGATTTGGGACGTGTGTCCGCCCGCATTCGAAAAGCGATTGACGCAGCCGGCAAACCTCCGCGCGGGGTGACCGTGGACGTGCGCGGCCAAGTGACTCCCATGCGGCAAATGTTCCGCGGTTTGGGCGCTGGCCTGGCCATGGCGGTGGTAGTCATTTTCTTGTTGCTGACCGCTTACTTCCAGTCGCCGCGCTTGGCCTTCATCGCGGTGGCGACCGTTCCCGCCGTTCTTGCCGGTGTGGTTTTGGCTTTGGCGGTCACGCGCACCACGGTCAACATTCAATCCTTTATGGGAGCGATCATGGCGATCGGCGTCGCGGTCGCCAATGCTATCTTGCTGGTCACCTTCGCTGAGCGCATTCGCTTGTCGGGAATGGATTCCGGGTCGGCCGCCCTCGATGGCGGCAGCGGCCGCCTGCGGCCCATACTGATGACAAGTTTCGCGATGGTCGCCGGCATGGTGCCCATGGCGCTCGGACTGGGCGAAGGGGGCGAGCAGATGGCTCCCTTGGGTCGAGCCGTCATCGGCGGCTTGCTATCTTCGACCTCTGCCACACTGCTCATTCTGCCCGCTGTTTTTGCCGTGGTGCAGCGGCGCAGCGACACGCTTTCGGTATCGCTTTATCCGTTCGATCCAGCCAGCCGCCATTATCAGGCGCCGACCCCGACCGTGTCTGGCCAGCCGGAATCTAGTCCCAACCCCCACGCGGCCGGCATCGAAGAACAAGATCTGCCAAGGAGCTGATTGCATGAGGACCCGGATGGAAGCATTCTTGCCACCAGCATGGCAATTGTTTTGACCACTTTCGCCGGAGGCTGCGGCAACCATGGCGGAAATGGTTCAGAGGAAACGGTCGACGCCCTGTCGATGCCGGTCATGAAAGTAGCCAAACCGGAACGCCGCACGCTGGCACGTTCGATCGAGCAGCCTGCCAAGGTCGAAGCGTTCGAGGAAACGCCCATTTTCGCCAAAATTGCCGGTTACGTGAAACAGGTCAACGTCGATATCGGCTTCAAGGTCCGCAAGGGCGACGTGCTGGCGACTTTGTGGGTGCCTGAAGTGGTTGAGCAGTTGCACGAACGCGAGGCCCTGGCAACTCAAGCCAGCATCGAAATCGAACAGGCGAAGAAAAACCTGGCGGTTGCCAGGGCGACGGTGGCCACCGCGAGATCGATGGTGCAAGAAGCGATCGCCAATCGCAAGCGATCGCAGGCAAGCGTGGATCGCTGGAAATCGGAGTCGGCCCGCATTGGCGGACTGGT
Source organism: uncultured Gemmataceae bacterium (assembly GCA_963748025.1). Classification (GTDB taxonomy): domain Bacteria; phylum Planctomycetota; class Planctomycetia; order Gemmatales; family Gemmataceae; genus CAVVHZ01. Next base: position 192,394 of record CAVVHZ010000048.1, read on the forward strand.
GCGCGAGAAAGTGATCGAAAAAGAGAGCGGGGAAGAAGTCGCCAATCAGTTTCGCGCCGCCTCCGCGGCAATGGATGAATCCGAAGCCAAGGTGCAATCGGCCCAGGCATTGCTTCTCGAGAGCATCGCCAAGAGCGAGAAATCCGTCACCGATGTGAGCGCAGCCACCAATCGTTTGGTTGTTGCCGAAGCGGAAAAACGCGAAACCCAGGCCATGCTCGCTTATGCGGACATAACCGCGCCATACGATGGCGTGGTTTCCCATCGCAATGTGCATACCGGCCATTTCTTGCAACCAAGCACCTCCGGTGGATCGCGGAGCGAAGCGCTTTTCACGGTGGTGCGTATGGACAAGGTGCGCGTTTTTCTCGAAGTTCCTGAGGTGGATGCTGTCCTGGTCAAGGACAGAGTTCCTGCTCGAATTCGCATACCGGTTCTGAACGATCAGGAATTCAAAGGTAAGGTAACAGGTTCATCCTGGTCGTTGGATCCCAACCAACGAACGCTGCGCACGGAAATCGACTTCGACAACGCCGATGGCCGCCTGCGGCCTGGCATGTACGCCCAGGCGGTGATTGACGTGATGCAGCCCGAAGCCTTTACGGTTCCCTCTCAGGCAGTTCAAACGCGCGACGGCATCACCTTCTGTTATTGCGCGGAAGGCGGCAAGGCAGTGCGTGTCCCTCTACGTCTGGGGGTGCGCTCGGGCACCAGCGTGGAAGTTCGCAAGAAGCAACTCCGCTCGACGAAACCCGGCGAAAAGCCCCGCTGGGTCGATGTGGTGGGCACGGAACAGATAATAGTCACGAGTTCAGCCGACCTGGAAGACGGGCAGGCGATTCGGGTAGGCAAAGGGCATTGAGAACGGGCCTCCCGTCGAACAAGCAAGCATTTCAGACAGGATTAACAAGATTTATAGGATGAATGCCAGAAAGAATCTCTTTGATTTGTCCTGTAAATCCTGTGAATCCTGTCAAGCAGTTATCTTTTCAGGCGGGCCAGCGAAGATGCCGCATCCATGGTTAGGGGCGCTCCAGCGGGGCCTTTAGCAAGTTCCGAGAGCAGATTTCTGGCTGCCGGCGTGCCGATTCCCTCCAGCAGTTCTAGCGCCCGGACCTGGCCCAAGCGAGCCGGAGTAGGATCCTCCAGATTTTGCTTGAACCGTTGACGGAGCATTTCCACTGATCGGTCCGGCATGGCGGCCAGTTTCCCTAATGCACCATAAGCGGCCGGGGCATCCGCAGCGCTTACGGTTGCCCATAGCCTTTCGATCTGAGCATCGTCAACCGGCTCTTTGTCTGGCTTGGCGACTGCCGCCAACGTCACGTCCCAGATGACTGCCGACCCGTCGCGACCGCCCGAAATGAGCTTTCGACCATCGGGGGTGAAACTCAGGCAATAGACGTGGCCCCGGTGCCCTTTCAGCGTTCGTCGCAGTTGACCGGTAGCCACCTCGAAACAACGAATTTCGCCTGTGTTATACGCCACGTACAGCGTTCTTCCGTCGGGTGCAAGTTCTGCGGTGCCCGAAATCCGGATGATGGACTCAGACCTAGGTCGAATGGGAGCAAAGCTGCGTATCCAACGGGGCGTGAACGGGTCCAGCAATGCGATCACTCCACTGAATTGCTGAGGGTTACGCCCGGGTTCACCCGGTATGGTGAGATTCAATACATCGGTCAGCAAGATTCGGCCGTCAGGCGCGAAACTGGCAGTGTTTATGGTGTTTTCTCCTTCCACCAATCGACGAACTCGTTTGCCCGTGGCTAGGTCCCAAAGATCCGCAACCCCGTCGGATACACCCTGGGATCGATGGCCCTCCCGTACGCTGAATATAGATCGATAAGCCACGGTAAGGAGCCACCGGCTATCGGACGAAACCGTGACGAACTGGCAATCGGTTTCCCCGGGTTGATGCACCGGCTTCGGGAGTTCGATCAACCGATCTAGTTTCAGGCCCGGCCAATTCAGAACGAAGACCTTCGCTCCCAACACAACAATCAACTGGTGTCCATTGGGTGTAAACAAAAGCCTGCCGCCTTTGATTCCCGATGGCAGCTCGACCGGTGTGGTTTCTTGGCCGTTCGCCAGGTTCCACGAGCGCAGGCCCAGTCCCTCTATCGACGCGATAACCGTTTTGCCATCGGAGCTGATGGCCAGCCCCTCAGCCGTGGCCGCCAAGTCGATCTTTCGCAGCTCGTGACCTGTTTCGGCGTCCCACCAGCGCATGGTACGGTCCCAGCTGGTGGTTATTGCCGTTTTGCCGTCGGGACTCAGTGCGGCTTTCCGTACCGAGTATTCGTGGCCAGGCTGAGGACAAAGGTCAGCCCCGGTATTGGCGTCCCAAAGGCGGCATGATGCCATCGTAACCGGCAGCGATTGTACGATTATCTGACGAAACCGTGAGGGCTTCGACCCCAGCGTAGTTTCGCGGCAGCGTGCGGCACGTTCTTGCCGCTAACGGTTTCCCAGACTTTTACCATGCCATCTCCACCACCGGTGACAAACGAATTGCCATTGGGGAAGAAGGCAATGGCGAGAGTTCCGTGTTTCCCGTTACGGTTCTTGCCGGAGTGGGCCGTCGCGATTCTCCGTTCCGTTCCCGACGCTAAGTCCCACAGGCTCGTGCTGCCATCCTCAAAGCCAATGGCAAGTTCTCGGTTTGACACCGCAACTGGCGGCCGATTCGCGTGAAATCTAGTAGGGCATTGAGTCGTGAAGCGGCAAACTTCCTTCCCTTTTGCAATCTCCCAAACCACTACGAGTTGCTCGGCTGCCTTTTGCTTTTCGTCGATCTGTTGGGGTTTACTGAATGCCACCAGTCGCTTGCCGTCCGGCGTAAAAAAGAGCAACTCAGGGACGCCGGGTTGAAGGCAGAGTCGCCTTTGAGTAAAGAGTCCACGCGTGCCAACGCCGGTTTTTAGCTGGCGAAGGACGATTTCGCCGTTGGAGGTGTCTTTCTCGGAAAGGCCCACAGCAAGGGTCTGGCCGTCTGGACTCATCGCATAGCATGTTTCTGCAGGCCCAGGTGGCGTGGGAAGGACAGGTTGGCGTCCCATCCTTCTGAGAGGCTCGACTTCAGGAACAATCGTTTCTTGGGTGAATTCCCAAACTAGCGGTTGGCCATGGCCGGTATCTAGCAAACCGATGATTCGGCCATCTTGCAACCATCCAAGCGCCAAGAGTTCAGCGCCAGGGATGTCGGTCCGGCTCAGGAGTTCCCCGCTCTTGGCATTCCAGATACACAACGCATTGGTGATATAAGTTTCGTCGCTCCACGATGCCAGTTTTGTTCCATCGGGCGAGTAGGCCAGATTCATCATGTTGCCAATCGGCTTGAGCCGGTTATTGCCAAACCGAGCCACAGCACCTTGCGGAAGCTTGTCGTCCTCCGCAGGGAGAGTTGTTTCTTTCTTTTGGGCAGCAATGTCTTGCGTTTTTTGAAGTGCTTCCGATTTGGGTTCCTGGAGCGGGTGGGACTTGAGGTTTTCCGTGGAAAGCGATTGGAAGCCAGCGCTCCTCCACCCAAGGCAACGAGCGCGAAGGCCACCCCGAGCGCGGTTATGAGCTTCAGCTTGAAGACGGTGAACAGTCCCCGCTCAGCGATTGTGATCGCGGTCGCGGATATGCCGCTCGGCAGCGCCCCCGAATCCCGAACGCGACGGCTGCCCGTGCGGTCGAGCTAGCCAAGGCTGCCGGCACATTGGCCCGAGCGCCATGGCCGGAAAGCCCCGCAACCAGAAGCACCGCCGGCAGGCTCATCCCTCGGCGTTCTAGTCGAGCTCGGAGGATTTCTCTGCCGCGATGCAATCTCCGATCGAGCGTTCGTAGCGACCAACCACCCTCGGTAGCTGCCTGATCGCGGGTCTGCCCTTTGAGGTAACAGCCGATGAGTGCGGCACGATAGCGATTGGGCAAGCGGTTTAACTCTTCATCGAGCGCAGCGCACAATTCAGGAAGCGACGAATCGCGGACGCTTTCCTTCGTTTGTGCGGAATCGGCAAGGCGACGCTCGATGGCACGCTGGCGAGTTACACTATCGCGAACCTGAAGTGCCAGCCGGTAGGCGACGCTGTGCAACCAGTTCGAGATCGATTCACGCCATTGCAAGCCGCCTGCTTTTCGTGCCAGAACGAAAAAAGTTCCTTGAAACGCGTCCTGGGCATCGTGAACGTTGCCCAGGACTCGCCGGCAGACTCCTAGGACCATCGATCCATGCCTACTGACAAGAGCCGAAGGCGTCCTGATCGTGGTCGTTGACAAATCGAGACAGGAGTCGGCGATCGGATTCATCGGCCGTGACCGGTGACCCCGCCATGCGGCGAACATGCTCGATAACTCGGTCCAATTGGCCTGCAGACATGAGAGAACCCTGCTAAGATTGAATCCGCTTCTCTTAATAATCGCAGGAATCACGTCGGGGCTGCCATTTATTTTGCTCGACATGACAACAAAGCCCAATTCCATAGAAAAACCCGCCGGTATCGAGCGAGTCGAAGTTGCCCGATTTGCAGAGTTCCTGTTCCGTGGATAATGCTCCTTTTCTCAGCCATCAGCACGGCGGATTGACCATTGAGGGCTATTCGCGCGCGGCGGTCCAGAGCTACTGGCGACATTCCGGAATTGAAGATCGGCTTCGATCTCGGCGGCCAGCCTTGGGATTTCATGGGAACGCCCTGCTGGTTTATCACCCATACCCATCTCGACCATGTGGCTGCTCTGCCGATTTACGTTGCTCGCCGGCATGATGGCGCATGGAACCCCCGACCATTTATGTCCCCCAAGACGCCATCGAAGACGTGCGCCGGTTGCTGGTCATCATGCAGCGATTGGATCGTGGGCGCATGCACTGCGAATTGAAGGGGCTCGAGGCTGGAGCGGAGATCGACTTGTCCCGCGAACTGGTCGTGACCTGCTTCGCTACGACCCATACCATCCCGTCGCTAGGCTATATCGTCTGGGATCGCCGCCACAAGCTCAAGCCCGAGTTTTTGAACCTCCCTGGGGACCAGATTCGGGATTTGCGCCTGGGCGGCACGGCAGTGACGCGCGAGGTCCGCACCCCTATTCTCGCCTATACCGGCGACACCAGTCCAGCGGGACTGGATGATTGCCCGGCAGTATACGATGCGCGCATTCTGATCACCGAGGTGAGCTTCATTCGGGCCAAGCATCGTCGCGAAAAAATCCATAAGTTTGGGCACATGCACTTGGACGACATTCTGGAACGAGCGGATCGATTCAAGAACGAGCTGCTAATTTTCAGCCACTTCAGCACGCGCTATCAGCCCGACGAAGTCCGCCGCGTTTTCGCGAGGAAACTGCCGCCCGAATTGAGCAAGAAAGTGCTGGTCTGGATTTAAGAGATCCGTCAAAGCGGTTGCTCCGCTATGGGGCTCGTGCTAATTTATTAGGACATTCTCGAATCCTGGGTGAGAATCGGTGGCAACTTTAGAATCTATGCTTTTTTTTCCCGTTGTGCTCGTGGGCGATATCAATTGGCAGTCGCTAACCGGTCCTGCAGCAGGTTTGGCGGTCACGCTCCTGGTTCTAGGCGCTGGATTCTTCTGGTTTAGCAAGCGCAAACCCAAGACTTCCGCCTCGCTCGATGTGGCGACGCGCGATCCTTTTTCGCAGGGAGGCCAATCGGATCGGCGGCAAAGTCCGCGGCGGAGCGGTCAATCGATAAAAATCACCGTTCAACTTCTCAACGATCAAAAAACCGTGTTCGACGGCTTCGTCATGGATCGTTCCATGGGCGGCTTGCGCCTCTTGCTCGATCGGTCCCTGGCCATCAATCAGGTGCTCAATGTCCGCAGTACCGATGCGCCGCAGACCGTGACTTGGGTCCAAGTTCAAGTGCGCCGGATTCAACAGCTACCCGACAAATCCTACGAAGTCGGCTGTCAGTTCACGCGCACGCCGCCTTGGCCGGTGTTGCTGACATTTGGATGATTGACAATGCCGCCATTCATCAGCGAGCCTCCCACGTTAGTAGGGGGAGTTTTCGGAAGACTCCCCCCACTAACGTGGGAGGCTCGCCAATCGCGCATGAAGCTCGCTAATCGCGCATGAAGCTTGCCGTGCTTCACGTCAAGATGAGCCCTTTGCCGCATCCGGTATCCGCCTGTTGCCCGAGGCCAACGATCGGTCCGCCAGCCAGCGGGGCAGGTGATTCATGATGCGCAGTTGCCAGGTGGTTCGCGCCGGAAACGCTTGAAAGGCTTTACGCTTACGAATGGCTTGCACAATCTTGGCGACGGCATCATCGAACGCCATCATCGGCAGGCCGGATTGTTCCAGGGGCGCGGTCATGGGAGTACGGATGAACCCGGGACAAATCGTAGTTACGTCCACGCCTCGGCCACGCAATTCGCAACGCAGCGAATCCATAGACGCATTGACGCCGGCCTTGCTGGCGCAGTAACCAGCCAGACTGGGCACACCGCGATAGGAAGCCAAGCTCGACAGCGCGACCAAGTGGCCGCGGCGTGCTGGATCATGCCGGGCATTACCGCCGCAATGCTATTGGCGACGCCGATCAAATTGACTTGCACGATCGCTTCGAATTCGGCGGCGTTCCAACTCAGAGCACTGGTTTGCGTGCCGATGCCGGCGCAGGCGATCAGCATGTCCACCGGTCCCAGCTTGCCGGCCAACTCGGCGATGGCCTGATTGAGAGCCAAACGACTGGTCACATCTGCCACCGCCCAGGCGGCGCCTGGGCACTCCTTGGCGAGAGCTTGCAACGGCCCTGCGACACGATCGAGTGCGGCAATGTGGCGCCTTCCGCCGCCAGACGACGGGCCAGTGCGCCGCCGATTCCCGAACCTGCCCCGGTGATCAAAATGACGCGATTGGTAAACGGCTGCATGAGACTCCATCTTTCCTGATCGAGAATCGTGTGGATTCGGGAGGACGTTTGCTCGCCCTTTTTGGCATAATAGCAACACGATGCGAGAGTCAGGCGAACGAATTGCCCGAATAGGATCTCTATGCACATGGTCAATGCACTAAAAGAAACCGTTACGCGAATTCTTCCCCGGGTGCAAACGCCCGCCCAGTACCTGGGCGGCGAGCTCAATAGCATCGTCAAGGATCATCGGCAGGTGCGCGGCAAACTCTGCCTGGCGTTCCCCGATACTTATACGCTAGGCACGAGCCATCACGGTTTACAAGTGCTCTACACGATCATGAACAACGACCCGCAGTGGGTCTGCGAAGCGCGCCTTCACCCCGTGGCTCGATTTCGAAGCCTTGCTCGGCCAGCGCCGGCTTCCGCTCTACAGCCTGGAGACTTTCACGCCGCTCTCGCAGTTCGATCTGATCGGCTTCAGCCTTCAGTACGAGATTTGTTACACCAACATTCTGACCATGCTCGACTTGGGCGGCATCCCGTTGCATTCCAAAGATCGGACCCTCGATCACCCGCTGATAATCGCGGGAGGCCCCGGGGCCCAGAACCCGGAAGTGCTGGCCCCGTTCGTCGATCTGTTCGTCATCGGCGACGGCGAAGAAAGCCTGCCCTGGATCATGGAACGCTGGATGACCATGAAGGAAAAGGGCAACAAGAGCCGGAAAGAGATGTTGGCCGAGTTGGTGGGCAACACTTATTGGGCCTACGCACCTTGCTTCTACGAGCCCGAATACCATGCGGATGGATCGATCGCCGCCGTGCATCGCAGCGCTCGGATGTGCCGCGAGAGATTTTGGCGGGCACGATCACCCAGGATTTCGACGCGATTCCGCTGCCGACCAAGCCGATCGTGTCCTTCGTCGAAACGCCACATGATCGCATCGCCATCGAAATCATGCGTGGCTGCCCGTGGCAGTGCCGATTCTGTCAGTCGACCGTCATCAAAAGGCCGCTCCGCGTTCGATCGGTGGAAACCATCGTGCAGGCGGCACTCGACAGTTATCGGAACACGGGCCATAGCGAGATCAGCCTGCTGAGTTTAAGCACCAGCGATTATCCCTATTTCGAAGAGCTGGTGAGCGCATGCACGAAGTCTTCAACCCGCTGGGCGTGAACATCTCCTTGCCGAGCTTGCGGATCAATCAGCAGCTTCGTTCGCTGCCGAAGCTGGTGCAGGGCGTTCGGCGCGGCGGTCTCACCCTGGCGCCGGAGGTGGCTCGAGACGATATGCGCGAGCAGATTCGCAAGAAAATTCGCAACGAAGACTTGTACGAGGGCTGCCGCGAAGCCTTCAAGAACGGCTGGCGACGCGTGAAGCTTTACTTCATGTGCGGCTTGCCTGGCGAGCGGGTCGTCGATCTCGACGGCATTATTGACATGGCCGAGACGATCGCCCGGATTGGCAAGGAGACCATTGGCCGCTTTGTTGACGTCAATGCATCGGTTTCCAACTTTGTGCCGAAGCCGCATACGCCCTATCAGTGGAACGGCATGCAGACGCGGCGAGTATCTGCGTTGGGCAGGTCAATATCTGCGCGGCCGGCGGCGGATCCCGTCGGTGAAAGTGTCGCAGCACGATATCGAAACGAGCCTCTTGGAAGGCGTGCTCACCCGCGGCGACCGTCGGACTGCCCCAGCGCTCGAAGAAGCTTGGCGGCGCGGTTGCCGGCTCGATGGATGGAAAGAATGCTTCCAGCCCGAGATCTGGTGGAAGACTTTCGCTGACCTGGGCATGGACACCGCCTGGTATTCGCAGCGCTCGCGGCCCACGACCGAAGTGCTGCCCTGGGATCACATCAACGTCAAGAAGGGCCGCGAATACCTGGAGAAAGAACAGGATCGCAGCCTGATGCAGCTCCAGGTGATGGCGGAGGCGAAGTAGTGCGAATCGCAGGTTAGTCGCGACGCGGAGCGCTCGCTGCACGCTTCGCGTCGCGGCTAACCGGGTTTAGGGAACCGCCGCCGTCACCGGCTTGCCGATGCAATAAAGATTCTGCATGGTCCGGATAAAGAGCTGCCCATGGGCTAGGGCAGGGGAGGCATAGCAATCTTCATTGAGTGGATTCTTGGCCAGAAGCTTGAACTTATCGCTTGCAGATATCACGTAGGTCATACCGTCGTCTGCCACGAAATAGAGGCGGCCCTCGGCCGCGATCGGCGAGGCGCTATGATGTTTGCCTAAGCGTTCTTGCCAGAGCCGCTTGCCGGTGGCGGCGTCGAAACAGGTGCTGATGCCGCCGTCGTTCACCAGGAAAACCTGCTTTCCTTGAGCGATGGGCGAAGGAACGTATCCCGCTCCTTTGGTTTCGTGCCATTGCACGTGCGTTTTGGTCACATTGCCGTGGCCGTCAGGCCGAATGGCCATGGCGTGGTAGGTGGGGTATCCCGCTGTCAAAAAGAACAGATCGTTGGCGAAAACCATGCTGGCCACGAACTGCTCGGTCGGGCCGTCGATAATCCAAATCTGTTTGCCGGTGTTCGGATCGTAGGAAGCAACGCACAGGCTGCCGGTCATCACAAGTTGCATCCGGCCGGCGGCTTTCGCGATCAAAGGCGGACAATAGGATCGCGTAAAGTTGGGCCGATCCGTTCGCCGGCGCTGACCGCCGGAGTTTTGGTCGAGGGCGACCAGGTAGCCCTGGGCATCCTGATCGCCATTCAAAATCACCATGTCCTTGTAGAGAATGGGTGGACTGCAGAAGCCGTGCTTGGAAAAGAAAGTGCCCGGTGATTTCTTCCAGATCAGTGCGCCGTCCATGTCATAGCAAGCGACGATCATTGCCGGGAACTGCAGAAAACTCACCCAGACATGCTTGCCATCCGTGGCCGGCGTGGAGCTGGCGTAGCTGTTGAGCTTGTGTTTGTCTTCCAGAACCGCCTTTAACACCGTGCGTTCCCAAAGGATTCTGCCATCGCGCCGGTCCAGGCAGAGAAGAACTGCGCTGCCCTTCCTTTTCCAGGCAAGTAGTCAAGAAAACCCGATCGCCCCAAATGACGGGCGAAGAGTGGCCCGTGCCGGGAATTGCCACTTTCCAATGAACGTTGTCTTCAGCGGTCCAATGCAAGGGAGCGGTCGATTCGAGGGAAGTACCGTCGCCGCGCGGTCCGCGCGAGCCGGGCCATTCATCTGCATGAGCCGGACCGCCGATCGAACACAAGAGGACTAGAACGGCCACGGTACGCTGCATAATTGGTGCTCCAGGGGCTGGTAGTTCGCCTCATTGCCTTTTGAGGTAGCCGAAGTCGTGAGACTTCGGAAATCTGAACTCTCACGAGTTCAGCTATCTGCTTGAGCGAGCCCAAGTCGTGAGACTTCGGGAATCTGAACTCCCACGATGTCAGCTACAGGCAGTGCCTTCATAGATTGAAAAAATGCTTCAAACGTATTTTCTGCTTTGCGTTTCGGCATTCCTGGCGGGTGTCGTCAATTCTATTGCCGGCGGCGGGACTTTGCTGACGTTTCCTGCTTTGATGGCCGTTGTTTCACCCGTGGCAGCCAATGCCACCAGTACGCTCGCTTTAGTTCCTGGCTCGCTGGCGGGGGCGTGGGGCTATCGGCGCGATTTGGGCACTGCCAGCAAGTGGGCATGGCTGCTGCTGGCGCCCAGCGTGGCGGGTGGCTTCATCGGTACGCTGCTGGTCACGCAACTCGATGAGAGTTATTTTCAACGCACGGTTCCCTACTTAATCCTTCTGGCGACGATGCTCTTTATGGGTCAGCCGTTACTAAGTAAATGGGTCGGCATCGGCACGAGCCATGCGGTGCCGACTCCGCTGACTATCGGCGCGACCATCGTTTTCCAGTTCTTCGTCGCCATTTACGGTGGCTATTTCGGGGCAGGCATTGGCATCCTCATGCTCAGTGCCCTGAGCTTAATGGGCTTCACCGACATTCATCGAATGAATGCGCTCAAGACGCTCTTGGCCGTGTGCATCAATACGGTTTCGGTGCTCCTGTTCATTTGGTATGGAAAAGTGGTTTGGCACTTTGGCCTGGCGATGGCAGGGGCGGCCATTCTTGGAGGTTACTTGGGAGCGTCAGGAGCCCGCCGCATGAACCGTTCCGTAGTTCGCTGGATTGTTGTCGCGATCGGCCTGAGCCTTTCCGGTTATTATTTCGCGAAACAGGCCGGCATCCTGGCTTGATTGCGGAAAAGACCACGGGCTCATTCAACTTTCAGCAACTCGATGTCAAAAACCAGATTGGTATTGGGCGGTATGGATCCGCGCGAGCCCGAGGCCCCGTAAGCAAGCGCGGAGGGGATGAGCAGCTTGCGTTTGCCCCCCTCCTTCATGCCCACGATGCCTAGATCCCAGCCTTTGATGACTTGCCCTGCCCCCAACCGGACCTGGAATGGCGTACCTCTTTTCAGGCTGCTGTCGAACTTGGCGCCGTCGACGAAATACCCCGTGTAATGGACAAAAATGGATTTGCCCGGTTCCGCTTCGGCGCCGGTGCCTTCCTTGACGTCCTGGGACATCAAGCCCGAAGGCAACGTGGTGACTTTGGGACCTCCCGACCCGAAGTCTTGCTCACGTCTTCGGGAGTAATGGTTCCATTGCCCCCACCAGGCCCGCAGCCGGGGAGCACCAACAGGGCTAAGCCGAGCAGAACGCCGCTCGCTATTTTCGTCATTGCGATGTCCTTTGCCTCAGAATGTACCGCAGGATAAAGAAAGCCAGGTATCATGATTGTGAAAAACCATCGGGGGTTGCAACGTTTAGCGGAGCTGAATGTTGCGAATTCTTTCTTTATAGATTATCAGGAACTACACTCATTCCGTTAGAGCGATTGAACAAATGCGCCAAAACCGCGGTGAGCTGCAGGAGCTCATTCTCGTTTAACCCGGAGCCAGCGGCGACGGCTGTCAGGTTCCCTGTGAGCGCGTTACATGCTTGCGAGTGCTGCATGCGATAGGTAACGGAAGGCGTGAAGTCCGCCGTCGCCGCTGGCTCCGGGTTAAACGAGATATTATTCCAGGCGTACTCTGGAAGGAATTTGACGTCATGCTCGTCTTGTTTTCTTGCTTCATCCAACTGGCGTGTTGCATCAGTTCCAGCCCCGAAACGAGTGCCGAACGCGGCCGCGATCAACCTGAAAAGGTCGTTACCGATTTGGGCTCGCGCCATAGCGGCGTGGATTGGCCATGCTTCCTCGGCCCCAAAGGAACCAGCGAGTCGCCGGAAAAGGGGATCGTTCAGACTTGGTCGCGCGATGGCTTGCGGCTGGTTTGGCAATTGCCCTTGGGCAGTGGGTACGGAATGCCCGTGGTCAGCAAGGGGCGACTCTATCAATTCGACCGCGTTGGCGCCAAGGCTCGGCTGCGCTGCGTGAACAGCGAAACGGGCAAGGGGCTCTGGGAATTCGAGTATTCGACCGATTACGAGGATTTCTTCGGCTACAACAACGGTCCGCGCTGCGGCCCCGTCGTGAACGACGGCCGCGTTTACGTTTACGGTCCGGAAGGGATGCTACATTGTCTCGACGCTGCGGATGGTTCTCTTTTATGGAAAGTTAACACCAAAGCCGATTTCGGCGTGGTCCAGAATTTCTTCGGCGTCGGCAGCACGCCGACGGTCGAAGGGGATTTGCTCATCGCGCAGGTGGGTGGCAGCCCGCTAGGCGAGGGACCGGTTCCCAGCATGCGCCAAAAAGGCAACGGCTCGGGGATCGTGGCATTCGACAAGAAAACCGGCAAGGTCCGCTACCGCATCACCGACCAATTGGCCAGCTATGCCAGCCCGGTGATGGCGACAATCGCCGGCCGGCGTTGGTGTTTTGTTTTCGCCCGGGGAGGTCTCGTTGGCTTCGAGCCGAGCAGCGGCAAAATCGATTTTCAGTTTCCTTGGCGAGCCCGCGTTCTCGAAAGCGTCAACGCCAGCGATCCGCTCGTGATTGGCGACCGGGTCTTCCTTAGCGAAACCTATGGCCCGGGCAGCGTTCTGTTGAAAGTCGAACCCGGCGCCGCTCACGTGGATTGGTCGGACGCCGACCGGCGCCGCGACAAAGCCTTGCAATGCCACTGGATGACGCCCATTCATGTCGATGGCTATGTCTACGGCTCCAGCGGCCGGCACACGGAAGAAGCCGAGCTCCGTTGCATCGAACTGGCGACCGGCAAGGTGATGTGGAGTGAACCCGGGCTGTCGCGTTCCTCGCTGCTGTTGGCCGATGGGTACTTGATTTGTCTCAGCGAGACAGGCCAACTGCGGCTCTTAAGGGTGAATCCGCGAAAGTTCGACGAGGTGTCACAACTGAATTTTGTCTGGGAAAAGAAGGGTGGCGCAAAAACTGCGCCTGGGGCCGCTCTTGCAGCCACCGTGCTGGGCCGCGCCGATCTTGTCGCATGGCTTGCTGTACGTTCGCGGCGATGGTCGACTGCTTTGTTTGGAATTGATTCCGCAGGGATGATCGAGTGACACGGGTTAGCCTAGTCCCCCCGAGTTCTACTAACCTCGACCTTGGACAAGATTTCGCGACCCTAATGGGCACGCCGTGAAGGGCTTCTTCGGCCTTTTTTTGGACTGCGGTGGCTTTTCCGCCGCTTTTTTTGGGGCATGGCACACCAAGAAAAACAAAAGCGGCGGAAAAGCGCCGCAGTCCAAATTGGCTTGCCAGTCCTCCACGGCGTTGACCAACGGGGTGGCAGAACTGACGGAGAAGGCATCCAAAAAACGCATCTTCTAAACTTCAAAATGCGCGAGCGAGGAAAATCGTTTTCCTTGCTCGCGCGTTTTACTACCTACCGTGGCCAGCATTGGCCAGATTACGGACCCTCCAATCCTTAGTTGGAGCGATCCCTCTTTTTGCGCTGTTGCGATTCCAGGGAAGAAATCACCTTATCGAGGCGTTGTTCGAGCCTGTCGAGCCGCCGTTGAACGTCGCGGAGATCGCCATCACGGGCAGAATTGGTGACGGAGACGCGCGACCGAACTTCACGCTGCGCCTTGGAATCGTCTGCCTGTTTCTTCTGCATGATAACGCGTTGAGATTCCAGGGTCTTGCGCACTTCATCGAATGCTTTGTCCATTTCCTTACGCTTTTCATCCATGGACTTGCGAAGGATCTCGTGGACTTGGACCTGAATTTGCTTCATCCTGGCGGGATCTACAGACTCTTGAATGACTTTCTTCAGATCCTCCACCTTGAACATCTCTCCGCCAATCTTTTCTTTGAGGAGTCGTTCCAACTCGGCCTTGGCTTTGGCATCCATGTTCTGGCTGTTGACGATGATTCGGCGTTCAGTCTTCTCGCTCCTCTTGTCGTCTTTGCCGGCCTTTTCTTTGTCGTTGCCAGACTTGGCATCTTTCAAAGCAGCCTTGGCTTGGCGGGTTGCTCGCACTGCCATTTCACGCTGTTGCTGCACCTGCTTCTGGATCTCCGAACGAGCTGCTTCCATTGCCTTGCGGGCTTGGTCCGCGGCGGCTCGGGCTTCGACTGCCTGTTCCTGGGCTTTGGCCCGGGCTTCAGCGGCCATCTTCTGATACTTGTTGGCGAGTTCCTTGGCGCGAGCTTCCGCTTCCTGCACCTGTTGCCTGCTCCTCTGTTCATCACGCCGGGCAGCCTCCGCAGCCTGTTTGGCCTTGCTGTTCCCGCTATTTTGGGCGTCGAGCGCTTTCAGCACCTTGTCGAGTTTGTTTTCGATTGCCTGAATGCGTTGTTCCACAGACTGGTTGGATTGTCTCTGCGAATCCTGCAAGGTCTCGTCCGGGGAGATCGAGTTGGCGATCACGCGTTCCGGTGCAAAAGGCAACACGAGCAATCCCCATACGAGGGCGGCGAAAAACAGCGGCTTTGGCAGCCGTGGGCTAAGCGGTTCGTTGACGATCATCGAGAGTCTCCTCTTGAGAAGGGATACATGGCCGGCCCCGCTTGCCACCGGCGGCAAGCACGGACGAGCATCGAGAAACGTGACGGTTTGCAGGAGCGCCTTGGCGTAGGCTCGCGCCGCTCCGGGCAAGATCCACACCACCCAAGCGTCGCAACATTCTTCTTCTGCCTGGTGCAGCTCGCGGCGCGCCGACCAGGCAACGGGGTTCCACCAATAGAATCCCAGCGCACAGAGCTCAACCCAACGCACCCAATGGTCGAGCCGATGGGCATGGGCCATCTCATGCGTCAACAGGGCGGCTTGCTGATCGCGGTTGAGGTTTTCAAGAAGTTGAGCTGGCAACACCAACCGGCCGCGCCGACCGATCATCCACAACAGAGGCGATACCCGGCCGGGCACGATCCAAACTTGCGGGCAACGGTGCAGGCCAATTCGCGCCGCCAGCTCCTGTGCATGGACCTGCAAGGCGTCGCCAGCGGGCTGCCCTAATGCCAACAGGCGGTGAAAACGCGCGATTCTCCATGCGAAAATGCTGAACCAAATCAGGGTGCCGCCGAGTCCGATACTGCCGAGAATCGTCCGAAGCAGTTGCCGATTGTTCCATAAAGGCGGCGTGCTCGGCGTCAGGGAACCCGAGGCCAACACGCTTTCGCGTTCAATGCGCAATGCAACCAATGCCTCAACCAATTGCTGCCGGGTGGTGGTGATATCTGCGTCTGCCTGACCGGATTCGGCGGTTGGGGCTGAGGGGAGTGCGACGGACGCTTCGTCGTTGGCGACCGGAGTCGATTCCTCGGCCGTCGTCGCAGGCGCTCAAGGGCCAGTGAAGCGAAAAGAGTGGCGGGGTAATCAGCTTGAGCAGCACGATGAGCCATAAGGCGTGTACCAGCGCCGGCCGCCGGACACCTCTCGAAATGAGGGCGGCGAGCACCGCCAAGAATAGCGCGACCAGCGCATTGGCCAACAAGGCATCGAGTAGGTAATTCATGCGTTCAACTCCTTCTCGCGATGCGGGAGGCGGTCTTCACGAGTCGAGTTCTTCCATCAGCTTGCGAATCTCGCGACGCTCGCGTGCGGTCAATCGCTTCGAGGCGCACCAAGTTGGTTAAGAGCGGCGTTAGCGAGCCGCCACAGAGCTTTTCCGCCATCGCTTCCAGGCGGTGGCCGATGAGTTCGTTGCGGCCCAGCACCGCCTGAAACGTGTGCGCCCAGGAATCGCGATTGCGCGTGATACAGCCCTTGGCTTCCAGGCGATCGAGCAGCTTTTGCACGGTGCTGTAGTGCGCGTCCGTTCCTTGCGGATAAATGGCGTCCGTCAACTGGCGAATCGTCGCCGGCCCGTGTTCCCACAGCGCCTGCAGGACCGATAATTCGGCGTCCGGCAAGTCCGGGAATTGCTTGGTCATAATGCGGCCTCCTTGTCAGACTAAGTGTCTGAGCCATTGTCAGACAGTGAGTCTGACTTGTCAAGAGGTCTTCTGAGGGTTTTTCAGTGGACTTGAAAGCAGGCGAAGATGGAGCGCAAGCGGGGGAGGCGCGGAATCTTTCAAACAGGTTGAGAAGAGGAGAAGAAAGGAGTGGAGCTATTTGGCGAGCGTCGAGGCGTCAGCCCGACGAGTCCTCACGAAAATTGACGCCTACATTCTTGGTGAAGACTTGTCGTGTTTAAGCCTCGACGCTCGCCCGGAAGCAGAACAGAATTTATGGCTTCTCGAATACGCTGTCGTCAACCTTTTCGGGGAACTTGACGTCAGTGATTTCAATATCCATGAATTTCTTGCCATCCCGAAGAATGCTTAACTTCTTGGCGACCTTCATGCCGTCCACGTCCTGATATTCGAGGACGATGCGTTCTTCGGACGCTTCTTGACCACCCATCGGGTCTTTGACTTGATGCTCGAGTTTGGACAGCAAGCCTGTTCCTTTGTCGAAATACAAGTTGACATCTTTGTGCCCTTTGCGCGAAATCTTGACGCCAAGAACCGGGCGATCATTGACTTTGGATTCTCCTAAGGCTGTCAGGTCGTAATCCTTGCTTCCCATAAAAGCCATGCGGGTTAGAAGCCCCGTGTCGAGCCCATCCCTGACGGCTTCCAAAGCTGGCCCTTCCAGCGCTTTGGTTTCACCCCGAGCGCTGATCCAACCTTCTTTGCCATTGAAAACCGTGGTTACGTCGATCTGTTGGCCCATTACGGACAGATGCATGGCTTCCTTGACTTTGGAAGGATGCTGAACCGTCGATTCTTCCGTGAACTCCAACGAGAGACCTTGGACTTCTAGAGTGCCTTTGGACTTTATTTCTTGTGCCTTGGTTTTGCTTAATTTCTCAGCACCGCCCATTGCCTTTACGGCCTTTTCGATAATAGCCTTGGCATCGTTCTGGGCGGCGGCCCATGACGATCCCGCCAATAGAATGCCGACCGCGACAAACTTCATGAGACATGCGCGCATAATGTACCCCATTTGCGATGAACGGATTTGCTGACTCGTTAATTGTCGAGCTCCCGCACAGAGCCTGCGACCACTCCTGTTAAGTTTACGGTCCTGAGAGAGCCGCGGAAAGCGTATATGTCAGACATTGCTCATAAGCTTCGACTCCCGTCTCGGGTTGACAGAGACCACCCATTTCCCGAAACTTCGCATGTTGCTGAGCCGCGCGGTAGGGAGGCCGTCGCCATGGCTATGGAGATCGTGCCATTTTGGGGATTGCGACAACCCGTAAGCGCGTTGACGCACGCTCTGGGTTTTGTGGCTGCTTGCGGGGCCACGATTCTGTTTCATCGCTGCTGCCGCGGCAATGTGCGCAAATGGTTGGCCATCCAGTGCTTTGCACTCTGCATGGTAGTCGCTTACGCTGCCAGCACGCTTTACCACGCTGTGCGGGCCACCGGCGAGCATCTCCTCATTTTCCGCCGGCTCGATCACACGGGTATCTACCTGCTCATCGCCGGCACATTCACGCCGGCACTCGGAATCGCTTTGGGACACCGACGGCGCTGGCGCGTCATGGTTGGGATGATGTGGCTAGCCGCCATTGTGGGCATCAGTTGCAAATGGCTTTTCCCCGTCCAGCCTTATTGGATCTCCATAAGCCTCTATGCGGGCCTCGGTTGGCTGGGCTTCATGCCTCTCCAGGCATTTCGACGCGTCCTCGGACTTAAGGCCGCCGGCTGGGCGCTGGCCGGGGGAGTGTGCTACACCCTTGGCGGCTTGGCGGATCTCAATGGCTGGCCAATCGTCGTCCGAGGCGTATTCGGCTCTCACGAGTTCATGCATCTTTGCACGCTGGCCGGCAGCGCCTGCCATTGCGTCTTCTTGATGCGCTATGTCATCCCGTTCGAACTAGGCCCAAGCCGGATTCTTCCCGACTCGTTAGCCGAGAAAGAATCGTTGCCGGCAAAGGGGATCCTCAAAACTTCGAGCTTTCCGGACCAACGCCCAAAGATTGCCGGTTGAGTCATATCTCACCTGATGGGCTACTTCATGGTGCGGTCTTCGGCCAGCGGGCGTACTTTGGTCGTGGACAAGTGAGGCAAAGACAGCACACGCAGGACCGGATATTCACTGCCTTTTTCGAGCCCGGCATCGAAGAAATTCCAGGCAGCTAGGCCGTCTTCACATTGCGGTTCGAGGAGATACACGGCCAAGTCGCCGAGCGGCTGAGCCGTCTTGATGACAAAAGTGCCGGCAGGAATCTTGCGTTCGCCGGTCGCGGTCGTCACATCGAGTCCAACAATGCGATGGCCTTGAAAGGCCCGCTCTGCCCGTGTAATTTTCGCGACCTTGTATGCCTCGACGTTGAGATTGACATCTTGGCTCAGCACCTCGACCTCGAGTCCGTGGCGTTGCAGTGTCTCGATGGCCTTGTCGAACCCGGGGCGTATCAGATAGATGCCGGGCCGGCGCACGCTAATGACGGGCTTTTCCAGCCCGTAATAGTAGAGAGGGAAATCTTTGGGCTTTCCAGGGACTCGTCGCGTAGCCCCGTCCGCATAGCCTTCCAGCATGGTTTTGGTCAGCATCGGAGTCGATTTCTGCCGCACGGCTACCATGTCGGTCGGCTTCAGGTCCTTGCCGGCTTGCACCGTTTGCTCGCGGGCTTTCTTGAGCAGCGCTTGCATTTCGTCTTTGTGTTCTGCGCAGTATTCGAAGATCGCCCGGAAGAACTCGCGGCCGCCGATGATGCGATCCTTGTAGCTCGCGTAAGAATACGATTCCGAAAGAATGCCCACGCGATTGTGCAATCCCACGTAATGGATGCCGTAGCGCGGAATGCCCGGCACCGTTTCCCAGGCTGCTTTGTCGCGGGTGAAGTTGCCGTAAAAGAATGAATGAAATCCCGTGGCTTTTTCCAGCTTTTTGCCCACGGCGGGGAAGAGGACATCGCGAGTGAACTTGACGATATCCTGATCGCCGGCCAGGCAGCGAGGGCCTTCATAGGTGATGACATAGCGATGTAGCGAACCATCGGTAGTGTGGCCGTCGATGACAACAGCGGGATCCCACTTATTGATAAGGTGAACCAGGGCGCGAACTTCGGGGCTTTCGAGCTTCACGAAATCGCGATTGAGATCAAACCCTTGGCCATTGGTGCGAACGCCCATGCCTTCTTCAGGGCCGACTTGCCCGGGCCGATTGGTGCGCGAAAAACGCTCGTTGCCGTCGGCGTTGAAAATCGGGGCGATAACGAGGATCAAATCTTTGAGCAATTTGGGATGGGGCGTCGAGACGATTTCGCGGGCCAGCATGAGCAAGGCTTCTTTGGCGTCGACTTCCCCGGCGTGAATATTGCCCTGAACGTAAATGACCAGTTTGCCGCTCTTCCGTGCTTCCTCGGGTGTCGCCACCGGCGGATCGGCCAGAATGAGCAGGGGCAGCTTGCGGCCCTCGGTTGTCGTTCCCAGAATGCCCTGACGAATCAAGGGCGAAGTCTTGGCCAACTGGTTGCAAAAATCAACGACTTCCTGAAAGCGCGAAGTGGCTTTGAAGTTGCTCTTTTCGGCGACGGTTTGTGGTTGTTCCTTGGCCTGAGCTGCTTGCGGGGAAAATGCATTGATGTGATCGCGCTTAGCGACGAGCGTAGCTGGATTATCGGCTCGAAGGGCTGGTGGAAAGCCGGCGAAAACCAGACTGAGGGCCAATCCGCTCAACAAGTATAACGACACTTTCTGCACGATTATTCTCCTCGAAGCATAAAAGTATCCACTGCTTGTGGATTTTGCTTTGCAACTCTAGACGGAACTCGTTTCACGGCTAACGCAGGCTCACGCAATCGGTTTTCGAAGCGATTTTCGTTTAACCCGGAGCCAGCGGCGACGACGGACTCGCAGTTTTTCGTTTCGTATAGCATATTTCCGCGTGGGATGCTGTCCGCCGTCGCCGTTGGCTCCGGGTTAAACGACAAAGGGCAGACACTGGATGCTTTCGGACGGCTCATGGATTTAGGTGCTCTTGCAAGATGTTAGCAGCCAGCGTCAGTATGCCCGGGCGCGGCTTTCTCCGCCACGATTTTCAGGAGACCGCGTCGGTCATGGATCAAACCGCCCGAGTGGGCGCAACACCTTCTGCCAGGCGAGCCGGGAGTGTCAGCGACCGGAGAACGCGGCCTAGCAAGCACCTATTTACTCCGGTCACTGACGTTCCCGGCTCGCCATTTGTTACCTTAGTCTGAACCTTGCCCCCGCGTCGCGCCCTTGCTGGCCTCATAAAACAAGTAGGTTTGACGGATTGGCTGAATTCGTAGAAAGATGAGACCTTGATGCTCGGCCCGAATGCTGCCTCCGTGCCGATCGGCAAGCCTTTGCAGGTTTACGCGCAACGGCTGGCGGCTCGCCAAGGCGAAACCCAAAAACTGAGACAAACCGAGGCCTGGATCGGCTGGTCGCGCTGGGCGCCTTTGCGCTTGTGGCTGTTGCTTTTTGGCTTTCTTTCGGCCGATTTCAACTCACTTATGCTCTGATTCCCGTGCCGATCGCGGGCTTTCTGTTTCTGCTTTTCCGCCACGATTACATTCGTCGCATGCTGGCTGCCAATGGCCGCGCGTGTGCTTTTTACGAACAAGGCATTGCCCGGCTCGAAGATCGCTGGGCCGGGCAGGGGATTACCGGGCAAGAATTCCTGGAGCCCGATCATCCTTTCGGCGCCGATCTCGATGTCTTTGGCCCGGCTTCCCTCTTCGAGCTGCTCTGCACGGCTCGGACCCGCAAAGGCCAGGCGACTCTCGCGGATTGGCTCAAAGTGCCGGCGACGCCCGCCGTATTGCGCGAGCGTCAGGAGGCCGTTCAGGAAATGCGCGGGCTGATCGACTTGCGCGAACGGCTGGCAGTCCTGGGCGGGGATATGCCCGCCGGCGCCGATCTGGCAAGCTTGGCCGCCTGGGGAGAGGCGCCGCTGATTCTGCATCGGCCTGGCTTGCGGTTGCTGTCGACTTTCTTGGTAACAGGCACTTTGGTGACCTTCATTGCCTTCTTGATAGGGAGCCTTGGCTCGGGCCCTTTTATTTTGTTCGGTGCTTGCGAACTGTTGTTCGCCTGGCGTTACCAAGATCAGGTGCAGCGCATCATCAAGCCTATCGATAAGCGAGCCGCCGACCTGGCCATCTTCACGGGAATTCTGTCGCTTTTCGAACAGCTCCCCTGTCGTTCCGCACGCTTGCTCAAACTCCAAGAAGCTCTGAAGACGCAAGGGCAGCCGCCTTCGCGGCGCATCGGCGAGCTGTTGCGGTTGGTCGAGTGGCTCGATTCGCGGCATAACCCGTTCTTTGCCGTCATTGCCCCGTTGCTCTTGTGGTCTACACAGCATGCGTTCGCCTTTGAAGAATGGCGCAGCCGATCCGGGCCGGCAGTGAGGCGCTGGCTCGATGCCGTGGGCGAGCTGGAAGCGCTGCTCTTGCCTGGCGGGCTATGCCTTCGAGAATCCCGGCAACGTGATGCCGGAAATAGTCGATGCAGGCGTCTTGTTCGATGGCGTCAAAGTCGGCCATCCGCTGTTGCCTCTCAAAATCTGCATCTGCAACGACGTCCGCCTCGATGCTCAGCAGCGCTCTTGCTGGTTAGCGGTTCGAATATGTCGGGCAAAAGCACGCTTTTGCGGGCGGTCGGCGTCAACACGATACTGGCTTTGGCCGGGGCCCGGTGCCAGCCGAACGGTTGCGTATCAGTCCATTGCAAGTGGGCGCAACTCTGCATTCAGGATTCCTTGCAAGCCGGCCGATCGCGATTCTTCGCCGAAATCCAGCGCATTCGCCAGCTTCTCGATTTGGCCAGTCACCAGCCGCCGCTGTTGTTTATGCTCGACGAGCTGCTCCAGGGCACCAATTCACACGATCGCCTGCTAGGCGCGGAAGGGGTCATGCGCGCACTTGCTGGCGACCGGGGCGATCGGCTTGCTCACCACGCACGATTTGGCGCTGACCGGACTGGTGAAAGTGTTCGCTCCGTTGGCGGCCAATGTCCATTTTCAGGATCATTTCGAAAACGACACCATGGTTTTCGATTACTGCATGCGCCGGCATCGTGGAAAAGAGCAACGCCGTGGCTCTGATGCGGGCGGTGGGGATACCGATCGAGGCGGAGCGGGCATCGAACCAGGCGGGCGTGGCATTTTCGTTTAACCCGGAGCCAACGGCGACGGCGGACTTCTAGTCTCCCGTCACTTCATTGATCCATCACTCGCCAAAACTTGACTGCCTCGGCGACCACTGGACAGCCGTCGCCGCTGGCTCCGGGTTAAACGATCTCCCGTCACTTCTGTTGTGCCAGAAACTCCACAATATCCCGCAATTCACCCTTGGTCAGCATCTTGGCTGCGTCCTCGGGCATGGCTGATTTGCCGCGCAGGCGTTCTTCGATGAGGCTCTTTTTAATCGTCTTCAGCGAGCCGTCGGTTGCCTGGAGTTTTAGCTCCGTGGCCGTCTCGTTCTTGACGACGCCCACATACATCTGGCCGGTCGAGAGCACGAGCACGGCTGTTTCGTAGCCCTGGGCAAGCTCCTTGTTCGGATCGAGGATCGATTCGAGAATGTATTCGCGCCGTCTTGGTGGCGCCTATCTTCGACAAATCGGGACCTACCTCGCCACCCTCGCCCTTGGCCTTGTGGCGGCGAAGACATGAGGCTTCCGCCTTGCTCAGAAAGAGCTGCTGACCATGTTCCGCGTCGCCGCCTTGCAGTGCTTCCCGGAAGCGTTCCAGCAGCGGCGCCTTGGCACGGGCGGCTTCGAACTGCTTCAGCTTGGCCTTCACCTCCGCGGACGGTCGCTTGGCCGCGGCTTCAAGCAGCTCGAGCTGAATATCCAGCGGCGTTTGATTCTTTTCCAGCTTTTCGAGCCAGCGTTCCAGCAAAGGGTCGGCTTCCTTGTTGTTCCACTCGCCCAGCAAAAGGAGTGCTCCCTGCCGTTCCGCGGTCTTGCCGTTTTCCAGGACCTTCTCGAACTGTGCCAGGGCCTCGGCCGGATAGAGCTTGGCCAGCACCCGGCGGCCGTCGGCGCGGAGGCGAGGGTTGCCGTCCGTCAAGGCCAAGCGCATAGCGGCGTCGACCTGGGGATCGCCGATGGCTTCGAGCGCTTTCAGAGCTTCGATCCGGGAAGCAGCCGGCTTCTTCTTGTCGGCCAAGATGGTGAAGAGCAGGGGACCGGCTTCCTTGAGACCTAGCTTGGCCACGCACTTGGCGGCATCTTGTTGCAGTGCATCGGGACCGTTGAACAAAGGAGCGACATGGCCGGCCACTGCTTTGGCAGCGACCCCTGGCCGAGGCGGCAACGGCCGCCAGAGACCCATCACGCGATCGCGGCCCGCCGGCTTATCCCAGGTGGTCAATTCGCGTACGGCCTCCAGACGCAAAGGCAGCGGCGCGTCCGTGCGACAGCGAACTCCGCGACCGCGCTGGCATTCGCCGACTGCCCTTCACGGAAATTGGCGTTCAGGACGCGGTAGCCCAATGGCACTGAATCAATTGGGCCATGAATGAGATCAGCCAAGGCGGATTGGGCCGCGGGGATCGGTACATCATTGATGGCGCGGGCGGATTCGAGAACGATCGAAGGGTCTTTGTCCTTCAGAAATCGTGAAATGGCTGCAAACTGCCGTCTGCGCATGGCAACCACCACAGCTCGGCGTACTGCCGACGAAGGATCCGAGGCAAGTGACTTGAGGGTGTCCAAAGAACCAAGTGAAGCCAGAGCCATAACTCCCGCATGGCGTAGGAACGGGTCTTTGTCGTCATTTGTCCGCAGTAGCTCGACAATTCTACCGATCATAGGCTCCAATTTGCCTTTTTGAATGAGATAGAGCCTGCTCAATCCAACGGCGGCAAAGAACCGAATGCGCGGCTCGAGATCCTCGAGCATATTGCTAAGCAAATCGTCTGCGCTATTCACCTTGCAGTCGCCAAGTACTCGTGCCACTTGGGCGCGAATCTCGCCATCTTTATCGCCGCCAAAGCTCATCACCTTCGCATAGATGTGCCGATTTGCGCTGTCTTCTTGCCCGATGCCCAGAGTTTGTGGCCAATTTGCCCAAGTGCCCATAGGCTGTGGATCCGGCCCAGCTGATTCTTGCTGTTCTCGAGGACCTGCAGTAAGGCGTAGATAGAAATCGCCCCCTTGTCAGCAAGTGCGAATTGCGCTTCCTGACGCACTGCGCTGATCGGGATGTTCGAGCAACTTCGCCAACGCTTCGGTCGAACGCTGCGCGAACCCCTCAGCCAGCAGCTTCTTCGTCGACAGGACTGCGGAATCGTGCAGATGTTCCGGATCGGTGACTTTGAAAATGCGGCCTTTTCGCGGACCAGCCCAGCCTTCCACCCAATCCAAGACATAGATCGCTCCGTCCGACGTGAAATCGACATCCGTCGCCAGCACATCCCAAATGAACTTCTGCCGATCGACGAGCTCGAAACCCGCCCCTTTGGGCTTGTTGGTGAAAGCATGGATGCCGCTGATGTTGGCGGCGCCGCGGAAATCGCAGAGGAAGAAGTAGCCCTTATAGCGGTTGCCGAAGCCGGTGCCTGGATAATGAACCAGGCCGGCGGGGCCATCGGCGATGTTGGCGATGGGCGGAACGATGTTAAGCAGCCTGTTCGGGGAAATGCGGATACCAGAGTTTCTCCGCATTGAAAGGGCCGCGCGAGTCGGGGCTTTCGATGTACTGGTAGCCCATTTGCCAGCCGCTGTCCCCTCCTTCGACGACATAAACCCAGCGCGCCTTGTCGCCCGAATCGGAATTGTTGTCACCGGTGAAGAGGTTGCCATAATCGTCGAAAGCCAGCTCCTGCGGATTGCGCAACCCCGTCGGCGAACACCTCCAATTCCGAGCCATCAGGATTGCAGCGATAGACGGCTCCGGTATCGGGCACGGAAATGGTGCGACCGCCCGTTTCGATGTGAGCGCCGCGATCGCCGATGCTGAAATAGAGCCTTCCGTCAGGTCCCATCTTCAAACCGTGCAGATCGTGGCCGACGAAAGAGACGTGGACGCCGTAACCCGTGTGCAGGATCTTGCGTTCGTCGGCGTGTCCGGTTCCTTTGGTGTCGCGCAAGGTCCAAAGATTGGGAATATCCGCCAGCCAAACTTTGCCGCCCCGAGTCAGCAAACCGGCGGCGATGCCCTCCTCCATATGATTGAAGCCATCCGCAAAGAGAGTTGACCTGTCAGCCTTGCCGTCGCCATCGAGATCTTCGATGAGCTTGATGCGATCGTGTTCGGTTTCGAGTCGCTTCACCCCGGAACCAAGGTGTTTCTTGTACATGGCGATGCGGTCGGCGACGGTGCGCGAAGCGAGATCGTCGTCGAGCCAGGACATGTGCCCACGATCGTCTTCCGCGCCGGCATTCAGGCGATAGGTTTCGATGACGTAAACGCGATTCAGGTTATCGAGGCAGAAGGTGACGGGGTTGGCCAACATCGGCTCGGCCGCGAACAACGAAATTTGAAAGCCCTTGGGCAGCCGAATCCGGCTCATGGCTTCGAGCGGCTCGGCTGAGGCAGGCTTCACCTTGGGATCGTAGGGCTTGGGCTCGCCATGTTGGGCAAAACTGAGCTGAGCCGATGGTGCCCAGCCGAGGAGGAACAGGGCCAAAATCACCGCCGGTCGCTGATGCATGAGGTGCCTCTTTTGACGTCAAAATGAATCGTTGCAGGCTCGGCCGAAATCTTTTTTTCCCGGCTAAGCTGCCTGAACAGCCGATCGAGAATCCTCTTCAAAATCATCCAGCTGGGGCCGTGGGATTGAAATTCTACCGTTTCCTATCGGCGCAATTCATTGTGTTCGATCGCGTCGTTTCGCAATTTCCCTTATGTATACGGTAGTCAATCGGTGTGGCGGCTTGCAAGCTTCGTTGGTGAGTTCCCTTTGGGCTTCGAGCTATTCAATGGAAGGCGGACTTGGGTATCTAGCGGTGGACGGACTCGGACCAACTCGGGCTGGTACAATGGCGTAGTTGGCATGGGATGCTTTCGACGAGACAAGGTATGATAGCAGGTCAATCTCCCAGGATGAAATGGAGCGTCAATCCAGGGGGCGAAGTCAGGACCCTTGTGGAAGCAATCGCTATCGCCAAGCATTTTGGAGTCGAGATCCCGAAGATGTCGATTTTGCGGTCGATCCTTTTAACGAACTCGGCGGTGGATTTGTAGCGTGCGGGCCCCGCGTGGACAAACTAGATGGAATGATCGTCCATTGGTCGGACCTTGTTCACGATCAGACTCGCAAGGTGATATTTCGGATCTGGGAAGGAATCTTGAAACAGGATGAGGCCATTGTCGCTGTTTTCGGGCACGAGATGTACGAACTCAAGAGGCTTCGTCCGTTGCTTATGCGAGGAAAAGTCAAAATCGAGCATTTCATCGGAATGACCTGCCCTGGTAATCCTGGCAACTTTCACGACATGGCCTGGGACTACGCCGACAATCTGGTGATGCGGATGAGGAAAGGAAGGAAGAAATCATGAAAGAAATTGTCGAAGCTTACGAGAAGGGCGTGATCACGGCAGACCACTTAGCTGTGATGTGCTTGCAAAAGATCGATCCCAAGGACCCGAGTGTTGTGCGAACATCTTTCGCCAGAACTGTTGGCTCGCACCTTGAATTATACGAACCTATTCCTGCGTGGGAACATGAGATCAAATCACGGAAGCATGCCAGCGCCTGACCAAGTGGCCGCCGCGAAGCAATGGATCGAGGCGAATGGGGTGAACGGGGACGGTGGTGATGTCGCTAACGCGAAAGCGGCTTGTGATGGCCGCCTGGATGAACTCCATTTCACAGAAGCAGAAATCAAATGAGCTGGGCCTCGAAACGCACGAACCATTCGTCTTTGGCCCCGGATGGGGCCACGGAATGTTGCCACGGGTGAAGCGGAGCGAAACCCGTGGTGGTGATCTGGCGATCAATTTCGCCCCGGATGGGGCGGCGGAAACATCTCACCCTGGGATACTGTCAATTCACTGCGACGCCTCGGGCAGCGTTTACTTCCCCGTCGCCCTTGCGGGGCGAGGGAGAATCCATGAAGATTTCCACGGGTTGCGCGGTGGCGGCTTCGCCGCAGCACCGCTCCACCCATGGCTACCATCCGATGCCCCATTCGGGGCGTACATAGAATTCGGTTCGAGATCGTTCATCCATGCATAAAAAGCTTCACTAAAGCGGCCCATTTCGCTCACTTCTTGATGGTCAAAATGTAATACAGGCTCGGGGCCCCATCGAAGCCGACGGGAGAAGGCTCGAAGCACTGCGCTGTCGCCTTCGATCTTGTAATCGAAGGGCTTGCCGTGGATCGGATCGATCGGTATCGGCACCGTGAGGTCTTCAAGCCGTGCGGGCAACTTGCCGCCGTGGTCGGCGGCGTACATCGGATCGCTTCCACCTGCGGCACAAGGCGATGGGTCGATCGCCGCGGGCTTGTGCCATGCGCAGCTTGAGGAAGTCTGGTAAGAACAACTCGGCGAGCATGTGATCGCCTTTCCGTTCCGGGTTAAGGGCCCGCAGGGCGGGCTCGGCTTGCCAAAAGGGCAGGGGCATCCACTTGCGTCCCTCATCGAAACGCACTTCAATTCTGTGTTTTCGTCCAATAGAACCACCTGGAGAGCCGGCAACTCTTGCACGCGTCGTTTGAGTGCCGTAGGCGACTACCTGCTCCTTGCCCCTCCGAGATACGCTGCACCGCGGACCGGGCTACCATCCAGGCATTCAATTGTTGCTGTTCTTGTTGGGCATTGATCCCGCCGATGAGTTGGCTGAAGGTGCGTTCTCATTTTTTCCAGGGTTTGCGCGGACATGGGCGAGACTGCGTCGAGCCCATTGAATTCCGCAGCGGCAAACAGCGCCTCTCCCTGCAAGCCTTTGCGGTTATCAATGAGCGGACTGGAAGATTCGTCAGCGCCAATACAGGTTCGGGCAGCCAGGCTGCTGAATCATTTCCTCAACGCATTCAGTGTGACGGCCGCGATGGCCACCCCTATCAAGCTTGTGATTATTCCCGGGTGATCGTTGAAACTACGGGCTAAGGAGAGCATCGTCTTGCCCGTTATTATGGCGTCTTCGAAATGCCCGTCGGCGACTTCGGCACGAAATTGCACTTTGAGGCGGACGCGACTCTGGGGAGCTGTTGCACCTCCGGAAAGAGAAGACTGAAGCCATCGCTCCTCGCCTAGTAGAATCTGCCA
Source organism: uncultured Gemmataceae bacterium (assembly GCA_963748025.1). Classification (GTDB taxonomy): domain Bacteria; phylum Planctomycetota; class Planctomycetia; order Gemmatales; family Gemmataceae; genus CAVVHZ01. The sequence goes on from CAVVHZ010000048.1 coordinate 220,800, forward strand.
ATCGACGATATCGAGGCGAGCGGCGTAGTCCGCTTGTGCATGCCCACTGCCGTACTCTTGTTTTTGTTTTTTCCAAGCGGAGGTCCTTCAAGGGAATGGAGTTCCATTTTTCTCGGTTTGCGCGAGATTCTTTGTCGAAGAAGAACCTTTGTTTGCGCCCCGAAGTATTTCAAATATCCTTGAATGGCGTCGCCGGATTTATCTCCTTCAATTCGGGCAAGAGTTGATACTTCAACGCCGGCACGGACGCTCGCCATTGGATGGAGGATGAGATGGACGGGAGGGACATCGGTAGTCGGCGTCGTTTGAGCCAAGCAAGGAACAGACCAGGAAGCTAAGAGGCGCGGTGAGAGACTGAGCATTCGAACCATGTTGGTTCTCCATAAGTGAAAAAAGGGTGTTTAGCGAATCAATTCGATAGGAGCGACCAGTCGAGGGCATGCAGCGGCGGGCTATCAGGTGCCATGGATTCGATGGGCGAAGCCGAGGGCAGCTCGCCGTCACGCCAGGCGAAGGCACGGCTATCGAGGTGCTCGCAAATCCACCACATTCCGATCGGACGACGGCTGAATTTGGCTAAGATTCGAGGTAACCGGTGGCAGGCCGCTTACTACATTAATTGGCGCCGGTGACTCGGGCCAAAACAGCACAAGGGTCAAAAGCTGGGATACCGCCAGCGAGCAGGCCGAGGTCGTCCAGCCCCGGTTCGGCCGAACCAAAGCCCGGCCAGCGGCGAAGAGCAGGGCGTCGCGGCCCAAGCCGGTTCCATCGGGGGTGAATGCACTCAAACGTTCGGCAAAGGATTCGGGCATGGTTCACCAAATTGCTTGCGCAGGTCTTCGATACCCGCGCCATAACGACGAAGGCCGTGCTGGGAGAACAGCCTGCCGTTTTGCCAATCTGCTCAAAGCTGAGCCCGCCCCAGAGCCGGGCCACGATCACCTCACGTTGCTCGCCAGGCAAACTTTTCAGGGCGTCAATCGCTTTGACGGCATCAAATTCGTGGACGGCTGTCTCGAGGACCAACATTCGGGACGGGCCACGGCCTGTTCCCGATGT
>CAVVHZ010000049.1:0-56760 GCA_963748025.1 uncultured Gemmataceae bacterium
GCGCGGGTACAGACCGGCAGGATCGGTAACAGAATAGACCGGGAGGATGGGTAACAGATTGAATGCTGCGGCAGGAGGTACGAGACGATGCCGTGGCGGGAGGTCTGTTCGATGGACGAAGGATGCGGTCGACGGCGGCGCTGGCGGCCGAAGAGGAAAGCGTGACAGAGCTGTGCGCGGACTTCGAAAGCCCCAGCCGCAAGACGGCGTACAAGTGGTGGGCGCGCTACGTTGAGTACGGACGAGCGGGACTGCGCGAGCGATCGCATGCGCCTGCGGTGGTGCCGTGGGCGATAACCCAGGCTCAGGGCGAAGCCATCATAGGACTGCGCCGAGCGCATCCGAGCTGGGGGCCGAAGAAGCTGCGGGCCAAGCTCGAGCAAAGCGCGCCCAGCCAGAGTTGGCCGGCGCCGAGCACGATTGGCGAGTTGCTGCGCCGCCAACAACTCAGTCAGCCGCGCAAACGGCGGCGCAGCGCGCGCCCGTCGCCGCTGCCGCTTGGCGCGGCGCTTGGGCCCAACGATATCTGGTGCACCGACTTCAAAGGCCCGTTCCATACCCAAGACGGCGCGCGCTGCGATCCGCTGACCGTGACCGACGCCTACAGCCGCTATCTGTTGTGCGTCAAGGCAGTCAACAAAGCTGGCTACGACGACTGCCGCAGCGAGCTGGAGCGGGTGTTTAGAGAGTACGGCCTGCCGCGCGCTAGCGCTCGCCCAGACGGTGCGCCGTTCGCCGCCAGCGGGGTGACCGGACTGAGTCGGCTGTCGGTATGGTGGTTGAAGCTCGGCATCATGCCGGAGCGGATCGAGCTTGCAGGCCCGAACAGAACAGGCGGCATGAACGGATGCACAAGACGCTCAAGGCCGAATGCGCCAGTCCGCCGCAAGCCGATCGCGTATCGCAGCAGCACCGCTTCGACCAGTTCCGCGACGAGTTCAACCAGCAGCGGCCACACGAGGCGCTGGGCCAGACCGCGCCGGCGATGCACTACACGCCGTCGCCGCGCAGCTATCCGGCCAGACTCGAGGATCCCGCCTATCCGACCGACTATCAGGAGCGTCGCGTACGCCACACGGGCGATATCAAATGGCAGGGCGAAGCGGTCTTCCTGAGCGAGACTTTGAGCAATGAGATAGAAGGAGTAGTTGAAACCGAGGAGGGAGACGCGCAGGCCTACTTCGGACCGCTGCTACTCGGGCTCATCGACGGCGTCAGTTTAAAACTCCGCCGTCATAAGCCCGCCGGCACTCCCACGGTCGGGCTGGAGGGGCAGCCCCCCTCGCGCTCCTCCCCCTCAAACTCAGAAAATGTGTTACCTATCATCCCGGTCTAAACTGTTACCGATCATCCCGGTCGCTCAAAGAGCGACGGGAGAGGTGCAACGTTGGCCATTGCGACTACGCTCGTTTGCCTTTTGCCGAATGTCAGAAAGTGGTGCTGGTTCCTGGAGCCGGGCCGGGTGTGTCGAAATTGTCGATTGGACGAGTCGGCGTCCGCACCGTATCAGGCGTTGCACCTCGCCCGGCGACACCGCTGCGCGGTCTTCGCCGACCTCTCCTCGGACAAGGAGAGGTTAGGATTTGGAACACGAATCTCACACGAGGATTAACACTATGATGCGGAAACCGTTGGGGCGCGGGCTGGATGCGTTGATTGGGAATGGGGCGGCTGGGGTTGAAAGCTGGTGGTATCGACAACGGTGACGCGCAGTTCAGGATGGCGCCGGTCGGAAGTATCACGCCGGGAGCGTTTCAGCCGCGGCTGAATTTCGACCAGGATCGGTTGGCGGAACTGACGCGCGCGATCCAGAGCCAGGGGATTATCGAGCCGCTGATCGTGCGGCGAATCGACGCGCCCGAGGCCGACGGCCCGCGCTATGAGCTGATCGCGGGCGAGCGGCGGCTGCGCGCGGCGCGGGCGGCGGGGCTCGAGACAGTGCCGATCATTGTGCGCGATCTCGACGTTGAGCGGCGCTCGAAATGTTGCTGGTCGAGAATATCGTGCGCGAAATATTCTACGATCTGACGGGCGAAGTAATGCTGGAGCACGAGCGATTCCTGATCGTCAAGCGGCCTGCATCGTCGCCATTCGCGAGCCAGTACGAGATTCTCGAGGCGGTGACGCAACGGCCGGTGGGGATGGCGCGTGCCAAGCCGCACAAGCTCGCGCCGCTATTGAGCCGAGTAGGCCAAGCAAACTTCTTGCCGATGAAACTCGAGGCCTTTGAAACCGAGGACGAGCCGCTGGTGTTCATCGTTCGTCGCAGCATTGGCTTTCTGCGCGGCCAGCGGATCGCGGACGCTGACGATCATCGCCTTGGCCGCCTGCTGGTGCGTGGTGCACCGCCAAGGCGGGATTCTGGATCCTTGACCGCCAGAACTTCCTTTTCGTAACCGGCGAATTTATCGAGGAAAGGTCGGTTTTCGCCTTGCGCTCTGGTGAAGGAGCTGAACTCGCCACCTGGCGCCTGTGCAAGCAAGAGCTTTTGATCGATTTCGACGCTACGATGCAGGAACAGCCTTTGGCCAAGATGCTGCTTCTGGGGTCCGCTTTGGCGCTGGATATGATTTTCCCCCTTTGAAGACAACGAAAGGATATCTTCATGATTACCGCAGAAGGATGCCGGCAGTGCCGGCTTCGTTTGTGGCAGAACCTCGATCCCAAACCGCCGAGCGATCATCTTCGGCTAACCGATCCTATCCATTTGGCTTATCTGGCTAATTTTCACGTCGATCCGATCAGCTCGTCCGCCGACTTTGGCGGTTTTCTCACGGTCCGCAAAGATGGTCATGCTCTGCTGATTTACGATAAGAGAATGTCCGCTAGCGGCGACTTGGCATTTGCAGACGAACGCAAGGTCATTCCCTGGTATGACGGCAAATCGCCGGACCACACACCGCGCCAACTCGCCGCGCTTGGGGGCGTCAACCCGGAGGGCACGGGCCTGCGATTTCACGACCGCCCCGGCGATCCCTACGCGGCCACGTTGATCGGCACGCTAACGCGTCTGCGCCGGCACAAAGATCCCGATGAAATCGAGCTGCTGCGTCGTTGCATGCACGCCACCGATGTGGGCCACGCCTGGGGCCGAGCGAACATCAAGCCGGGCATGACCGAGCTCGACATGTATTGCGGCGTGCAAGCAGCCTGCACGCAGGCGGTGGGTATGCCGGTCATCGTCTATGGCGATTTCGCCGTTTGCAACGGTCCGGAAAAGCATGGCGGCGGTCCGACGTCCCGGGTCCTCGTACCAGGCGACATGTTCATTCTCGACTATTCCGTCGTCATCGGCGGCTATCGGAGCGATTTCACCAACACGCTATCGGTCGGCAAGCAACCTACGTCCGAACAGCAGCGAATTTTCCAGCTTGCCTGTGACGCTTTGGCAGCAGGCGAGAAAAAACTGCGCGCCGGCGCCGCCTGTTTGACGGTTTTTGATGCCGTGGTTGATGTATACGAGAAGGCCGGCGTCGCTCAATATTTCACGACTCATGCCGGCCACGGCATCGGCCTGACGCATCCCGATCGTCCATTTATCGTGCGTCATGCCGATGAAACCTTGCTGGCCGGCGACGTCATCACGCTGGAACCCGGGCTCTATGTGCCAAACGTCGGCTGCGTCCGCGTCGAGCACAACTACCTCATCACAACAACGGGCTTCGAGCGGTTGAGCAACCATGTGTTGTCGTTGGTTTAGAGTCACAAGGATTGACAAGCGAGAACCAGCCGTGTTCGCTCAGTGGCCATCACGCTCCGCGTGATGAATTTCGTCACCCCTTGCTACGATCGACAACGACTCAGGAATTCCTCCAGCCGGTGAAATAATTTCACGGAGAAGCGAGCGTTTCTAACTTGCCTAACCAGTTGTCGAAATGAGGACAGAGCTGGCGTGTTTTGTCGAGCCCAACCAAGGTAGCCAATTCCACCCCCACGGTCGTCTTTAGACGGAGATACTCGGGAAACTCCTTGATTATTCGCTTTGAAGGCGCCGTGTTCGGACCGTCGTTGACCAGCTCAGGCGAAGTCGCTGCGGCAACGGCGGGCTTGCGCGGCGATCCCAACGTCACTGTTTTCGAAAAAGATGGCAAAGTGACTCGGATCGCAAAGGAGGATCGTTTCAAATTCATAAAGTTGCAGATGTGGGATGAAACGACGGTCCGCCAAATCGGCGTAGAAAGGCCTCCTCCAAAATCAAGATTCGCTCCCGTGGGCTGGTCCTCTTTTGGTGGGCTTTTTCCCAGCCAGGAAATCCGTCGTGCAGGGAATAGAGATCGAACATCGTCGTGAATCGTGCATCGGCATTTGCATCTTTTCGGAGCAGATTTCCAAGATCGCGCCGCATCGGTAGATAGCGATTGCCACCGCCCCTGGTCACATGGCCGTGCTTTCGTCCGCTGGCTGCCAGCACCGCTCCCATTACCTGTAAATCAAATCGTGCCAGATGAGGCGTAAGCACTTGCTTTACATATTCTTGTTCCGTCTGACCCTCGACATAGAAGTAGAGCCGAACCATTAGTAAGGCCCCCCTCCAATCACATTTTTTTCCCAGAGTTCGCTGAGTGTATAGTCATCTAACCAATCTTTCAGGCCTTCGGAATCAAGGCGCTCAAATGTGGTACAGCCTTCTCGAAGGTTGGCGGTAACAACATCGTTTACATCAAAACGGTCAACCAACGCCACCGATTGGGTAGCGATCAAAAGCTGGCTCTGCTGAGCGGTGGATTTAACAAATCTGCCAACACGGCCAGAGCAGATGGATGAAGTCCCAATTCCGGCTCGTCCAGTACGATCAACTTCGGCAAATCGGCTTCCGGCTGAAGCAACAGAGTGAATAATGCGATCGCGGAGTGTACCGTCGGATAATTGATGGGCTCCAAATTCGTAATCCGACCACTTTGATCGCCATTGAAGCGCAATGTTCTTGGGGTTGAGCCGCAACGGTTCCAAGACGAAATCATCAAAAAACGGGGCAATGGCTTTCACTGCGGCAACGATTCGATGGTACGCAGTCGGGAATCGCTGCTTGTACAGGTAAAGGATGGAAGGCAGGTTGGCCGCGTCCGTACGGAGAAAACGATTATTATCGATCGGAGAATCTTCTCGCATCCCCCCCAGTCTCGACGTATCATCCCAATGGTAGACTCGGCATTCCTCCAAATACCTATAAATAAAGACACCACTACGATCAACATCGTTGCTGGGATGGTCTAAATCAAACAAAGTTTTCAGCTTGCTCTCTAAATGCGCGCTCTTAACCCTCGAGTCCTCAGTCAGCGAAGTTAGCTTTGAATTGTGTGTCAGTCTTTCCTGCTCGAAAACCAATGCCCTGTCAACAGCCGGGACAAGTCGGAATGAGTAGCCGCATTGGCCTGCATCCGATTCAAATCGAAATTCGGCTTCTGAAACGCGGAGGTCTGTTTGGAGCCAAAGTGGAGTAGCGATTCGGCACCTCCATTCACACGGACGTGTACCTGCAGCCGGCCGGCCATCAACGCATTCACCAAACTAAAGAAACTAATAAGATTCGACTTTCCAGCCCCGTTTGCTCCGATGAGAACGGTGAGCGGACGGAACTCAATGCTGGCATCCATTATCGACTTCCAACCGGCAAGCCTTAGGCTGGTCAATTGTGCCAATTCAGCTCTCCCCAAAAAGACTTGGGCAATAGCTGCAGTATCTCGAATATCTGGCCATTTGTCCACAAGAGGTGATTGAGCGCGAATCAGAGCAAAAAGTCCCCCTCGGCCCATTCCCCCATCACTTCCCGCAGCCGTCCATCTCCATCTTCGCCACAATCGCGTCCACGTCGTAAACGCAGCCGCCCCAGACGCCGCCGCCGGCGCGCTGCAGGCCGCCCACAGCCTGGTGTCGTCGGGTAGGTTCGGGTCGGCCGCCAAGTCGGACGCGGTTGGCGTTCCGCCAGGACACGATGCCGACTTCCTCGGTGAACGCTGGCGTTCCTTCGCCTACCAAGTCGATGGAGCCTTCGAGGCGATTGCGGTCGATGATGATTTGGATGCGGTCGCCGTCGCGCAGTTTGCCGATCGGGCCGCCCGCCAAGGCTTCCGGGCCGACGTGGCCGATGCAGGCGCCGGTCGAAACGCCGGAGAAGCGGGCATCGGTGACCACGGCCACGTGCTTGCCGAACGATGAGATGCTTGAGGGCCGAGGTGATCTGATAGATCTCCTCCATGCCCGCGCCCATCGGTCCGCGGCAGATCAGGACCAGAACATCGCCGGGCTGAATCGCGGTCGGCGCCCTGCTCTTGATGGCGGCGATGGCGGCCCGCTCGCTCGTGAAGACGCGCGCGGGCCGGTCATGCGATAGACGCCGTCGGCATCGACGACGCTGGGATCGATGGCCGTGCTCTTGATGACCGAGCCTTCCGGGGCCAGGTTGCCGCGCGGAAACGTGACCGTCGAGGTCAGGCCGCGCGCGCGGCCTGGCCGGGGCTCATAATGACGTCGTCGGGATCGACGCCGTCTGCGCGGCGAGACGCTCGCGCAGGCTGACGCGGCGTTCGCTTCGCTGCCACCAATCGAGCACGGCGCCCAGCGGCTCGCCCGTCGACGGTCAGGCACGATGTCGTCGAGCAGTCCGGCCGGCGCAGATGCAGCATGACCTCCGGCACGCCGCCGGCCAGGAAGACGCGCACGGTGGGATGGCCGACCGGGCCGTTGGGCAGCACATCGACCAGCCGCGGCATTTGGCGATTGACTGTCGATCCAATCCTCGACGGTGGGCCGCGGCAGGCCGGCGGCATGGGCGATGGCGGGAATGTGCAGCAGCAGATTCGTCGAGCCGCCGAAAGCGGCGTGCACGATCATGGCATTGCGCAACGCGGCGTCGGTGAGGATATGCGCGCGTTGTCATCTGCGGCTCGGCAAGTCGCGACCAGCGCCGCGCCGAGCGCCGGGCCATGTCGAGCCAGATCGGTTGGCCGCGACGGGGCGAGGGCGGAGTGCGGCAAGCGCCATGCCCGAGTGCTTCGGCGACGACCTGCGAGGTGGCCGCCGTGCCCAGAAACTGGCAGCCGCCGCCCGGCGAGGCACAGGCCCGGCAGCCCAGCTCGGCCGCTTCCTCGAGGGTGAGTTGGCCGTGGGCAAAGCGGGCGCCGATCGTCTGAATCTTGCCGGCGTCTTCGCCGTTCGCCGGCGGCAGCGTGACGCCGCCGGGAACGAGCACGCAGGGCAGATCGCGCATGGCCGCCAGCGCCATCATCATGGCCGGCAATCCCTTGTCGCAGGTGGCGATGCCGAGCACGCCGCGCGCGCGTCGGCAACGAGCGGATCAGCCGCCGCAAGACCATGGCCGCATCGTTGCGATAGGGCAGGCTGTCCATCATGCCCGGTCGTGCCCTGCGTGCGGCCATCGCAAGGATCGGTGCAATAGCCGGCGAAGGGGATGCCCTGAACGGCGCGGATGGCTTCGGCCGCGGCCTTGCACCAGCAGGCCGACCTCCCAGTGCCCGGTGTGATAGCCGAGCGCGACCGGGGTGCCGTCGGGGTCGCGCATGCCGCCTTGGGTGCTCAGAATCAGGAACTCCATGCGGCCCAGTTCAACGGGCTTCCAGCCCATGCCGACGTCTTGGCGTCCAGCCGAAGAGGTCGCCGCTGGGGGCATTGCGGAGCAGTTCATCCGTCAGGGGCAATTGGCCGATGGGTCCATCGGCTTTGGTTTTGACGTCATAAGCTTCAGGGAGGTTCGAGCAGCGTTCGAATGTTCGTCGGTTGTCATGGTTTTTCTCGCCCCTTGGGTGCGCTGCAGTTAATGTTGGCGGGTCACGCCGCGATCATAGTTGCCAATACGGGTAGGCCATAATGCTGCGTCTCCACCGGGTCACGCACGGTGGCCCGCGTTCTGGCGAACGCGGCACATTGCCCGTTGGGGAAAGCAGGAGGAAAATAATGCCCTCATTTCGATCAGCAATTCGAATCATTCTTTCCGACGCCCTTGATAGGATGAGTGCAAATCGTGCCCAAAGTACCGATCAACACAGATATGGATCCATTTACGTGACACCACCGCGTCCGTTCATTTCATTGACTCTCGATCCTTTGGCCGAAAATCTCGCGCTGGATGAGCTCCTGGTGGTTAGTGCGGAAGAGGGGAAGTCCAGCGAGATTCTTCGGTGCTGGGAATGGCAGGAATACGCAGTCGTTCTCGGCGCCGGATGCAAGCTGGCCGAGGATGTGGATGAGCAGCGCCGCCGGACCGATGGCGTCCCCATCTTCAGGCGATCGAGCGGCGGCGGCACGGTGCTCTTGGGGCCTGGGTGTCTTTGTTATAGCCTGGTGCTCGAACTCGAATCGGAACCGGCGTTGCAAAGCATCCGCTCATCCTATGCCTGGATTCTTGCCAGGATTTGCGCCGCTCTGAGCAGCATTCACCCTGGGATACACCGAGCCGGAATCAGCGACTTGGCGATTGGCGATCGCAAATTCTCAGGCAGCGCCCAACAGCGCAAAAGACATTTCATTTTGCATCACGGTACCCTGCTTTACGATTTCGATCTCGGTCGTGTGGGTCGCTATCTGCGTCTGCCGACGCGCCGGCCGGAATATCGAGCAATCGCGCCCGCACGAAGAATTCTTGACAAACTTTCCGGGTAATGCAGCCGAACTATCCAAGTCGTTGCGGGAAGTATGGGGGGCGACCGAGTCGGCCCTTTCGCTGCCTCTAGATCGGGCGGCGGAACTTGCTCGCGACAAGTATCTTTCGAACGAATGGACACGCCGACGCTAAAGCATTTGACAAGTCCCCCAATCGTAGGACGGGTCAAAAACCCGTCCTACAGAGTGGGGCCCGCCGCCTCGCGCCTGCTCCTAGCTTCGGGCCTGTTCGACCACGGCAGGGGCTGGTTTGGGAACGGCGTGCATCGCTTCCGTCTTTTCCTTCGAGTAGAGCACCAAGCCCGCGCCCAAGCCGGTGAGCACGATGCCCACAAAGAAAGTCCAATGCGGAAAGTATTCGGGTAGGGAGAAATCAGCGAGCGACTTTTCGGGGTGCCAAACGAAACTGACTATGGTGTTGATAAGCGGCGCGACGCCAAAGATCAGCGGGGCGACGAACTCCTTCGGGCCTTTGAACTCGAATGTGGCGAATATAACGCACAGGGCGCCTGAGCCGCCGGCAACTCCCGCCATGGTGGCCAAGAAGGTTCCTTTTGCCGAGAAGACCGGATATTTACCCTTGAACCAGAACATGAAAAGGGGGAACAGAATAGCAATCAGGAAGTAAGCAATGCCGACGCACAAGAATGAGCCATAGGAACTCCTCAATTCCTTGCCGCCTTGGGAAACGAAGGGAACGTAAGCGCCCCAACAGAGGCCGGCTATAGCGACAAACACGATCCAAATGCGAGATTCCATTAGCGACTCCCATTGATACAGGCGATGTCTGGGACCAGGTAGGCAAAATCTTTGGACGGAACAAGTCGCTATTCTATTCGCGACGCAAGGCTGTCAATAACGGCGCCCGCAGCGTAGCGACGGCGGCAGCCCAGGCACTCGCTCCACCCACCAAGAGGACTAACGCCAGGAACAAGATCAGGCGCGTCCACGACATCGCGCCGCCTTCCTGAAAACGCCCCGGAGCGACTGCGATCAGAGCAGCGATGGCGCCCGAGAGCCAAACCAAGCACCATGAGCAAGCCGTTTTCGGCCAAGATCAGTCGGCCCAACGCTGATTTGCGGAAACCCAGCGCCCGGAAAGCGCCAGCTCTGCACGTCGTTCCCAAACGCTGCGCAACAGCACCACCGCCAGACCAACTGCGCCAGAAGAAGCCCCAAAGCGCCCAGCACCTGGAAGGTTGCCAGGTAGGTGTTTTCCACCGCCAGGTAGGAGGCAACGCGCGCCACGGTCGTGGTCACGCTGAACCCGTGGTCGGCCAGGCTGTTCTCCAGCAGACGTTTGACGGCACTGGCCTTATCTTCGGGTGCATTCAGGAGGAAGAACGAATAGCCTTCCTGCCGTGGATAAAGCTGAAGAAAGGCTTGTTCGGAAATCAGGATCTCGCCTTGAAAGACGCTGTCCTGCAACAAGGCAACGATGCGCAAGCGACTTGGCAGTCCCTCGCCGTTTGGGACCGCGATCTCGTCGCCCAAGCTTTTGTGCAGAATATAGGTGACGGTGTTGGCGTCCGCTATCACGGGAATGACGCCGTCGGCCAGCGGCCGTTCCAGCAATAGCCAGGGATTGGCCTTCGTGTCGGCGTCCTTGGCTTCGCTCGATCCAAACTGGAAGCCGCCGCGGGCAACGAAGGCTTTTTGGACGCCGAGTATCCGCGGTTTGCGAGCTTGATACAGGTTCAAGCAACTGGTGTCATCGCCGGTTCGCAGGCGGAACGGAAAAATCTGCACGTCCGCCAACAAGGCTTTGTCAGCAGGCGTGAGATTGAGGTCATCGCGGCCCTGACTCGTGTTCGGATCGGCGTAAAGGGGAACGTCCGACTCACCGATCAGGCTGAAACCGCCGGTGCCGGAATTCTTGTCGAGGCTAACGCTGCTCGGATCGCGCTGAAAAGCCTCCACTGCCACGACCAGAAAAGTTGCCGATGCTAGCAAACCAGCAGTCAGCAGGCTGCGCGTCGGATGACGCGTGGCGTTGCGGAAACCGAGTCGAGCCAGCGGCGCGAACTCGCCTTCGCGAATCATGTGTGTGCGACTCAGTTGCATTTGGGCCTTCATCCCGGCAATGCCGGCCGTCAATAACAGCATGCCGCTGAATAAGAAGGTGCTAGCTCGCGATTCATGATCGGTTAGGAAAAATCCCAGCACGCACAAGAGGAGGGCGCCGACAACGCTGCCGACCGCGATGCGCACGCTCCAGCGTGGCTTGCCGGGACCGATCACGGTGCTCAAATCGGTACCTAAGCCGGCAAGCAGTGCAGGGGGGCTCACGCGGCCAAGTATGCGCACGGCCCAAACGATGGTCAGCAGGCTGATACACACGGTGACGAAGTAGCCTATCAACAGGCTCATGACACTGGCATGCAGGTGCAGGAAGGATTTTTCGAGCCCGCCCGGCCAAAGCCTTTGCAGCAATTCGAGCATGCCCCAGCCGAAGGCGTAGGCCAACACAAGTCCTACTGCACTTCCGGCCAACGCCAGCATCAATCCTTCAGCGAGCAACAGACTACGCAGCCTTCTTTGCCGATACCCCACAGCCATGAGCAGGCCGATTTCCTGGCTGCGTCGTTCGAGATTGAGTCGGCAGAGCAGGCCGACTAGAAGCAGTGCGGAGACAATGAGGAAGAAGCTAAAGCAGAGAAAATACATGCCGAAATCGACCGAGCCTTCGCTCCCTTCGAGCCCGCGCTGGCGAATAGGATCAAAGACCAAGCCGCCCTGCTCGGGAACGAGTTTGGCAAGCAGACGATCACGATAAGTTTCGCGTAGTTTGGTGAGATCTGCATTGGGTGAAGCAGCCGCCAGGCGAATCGAGGTTAGCTTGCCGAACCGGCTGCCCCAAAGTTTTTCGCCATCGGCAAGGGTGATATAGGCCTTGGGGGTCGTTCGATATTCATCCCAGTATTGTTCGTCGGCCTTGGTGACGCGTTTGTTGTCGTAAGGGAATGGCGGATTCCAATCTTTGATGTCCAGTTTATCGGTGATGCCTGGAAAATCGGGCGTGATGTCTGGATCGAGAGCCACGCCAGTGAGCGGCACCAAGGCGGCGCAGCTTAAAGTTGGCGTTTGCTTCCTTGAGCACGCCTTCGTGAACCGGAGGGAAATAGGCCAGCGAGATTTCATCGCCAGGCTTGGCGGCCAGCGGCGATTCTTTCCAGTCCGCCAAAAGGATTTCGCCATCGTGCAGCGCCGCCGAGCCGGCGGGCATGAAAGGACCAAGCGGAGCCGGCAACTCAGGATCGAGCGCTGCCACCACCGAATAGGCGATGCTTTTCGGGCCGTCGGCTATGGTGTTGGCGAGATAGACCAGCGTGGGCGCCGAGCGCAAACCGAGATCGCCCGCGCTGGCCAAGGCATCTCTGGCCACGAATGATTCCAGCAGCATCTGCCGGCTCTCCAGGCTCAGATAAGGATGTTCTTTCTGGTAATAAGCCAGGACTTCTTCACGATCCAGGATGCCATCGTGGTTTCGATCCGCTGCCTTCACGATGGTCTCAGCGATCCGCCGGCGATATTCCGAAGGAGTCAGCTTCCCGTCGTGGTTGCGATCGAGCTTTTCGAAAAGTTGATTGGTGCGGACGACGGGATCGTAAATCACCAAACCCCAATCTTCGAGCGTCAGGTGAGAGCGTAAATTCTGCCCCAAATCTGCGGGGGCCCCCGCCACTAGCAACGCGTTGGCTCGACCCTGTTGCTTCAATCGTTCCTGAAGAAGCTTCAAAGGCACGAAGGCATTCCGCGGTGAAGCGGTGGAGGGATTGAGGTTGAATCGGGCCATGCCTTCATCGGCGAGAACTAACTTCACGGTGAGCTGAATTTCATCAATGACATCGTCGCTATTGCGATTGCCGAGCAGGGTTTCGCGCGGAATCAAGCTGACTTTTTGCAGGCTGAAGGTAATCGTGTCGCCGGCTGCAACGCCCAGGTCGCGAGCCAGCGCACTATTCAGCACCACCTCTTCTTTGGCGGAAGACCAGAAGGCAGCATCGAGAGGTACGGCGGTTTGCCAGAAACTTGCTTCGACGCCGAACAAGCTGATTCGCGTCGCCCGCACTTTGCCGGTGGGCCGATCGACATAGGCAGCGCCCGGAACCATGATGACGGCGGCAGTATGTTGAGCGCCGAGTTTGTCGGCGAGCTCTGCACGAACGAAACGGCCTGAAATGAGGGCCTGATCGACCCAACCAAGCTGGCCTAGAGCACGTTCGCGCAAGCTGCGCGCGGAGCGAATCGCCCACCACCAGGGCGCCGGTCAATACCGCGGTTCCCACGGCGACGCCCAGCAGCACGGCCAGGTTGCCTCGCCAGTGGTAGCACAAATTGCGCCAGACGAAGCGGGCCCAGCTCATGATCCGGCCTCGGGTGTTTTGAGCGTGCCGTCGATCATTTCGAGGCGACGCGGGAAGTGACGGGCCAGCTCCGCGCTATGCGTCACCACCACCAGCACGGTTTGTTCCTGGCGATGCAACTCGACCAGCAGCTCGGCGACGGCCTGGGCGGTGTGCCGGTCGAGATTCCCCGTCGGTTCGTCCGCCAATAACAGGAGCGGGTGATTGATGAGCGCCCGAGCAACTGCCACGCGCTGACGTTCGCCGCCCGACAGTTCGGCCGGCAAATGATCGAGCCGGCGTAGATAGGCCGACGCGTTCGAGAAGCTTCCGAGCCCAGGCTTCGGCGTTGCCGTTTTTGTGCACGAGCGTGGGAATCAGCACATTTTCCAGCACGCTGCATTGCGGCAGCAGGTAATGATCCTGAAACACGAAGCCGATGTAGCGATTGCGGAAATCGGCGAGCGCGGGCTCCGGCAGATTGAAAACTTCCTTGTCGTCGAGGCGCACCGTGCCGCTGGTTGGCTTGTCGAGAGCGCCGAGAATATGAAGCAGCGTGCTCTTGCCGGAGCCGCTCGGCCCCATAACGGCCAGGGCTTCGCCGCGATTGAGGTCGAGATCGACATCCCGAAGCACGCGCAGCGGACCGCTGCGCGTGGGATAATCTTTACTGAGTTGGCGAACGTGAAGTGACATGGCCAGCGGCTAATCCGTGAGCGCTTAGGTAAGGCCTCTTCTGCAAGTGTATGGAGGCCTTGCCGCAACGTCCCGTTGGTGGTCATGGCGAATCGCTTTCGATTTCGCCCGTCACACCTGCCGCAGTGAGCGCCGGATCCAGTTCCACTTTGAGCGGCTGGATATACTCCTTGCCATCCACCGTGAGAACGACTCGGTAGGTTCCGGGTGGCACCGGAGAGCCGCCCGGGCCGAAGCCGCGCTGGGCGACGCCCAATGCCGGCGCCCGATTCGTGCTACGGATGAGCGCCCAGTTGGCAACGTGCAATCCGGGCTCGGTGGAAATCGCCAACGGCTGCAAGGTCTTGCCGGCCCAGTCGACTATTTTCAAATCGACCTTCTCCGCTTTCTTGGTGAGCGAGTAGTAGATCATGGCCCCGTAGGGCGGATTCTTGCCGATGAAGCGCCGAGCGCCGACGCCATAAGGCGAAAGGCGAGCGGGGTCGAGCCGCCAGCGAACCACCGTGTTGGGGGCATAGAGGTGAGCGGGCGCCTTGAGCGCGTCGGAAGTCATGCCGCGAAGTGGGGTCACATCGAGGATCCACAAGCTTCGGCCATGCGTTGCTGCCACCATTTCCCCCGCTGTCGGATGGATGGCGAATTCGTGGACAGCAACGGTGGGCAGATTGTTGTTGATTTTCGTCCAACTTGCCCCACGGTTGGTGGAAGCCCAGGCGGCGAACTCTGTCCCAGCGAAGAGCAGGCTGGAATTCTCGATGTCTTCGCGGAGCACCCGAGCGGAACCGGTAGGCAAATTGGCGCGGATCGATTTCCAAGTGGCGCCAAAATCGTCGGTCGCATAGAGGTAAGGCTCGTCGTCGTTGGAACGGTGCGCGTCGAACGCGACATAGCAGCGGCCTTCCAGGTAACGCGAAGGTTCGATGCTGGCGACCGTGCGCGGCCCCGGCAGGCCGACGTTGGCCGTGATATTCGTCCAGGTTTTGCCGCCGTCACGCGTGACCCACAGCCAGCCATCGTCGGTGCCGACATAAAGGACGTCGGCATTGCGAGGCGATTCGGCCAGCGCCGTGGCCATGCCGTTATGCGTGCGGCTGATTTCAGGCGAAATCGCCCGCAAAACGTCACCATCCTGCACCGACCGGAACACGTAATTGCCGGCCGAATAGAAGATCTTGGAATTGTGGCTGCTGAGAATAAAGGGCGTGTTCCAGTTGAAGCGGAAGGGCGGAGTTCGTTTGGTTATGGTCGGCGCCAAGACGGTCATCGGGATTTGGCCCAAGGGCACGAAGAATGGCTTTTTCCAATCGATGACATTCACCTGTTCCAAAGCCGCGGACGAACCGCGTTGTTGGCGCCGGTCCGCAAATTCTTGCGGACGATGTTGCCATCCTGCGATTCCCAAAAAACGATGTCCGGATCGTTAGGATCGACTCGGCACACAAAGCCGTCGCCGCCGCCCAGCATGATCCAGTCCTCGTTAAGAGGGCCGACACCTTCGCCGACGCCGCCAAAGCCGCTCTGGCTTTGCCCGCGGCTAGGCCCGCCCCAACTGCAGTTGTCCTGCAAACCGCCGTAAACGTGATAAGGCTTGCGCGAATCGACAGCCACACTATAGAACTGGCCGATGGCCATGTTATTGAGGTAATCCCAAGTTTGCATGCGGTCATAGGTGGCATAAAAGCCGCCGTCGCAGCCCAGAAGCATGTGGCGGCCGTCTCTGGGATCGATCCACAAGGCATGCTGATCGGGGTGCACGCCGCGGGCGCCGTCGTCGGTAAACTTCTTGCCGCCATCTTGCGATACATGGAGATTGATGCCCAGAACGTAGATGTGTTTCTCGTCGCTGGGATCAACGCGAATGACGCTGAAATACATGGGCCGCGGGTTCAGGCTGTTGATGCGCGTCCAGGAATCGCCGAAGTCGGCCGAGCGATAGATGCCGCCCGTTTGGAAGCCCTGGTCGCCCTGCTTGCCTTGGATGCCTTCCTGTTGGCCGTTGTACATGTAATTGAACGGGCGCGTGTTAGCCGAACCCGGACTGTTTTCCGGCTCGATAGCTCGCGAACCAACGGTTACCTTGATGGTCTTACCTTCGCGCTTGCGGACGATCTTGAGATCGACCTTGGCCCCGCCCTTGGCAGCCTCGATCTGCTTGCCGAGCTGTTCGAAGGAGTAAACGCTTTTATTTCCCCAGGCCAACACGATGTCGCCAGCCAAGAGCCCGGCCTTCGCCGCGGGAGAATTCGGTGTCACCTCGGTGATTTTCGCGCCTGCATCCGCGTCTTGGCCCTGCACGCCAAGGTAGGTTTCCTGGCCCGGCTTGGCGCCAGGCTTGGTCGGCTGCGAGCCGATCATTTTGGTTTCGATGATGGCGTAAACGACACCTGGAGTTTTCAAATAGCAATCGAGACCGATGCGGCCGGTATCCACCGTGGGCAAGCCCTTGGCACATTTCTTGAAGGTCTTGCCGCCGTCCGTCGTTTTATAGATGCCGGCGTGCGGGCCCCATTTGCGAATCGGATCGTAGCTGTCGTAACCGTCCGGCATGGCCGGTTGGCCGGGATGCGAATCGAATGCGTCCCGTTCCCGGTCGTACATGGCCACGAGCAGCGTCTCGGGATCTTTGGGATGCATGCGCATGTCGATGACGCCGGTCTTGTCGTCGAAGTAGAGGATCTTGTTCCAGGTCTTGCCGCCGTCGGTCGTTTTGAAGAGGCCGCGTTCTTCGTTGGAGCCCCAAAGCCGCCCCAAGGCGCCGACGTAAACGATGTCCGGATTCGGTGGGATGGATAAGGACTTTGCCGATTTGAAACGACTTCTTGAGTCCCATGTTCTTCCAGGTTTTGCCGCCGTCCGTCGATTTGTAGACGCCGTCGCCATAGGAAGCCGAGTTGCGCGGGTTATCCTCGCCAGTGCCGACCCAGACGATCTTGGCGTTGCTGGGCGACACACACACGTCGCCCAGTGAAACGGTGGCTTCGTGGTCGAACTGATGCTCGAACGTTACGCCATTGTTCACGGTTTTCAGCAGTCCGCCTGAGGCCGTGGCGACAAAGTAGGTGCTGGGATCGGGCGCAAAAACCGAAATGGCAGTGATGCGGCCGCCCATGCCGGCCGGCCCGATGGAGCGCCAAGTAAGCGACTTGACCCAGCTTTCGGGAAGGCCGCCTTCGATGGCTGGCTTCGCCGGCGTGGTGGCAGGTTTCGCGCCAGTTTGGCCCTTTATTTCGTCGAGTCGCTTTTTGAGGGCTTCGATCTGCTTCTGCATCTCTTCAATGCGCTGATCGCGCGGGGTGGCTGTTGCGCTTGCACGCTGGGGGCGAATGCAAAACAGCAAGCCGCGGACGAAAGAATCACTTGTCGGAAAAGAGCCGGAATATGCAATGGGAAAGCAATGCTCACGTAAGACCTCGCGGGAAACAGGGAACACCGAAGGCAAATGAAGGCGGGCCGCCGCTACGAAGCGGCATGACTGCAAACGCGAATCCATGCAGGGAAAAGCGGCCACAAAGGGCCGCCGGCAAGAGGTGTCCGAACCCAGGCTGCTTTTCACTATATCAACCCGCGACGCCAGGCGAAGCGCAAGTCAGGCTGAAAATAGAGAAATGGGGATGAGTCTGCCGGTGCAATCGGGAGGGTGGAACTATTCGAGAACGACGATGAGTGAGCCGCGGTATCACGCGACTTCAAGCAAAGCTTGCGGGTTTTTGGCAGCAACCATAAGTAGCGTTCGGGCAGCACCGGAAGGCGCTCGCCGGCCCTGTTCCCAGTCTTGCAGAGTCCTTACCGATACGCCAAGCAACTCGGCAAAGCGTGCTTGGGTCAGCCCGGTCTTCTCCCTTGTCTTGGCGACGTCGGGCACATTGATCACGCGGCCATGCTCTCCCCGTTTGATTTCCTGAATCCCTTGGAGAATTTCCTGGCCGATATCGCGAATTTTCTTAGCCATTTTCAAGCTCCTCTCGGATCTCTCGCAAGACGTTTGCTGGGATATTCTCCGCGACGTTCTTGGGGTACATCGTCAGCATCCAAATCACTCCGCGGCTGATTTTGGCGTAGTAAAGCACACGATAACCCCCGCGTTTTTCCCTCTTCCGGGCGCTCCCCACCGCAGCTTGCGGTCTCCACCAGAGTCGGGGACCACATCCCCAGCCTCAAGTTGTTGCATCAAGATGCTTTGAAGCTCACGGTATTCCTCGTCCGTCAGGTACTCCTGGACCAGACGAGTGAAGAACTTTGTTTCTATGAAGCTGAACACTGAGTCATTATACGGCACTGCCGTATACTATCAACGGGGATGTGCTGAGATTTGATGCCATCGGCGAGCCAGACGAAATCGAATGACCATGCGATGATTCACCTGGCCTGGCGTCACTCTTTCAAGTTCCAGATCAGAAAAGTAGTATCGGCACTTCCGGATAGGAGATGCTGGCCATCGTCCGAATACGCCAGCGACGTGATTGCAGCGGGGTGAGCCAATCGCCTTAGAGCATTCGGAGACAATGAAATGTATGCGTAAAGTCCGTGCCCCAGATTGCCAGGTGATACTTTGGAGTGCGGCGGCTTTCCGCCGCTTTTGTTTTCATCGCGTCGAAGTACAAGGTTGCAAGAAACAAGAGCGGCGGAAAAGCGCCGCACTCCAAAGTAACGCTCCATGTTTCCGATCGCTCTAACAAGAGGGAACGCAAAGAACGAAGGTGTAGGTCAGGCTAGAAAGCCCTGATCTACTTCATTCTTTCCGAACGCTCTTAGGAGCTCGCGGCCCGTGGTTAAGTCCCAAATCACAATTTCGCTCTTTGTAACCGTGATGGGAAAATCGGCAGGTTCCGATGAATTATGAGTAACTTCAATTGGAATTCCTGCGGCAAGCTGCTGGCCATCAGGGGAGAATGCCAGACCCTCAAACGGAGCCAGGTATCCCGTTCTTTGAATTATTCGTTTGCCGCGAGCTATGTCCCAAACTTCCAAGGCGGCCTTTTTGTCCTGGATTCCCACGAACGCGATGCGATCTCCCGAATTTGAGGCATTTGCGGCAGAGATTGAACCAGGCTGTTCTGCTTGGGGTAACTCGAACAGGCATTTGTCTGCCGCCAGATCATAAAGCCTTAGTGCCTCACCATGGTTGTTTTTGACGATCCGGATGAGATCCTTGCCGTCGCCGGCGAATTGGAGCTTATTGGTCCATTCCTTTTCACCATCCGTGGCAATCACCCTGGGCTGGCCGAGTTCTTCGAGTTGGCGAAGCTTATTGAATTCTTGCCAGCTCTTAGGCCCAGTCGACTGCCACGGGGCGGCCCTCTTCAAGTCGGCAGGAGCAAGGGCCATATCACTATTTTGTTTCTGTCCGTGATTCCGGCCGTCATGATCGATCCGGCAGGCGTGAAACCAACAGTAATCAGGCTCGTAAATCGACTCGGTTGATGCCCACCAATGAACTTCCTCGCTGTCCGCGCAAGTCCGCCTTTCTTGCCGCTACGTCCCAAAGCGTGACGACATCGATCCATCCATCCAACGATTCGAGCGTGACCAGGCGTTTGCCGTCTGGGGACAGCGCCCAGCTTCTACATGCAGCCCTGTCCAGGGCCATTCGTGCGACACGCGACTACTCCCCGAATCCCAGGTGCGGATGGAATCCGTAGCATCCAGTGTGATGACGGTTCTGCTGTCCGGTGTATATTGGCTCCATCGAGCAGCTCCTTCGTTCCCGGCGTTGCCGGTCACTTCGTGCGCCGGATCTCGAATCGAATATACGAATTGAAGGCAACGAACCCCACCCGACGGCCTTCCGGCCTTCCAATGAGAAAATCATCGAGACTCCCGTATTACTAAAGTAACGGCCTCGGGGATATTCGCGCCCCGCCAGCAGTTTGCCGCCGGGAACTTCCCTTAATTCGAACCGCGGTGTGAAGCTAGATCCAAACCAAACCCCATCGTCTCCGGTGCTGCATCCCTATGTTGCTTCCGCGTCGCGCATAAGGGCCAGAGCGCGGCCATCGGGGGAGAAACTGAAGCGGCGATTACGATCTATGCCGTGCAGGAATTCGGCTGCGGAGAACTTATCGACCAGATTTGGAGCCTTTAATTGCTGCAAACGGACAGTTTGAGAGCCTGGATGAGCGTCAGGATCTGGGGGCGTCAACGCCACCACTTTACCATCGGGGGAAATGGCCACGCATTCTTGCTTGGCTTGATCGAAAGTGTGCAAGAGTTTGCCGGTCGCCAGATCGTACTCCAATGCCGGTTCGGACATTCCCGTCAACAGGAGCCGTTTGGAATCAGGCGTTAAGAGCGGTGATCGTCTCCCGCCTGCGCAGAGCCGAAAACGGCGTTTGCCTGTCACAAGGTCCCAAACTTCGACCCGATTTTCGTCGTCGCCAGTAGTCGTCAAAAGTGAAGTTCCATCGGCTGATAGCTGCCAGCCCTGGCCAATCGCGCCATCATCTTTCAAGGTGTACACTGGGGCCAGCCCGTCCACCTTCCATGCCTCTATCGATTCGTCGCTAGTGTTCATCAGCACCATTTGCTCGTCGGCGGTAAACGCAACTCGAGGCCCACTCAAGACAAATCCTGCTGGATCGGGCAGC
This sequence comes from uncultured Gemmataceae bacterium, assembly GCA_963748025.1. Lineage (GTDB taxonomy): Bacteria > Planctomycetota > Planctomycetia > Gemmatales > Gemmataceae > CAVVHZ01. Next base: position 20,243 of record CAVVHZ010000049.1, read on the forward strand.
CGGCGCAGCAATTGCTTGCCCGTGGCGACCTCGGTTACTTGAATGGCCACGGTGCCTTGGTAGCAATTGCTAACGGTTAACACCAGCCTGCCGCTTGGTGCGTAGCGAATGGAGGAGATTGGTGCTGGATGACTCGCGAGCCGGGGAAGCGATGCTCCGCTCAGAGCATCAAATTGTTCGAGATGTTGGCCAATGGCCGCTGCCAAAACAGCGCCGTTCGGGGAGAAGCAAACTTGGCCAATGCGGAGGACGTGGGAATGAAACGCCCATCGTTGACGTCCGGTGGCGGTGTCCCAGACCCGTAAGGCTGCGTCTTCTCCGGTCGAAGCCAAAAGCTTGCCATCAGGAGACAGGGCGACCGAGGTGACGGTAGCTCCATGCCGAAGCCGGATTGTCCCGAGTCGGGCAACGGCGCCCTTCGGGAGAGGATCGCCATAGGAATCCTGGTGCGCCGCTGGCTCTTGGGCGAGTGGTCGGCTCCAGGCGGTGCGTGCTATTAGGACGGCCACTACCGCAACGAGAAATCGGCCTATGCGCCAATCAGGCATGAGTTGCTCCAATGTCAGGTGGCGAGCAATTCTGATTAGAATCAGGTCCGTTGAGGCCTTGCAAAGTGATTTAGTCACTTCCTTCTCGTGCTTGCTTGATCCCTCCCTTCTCGGACGCTATTCTAAACGGCGGCGTGCAGGACGCCTCCCGTCCGCGGGCAGGACTGAGTCCACCTGAATAGACCGTAAAAAATCAAGGTTCTCACGAATCTCCTTTTGCCCGACTCTGGCGGACGCCGGGCTGTTTCAAAGGAGGCTCGTCATGTCTAGTCGTAGACTACCCGTCCGTCCCGATCTCGATCAGCTCAAGCATCAGGCCAAGGATCTGCTTCGCCAAATTCAGGCTGGCGATCCAGCCGCGCTTGCCGAACTGAACGCACATCATCCCAAGCAGATTGAACCAGGCAAAGCCAAGCTCGCCGATGCGCAACTCGTGCTTGCGCAAGCTACGAGGCGCCGAGTTGGCCGCGGCTCGTGATCGCATGCAGATTGGTCGACGCGATCTGGCGCGACGATGTGGAGACTGTCCGCGAGTTGGTGCAGAAGCATCCTGACTTGCTGCACAAGGAGGCCCTGATACGAAAAAGCAATTGGGGGCCGCCCATGAGTTATGCGGCCAATCTCGGCCGCGACCGCATCATCGCGATGCTGCGCGAGTTTGGCGCCACCGATATTCAGTCTGCCCTCGACCGCGCAGTGTTGCAGGGCCAGATCGGCACGGCACGAATGCTTTATGACATGGGTGCCCGGCCCCCGCGCGGCGCCGTGATGAGCCCGGCGGAAACGCAGAATGGTTCCGGAATGGCATACCTGCTGGAATTGGGCGCCGAGCTTTGCGACAGGGAAGGTGATCGGCTCGCGCCCGTCGCCATGCTGCTCGAGACCTATTGTCGAAGTCCTTCCGGAAAGCATCGGTGCCTCGAATTGGTCGCCGAGCAGGGCATCGAGTTGCCCGACACGCCCATGATGGCACTCCATCGTGGCCGGATCGATCTGCTCGAGGAACTTCTCCAGCGAGACCCGACCTTGCTGACCCGAACCTTCACGCATCGAGAGATTTACCCGCCCGAACTGGGCTGCCATGCGGACGAATCGCTGGCGCTGCACGGCACGCCGCTGGCCGGCGCGACGTTGCTGCATATGTGCGTGGATTTCGGCGAAATGGCAATTGCCCAATGGCTCATTCAACAAGGCATGGATGTGAACGCCCCCGCGGCGATCGACTCGGAAGGCTTCGGCGGGCACACGGCACTGTTCGGTGCCGTGGTGTCGGAACTCCACCTCTCGCAAAAGCACGGCAAAGCGGCGGACGCTGTCTTCGCGCAGCTATTGTTGGATCATGGAGCCGATCCGAACGCTCGGGCATCGCTTCGGAAACGGCTACGCTTCCTTGACGATGAGACGATGCACGAATACCGCGACGTTACGCCCCTTGCTTGGGGCCAGCGCTTTCACCACCAGGGGTTTGTGAGCAAGGCTGCGATGCGGCTAATTGCCGAGCGCGGAGGATGGGAGTCCTGAGTACTTCGCCCGATCCGGGAGCGTTTCGCCCCAACCTCACTCGATTTTTTGAGGGAAGGCATTAAAATCGAGCGGCCTTGTTCAAGGAGGTCGCTATGAAACGTGCGTTTTTGAGTCTTCTAACAGCCCTGCTGTTCGCGCTGCCGGCGCAGGCGGATACGCCTCAACCGATCGTCATCACCGGGGTGACCGTCATCGACGCCACTGGCGCTCCGCCCCAGGCGGGGATGACGCTGGTGATCGCAGGTGAGCGTATTGCTGAGTTAGGGAAAACTGGGTACGTCACGATTCCGGCGCATGCACGCCTCGTGGATGGTGCCGGCAAGTTCGTGATTCCGGGTCTGTGGGACATGCACGTCCATTGGTACGACGAGCCTTCCTTGCCCCTCTTTCTTGCCAACGGCGTCACCGGCGTTCGCATCATGTGCGGCTATCCGCGCCACTTGATTTGGCGAAAGGAAATTGCGGCAGGCAAGCTCCTCGGTCCGCGTCTCAACCTGGCAGGCCCCATCGTGGATGGCCCGGAACCGGTTTGGCCCGATTCGCTGCGTGCCGCCACCGAAAACGAAGGTCGCCTGGCAGTGCGCTCCATCAAGGAAAAGGGCTACGATTGCGTAAAGGTTTATAATTTCCTCCCGCGCGAGGCTTACTTCGGCGTGGCCAAGGAAACCCGGGCGTTCGGGTTTCCCCTGGTGGGACACGTGCCTTTTGCAATCGGGGCCGCAGAGGCATCGGAGGCCGGACAAAAGACCATCGAGCATCTTAGCGCCCTCTCCCTGGCTTGTTCTTCACGAGAAGCGGAGCTGCGACGAAGATGGACGGCCAAGCTGGATCCCGAAGCCCCCGCGACCGCCATTCACCTGCGTTACGACATCGAAGCGGAGGACAGCTACGATCCGGCTCGGGCCAGGTCACTCTTTGCAACATTGGTCAAAAACGGTACTTGGGTCGTGCCGACTCTTACCGTACTTCAGTCGCATGCCGTGCTCCGCGCCAAGTCGCCAACCGCCGATCCGCGATTACGCTGGCTGCCTTTTTCCATGGCCTCGCGGTGGGACACCCGCCGAACTGCAACCCTCAAGAAACTTGGGACAGTCGATTTCGAGAATTACCAATATGCATTACGTAAAGGACTCGGACTGGTGGGAGCGATGAATCGCGCAGGCGTCCGCCTGCTGGCCGGCACTGACACTGGGGCGCTCGATTGTTATCCAGGCTTAAGCCTCCACAATGAATTGGAATTGTTGGTGAAGTCTGGATTGACGCCATCTGAGGCTCTGCAGACTGCGACGAGTAACGCAGCTCAGTATCTCGGGAGGCAAAATGAGCTGGGCACAATCGAACGTGGCAAACTGGCCGATTTGGTGCTGCTCGACGCCGATCCGCTCGAGGATATTCGGAACGTGAGGAAAGTCCGGGCCGTGGTCACCAACGGCAGGCTGCTGCAAAAGGAAGAATTGCAAAAGTTGCTAAGTGAAGTGGAGATAAGCTGTCGGAAAGAGAATGGATCGTCGCAGCCGCCCGGGATGCACGTCAAGTATCCGTGATAGGGTTCGGAAGGTTCACAACCTGCACACTACTTAGTAGCGCGGTCCGCATCGCCCTGCCTGGCTGTTTCATAAGGGTTTGGAAGTATCGAAAGGTTCCTCCTTATCGTTGTCCATGAACTCCCTTTCATCATGCATATCATATTTCTTTGCGATGATTGGGTCAGTTGTCACCAGGGGCGCATAATCATCTGATGTCCCTCCAGTTGGATCGAGCGTAACGCCGTCCGCTAACATTGCTCGTAATTTGTCGGCCGCCGTTTGAAGCCCATCGATCATCTCATCGAGTGAATGCGCTTCGGAGGTGAGCCCTTTGTTCCGCCAAAGCAAGACGTAGCGCTTCGCCGACGGCTGAGCATCTTGCCACAACTGTTTGTATTTATCTCGCACAAAAGGATTCAGAGCATCAGCAAGCGAGGAGGGAAGATCAAGGATTTTTATCAATTCCATTACATCGCCAATATCCTTGATTCGGTCCGGATTGGTCATCCCGGAAGCAAGCTTCAGTTCAATCAAGTTCGGTAGTCGGATATAGCGAATCCCATCGAATTCGTCGCTCACGGCTTCCGGAGGCGGAAAGGCGACGGGTTTGGGTTTGCCGTCCCCGGGGTAGTCCCCGCTAACGAGGAACTCAATCTTTACGCCATTGTCAGTATCTCGAAGGTTCTTACTGCCTTCGAAGGGAGCACGGTAGCCAAGTCCATCAAGTTTGCGGTGAATCTCCTTGAGGCCTTCACGTGTAACCAGAATTTCGACGTCTTCGGTAAATCGACGATAACCGTGTCGGAACAAAGCCATCCCACCGACCACGACATAAGGAACACCGAGCTCGCCTAGTTTGTTGGCGATCTTGTTCAGCGTGGCCTGAACCTGGCTCTTGCCTTCGAAAAACTGGCTCCCTTCGCTCATAGCCCACGACGCGTCTCGATCCAGGCGGGCTTCATAGGGGATGAGTTGCAGCTTGCTCGGCAAAGCCGGAAAAGCGACGAAGGGTGTCAACTTGCGCTCCGCCGGTTGCTGCTTCATCGCATTTTGAGCATTCTTTATCAGACACTCACTCCGGTTTGGGTTTGCTGTCAGCCGGTTTTCCAGCATCCTTCTTTGCCTCAGTAGACCCGCGGCGGCGCTGAGGGAAGCGTTTGCGCATTTCGTCGTAGAGCTTGGTGAATTCCTCGCGCGACATTTTTTCGGGCATTTTCACGCCATTGATGAGCATCAGGGGCTTCAACTGAGCCGGCAATTCGTCCGGCGTGATGAAGCCATCGCCATTGGTGTCCAGGCGCTCGAACAATTGGTCGGCAGGGGTCAAGGGCGTTTTCGCCAGTTCTTCAGCTGTTCCAGGGCGCTCCCAAACATAGGAGACGAAACCGACCATCATCTCCTCCCAAGTCTGCAAGCCGAAAACCACTTTCTTTTTGGGATCTGGATTGAACTGGTTATTGACTGAATTGTCCCAGTGGGCGACGGAGTGCAGGAGGGTTCCCTTGGGAACTTTCAAAGGCTCCTTCAAGCGATAAACATTTTGCCAATTGAAATCCCAACGAGGCACCGAGAGCAAGGTTTCTTTTCGGCCATCGGGATAAATGACCTCATAGTAATAATCTTTGCCGCGCCAATGCATGTGAGGGGCAAAGCTGAGGATGCGGGCGTCCGCGCGAAGCCGGAAAGCGGCCTCGGCTTTGTAATTTGGGTCATTGGGCGGAATCTCAAACGACATATTGGCGAATTCGGAGATCAGCATTTCATACTTAGGCGGCTTATCGGCAAACGTGATACCTACCGAAGAGCGGTCCTTGACGGCTTTCCCATTGGGCGTGTAGTGCATTTCGAAACGCAGCCGGGCCCCTTGGGAATGCGCAGGGCCGTATCGGGCGGGCAAACCAGGCCCAGATCGCCCGGAGCCCAACCGACCAGAATGGCAAATGTTCCATTGGGCCGACGGGACCGCGTTGGCCTTCACGCATGATGTACACAACAATGTGGTGAATTACCCCAGGCGTTCCGGGCCGGCCTTCGGCCATGCGCACCCATTTGTCTTCCTTGAAGTTCGTTTCGATGATCCAGTTCTTGTAGTCCACTACGCCGTCGGCAGGGACTTGGTACTCCTCCGGCATCGTGAGGATCATATCGGGCTCGCCGTGGGCCCAGCCTTGGGGCCAGGCGACCGGTTTGGGCAAGTCCTTGTCGTCGCCACGCTTCAGGCCGGTGTCGATCCAGGTGGTCAGCGCATCGAGCTCCGTCTGCGAGCAGCGCCGGTCGTTGGAGAAATGGCCATAGCGCGGGTCGGCTTGCCACGGCGGCATGCGCCGTTCGGTCGTCACTTCGCGAATCATTTCCGCGTGAGCTACGGCATCATCGTAGTTCATGAGCGTAAACGGAGTGCCCTGACCTTCGCGGTGGCAAGACTGGCAGTGATTCTGCAGAATAGGCGCCACATTCTTGGCGAAGGTGACCTCAGTCTTCATGGGCGATTTTCGCGATCGGCTGACCAGGCAGCCCTCCACTTCGGTCTCAGGCACGGAGACGGCTTTGCCGGCCAGAACCTCATCGAGTGCGAGAGCGAGATCGGCACGCGTCGCCTCTTTCCGGCGGAACGAGGAGCCATAGCGGTCATCTACGCGGCCCCGATAGGAAAGCTTGAATTTACCATCGAGCACCACAATAGTGGGAACGCGAGCGGCGCCGGCCAAAGCAGCCAGTTTTTGGCCTTCGTCTTTCAGCACGGGAAACGGCACGCCCATGTCGTAGGCGTGAGCTGCCATTTGGTCCAAATCTTCCTGTTCGTTGGGATAAACGGCGAGAAACTGGACTTGCTTGGGGCGGTAGCGTTTCTCCATCCCGACAATGCTGGGGAGATAAAGCTTCGAGATGGGACATTCGGTCCCCACGAAAACCAAAACGATAGCCTTGTGCCCGGCAAAATCATGCAGTTGCCGACTGTTGCCGCGCAAGTCGCGAAGAGAGTGGCTGTTGGGCACGGTTTCGCCGATGCCCTTGGCCCCCGGCAGCTCCTCGGCTCGTGCAATGGAAAAGCAGCATGAAAGAGCCGCCCACGCGACGACAAAGCCGCCAATACCCATCTTTTTCATCGACAGAATCTCCGCGGAATTTGGACGAGGACTTCGAGAATCCCTTTATACCATGGCGTCGGGCGATTTGTTTCGGGGATAATTTGGCGGAGACGATTTTTCAGCCGCCATTAACCATTTGGTATGTTGGCAACCTTGCCGTGACTTGAACATGGTGCTCTTGGACCAAGATTGCCCGAGGACAATCGATGCCGCCCCATTTTTGTCGCAAGTAGTGGCGGAAAAACGGATAGCGTGATACCCTAAGGACTAGAACCCGACTTGGTTCGGAAACCGTCCAGTGTCCGAACCCCTGAAAGCGGCCATGATTGCCGGACAATCGCCATCCATTAAATGGAAGCTAAACTCTGGAGGAATTGTCCGCACGATTCGCGAGGCATGCGAAATTGCGGGTCGCTGGGGAATAGTGATTCCCGATTATGTGCATTTTGCCGTCGATAGGTTCGGATGGCTCGACACAGAGACGACAGCCAGGACCACGATGTTCCGGGAGTCTCCAGGGACCATGATCTATTGGTCCTGCTTCTTTCACAAGAAAACGGGCAAGATTCCGTTCCTGATTCGCAAGGACATTCTGGAGAGTGACGAAGCGATTGTGGCGGTTATCGGCCATGAGATCTTTGAGCTTGAAGCCCTTCGGGAAGCTTTTGGCGACGGCGCGCCCATAGAATACTGGGAGGCCGAAACGAGTCCTGATAATCCTGGTAATTTCCACTGTGATGCCTGGGATTACGCAGACAAGCTTGTGGCCTCCATGAGAAAACTCCAATGATCAGAGACCTGCTCGAAATCTACGATGAAGGCGGTATAACCGGGTATCAGGTGATGATAGATTGCCTCTACATGCTTGACCCCAGTAGGCCTGATCTGGTACTAGCCAAATTGCCGGGTGAAATCCTTGAAGAGATATTGCATTATGCCCAACGGTATCGCCCTCACATTCAAGAGTCTGGTTCGCAGGTCCTACCGTCGGAAATCCAAGTTCGATCAGCCGAACGCTGGATTCGCGAACATGCCAAGTACCCGGTGAGACCGACCAACGACGCAGCCCCGATGTGATCGATGGGAGAAGTTATTGATGTTTGCAGATCAACGTTGCGGGGGAACTCGTTTGGTCATTTCTCCCCAAACAGATGTGGCACAAATCGCGATAAATTGCCGGTAATGAGGCCGTCGTCCTCCCGAAGCCCCATGCCGCAAGCCCAGCCGTTGACGATCCAGCTCCCGATGATAACGTGCTTGCCGTCGAACGGCGATGTTTTGCAGAATTGCTGATAAACGCATGGCCCAGCGTAGGGCCCTCGGTCGCCAGCTTAAGTTGGCCGGACTCGAAGATTTGGATGTTGGCGCCCTCACGGCCAAAGATCGGCTTCTGGACGTAGTTGCCACCAGGGAGCGGAACAAACTGCGTGGGCAAGAGGTTGGGGTGACCGGGAAACAACTCCCAAAGCACCGCCAAAATGGCTTTGTTGGAAAGAAGCGCTTTCCACGGCGGCTCCAGCCAGTTCACCGTACCCTTCAAAACCATCGGTCCAAACTTTTCCCGTTGCATCCATTCCCAAGGATACAACTTGAAACAGTTCTTGATTTCGTTTTCGCGCAGGTCAGTGAAAACTTGACGAGTAGGGTGCCAGCCGATTTGTTCCACATCGAGATATTGTGTTTGCCAGCCGGCTTGTATGGCAGTGTCCCTGAGATAGTTCACCGTCATATAATCTTCAACGTGCCCAGCGAGTGCCGCAAAGTAAAGACTGCCCGGGTAGTCTTGTTTGACAGCGGTCCACGCCTCAATTAGGCGCTCGTGAATGCTGTTGAACTGGTCTCGGCCCGGGAACTTGTCTTGAAGCCAATACCATTGCACGACGGCTGCTTCCAGCAGCCCTGTGGGCGTATCGGCGTTGTATTCCAACAGCTTGGGCGCGGACGTACCGTCGAAGGCCAGATCGAACCGACCATAAATGGTGTGCTCGTCCCGCTCCCAGCTTTGCCGGAGGTAGGATCGGAATTCTTGCGGGATGTGGAATTGATTGAAGCGGTCCTTATCGATGACGAACTGGACTGCCTCCAGGCAGATGCGATTCAATTCGTAGGTTGCCGCTTCGATAGCATCCACTTCGCCGGAGGTGAATTCGTAGTAGGCGCTCTCGTCCCAATAAGGGATGCCATCTACCGAATGGTAAAGCATCCCTTTGGACTCGACCGCCTGCTGCCAATCGGGCCGAACCTCGGTGGTGTGTCGTTGCATGTTAGCTGCCCACCCCCGCGGCATGCCCCGTGGCGCCGAACCCGCCCCGCGCTGAGCCGGCCGCGACGCCCGACGCTGCCCCACCTATGCCGGCCCCGCTCCGACCCATGTAGGGATACGTGCCCCAATGTCCCCCACTTCCGTGCCATCCTGACGATTGTCCCGGGCAATTGGCGTCGTCTTTTCTGTCTTTATCTTGCGGCCTCCTGCACCCCGCCAGGAAGAGCGAAGAAGAGATCAGGACTAACCCTACCTCCTTCGACAATCGGTTGATAATAGTCTTTGCCATAACGGATCCCTGCCAGCCGAAATCGTCCTGGACACCGCCGATTAGCGGATGGCGTTAGACGCGATGTACGCGATGGCTGCCAGCAGCACCGAGACCACGATGGCCACGGCCACGTTGCCCTTTTTGAGCTCGTCCTGGAAGTGCAGACTCGGCGTGAGCCAATCGAAGACTTTGTAACCGACAATCAGAAGCACCAGGCCGATGAGGCCGAACGCTCCTGAACTCGCCAGCGCTATCCAGAAGTTTTCGGAAACGGCAAAATCAGCGAAGAGCATGGCTTATCCTCTGCAAATGGTTGCCCGGAAAACGCAGATAATACGCCCTGCGGCGCTGATAAGATAGTGGTCTGGCGGAAGGAGCCGAGACGATTGGCTTTCCGGCCGCGGCGCCCATGGATCCGCGGTCAGATTACTGAAAACGGTTCCGCATGAATGGCGACAGCAACCAGCCGAGCGCAAGTCCCACAGAGCGACTTTTCACCTGGCGATCCGTCAGCGCGCTTACGGCCATTCTCGCTTTGCATGCCCTTACGCTACACCTCATGGGGCGAATTGCCTGGTGCGAATGCGGCTTCGGGCTGTGGACGTCGCACGCCTGGAGCAGCGACACGTCGCAGATGCTGGCCGACCCCTATTCCTTCACGCACGTAATCCACGGGATTATCTTTTACGCCATACTGTGGTGCTTCGCTTCCCGGATGCCGTTGCAAGGACGCTTCATGATCGCGCTGTTGATCGAAGTGGCCTGGGAGGTGTTCGAGAACACACCTTTCGTGATCGATCGCTATCGGGCAGCTACGGCTTCGTTGGACTACACCGGCGACAGTGTGCTGAATTCGTTTGGGGACGTCCTCTCTTCGGTAGTCGGATTCTATCTCGCCGCCCGCTTGCCTTGGAAGTGGACCCTGGCACTGGCCATCGTTATTGAACTGGTGCTGCTCGTCACCATTCGCGACAACCTGACTCTTAACGTCCTGATGATTCTTTTCCCTATCGAGGCAATCAAGCGGTGGCAAGCAGGCGGATGAATGCCAGTGCCTCTGGTTTTTGTCAAAAATCGCCGCGCTGGCTGACGCTCGAAATCTTCCCAAGAACTTTGGAAATTCCTCTGGACTCGCGCTGCCTATCGGTTATGTTGTCTTGACCCGTGTCAAGAATTGACTCGCAACGGGGGCAGGCACGAGGCCTGCCGGATGTTTTGACCCATCTCGTTTCAACCTAAATCATTCTCTTCGATCGCAGACTCGGCCCAGCACTCCCCCGGTGTTTGCGCGGCTACTTTCTTTAGGAGCCATTCCCGTAGGAACAGGATCATGATCGGGAATCCTATAAGAGAGCCAAGGATGACGAAAAGAACCGTCAACGCAGACGAGTCTAGGGCTCCCTGAGCAGGCGGCTGACCACCTTGCACTTGCCGATTAGCTACTAGCCAAACGGTAAAAGCAAGCGTGACCGGGAAACCGATAGTAAGGAGCGCTGCGGTCAACGGCCGACTAAGGTGATTGACCGCGCTCGACATGACGTGGAGCGGCGGCCAGTCATCGTCGAGACTATCCTGTCGGAGCGCCGAATTGAGCCAGATCCGAATTCCGTGACGCCACGCGATCCACGATGCAATGATCGTTGTCAGGGCAGAAAACACGAAGCCAAAGAAGAGAGTCAAAACGACGGCCATAAACTGGGCGGGTGGATCGGCGGGCGGACGCGGCTGCTGTTGGGCTCCTGCTTGCAATTGAAACAGGACCGGAAGCATGATTAAAGGAGCGACTGCGGCGACAGCTGTCTTCCAAAGCCCGGAGGCAAGATATAGCCAAAAGCAGGCCCGTGCTCGATGCCGATCGAGGTCCCGACGCCTTATCCACAAAGCAGTTCGAAAATCATTCCAGCCAAACTTCAAGCAGACGGTTACGATGGCAATTGCGGGCTGAGTCGTCACTTCGTAGAGAATCCAAGCGCCGATCAGGACCGCTGGCCAGCTGAGCGGCATTTTCCACCGCTTGGTCGGCCGATCGTCGTCAAATTCGTAAGATTCCGAAGACATTGCAGATACGCTCGCAGCATTGCCTTGGTCATTTTGATTCCGGAGAATGGCGGAATTCTACCATGATTACCTCAGGGCATCGACCCCGAGGCTTCCTTTCAGGGGGACGTTCCATGAAGCTTCAACTGATGGCGGCGGTGGCGATCCTGTTCGCGGGCACGAACGCATTCGCTCAGGGGCTCGATAGCTTCTACAAATTGGGCCCCGATTCCCTCGAACAGGAGGGCGTGCCACACGGGAAGATGGTGGGGCCGTCAACGCTCCCTTGCAAAGTTTATCCAGGAACCGCGCATACTTATTGGGTTTATGTCCCCGCCCAATACGATGCGTCCAAGCCTGCAAGTCTAATGATTTTCAACGACGGCCAGGCCTTCAAGAACGAAAAAGGCGATCTCCGGGCCCAAAATGTCATCGACAACTTGATCTTCCGCCGGGAAATCCCAGTCATGATCGCGGTCTTCATCAATCCCGGCAAAACGCCTGAACAGCCGGAAGCGAACCCCAGGGAATGGGGAGATCGCACTACCAACCGCCCCAAGGAATACAACACGCCTGACGACAAATATGCCAAAATCATCTGCGATGAATTGCTGCCGGTCTTGTACAAGGATTACAACATCTCCAAAGACCCGGAACAGCACGGCATCGGTGGGGCCAGCTCAGGCGCTATCGCCGCGTTCATGGTCGCCTGGGAACGGCCCGATCAATTTCGCAAAGTGATCAGCATTGTCGGCAGCTTCACCAATTTGCGCGGCGGCCACGTCTATCCAGAACGGGTGTTGGCCAGCGAAAAGAAGCCGATCCGAGCGTTTTTCCAAGATGGACGCAACGACAACCGCGGTACCGGGCGCGGCGGCAGCTACGACCCCAAACGCGACTGGTTCTTGCAAAACGTTCGCTTGGTCGATGCCCTCACCAAGAAGGGTTACGACGTGAACTACGCCTGGGGCATCGGCTTGCATGGCTCGAAGCAAGGGGGCGCGATCCTTCCCGATATGATGCGCTGGCTCTGGCGCGATCATCCAGTATCCGTCGACGTGAAGGATAAGGTCGAGCGAGCATTTCAGAAGCCGGCGGCAAAGGTTGAAGGAACACCCAAGTCACAAGAGAAGTAAACGATCAGGCCGGCAAAGAGTACAGAGATGGGGAAATCGCGACGCGAAACTGCCTTCCCGGTCCCCTCATCCCTGTATCCTGTCCGTTGTCCGCTCCGCTAACCAGCCGTCCCAAGGGGTTCTAAATGCCGCGGCCGAAAAGACTGATAGCCGTTCTGTTGGTTGCCTTTGCTGTTCTTTTCCATGCAGGAATTGCCCGCTCTGCGGACGCCCCCGCCAAAGTCTATGTGGTTCTCTGGTTCGACACCGAAGATTATCTGCTCCCCGCCAGCGACGATTCCGCTCTGCGGCTGGCCACTTTTCTGAAAGGCCAGGGCATTCGAGCCACGTTCAAGGTGGTCGGCGAAAAGGCTCGGACGCTGGAACGCCGGGGCCGAATGGATGTCATTGCCGCCTTGAAGCAACACGAAATCGGTTATCACTCGAATTACCATAGCACGCAGCCTTCACCGGCGATGTATCTCAACGAGCTAGGCTGGGCCGAGGGTGTTCGCGAGTTCGATCGTCGCGAAAAAGCCGGCTTCGACGACGTCCGCCGCATTTTTGGCCAGGCCCCAAGCTGCTATGGACAACCAGGCACTTCCTGGGCGCCGCAGGCGTTCGGCGCCATCCGCAGTTGGGGCATGCAGATTTACTTGGATGCCGGCGGCCATATCAATCTGGACGAGAAGCCTCTCTATTATGATGGCATCTTTACGATGTATAAACTCGCACATCTGCAGAGAGCCGGGTTGTTGAAGGCACAGGATGCCGAAAAGGGCGAGCAGCAATTCCTGGCGAGCAGAACTGCATTGCTCAAAGAAGGCGGCGGCCTCGTCAGCATCATTTATCATCCTTGCGAATTCGTCCATAAGGAATTCTGGGATGGGGTCAATTTCCGTGATGGCGCCAATCCCCCGCGCTCCGCTTGGAAGCTGCCCCGCGAAAAGACGGCCGAGGAAAAAGCGCTCGCGTTTGGAAACTTCGAGCGCTATATAAGGTTTATGAAGCGATTTCCCGACGTGCAATTCGTAACGGCAAGTGAAGCTCTGCATCTCTATCGCGACGATGCTGCCGGCCGTACCTTCTCCCGGGACGAGCTCAAAGCCATTGCCGATCAGTGCACCTTACAAGTCTCGTTCGTGAAACAGGGCGATCTTTATCTCTCGGCAGCCGAGGTGTTTTCGCTTCTGAACGCGTTTGTCGCTAGTTCAGCCGATGGAAAACCGCCCGCATCGGTCCAGCTTAAGCCGACTCCCTATGGCCCGAGCAAACAAACAGATGAAACTACCCTGGAGCTGCGCGCGACTTCGAATCAATTCTTGCGGACGGCAGTGGATATGCAGGATTACCTGGCCAAACATGGCTGCATTCCCGACACGGTTTGGCTGGGCAGTATGCATGTGAGCCCGGAAACGTATCTGCAGGGACTGGCCTCTGTCACTTCTCTGCTGGTGGAAGGCAAAGAACTACCCCAGACGATCATTTTGACTCCCGGCTCGCTCGACGCAGCCAAGTATGTCAGCGACGACGATCTCAAACTGTGGAAATGGGTGATCTTCCCGAAGGGCTTTCATGCACCCGCGCTGATGCAGCTTGCCAAGCGGCAGGCATGGACCATCAAGCCGGCGGTTTTACATAACGGGAAGTAATAACTCTCGTTGTGCGCTGGTCTCCGGTCACGTACCGTGGTTGCCTCATAGATGATCGACGAATAGCACCACCAGGCGTTCCGTTTGTGCCAATCTCAACGGCTTGGCGCTGACGATGGCAGCGGATTCACGGCCGCGGCTGGCTGGGTGGTTGTCCCGGGATTGCTCTGGTCGGCGATTGGATTCAGAGAACTCTCCGATGCAAGTGCCTGAGCCGGGTTTCCCAGGGCGCGGTAGAGCCGGAACTGGGCTCGGCTAAAGTCGGCGACGGCTCCGTATTAATTTGCAGTTGGACCATTTGGCAAATCGGCAAGGCTGAGGCCTTTTAGCTGGAGTTAGCTGGCGGATCGCTCTATACTGGTCTGTGGGGAAGATAGTGCTCCCTTCACAGAAAAGGAGCTTGGCCATGCTGCGATCTAAATTGCAAATTGATTGGCGCTGTCTACTACTGCTCTGCGCAATTTGCAGCTGCCCCTGTGCGGCATTCGGCCAGACTCAGATCACCTCGGACAAGCAAGTTAACTTGACGGATCAGGAGAAAATCAAGCGCATCCTGAATGAGATCAGAAAAAAGGAACGAGCAAAACCTGCGGCGGAGGATCCGAAAAAGCTCGTTGTCGACCAGGCGGCCAGCCGTATAAACGAGACCAATAATCGCCTGGCCTCGCTTCGCCAGCTCCAGACCGAGCGGGACCGAAACTTCAACTCGGTTCTGGGTGGTGTCGAGCAATCGGCGCTCGCTGCCGATAAGGACATCGCCTATCCCAAAGATTGGAAGGAGCGCACCAAAGGCCGCTCTTCAAGTCTCACGCCGATGACGCCCAAAGAGGAAACCATTTTTCGCAGCCTGAATTCCTCCATGACGGTTCGGCTCAAGAATGCGCCGTTCGATGGCGTCATCGACTACCTTCGGACCAAGACCGGCCTTAACTTTGTGATAGACCCATCGGTGCTGAAGGAAGCGGACGTCAGCTCCGACAGCACCGTTTCCATCGACGTTAAAGATGTCTCCGTGCGAACTATTTTGCACAAGGTGCTGGCCGACTTGGGTCTGACTTATGTGATCCGAAATGAAGCGATTATGGTCGTGACTCCCGCCATGGCCAAAAAGATGATGGTGACGCGCACTTATTACATCCGCGACCTGCTGCCGGGCGATTGGGGCTTCTTCTCTGCCGTGCAGGCGGCTCAACTTATCGACATGATCCAATCCACGGTCGAGCCGCAAAGCTGGAAGGCGAACGGCGGCGAGGGGACAATCATCTACGATCCCATTACCCGGGCGCTGGTGGTCAAGCAGAACGCTGAATTCCACAGCGTGCTGTCGAGTGGGGCTCGCTAGTTTCAAGCTGAATTGGTTAGCCGTGACGCGAAGCGGAGCGATCGCTGCACGCTCCGCTTCGCGTCGCGGCTAACCCTGTTCAGGTTCTCATGCCGCCCGTCGCGAATTCGCCGGTGCTGCTGTCACTGGTATCTTGTGGAACCGCAATCGAACTAAGAACTGTACGAATCGGACGATCTCGCGCAGACCCATCTTGGATGTGCCGGCTTCTCGGGGATGGAAAGTGATAGGCAGTTCTGCGATTTGGAAGCCGGCTCGATGGGCACGATAGTTGGTTTCCAAAATGACCGAATAACCCCGCGAAAGCAGAGTGGTCAGCGGGAGCGTTTCAAGAACCTGCCTTCGAAACAGACGCAGGCCATTGGTGGCATCGTTCGCGGGCACGCCCGTCACTAACCGGGCCAGTCGGTTCGCAACATGGCTGTTGACATAACGCATCGGCCCCCAGCCTAGAATCTTGCTGCCGCGCACATAACGCGAGCCAATCACCACATCGGCGCGGCCCGATTCGAGCAGTGCACGCATCTTAGGGAACTCTGCAGGATCGTGGGAGCCGTCGGCATCCAACTGGCCGATGAAATCGGCGCCTTGCTCTAGTGCTTGCAGGAAACCATCGCGGACGGCTGTCCCGAAACCGCGATCGTCCATGCGGACCAGCAGGTGGACGCGCGGCTGGGTCCGTGCGAAGGCGGCAACCACGGCGGCCGTGTCGTCGGGCGAATTATCGTCGACCACGAGCACATGATAATCCGGCCCGTTGGCGAGCAGGCGCTCGAGGGTGCGACGGATACTGGCGTTCTCGTTGTAGGTGGGAATCACCACGCAAACCTTCATGCGATTCGCTCCCTCAGGCCGCCTGGCGCCTTTGTTGTTCGAAGAATTCGCAGAACTTGCCCGTTACATAATTGATGGCAGCTTCGTCAATGTATTGGTGGCAGCCGATGTAGAAGCCGCCACGGTTGAGCCATTGAGCGACGGGATATTCCGGCTCCAAATCGCCGAAAAGCTTGTGGTAAACCGGTTGATTCAGCAACGGCAATAGATCGCGGGTCTCAATGCCATTCATCTCCAGAAAATTGATGAGCGGCCGCTTGTTGCCGTCGCGCACCACGAGGGGGAACAACATGAAAACGTGATCGCGATCGGTCGGAACAGTGGGTAATTGCAGCCATTCACTCAACGGCTCGAGCTTCTTGAGATAAGCTGCCGCCACCGCTTTGCGCCGCGCCACGATGGCATCCTTATCTTCGAGTTGAGCCAAGCCGATGGCGGCTTCCAGTTCGGTGCAGCGGAAGCTGTGCCCCAAGGAAACAAAGCGAAAACGCCGGGCGGCAATCTCGAACAGCTTTTCCGGGCGCAATTCGAGTCGTCGTCGATGGTCAAATAGATCGAATCACGACCGTGGTTCATCAAACTCTTGAGGTGGACGGCCATCTCGGCGTCGTTGGTGGTAGCCAGGCCGCCAACTCCCGTTACGATGTAGTGTGCGATATAAGTCGAAAAACAACCGACGTCGCTCCAGGAACCAACCTTGCGGCCGCGGTAGTCCGCGAACATGGTCTCGCAAGAATCCTCAATGACCCGCAGGTTGTGCCGATGAGCGATGTCGAGGATGGGCGCCATGTCAGCCGGCAGGCCCATGAGATGGACAGGAATGATGGCTCGTGTGCGGCGGCGTAATGCGAGCTTCGATTTGTGCCGGATCGAGATTGTAGGTTTGTGGGTGCACGTCCACGAACACCGGCTTCATATGATTGTGCAAAACGATATTGCTGGTGGCGATGAAGGTGACAGCCGGAACGATCACTTCGTCACCGTCTTGCCAGCCATGCCGTTCTTTGAGAGCGGCCAAAGCGATGTGCAGAGCACTAGTACCGCTGTTGCAAAAGATGGCATATTTGCAATCGTGCAATGACGCAAACAGCGACTCGAACCTTTGCGAAAAAGGCCCATAGGAAAGCCGGCTGGTGTCGAGAACCTGATTGACGTAGCTGCGTTCTTTAGGCCCGATGCGCAGGTCCCCTACCGAAACCCGAAAGGCCGGCTGATCTCGAGGGCTCGTCGGCATCTCCACGCATTCCTCGGCAGCTTGTTTGGTTTTCTCATGCGTCATACGTCATTCTCCGGGTGAACGGCGTCGGCTCAGGCTGCTCGGGGCAGCAATACTATCGTTTGCGAGACGTCGGTCAAATAGTTTTCGCTGATTCTGCTCACAAGTTCGATTCATCAGACTAATGCCCATAGCCCACAGACCGGCGACTTTGCCGGCCATCAACACGCGTGGGCCAATGTCCAATTGCCAGGGCTGCCACCAGAGCAGCAATAAACCCATGGTCAGGTGCACCAACAGGGGATCGCGCCGATCCCAGAGGGCGACAACTGCAAGAGGCAAGAAAACCAGGCTGTAATCATTGGCAATGGGAGGCAAAAAAGTTGCCGCCGCTGTCATCCAGAGGAAATAAGGCAAAATCAGGCGACGCGGTTCTGCACACCGGTAGATCTGCCAGCTCACCAAACCGATGATCGGTCCCAGAATGAACAAGGCCGCGAGCGTCCCGCGCATACGAACAAGGGAATTGAAGCCGAGGGGCTCGACTAACAAGGGCCAGGTGGCAGTAAGCGAATGCATGCTCCAAGAAAGGAACCGCGTGATGCGCGGATCGTTCTCGGCGACCAGTGCCGCGGCATTGGCGCGGAAAGCCGCATAGTCCCCGGGATGAAAGAGCAGCAAGGCCAGCCCTGCCAGGCCGCAAAAGACGAGGGCCCGCGGCCTGCGCAACGGCAAAAGACTGAGGACGACCAACCCAGGATAAATCTTGATCCCTGTCGCGTAAGCCAAGCAGAGCCCGGCCAAGCCGTCGCGCAGCCAAGTTCGTTCGCGCAAACACCAGGCGGCAATCAAGAGAGGAGGCAGAACCAGAAGATCGTAGTTGCCTCGTTCGAGCGCATACATAAGCGGCGTCGAGAGCAATACGGCCGCCAATAGGAGCACATAAGGCATTGGCTCCAAATTCAGCTCGCGCCGTGCCCGGCTAGCAGCCCAAACGCCGACGCCGGTAATCGACGTCAAAGTCAACATGAAAATGTGCATGGCCCGCTGCGAGGAAAACCAAGCGCACCAAGCGAAAGTGGGAAGCACGAGAGGCGGATAGCAAAACGCACGAGACAGGGGATCGTCGATCGTATCGCGGTAAGCGTCGCCGCCGGCCAGCCAATGCCGGCTGGCTTGATAGTTATTGAGGAAATCCAGTCCTAGAAAAGCGCCAGCCCATGATCCAGGTCTGGTTGACGTGCACGAGAGTGTTTCGCTTCCAACTCAAGCCCCACCAGCCCGCCCAAAGGGCCAGGCCCACCGCACCGACGGCAGTCCAGAGATAGAGGCTGCGCGCAGATTGCACGCGAGACCTCCCTGAATGCTGCACCGTCGCCACGCGACCGACTCCTTTCAGGACGCGCAGGCTTGCCTGGATGGCGAGCCGAGTACGCCAGGTTATACCTGGAGGCGAAAGAAAGGGTCAAGGGCAGCATCAGGCTGCCCGCATCAATTGACGCGTTCCCATTTGTCATCCTCCAACCATCGACCGTGCCAATTCGATGATCCTGTCTTCGGCGACTTGAGCCGTCGCGATCAGCGATTGATTCGTTTTGATGGCCAACAGCTCTTTCTCTCGCACCAAGTAGAATTCGCCAGTAGCCTGACCGGGCAAGCGCGCGGCAATGTCGCCGGAGCCGGCATCCAGCATGGGACGCAGCTTATCGATGGCCACCTTCTCCTTGATTCGGCCGATCAGCCAGGTCCGAATCTGATCCCGACACTTGTAGTCCAGGTCGCCTGGGCTCTGCGTGGCCAATAGCAGGCCTACTCCTCTCGAACGTGCGCGCCGCAGCAGATTCTCCATCGGAGCCTTGGTGGCGGGCTGGCGCACTGCGGGCAGATATTGGTCGGCTTCGTCGAAAAGAAAAACGGCTTGCAACCGGTCGGGCGTGGGATTCTTGCTGGACCATTGATCGACCGCGACCAGAAACTGCGCGACCCAAAAATCCACCACCGCCTCATCTCCCAGGAATTGGGTATTGATAATGGTTAGGCGGGTCTTGCCGGGACGAGCAAATCTTCCCAGGCCCAACAATAAGTTCAAATCGAGTTCCTCTGCGGTGTCGTCTTCGAGGAGACGTGTGTGGCGCAGGGTTAGCGTAAGCAGGTCTTCACTCAGCTTCTTGTAATGGCGATCGTCGAAGGCGTCGAGCTCCAAACAGAGCGCATCGTCGCGCTCGGCGATCAGTTTCTTTACCTGATGAAGCGTGACCCGCTCATCAAACAGGATACTCAACACTTCGATTGCCTTCGCGAGGATCGCCTGCTTGGGATCGTTCGGCTTACGAGGATAGCCCATCATGCGGGTCAGGCCGGCTGCAGCCGCCTGGGCAATTTGTTCCCGGTCGGCGGTTGGCAATGCTTTCATTCCCGGCGGGACAAGGGCCAGCGTCAGTGGACGGCCGCGAGTGATTGTTGGGCGTGAAGAGGGCGATATCGATCTTGTCCCGAAGTGCATTTCGCCGCGCAGATCGTGATCCGCATCATGCGGCGTATCCAGGCATCCGGATCCGCATAGCGACAGAGGTCGCCCTTGCGGTCGAGCAGTACAGCCGGCACGCCCTGTTCGAGCAATTGCTCGATCAAGCAGAGCGCTGCCGTCGTCTTGCCGCTGCCGGAACCGCCCAGGAAAGCAGCGTGCTGCATCAGGTCGCGCACCGGTACAGTGACAGGGGTGTGACTCAGTCCGCGGGTTTCGCCAAGCTGCAAGGTTCCGTCGATGGACGGGGAAATTGCCGGCTTGCTCGCCTTGATGGCCGGCGTCGGCCACAAAGGTTCGGTCTCTACCGCTTCCTGAACAGGGACAGCTCGTGCGAACCATTGATCTAGCGCTAACATCCCATGAATGGATTTGATTCCGCTCAAGGGCTGCCGCTGGTGCTGCCAGTCCGCAAAATCCGGTTCGGCCTGATGCTGGGCGTGGAAGCTGCGAAAAGCAGCCAGGAATCGCAGATCGCTGCTCTGAATCTCCTGGCGACGCCAAGTTCCCTTCGGTTCCATTAGGGTGGCCAGATGCTTGGCGATATCCGTTGTGGGATTGGAAGGAAAAGGAGCCGTGCGTACGACAACAACGCGCGTATCTCCTGCGCGTTGGACCAGCTCGTTTAGTTGCTTCTTCAGTCCACCTCCCTGAGCCTTCCGATTACAGACGGCTACCAGCAACCGGTCGACGGTATGGTTCGCCCGAGTGATTTCTACGGGCAGGTCCGATCCGCTGCGTTCAACTTTGAAACTCGTTCCGCGAGGCATTTCCGCCGAAACAGCCGCGATGGTCCAGGCCAGCAGCTCAGCCACTTGTGGCTCGTCGTCAAGCGTGGGCATTTCGAAGGTGGACAGCGCGTCGTTCCAAGCTTGTTCCAAGCGCAGCGGAGTACCCGCGCCTGGCGATTGAGTAGGAGCGGCGCCGTCCGGCTCAATCCAGGCGCCGGCGCGCATGCAGAGCTCGCGGTGTCGCCGAAAGTGGTCGAGCACATCGCGGGTGCGCATCCCTACAAGCGATTGGAGATGCTCCCGTCGGAAGGGCTCGATTTCCATCTCTGTCGAAATGCTTTCCGAATCGTCATTCAGAAATGCGATCCGGCGACTAAGCATGAGGGCGATTTCATCGAGCGAGCGCTCGGATTGCAAACGAACGGGATCCGGATCGCGCGTCAGACGATCGAGCTTCGGCTTGGGCAGATGATGGCGGCCGGCCTGGAATAGATCTTCCAGACAGGCGACAACCACGACCGCATTGGGAATGGCATCGGTGATGTCGATGAGCACGTTGATGGCTTGTGCAAGTAGTGCCAGCGCGTGGTTTCGGATTCTGAGGGCAATTGGTCGATGGTCTCTTCGAGTTGATCGACGCACAGCACCAATGCCGCCTGATGCAAAACCGCCATGATGCGGGCCAGGCCTTCGATCATGCGCTTGGGTTGATCGTCCTGCGGCCGCGGCTCGAGATTGCCCAGCATTTCGCTGTCCGCTCGCGAGAGATTCTCGCAACGGAGCCACTTGAGCACGCGCGGCCGAACGCGGCCGTCATGGGAGAGCAAATAAAGAAAGGGCCCGAATCAGATCCAGATCTACACCTTGGAACTGGGGGTACTGCACCACAAAATCGCTGATGTGGTGTACGTGCCCAGCAAGTTCGGAAAGATCCGGAATCTCGTCGCATAATCGACGGCGCTCTTCATCGGAAACGATGTCGAGCGTGTCGAGCAAGCCGCGGGCCAGGCGGGCGAAGCCGGTCATGGGTTGCGGGTGCTGATAAGGTTGTTCGAGAGCGTCGATCAGGTTGCTCAGCACGTAGTGCGCGTAGTTGTCGGCCCGGGCGGTCATCTGCAAGTAGCCACAGTAACCCTGCCCGGAAGCGTGGGCCTCGTTGCGAAAGGTGCGCATCAGGTGCGTCTTGCCGCTGCCGGCCTCGCCAAGCAACAGGAGCGATTTGCCTGAAGCCGCCGGCGCCGCGGCTCGATGCAACAGCCGGCTGAAAGCCGCGCGAGCTTCGGCATGGATCGATTCGACGTCGAACGGATCAGGCGTCCAGATCATGCTGCCGTGCACGATGGCGCCAAATACTTCCGCTCCTCCTGGGTCACAGAAGGCTGCCAGGCGGGCATCGGCGATCTCCGACCTTTTCTGGCGCTGGTCATGTCTTCTTCCCGTCGACGAGGATGAAATGAAACGTGGCGTTCTGAAACGACGTCGCCGATTCGTCCACGTCGGTGGGGTCCATGACCTGCACCAGGTCGGCTCGGCTTAGCACCAGCAAGCCCAGCGCGTTGGACTCCGCAAGCCGTCGTTTGAATGCGGCACTGTCTAGCGACTGCGAACCGTCCCTCGTGCTCGAGTTGTCGCCACACATGGCTGATGAACACCTTATTATCGCCGAACCAGCCGGTGCTGCTGGCGCGAGCGGCGGTTTGCACGGCGGCAGCGAAAGCAGGCAGGTCCAGTTCGGCCGCGGGAGACGGGACCAGGTTTCGATCAGGCGAAACGGCATCTGCCCAGCCCAGAAGCGCGATATTGCGCAGGGGCGGCAAGCCGGCCTTCTTGGTGCCCAGCAAGATCTGGGGCACCTGTTTGAGGAGCTGTTTGCTCGTTAGTTTTTCCGGCGATTTCAGGCGCTCGCTCAAGACCACTTCCTTCAATTCTTCGAGTGAGCAGAGTTGGGGGAAACCAAGCTTTTGACATACGAGCGCCTCCAACGCGTTTTTCAGGCTCGCTTCACTTCCGCGAGGCAGTTGGAGGCTGCGCGTCAGCAGCAAAGCTGCCAGCTTATCCTGCGTGTTGAGCCGTTTACGTTCCTGTTCGGAACTATTGGCATGGCCCAGTGCCCGGGGCAGACAGGAACTTTGCCTGGATCGTTGCCCAGGTAGTCTTGGGCGGTAATTCGGCAAGTCCGAGAAGATCGAGAGCTCGCTGTCTACCTGCCGGCGTAAGCTTCAGGCCCTTGCTTTCGATGAGGCCGCCGCGTGCGCAGCTCATTCGCGGTTGCGGCCCATTGTTCGCTCGAAAGGGGTTGACGGAAGAGCTTGTTGCAGGTGGTCATCACCACTTTTGGCGATGGGGCAGTTTTGGTGGCAGGCAACAAGCGCAGCAACAATGCCTGCTCGGCGGGGCTTGCGGATGTTGCGTCGAGTTGTGTGGAGGGAGTGGCGGTCATGGTTCCAACCTTTGTTTGGGCTGACTATGGCTTTGATGAGCGAGGGCTTCCTCAATGGTTCGCAAGATCTCGTGCAGACGCGTTACCACGTCTTCCGACAAGAACCGCAGCACCAGGTAACCGTGCCGCTGATACGAGTAGTCCTTCTTGCGATCGCGCCGATAAGCCTCGGCGTCAGCCAAGTGATGATAACTTCCGTCGAGCTCGATTACTAATCGCGATGCCGGAGCGACCAAGTCGCCTTCTGCCGGCGCGGTGCCGTGTAGAAACTCAAATCGTTCGTTCAACCTGAATTGGCCAGCCGTCGCAGGCCACGATTCGAGAACCTCGAAAAGGAAGCGCTCGGCCGCGCTGCGGGCCAGTTCTTCCTGGCCGGCATCGCGAGCCTTCGTCAGATTGTCTGCCGCTTCGATCAGGACCGTTGTCCGGTCTGTCGTTCCCTCAGATTTTGCGAGCAACGCCGCAGTGTCGGGAAGTACGGTGATGCCGCTGATGGCCAATTGTCTCTGGATTTGCACCGCACTCAAGGCTTCGAGCTCAATTCGCCCCTCCCGCAGGAGTGCTGTCAGTCTCGAATCGGGCGCCGCCCTCAAGAAGCTCTCGACTTCATCCGCTGTCGCCGCAATCGCCAGGGGAATTGCAGGGACGGCAGTCGCGATTCCGCCAAGCAGGTTCGCTGCTGAACGAAACCAGGCTGATGCGTTCCTCGCTGGAGCCGTGAGCAAAATGGCCGGCAGGTCCGAGGCAGGTAGCAAGCCAGCGAAGCCCGCAAGCAAAGCGTGCAAGCTTGGCCGAAGATCATTTTCCGCGACTCCTGCAAAGTAGTCTCGAAAATCTTGGGACAAATCTGTGCCGAGAATAGTTGCGGTCAGAATCTTGTAGGCGACGAAGGCAGTTGGGTTCTGCGAAAGATCGGAGAAGAGCTCATGCCAAAGGTTGTTGAAATCGTGAGGCGACATCCTCTCCAAGCGATTGCGCGACAGCAATGCCGGCTCGACAGGAATCATGGCGAGCCAGGTAAGAACACGTTCGACCAAATCGCTAGCGATTGTCAGCCCATTCATCCAGGCGGCGGCGAATGCTCCCTCTTCTGCCTCACTCGAAACTATGACGTTGCGTCCAACGTGCTCTGCCCAATCCCGCCAGCAACGGATGCTGACATCTGACGGTCCAATCAGCAGGGTCAAGGTTGGCATTCCCTGTTGCCGGCGCTGCTGATGGCGGGCGAGAGATGCTTGAATCAAATGATACGCTGCATTCGGGTTCATCTTGCATCTTGGCGACTGCGGTTGGCACCTACTCATAAGGTTTGATTGTTAACTGATGCCCCCGCGTGTCGAAACGCACGGTGAAGTGATCGAAGAATCCAACGTGCCCACGAACCGTACATTTGGCTTGGGCACCTTGGCGAGCACAGGTTCCTTCTCACCAACGATACGTGCCGCTTCGCAGGCTTCATCAAAGGTTTGGCCACTGGCGACTATCTTCGTTAGTTCGTGATTCCACGCAATCCACAGCCCTGCGTATCTTTTTGGAACCATCGGCGGTTCGGCTTCGCTACGTTCGCTCATGTTTTGTTGCCTCGGCTGACAATCCTGGATCGACAACAGTTCAAGCTTACCATGGGTAAGCCTGTTTCCCTATTGCTGCCGTTGGCCATCGGCGGACTATCCTTCAGCGAGAACCTGCCCGCACTTAACCAGCAACCAATCCCGCGTAGACGATGGCGTGGACTAAAGTCCACGCTCCGATGACCCGAAGCGTAGTGTGGACTTTAGTCCACACGGCTCGTTCTGCTCGCCGCGTCGAGATCGGGACATGTCGGGTGGATCTTCATGCTGCGGATTGCCGACCAAAATTCTTTTTTTCCCGGCTACCGACCTCGGTCTTCCGACTTTTTCGATCCTCATCAGCTGTCATTTTTCGGACTAAATCACCGTCTGGTAACGGTGGGTTTTCTTCCCCCGCAAGTGGGGCTCACCTACTGTCGCTCTCTATATGCTAACTTTTGGCAAAAGGGGGTGCCAGGTTAGCCGGTGGGTTTCAAGTTCAGCCCTCTCTGGTTTGAGGTGAAGATCGTTTTGCGCGGTCAAAAAGGCATTGAGTCGTGAGCTGGCAATTGGATCTTTCGGGGACCGATAGAGAATTCTTTGCCGGCAACCGAACGAGACGACATTCCTGATTGCAGGTTCAATTTATGCTGTTCAAAGAAGTGCAGTTGGCCCCGAATGGGGCCACGGATGCAGCGAAGCGCAACCCGTGGAAAACTCATCGGAAGTCCCGCCCCGGATGGGGCGGCGGAAAAGCCGACTCGTTTGGTGATTCCGTTTGACACGTGCGTAGCCATGTCTCCATTGCCCCAGCCGGGGCAAGAAAAAAAGACGAGCGTGCTATCCACGGGTTCCGCGGCAGGCGGCTTTGCCGCCGCACCGCTCCACCCGTGGCTACAGTCCGACGCCCCACTCGGGGTTTTTCACACATGGCCCGTGGAAACGGAAAACTTGTGGGTTTCTGCTCGAAATGCTGAAATCCTCGAAAGGTCGGAATTATGGCGAATTCCGCTACTCTGTGCGACAATCGACTCTTACACTCCAACTTCCGGAATGCTAGATGCGATTGGGAGATATGTGGTGACGATTGCCCGTAGGCCCCTCGAATGAAAAACAAACTCTTTTTCATGGTTTCGCTGGATGTCGAATCAGAAGCTTACGGCTTTCAACATATTTCCCGAGCCTTGGGTCGAGAAGGCTCATCGGGATCCGTTGAACGTTCAGAAGGCAAAGCTTTCGGCGGCAAAATCAAAGGCAAGCGAATGACCGCATGGAGGTATTTTTCTGAGCAACCAAAGGAGTCCTCAATCGAAGAACACGTGATCGAGATATTCAAGCAGGTTCCACAAATCACCACTATCGCGACGGCACCCTTTTTCAGGAAAGCCAGGGCGCTAATTACCGTTGGCGCTTTCTTTGACGCGGACGAGGTTCCGTTTCCAGAAACCTGCATTTCGAGTGAGTGTGTCCAAAGACTTGCTGCGGCTGGACTTGGTTTTTAGTATCTGTTTCTACCCTGGGGCGCCTGGCTAACAGATGAGACTGTCGTAGTTACGGGCGAAAACTCTTTTCTGGGCGTACAGTAATCCTCGTGGCGAGAAATGACCGCGCCTGTCCGCGTGCGGCGACGCGTCGCAAATCCCGAGGCAACAACTTTTCCGCCCTCTCAATAGTCCGGAATCACCTGCCCGTCACATTTGTTGGCCAGGAGGCCAAGGGTGACCGGGTCGATGGTGACCGGCAGCAGCAGCCACGCTGCCATCGCAAAAGACGAACTGACAAATGCCCGGGTGCCAGCTCCCGAAGACGGCTTGCTGGCCGGAAAACTCGCGGTCGGTGGGAGATTTTGCGAGCGGGTAATCTGGCCCGGCCGAGCGCGTGGTCGGCGCGGTGTAGTTGCCGTTGTAGATCGAGCTATCGAGCCAGCCGATGCCCAGAAATCCCTGGATGACATGCTTTTCGCCGACCATGAGCGTGTTGCTCAGGCCATCCGTAATCGCGTTGAAAGAAATTCCTGTGCTCCCCGACGGGGAGAATGGCCCATCTGTGGCCATCATCATTCAGCTGAATCCGTAGGAGCCAATGTTGGCGGCGTAGTCGCCCAGCGCCCCGGCACGTTTGGCCCCATAGAGGGATTGGGGCCGTCCTGGAGAAACTGCTGATCGCCCGATAGGCTGGAAGCCGGTTCCGTCGATAAGGATCGCCTGGTCGCGCAGAAATAGGTTGGCACCCTGCTGAGACGCGCCAGGTCGGATTGTTTGTAGTAGCTCTTGCTCAGGTCCCATTGCTGATACAGATTGCCCTGTTCCAAATAGGGCAGAAGCAGCACGCACCAAGTGGTGGCATCGGCGCCGTCCTTGGAGAACGAGGGCAGCATGCCATTGACCAAGTGGTAATGGTGCATCGCCAAGCCGATTTGCCGAAGATTGTTCGCGCAGGCAGTTCGATTGGCCGCCTCGCACACTTTCTGAACTGCCGGCAACAGCAAGCCGATAAGCATCGCGATAATGCTGATAACCACCAAGAGCTCGATGAGCGTGAATCCGAGCCGCTTGGAGCCGGGCCTGTCAATCGTCATGCTTGGCCTCCCGAGTGGTGACCGTGGTCAGTTCGTGGGTTGTTTACCATGTGCCTTTTCCGTTTTGTTCTGGATCATGGTTGAAGGGATTTGAAATTGCAATTTACTCTGGGCGCCGATCGCGGCTCCGGGCAGCTCGAGCCGAAGCCAAGGAGTGTTCGACGTGGGCGCTTCGAATACCAAAAGGTCGTCGACCCATTTTTCGGGCGGAATTTCAGCCTTTTGCACCCGCTTGCCGAAGCTGTTTTTGGCGTCAACTTTGGCAAGAATCTCCTGCCCTCGATCGTCGCGAAGGTGAAGGCCGGCGTCGGCGGCGCTCGGATCCTCGGCGTTCCAACCGGCATAATGCACCAGCCGGCTGGCGCCTGCATTGCTTACGCGCAGCCGGATTACTAAGCGTTTTTCGGACAGGGGAGTGCGTGCGGAATGCTTGGCCGGGTGCAGGTTTTCCAAGGCGGCCGATGCGACGCCGCACGCGCACATCTCCGGCTTGGAAAGCATCGGATTCGGCATCGACCCATTCCACAAGCTTGGGCTCGATCCGTTGTGTGACGCCTTCGGAGCGCAGATGCACCAAGGATGGAGGGCCCGTTGCCTGCCCAGCGCCCGCGGTCGCTCGCGCTCGTGTGAATGCGCTCAGCTGCGAAACAGCCAGAATACCCAACACGACTACCCCCACTGCAAGCCCAGCAAGCGCTGCCAACTCCTTACGCCGTTTTCCGGTGCAGGACGCCAGGGCTGCCCCGCCACAAAACACTGCCAGGATTGCCAAAGCGAACGCTCCCCAGCCCGCAGCTGGAAGAGACATCATAAGGATGGCAAAGTTGGCGAAGCAGAAGGCGAGCAAGCCGGAGGATTTCGCGCCACTCTTTCGTGGAGAAGGAGTGAAATCATTCGCCGTTTGAACCACGACCCTGGTCAGGATCGGCTTGGGAGGCGGGGATAGCTCCGCCGGCATTCTGGGCTCAGGCACAAACTTCGACGTCGTGTTGTTGGTCGGTTTCGAATCCGGAGAGCAATCTGCTGCTGGCAGAGGGGCGCTGGATATCGTAGCGGAGCCACGAACAACGGGAGCCAGACGGGGCCGACTCATTTCGGCAAGCGTAAAGAGGCTCTTGCAGCGCGGGCATTTCTTGCTGGCGCCGCGATGAGTGTCCGGAACATTCCGAATTATGAGCAGGCAGAAGGAACACTCGGCTGTGAAAGGCATCGGCCCATCCCATCCCGTGGCGAAGACCGTATTTGCGGGGTCCGGAAGCCTTGTTCGAGGTAGGATCCTTCTCGCTCACTCCAGGCGAAGCGAATGCCCCGCAAGCGACCCCCCGAGCTTCTTCCACGTAGGTGGATATCCTCCCCTTTCAGGCGGCCGGGTACAACAGAATTTCTCATTTCTGGGTTGGGAGGGGAATTGCATTTCACAGAGATGGGTGCAAAGAGTTCTCGATCGAGCGGCGGGCCTTTGACTGCATAAGAGTTAGAAGATGGTTGACTTGGACGTAATTCTCGAGTGCCCGATCTTCTTCAGGCGCTAAGGTTCCTTCGCTTGCCTTTTCCGAGAGCATACAAATACGCTCGCGGTCGGCCTGGCTGAAATTCAGATGGAGAAGTGACGCTGCGGCTTCTGGCGTAAGTGTGGGCACCTCCGGATCGATTACCCGGCTGAAGATGGCAGCTTCACTCATGTGAGAAAACGTGCCGGAAGGCATTTTGGTCTCGTGGAAGAACTTGGATGACTGAGATTCTGGCACATTTCAATTTTGGCCAATAGCCAGTTTGCAGGGATGCAACGCGTGTGCCTTACTTGAGCAACGCGACGAATCCGGCTTGCTCGAAGTGGTGGTCCGCCGTCAGCGCTTCGGTGAGGCAGTTCTCTTGCATAACCAAGAAAGAAATGCAGTCTGTAAGCGACCATTTCTTATCCGATCGCTGAGCATAGAACCTGACACCTTTTTCCATTAATACCTTGTCACACGGAATTATTCGAGCCTGCGAATCAGCACGCAAATCTTCAAGGGTTGAAACGAATTGCGCCCGTCCCTGTGGCGTCGCCGCAAAGGCATCGGCCAACTCTGTCATCACCCACTCGGTCGTGAGCATGCGATCGATAAACGACTCCGTAAACGCCACGGCCTTGGGATGGCCAGCATCACTCGGACTGAGCAAAGCCAGAAAATAATAGGTATCGGCGAAGACCGTCCTCATCGCTTCGGCGTTCCGTGGATGTAATGATCGTGCTGCTCGGCGAAGTCCGCCGGCATGCCAGAAACCGTTCCCGCGTGCTTGAGCAAACGTTCGGCCAACGTCGGTTCCCGCATAGGCACTGCGCCTCGATCCTGACCTTGACCCGCGACCCTTCGGCAAAGCCCCTGAATTGTCTATTACGATCACGCCATTCCGCACCGTGCCTTCGAATTCCATGCTAACTCTCCTCGATAGTACTTCTCGCAAAACTTGGGAAAGGGTGCGTTAATCGATCTTCCTAGCTGATTTTGCCTGAATCCCGAAACTTTACATTCTACGGAGACTCTTTCCAAGACTTTACATTCTACGAAGACTCTTTCCAAGCTTGCATTCTCACGGCCGGGGGTGCTGAACCCTGCCTGCCCACCTACAAAACCCTTCATGATCTCCATCCAGCTCGAGCATGTCATCCTCGCCTACGTTCAGGGCAATCTGGTACTCCGCGATTTTTCGTTGACGGTCGAAGCAGGCACCTTTTGTACGCTGGTTGGGCCGTCCGGTAGCGGTAAGACCTCCATTCTGCGGCTCATCGCCGGGCTGGAGAGGCCAACCAGCGGGCACATCCTGCTGGGCGGGCGTGCGGTCGAGAACTTGCCGCCGGCAAAACGTGGCGTTGCCATGGTTTTTCAGCGCCCCGCCATCTATCCTCACCTGACGGTTGAGCAAAACTTGGCCTTTGGCTTGCGGCTCGAACAGCCGTTCGGGCAAAGGATTCAATCGATTTGGCGGACGACAAGGGCGGACGAAGCGACTTATGCGCGGGTGGCCGACGTGGCTAATCTAATGGGTCTGGCGGACGTGCTCGACCGCTTGCCGGGTTCCTTATCTGGGGGACAGCAGCAGCGGTTGGCGCTGGGGCGAGCGTTGGCGCGGAAGCCGGGTGTGTTGCTGCTCGATGAGCCCTTCAGCCAACTCGATGCGGGATTGCGCAGTGAATTGCGGCACGAACTGCGACTTCTGCAACGCAAGCTGGCCGCAACCGTCATCTATGTAACCCACGATCAAGAGGAGGCGATGAGCCTGGCCGATCGGCTGGCGGTCATCGATCTGGGTGTGCTGCAACAGGTCGGCTCACCTACAGAAGTTTACGCGCGGCCGCACAACCGATTCGTCGCCGGGTTCGTCGGCTGGCCATCCATGCACTTTGTGGATGGCCATTTGTGTAGTCATTCCGGTATGATAACTTGGGAATCGGCGCTTGGATCGTTAGCGGCCCCCACGCGATGGCGACCCCTAGTCGAGGACTCCTCGATCGCCATGACCCTGGGAATTCGTCCCGAGGACTTGGTAATCGAGTCCGATTCTCCAGTGCCGGCCCGAACGACCATGAGGGTGGTTCTCGTCGAAATGCTGGGATACGCTAACCTGGTGACGCTCGAGCGTCGGGGCTGGCAAGCAGTAGCCCGGGTTCCGTCAGGGATGTGTCCCGCACCTGGGGACGAAGTGTCCGTCAGGGTGCGATTGGAGAATGCTCACTTGTTCGATTCGACCGGCAAAGCTGTGACGATCGCCCTGTCGACCGCCTGAGGGCGGGGGTGCGTTCCCCGCGCAAATGCGGCCGGCCCGAGGGATCGCCAAGTGGGATGACCTCCCACTTTTTTTGTTTTTGGAGCAGACGGCCGCATGGCGAAAAACGCCCGCAGGCGGCTCAAAGTAGGTAAAGCTCTATGAACAGCGCTGAAGTGCTGCGACTGGTAGACGTGATGCATCGCGAGAAGAACATCCCCAAGGATGTTATCTTCGAAGGCATCCAAGCCGCCTTGCAGTTGGCGGCCGAAAAACACTATGGCGAGCTCGAAGGGATTACGGTCACGATCGATCGCACTTCGGGCGAGGTTCAGGCTCAAAAGGGCGCGGAGGCTATCGACCCTGCGCTTTTCGGGCCGTATGCTGCCCAGAGCGCCAAGCAAGTAATCATCCAAAAGATTCGCGAAGCCGAGTGCAACGCGACATTCGATGAATATGTGGCCATGAAGGGCGATCTCGTCCATGGCATCGTGCAGCGTTACGACGGCGGCGCCGTCACCGGTACGCCTCGGCAAATCGGAAGCCATTCTGCCTCGCGGCGAACAGATTCCGGGTGAAACCCATCACGTCAACGAACGCGTCAAAGCCGTGATTCTCGAGGTCAAGAAAGTCGGACATCGCGTCAAGATCATTCTGTCGCGGACGCATCCCGGATTTCGTCCGCCGGCTGTTCGAAAATGAGATTCCCGAAATCGCCGACCACACCATCGAAATCAAGGCCGATGTCCCGCGAAGCCGGCTATCGGACCAAGATTGCCGTTTCCAGCATCGATCTCAAGGTCGACTGCGTCGGGGCTTGCGTGGGTGTCCGCGGCAGTCGCATCAAGAATATCGTCGACGAACTGGGCGGCGAACGCATCGACATCGTCCGCTGGAACGATTCGCTGCAAGTCATGATTCCCAATGCCTTGCAGCCTGCCACGATCGAAGAGGTATTTCTGTACCCTCGGCTGGGTCGCGCCATCGTCCTCGTCAAGGAAGATCAGCTGTCGCTGGCCATCGGCCGTCGCGGCCAAAACGTGCGCCTGGCTCGAAACTGGTCGGTTGGGACATCGAGATCATGACGCACGAGGAGCTCAACGAAGGCATCGAGAAGGCCGTGGACTGGTTCAGCACGATACCGGATGTCGCAGACCGAACAGGTCGAAGAGATTCATCGAGGAGGGCTTCCTGTCCTACGACGATTTGACGTTCCTGGAACCTGCGCAACTGGCTGAATTGTCTTGGCGTGACAGAGGAGCAGGCCGAGGAAATCATCGCTTACGCCGAGGAAGCCGCCGAGCGCGTCGAAGAGGAAACCCGGCTGGCTCGTGAAGCGCCGCCAATGCTCGACTCCGAGTCGGCGCCCGCACCAGCGGCTTCGCCGGAAACGACCGCCAAACAGGCGTTCGAAAATCTCTTCGGAGGGACTACTCCGGCTGCGGGAACCGAGCGTCAGGCGGAAGCAGTCAGCCTCGAGAGCGCCGAAGCGAGCGCCCAGCCGGTACAGGTGAGCGAAGCAACGCGACCGAGAACGCTAGGAACGAAACGCAACGGAGGATGGGCAGAAAAGGGGCGGCCTGACAAGCGGGGCCGCGCAACACAGAAAAGTTTCTCCTCGATCAGTCCGCGAATCGTATCCTCGCTGGCCACTTGAAGAAAGCGAGATATTCTGGACAACGCGGGTTCGAGGAAGCTCTTTCCCCAAGCTGCGCATCCCGTTAAAATAAATTGGCTAGGTAATATTGTTCGACAGATCGGCATTGTGGGGAGCTCGCTGTACAGGAGTTCCGCTTGCAAGAGAAAACCCGTGTTTATGCCCTGGCGCGAGCTGAATGTCGAAAGCAAAGATTTGCTCGACTTTGTCGCCAGGCCGGCATCGACGTCAAGAACCAGCTCAGCAGCCTGGATCCGGAACAACGCGATGCCGTATTGGTCCTGTTGAAGAAGGGCACCTCCGGTGGAGCCGGCCGTTGCAGCGAGTACCGCTTCGCCTCCAAAGCCCGTGCTGGTCGACCCCGGTCATTCCCATCGATTCAGACTCCCGTTCGCAATTTGAATCCTGCCGCGGCCGCGACCCGCTCCCGAATCCAAGCACGACCGTGAAACCCGCACCCGTAGTTCTCGCCGATGCTGGACGAACGCCTCCGCAGCCCCACCCGCAACCGCTTCTCCCGGAGAACAGCCAATCGCAGCTCAAGTGAAGGAAACCGCGCCGGCGCCAGCCAGCCGTAGCCGAAGCACCGAAACGCCCAAGCCGCCCGAGCCGCCCGCAACGGGTCAGCCCGCCGCCTCGCCTCCGAGGGCAGCTCCCGATCATTGGCGGAGGCCCCAAGATGCGGAACCTGGACTCGGCTGCCGCGGCCGGAAGGAGACGCAATGCCGGGACGCGGACGCATTCCGCGCCCGGGCGAACGCCGCGCCTGCGTCCCCCTACGTGCACTTGGCCCAAAATCCGAAATTCGCTCAGAAGCCGCTCAAAGAAGAAAAAAAGCCGGCCGAAGTGACGGCTCAGAAGCCGCTCATGCGCTTGACCCCGGACCAGCTCAAACAGGGCAGCAAGCCGGTCAAGGCCGAAGATTTGATGAACAAGGCCCTCAACGCCGAACAGCTATCCCCGTCACGGATATCGAGGACGACGAAGACGGCAAAGGCAAGGTGCGGCCCGGCCAGGTTGCCGGTCGCGACCGCCGCCATGCCGATCGCCAAGCGCGTACCAAGGTTCGCAAAGATCGACAGGGCCCGAAGTCATCGGTCGTGGCCGCCCGGCCGATTTCAAAATCGACGACGACACGCCCAAGCACCGGGCGGAAAAGATTCGCCACAAATTGCACCGGCATACGACAAGCCGCGCAAGGGCAAGGTGCCGTTTGTTCTTGCCGATCACGGTGCGATCGCTCTGCAAAGCGCTGGGCGTGAAGTCCGGCGATCTGTTGTTCCGCTTGGCGGGCCACGGTCTTGCCAATGTGACCATCAATTCGTTCATCGAGCCCATGATGGCCGAAATGTTGGCCGTCGATATGGGCTGCGAGCTGGAAATCAAGAAGCCGCTCGACGCCGAAGAAGAGTTGCTCGCAAAGTACCGCAAGCCTGTCGGATCCGGCGAAGACTCGTGCCGCGGGCCCCGATCGTGACGATCATGGGCCACGTCGACCACGGCAAGACCTCGCTGCTGGACAAGATTCGCACGAGCAACGTGGCGGCGACCGAAGCGGGCGGCATCACGCAGGTGATCCGCGCCTGGCGCGTCGAGCACGACGGCAAGCCGATCACGTTCCTCGATACGCCCGGCCACGAAGCCTTCACCAAGATGCGCGCCCGCGGCGCCAACGTCACCGACATCGCCGTCATCGTGGTGGCCGCCGACGACGGCGTCATGCCGCAGACCGAGGAAGCCATCAATCACGCCAAGGCGGCCGGCGTTTCCATCGTCGTGGCCATCAACAAAGTCGATCTGCCCAACGCCAACCTGAACAGGACCGAGCAGCAGCTGTACGGCCTCGGCCTGATCCCCGACAACATGGGCGGCGACGTGCCGTTCGTGCAGACCAGCGCCGCCAAGGGCAAGGGCATCGACGAACTGCTGGAAATGCTCTCGCTGGTGGCCGAGTTGAAGGAGTTGAAGGCCAACCCGAACAAGCCGGCCGACGGGCACTTGCCTGGAAGCCAATGTCAGCGAAGGCGAAGGCGTGCATGGCGACCCTGCTGGTGCAGCGAAGGCACGCTTGCGCAAGCGGCGACATCGTCATCTGCGGCGCCACGTTCGGCCGCGTCCGCGCCATGTACGACGACCTGGGCCGGCCGATCCAGGAAGCCGGCCCGAGCGTGCCGGTGCGCATCACCGGCCTGGACGAGGTGCCCAATGCCGACGACCCGTTCCTGGTCGTGCCGGACTTGGCCATGGCTCGCGAGATCGCCGACAAGCGCAAGGTGCGCAGCAGGAGGCCGCGATGATCAACGCGCGAGCCGGTGCGGCTGGAGAACCTGGGCGAGACCAAGATCGCCGAATTGAAGGTCATCCTCAAGGCCGACTTCCGCGGCTCCATCGAAGCCATCCGCAAGGAACTGGAAAAGCTGCATCACGAAGAAGTGCGCGTCCGCATCCTGCATGCCGGCCATCGGCGGCATCACCGAAAGCGACGTGCAACTGGCCCTGACTTCGCCGCGAAGACACGATCATCGTCGGCTTCAACGTCGTGCCCGACGATCGGCGCCTGCGCCTGGCCGAGGAGCGCGGCATCCAGATCCGCGAATACAACATCATTTACAAGCTGACCGACGACATTCGCGCCGGCCCTCGAAGGCAAGCTCAAGCCGCGCGAGGAGGTCATCCATCTGGGCCGGGCCATGGTCCGCGAGACCTTCAAGATCAGCCGGGTCGGCACCATCGCCGGCTGTTACGTCACGCAGGGCGTCATCGAGCGCTCGGCAAAGATCCGCTTGATCCGCCAAGGCGTGGTCATCTATCCGCCGCCCGAACGGACGGCCAGCCTGGATTCGCTGAAGCGTTTCAAGGAAGACGTCCGCGAGGTCCGCGAGGGCTTCGAATGCGGCATGAAGATCGCCGGCTACGACGACATGAAGGTCGGACGACGTGATCGAGGCGTACCGCATCGAGCAGGTGCAGCGCACGCTGTAAGCGTTAGTGGCTAGTGGTTAGCAAGAGCGAATCGAAGCCGCCTGGCGCGGCTAAACGAGTCGGACGATATGCATGTTGGTATCTTTGCGCGTGCGGCTGCTTTGTGCGGCGAGTCGCGGATCCTGAAGGACAAGAGGCAGGTGGTTCGCAGCATCAAGGATCGCCTGCATAACGAATTCAATGTCTCGGTGGCCGAGGTGGAAGCCCAGGACCATCGGCAACTCGTCGTCCTTGGCTTGGCCATGGTGAGCAACGAATCGAGGCACATACGCACCGCGTTCGAGCGATCGTGCAAGGCCCTTCGCGTGCATCCCGTGGCCGAATTTCTCGACCACGAGTCGAGGTTTCGACGACCGCGCGGTCCGCGATGCAAACGGAGCAGCATGAAGACCGCACCGATTGGCCCGCGTCGCTGAGGTGATTCGCGAGGTTGCCAGCGAGACGATCTGTTCGAGGTGCGCGACCTGCGCGTCAAGGGCGTGACGGTGATTCGAGCGGAGGTTTCCGGCGATTTGCAGCATGCCAAGATCTACGTCTCGATCATGGGCGACGACAAGGAGCAGCAGCTGTGCATGCACGGCCTGCGCCATTCCGCCGGTTTCATCCAGTCGAAACTGGCCAAGCGTTTGCAGACGCGCATTCACGCCGGTCATTGCATTCGTCGTCGACGAAGGCATCAAGAAGAGCATCGAAGTCTCTCGCCTGATTAACGAGGCGCTGGCCGAGTCGACTGCCAAAACGGACTCGCCACCTCGCCGACGGAACGGCGGAAGAGGAATCGGAGGATTCCTGACCTGCAAGGCGCACAACCAGGAACAGCCATGGATCACATTTTTGTGAAGCGGCGGTGAGCCGCCGGCTCGATTTCCGGTTGTCTTCTTGCCTGACCAGA
>CAVVHZ010000050.1:0-201247 GCA_963748025.1 uncultured Gemmataceae bacterium
TGTATAGTTCGGATCGACTGCCCCACTTGCCGTGATGGATAGCTGCCAACGTCGCTGTTTGAGCTGGCCGTGGTATCGAGGACTGGCGCCGCCGTCAGGCTGGCAAAGGTATCGCCATTAACAAAGCCTGCATAAACGAACGTCAGGGCCGGCACGCCGTCTCCGTAGATCATGCTCTCATTGTCAGCCCTTACGGTGAGCGGGGCCGGATTCACGAACTGTCCCCCACCGATGGTGAAATTGCTTCCGAGGAAGTCATTGTCGCCGCTGTAGATAGCTGTCACGCTATGCGTGCCGGCAGCCAGGCCGTACAACGTAATCGTGGCGCTGCTTCCAGATAAAGCAACCGGATTGCCGACATTCGTGCCGTCTACCAGGAATTGGACGGTTCCGGAGGGCGACCGATTCCAGAGAAACGGGCTGAACTCACGGTGGCCGTGAAAGTCACTCCTGGCCATAACCTGTGCCAGAAGGTCGGTCGGATGCAAGCGTGGAAGTGGTCATAGTCTGGCCTAGCCCCTGTACAAACGTCGTCGCCTGAGCGTCCGAAGAGCGCTCGACGTCCCGCATTGTCAATGGCTATGCTGAAAAAGGCATAGGCGTGGCCAGATTGCCCCATGTATGGCACGCGGTGAGCGTGGTATTCGTCAGCCAGGCTGTAAAGGGACCACCATCCTTGGATACGAATATCGTAAAATTACTGATCGCTGAGCCGTTCGATGCGTCGTTTCCGGACCAGGAGACATTGAACTGCGGGGAAGTCTCCAAGATCGGCAACGGGGCAACGGTGCTCGTCAAGCCGGTACCCGCGTCAATCGTGTTGAAGATCATGGCAGTATTAAGGCGAGGCTGGGTGTAGAACGTGACGGTCGCTTGGGCGTTGATGACGGTTCCCGTCGCGTCAGCCTGGTTGGCCATCACCGTGTACGTCACGAAGCCCTCCCCGATGCCACTCGCGTTGTCTGGAAGAAGAAAGCCAATCGTCGGGTCGAGCGGGATTTCACCTGTGCTCGGATCGATGGTGGTGAAAGTCCAGGTCGCGATTCCGCTTCGTTCGTCTATTGTGGCGCTGACATCGACATAGAAGCCGTCTTGCTGGGTCAAGTCAATCTGCGTTTGGTAGAACGCCGAGTTGGCGAGAACCTGGAAAACCATTCCGCCAAAGCCAAAGCTCCCCAGCCGAAAGGATTGCCAGTTGAGATTCACATCGAGCTGTTGGCTGACGATCACTTGCTGCGCCGGAACACCAGCCGTGGGCTCGTTCTCAAAATCAATCGTATATGGCAACTCTTGGTTCAGAGCGGTAAAATCCGAATCGCCAAAGCCGGCAGGGCCGATAATATTGTTCGGATCTCGGGGGACCGCAATAAGTGGTCCGCCATTGGGGCCATTGTTGGTTGGCGTAGTTGGTGAACCGCCGGGAGGCGGACATTGGCAAGGGCAACTTCCTCGTTGTGGCCGGCGTGTTATTGGGTGTACCGCCGCCTGAATTGTGCTTATACAGATGCCACAACTGGATGCCCGTGGTCAGAACTCCTGGTGAATCAGGATTGCCATTGCTAAGTACCTGTCCAACCCAATTAAACTCACTGAGAGTGAGAATCACCGAGGCAAGCCCTTGTTTGCCCTCATCGTCGGCATTACAAGCCGTACTCGGCTCACTCTGAATGGATTTTGTGGAAACCCAGATCCATGTACCTGAGTTTGGACGTAACATTCTAACCTGAACGACGCCCTGGCTTAACCCCAATGGGTCGACCTCCAAAGCAGGATTATTGGCAGCATAGGAGTATAAATTGGTAGTTCTTCCATAAACTCCCAACGGATCCTGCGACACGAATCTGCCAGTGCTTTGCTGTAGGATCGTGCGCGCATGAAGGACAAGCCTGCCTGCTGATCAATCACACCAAGCTGGCCAACAAACCTAAAAGGATTTGAAACAGCTAGATGAATGGAAAGTGTCTCTCCGAATGGTAAATAAGCATATTGATTGACATAGGATCCATTCGCCTCTGTAATTCCGATTGTCGAGCCGACGTTGTTAAAATCATAATAGGCTGCCGTTCCACTCGGGCTAACCTGGCTCAACAAGCCAAGCCCATATGTGTAATGGGCCGTCGGATCGCCGCTGCCATCAAACGCGGCGACAATGTTGCCGGGGCGAGTCGGGTCTACCTGATAATTTGTTGACACATCATTGACCATCTGTGCCACAAGATCGCCAAATGGGTCATAGCCATAGTTGGCTGTCAAACCCGCACCGCTGACACCGTAAGCTGGTTCAACTCGTTAAAGGCGTAATTCGTGGTTCCGGCATTGTCAGTCTGCGCGATCAAATTGCCGTCGGCGTCATACTGATAACTGGTCGTGACGCCATTCGTCGCGGAAGTGTACTCGTTGACGTTGTTACGGCGTAGGCCGTGACTACGCCGTTGACCGTCTCGGAGATCCGGTTGCCGGCCGCGTCGTAGACGTATTGGATGTTCTGGCTGGCCAGTCCGTCCGGGTCGAAGTTGTTGGGCGTGAAGATCGCGCCGATGAACTGGCTGTCGGCGTCGTAGGTGTACGACCATTGTCCGTCCTGGTTGGTGTCGGTCAGGACGTTGCCCAGGGCATCGTAAGATATAGCATCGAACGAGTTGACCGTGCTGTTGGCCGCTACGAACATTGTCGGCCGGTGGATCGGGCATAGTTGGTGATCAGAGGACATTGCCGTCGCCGTCGTAGGTGTAAACCGTGAAGGTGCCGTTGCCGTTGTCCTTCTGGCTCAAGTTGCCGGCTGTGTCGTAGAGTGTAGTGAACGATCAGGTTGCCATTGCCGTCGGTCAGCTCCAAGAGCCGGCCAACAGCGTCGTAGGTGTAATTCACGGTGAAGCCGGTCTGATCGACGCTTTGCGTGCGCTGGCCGACGACGTTGTAGGTGAACTTGAGGAAAGTCCCATCTGGGTACTCGACCTCGGTGAGCAGGTCGGGGTTACTGGCGTCGCCGTAGCGAAGGTGATATGTGCCGTCCGGGTCGGTGGCGCTCGTCAGGTTCCCGTGGGCATTGTAGGTGTAGGAATAGGAGGAGCCGTCCGCGAAGTTTCCTGGGTCACGAGTCCATCCGCATTGTACGTGGAACCGATCGCGTCGCCGCTGGCGTCGAGATATGGTCGCCTCGCCGAGCGGGTTGTAGCGAATTGCTGCTCGGTGCCGTTGGCGTAGGTGACCGAAAGCAGGTCGTTGCCGCTGTTGTAAGCATAGCTGGTTGTGTTTCCCTTGGCGTCCGTGTAGCTGGTGAGGTCGTTTTGGCGTAGTAGGTGAAGGTTGTGGTAGGCCGAGCGGTCGGTCTCGCTGGTCAGGTTGCCGTTGGCATCGTAGGAGTAGCGTGTATGGCTCCCGCGGAGGCCACGATCTCGATCAGATCAGGTTGTCGTCGTATGTATCGCGTGACATTGCCGAGGGATCGATGGTCACGGCGGGAGCCCCGAACATGTTGAAATAGATGGTGGTCTTGTTCCCGTCGCCGTCGGTCGTGATGTACCCGCCGGGCGTGAGATACGCGAAGGTCTCGGCTTCCGGCGCCATGTCGCGTATTGCTCGATCAGCCGCCCCTCTGGAGTCGTAACCGAAGTAGATATGGGTATTGTCGGCATAGGCGATCTCGGTCAAGGCGTTGTCCTGCTGCAGGCGACTCACCGGTGACATATGTGTAGTTCGTGGTGCCGTAGATGTCGGTGTAGCTAGTCAGGAACTGGCCGGTGGGATCGTAGCCGTAGGTCTCGGTCTGGCCGTTCGAGTCGGTCAACTGGCGACAGTGCCCGCAGAGTTATACGTCAGATCGAGGTATTCGCCGTTGGAATCGGTCAGGGAAACGAGCTGGCCCCGGCGTTGTAGCCGGCGGTGATTCGGTTGCCATTGGAGTCCTGGACGTAGTTCAAGCTTCCGTTGGTGTTGAACTGGTAGATCGTGCCGTCGGGCCCGATGAGCTGGTAAGCGCCGCCGTTCTCGGTCAGGGTCGCCCCTCATCGCCCGCCTCGGCGGGTAAGCTGCCGTTGGGTTGCAGGCGAAGTAACGGAGTAACGCCGTCGTTCGCAATCGCGACGTCGCCGTTGGAAGTGGTGGTCGCGCTGATGCCCCAATTGGTCGTCCAGCCGTTGCCGAGGATTCCCGTGGTGTAGCGGCCGGCAATGGATTGCTCGAACGATTGGACGAAGCTCAGGCTCATCCCCGGGGCCGGGAGACTATCGGCGGTGACTGTGGCGAGCGTCTCGCGGTGAACGAAGCGTTGGCCTTTTCGATCTCAAATGAACGAGTTGAATCACGTTGTAGGTGGGCTGACCGATTTCGCTCAAATAGGTGGCGTCGGAGTCCAGTGCCGCATGGTAACTGGCAACTGTGTTGCCGACGTTTTCCACGAAGTTGGCGAAGACCGCAGGCCAGGCGGCATCGGGAATCGTCGGCAACTGGAGAGCGACTCCTGGCTGGCCAATCGATCATCTGGCTGTCGTCGGCAATTTGCTCGTCGAAGTTGATACTTTGGGGCTCTTGGCCGGTCGTCTCGAAAGGAATGGACAGTTGGCCGCTCTCGCCCGGCCGCAATGTCCCTGCCGGACCGTTGCCGCTGATGCCCAGCACCCAGATCGGCGCACTTGTGTACGAGCCGTCAGTGGTCAGGGCCAACAAGGCGTTGGTCGGCGCTCAATTCCAACAGGGGTGCCTGGGCATCCGTGTTACTCTCGTTGACGTAATGGACGGCCAGCTCGTACTTGCTGCCGGGGGGCGCACTGCTCGGGATAAGAG
The DNA here is from genome assembly GCA_963748025.1 of uncultured Gemmataceae bacterium. Lineage (GTDB taxonomy): Bacteria > Planctomycetota > Planctomycetia > Gemmatales > Gemmataceae > CAVVHZ01. The sequence goes on from CAVVHZ010000050.1 coordinate 4,783, forward strand.
AGGTAGAGATGGAGATTAGCAGGGGTGGGTGGGACGACTGATAGTGCTGCGGCCAATTGGGTTGTAGTGCCATCGCTTTGCGTTGCCTGAACCGTGTAAGCCCCCGTGGGCATGCCGCTCAGATTGAAAGTTGCGAACGCGGTGCTGCTGTCTTGGAGGAAGACCTTTTGGTCGTTGACTACGTTGTTGTTCGGCCCGAGCAATTGAAAGGTGGTATTGCTAGCAAATTGCGAGCCGTCGATCTCGATGGTGTCTTCGCCGATGCCGATCTGCCCGGGGTTGACTGCCGTAATAGAGAAGGGGATCAATGAAGCAGTCAAGGTATAGCCGAAGGACAAAGAGGGCGGTCCGGCGGTTGTACGCTGTCGCAATATGCCAGGATGTAGTACGTTCCCGCCTGCGTCGTCGGAACAGTGACTTTGAGGATCGCCCCTATCTCCCCGCGTACGCTGTAGTCGTAATGGCCCAGAGTGGGCATCGCCCCAAAACTGGCATAAAGCTCATTCGATGCATTGGAATCCGGATGGGTTTGAATGGCAGGGATTGGATCTTCTGGAGTGGATGGGAGTCAAAATGATCAGGCTGCTCAGGCTTATCTGGAGAGTCTCTCCGGCCGGTACCTGCACCTTGTAGTAATCCGACTGTCCGTTCACGTGCGCGACCGTGGCTGCGATGCCAAGGGGCAATTCCGGTACGTCGATCAAGGTCTGCGTCAACGAGGTGCTATAAATTGTTACCTAGCGTCAGCTCAGGAAAGGTATCGGAGATGTTGGAGCGCAGGATCACGTAGTGAGGCCAGTGCGATCCCCGGGAAGGGGCGCGCTCAAAGTTCCTGTGTAGCTATCGCCCGGAGCCAGGTCTTGCGTCCGGTACACCTTGCCGAGAAGAGGGTCACTAACGCTCCAGGTCTTTGTGGGAGACAGGTACAGGGCGTCGTACCACGGAACCGTCGGCCTGGTTGGTGCCATTGTTGCTCACCTGGTAGGTGATGGAGATTTTCTGTCCGGCCACGGTGTTGGCGGGAATAGTCACCGAGCCCGCGACCAGATCGGCCGGGGGCGGCAAACTGATTGTCACTGGCTGCGCGTCGTAGGCCGATTTGTCGGCCGGGTTCAGCTCGAAGATGTCGTCACGGCTATTGGTTTCGGCGAAAACGTAAAAGAGTCCCGGCCACGCCCGGAGGGCAACTGGAAAGATGCGTTCTGAGTATAACTGGCTCCTGCTGCCAAGCCGCCTGCATTGGTCACTGATCCCAGGTAGAGTGCTGGCTGGTGTCCAAGGCCTGGTCGAACCCGATGTAGACATTGTCGATAATCGGCACGTTGCCCGTGTCGGCTCCGTTGTTCGTAACCGTCCAACTGATCGGGATACTGGCCTCCCGCTGCCAGTCAGCCGTATCGGGTCGCGATGACATTCGAAACGTCCAGCTCTGGTGTCGGGGTCGTGGATACCGCCGCGGCAGTGCTGGTGGCCAGTTCGTTGTTGCTCTTGTTGCTCTCATAAACCAGGTTGCCAGTCCCCGGCTCGGTGCCAGGCGGCAATACTGGCCGATCGGTGGTCACGATGAAGTAGTAGCTGCCGGGCGATACGTCCGTCGGCACCGTGACCGAGAGCGAAGCCGAATAGCTGCCGCCAGGTGAAAGTGGGTTGGTGTGCTGTAGCGTGCCCAGGTAGATGTCGGTCCCGCCAATCTGAAGTGTACGATTGGTGGACATCCACACGTCGTCGTACCAGTAATTCGAATTGGTCGTCCTCGAGCCGTCATTCCGGACTGTCCAGGTGATGGTGACGCTGCCGCCGGTCTGTGCGGTGGCCGGGCCGAACACCGAAGTAACCTGCAGGTCGGCCAAGCTCTGCACGACGGTGATCGGCAAAGCGGCAGATGTGTCGTTGTTGAAATTAGTTTCATACGCCGGCGTGGGCGTCACGGACTGCCCGGCCGGTGCGGGCTCGTTGGTAGCCACGAACAGGTTGTATGGTCCCGAAAGGCTGATCGGCAGCGTCACCAGCAGCGACTGGCTATACGCAGCGCCCGCATCCAGGTTACCGGTTTGCGTGAACGAGCCGAGCAGAACAGCGTTGCTGCTAAGCGTCGAGCCGGTGTCGGCGTAGACATTGTCCTGCCAGCTCGCGTCAGCCGTATCGCCAGCGCCCTGGTTGTTACAGTCCAATTAACTAATACGGCAGACCCAGCCGGCGCGGTCGCAGCGCGCTGAACGGAAGAAACCACCAGGTCAGCCGGTTCCGACGAGACCTCAATCGTCCCAGCCGAGGGCGCCCGATTGTTTGTCTTGTCCAACTCGAAGACAAAATTAAAGGTGTCTGTATCCACTAGCAAGTAGTACGAACCAACCAAGCCATTGAGGAGCGTCTCAGTAACCGTGTTTGTATAGCTCGCCTCCGGAGCCAGTGTGCCCTGGTGCGTGTTTCTGGGAAGACTGATTGCGGTGCTGGAATCATAGGAGGGAGTCGGTGATAGGTAGAAGGAATCGTCCCAGCTACTGTTGGGCGTGATCCCAGCTCCAGCGTTGGTAATCGTGTAAGTGAAAGTCAAGTCGTGGCTCGCCAAGGCAGTTGAAGGTGCGGCAATCGCGATGACTTCCAGGTCCGGAGGCGGAGTTAAGTTCACGGTCACCGCGGCGGTTGTTACGCCGACGTTGCCCACCGTGTTCCCGTTTTGAAATACCTGGCCGTTCTTGTCAGTCTCCACCAAGAAATAGAAGGGGCCGCTCTCGCCTACCGGCAGGGTCACGCTTTGGGAGTTGGTGTAGCTGTCTCCCACCGCCAATGCCCCCTCGTGTGAGAAGGTGCCAAGCAGGGTGGCATTCTGGTCGAGGGTCAGTCGGACGACATGTAAACAGCGTCGGACCAGTTTGTGGCCACCGTCGGGCCGGTGCCTTGGTTGGCCACCGTCCAGCTCAGCTTCATCGGTTGGCCCGAGAAGTCCTGCGAAGGCGCCGCCACGCTGGTCACCAGAAGGGCCGGAGCAGGAGTCAGGTTGACCGTGAAGCCAGCACTGATTGCTATCTTGTCGGCCCTGCTTAATTCCCTCATGGAAAACGGAATGAATTTCCCCGTTCCGTCTGGGACGACATAAACGTACCAGGTGCCCACGGCAGTGAGAGGGAGCGTCAGGTTCACATTCTGCTCGTAGCTTTGGCCAACGTCGAGGTAGCTCGCATTGTTGAGTGCGTGGAAGACCGGCTAATCAAAAAGGGTGACGTCGGGAGGCTGGCCATCCACAGGATGCCCCTCGGGCATCTTCAATTAGGTTCATGTTGTAGCCTTGAGCGAGAGTCGAATCCTTCGAGAGGATCACGGCGTCCTGCCATACCGGCACCGACGTAGGGGCCGTGCCCTGATTAGTTACGACGAAAGAAATGGATATAGTCGCCCCGGAAAAGACGGCACTTGTGGGTGCCGAGATACTGGAGACCACGAGGTCCGGCAAAAGAGATGCTGCCACGTTGATCGGACTGGTGGCCACAGTCGTGTCGTTGCTAAGGTTTGTCTCCATGACCGACTGAGTGGCATTGGTGATAACCAGAGGCCGATCGGCACCTGCCGCCTGTGGCAGGGTAAACTGTTGCGAAAACTCGGCGGAGGGGCCCGGGGCAAGTGTTTGGTTTACGGTAAAGCTGCCGAGGAGGGTTGGGTTGTCTCCCTCGGGATCGGTCGCAGCATAAATGTTATCCGTCCTGGGACCGGTGACCGAGCCGGCGCCATTGTTTTGATCGGTCCAATTAACAAGGACGGCTTGGAGAGTGAAGCCGTTGGCTGGGCCTGATACGGCGGTCACTTGAAGATCGGGTAGAGTCACGACGGCGATGCTGACGTTGGCAGGGCTGCTGACCAGACCGGTGGCGGTGTCGGTGACTGTAAACTGGAAGCTGTCCCACCGGGAAGAATGACTGTTCGGCGAATAAGTCATGTCGGCCCCGGCCCCGGTGAGCTGGCCATCGACCGGCGGCGTGACGATGGTATAGATCAGCGTGTCGCCATTGGGGTCGGTGCTGCTGAGGCTAATGGCCTTGGCAATGCCCTCATCTACCGTCACGGATTGGCTGGTGGCAACCGGCGGCGGAATGACGACGATGGTAACGGTGGCGGTGTTGCTGGCGTCACCGGAGATGATGTCGGTAACAATAAACTGAAAACTGTCGCTGCCCGAGAAGTTCGCTTGGGGCGCGTAAGTCAGGTTGGCGCCGCTCCCGCTGAGCTGGCCATCTGCTGGCGGCGTGACGATGGTATAGGTCAGCGGGTCGCCGTTGGGGTCGGTGCTCCCAAGAGCGATAATCTGATCAATGCCTTCCCCTGTCCTCAGCGACTGGCCGAAGGCCACCGGCACCGACGGGAGGACAGTGATCGTGACGGTAGCAGGGCTGCTGACCAGGCCGGTGGCGGTGTCGGTGACGGTGAATTGGAAGCTGTCGCCACCAGTGAATCCACCATCGGGAACGTAGACGAGATTCGCGCCACTTCCACTGAGCTGGCCGCTTGAGGGCGCCTTGGGTGACCGCGTAGCTGAGCGGGTCGTCATTGGGGTCGGTGCTGCTAAGGGTAATGGCCTGGGCATCGCCCTCATTTGTCTTCACAGATTGGCTGCTGGCAATCGGCGGCGGAATAGAGCGATGATGATGGTTGCAGGGCTGCTAACCAGCGCACTGGCGGTGTCGGTGACGGTGAACTGAAAGCTGTCGCCACCCGTGAACCCACCATCGGGAATATAGACGAGATTCGCGCCGCTTCACTGAGCCAGCCGCTTGAAGGCCCTTGGGTCACCGCATAGCTGAGTGGGTCGCCATTGGGGTCGGTGCTACTCAGGGTAATGGCCAGGGCATTGTCCTCACCGAGACTCATCGACGAACTGGAGGCCAATGGCGGTGGTACGACCATAATCGAAACAGTTGCGGAGCTGCTTCACGTAGCGAGTCGGCGGCATCCGTAACGGAGAACTGGAAGCTGTCACTGCCTGTGAATCCAGTATTGGGAGTGTAGATTAAATTGCGCCGCTGCCGCTGAGCTGGCCGTTCACAGGCTAAGCCGTGACGCCGTAGGCAACGGGATCGCCGCTAGGGTCGTTGCTGCTTAAAGTTATCTCCTTGGCCACGCCTTCGCCCACGACCACTGCCTGCCCGACGCCGCCGATGGCGGAACGATTGTGAAGGTGTTCACTTCAGCACCGGTGGCTACGCTCCTAGAAACTCTGGACCTGCAACGTATGTAGCCACGACGGTGTAGGCTCCCATTGCCGCGTTCGAGTCTCCGGGCAATGTGAATATCACACTTGCACTGCCGCCACTGACCGTGTTACTGACAACAGCCTGGCCTACTTGATTTTGTTGCGGGTCGTAAACCGCGAAAGAAACCGTGCCCTCGTTAATGGGGAACGAGTCATCAAGATTGGTGACTTCAGCCACCAGGTTAATGGTTTGCACACTCGCACTGGCGGTCAGGAGGTCGGGTGAGACAGAGGAAACCGTCACCTTTGTATCCAGCGGTTCGATGACAAATGATGAGGATGCCAAAGTAGGCAAGCTGGTACTGGTGGCGACCAAATCGTACGTGCCGGTTTCACTCACGGCCAGGTCGTCAAAGGTGGCAATACCGGCAATGACGTCTTCTGGGTTGGTGCCGCCTATCGCGGACGGAATTCCGGACAACGTCAAGCTTACCTGGCCGCTGTAACCTGTTTCCAGGTTGCCGAGATGGTCGTGGATCTCCACTTCGATCAAGCTCAGGGTCTCACCGACGAGGGCTTGGCTCGGCGGCTGGCTGCGGAAGACCCAGCCGAGATGGCACGTCCGGCGAAACATTGAAGAGAGTTGAGGAGATGTGCGACTCCCCAGACCAGGGTTAGTAGCCGAGATTTGGTATTCCGCCGCCGCCTGGTCGATAATCAGGTTGCCAAAAGTGGCAATGCCGCCGGACACTGTGGCGGTCAAGCTACTGGCGAGATCAAATGCGTTCTGATTGAGCGTCAGCGTGATAACGTCGCTGTTGTCCGAGGTTACCGGATTGCCGTTTGCATCTACGACTTCGACCTGCACTGGGTTGCCTGGATCGATGAGTTGGCCGGCTACGGTGTTTCCCGGTTCTGTCAAGAACTTGAGCCGAGTCTGGTTAACTACCAGGGACAGACTGGAGGAGGTAAACTCTTCGCTGAATACGTTGCCGCCGCCTAGAGAAAAGCCGTTCTTGGTTGCGAAATCGCTGGAGCCGGAGGCAAAGGCCATAATCTGGTACTGGTTGCCAGATTGCGGCGTAAAGCCGTTGAGTAGGAAGATGCTTAGGGTGCCATTGAGCGTTGCCGACCCGGTCAGGGCCACTGACCAAACTGAGTGGCGCTAGCAATATCGATGTCCAATGCACCGGACGACGCTTGAGTATAGTTCCCTTGGATGGTCAGCGTGCCGGGTTGATCGCCTGGGGTGATAACGGCGGCGTTAATGACGTTGGCCTGGATGATACCCGTGCCGTCAAGGGAGCCGCCATTGAGATTGAAGTTGGCGGCACTAAGTGTGCCATCGACGGTGGTGATGCCGGCCGTCTGGGTGTAATCCTGGCTGTCAGTGCTGAGAACGGCACGCGCTGCCGACCGACACAATCCCGAAATTCTCAAAGGCGCCTGAGCCGTTGATGTTAAGGAGGCCGCCGCTGATGCTTTCGGAAATCGTGCCCTGGTTATCAATCCCTGCGGAGGGCATAGATTTGAAGGTAGAGTCCGCCTTGGATCGTGATGTTCGGCCCGAAAGTGAGCGTCTCGTTACTCTGGTTGTTCAGGTAGTTATAGTTGAAGTCTTGGCCGACCTGGATGGTCCCGGTACCGCTGACGGTCTGAGCGACATCGTCGCCGGCGCTGCCGAAATTGAGGGACGCGTAATTGTAGGTGCCGGAGGCACCGCCTAGCTCGATGGTGCCGTTGAGGGTCAAGCCATTGATGATGGTTGTCGTGGCTCCGTAATTCTGGGTCATGTCCAGGGTGCCGTCCAGCGTCACCCCGTCCAGCGTGCCACCGGAAGAGGTAGCGATTAGTTCGGCGCTGTCGTTGGCTGTGTAGGTGCCGCCCTCGAGGGTGCCGCCCAGCAGGTTCCACGAACCTGTCGTGGCGTTCAGTGCCAGGGTTGTGTCGGTGTTGTCCAATGTCCCCCACAGGTTCACGGTCCCGCCGCTGGGCGTGAACGTGCCCAACGCCGTCGGCGTGAATAACCCGCCCAGGTTCACGGTGCTGTTGCTCGCGCTGATCGTGCCGGCATTGCTCCAGGCGTTGGACGAGGAACCCGATTGGTCGCCCAGGGTTAATGACGCCCCCGTAACGGTGATCTGGCCTGTACGCGCTGTTGCTCCACGAACCTGCCAGGGATGCCGAACCGCCGTTGCTCGCGTTGATGGAGCCGGCGTTGGCCCAGCCAATAGCGTTCACTATGAGCTGGCCCCCGCTGGTGCTTTCGGAAATCGTGCCCTGGTTATCAATCCCTGCGGAGGGCACATAGATTTGAAGGTAGAGTCCGCCTTGGATCGTGATGTTCGGCCCGAAAGTGAGCGTCTCGTTACTCTGGTTGTTCAGGTAGTTATAGTTGAAGTCTTGGCCGACCTGGATGGTCCCGGTACCGCTGACGGTCTGAGCGACATCGTCGCCGGCGCTGCCGAAATTGAGGGACGCGTAATTGTAGGTGCCGGATGTCCCGCCTAGCTCGATGGTGCCGTTGAGGGTCAAGCCATTGATGATGGTTGTCGTGGCTCCGTAATTCTGGGTCATGTCCAGGGTGCCGTCCAGCGTCACCCCGTCCAGCGTGCCACCGGAAGAGGTAGCGATTAGTTCCGGCGCTGTCGTTGGCTGTGTAGGTGCCGCCCTCGAGGGTGCCGCCCAGCAGGTTCCACGAACCTGTCGTGGCGTCCAGTGCCAGGGTTGTGTCTGTGTTGTCCAATGTCCCCACCAGGTTCACGGTCCCGCCGCTGTGCGTGAATGTGCCCAAGGCCGTCAACGTGAATAACCCGCCCAGGTTCACGGTGCTGTTGCTCGCGCTGATCGTGCCGGCATTGCTCCAGGCGTTGGACGAGGAACCCGATTGGTCGCCCAGGGTTAATGACGCCCCGTAACGGTGATCTGGCCTGTAGCGTGTTGCTCCACGAACCTGCCAGGGATGCCGAACCGCCGTTGCTCGCGTTGATGGAGCCGGCGTTGGCCCAGCCAATAGCGTTCACTATGAGCTGGCCCCCGCTGGTGCTTTCGGAAATCGTGCCCTGGTTATCAATCCCTGCGGAGGGCAAATGATTTGAAGGTAGAGTCCGCCTTGGATCGTGATGTTCGGCCCGAAAGTGAGCGTCTCGTTACTCTGGTTGTTCAGGTAGTTATAGTTGAAGTCTTGGCCGACCTGGATGGTCCCGGTACCGCTGACGGTCTGAGCGACATCGTCGCCGGCGCTGCCGAAATTGAGGGACGCGTAATTGTAGGTGCCGGATGTCCCGCCTAGCTCGATGGTGCCGTTGAGGGTCAAGCCATTGATGATGGTTGTCGTGGCTCCGTAATTCTGGGTCATGTCCAGGGTGCCGTCCAGCGTCACCCCGTCCAGCGTGCCACCGGAAGAGGTAGCGATTAGTTCAGCGCTGTCGTTGGCTGTGTAGGTGCCGCCCTCGAGGGTGCCGCCCAGCAGGTTCCACGAACCTGTCGTGGCGTTCAGTGCCAGGGTTGTGTCGGTGTTGTCCAATGTCCCCACCAGGTTCACGGTCCCGCCGCTGTGCGTGAACGTGCCCAAGGCCGTCAACGTGAATAACCCGCCCAGGTTCACGGTGCTGTTGCTCGCGCTGATCGTGCCGGCATTGCTCCAGGCGTTGGACGAGGAACCCGATTGGTCGCCCAGGGTTAATGACGCCCCCGTAACGGTGATCTGGCCTGTCGCGCTGTTGCTCCACGAACCTGCCAGGGATGCCGAACCGCCGTTGCTCGCGTTGATGGAGCCGGCGTTGGCCCAGCCAATAGCGTTCACTATGAGCTGGCCCCCGCTGGTGCTTTCGGAAATCGTGCCCTGGTTATCAATCCCTGCGGAGGGCGCATAGATTTGAAGGTAGAGTCCGCCTTGGATCGTGATGTTCGGCCCGAAAGTGAGCGTCTCGTCACTCTGGTTGTTCAGGTAGTTATAGTTGAAGTCTTGGCCGACCTGGATGGTCCCGGTACCGCTGACGGTCTGAGCGACATCGTCGCCGGCATGCCGAAATTGAGGGACGCGTAATTGTTGGTGCCGGATGTCCCGCCTAGCTCGATGGTGCCGTTGAGGGTCAAGCCATTGATGATGGTTGTCGTGGCTCCGTAATTCTGGGTCATGTCCAGGGTGCCGTCCAGCGTCACCCCGTCCAGCGTGCCACCGGAAGAGGTAGCGATTAGTTAGCGCTGTCGTTGGCTGTGTAGGTGCCGCCCTCGAGGGTGCCGCCCAGCAGGTTCCACGAACCTGTCGTGGCGTTCAGTGCCAGGGTTGTGTCGGTGTTGTCCAATGTCCCCACCAGGTTCACGGTCCCGCCGCTGTGCGTGAACGTGCCCAAGGCCGTCAACGTGAATAACCCGCCCAGGTTCACGGTGCTGTGCTCGCGCTGATCGTGCCGGCATTGCTCCAGGCGTTGGACGAGGAACCCGATTGGTCGCCCAGGGTTAATGACGCCCCCGTAACGGTGATCTGGCCTGTAGCGCTGTTGCTCCACGAACCTGCCAGGGATGCCGAACCGCCGTTGCTCACGTTGATGGAGCCGGCGTTGGCCCAGCCAATAGCGTTCACTATGAGCTGGCCCCCGCTGGTGCTTTCGGAAATCGTGCCCTGGTTATCAATCCCTGCGGAGGGCATCAGATTTGAAGGTAGAGTCCGCCTTGGATCGTGATGTTCGGCCCGAAAGTGAGCGTCTCGTTACTCTGGTTGTTCAGGTAGTTATAGTTGAAGTCTTGGCCGACCTGGATGGTCCCGGTACCGCTGACGGTCTGAGCGACATCGTCGCCGGCGCTGCCGAAATTGAGGGACGCGTAATTGTAGGTGCCGGATGTCCCGCCTAGCTCGATGGTGCCGTTGAGGGTCAAGCCATTGATGATGGTTGTCGTGGCTCCGTAATTCTGGGTCATGTCCAGGGTGCCGTCCAACGTCACCCCGTCCAGCGTGCCACCGGAAGAGGTAGCGATTAGTTCAGCGCTGTCGTTGGCTGTGTAGGTGCCGCCCTCGAGGGTGCCGCCCAGCAGGTTCCACGAACCTGTCGTGGCGTCCAGTGCCAGGGTTGTGTCTGTGTTGTCCAATGTCCCCACCAGGTTCACGGTCCCGCCGCTGTGCGTGAACGTGCCCAAGGCCGTCAACGTGAATAACCCGCCCAGGTTCACGGTGCTGTTGCTCGCGCTGATCGTGCCGGCATTGCTCCAGGCGTTGGACGAGGAACCCGATTGGTCGCCCAGGGTTAATGACGCCCCCGTAACGGTGATCTGGCCTGTAGCGCTGTTGCTCCACGAACCTGCCAGGGATGCCGAACCGCCGTTGCTCGCGTTGATGGAGCCGGCGTTGGCCCAGCCAATAGCGTTCACTATGAGCTGGCCCCCGCTGGTGCTTTCGGAAATCGTGCCCTGGTTATCAATCCCTGCGGAGGGCGCATAGATTTGAAGGTAGAGTCCGCCTTGGATCGTGATGTTCGGCCCGAAAGTGAGCGTCTCGTTACTCTGGTTGTTCAGGTAGTTATAGTTGAAGTCTTGGCCGACCTGGATGGTCCCGGTACCGCTGACGGTCTGAGCGACATCGTCGCCGGCCTGCCGAAATTGAGGGACGCGTAATTGTAGGTGCCGGATGTCCCGCCTAGCTCGATGGTGCCGTTGAGGGTCAAGCCATTGATGATGGTTGTCGTGGCTCCGTAATTCTGGGTCATGTCCAGGGTGCCGTCCAGCGTCACCCCGTCCAGCGTGCCACCGGAAGAGGTAGCGATTAGTTCAGCGCTGTCGTTGGCTGTGTAGGTGCCGCCCTCGAGGGTGCCGCCCAGCAGGTTCCACGAACCTGTCGTGGCGTTCAGTGCCAGGGTTGTGTCGGTGTTGTCCAATGTCCCCACCAGGTTCACGGTCCCGCCGCTGTGCGTGAACGTGCCCAAGGCCGTCAACGTGAATAACCCGCCCAGGTTCACGGTGCTGTTGCTCGCGCTGATCGTGCCGGCATTGCTCCAGGCGTTGGACGAGGAACCCGATTGGTCGCCCAGGGTTAATGACGCCCCCGTAACGGTGATCTGGCCTGTACGCTGTTGCTCCACGAACCTGCCAGGGATGCCGAACCGCCGTTGCTCACGTTGATGGAGCCGGCGTTGGCCCAGCCAATAGCGTTCACTATGAGCTGGCCCCCGCTGGTGCTTTCGGAAATCGTGCCCTGGTTATCAATCCCTGCGGAGGGCATAGATTTGAAGGTAGAGTCCGCCTTGGATCGTGATGTTCGGCCCGAAAGTGAGCGTCTCGTTACTCTGGTTGTTCAGGTAGTTATAGTTGAAGTCTTGGCCGACCTGGATGGTCCCGGTACCGCTGACGGTCTGAGCGACATCGTCGCCGGCGCTGCCGAAATTGAGGGACGCGTAATTGTAGGTGCCGGATGTCCCGCCTAGCTCGATGGTGCCGTTGAGGGTCAAGCCATTGATGATGGTTGTCGTGGCTCCGTAATTCTGGGTCATGTCCAGGGTGCCGTCCAGCGTCACCCCGTCCAGCGTGCCGCCGGAAGACGTGCCTGTAATCGTCGTGTCATGCGTTACGAACGCGTGGGCTAGCGCGCCTCCCTCCAGCGTGACTGGGTTCGTGGAATCTAGCGTGGATGCGACTGTGAGAACCCCCCCGGACAAAATGAGCGTAGCCTGGCTGGTGATGCTGTTAACCGAATCCGAACTACTGGTGTTGTGGGTCACTGTGATGTTGGCATAGTTGATGACCGCATCATCAGCCGCGCCAGGAACCTGGCCGGTGCTCCAGTTGCCGGATGTGTCCCAGTCGCCTCCTGCGGGATTGATCCAGGAAACGACTGAGAGCAACACTCGGTCCTCCAAGTGTTCCAGTTGCAACCGGCGAATTCTGCTTTTTGATTTACGCTTACTCCCAGCAAGCTCTTTTGCCTTAGATCGACGCGAACGAGATTCCTTGGAATGAATGAAAGGAAGAAAGGACATTGTTCTAGATCTCCACCAAGGAAGCGGTCCGCGTTACAACAAAGAGCTATCCCAATGACGCGCAAAATGACCGCAGACGGTCATCTGGCCGCTGAAGGCCCTTGCTAGGCGGCTACTAATGACCGGCCATTTCGTCGAATCTTTCTGAGTGAGTGCCTATCGGGCCAAACGAACCATTTCGGTCAAAACTAACTCATACGCGAATCGATACTTATCCGCTCACGGCCCACCCGCAGCCGTCACTGACTCGTCGAAGGCATGCCACAATAGAACTTTCCCGGATTGCTTGCCCACCGAAACCGCGGCTGCCAGCAATCGTCCATCGGGCGAAAAGGCGACCTGGCGAAGGCCTTCCATCCGTACCAGGGTGAAGAGCTTTTGAGCAGTTGGCACGTTCCACAGTTGCAAGGCGCCATCGTCGCCGGCACTTGCCAAGGTCTTACCGTCTGGGGAGAAGGCGACAGACCTCACCGCGCTTCGGTGCGCCGGCCAGCGTGGCCAGGAGAGCACCGGTTTCAGCTTGGCGGATCTCTATCGTCCCCGTCTGGTGACCGCGGGCCATGATCCCTCCGTTCGCGGATGTCGCCACGCAGGTAAGCCATGCCGAATCCTTAATTGCTTTCGTTGACCATTGCTTCTGCTGATGGTCCCAAAAGTGGAGTTCATTTTGCTCGTTCACCACCAGACTGTCAGTCCCGGTCAAAGCAAGGTAGCTGCAATCCCAGGAAAGTTGTTCGCGTGCTAACCCGTGACCTGCCTTCAGGTCCCAAAGGGCGAATGTTTTCCCGGATGCGACCGCAAGGGTCTTGCCATCGGGAAAGAATGCGCTTGTTGCGTTCCCTTCACCGATTCGAATGCAGGTTGGTTTCAGCGTCACCAGAGAGGTCCCAGAGTCCTAGGTTCCCGTCAACGTAACCGGCAGCCAGGGTTCGGCCGTCCGGTGAGATTACAAGCTTAGGCGTGAGCCCAAATCCGGTCGGGGCTCTAACCTCCCGAGGAAGCGCGGCTGCTTAGATCCCATATGTTGATTTGTCCAGGGCTAAAGCCAACTGCCAACCTCTGGCTGTTGGGTGTAAAAGCGAGAGAACAGGCAAGAGGCTCAGGTTGGGTCAAAACGCTATGCTCATCAAGCCCTTCGAGGTCCCAAATCCGGACTGGACCAGTGCTCCCGGCCGTCGCAAGAGTTCGTCCATCAGGCGGTGCGGAAATGCGCCAGAGACGGCCGCAGTTGGTTTGGAAGCAGGCAATCTGACTGCCGAACCTGGCATCCCACACTTCACAAGTGCCGTCCCTTCTTCCTGTGATTATCCACTTGCCGTTTTGGGTATAGAGAAGGGAATCGAGGGCGGCGTAGTTGTGGCAGTGCATGTCACGGGCGAGTTCAAGGTTTTCCGGGTTCCATGTTTTCAAGGAGCCTAATCCGCCTCCGGTGGCCAATCGCTTGCTATCGGACGAAAAGGCAATGGCAAAAAAGAGCATGTTCCTGCTGGACTCAGTCCGGTTTGGTTTTTCTCGTTTCCAGATCCCAAATCCTTACCACCCCATCATTTTCATCCCCACCCCCCACAGCGCCGACCCGCTTTCCATTGGGCGAAATTGCCAGAGCCTCATAAGGATGTTTATCTTTACCAAGGATGGTTCCCCTCCCAGACACCACATCCCACAAGCGTACCGTCCCATCCCGACCGCAGGAAGCCAGCGTTTCGCCGTCCGGAGAAAACTCCACAAAAGCCACTTCGCCTTGGTGTCCGGAAAAGTCCGTATTTCTTTTTCCGAATCGATGTCCCAGAGATGAATTATTCCGTCATCGGTGCAGCTCGCCAGACTCTTTCCGTCAGGAGCATAGGCAACACAATTGACTTCGTCGGTATGGGGGAATTTTGCCACTTGTCGAAAGCCCGGTTTGACCTCCCAGAGTCGCACGGTGCGGTCTTTTCCGGCAGTGGCAAAGGCTTCCCACCCGCTCCAAGCAAACCGAATAAACATCGCCTTCGTGCCCATTCAGCGCGCGATCTCTATGGGACGATGACTCGCCCTCCTATTCAAGTAATGCCATTCGAATCCCGCAAGTCCTCTTGACCTTCGTTGGGATTTGGCCTCGTAGAATAGCCAAGGCGGTGTCCACGTCGCCAATTTGCCAGGCCTCGCGGGCAGCAGTCATGTCGGCGACATAAACGCGCCTCCGCAGCGCTTCCGCTTGATCTAGTGCTTTGGCCTTTTGGTTTTCGGCTTCCCGGCGATTATTTTTGCGCATCATTTTCTTTGGCGGCCACAAGCACGATGCCCAAGGTCAGGCCGACAATAAGTAGAAGGAGCGGAAAGCCCGGCGGTGGCCGTAACCGCTGCCAACACGGGATTCCTAAGGCACCAACGCCAACCTTGGGCAGCGCGACTGATTGGCCGGGCAAGGATGGGTTCGCCAGCGAGCCAGCGTTCGAGATCCTCGGAAAGTGCTCTGGCTGAGGCGTAGCGATTGGCCGGCTGTTTTTCCAAACACTTCAAGCAGATGCTTTGTAGGTCAGGGTCCGCGTGGGGGTTCAGGGAGCTCGGCGGTTGTGGTTTCGCGCTCCACGACCTGGCGCATCGTGTCTAGGGGACTTGCTCCAACAAATGGTGGCTGACCAGCCAGGAGTGTGTAGAGAATCGCGCCGAGTCCATAGACATCGGCGGCTGCAGTGACAGGACCCTTCTTGCCATCAATCTGTTCGGGAGCCATGTAGCTGGGCGTTCCTACGACGGCTCCCGAATGGGTGAGATCCTCGTCGCCTGAAAGATGCTTGGCTAACCCAAAATCCGCTACATGAGGCTGGCCATCGGAATCGAGCAGAATATTTGAAGGTTTAAGGTCGCGGTGGAGGATGCCATGTTCCAGTGCGTGCTGGACGATCCTGCCAATGGCTGCGACCAAGCGAACAGCAGAAGACAAGTCATCGCGGTACTGGCTGAGCCGTTCGGCCAGATTCGGTCCGTCCACCCACTTCATGCTGAAGTAAAGTTGACCTTCGAGCTCGCCAATCTCGTAAATCGGCAGGATGCCAGGATGGTCGAGGGCAGCGGCAGCTCGCGCCTCGTTGCGAAAGCGGCGGACATCGTCGTCGCTCGCGAAATTGCCAGCATGAATCATTTTCAAGGCGACGGATCGGTCCAGTCCTCGCTGACGCGCTTTGTAGACCACGCCCATGCCGCCGCGTCCAAGCTCACGAACTAGCTCGTATTCGCCGAAGGTCCGTGGAAAGGCAGGCGGCGAGAATTTCTCGGGGGCGCCCGAGCGGGTGCGAATTGACTCCCGCACCAGATGGCGCAGCGGCGCCGCCAGGTCGGCAATGTGTGTCTGATCAGCGACGAAAGTGGCGAGATCGGCCACCAGGTCCGGGTGTGCCAGCAGCAGGCGGACTTGGTCGCCGGATCTTCCGCAATCCAGGGCGTCCAGGTAGCGGCTGGCCACTTCCTGAAAGCGTTCATCCAGATCGGCATCAAGCTGGGGATGGCTCGGCATGACTACTCGTTGCGATTTTTGGTCAAGACCTTACGCAGATTCTGAACACCTCGATGCAAGAGACCGACGACGGCCGCCTTGGTGCGGTCCAATTCAAGAGCGATGGCCGCCAGCGACTGGCCTTTCAGGTGCCGCAACTCGACCGCCTGGCGCTGCAGGTCAACTGGGCCAGAGCGGCCACCAAGCCAAGCGTCTGCTCCTGGCGGAGCAATTGGGCGCCGGGCGACTGTTCTTCTAAAGCCAACCAGGCATGAAGAGCGAGGACGACTCTTCGAGCGCACATTTCCAAAGAACGTTCGCGCAAACGTCGCGGCACTCGGCCCGCAGACGGCGGACCTCATCGCCCAGGTTGTGGGCCGACCGCCTTACGAAGCCAGGCGAGCTGCTCGGCTTCTTCGCGACCCTCGAGCTGTCCTGCGGGCTGATGCGCTTCGAGCAGTGTCTGTTGAACCACGCCGGACAGGTCCAGCTTGCCCTGGAGCCGAACGTCAAGCTCCATCCGAGCTAGCAGCTTCAAATACTCGCGAAATCGCGCCAGGTCGAATGTGCTGCCGTTTGTAAGGGAGCTCACGGGTCCTCTCTTGGATAAAGCGTATTTTGCGTGCTCGCGCATTGCGCCTTATCCAAAAAAATTCTTCGGGAATCGATGGCAGCTCAAAAAAGAGTACCGTGCAGACGAGCGAGGTACACCAAAAGAATTGAACGACAGCGTATTTCAGCAGGATTACTTTGACGACATTTCAGATCTGGCGTATCCCCGAAAATGAGATGGAGCAGGCCGAGCCACGGAGATGAGCGGGGTAACCGTCAGGCCGGCGTCATCTGCAATTACCAGCTAATCAACCTCTCGACGACCACGAGAGCGTTCCGCAACGGATTCATCGACTCCAATCATTCCCTTGCACGTGAAAAGGAATCACTGTCGACAGCGATTGCAGAAACCACGCATGGGCGCGGTTCGCCAGCGGGTTGAGCATTTATCAGCAGCTAAGCCCAAAGCCTGAGATGAAGACTCCTCATTCGGCTGCCCATACATAGGGCAAAATGGTAAAAAAATGGTAAAGACACTGGCAATATGACCACTACGTGACTACAATATAAAAGAACGGGTTTAACGTTGTAAGTCAATATATTCTTTAACAGATTTGCAGTGTTATTCCAACGCCAAGGCAATGCGACATGTTGGCAGGCAAGCCAGGTTGAGGGCCTGGTTCGCTTAATTGCGAGTGCAGGTTCAAGTCCTGTCTCCGGCATTAGCAAAGGCAGATCATAAAGGCGGTTCGGGAAGCCGGGTCCAACGAATCAAGATCTTAGTAGCTAGGCAAGCGAAACTCAGGCCCGGAGTCGATCGCTGACACTAGACCACGGCATCGCGGGTTTCGCCTTTTCTACGGCTTGATCGCAGCAACCATGCGGGTCGCCGCCCAGGGGCCGGCTGCGTACCAAAGCGCATGCCGAGCGATCGGCGCTCGGTGATCTTCAACCCGCAAGCCTCGAGCTCGCTGGCGTACGCGTTTGTGTGGCGGATGTCGGCGATCGCCAGTTTGCCGCCCCTCTTGAGCACGCGGGCCGCTTCGCGCAGCGCCTTCGCTCGCTCTCCGGCCCCGGACACGTTGTGAATGGCTAGCGAGCTGACCACCACGTCGAACGAAGCGTCTTTGAACGGCAAGTGACGCATGTCGGCCGTGTGCAGCTCGAACCGCTCGGCCACGCCCTCGAGAGTCGGCGTTTTGGCGAGTAACTTGCTCGGCATTGCCGGATTGATCGGCAGTGCTCCAGATGTCGACGCCGACGGCCCGTCCGTGGGGCAGGCGCTGAGCCGCCATTAGCAACACGGCCGCGACCGCAGCCGATGTCGAGCAACCGCTCATCTCCTTTGAGCTCGAGCCGATCCAGCAACTCAGCCCAGACGGCAAACTTACCAGCGCGGGTGGTGTAAACGAAGATGCCGGCGTTAAGGAAAAGCCAGAGTGCGGCCGCAGCCGGGCCGAAGATAGCAAGCGGGCGCGGCGTCGGATTCGTCTCGGCGGCGCGATAGCCTGCTTGCCGACAGGGCGAGGAGGCAGATGCCACCAAGTGCCATCAGGAACGGAGCGTATGGTGCGTCGAAGCCATAGGCGCCGCGGCGAGGTAGGTGGGAACTCATAGGGGAATTATAGTCCGCATGGAATTTGCGTGCATCTGTGTCAAGAAGTAGGCGGTTTGTCTAATGCAAGGTGGCCGCAGCGCGGGCAGCAAATTCGGGGGATCCAAAGATCGATGCGGCGACGCTGGCCAGGGTGGCGGAGCCACTGAGAATCGTATCGGCCCAATGCACCTCGCCGGCGCTATTGGTCTGCCGGCCCAGATAGGCGATGTAGTAACTGTCGACTCCGCGCTTTTGCGTCTCGAACGAACCGATGATTTCCTGAATCGGGCCGCCTCGGGTCAGTCCTGTGGTCAGAGCGGTGTTCCAACTCGCAACCTCGGCAGCCGAGGCCGTCCTGCGGCGTAACACATAGGCTCCCGTTTGGAGTCCAAGCCGCTGGTTGCACTGCCACTGGTCGATGGGTCGGCAGCGACGCGCTCGCCGCGGCTCAACAATGGTAGCGGAACTCGCCAGAGTTCCGACTTAACTTCATGCTCCCAATCGCTTCACGGTTCCGTCGGAAGTCTGGCGACTTCCGCTACCAAATAAATGTTTGACAGCGATCAAGACCAGAGCTGGTATCCCTCGGGTGAGCCGAAGATGCCCGCGAGCACTTCTTGATCCGTGACGCCGGCGTTCAGCGCACCTACCCATGCCACGAGTCCGTCCGAATCGGCCGGCCGCTTCAGGAACGTCATGTAGTCGGCTTCCACCAGATCGATGCGGTATTCCTGTGAAGTCAGGAAGGCTACCGCCACCGCCTGGCGCGATATGCCGGCATTGAGAGCGGCTACCCAGCCCGCGCTCTCCGCGTCGCTGGCAGCGCGATTCAGCACGTCGTGATAGAGTCCCGCGACGAACCCTTGATTGGTGCCTCCTTGCAAAACAAAATACTCTTGCGATTCCGTTAGCCCTGTAGCCACTTCCTCGAGGGCGCCTCCGGCCTCCACGAAGCCGATCCAGTATTGCAGGCCCGGCTGATCGGGGTTCCGATTCAGGTAATGCGAGTACAGTGCAACGATTTGGTCTTGGATGTACTCTTGGCTCGCTTCCATTCCGAGCACTGCGCCTGGGTGGAGTGAGGCGCCGCTCGCTATGCCATTGACCCAGTAGGGGGACCGCCGTCCATGCCGCGATCGAGGAGCAATTGATACGCATTGGCGATGAAAGCCGGCTGCGTCGTGTTAAAACCAACCGAGTTGGAAAACGCCGAAGTGTCGTTGGTCGAGGAATTCGTCGCCGTCGCTGAAAAAACAACGTCCATCGACACCCCTCCGACTTCACTCGAAGTGAAGATGGCGGTACCGTTGGCGTCGGTGGTCACCATCTGCGAGCCGAGGTAGGTGCTGCCTTGGCCGGCCTGCTCCCCAGTGGCCGTGGCGAAGTAACTGAGCAGGTACTGAGTGTTGGGCGTCGCCGTCAACGTACCGCTCAATAACACTATGTACAAATCTGCCCCCATGACCGTATAGTCCAAGTAAGAGCCGGTCAGTGTGGGCGCGGACTGGTTGTGGTTACCGTTGTTGAGAAGCTGAATTCCCGGGCCCGTGTTGCTGTAGATGTGGTTTCCCAGAATCGCGTTTTGCGTGCCGGCATTCACCACGATGCCGGATCCGGTATTGTTGGCAATCGTGTTGCCGGTGCCAATGGGGGTGCCCCCTATCGTATTGCCCGTGCTGAAGATGGTGATGCCATTGCCATGGTTGCCCGCTGGTCCGGGTCCGGCACCGAACCCGATATTGTTGCTTATGAGGGTCGCGTTCTGCACGAACTGCTCTGCGCTGTCTGTCCCAAGTTGAATGCCGCCTCCGCCGTTGCCGCTGAAGATGTTGGGCTCGCTAGTGGTAGCGCCAATGGTGTCGCTTTTCGAGTTATCGACGAACAAGCCGACGCCGGTGTTGCCGGCAAGGGATCCATCGACCGCCAGCCCGATCCAGTTGGTCAGGAGAGTAATGTTGTCGCCTTCGAGGGTCACGCCGGGGCCGTTGGCGTTCACAACGCTCATGTCTATCAGGCTGGAGCCAGAACGCTTATAGTAACCCCAGCGAAACCATGATTGTCGATTTCGACCACAGGGATAAATGCCCCATTCGGCGCCGTCGTGCCGTCGATCTTCACGGTGTTGGTGATGGCCGGCAAAGCGCCCGACGTCAATTGAATGACGCCCGCAACCGAGAAATCGATCACATCGGCCGAGGTATCGCCGTTAACGCTGGTGATTGCCGCACGCAGCGAGCCCGCGCCCGAATCGGCCAGGCTGGAAACGGTGTAGGTAGTCGGCGTCAGCCTGGTTTCCAGGGATTCTAGACGAGGGCGAAAGGTGGGCCTGGAACGTCGACGGTGGAATGTGTTTTTCATGGAGAGTCCCTCAAATAAGCTGGGCAGTTCGTTGTCCGTGCCAGTCTCATGTTTGGGCTCGGTCGCGCTCCGCTTCGAGTACTCCGCGTCGCGGCAAACCTGCCGCTCCTGCGTTCTTGCGAATGCGGCCACGAATCGACGCCCTTCTCAAGGCTTAATGCTGCATTAGTCATGCTTTTGACCGGTCCCGAGAAGGACCAGAACGAGCCTTTCTCGGTCCAGGGTGTAGCGCAAATCCTGACGGATGCATGATGGATACAAGGCTTCGTTTGGGCAGGTTCCTGGGCAAGCAAGTTAGGATTCAATCGGCGCAACGATTTGCGCCAAAAAGAGGATTGTCGATATTATGCCGTGCTTGATTATAGCCTTAGCTGCATGAGAAGGTATGGAAAATAGCCAATCTGGGTAAGCCGAAAGGCAGATTAGGCCTCCTTTGGAAACCAATCTGCCGAAGCCATTTCCAGACGTAAAGACGATTGCCGTAGAACGCAAGATTGCCGGCAAGAAATGAACTTTGGCTAGCGTGCAAAACCTTGGAGAACCTCGATCATGGGCTGACCGCCAGAACAGCCGGCTCGCGGATCAAGCCTTTGCGTAGGTAGATGGCTCGGCCGTGTACGCGCAATCGTGGATAGTAGAGCGTGAAGACCAGCGAGCCGAGAATGGATGCAGCCCCGGCTAGGCGTAAAGTGATCGCAGCGCCGGTACTGTATGCCAATAACCCTGCCAGAAGCCCGCCGATGGGCGCCAGGCCATTTACAGCCATGGTGAACAAGCTCATCACGCGCCCCCGTTTGTCTTCTTCGACGATGGTTTGCAGCACCATGTTGCTGGCGGCCATGACCAAAAGCAATGCAAACCCAGCCAGCGCCAAGAACAAACTCGAAGCCCACAAAGAATGTCGCGCACGAAAAAGCTGCCAGCCCCAGCCCAAAGACTGCCGGCGCCGCGGCAATCCACTTGCCCAGGCCGACTACCGAGCTCCTGGCTGCGAGAAGCATTGTGCCGATTAGTGCGCCTGAGCCCGTGGCAGCCGTTAGGACTCCTAACGTCTTCGAGTCGCCATGCAACATGGACGTCGCCACAACGGGCAGAAGCGTAGACGATGCCATTGCCGCCATGCTCACCACGGCCGTAAGCAAAAGCACGGCTCGGATGGGACTGAAGCCCCAGGCATAAGTGATCCCCTCTCCAATTCCCGCCAGCAGCCGATGCGGCGATCGCTCCGCCTGACAGGAAGGCAAGCGCATCGCCAGCAATGCGACCAGGACGGCAAGGAAGCTGGCGCCATTGGCCAGAAAACAGACTCCCGAGCTGGTCCAAGCCAAAAGCGCGCCTGCCAATGCCGGTCCGACAATGCGGGCGGCATTGAAGATCGAGGAATTCAGAGCGATGGCGTTGGCCAGGTCGTTAGCCGTCCCTACCATCTCGGTCATCAGATATTGGCGTGCCGGTATGTCGAAGGCATCGACCGTGCCGCTGAGGAGGCTGATGACGACCAGTTGCCAAACCTGGACCACACCAGTCAGGGTCAGGGCAGCCAGGATTAAGGCCAGCATCATTGCCAGAGTTTGCGTGAGCAGCACAATGCGGTGGCGATTGAACCGGTCGATAAGCGCGCCGGCGAACGGCGAGACGAACAAACAAGGGATTTGTCCGGCGAAAGCGACAATCCCCAGCCAGACGGCCGAACCGGTCAGGCAATAAACCAGCCAGGCGACTGCTACCTGTTGCATCCAGGTACCGAGTACGGAGACGCCCTGGCCGAACAAATAGAGGCGGAAGTTGCGGTGGACCAAAGCGCGGAACGGCATAGTTGCTAACATGGGACCGCTCATACCCAGATTGGCCGGCAGGGTCAATGGCGGCACGTTTACGGCTTTCTTGAGCAACTCCACACGCCGATGCGAACGGCTTAGCATATTGGCTCAGTCAATATCAGATGGGAGCGGTCAACGAAGATATTGTGACTGGGTTTGTCGGCTCGGACGAGTTCTTTAGCCAGGCCAGAAAATGAAACAGATCCCTGGTTGTAAGACCAGCTCACTTGTCCATCGCGCCAAGCGTCGACTGAGCGGCACGACAAGTAGGAATGGGTATCGAACACCCTTCTTGCCGGCGCAAGCTGGATGGCATTGATTGCTGCATTCAGCTGAGAGAATCTGGTTTCGAGGGTACTGGCTTGATCGCGGCAACCAGGCGGGTCGCCGCCCAGGGGGCCGGCCGCGTGCCATCTCCTTCGAGCTCGAGCCGATCGAGCAACTCGGCCAAGACGGCAAGCTTACCAGCACGGGGGTGGTGTAAATGAACCTGCCAAAGAGCGCCGGCGGTCGGAGCGAGGATGGCAAGCTGCGCCGTCGGATTCGTCTCGGGGCGCCGTGCCCTCGCGCCGACAGGGCGAGGAGGCGGACGCCGCCGAGCACCCCGTTCGTCAGGAGAAGACGCCGCCGAGGTCACAGTGCATGGCGCGGTCACACGCTGGGCCCCCCCGTCTCGGGCTTCGACGTCAAGTGGCTCGGCGGATCGTGGGCGCGCATCGTGTCGGAGCCGCGCAGGTAAACGTGAACGATCTCGTCTTGCCGTCGCGCAGTGTTCCAGTGCAACAGGACCCGGATGCAGCGCGGCGGGGCGAGCGGCTTGTCCACCTCCGTCGCGCCCAAAAGCGGCACGTCGGTCCAGCCCAGCTCACGGGCCGCCCGCGCCGGGAAGGCCGACTTCAGATCAGCCGTCGACGTGAAAAAGGCGCTGGCAATGTCCTCGGTGGCGATGTCATTGGCTTGAGCGATCGCCGCCAGCAATTCGCGCGTCCCCGCCAAGATCGCCTCCGGCGTATCTTCGTCGATGAAAGTCGCCCCGCGAACTCCTCGGCACCGTACCGCCGCGACATCAGCATTCATCAGCACACTCCCGGCCTTGCCGTTTCCCGAGCCACGGACGGCACGGTCCCTACATCTCGCTCGGTGAATGCCGATGGGCCAAATTGCGGAACCTCGGGCACCGGCCCCTTACGATTCGCCCACACGACACGGGCGATCGCTACACCCGCAGCAGCAACGACGAACCACGTTTTCTTGTCCATGAATCAGATTCGCGTCGTTACCCATCCTGGAAGTGGCCCATCTCGCGCTGGCAGGTCGATTTCACCAGGCCTGGGTTCGAGTGGAGCGTAAATTAGAAGACTTTTCTGCTGACGGTAACATTCGGCGCTGTGCTGATGATGTAGATTACGTCCCTCCGTACTTCGCGCCCGCTCGCCTGGCGAACCGTAAGCTTCACCGGCGCGAAGAGGTGCGATCCTTTTCTTCGCCATTGCCGGTGATTTGGTAATCCTTGAGTTTAGCGCCGTCCTTCCATTCCTGATCGATGACGTAGATAGGCGTTGATGCATTCTGCAAGTCGTCGACTTTGTCCCCGTGCTTCCAGCTTTCCAAGGCCGTGCGCAGTGCGTCGCGGGCCTGGCTGGCAACCACAGGCGCATTGTTGGGGCCAGCGGAACAACCCAAGCCGCTAAGGGAAACCAACAGGCAGGCCGCCGGAAGCCCCACAAGACAGTATCCACAGAGAGTACACGCTGGCGATCTGACCAATCGATTACTCCACAATTTACCCGGTTTCGAGAGTACCCGCGGCTACGCAATGGTGCGTGGCTTTGGGGGATGGCTCACTGCTCAACGATCACTTCGCCGCCGTTTCGACTACCCATGGCTCGCCAAGCGGTGAGATCGATGTTGTCGGAGACGAAACACGTCGAACCATCTCCGAAGGCGACGTTGACGCCACCTGGATGACGGCTAGTCGCAGCCATGCTGGCTCGCAGGGATGGCAGCCAGCCGCAGGAACGGCTGTTAGGCGGCCCGATGTGCTGATAGTTGTGCTGACCGTTTGCCCACGGAGTGCCCATGAAGATTGGAAACTGATTGGCGGGGTTGGAAATATCCACCGACTGGCACCAACTATACGCTTCGTCGGCGCGTGGCGGGACGGCCCGGGGCGGCGTTAGGACCATCGAAGACATCTTCCAGCGGGCTGACCAGCCCCATGTTCCCGTCGCCGAGCATGCGCTCGCTCAACATAGCCGTGTTGCTGGCGCCGTCGGTGATGCTGGCGATGGTGATGTTGTTGCTTTGGGAGTAGAAGATCCCGTTGGGTTGCGGACCAGTTAGGTTGAGTCCATTGGCAATCACAAACACTGGGATATTGCCGGCGTTCCCCATATAGTTCGTTGCGGCGCCAAGGGATGGCATCGGATTGGGGACGTCCGATGGGCAGAGAAACGTATTGACCACGAGAGGGAGAACCGCTGCATTGGCCGGATCCGAGATCGGCTTGGTGAAATCGATCAGCTTGAAGATGTTGTCTTGCTCCACGAAAGGCAATGCATGGGAAAGTGCTCCCCAGCTGGTGGCGTAATCCCAACCCGGCGGAAACTGACCGAAGCTATTGTGATAATTATGCATCGCCAGTGCAAGCTGCTTGAGGTTGTTGCTGCACTTCATCCGGCTGGCCGCCTCGCGCACTTTTTGTACGGCGGGCAGGAGCAGGCCGACGAGTACCGCAATGATGGCAATCACCACCAATAACTCAATCAGGCTGAAGGCGGATCGTGAACGGCGCATCTTGAAAACTCCTCCCCCTCGATGAAAAACCGGCCCCGTATGTTGGTCGCATGAAATAGTCGTAGCATGCTCCAAGGATTAGCCGGACTAGTTGGCTCCCGGTATGTTCCGATAGCGGGAATCCCCTGGTAGCCAAGCGAAGATTGTTTTGAGCAGTCAAGCTCGCCTCGGAAGCGTTCGATTGTACCTGGCACGGCCTTGACATTGCCAGCGCTAACCGCTCAACTCGACCAGCGCTCGGCTTCGAACGACCTACCCGTAGAGAAGAAGCCGGGACTTTTGCTATCCAAGCCCAGTATGCTCCTGTACCGTGGAGACAAAGCTGCGGCTTACGAAGTCCTCGAACAAGCTCGCGATTCGGTGCAATTGTCTGACCACCTGGGAGCTGGCGGACAAAGGATAGGCTCTTCGAGCCAGGGACCATTTCAGCTACACGTCGCGCACGACAATTTTGTATTGTGCGGACCAGGTGGCGAGATTACATATAGTTTTGAGCCGTGCAAATTGCCGCCGGTGCTTGCGAGGCATAGCCGATCCTTCGTGTGGACGCGCCTGCTCCATCTCATCATTCACAAGCCGGAGGATCCTCGATATGCGTATATGCCCGATATGGGCCGTTGCCGGCGCGGCACTGGCTTTGGCGGCTGCTGCCGCTCCGGCACAACAAGATGCGAAGTCGCCGCCAAGGATTCCGTCCGTCAGTACGGAGGATGCGTGGAACCGGCTACGGCGGCCAGAATCCGCCACTGCCCGGCTGGGCTTTGGTAATGGTAAAGTCGCTGCCGCGAACGACAGCGGCGATGCTCCATTTGGACTTCATTCATCGAGCCAAAAACCCGCTCGGCCCGTTTTGGCCGCCAAACTACACTGGGCTGCTGCCGATGCAATCAACTGCAGCTACGCTAAGAGCTATGCGGAGGCCGACCTGCGGCGAGCAGGACTGGACCCGAAGGAATTCATCACTAGCGCGGGCGATGCAGCCACGCTCCCCGAGCCCGATCGCCTCGTGGTCGAGTTCGCACGCAAGATGACCAAAGCCGCCAATACCGTGACCGATGCGGAGGTAGCACTTCTGCTCGCGCGTTCGGCCGGAAAAAGTCGTCGCGATGGTGCATACGCTGGCATGGGCCAACTTCCAAAATCGCATCGTCTTGGGGCTCGGCATCCAGGTCGAACCCAATGGACCGCTGCCGCCTCTGGATCCGGTGCTCAACAAAGAGAGCCTGGCAAGGCTGCGTCGCTCCCAGCCGCCTGCCTGGAATGAAGTCCAGAAAGCAAAGATATCCGTGGCATCTCTCGTTCGACCTGACTGGCAAGACCAATCGGGGACAGAGTCGGCCAAGGAGATGGAACTTCAAAAGTCCCGGCAACCGCGCATTCCTTTACCCGACCTGGGCCGGTTTGCGGCCATGCCCCCGGACGTTCGGGAGCAGGCCACCAAGATCGTCTGGTGCCGCGTCAGCATGGGATATCAGCCTGTGCTCACGCAGACTTGGTTCGAGACGATGCGAATTTTTCAGCAGGAAGCAGCGCTCGATCGAGTTTTCTCCAATTCGATGTTCTGGGTAATCACCCGCACCAACGAGTGCTTTTACTGAATGGGGCACAGTGAAATGGGCTCGCGGTCGCGGGCCTGAAGGAAGCAGGAAATCAAAGCGAGGCACGCGAAAACTGGCGGGAGGCGATTGGTCCGACTTTCCGCCTGCGGAACAACTGGCTTTTCGGCTCGGTTACCGACTGACGAAAGTCCTGCGTCCTTTTCGGATGGAGACGTCCGGAGCTCGTTGCCACCTTCGGCGGCGATCGCTGGGTGGACCTCATCTGGTACGCGGCCTGGTGCAACTACATGACTCGGGTCGCCGATGCGTTTCAGTTGCCGCTCGAACGCGAAAACGTGTTTGCTGATCCGAGATGAGTGGATGCGTGACAGAAAACTGTCCATTGCTTGAACCACGGTCAATGGGTAGGGCGGTTTGTCTAATGAACCGTAGCCGCGGCCCGGCTAGCAAATTCCGGGGAACCGAAGATCGATGCAGCAACGCTGTCCAGGGTGGCGGACCCCTTGAGAATCGTGTCGACCCAATACATCTCACCCGCATTATCGGTCTGCCGGCCCAGGTAGGCAATGTAATAACTGTCGACTCCGCGCTTTTGCGTTTCGTAGGAACCGATAATGTCCTGGATCAATCCAGCACGCGTCAGCCCCGTCGTCAGCGCGGTATTCCAACTAGCAACTTCTGAAGCCGAAGCCGTCCTGCCCAACAGATCTCCGTAAAGAGCCTGCACAAAGGCGGCGTTGGTGGCATGCACCTGGCTGAACTCGGCGCGTTCAGAAAGGCGACAACCACCTGCTGCTCGGTGGTGCCGTTTTCCAGCGCCGATACCCAGCTCTGCACGCCTCCTGCATCGCCCGCTCGTCCCAAGAACGTCTGGTAATAGCCTTGGACTTCATCCGTCAGCCGTTCCGGCGAATGCAGGAAGGTGATGGCGATCTGGCCAATCGTGGTGCCTGAGTTCAAAGCCGCCAACCAGGAAGCCAAGCCCGCGGAGTCCGCAGATCGTCCCAAGATCAGAGTGTAGAGTCCTACAACTTCAGCGGTAGCCACATTGGGGTTCGAGCTGCCGAACGGTGCGGGACTGGTTTGGATCGGCGTGATGATGCTCGCCGGTTGCAAGCCGAGGTTCAGGCCCGTCCACACAGTGGGAGTTCCCGCTTGCAAGGTGAACGCTCCGCCGCTGGGCCGTGTGACGATGTCGCCCGGGAAGGTCGCAACGCGCAGCTTATAGGTGCCGGCAGGCACGTTGCTGATGGTGAAGCGCCGGCGCTATTGGTGACGGCCGACAACTCGCCGGGGTCGAGCACGCCATTGCCGTTCTTGTCCAGGAACACGGTGCGGCCGGCCAATGTGGGGTCGCCGTTGGCCAAGACGCCGTTGGCGGCCAGATCCAAAAAGACGCTGCCGGAAACCGAAGAAGTGCTTCCGGTGGCGCTTTGATCGACGATGAGGATGAAGCTTTGGCTGGCGTCGGCTCCCAGTCCGTTGGCGGCCTTGAAGGTCAAGGGATAGGTGCCGGTGGTGCCGGCCGCCGGCATGCCGCTGAGTAAACCGGTCGGCGGCATTGAAGGCGACGCCAGTGGGCAATTTGCCGGTTTCGGTAAGCGTTGGGGTGGGAAATCCGACGTCGCTAACGGTGAAGGAGCCGGAACTGCCCACCGTGAAAGTGGTCAAACCGGGGCTGGTGATGGTCGGGAACTGATCGATGGTGAACGAGCCGCTGGTCGGTGGTAAGGCCACCGCTCGTGGCAGTCAAGCTGTAGCCTTGTCCGGGCTGGTTGATGGTCAAATTGGAAAAGGTGGCGAAACCGTTCACGACCGGCTCGGTCGCGGTACCGGACAGCATGGCTCCAGACACAGTTGAGTTGAGGGAGAGCGTGACGGTGCTGCCGGCCGGCACGTTGATCAAGGCAACCTTTACGGCGGACAAGGGCTGTCCCACTACGCCTCCGCCCGGGCTCCCCGAAAAACCTAGTTTCGGAATGGGCGGACCGGAGCCTTCGAAGATTCCGTTAACAGCCCCGGAGATTGAACCGTAGATGTTGCCCGAACCGTCGACGCACAGGCCGCCAGAAGGTTCGGTTCCGACCTGGAAGGAGGCGAGGAGCTCCATCGAGCCGTTGGGCGTAGCTCGTAGACTCCGCCATGGCCGTTGGCTCCTCCCAAAAGCGTGGTGCCGACTGGGGTGGTCCCATCCATGACCAGGCCGGACCGGGGGTCCGATCCAGTACTGTTGTTGAAAGAAGAGACAATGCTTGTCTGACCGCCGCCCATAGGCACTGAGTAAATGGAGCCTGCCTCATTCGGGGTCATGCTGAAGAGGCCGTAAAGGGACCCGTTCATTACGACCAGCGGGCCGTAGCCATCGTTGGTGGAGAAGGAAGCCAAAGTAGTGATGTCGCCACCCGATACGGGGCAGGAGAACACACCGCCGTCACGTTGCGCCCCCGCTCTGAGCGGTGCCGTAAAGCGTGCCGCCGCTGAGGGTCAGGCTGCTCGAGGGCGTTGTCAGGTCATTGAAGTTGGGATTGCTGTCGCCGGCGAACGAAGCCAGGGTGTTGATGTCGCCTCCGGCAATAGGCAGAGAGAATACGGTGCCGACGTCATCCTCGCCTTCGCCACCCGCGGAGGTCGTGCCGTAGATGGTGTTGCCGACAACTAGGAGGCTATTAGGCAAAGAACCATTATCGAAGTCGAAAGCAGCGACCGTGTTGACCGTTTGGCTGCCGGCGGGCAATTCGATTATGGAGCCGTAGCTGCCCGGGTCGTCGAGGCTCGAGCTCGAATCGTGCCAAAGATGTTGCCGCTGCCGTCGATCGCCACGCAATTCAGAAAGTCACCCGGATCGTCCTCGGTGAAGGTAGCCAAGGTGGTAAGCGTTGTGCTCCCTTTGGCCAACTCGAACAGGGTGTACTCCCCCGTATCACTGTGGCTAGTCGCATTGGAGATGGCGGTGCCGCCAAAGATGTCGCCGTTGCTGTCCGAGACCAAATTGGTGCAGATGGTGCTGGCGAGGCCGTTGCCAAAATTCATGGCGGGAGGAAATGTAGCGATGACGGAGAGCGTGAACGTTGGCGTTATGCGGCCCTCGAGCTCTTCCACTCGAGGCGGCTTAAGTGCCTGACAGGTTTCGGAGAAGTGCGCTGCGGGCGAACTCGAATCCTGGTCATAGGAAACCTCTGCGAATACGGGAGCGGCTCGCGAAATAAAATCAGCGAGCTTTCGGAAGAAGCCTAGCTCGAAGCCGATGGCCCACGCCGGCAGCTCTTTTCCTTAAGCCCCAAACCAGGAATGACCGGACGAAAAAACTCAAGTTTTGGTCTAGATCAAAGGCGCTCGCCATGGCATCTCTGCCAACGCGAACGCCAGAACCGAAGTGCGCATCGATGGCATCGAAAGGGCTTGAGAAGAAACATAGCTAGGGGGAAATCCCTCCAGTTCCATGTCGATTTCTCGATATGGTAGAGGGAATAGCAACGCGGGCAGCGGACCATCGAGGGGAGCTCAGGGGTGCCTGTGATGCGCGAACATGGGTTATTTCGCTATCGAGTTTACCCGTTGGATCCTCTGCTCGCAAGCATCCCTCGCAAATCAACTGCTTGTCTCGCTGACGCCATAATCGCCCAGATATTCAGGCGAATTGACGATGGCATCGATTACATCGGATTGGCTTGCGCCGTCGTCGAGAGTATTCGCCCAATTAGCGGCTTCACTAGCCGTGGGGCTACGATGAAGAAGTTCCACATAAAACTGGTCCACTTCGCGTACGTGAGCCTCATTGCTGCCGAGGATTTCAAGCCCGACTTCATCGCGAGTGATTTGTCCACGCGTCTGAACCATCAACTGGTTGTTCCAATAGTTGAAACCGGCGGTGTCGACAGTCCGACCCAAAACTGTTTCGTAGATGCCATTGATAAAGTCGTAATCCGTCGCGCGGTGCGTCATCGCGAACTCTTCCGAACTCAGGAACTGGGCTGCCACTTGATCCTGGGTCATTCCATTGGCCATTTGCTGGGCCCAATAATTGAGGCCTTGCTGATCCGCGGTTCTTCCCAGGAAGGTGGAATAATCGTTATTCACGATTAGCGCCATGAGCTCGCTGCTGTAGAGGAAATCTGTACTGACGGTTTGAGAGATAGGCCGTTTTGAATCAAATTGACCCAGCTAGCCACTTCCGCTGAGGACGGCGCAGGCCGCTCCAGAATGTTTGTGTAGAGACTCGTGACGAAAGAACTGGCGTCCATTAAGCAACGGTTCTCAGTGCCTCTACTGCCGGTTTGGCCGTTAACTTTTGCCCTCGTTTTGGGCTTGAAACCAAGGATTGCCGAGATTGTTCGATTATATATGCAAACATGGCGGTTCTCTCCCGTCAGATGTGCTGAAGGGCGAACTGACAAGAGAAAAAGATGCAAGTGGTGTGCTGTCGAAGGGAAATTCATCTGAAAAATAGGGTCACTTGCCCGCCGGCAATTCCCAGGCGTCGGTGCGGAAGGGCTGGCCGGCAGTCCCGCTTTGTTGAAAAGGCTGGCCTCGGCATTGTTGGCCCAAGCGTAGCGCACTGCTTTGGGGGCCTTGACTTGCGGACTGGAGACCTCGACCGTATCTCCCACAATTTTGGCTTCTGCCCAGACGAATTTGCGGTCCTTGCCAGCCACCCGAAGCTCTTGAGTCCCATCCTTGGAATGGCTGACCAGGCCGGCGTCCACGTGCTTGAAACGCAAAACGTATTTTGTCGCCCTGGGATTCCGTGGAATCGAAGACAGGCCCGCTCGCCTCCACCTCTTTGCCGTAGGCGATTTTGAGGCGGCCAGCGCCAGCCGTCTCGCCTACCGGCTTCTTGTTCGTCGGATGCAAGTATCCCGTGGATCGGTGTCGAAGATCGCCGCCATGCCGGTTTTGGGCAAACTTAAGGTCCGAAGCTGAGCCTCGCGGAACAGCGCCCAGCTGGACAACAGCTCGACCGGTTCCTGCTGACGCTTGTTGATGGCGCAGAGCTGGACGAATAGGAAAGGGAAATCTCCCTCGCCCCAGCGCGAACGCCAATCGCGGATCATGGAGGAAAAAGGTGGCGATAAAGCAGGGCATCGTCCGGATTGCCTGCGTTGCTTTCGCCCTGGTACCAGATGACGCCGCGAATGGCACACGGGATCAGCGGAGCAATCAGCCCATTGAAAAGATTGGCCGGCCGGCTGGCGGATGTTACAGGATCTGGCGGCTTCGGATCGAACCATACGGAAAGCGTCTTTCCCTGTGCTTTGGCGCGGCCATCCCGGGCTTCATATTCCATTTTGAGCCTGGGATATTGGTCGTGTATTCGGCCCAGCGGTTAATAGGCTTTGAGTTTGGGATCGCCTTCCAGCGCTGGATCCGGCTGGTCCAAGCTTGAGCCGGCGTACCGCTCCAATAGAGCGCCGATCAAGCCGATGGGAACGTCGAGCTGCTGCTGCAACCGCGGCCCGAAGAAATAGCCGACGGCCGAGAAGTTCTTCATGACCTCGGGCGTACAAGCGGCCCATCGACCGTCGAAAATCTTCAGGTCGTCAGTTTCCCATCGAAGGTAGCTTGTGGCGTTTGCGCGGTGACCGCCGGCACGGTCAACATGCGAATGAGAGGAAAATGAGCTGCCTTAATCTCTTGCGCCGTTGTTGGTCCAGGCCGGCTGCAACACCATGTTCGACTGCCCCGAACAGATCCATACTTCGCCCACCAGCACGTCCTCGAACCGAAGGACATTCTTGCCCGACACCGTCAACGTGCGGCCGTGGCGCTGGCAATCATCGGGGCCAACGTCACTTCCATTTGCCGTCGGCGGCGGCGTGCGTCGTCACGGTCTGACCGGCGAAAGTCGCAGTGACCTCTTCGCCGTTCTCCGCCGTGCCCCACACCGCGCCTTCATACCCTGTTGCAAAACCATGTGGCTGCCGAAGATCGCGGGCATTTTGACATCGGCAAATACCGCGGTCGTCCAGCCTGTCGCCAACAGGATTGCCAAGCAGATTCGTTTAGACATCCTCGTGCGTGGCTCCATGTGTCGACCTCGGCTGCATGTGTTTCGCAGTCACCGTGCATCATTCGGCTGCGTTCTTTTGTAGCACGTTTCGCAGAATAAGACGGGGTTTTTGCTGGCCCGCCGCATTCTGGCGAATGCGGCGGCAAGTCGCGGGCAATCATTTAAATGTAACTGTAACCGCGTCCTAGAGCCCCTTCTCGCAAGCAGAAAGGTAAGCGTCGCAATGGCCGCGGCTCCCTGGTGCAGGTCCTTCTTCATCCACGGCTTCGATGCGATCGAGCGCGGAGTGGTGGAAATCAAGATAGTGAGTCGAGACAGGGATATAACCGAGAGTGAGCAGCGATCTCGCTGAGAGGTCCGAACATCGGACCCGCTGCCGCCTTTCTCGATCGATGCCAGCGTGCAAAGGAGCGAGATAAGGACCCACTTCTGTAGAGACGCGATCGCCTGCGTCGGCTACCTTCCAGCCGAAGCCGACACGGGGCGAACCCGCCGCTATCCGATTCGATGCGGCAAAGTGCTTCTCTTTTTTCGCCTTGGCTTGACGAATATTCCTGGCGCCGTCCCCGCCGAATTCTTCGGCCATGAAAAGCCAACACGGACGGTTCGCCGAGGTGTATGTCGAGCTTTTTCAAGGTGCGGAGAACCTCGATCGAATGAACGACGCCCGCGCCGTCATCCTGAGCGCCGGTTCCGGATCCCACGAGTCGAGGTGGCCGCCTACCACCACATATTCTTCCGGCAAGTCGCGGCCCCGTGAGCTCGCCCATGACATTGAACGAAGGGACAAGAGGATGCTGGGCGGCGCTGAGTTTCAAATTAACGGTGAGCTTGGGATCGGTCTTGAGCTGAGCGGAAAGTTCATTCGCGCTATGCGTGCTCAGGGCCGCTGCCGGAATCATGGCGACGTCTTTTTCGTAACTGAGCATGCCGGTGTGCGGATAGTTGTCGTCCGGCAAGGTGGTCATAGATCGCACCAGCACCGCCACCGCGCCCTGTTTGGCAGCCACCGAAGGCCCGGCGGTGCGTTGATCGAGCTGCTTGGCCATAGGCCGCGAAAGTGTTTTTCCGCTTGGGGTCCATCGGGCGGTTATAGAAGACGATCTTGCCCCGAACCGCGGCCCCGAGACGTTTGACTTCGTCGAGTCCCTGCACCTCTACCACGCCCGCCTCCACTCCTTCCTTGGGCGTGCCGACGCTGTTGCCCAGTCCGATGATCTTCAGAGCGATGGGTTTGGGCGTGGAGGTTACGGTGGCCTGTTCGACGTCGCCGCGCGTCCAATGCGGGACCATGACGGGCTGAAGTTTTACGTTATCGAATCCGTAAGACTCCATCTTGTGCTTCGCCCATTCGACTGCTTTCGCGGCGCCTTCGGAGCCGCTAAGCCGGGGCCCGAGCCGCGGCGAGTTCCTGCAGGTTGGCAAAGGCTTTGCCGTTCTCGGTGATCTCTGACGCGATCTTGCGCGTCGCATCCGCCAGGGGATCATCTGCGCTTCTTGCACGGGTGGCAAAAACGGCCAGGAGAATTCCCAAGAGCGCACCAAAAGAAACGATTTTTGATTTCATGAATTCTTTTTACCGCCT
Source organism: uncultured Gemmataceae bacterium (assembly GCA_963748025.1). Lineage (GTDB taxonomy): Bacteria > Planctomycetota > Planctomycetia > Gemmatales > Gemmataceae > CAVVHZ01. Next base: position 38,682 of record CAVVHZ010000050.1, read on the forward strand.
GGATGCAAAGTTGCTTATCAAAATAAATGGTGATTTAACCTATCGGCTGTTCGGCTGCTGTGTCATTTCGGGTCGAAGTGCTTAGAACAGCTCGAGCCACGACAGATAAAACGCCTGAGGCAGCGTAATGGTTTTCGATTTTTGCAGGGCGTTTAACTGTTCGACGGTCATCCCATCGTAATGCCCCATCCAGCCGCAAGCCGTGCCGCGCCGACTGTTTGAGGAAGTCTTCCAATTCTGCGCTGAGCACGCCAACGGAAATGTCTCCTCGATGACGACGGGCTTACCAACCGCGAAATGCTTAAGGCACGCCAGGGCCTCGTCCCCTTTGTCTTTTTCCGGGTAGATGTGCACGCTGATGAAGTCCAACTCAGGGGCAATCATTTTGGGGCGAACCCGGGAAAGAAAACCCCAGCGGGGAGTCCAAGGAAGCATGCCGACGGTAATCAGATGACGCCGATCGTGTTCGTGGATGGCAGCCACCAGGCTCTTGGTCCAGAGGCGGGCGATTTCTTCGCGTGGCCGCTGGCGCGGATCGAGCGTGATAAACTGGACGTAATCGAATTCCCCGATCGGCTTGCCCGAATACCAGTCGCCTGATTTACGAGGCTGCCCGGGGACGAACGGCTCGTTCATCAGGTCGTAACAAAAAACCGCCGGGCTTCCGGCACAGCGGGCGGCGATCGCGCTTCCACAAGTGGGCTTGGGCAGACCAGCGCCTCCTCTTCCGTAAGCTTGTCATACCAACTTGGCACATCCGCTTTGCGGTAACAACCGAGTCCAGTGAGGTCCAGATAGAGGCCAGTCTCCTCCGCAAGTTTCAACAGTTTTCCGAGTTGATCCAGCGCCTTCTCGTTCGGCTTGTCAGCAGTGTCCATGAACTTGCCGAACTGGAGGTGAACGCGGACAACGTTCGTGCCCAGTGCTTTCATGTTCTGAAGGTCCTTGACTACCGTTGGCCATTTGGCTTCCCAATAATCTTCGATGAGCCCACCGTGCCCATAGTTGAGACCCCATGGCGTGAACGTTGTGCCGGAAGAACCGATGACGAACCCGTGTCCCTGCTCGGCAAGTTGGATGAACTGGCGTTGCTCCCAGGCCCAGCGGAACAGTTTGCGGGCGTCCTTATACCTGCCGTCCCCTCCGGTCGATCCGAGGATGACGACAATCAGGTGATCCTTGCCCTTGTGTCCGCTCGCGACCAGGCAGCTTCCCGCCGCATTCGTGGTACCGGTTTTAACGCCATCGTAACCATCTGTGCCGAGGAGTTGGTTGGTGTTTTTCCATGTCAGCCGACGCTTGACGCCATCCGGGCCGGCGACTTCGTACTCGTGCGTGCGCGTCTTGACGTACTCCCGAAACTGCGGGTTCTTCAATGCCAAACTGGTCAGCGCCGCCAAATCGCGAGCGCTGGACATATTTCGCGTCAGTCCATTGGGATCCAGGAAGTTTGTCTCAGCCAGGTGAAGAGATTTGGCTCGGCGATTCATCTCGGCCACGAAGCGTTTGACGGCATCCTCATCGCCGGCCGCTCCGGCGGGAAACCGCGGGCCAAAGTGTTCGGCCATGGCGACAGCGGCGTCATTTCCAGACGGCAACAGCATGCCATACATCAGCTCGCGCACCGGCAGGGTTTCCCCGGCACGAAGCTTCGATGAGCTCCCTTGCGTGCTGGCAGTGCGCTTTGAGAAGGTGATTTTTTCATCGAGAACAGCCGGGCTTTTTTCGGCCAATTGCAGCGCAAGAAAGGCAGTCATGATCTTGGTCGTGCTGGCGATTGCACGCGGCTCGGCCGCATGGAAACCCCAAAGAACTTTGCCCGTTTTTCCATCGGCGATTGCCCATGCTTTGGCGGCGACGTCGGCCGGGCCGACGTCCTCTTTGGGGCGCCGAGCCAGGATCGGCGCGCTGCTCAGCCCGAGAACCAAGAGCGCGAGGAAGACGCGACGCGACGACATGTAAGTCTCCAACTGACAGTGCTACACGCTTAGGTGCGAGCTTTTATTCATTGTCCGACGGGCCGGCACGGTCGGACACGAAAAAACCAAAAGCGGCCGAAGCCGCCGGGTTTCTGTTGAGACGTTTCTTTTGTCTGACGTGATTCTATCGCAAGTTGAGTTGCCACGAAACTCCGTAGCGGTCGTTGACCCAGCCGAATTTCTTGCTGAAGCCGTAGTTGCCCAATGGCATCAAAACGGCCCCGTCGAGCGAGAGCTTTGCAAAAGCCGAGTCCAGTTCAGGTTCGCTCGCGCATTCAACGAATAGCGAAATCGATGGCGTGAAAGTGAAGGCGTGCTTGACGGAGCTGTCGAAGCAAATGAATTCTTCGGCCCGCTAAGGTGAACTCGCCCCGCTTGATGCTGCCTTCGGCTCCCGGTTCGCCTGTACCAAAGTGTTCAACCTGCTTGATCTCGGAATTGCCGAATAGGGAGACATAGAAGCGCATGGCCTGCTCGGCAGATCCTTCGAACATCAGAAACGGGGTTACGGATTGTGCCACGATTTCTTCTCTCCGGTAGTCTGCTCCAGACGGGCGGCCTGCCTCCCTGACTACCCGCCTCCCAACCCCTTAGTTCGGCTTGAACGCCTCCAATTGTTGCTCGCGCATGTCGACGCCCGCTCTTTGAAAGCAGGGTTTGGCGTCAAACTTGACGAAATGGAGCTTCTCGAAACCTGCGGATTCGAGCAGATGGCTGGGCACCGTTTCGGTGGGCACAAACTGAACGGCAGCGGCAGGGCCTGGCAGGCCAGGCTCGCTCAATTCCCGATCGCCGACGAGCGTGTGGGAGAACACTTTGCCGCCCGGCCGCAAGACGCGGAATGCCTCGCGAACGAGTCGCTGCTGGGTCGGCACGTCGAGAGCCATGTTCAGGCTGCCGCGAAGCCGAACCTCGTCCACGGAGGAATCCGCTTGGGGCAATCGTTCCGGCACCGGGCTCATCATCCGATGTTCGAAGACGACAGCCTCGGCGACCGCTGGTCCAACACCATTGAGCGCGGGCCGGCTTGCGGCATCGGGGATCATCTCTTCGAGCGACTGGCCTTGGCCGCGATGATCGAGATCTTCTTCGAGCGTGTACATTTCCCACAAGGTCTTATCGGGATCCGTCACCCAAAACTTGGTTTGACGCGCATAGCAACATTCGACGCCTTCCTCGCGCTGCGAGCTGATGCCGGCCCTTTCGAGCCTTTCTTGCATGGCCACCAAAGTGGCGCTATCCGGCATCCGGAATCCAAGGTGATTGAGCGGACCGCCCACGGCCCGGGGCGTCGGTTCCAGCGACAGCACCAAAGGCGGATCGTTTAGCTCGAATTTGGCATAATCCTTGCGCTGTTTGGCCGGCTCGACGCCGAAAAGAATGCGATAGAACTCGATGGCCCGCCCTAGATGACTGACGTTTAGCGAAAGGTGAAAGCGAATTCGGGTTGCGACTTCGAGCGATATGACCATGGTGAACTCCTAAATTGGTAGCCGGTAGTCAGTAGTCGGCAACAATCAACAATAATACATTCCCGTCTTGCCGTGGTCTGCATAGCGGGCCTGCATCCAATCGCGAAACTCTTGATAGTGCTGCGGGCGCTGGTGGCCGCCCTCAGAAAGCTTGTTATAGCTCGGAAAGAATTGGCGGCGCCGGCGATCGCTGTGATTGGGCGCCGAACGGTGCGGAATGTAGGCGTCGAAAAGGGCAATGTCCCCCGGATCGAGGATTAACGGAACAGGCTCGGTGCCAGCCACTGCCTCCACCGGCAAGGGTGCGTAGTTTTTATTGCGCGGCCTGAGCAGGCCGCGGGTGTGGCAGCCAGGGAAGATTTCGGTACAGCCGTTGTCGGCATCGGCGCGGTCGAACGGAATCAGCACAGTCATGAAGCTGTGCGGAAAGCTATCCCAGGGGGCATAATCTTGGTGGAGATCGTATCCCTTCATCCCCGGCAGTTTGTAAATGAGCTTATCCTTGAACAAGCACGCTTCTTCCCCGTGAAGCTGCGCCGACCACCGCTAAAAGGCGGATCGAGAGCGAGACGATGGCAAGTGAGCGACAGGTCGATGACGGGATCGAAGCACTCGAATTCCTGTTCCCCTGAGGCCACGATGGGCTGATAACGGCAGCGCAGATTGCTCGTGCTCACGATAGGTCGATGACGCACCAGAAGCTCATCGGCTTCGGCGGCTGCTTCGGCGATTTGTTCTTGAGGAAAAAACCGGGGCAATATCAGGTAGCCGCCTTCTCTCCAGCAACAAAGTTGCGATTCGCTCAATAAAGTCCGCTGCGGCGCCGTTGGTGCCAAGGTCGTCATGGTATTCAAGCCTCGGAATTGGCGGAAGGAGCAAGGCTTTCCCGTTTGGGCATGCCCACTAGCCATGTGAGGACGGCCAGAACAAGAGCGATTGCGGCCGCGGTGGGGAAGAGCGAGGCGTAGGATCCGAGGCGAACTTTGGTGCTTGCGAATATCAAGGGGCCAACAGCCGAAAAGAGGACAGTCAGCATTTGAGCGACACCCTGAATCGAACCCAATCGTGCAGGCCCAAACGCTCTTCGGTAGACGGCAAAAAAACAGACGGTCATGCCCCCACCGGCTGCAGCCAATGTATAGGCATAACAATAGACCTGAAGCTTTGTCGTTACCACGGGAAATGCGAAAAGTGCCAAGGCGAATAAGCCTGTCGCTAATGCCATGAGCCGGCTCAGTGGCCAATACGTCGCCAGCCAGCCAACAATCAAGTTGTGCCAAGCCCCACGGGGACGCCAAATTGGGTAATGGTCACGAAGACGGCTTTGTCGAACCCGCGTTCGGCCAAGATCGATTCATTGAACAACGATGTACCGGCGACGATGAGACCATAAAACGAAATCGCTATGGTGAATGTCCAGAAGACCGGGCTGGCAATAGCTTGCCAAAATGTGAAGCTATGTTCGTCAGCATTTGAGCTCGATTTGAACTCTGGCTCGGTCTGCAAGGCCCGATTGCGCACGAGGGCAGCGGAACATGCTCCTAGGATGAGAACGGTCAGGCCGATCCCAAACCAGGCGGGCCGCCATTCATCGCGGTCGCGTTTGACCATTTCTCCCAAAATGATGAACGCCAGCATAAATCCCGCTGATGTGCCAAACGCGTAAACGCCCATGGCCAGACCGGATTTCCGCCCTGCCGATGCCCGATCAGTGCCAGACTCACGACGGATAGATGCTCTGGCCTAATCCTCGCGTCAGCAGAAGGAACAAAAAAAGGTCGCCCACGACGACGACGCCGAAAGTCCCGCCCATGGATTCGGGCAACGAAACGGAAATGGGTACGAGCCATTTTCCAGTTGTCCAACGGCTCATGGCCATGACGGTAGCGCCAAGACCGCTGGTAACGAACAGCAAGACCGTGCGTGTGCCGAAACGATCGAGCAGCCAGCCACAGGGAAGGCAGAGCAGTGCCCCGAGCAAAGTGGCCCAAAGATTCATAAAGCCGTAGCTTTCGCGATCGAGAGCCAGCGATTTGAGAAGTGGTTCAGTGAAGAGACCAAGGCCGTGGGTGCGTCCCGGAAGGGTCAACACCATGGCCAAAGCGGCAATGGCGACATGCACCCAGCGCCAGAGACTAAGCTGTTCCTCTGACCCTAGCGGGGCGAGAGCAGAATCGACCGCAGGCACGCTGGCCATACTGGCAGCTCCAATGAAAGCGAGCCTCCCACGTTAGTGGGGGGAGGATTCGGTGACCTCCCCCCACTAACGTGGGAGGCTCGCCAATGAACGCGAAACGCTCGCTAATGAAGTTAGTAATTGCCCAGCACTTCGCCGCCATTTCGCGTAGACAAACTTCTCCAGGTGCCGAGATCGACGCTGTCCGTGATGAAATGGACTGATCCATCCGCAAAGAGCACGTTGACGCCGCCGGTGTGATTGCTACGCGACGCGCCAGCCGAAAGCGGTGATGGTGGCGCCGTCGTTGTTGACGCAATCGAAATTCGGCGAATTCGGCGGGTAGTAATGATTGTAAGACGTGACAGCGCATTTCCCCGGAAGCCCAGGTGAATCCGCGCCTTTGCGAGACATTCCAATTCGTGGCCGTGGCGCAGGAACCTGCCGAAATAGGCGTACCAAAACCGATATAAGCGAACACGTAACGCGGGTCAGCGGGAGCAGGCGGCGTGGCGCCCGTGTGCGCCCTCTGTGCCTTGACCGAGCAGGCTTTCCGACATGGCGGCGGTATTGCTCAAGCCGTCCGTAATGGAAGAGACCTTCAGCGTGCTCAAGCCCTGGAACATGCCGTCCGAATTCAGCGGCGACCCATAGGGATGCCGCCGTTGGTCGTACCGGTGCCGACGCAAACGGCGTAGTTCGTGGGCCCCATCGTAGGTATGCCGTAATCGCCTGGATTTGTGACCGGTTGACTGGCGTCGCTCGGGCAAAGGAACGTTTTCACGATCTGCTCCACCGCGAATTGGTTCTTGGTCGAGATGTTGTAATTGTTGGTGGGATCGTAGATCGGCTGCGTCAAGTCCATGGCATTGTAAATGTTGGTCTGCTCAAGGTAAGGATTCATCTGGGCGAGCGTGCTCCAGCTGAAGTAGTAATCGAAGTAAAGCGGCGGGGGATAGAGCGTGGTGTTGGTGTCGCCCTGGAAAGCAGAAGGATAATAGGCCCTGCCGGATTCGTAATTGGCCAAGGCCAACCCCAGCTGCTTCAGGTTATTCTGGCAACTCATGCGACTGGCTGCCTCTCGCACCTTCTGTACGGCCGGAAGCAGCAGCCCCACCAAGACAGCGATGATGGCGATGACCACCAGCAATTCGATGAGGGTGAAAGCCGAACGACGTTTCATGATGAATACCTGCAGGCGGTGCTGGATAGAAAACGCTAGGCGCAACCAATTGGAACCGGCTGGTTCGGAAGAACCGGCCGACCCAGGGCCTCCGTTTAGCGGACGAACGTCCGGGGCACATTATTCTAACGTTAGTTTAAGTATTCAAGCTTTCTGCGCAAAGCAAGGTAAAATGCTGGATTTGAAGATGGGATCCAAAAGGCTATTTCGGAAACCAGATTTGGCTCAGCCAAAGCAATACGCCAAGAAGTGCCAGTCCCAGGAGCAGGCTGCCGGCGATCAGCTTCTTCTCGATGGGGAGCAACGGTTCGTGCGGAATCGTCGCCATTTCGCGAGCCAAGGAGGGTTCGGACGGAGAATCGGGGGCCGGGTGGATTCGCTCATGTCAAAGTCCTTAGCTTGCCAGTGGCGGATGGACACCGTGGAAGAATAGCCATGAGATTGCCAAGCCGATCCAGATGATGAACCCGAAAAGGCTCAACGCGTAGACCAAAGCCAGCCGGCCGATTCCTTCCGCCCAAAGCTTTTTGAAGTTGGCCCCCAGGCCGATGGTAAAGAATGTCATCACGAAAAAGATGCTGCGAAACAGGTCGCTCTCTGCCGTGGCATTCTTGAGGCCGTCGATCAGTCCGGGCCAAGCAAGCACGCTGGCCAGCATCAACAGGAACAGCACGAAGTATGCCACCACGAATTTGGGGAAACGTGCGCAATCTCACCCACCGGCACTTTTTCTCCTGGTTTCGGGTCGATTTTCCAGACCCAGATAGCGCCTAGAACCAGGGCCAGATTCCAATGAAAATATCGATGAACACTTTGACTGTCGTAGTGGTCAACACCATGAATCCTTCTTGGTAGGCAAAGCCTTCCTTTGCCGCACGGGCATAAACCAGTGCTTCGGTGATTGCGCCGCTAGCGACCGCGGCGCCATCTGTCTTCACCGCCAGCCCCATCCAGGCGGCTGCCACCAGCGGATCGTGCCACAGAAAAAGTTGAGCGGCGAAAGGAAGCAACAAGAGTTCGATCACCGAAAAGAGCACGACCAGCGAGGACACCATTACCGGAACGATGGGGCGAGCTTTGATTGCCGCCCCCGTGGTGATGGCCGCGGACACGCCGCAGATAGAAATGCCAGAAGCCAGCGGCGCCGCCCATTCCCGGCTGAAACCGAAATACTTGCGGGCGATGAAATAAACCAGCGCCCAATAGATCAGATAGGCTTCGATGATGGCGGCCAGGCCGCGGAACATGATTGCCGACACCAGTCCGGTGGCGGCGGCCGCCTTGATGCCCAGCGTGGCTCCATAGATGACGATGGCGGTCTTGATGAACCACTCGGGCCGGGACGCTTCTTTCAACCAATGGGTCAGGCCCGGCAGGAAGTTGCCGATCGCCAGGCCGGCCAGAAGAGCCAAAATGTAACCGGCTTCGCCAGTCAGGCCCAGCGACCAGCCGATACCCATTTTCGCCTGCTTATCGGGTGTCTGGGCGATATACCCGTAGTGACCCGCGAGCCAGCAGAAATAGCTGATGCAGAAAACGACCGTGAAGCCTGCCACGAAATCGCCCCAGGTGGAAGCCCTGCATCCAGAGCGCCGAGAGCTACCAAGCCGAGTGCCAGAAAGAACGTAAGGGCCAGGCTTACGGCGCCCGGCAGCGCCGAGTACCCTTTGCCGAAGGGGGTCAGCGATTTGCCGGGATCGATCCAGACGTTAGCTTTGGCGACCCAGCCGAGTGTGTCGACGCCGGCCAAGAGGGGCAGGGGAATGACGACCAGGATTAGACCCAGCCAAACTGCCCACCAGTCCTCCGTCGCAAACCAACTTCGCATTGGCGATTTCCTGCTTGGTGTTCATTCGGGGCCGATCGAGTTAGTTTCTGGCTAGTGGCGTAAATCTACGATTTGGGGAGGGTTGCGGCAAAGGAAGCGTGATAAGGCCAAAGATCCGATTGTGCGTCATGATTCGGGGTCGGCGTCTCACTGTCGGAAGTCTGGCGACTTCCGCCACGTGATATGCGCGCATTGGCTTTCGTAGCGGAACTCGCCAGAGTTCCGATCGCGCATAACTCGATCCCATCGCTAGTTCATGGCAAATGGAATTACAGAGTCGATGTCATGCTATAAAGTGGAGGGAAGACTCACGCGAGGCCGAGCTTTGAAGCATGCGTTGCCAAACCCAAGTAGTTCCTGCCGGAGAAACTGGGAGACAAGAGTAATGGACCGCGTCCGCACTGAAGTGACCATCGAAAACCTGGAGGACCATTGGGCCGTTGAGAAGGGTTCAATACTACCTGAGCAAGTCCGAAGGATCACAATAGTGCATGCACTTGCCGGCACAAATACGAGCATGCTCTCTCTACCGACAAAGCTTATCCGCGAATTGGGTCTCAAGAAGACCGGTACCCGGCGTATCCGCACCAGCGCCGGCGTCGGCGTGGCCAACGTCTACAGCACCGTTTGGCTAACGATACAGGGGCGCGATTGCCCGCTGGACGTGATGGAAGTGCCCGATGACGTTCCTGTCCACATCGGCCAGATCCCGCTCGAGCGTCTCGATTTCGTCATCGATCCTGTAGGCCGCCGACTGATCGGCAACCCGGCTCACGACGGGGAATATATGATCGATGCTTTCTAGCGATGGAGGAAGCCTTAGCTCATGCGTCACGCCGAGAGTGCACTGAAACTCGTCTATCATTGCTGACTGTTTGCAATACTTCCTCCAAGGCCTCACAAGCTGCCCGCACCCCATCTTCTTGCCGCATTTTTTCGCCAATTTCAGATGCTCGTCGCGCATATACCGGATTCTCGAGCAACTCGCGTAACTCCACCGCAGCGCGTTCCGCCGTATACTTCCGTCGCGGAATGGTGCGGGCGATCCCGAGCTTCGTCACGCGATAGGCGTTGTCGGGCTGATCGTGAGCGTAGGGCATGACCAGCATCGGCCGGCCCGAACGCATGGCCTGGGCCGTCGTGCCGATGCCGCCTTGATGGACGATGGCGGCAGCGCGAGGGAATAGCTCCGAAAAAGGGGCGTAATCGAATGCCGCCACGCCATTGGGAAGTTCACGTGGCCGATTCTGTGTATCCTTGCCGACGAGCAGAACCGCTCTACAATCCAACATTTTGGCGGCGGTGGCGCTCTGTTCGTAGAAGAGGCCTGCGTCTTTCACTGCCGACGAACCCAGAGTGAAAACGATTGGCGGTGGGCCGGCATCGAGAAAACAGAGCAGGTCCGCAGACAATCCGGCTTCGCCGTCTTGATCGTAAAACGGGAAACCAGTCGAAACGCTATGGGGAGGCCAGTCCGGTTGCGGAGCCGCGAGCAGTCTCGAGAACATACTCAATACCAGCCAGGGCGAATGCACCCCTCGAAAAGCGGATCTTGAGAACTTGGCGGCAAACCAATCTCAGCGCAAGCGACGCCATGGTTTAGACCACGAGCGGACGCCCTTTCTTGCGCACCAGAATAAAACGCGATGGGGCCAAGGGCCGAGAAAGCGCAGCTTCGACAAGAATTGGGCAGGCGGCAATACGGGCGGATCGTAGACCGAGAATAGGCCAAACGGCTGCAGGAAGGTTCCGACCCAGGGAATGCCCTTCTTCTCGGCAACCAGCAGAGTGGTGAACGTCAGAATGTGAGATACCAGCAAGTCGGCCCCTTCGGCGGCCGCGAGCGTGTCTTCATAGCTTTCGTGCAATACGGGCATTATCATCTCTCGGATTACGAACTTGCCTCCTCCGCGCAGATCCATGATCTGGCGGATGATGTCGGGGAATTCAGCCGGATCGGGAAAGTCGGGTCGGACAGGTCGAAAACCAATGCCAAGTTTTTCGATCTTCTGCCGGTAATATTCGCTCGTGGCAATGACCGCCTCATGTCCACGAGCCTGCAAGCCCAGGGCAATGGCGATATAGGGATGCAAGTCGCCTAACGAGCCAAAGGTGGTGAGAACGATTCGTTTCGGTTGCGGGTTGGAAGAGCTGACTGAGGACATTTGGCCGCCTGGAGGTTTATTTGCTGGGCTCGTCGTTCACCGTATAGGATATGTACGCCCAAAATGAAATTCAGAAAACCCAACTCGTTTGATCCTCTTTCTTGCCCAAATCACGGCGAATTTTCGGCTGCTACCGGTATTTTGCGTTACTACAAGCTTGATGAGTTGGGCAGATGAAAGAACGCGGGGGGATTCTGGGCTGGCACTCACATTCACTGAGGTGCACATGACAAACAGGGGCAATGCAGTCTTTCGAGGATTTATCCCGACCCTCTTCAAGCTACGATTCTTCATCACGGGCATGCTATTTCTGGTGGCATTGGTCATTGGGATGCAGTTCTACCTTTACCGCTCCCAGATCAAGCTGGACGCGATGATCGAAGAAACCGATCGTATCGATCCAGGATGGCGCTTGGAGCAAACTGAACCTCAGCGGCCCGCGCCCCACTCGGCTGGCGGGCTGAACAATCTCGAAATCATCCAAGCAGCCGTGGAGCATTTTCCAAAACCTTTACCATGGCCCTGCTGGCCTTTTCCGCAATACGACAACAACAAGTCGACTGCATTGTTCGCGCGCAAGGCCATGACGAACAGCTTGAATGGGCCTGCAGCGCGATTTATTGAATGACGAACAACTCCGTGTGCTCCATTCAGGAACTTGACGCGCCCGATCTGCACTCGAACTCCTGCGCCGATTGCCGAATGTGCCGGCAAGCCGCCCGGTCGAAAACGATGCAAGCTGGAAACTCATCGAACGGGGTGGCTGCATCCAGTTAATGTCGATTTTGGAGTACGATGGTCGGCTCCGCGCTGCACGACATGACATGGACGGAGCGATCTTCAATGTTCGAGGTATGTTGTCACTTGCGCGTGCTGCGGATGAGGTCCCTCATTTTCCATGCAGTGGCGAAGGCTAAACTCAGACCGCCCTGCAATTGTGCTCTGCAACGAATTCTGGCACTGGGTGAGACGTCGGAAGCTAATTTGGCTGCAGTTCAAGCGCGAACTGGAAAAAGAAGCCGCCACGCCCTTTCTGCTCGTCGGTTTCCGGGGTGAGCGAGCGCACATTGACGGACTCCTGGAACGCCTGCAGAGGGGGGAAATTTCACTGGAAGAAACACAAAGCTTAATACGTAGTCCCGTCATGGCAATGATCGACAGCAACAACGCGCTGGGCGGATTGGAGATAAGTTGCGCGAATACTTCGACGTCCGTAACGAGCGCGCTAGTCTGCTGCGTGATTGGATGCCGATTATCGAACTTGCACGGATGGATCCTGCGGATCGGCTTAAAATGTTCGGCCAGAGGCCTTCAACCTGGCCCACAACGTGGTTGGATCACAAGATGTATTTCAGTCCGGAGATTTATACCTTTCTGATGAAGGAAGCAGATGAACGGCAACGCATATTGGCTGGCGCCTGCGCGTTGGCCGCTGAGCGATTTCGCATGGCGCGAGGCCGTTGGCCCAGCCAACTCGAGGAGCTGATTCCACAATTCTTGACACAGAACTTGGACTTGCTGTCAGCCTCTCCAAAGGGGCGGCTAGTTCGAGAAGGCTCAACTTACAAGGTCGGCGACTTCGTGCTGTACGATCCCGACCAACGCCGCCAACCCAGCAAACCATGGGTATTCTCTCCTGAAAAGCGGACAGCCAAGATTTCTCCCTAGGGCCCGTGCGTGAATTCGTGCTCAAACACGCTGGCGAGCGTCGAGGCGTAAGCCCGACGAGTCTTCGCGCAAATCTACGCGTACTCCCACGGGCCCGACTCGTCGGGCTGACGCCTCGACGCTCGCCTTCCAAATGATTCTCATATCTTTTCCTCGAACTGCGGGTATCGTGGGCCACCATGAGCGACGTGGCCGATTCCCAGCCCTTTCCTGTAGTCGATCCTCGTGCAGTGAAGCGCAAGGTCGCGATGCGCATCATCCCGCTTGTCTTCATCCTCTATGTGATTGCCTATCTGGACCGGGCCAATGCCGGGTTTGCCAAGACGCCTATGCAACTCGCGTTGGGCTTCTCGGACAGGCAATTCGGCATGGGATTCGGCATCTTCTTTATCGGCTACCTGCTCCTGGAGATTCCGGGCCTCTCATGGTCGAGCACCGGAGTCGCCCGAAAGTGGTTTACGCGCATCATGATTACCTGGGGCATCTGCTCCATGGCCACCGCGTGGTGCGCACGCCCTGGCAGTTCTATTTGGCCCGATTCCTACTCGGTCTTGCGGAGGCGGGATTTTTTCCTGGCGTTATCGTTTATTTCACTCACTGGTTTCCGCGCGGATCGAGCCCGCGCTCTGGCTGGCATGGTCCTGGGCATCCCAGTGAGTTTGGCGCTCGGAGCCAGGCTGTCCGGTTGGCTTTTGGAGGTTGGCTGGTTCGGCTGGGATGGCTGGCAGTGGGTTTTTGTTGCCGAAGGACTGCCGGCGGTACTGATCGGCTTGGCATTTCCTTTATGCTCGTCGATCGGCCGCACCAAGCAAAGTGGTTGACGCCTGCCGAGCGCGATTGGCTGGATAAGACCCTCGAAGCCGAGCGCAACGCTGATGTACTGAATGCGCCCTCGCTCGGCCAGGTATTGCGGCTGCCCATCGTATGGCTGCTTGCCATGGGTATCTTCGCCACCAACACGGGAGGTTATGCGCTGGTTTTCTGGTTCCCCACCGCCATGCGTCAAATCCTCTCCGAATCTTTGTTGGCGTCGAATTCCGGGGCCGTTCTTAACTGGCTCTTCCTCGTTTACGGCTGCGGCCTGGCGGGGGTGTGGCTGTCCGGGCAATCCTCCGACCGGAGCGGCGAACGCAAATGGCATTGTGTCGCAGGGCAACTCTTGACGGGCCTCTCTCTCATGGCCAGCGTCGTACCGGGCCAGCCTTGGCCGCTGGTGCTGACCTGGTTATGCCTCACCGGTTTTTTTGCGTTTTCTTGGCCTTCGCCATTCTGGGTTTTACCGACATTGACGTTGTCGGCTTCCACGGCGGCGGTCGCCATCGGCTTCATCAATATGTGTGCCAACCTTGCCGGCGCCTTGGGGTCGCCCGTGGTGGGTTGGATGAAGGACGCCGGCTTCGACGATCGCGCTTGCTTGATGTTCCTGGCGGGCTGCTATCTTGTCGGCGCCCTGTTTGTGGGTGTGATGAGGTTGCCGCGCCAGAGGCCGTCTCTTGGCAAGACGCGAGATTCATCCAAATCCTAAGAGGAATAAAGCACGTCGGGGACCACTACGGCACCTTATTCATCACCGAGTCGCGACGGTTTGCCTGCGGGGCAGAACCCTGATCTTGGGTGAAGACGAGGATGCCCATGCCTTCCGGTTTGGGTTCGACGTCGGCAGGAACGGACCAGGCCTGCACACCGCGGCCGGGGAGGATGCGGACAACGTTGAAGGCCCAGGTTTTATTGAGAGTGATTCGCTCGCCCGTTAGTTCAGCCAGAGGAATGGCACCTTCGAGTTGGTAACCAGTGTTATCGCTCTTGCACGAGACGAACCAGCGCGGGTTCCACGATTTATCCGGCGTATTCACCACGCATTCGTCCGCCAGGCAGCCGCGCTGATCGGCCTGCAAGTGGTAGTAGGTGGTGTAATCGCGATCGAGATCGAGCATGAGACAGATGCGATCGTAGGGCCGCACATCTGCATCCGGCGTGCGCGATTTCACCAGCGGCACAAATCCGGTCGCCGGGTGCCGGCACTGCACTGCGAAATAGAGGAAATCGAGGTCGTAAGCCAGGGCCACCTCAGTAGGATATTCTTTGGCGGTATCGCCTTGGGCGTTCTTGAGAACCAGCCGCCGTCCACCTTGCCAGCAGGCGTCCTGCAAATCTCCATCCAAATAAGGTCGTGTCGCAGTCTGCCGGCAATAGGCCAACGGCTTGGGCGGAACCCCCTGGCGATTGGCCAGCCAGAGCTCCATGGCGGCGGCATCGCGGTAGGCGCCGTCGGGGCGGCCATTCAAGTAATGGGTGTACCAGCGAATGGGGTCGTCGAAATTGCCGAGCTGTCGTTTGGAGGCCTGGAGACAAAATTGCCCCTGCACTTCATTGGCGAAAACTGGGCCGAAGGCGGCAAGCTTCTCGGCTGTGTCCACGCTGCCTCGATACCATTGCCGGGTCGCTTCTCCCGCGCCGAAATTCCCGGTCTGTGTGATTTCTTGGCCGAGCGGCACGCGGCCCACTTCGGTCTTCACTGTCTCCACCACGAGCGGCTTATCTTGATCTGTTTGTCGATTGGACTTCTTCTTGGTTCTTGAAGGATCGTCTAGGCCGTCGCCGTCATCGGCATTGGTTTTGAGAATTCGATGAATCTCCGGCAAGCTCGTGGCTGGGCCTTCCACGAACGTGGATTTTCGCATCACCCAAAACTGATTGAGCTCGTAACGCCGGCGTGCTTCACTGCTCGCATCGTGGCGGATGAGCCAACGGCAGGCTTCCGCTGCCAGCGGATGCGTCGGATAGCGATTGACCAGCGCGATGAAAGATTCGCGGGCCATGGACCATTGGCCGTTCTTGGCAAACTGTTGGGCGATAGTGAAAGCAGCCGGAGCCGCTTGATTTTCGGGCAAATTGGCCAGTACCGGCCCAATTTGACCCAACATCTTGTTGGGATCGATCAGCGGGGTTGCCGGCGCTTCGGCCATCATTTCCAGATTGCGGCGCAAGCGCACTGCTCTTTCCAAGTCGGGATCCGATAGCGGCAACAGCGCGAGCTTGCGCCGGGCTGTCCCGCCCGGAGCCAAATCGAATCCTTGCATGAGCTGCAAGTGGTTGGCGGCCCCTTCCATATTGCTGGCCAAGAGCCGAAAGAACTGTGCGGAAGGTAACGTCGGCGGCGCGACGCTGAGCATGGTTGCCGATTCGGCGGCACAATCCCGAATGGTCGTTTCCAGTCGCTGGCTGATGCGCGTCAAATCGATGCTCAGGTTCGAGCCGCGGGGCACGTTCCAACGGCCGTAAACCTTGCCGACTTTCCAGGACTGCAGGCCCAGGACCTCCAATTGTTCGGGAAACGACCGGGCGTCCGCCGCCCGGCTTACAGCTTGAAGCAAGATTTCGGAGACCAGATCGTCGACTGGCCTGCCATCGGTAGTTTCGCCCGGCGGGTCGGCAATGACGACATTGGGCCGCCAGACGCGCAGCGACAACACCAGAAATCGCAACAATTCTTCGGGGGCTCGGTCAGCGTACAGTTCGTTCCAATGGCGGAGAAGATCCTGTTGGCTCGCTTGCGAGAGGTGCTGCGGCAGTGGAAATTGCCAGGCCGATTCGGCGGCCGCGCCGCCCGCGTGTCGCGTGGTGGCCGCCAGGCGCTGGGGGTCGGCCGCTCGTATGCTGTCGGTCGAGTCGGGCACCGCGCCGGCAAGTTGAAGGGCAGCGACGAGATAGCCTTGATCGCCGCCGATTTCCGCAATGGTTTCGCAGGGGAGCCTTTCGCCGCGCGCGGAAACGGTAAGCAACGCGGCGCGTTGGCCGCCACGCTGCCGCACTTTCCAGGATTTGCCGCCGTCGTTGGTTCCCAAGATCGAGCCGAGTTCGCCGACGGCCCAGCCGCGTTTCCGATTCACAAAGAAGATGCTGTTGAGAGGTAGCGGCTCGCCGGTGCGCAACACTTCCCACGATTCGCCGCGATCGGCACTGTGCATTACGACTGTGCCGGGCCGTCCTGCGATCCAGATATCATCGCCCACGCAGGAGAGGGCGTGGAAATCGAGGCTGGCGCGAACGGGGGCCGACAGCTTCAAGTCGGCATACCGATAGCGATGCGCCAGCCGAATCTTTGCTCAGAAGGACCAAGCCGCCATCGCCCACTGCCACGGCCCGCTCGCCCATCACGCGTATGCCGCGTACCGAGCGACCGCCCAGCGAATCCATTTCTGCCGGCACCAACGAATCTTGACGCAAAACGGCAAGCATCCCGCCGGTGGCGGCCATGGCCCCGTTCCGGGAGTCGGCAAAATCCGCCGCCAGCCAAAGCGGGCGGCGCGAGCCGGCGATGGGTGTCCAGGTGGCGCCGCCATCTGTCGTGCGAAAGATCCCGGTCGGATATTCTTCCGAGCCGTCGCCGACGATGAAGCCGTTCCTCACGTCGACGAACTGAATTCGTTCGAGCCCGGGGAGCGTGTTCTGGCTGCGTCGTTCCCAGGTGACGCCGCCATCGCGCGTCAAGAGAATCAGACCGACGCTGCCTCGGCGGAAAGGCAATTCCTCGCGGCCGACGATCCAGCCGGTGAACGGATTTTGGAAGTGCACCGAACGGAGCGAGGCGCGCACGCCCGTTGGCTGCCGATCCCACGATTCGCCGCCATCGATACTGTGAAAGACGACCCCCTCGTCGCCGACGGCCCAGCCTTCACGCTCGTCGATGAACTGCACGGCGTGCAGGGGAGCATCGTCGAAATTGCGCAAGTCGGCGCCGCGGGCGAACGCCGTCAAGCCGAGCAGTACCAGGGCCGATGTCAGCAGGGAGCGCATAACAATTCCTCGTGAGGTTCTAACCGGCCAAGGCAACCAAGCGTTGAATTTGAGCCCTGGAAGGGCGGAAGTTAATAGCCAGGGGCGTTAGCCCCTGGAAAAATCACGCAGAGTATCCAGCCCCGGTAGGGGCGAAAGTTCTGTCGCCCCTACCGGGGCTTGGGATTTTTTACCGTCCCACCAGGGGCTTACGCCCCTGGCTATTGACTGCCGCCCTACCGGGGCTTCAAAACCGGTGAATTATTTGCGGCTAGAAGCCCCGCTTCCAACCGCCTCAATCCATCAGCCAGAAACGAACGATGCAATAAAGCGCATTGAAAACGTCTTTCAGACCAATCTTTTTTCCATCTTCGTAGGTGCGTCCCGAATAGCTGATGGGAACTTCATAAATCCGCCAGGCGTACTTGCGGCGGGCGACTTTGGCGGTCAACTCGGGCTCGATGCCGAAACGATTCGATTTGAGAGTCAGGTTGGCCAGCACTTCCTTGCGAAAAACCTTGTAACAGGTTTCCATGTCCGTCAAGTTCAGGTTGGTGAACATGTTGGAAAGCAGGGTGAGTATCTTGTTCGCCACCGAATGCCAGAAATAAAGCACACGATGGCTTTCGCCGATGAAGCGCGAGCCGAACACAACGTCGGCTTTATTCTCGATGATGGGTTGAAGCAGCTTGGGATATTCGGCCGGGTCATATTCGAGATCGGCATCTTGAATGACCACCACGTCGCCGGTGGCCTGTCGAATACCCTCACGCAGGGCGGCGCCTTTGCCTTGATTCACTTTCTGCAGGATAACTCGTATTTCCTGATCCGCTTCAAGTTCTTTCAAGATGGCCCGGGTGCTGTCGGTGCTGCAATCGTCGACAATGACGATTTCCTTAGGAATGGCAACGGCCCGCACGCGCCGGATCACTTCTCGGATCCAACGCTCTTCGTTAAAGACCGGAATGACAACGGAGAGCTTGAAGCCGACGGGGACAGGATAGATGCCGATTTGCCGGCAATGCCCCTCGCCCAAAAGCGTTTGCACCAGGCTCAAACGCTCCGCGGGCGAAAACCGATCGATTGCTTGGGCCCATTCCTTGGCGTCGAGAGTCATCGTCTGGTTGCTTCCGTGCGGGTGGACGAATGGACGCGGACTTCACCTCAAGGCGAGGATTATGAAAGCGTGAGGCGCTAACGGTCAAGGCGAGTTGGCCGCAGTCGCGCGTTTGCGCGTTCACTCGTATTGACACCGGCGACGCTACGACATACTTTTCGGCGTTCTTATGGCGAGCCCAACGAGATCCACAGACGGATCTTTTCGGAACGGAAGGGAGTCAGGCATGCAGGCATCGAGCGGGACCGGCGTTCCTTTGTGCGATCTCCAGGCCCAACAGGCGGTTCTTCAGCCTGATATCACCAGGGCGGTTGGTCGGGTGCTTGCCAGCGGTCAATTCATTCTCGGCCCCGAAGTGAAGGCGTTCGAGGAAGAGGTAGCCAGCTATTGCGGCGCCGGCTATGGAGTCGGTTGCGCTTCGGGCACCGACGCTTTGCTTTTGGCTTTGCATGCCCTGGACATCGGGCCCGGCGACGAAGTCATCATGCCGCCCTTCACGTTTTTTGCGACGGCAGGCAGCGTGAGCCGCACCGGTGCCCGTCCGGTGTTCGCCGACATCGACCCGCAAACGTTCAACCTCGATCCCATGCAGGTCGAGAACAAGATCACGAGCAGAACGCGTGCCATCATGGTGGTTCACCTGTTCGGCCAGTGCGCGGACATGGAAGCGCTCTGGCGCGTAGCCGAACGGCATAATTTGCCCATCATCGAAGACGCGGCCCAATCGTTCGGAGCGGAATATCAGAGCAAACGCGCGGGAACACTGGGGGCCTTCGGTTGTTTTAGCTTCTATCCGAGCAAAATTTTGAATGCCTGTGGCGACGCCGGCATGGTGGTCACCAACGATCCCGACTGGGCCGCCAAGATGACCGCGCTGCCGTCCACGGGATGGAAGTGCGCTACGAGCACAAGTATCTTGGCTGGAATGCTCGCATCGATGCATTGCAGGCAGCCATTCTGCGAGTCAAGCTGCCTCACGTCGATGCCTGGATCGAATCGCGTCAGCAGGCCGCCCATCGCTACGACGAAATGATCGAAGAGAGCCACCTGAGCCACTTCTTGACGCGGCCCGTGTCGCGCCCCAGCGCCGCCACGTCTATGGCAACTATGTCGTTCGCGTGGCCAACGGGCAACGCGACGCTCTCATGCGCCACTTCAAAGCCGAGCATATCGGCTGCGACATCTACTATCCCACGCCCTTGCATCGCCAGGAATGCCTGGCGCACCTGGGATATCAGCTTGGCGAATTCCCTGCGGCCGAAGAAGCCTGCGGCTGCGTGTTGGCACTGCCGCTCTTCCCCGGTATCACGGCCGACCAACAATCGCGCGTCATGCAAAGCTGCGTCAACTTCCTGCGGCAGCGCGTGCGGTTGGCGGCTTAAGCGATTCAGAAAATCTACAGCGAGCCTCCCACGTTAGTGGGGGGAGTTCACCGCAAACTCCCCCCACTAACGTGGGAGGCTCGCTAACGTGGGAGGCTCGCTGCTCCTTCAACCGCCTTTATCACCCCGTCCTCCTGCTCCGCAAAAATAGTCCGCAGATCGAAGCAGATCCAGCCATCTCGAATTCGCGAGAGCACCGCCGGCGTGCCGAGTCGCAGCCGCTGTGCGAACGCTTCATCGCTTTGTGTCGCCGGCTTCAAGCGGACCTGCCAGGAACGCAGTTCCTGATCGGGGAAGGCCCCGCCGCCGGCGTATGCCGTGCTAGGTTCTGCTTCCACCGCAGCCAAGCCCGCTACAGCCCGTAGCCTATCAGCGAGAGCCAATGCCCGACTCTCCAATTCCTCCACTTTCGCCGTCAGCATGTGCAAAACCGGCACCGTGTCTAGTGGGCTCTCACCCGACAAATAGAGTCGCAAGGTAGCCTCGAACGCAGCCAGGCTCATCTTGTCGAGCCGGAAGGCCCGCATGAGCGGATCAAGTTCCATCTTTTGAATGAGATCCCGGCGGCCGACTACAATGCCGGCTTGCGGACCTCCTAAAAGTTTGTCGCCGCTGGCCAGCACGAGGTCTGCCCCGGCTGCGACACTGTGCCCCACGATTGGTTCCTCGAGCAGACCAAAGGGACTCAGGTCCACGAGAGCGCCGCTGCCCACATCGTCGATCACCGGAAGATTGTATCGGCGGCCCAGTCCCACCAACTCTTCAAGTGAAGCCGATGCAGTGAAGCCGCGAATCCGATAGTTACTGGGGTGAATCCGCATGATCGCCGCCGTTGCCGGGCCGATGGCGCGTTCATAATCGGCGAGGCGGGTGATATTGGTGGTGCCCACTTCGCGAAGCTAGCGCCGCTGGCGGTCAGGATTTCCGGGATGCGGAAGCTGCCGCCGATTTCTTTGATCATCTGGCCGGGCGAAAGGATCACTTCTTTGCCGGCGGCCAGTGCACGCAAAGTGAGGATAGTGGCGGCCGCGTTGTTGTTGACCGCGGTCGCCGAGGCAGCGCCGGTCAACTGGCAGAGCCATTCCCGAATGCTGTCTTGCCGGCTCGATGCTTGCCGTCGTCGAGGCTCAGTTCCAGATTCAGGTAGCCTCGCGCTGCTGGTAAACCGCCTGTGCCGCTGCCACCGCCAACGGTGTCTGGCCCTAGATTCGTATGCAACAGGATGCCCGTGGCATTGATGACAGGCACGAGCTTCGGTCGGCGCTTCTGCAGCAACGTCCGTTCGACCCGGCTGGCGATAGCCGGAGCGGTCGCTTCGCCGTTGGGGATCGAGCCTTGGCGAAGGCAGGTCCGCAGACGCTCGATTTCATCGCGGACTGCGTCAACCACGGTGGTGCGAGCGCATTGAACTAGCACCTTTTCTAGAGCAGGCTCTAGCAACACTTCATGCACAGCGGGAAGAGCGCGGAGGCGCCGTCAGCCATGGTTCAACCTCCAGGCGGCAGGATGTTAGCCCGGCCGGCAGCATAACGTAAATCGCCTTGACGTTCCGTGAGGCCCAGGCGATCGAGATATTCGCAGATCGGGACGGCAAATTTGTCGCGTTGTCCCCAACAGATCGCGAATGTCGGCCACCGTCAATCCTTTGCCGGTATCTAGGGCATTTTGTACCAGGCGGCGTAACTCGGCTTCCGCCTCGGCGTGCAGGTAGACATCCTCAGCGATCTTGCACAAATACCCTTCGGCGACGCAGACATCGAAAAGGTCCTGCAGATTGGCCGCGTTTCCGCCGGCAGCGCCGGCGAAGCTAAGGCGTTCGGGCGGTGTAAAGCGGGATTGCTGGTACACATCAATAATCTTGTTGCGCAGCTTGCGAAGAGCGCTGCTCAGTTTCGGCTTGAACTCCGCCAGGGCAATGCGCTGCTGATCTCCCACGATGCGTTTTGCTCGAAGAAGCCGATCGATCGCCTGCTGCACCAGTGCATCGTTGCCGATAAATTCGAGCCGGGTTACGACACGCTGGCGTGTATGGGTAGAAAGCAACGGCGCTTCTTTGTGAAAGCCATCGAGAATCTGCGCCACGCGTTTTTCCAGGTCGGTAATCAGATCGGCATGGAGGTAGCGCGGATTGGCCCCGTGCGCGGCAATCTCAACCAGCTTGCCTTGGCTCAGCAGTTCCGCGACCAGAGCCTGGGCTTCGCTGGGTTGCACACCGGCGCCGCGCACCAAGTCGATGATTGTGAGACCGTCGAAGCCGCTCAGCCAGGCGGCCGTCAGCACTCGCTCCCCCGAATTTCCGCTCCAGAGCAGCTCGATTTGCTCCAGCAGCTCCAAATGCCGGCGGCGAATCGGCCGCGCCACAGGTTGCAACACTTGCCCACCGCCGAGCGTGAAGGTTGCGCTCGACTCGCGCACGACAAATGGTTGGCCCCAAATAGTGCAGGCCGGTTTCGAGAGAAATAATTGCGCGATGCCCCAGCTTCCCGGTTCGAGCGCATCGCCATCGAGCAATGCAATCGTCGCCATGATTTCGGATGTGCCCACGTGAAAGCGCACCGGCAAGCGATGTTTGATCGGCCGCCGGGATCCGGGCAGGCAGTGGAGACGTACCGTGAGCACTCGGCTCGGCTCCAACACGCCTGGCGTCGCCAATTCTTGACCGCGAAGCACCTCCTCGTGGGGCACGCCCGCGAGGTTGAGAGCGGCACGCATGCCGCGATGGACTTCCGTGACTGCGTGGTCGTGATGCTGAAGCGAGCGCACGCGCACGAGTTGTCGGCCGGGCAGCCATTCCAGTTCCTCGCCTTCAGCGACCGTGCCGCTGGTCACCGTTCCAGTCACGATGGTGCCGTGCCCCTGGACGATGAACGAGCGATCGATGGCCAGGCGAAACCATTCGCCCGCTCGACGTTCTTCCACGTTTCGGCAAACCGCCTCGATTGCTGCCCGCAATTCCTGCAAACCAGCCCTCGTGTGGATCGAGGTGGCCACGATTGGCGCATCGTGCAGGAAAGAGCTGCGCACCAGGTCGCGAATTTCCATTTCCACAACGGCGCGGGTGGTTTCGTCGACCAGGTCCGCCTTGGTCAGCGCGATAATGCCATGACGCAAGCCCAGAAGTCGTAAAATCTCCAGATGTTCGCGGGTTTGGGGCATGACGGAATCGTCGGCGGCAACAACCAGGAGCGCCAGATCGATGCCGGTGGCGCCTGCCAGCATGTTCATGATGAAGCGTTCGTGGCCGGGAAGGTCGACAATGCCCACGCGGAATGCGCTAAATCGAGCACGGCAAAGCCAATGTCGATGGTGATGCCGCGGGCTTTTTCTTCGGGAAGGCGGTCGCAATCGATCCCGGTCAGGGCCTTTACCAGGGCGGTTTTGCCGTGGTCGATGTGGCCGGCTGTGCCGAGAATCATCGAGCGTGCCATGCTTCTTTCTCGTCTGCGGGTCAAGATTTGCAGATTATTCTACCAACCCGCCTCAACGTAAGAGGGAGTTCCTCTCCTCAGCCCTTCGCTTAAATACACGATCTGAGTAAACTGCACAAAATGAAGCAAGCACCACAGAGACCTGTTGAGAAAGCCACGATGAGCAATAAGGGACCTAGAGCGGTCGATTACGACCACTCGATCCTGACCGATCACGACCTCTACCTGTTCAACGAAGGCACGCATTATCGGCTCTTCGAAAAGTTCGGCGCTCACCCGCTTACGGTCGACGGGGTAGCGGGAACGCATTTCGCCGTCTGGGCGCCCAACGCCAATTACGTGGCGGTATTGGGCGATTTCAACGGCTGGAATACGGGCAGCCATCCGCTTCGGGCAACCGGCAGCTCCGGAGTATGGCAAGGATTCGTTCCCGGCGTGGTCGAGGGCGCCAATTATAAGTATTACATTTCCTCTCACGCCGAAGGCTACCAGGTGGAGAAGGCGGATCCCTACGCCTTCCGCGCCGAGTTGCCCCCGCGGACGGCTTCAATCGTCTCCACGCTGGATTATTCCTGGAACGACAAGACCTGGCTCGAGACACGCCACAAGCACAACGCCCAGTCGGCCCCCATCAGTGTCTACGAGGTGCATCTGGGATCCTGGCGGCGCGCGCCGAACAAGGCAATCGCTGGCTCACCTATCGGGAGATTGCCCCGCTGCTGGTCGAATATGTAAAGAAGCTAGGGTTCACGCACGTGGAATTGATGCCCATCATGGAGCACCCGCTCAGCGCTTCCTGGGGATATCAGGTGACCGGCTATTTTGCCGCCACCAGCCGGCATGGCTCGCCGCAAGATCTCATGTATATGATCGATCTGCTCCATCAGAACGATATCGGCGTGTTCCTCGATTGGGTGCCGGCTCACTTCCCCAGCGATCGGCATGGCCTGGGTTATTTCGACGGTACCCACCTTTACGAACATGCCGATCCGCAGAAGGGTTACCACCCGGATTGGGATAGCCTGATCTTCAACTATGGCCGCAATGAAGTGCGCACGTTCCTGTTCAGCAGCGCGCTTTTCTGGTTCGATCGCTATCACGTGGATGGCCTGCGCGTGGACGCCGTGGCCAGCATGCTCTATCTCGATTACTCGCGTAAAGCGGGCGGCTGGATTCCCAATATCTATGGCGGCAACGAGAACCTGGAAGCCATTTCACTCTTGCGCGGCTGAACGAAGTGGTGTACGGCAACCATCCCGACGTGCAGATGATCGCCGAAGAATCGACGGCCTGGACGATGGTTTCTCGGCCGGTCTACGTTGGCGGATTAGGTTTTGGCCTCAAGTGGGACATGGGTTGGATGCACGACACGCTCAAGTATTTCTGCAAGGACAGCGTGCACCGCAAATTCCATCACCACAACCTCACATTCCGCATGCTCTACGCTTTCACTGAGAACTTCATGCTGCCTTTGTCCCACGACGAAGTCGTGCATGGCAAAGGCTCGCTCATCGACAAAATGCCGGGAGACGTTTGGCAGAAGTTTGCTAACTTGCGCTTGCTATTCGGCTACATGTTCGGCCAGGCCGGCAAGAAGATGCTGTTCATGGGCGGCGAGTTCGGGCAGTGGCGCGAGTGGGTCCACGATGAAAGCCTCGACTGGCACCTACTCGATTTCGAATCCCATCGCGGCGTGCAGCATTGGGTTTCAGATCTTAACCATTTCTATCGCACCAACCCGGTTATGCACGTGGGCGACCTCCATCCATACGGCTTCGAATGGGTGGCGGCCAACGATTCGGATCAGAGCGCGCTGAGTTTCCTGCGCCATGGCGAAAGCGACAACGAATGGGTGCTGGTGGTCTGCAATTTCACGCCGGTTCCCCGCGAAGGCTATCGTCTAGGCGTTCCCCGGGCAGGCTTCTGGAAAGAAGTCCTGAACAGCGACGCCCACGAATATTGGGGCAGCGGCATGGGCAACCAAGGCGGAGTCGTCGCGCACTCCATCGCCTCGCACGGCCGACCGCATTCGGTGGAAATCACCATTCCACCGCTGGGGGTGGTTTATTTCAGGTTCGAGGGGTGAGCCTTCTTACGATCCACTGCCGGCGCGGCAATATGCATGTCTAGCGAAAGTCTCTTGCAAAGGATGGATAGGCTCAATGCGTACAATCGCTTATCTCGCGGTTTTGGCGAGCTTGGCTGTGGCTGGCGGTGAACCTAGACAGGATCCTATTGCGCCGAAGGCGAACGTGTGGGCCGGTCTGACGGTTACATCCCCGGCCATTGACGCCGACCTTCGAATCGGCCGAGCTTGTTTTTCGCGTACTGCCCGGGAAGGCAAAGTAATTTTCTGTTGAGCGCTGGTGTCCGGATCACGCACCGGGGCTGCTTCACCCATGGGTGGGGGAGAGCATGATTGCTTGCCCCATTTGTAATCTCCCGACCACGTTTGCGGGCGATGCCTCAATTCGTGCCTAGTCACAATGCCTAGATAGCCCAATCCTTGCCCGTCGACTCATTCGCGCTGACCACGATTCGCAGTAAAAACACTGCCTTTTCAATCGTCACACTTATTCCAAAAAATTCGCGCCCGCATTTCCCATGAAACTCCGTTGAGCATGGTAGAAGCGTCCTTCTGATTAGGGTGCCCGGAAGAAAGGTGGCTTGGCGCGTCCAAGACGCGGAGCTAGTTTTCTCCTTTTCTGAGCGCCTAAAGGCTGCTTCGCACGTCCCCCATTCGTTCCGGCGACAGCGCTCTGACGCTGGCGCTTCCATGTCTTCCCCATGTTGAGTAAAGGCAAATCATGAATGCGAAAGTGTACTGGCTGCGGTTGCCGCAGCGCGCGTGGCTCAAGGAATTCCTGCCTACTGCGTCCCGCCGACCAACAAAAGCTCGATTGCTTATCGAGCTTTTAGAGAAGCGCGATGTACCGTCGGTCACCACGGTGGTGGCCAGCGTTTCGGCGCCGTCTTCAAATATGTATCGCCCCATTAGCGAAGTCGGCAATAATGTTGCCAATCCGAATTGGGGCACGGCGGGCACCGACCTCGTCCGCCTCACGCCCGCTGAATATGCCGATGGGGTGGATTCCCCTTCGTTGCCGCAAGATCCCAGTGCCCGCCTCATTTCAGATATCGTCAACAATCAGGCCGATCCCGCGGACCCTTCGCAGGATGCCAATACCGTCAACCAACAATCGTTATCCGATTTCGTTTACAGTTTCGGTCAATTCATGGATCACGACATGGATCTGACCCTCGACAATGGCGCATCGGACCCCATCGCGGTGCCGGTAGGCGATCCGATCGGCGGAGCCAGCGACACGCCTTTGGCGTTCAATCGTGCGCAACCCGACCCGGCGACCGGCACCAGCGCAAGCAATCCGGCACAGGATATCAACTACATCACTTCGTATCTGGATCTGTCGCAGATCTATGGCTCGGACCTGGCTACCGACAATGCCCTGCGGACTTTCATTGGAGGCCAGATGAAGACGAGTCCTGGCGGTTTGCCGCCGCTCGACAACTTAACTTATTTCACCGCGGCGCAATTGGCGGCGATTAACGCTTCCGTGGGCGGCATGGCGGACGCCGGACCTCTACCCGTTTCCGCCATGTATGTAACCGGCGACACCCGCGGCAACGAAAATGTGGAGCTGACTGTTTTGCAAACGCTTTTCTTGGACAACCATAATCGCATTGCCAGCGAGCTTCAGAAGGCGAACCCTACCTGGTCCGATGAGCAGTTATTTCAGGAAGCCAGGAAACTGAACATCGCTCAATATCAGTCGATCATCTACAACGAATGGATTCCGGATGTGCTGGGGTCCAACGCTCTGCGCGCTTATAAGGGCTACAATCCGAACGTCAACGCCAGCATCGCTACCGAATTCTCCACCGTCGCATACCGTTTCGGCCACAGCCTTTTGAGTGGTGACGTGGAACGGCAGGGCAACAATGGCCAGACGAT
Source organism: uncultured Gemmataceae bacterium (assembly GCA_963748025.1). GTDB lineage: Bacteria > Planctomycetota > Planctomycetia > Gemmatales > Gemmataceae > CAVVHZ01. The sequence continues at coordinate 65,829 of CAVVHZ010000050.1, forward strand.
CGCGGCCGACGTGCCTTTGGCGGAGGACTTCTTCGACCCGAGCATTCTCAACGGCCAAGGCCAGCCTTCGACGATCGATCCGGTTACCGGACTGACCACTACCGCCATCGGCGCTGTCCTGAAGGGCGATGCCGATGGGGACGCTCAGGCAGAGGACGTACAAGTCATCAACGAAGTCCGAAACCTACTCTTTAACGAAGTGGTGCCTGGCGTAGGGGGCGGCCAAGACCTTATCGCCTTGGATATCGAGAGAGCCCGGGACTTTGGGATCGGCTCTTATAATCAGGTTCGTGTCGCGCTGGGGCTACCGGCCGTGACCAGTTTCGCCCAAATCACCAGCAACGTCACAGTCCAACAGGAATTGAAGGAAGCGTACGGCAACGTCAACAACATTGATGCCTTCGAGGGAGGCTTGGCCGAGAATGCTGTTCCCGGCTCCGATGTCGGTCAGTTGTTCCAGAAGATTCTGGTCGAGCAGTTTACGAATCTAAGGAATGGCGATCGCTTTTTCTATCTCAACGAAACGTTCAACTCCAGCGAAATGGCGATCTTGCAGCAGGGCAACACGCTTGCCAAGGTCATCGAATCTAACACCAGCATTACCAATCTCCAACCTGACGTATTCATCTTCCAGGCCTCGATCAGCGGGACCGTGTCTCTTGCAGCGAGCGGCACAGGTCAGTCAGGCGGCCCCGGCCGGCCGGGCGGTCCGCAGGGTTTGGCTGGGATTACCGTCCACTTGGAAGACAGCAGCGGCGACATCCTCGCGACCGCGGTCACGAATCAGCAGGGCCAATTTACCTTCAACCAGCTCAGTGGCCCGGCGGCCGACCCGGAAAACGCCTCCGGCGTCAGTGGAACCGGGTCATACAACGTCGTTCTCGCTCTACCTGCTTCGTTGCAGCAGACCTCGGCGAATCCAAGCTCAATTCTGATCACCCGGAGCGGTACGTCTGTGACCGGCGTCAATTTTTCCGTTACCCAGGTGCATAAGAGCCCTGGTCCCGGCCCGGGGCGGGCGTTGCCTCTGGACATGGGGAATGACTTGAACCTCATGGCAGTCGATGTGTTCTTCTCACAAATGAATCTGCCGGGCAGTCAGCGCGGAGCCTAGTGGATGCGCGACATAAAGATCGTGTGCATTCGACTTCGCCGATTGGAAGTTGCCGAGATGGCGAAGGCCACGAGGGTAAGCAGTTAACCATGTCTGCATGGCTAACCAAATCAGAGCGGTGGGTTGTTTCGCTTGTGAAACAACCCACCGTTTTTGAAATCAAGCTGGCGGTCCGTCCTCGTTAGGCGGCCCACCCGGGCCGCCTCGGCCTCTCCCACCTCGGCCTCGTCCCCCTGGACCAAAATCTGATTCGGCGCTCTTGAGCTGATTCCTTTGATCCTCGGTGAGAATCTTTGCCAGCTTTTCATCCACTTCGCTCTGCAAGCTGGCCAATTGCTTCCGCTGATCTGCTTGCAGATTCAACTCATCTTGGAGGAAGCTGGGAAAAATCTGGCCACGCGGAGGCGGGCCGCCGAAACCTCCAGGGCCGCCTGGCGGAGGACCATCGGGAGGTCCATCGCCTGGCCGACCATCGGGAGGCGGTCCGCCGGAGCCGCCATCGGGCGGGCCGCCGCCTGGAGGCCCGCCGGGCCCGCGACGACCGCCTCTCCCTGGTCCACCGAATCCGGGACCTCCGGGTCCGCCCGGTCCAGGATCCTGCTGCATATTCTTGAGCCGCTCTTTCTGTTGAGCCGTCAAGATCTGGTCGAGGTTCTTGTCGATTTCGCCCTGGAGTTGGTGCACCTGCTGTTTTTGTTCGGCAGTCAGCCTAAGCTGGTCTTGCACGAAGGCTGGGAGAATTTGACCAGGAGCCCCCGGACCCCCGCCACCCGGTCCGCCGGCCCCGAAGCCGTGCCGGCCACCGCCGCCAGGCCCGCCTCCGCCGGGACCACCGCCGCCAGGGCCGCCCATTCGGCGGTGCTCCCGGTGGCACGCCATACATGAACCGGCCAGAACTTGGTGGGCTTCGGACGCTTTATCAAGGTCTTTGGCTTGAACGGCTTTATCGAGGTTAACGGCTGTCGCCGTGAAGGAAGCCGTCAGGTCTGTCCACGATTTCTTGGCGCCTTTGGGAGGGTCGTTTTTGCTCAAGTCGCTCGCATATTGCACGTATACTTTGGTTTGTGCTCGCAAGGTATCCCAAGGCGGCGGCTCCTTTTCGAGCTCCGTCCCAATTAGGTTAGTCAAGGATTGAGGTCCTTTGGCCAGCTTGTTCATGATGTCTCGGATCGAATGGGCTCCGTTCTGGTTCGCATTCGTTCTCGGATCGGATTTTGTCCCTGTCCCTTTCTCTTCCGTTTGGCCAGTGCCGGTGGGCTTGTTACAAGCTTCCAGGCTCAATAATGCCACCGCGAGGGATAAACCCCATAACCAGCGCCGCACCACGCTCACCATTGCAGATGTCTCCAGGGTAACCAGCGGTCAAAAAAACTAGCTCGCCTATGGAGTAAGATGCTGCGCAGGCTCAGACGCAGCGCCGATTAACCCACGCTTCCAAAATTGGACCCGATCAAAGGAATTCCCGTCAGGGTTCAAGACAATGGCCGAACGGGGAAAAAGAAACGTAAAGGCCGGGATGGACAGGAAAATGAGTGGTCTTGATGCTCCGGAGAATTCCGAATACTCCTTCGGCCCGGACTGGTCTGGGGCGATTATTCGCCTTTCGAAAAAGCAGAACTGATATCCTCGTCACCGGCCTGCCGAAAACGATTCGCTCAGCCCAATCCCGGCCGTGCCTACATCATGGGCGCGCCAACATAATCCCGATATACTCGGTTAATGAGGTGAAGTCGCCCAAGCTTCGCCGTAACCAGGTATCTACGCATGGCCACTTCTGTCTCTCCCGTTCACGGCCCGGCGGCTCGTTCTTCCAAAGAACCGAGCAAAGCGGAGTATTTCGTAGAGTCGCAAATCCAAAGGGCCCGGCAACGCGTTCGACTCTCTGAGCTTGGTAAGGCCGGGCTCGGCTGCCTCATCCTGATCGCGGGTTATAGCGTCGTTTTGGCCTACCTGGATCGCTGGCTCCAGCTTTCGTCTTTTTCCCGTCAGCTGCTTTTCGCCTGCTGCTGCCTGGCCCTGGCAACCTATGTGGGCTGGTCGGTGGTTTGGCCGTTTTTTCAACGGATCAACCCTTATTATGCGGTGCGCCTGGTCGAACAGAACCTGGAAGCAGACAAGAATAGCCTCATCAACTGGCTCGATTTGCACGAACAGCCCCTGGTCCCCGCTTTTCGCACAGCCATCACCAATCAGGCGGCTCGGGATCTCGGCAAGGTCGATCTCGAACGGGCCATCGCGGCGAAGCCGAACCTTTATGCCTTGATTATCGGCGGTACATTGCTGGCGTTGCTCCTGCTGTTGTTCGCGTCTAGCCCAAGGCAGTTCCTGTCGCTGATGGGACGGGCATGGGCGCCTTTTACGGAAGCGACCATTGCGACGCGCACGCGCCTGACGCTTGTCGAGCCTCCCGATGGCGATCTCACGGTGGCGATCGGCAAAGCGGTCACGATAGACGTCCAAGTGGATGGCCGAATTCCAGATCAGCAGAAGCCCGATTCGCTGCGAGTACTTTATCGAACCGGACCGGCCGATCCGTTCGAAACCCGTTTGCTCGATCCCACCGATGATCCGCACCGCTGGCACACGACCTTCCTGCCGGCGGAGCTCAAGACCGGCTTCGGCTACAAAGTGGCCGGCGGCGACGCCGAGACCCCTGAATATCACGTGCAAGTTCGGTCGAATCCGCTGCTCACGAGTGTGGACGCCGTCTATCATTATCGGCCTTATCTCCATTGGCCCGACAGGACGGCACAGGATCCCAATTTGAAGGACCTGCGCGGCACCGAAGTGGCGTTGACCGTGCATACCAATCGCACAGTTCGCGAAGGCCGGCTGCTGATTGAAGGACAGAAGCCTCTCCTCGGCGCAGTGCATCAGGCCGATCCTGAGGCGTTGCACTTTCAAGTGATTTTAGAGAAGGACACTCAGTATCGGGTCTTCTTCACCTCGATCGAAGGCGAAAGCAACCACGACCCGATGTCCTATTCGATCCAGGTTTTAACGGATCAGCCGCCGCTTGTCGTATTGACTAGGCCTGGCCGCGACGTCGAGCTGGGCGTCAATGAAGTCCTGCCGCTCGAAGGACAGGCCAGTGACGATTTGGGATTGGCAGCGCTGACGCTCCGTCTGCGAAGGCAGGACGGCAAGTTGCTCGAACCGCAACCTTATCGACAGGGGAAATCGCTGTTGCGCGGCGACGGCCGACCTCCGCAGATGCTTGAGTACAAGGACTCTGTCGATCTTGCGAAGTTGCGCGAGCCTGGTGGAACTGCTTATAAGCCGCAAGTGGGGCAGGCGATCGAATATTGGCTCGAGGCGGCAGATCATTGCGATTATCCCGGACCGAATCTCGGCAGCAGCAAGCACTATAAAGTCGCTTTTCGCGATCCGGTCGATCCCAAGAAACAACAAAGCCAGCGCGAAAAGGCTGCTCAGGAACAAAAAGCCCACGACCAGAACCAGGACCAGAAACTGCAAGAACAACACGATCAAGGCAAGGGCGACAAATCGCCTCAAGATCAAAAGAACGGCCAAGGTGACGACCAACAAAAAGAAGGCGGCGGAAAAGGGAGGGATCAGCAGAAGGGTGAGAGCGGCAAGTCAACGGAACAACAGAAGGGCGACAACGGGCAGGCTGGCGATCACCAGAAGGGCGAGGACGGCAAGTCCGCGGAGCAACAAAAGGGCGACAACGGGCAGGCCGGGGATCAGCAGAAGGGCGAGGACGGTAAGTCAGCAGAACAACAAAAAGGTGACAAGGGTCCGCCTGGCGATCAGCAGAAGGGCGAAGCAGGAAAGTCCGCAGAGCAACAGAAGACTGACAAGGGACAGGCCGGCGATCAACAGAAGGGTGACAAGGGACAGGCCGGCGATCAACAGAAGGGTGACAAGGGACAGGCCGGCGATCAGCAGAAGGGCGAAGCAGGAAAGTCCGCAGAGCAACAAAGGAGTGACAAAAGCCGGAGCGATGAGGAAAAACTCGAGTCAGCAGATGAAGAAGCTACAACAGGCTCTGGACAAGACGCAGAAGAACAAAGGTGATGGCCAGAAAAATCGGGAGCAGAAGTCCGGCGCCGATAAGAAACAGGGCACGGAGGGCGGCCAATCCGGGGCACAAAACCAAGTCCAGCAGAAGCCTGATCCTTCTGGTAGTGGAGACAAGGGGACGAACCCAAACCAGCCGAACAAACCGCCTGACGCCAAAGGATCGAATCCGACCGGCCAAGACAAGGAAGAGAACAAGGATAAGGGCGATCCGGCGAAATCTAGTGAATCGGCTAGCCCCAAAAAGGATTCGGGAATGAATCCTGCCGACAAGCAGGGCAAGGATGACACTAATCCGAAAGGTTCGCAAGAAAAACAGCCCGGAGCGCAATCGAAAGACGTCGCAGGATCGAACAAGGAAAAGAACCCCGCGAAACCTGGCGATTCGAAGGAAAAGGAAAAATCGCAACAGGGCAGCTCAGCGGGCAAGAATCAAGGGAAGGATGCAGAAAAATCGGATCAGAGGACTGACAAAGGGGCTGCCGCGGGTACAGATGGCGACCACAAGCCAGCAGATCCTAAGCAAGATGCGACCGGCGCGGAACGGCAAAAGGGCGGAGACACGGCCAAGCCGGCTGGCCCGGGCAAGCCGAGCACCGAGAAACCTAAGACTGATGGGTCGAGTTCATCTCCGGAAAAAGGCCACGATCCGGCACGCGGCGGCGAGACCAAGCCAACCGGACAATCGCCAGGGCAGGCAAAGCCGCCCGAACAGAACCAAGGGAAGCCAGATGGCAGAAAGAATCCCGGCGACAAGGCCGACCCGGGCATGAATAAAACCGGCAAGGAGACCAAGCAGGATAAGCAGGTAACGCCGGACGCCCAGAAAGTGCGCGAAGCTCTCGAAAAACTACAGAAAGATTTGCGAAGCTCGGACGCCAAGACACGGGCAGACGCCGAGAAAAAGCTCGAAGAGATTCGCAAGCTGGCGCAAGATCCAGATGTTCGCAAAGCCGCAGAGGCCATGAAAGCCGCCGCCGATAAGGAACAACAAAAGGGCTCACCCGGTAGCGAGCAGGGCAAAGGCCGAGATTCCCAGTCTCCCGACAAAAAAACCGGCACTGAAAAAGGCGACAAAGGGGAGGGGGGCGCAAAGACAAGACTTCAGACCATGGCAAGTCGACCAAGAAACCAGGCAACCCGAACGAGGGCAAGGGACAAGAGAATCCCGAAAAAGGGCAGGGGGATGCGAGAGACAAGCCTTCCGACCAAGGCAAAGCGACCGACAAACCTGATGGAACGAACGAGGGCAAGGGAAGAAGCGATCCCAAAACTCCTGGTGATCAAGGCCCCAAACAGCCCGGCGTGGGAGACGCCAGGGCAAAGGCCCCGAGTAAACCGGGCGACGTCGGCGCCTCCCAAGAAAGGCCAGGCGGCCGATGGGCAGGGCGAGCGACCCGATTCACCGCCGTCGCCGCCCGAACCTCCCGACAGCAAGCAGTTTGGCAAGCAGGCGGGAGATCTGGTTCTCGACAAGATCAAGAAAAACGTGAATGACGACGTTCTCAAGGAAGCCAAGATGACACCGGAGGAATATCAGCAATTTCTCAAAGCGTACAAGAACATGCTCGATAAGGATCGTCTCAAACGTGCCGAAAAGGAGAACCTGCCTAGTCCGAGCAAGGGGGGCGCTGCCCAGCCCAACCGAGGCCTACACCAAGTCGAGACCATGGCCGATCCGAAGATCAGCGCCGAGCGCGGCGGGCCGGCGCTGGCTCCCCTGGAATTCCGCGACGCCCAGAGTAAATTCAGCCGGCGCTTGTCGGAACTGGGGGCGAGTCCGGATAAGAAGTAGTGGGGTTCGCCTTATATAAATAATGCCTGCCAATGACAAACGACCCCTGCCGGCTTGCCCGGCAGGTGAACCAGTTTAGTAGCTAATGTTTGAGTGTGAAGCTAATAACGACCCCTGCCGGCTTGCCCGGCAGGTGAAGCGGTTCCTGAGCTAGTTGCGGTGATTTTAGCCGCCGAACTCCTTCACCTGCCGGACGAGCCGGCAGGGGGCGCAAGGCGGATGGCCTTTTTAGCTGTCGAACTCCTTCACCTGCCGGACAAGCCGGCAGGGGTCGGCCCTATCTCTGGGAGAACCCGATGGCCGATGCCCGCCGATACCTGATCCCTTTCGGCCCCAAGGAAGTTCCCCATTTCTTCACGGACATTCTCGTTATCGGAGCTGGCATAGCGGGCTTGCGGGCGGCGCTCGAGGTGCCGCCATCCCTTCGGGTCATGGTCATCACCAAGGACCAGGTCGAGCAGAGCAACAGCAATTATGCCCAGGGGGGCATTGCCGGCGTTCTATCGCCGGAAGATCGCTTTGAAGATCACATCGAAGATACGCTCATCGCCGGCGCCGGCTTGTGCGATCGCGCCATTGTTGAACTGGTGGTCCGCGAAGCGCCCGGTCAAATCAATGCCTTGGTTCAGCTGGGGCACCCACTTCGACCTCGAGAACGGCAGCCTGGCTCTCACTCGCGAGGGCGGGCACAGCCATCGGCGCATCGTGCATGCGTTCGGCGATGCCACCGGCCATGAAGTGATGCGCGCCGTCATTCAGCGAGCCCGCGAAGCCGCTCATGTTTCGATTTGGGACAAGACCTTCACGGTCGATCTCCTGACGCAAGATGGCCGCTGCGTGGGGGCGGTGGTGGCTCGGCGTTCGGGCGAGCATTGCCTCATCTGGGCCAAACAGACCATTTTGGCGAGCGGCGGCGCCGGCATGGTCTACCGCGAGACGACCAACCCTCCCGTGGCTACCGGCGACGGCATGGCGGCCGCCTACCGGGCGGGGGCCGAGGTGCGCGACATGGAGTTCATGCAGTTTCATCCCACCGTTCTTTATGTTGCCGGCTCCAGCAGGCATCTGATCAGCGAAGCGGTGCGCGGGGAAGGGGCTTATCTACGCGACAAAAACGGCCGGCGCTTCATGCTCGATGTGGATCCGCGCGGCGAGTTGGCTCCGCGCGATGTGGTCGCCCAGGCGATTTTCCGCTGCATGGCGGAAACGCAGCATCCCAACGTCTATCTCGATCTATCCCATCTCGATCCCGTAAAGGTGCACAGTCGCTTTCCGGGTATCGATAAGGTGTGCCGAGGATTCGGATTGGATATTACGCGCGATCGTATACCAGTGCGGCCCGGCGCTCACTACATGGTGGGCGGCGTCACCATCGACGACAACGGCAGGACGACGTTGCCTAGCCTCTGGGCCGCGGGAGAAGTCAGCTCGAGTGGCTTGCATGGCGCCAATCGCCTGGCTTCAAACAGCTTGCTGGAGGGACTGGTATTCGGAACGTTGTGTGGCCAAGGAGCGGCTCGCGCAGCCATCGCCACGCCGGACACGTTTGTGGCGCCACCCATTGTTAGCCGGATGGCAGCGGCGGCCCACGAACCGCTAGACGTGAGCGATGTGACCAATGCGCTGCGCAGTCTTATGGTCCGCAAGATGGGTATCGTGCGCGACAAGACAACCTTGCTCGAAGCACGTTCGACGGTGGCCTTTTGGTGCCGTTACGCCTTGGCGCGCACGTTCGACACGCAAGCCGGCTGGGAACTGCAAAACATGCTGACGATCGCCGGGCTGATGATCTGGTCGGCATTGCAGCGCCAGGAATCCCGAGGCGTGCACTACCGCAGCGACTACCCCGCTCATGACGACCGCAACTGGCTCAGGCACCTGACTTGTCCCGCGTTTTCGGATGGTGGGATATTGGATGGGTTGGGGGAGTGAAAGGCGTGAGTTGGAGCCCACGAATCCACGACAAAAAGATCTGGCGCAAAAAGATGACAGGATTTGAATCAACTAATCCTTAAACAAGCGAACCCCGTTTCGCTTTTTGGGCCGGGGGTGGCGATTTGCGGCGGGCGCACCCTTGGCGGCCACCTCGCCGCGCGAGCTGTTTTTGGGGGCGCCTGACTGAGTTTATATCATGCTTCACCGGCCATTCTGCAGATTTGCGTTCGGGGTTGTGGTTGATCGGGACATCCAGATCCCGACTTCGTTAGCTGCTGATTAGCAACGTAGTGCCGTCACCAAGCGCCAGAAGATTCGCTGGTGTGGATTCCATGACAACAAGCGATACACCAGCTTCCGACCGGTTTTCACAATCTGGCAAGGCAGCCGCACAAACGCCTGGACAAAAGTCTTGAACTCCAAGCCCAATACCCATTGCTTCTCTTCGGCATGACGCTCTTGCCAACGTCCCGATGTGACAGGAAGCATCAGAGCCCACCAGGCCTTCAGATTCCACCCCAAGGCCGTCATCACCATGTAGGCCCAGTTACTCTCCAGCGTGTTCACAGGAGCCTTCAACGCGCTTACGGCGCCATGCAGTTGGGCCAACAAGTTTTCCTGATTGCCACGGTTGTTGGCCGTCCAGACGACTTGCTCGGTGTCCAGAAGCGTCGTGTTCGTGATGTAGAAGAAATAGCGTATGTCATCGAACAGAAGCTTTTCTCCTTTGGACACGGAAATGTTCTTCCGCACCACCACCATGCGATAGGCATGGCCGCATGCCGCTGGTCGATAGGCAAACTCGGCTACCGCTTCGGAGCAGAGCCGCTGATTCTCATAGCCCCGCTCGACCACGATCTGTTCCTTGACATTCACGGGGCGTTGTCGCGGCTGAGTTTGCACCGTGTAGGCTGGCTGACGAATCAACGATTGCCACGCCGCCTCGGGCAAATCGTCAGCAAGCGCTTTCAGGTTGGGTGTGGCGTCGAAGCCGAACACAAACAAAGTACCTTCCGCATCCCAGCGATCGAGGTGTTCGCTTTGCGAGAAGTCCGTGTCCCCGCGTAGGAGCACTTTGCGGAAGCCCGCTTTGCGGCACAGGGACACCATCCGATCCACGGCGGCGGCGGCTCCTTCGTGGGAAGGCCGGTTCCCCGAACGATTCACCAGCCATAACACTTCACCGGTCTCGGCCAGCGACAACACCAGTGGGTGGTAGCCCCAGGTACCGTCATAGGCGATGTCCATTCCTTGTTTGCATTGTCCGGTCGTTTCCACCAAGGTGCCATCCATGTCGATCGTAGCCAAATCAAAGAACGGGGCGGGCTGTCGCTTCCAAACGTCCCGGCGAACGTCATTGAAAATGGATTGCAAGAGGTCGATGTCCACCGGGGTGAAACGACGACAAAAATCTCCAGCCGTCGTGGGGTCGGGAATCCGTCTGGCCCCCAAGGCATCAAGGAAAACCTCATCGTTGCGACGCAGCTCCATGTCTTGTAGACAGGTACCCTCACACAGAGCGTTGTAGGCGAAATTGAGAACGTGATCGGATTCGTGATACGGGCGATGGAACTTCAGCAATTCCAGGCGCCGATCAATCGCGTCGATAAGGCCGACTTGCCGAGCCAGAACATGAAGGGCGCCGATGCCGCCATGGGAAATGCCCCGCGTTCGGCTGGCAATCTCATAATGAACGTTGTGAGCCGTGTAGATGGGAGCTTCGCAGCCGCTTTGATTCCCTTTGTCGAGACGGCGATCGATCCGACGCTTGCTGTTGTCCAGCTTCTTGGCTATAGTTGCGCCACTCGAAATCCCTCCTCGTTTTCGGTGTGAGAAAGATTCGTCACCTTTTCAAACCCCGGAAATGCCGAGGGATTTCGTTTTTTTCAGAAAAAACAGCAAAAAAGAGAAACGGGGTTCGCTTGGTTAAGGTCTAGTCGGAATCCTTCGATAACTTAGCCGCGACCTCGCTCGCTGCGTTCTGGTCGGAGCATATCGCGGACCAGGTGAGCGGCGGCGGTGACGCCCATTAAGGCCATGCTCACACGGCTCATCGGCAAAGGCAAGAAACGGGCCATCACTTCAGACGTGGCCTCTGGATGGCCAGCCCGGTAAGGGAAAGAGGACCCTCTTTCCGCACAGCGACACGTCGGGCGCAGCCTCCGACCATCTGGTACCGGTGGGGCTGGTCTATGCAGAAATTTTCCAAAATTAATCGGTGCTGTTGAGTCTTCAGCGGGCTGTCCGCAAATCGGATGAGCCAAAGAGAACCAAAATCTCAGAGGCTGCCCCAGCGGCATCTTCGCCATTTTCAAAGCATGTGGCACAAATGCCGTTAATTGTCAGCGAACGCCCAAAATAGGCCACCCGTGGGCGCCGTCAAAACAGACCACTTTGAGGAGTATGTGATCTGCCGGTTAGAATGAGCGGCGGTTGCAACGTTCCCACGAGCCCTTGGCGCCAAACAAGTAGGAGCAAAATGCTTTCTACGGCGTTCCCGCTCGTCCTAGCTGCGCAATGAAATCCTCACGAGGTCTGTTGGCGAGTGACGGACAGAAACGCCGGGCACGGCATATGGCGTTGCGTTCGGCCTGGGCCGAATGGTGTGAAAGAAACAGCAACAGCGTCTTCGTTTGTGTTTCGCGCACTGTGCGCGAAACACAAATGAGAAAACGAATCTAGTTTTGCTTCTTGCTTAGGTCCAGGAGCAATTCGCTCACGAGCGCTTCCAGCTGTCCATCGGAGTTGGAAGCCTGGTGCACCCCGAAAAAGAAGTCAATGTTCTTCGCTGCCGCTTTGTCCTTGTGGTCGTGGTCCGGCTGTTTGCCTACGCCGCTGACTATCGCGATGCCCTGCGGATGGGCAGTTCCCGGCACGCTGTCGGCGGGGAGGATGACAGGGCCATTCGGCTCACTCAGCTTGCCGTTCGCGGCAACGGCGAGAATGTGGAGTTGGTTGCCCTCCTGGAACGTTCCGTTGGCGCTAGTGTTCTGGCTGATGGCGTAGACGAAACGGCCGCTGGGGTCCACGGCGACCTGGAACGTGGTTTTCTCACGCGCGGTGCCGGATGGGGAACCGGGCGGAGTCTGCGGTCCACCCAGGAAAAACTCCTGAACTAGATTGGGATGAAGCGGATCGGCCAGCGAGTAGACGCCGACAGAGTTGCTGCCCGTGTCGCCGGTGTAGAGGAACTTTCCATCGGGGCTGACCGCCGCCCAGCACGGACCCGAGCCGCCCTGGTCGTTGGGGGCCGTGGCGCCAACGAATGAGAGTTTGCCCTTTGCGGTGTACGTGAAAACCGCCACTTCGCTGAGCCCAGTCAGGCCGACGTAGAGAATGTTCTGAGTTGGGTTAGCCGCGGCCCCCAGCAAGGCCGGCGCGGGCGTTGTGGCGCCAGGAGCCTGAGCCGCCGCATTGCCGCCGGAAGCAAGTGTCAGGCTGCCATCGCCGCCGATTTGAAATGGTGCCAGGGTGTTGCTCTGCGGTGCGGAGTTGACGCCGAAGATGTCGCTGAACAGCAATTGGCCATTGGGCGAGATGAGGTTTTGCGAAGGTACGGTTCCAACCGGAAGCGTGATGGTGGAGTGGGGAATCGGCGACAGCGAACCGTCCGAATCGATGGTGAAGCCGGTGATGGTGGGAGCAACCGTGCCGGGGTCGGTTGCGGTGGCGTCGCCCTTGTTATTGACGTAGAGCTTGCCATTGGCGATGCCGATGCTGTCAGGCTGTACGCCGCCCGAGTCAAAGGTATCGATAAAATTCAGGCCGCCGTTCTTGCGGATACGGAACGCTGCAATCGTATTGCTCCCCTGGTTGACGGCGTAGAGGAAATTGCCGTCGGGCGTGGCAACCACTTCCTGGCTGGAATCGTCGGGACCAACGACTTTAGGAAGGTTCACCTGGCCGGTGCCGCGCGTGCTGAAGGTGCCGATCTGGGTAAGTGTGCCATCGGCACTGCGGTTATAGGCCAGCACGGCGTTGTGGTCCGATTCGGGGTTGTTGCTCTCGGTATAAACCGTGGCGATCTGATTGTTGTCGAATAGGCTCGCTTGCAGTGACGCGGGAACTGCACGCTCCTCCAGGCTTTCCACACCCAGGCGGAATACGGCGAGCCGCGGCATTGTGACGAGGACGGCACTTCCAGAAGCTGTTAAACATGAGTCATTCTCCTTGAGATTACGGAACTGCGGGAGAGCCGATCTACACAGGCTTCCACGTTCTGTTCTCAGTGAGACGGACCCGGTTTCGTATTCCTTACAGCGAACTGGGGAGAGATTTCGCTTGTCAGTTCGGGCCGGGAGCGGAAAATGCCAGACTTCCGCTACCCGAATCTCCAAGGCGCTCTAGCCCTCCCGTTCGGCCTGGTCCAGAGCGAGCCGGATGCGTTCGCGCACCTCGGATGGCAACTGGACCATGCTGGGAGAAGACGCCAATGCTCCGTGTAGCCAGCCAATTGCTTGGGCGAAACGACGGCATGGACGGCATCCGAGGAGATGCACGCTCAGGCACACGGTCTCGAACCGGGACAGCGAATGCTCCAGGCGATGCGACAGCAGACGGGACGCGTGACGGCAGCTCAACATGATTATTGCTCGGTCCGGAACCAATGAATGTCCAGGCAGCGCACCAATCGCAGCCGGGCTCGATGCAGCAGCACCCACAGATTGTCAGGTGAAATGGCCAACACACGGCACACCTCGGTGGTCTCGCAATCGTCGAGCGTTCGCAGCGTGAAGACCTCGGCCATCTGCGGCGGTAGCTTCGCCAGACAGCCATGAACGACCGCCCAGAACTCCGACCGCTCGGCGGCCGCGGCTGGATCGCCCCAATCAAGCGGCGATTTGCGCCAGTGGCCGCCAGCATTAAACCAGTCGTCAAGGTCGTCGAGAGTAGTCTCGGGAACCCGCCGCGCGGCGGTGCGCAGTCGATCCAGTACCTTGCGCTTCAGGATCGTCAGCAGCCAGGTCCGCGGATGCGACCGTCCCTGAAATTGTCCGCGAGCCTTGAGCGCCGCCAGCAACGTTTCCTGGACGGCCTCTTCCGCTTCGTGGGGCCGTCGCAGCCGGCCGAGTGCACAGCGGTACAGCGTGTCACCGTACTGATTGAGCCATTCGTCAGGCGCTGGCAAATGCTGGCGCACAGGACTGTCCTCGGCGGGGAATAGGTGTGTCATGCTGTCTTCCTTGTTCGCGGGTCAGGGCGACACCAGATCCACCAAGGTGGTTAGACGCACACTCGGGCGAATTCCTTACAACTTGGGCGACGCCGAGGAGTGGCCGCCCGGATTGCATTTCGTATTTCTTGGCAATTCGTTGCAAGGATTCCGCCACGGGCACAATCAATGAAGGTCCGGGGAAGTCGAGCAGCACCTTTACCCGCTCAAGGTCCGCAACCAGGTGTATTCAAGTTGCTTGGTCCGCCACAATATCGTCAGTCGAGCGCCGTGCCCAGGGAATAGTTCCTCGCAGCGGTCCTGGACCGAATACACGTCGAACAGCGTCCCGTAGGCGTCGAAGACGTAAGCTTTGATCGTGGTCATCGTAGCGACCTTCCGACCAGCGATTTGCCCGATCTGGCTGCCCATTCAGGGATTGGCGGCCAAGGATACGCAGACGATCTCTTTGTCGTTCCGAGCGTATACGCAACGATTGGCGAACGCAGGATGCGTCCAGACTACGGGTCGGCCCGCCATGGTGTTGGTCGGCTCGATGATGTGCATACGACCCAGTTCTTGGTATTTCTCCCTGGAAAGCCGTGCCTGGACCAGGTCGCCTTTTTCGCTGAATAGGAAGTAGCGATCCTTGTGCTTGACGACGAAGGCTGTGCCAAAGCGCGCTTCCTTGCCGGTAGTCGGCGAAATGTTTCCCAGAAGCGTTTGCCGGTCTTGACGTCGAGAGCCCGAAACTCGCCGTAGCTGCATACGCCGTAGATTGCGTCCTCGGTCATGAAAGGGGTGCTGATGATGCAGTGCAGGCCGTCGGTGGCTGTTGGTATCTCACTTGCGCCACTGCGGGCCGTCTCGAACCATTTGCCTTTCCAGAGGACCGTTGCTTCTTCGCCCGAGGGATCGATGCCGAGCATCAGGGGACCATTGTAAAAAGAAGTCAGGAAGAGCTTGCCTGCCAGGTAACGGGGGGTAGCTGTGGACATCGAAGATTGCGCGTGAATATGCCAGGGTACGGTCCAGATCGTGTGGCCGGTCTCGGGGTCGAGTCCCGCGACGGCTTCGGGATCCCAGATGATCAGCTCGCGCTTGGAACCCACCTGGTAAATCATGGGCGGGCAATAGCCAGTTTGCTTGCTGGAAAGTGCATGCCAAAGCTCCTTGCCGGTGTCTTTGTCGAAGGCCACCACTAGACCCTGGGTACCTCCGATCAGGCAGATCAGTTTTTGGCCGTCGAGGAGCGGATGAGCGGCAAAGCCCCATACCGGAACCCGTGCGCCGCGATCGCGGACAAAATTGACGGACCAGACCACCTTGCCGTCGGCGGCGTTAAGACAAAGAAGGTCGCCCATCGCTCCCAGGGTATAGACACGGCCGTCTTTCACGACAGGCGTCGCACGCGGTCCGGATGGGTAGCCCATTCCTTCGTACGAACATTCGTAGTGATGCTGCCATATCTGCTGTCCCGTCTTTTCGTCGAGACAAATAATGCGTTCGTTGTCTGGCTGCTCGGCGGCGGGCTTATCTGAACGCTTGCCCGTCACTCGGGGCATGTGATCCGTCACAAAGACTTTGCCCTCGGCCACAGCAGGCCCTGCGTAGCCGCTGCCGATGGGCGCCTTCCAGAGAAACTTGCCCGTCGCCGGAAAGGCGTCAACGATCCCAGACTCTCGCCAAATGCTGTCTCTCTTTGGCCCGAGCCATTGTGGCCAATCGTCAGCCAGCAAACCGGACGGCGTGAAAAAGAGACAAAATCCTGCACAGCAGGAAAGAAGAACCGAACGATTACTGCGAGCGAATATAACGAAGGCCATTGCGTTTCCTCGTAAAGGTACTTCATTGGGGCTAGCCAGTGATTGGTACGTCAGAAAAACCGAGTTGACAAAATAGGCAATGACGGCGGCTCAACTGATCCCTGCCCTTTCATTACAGGTTGGTTGGGGCACTAAAGCGTCGCGTCCCCAGGCCTTTGTTCCGGCCCAAACCACTTTACATAAAGCTCGGGCGCCGGTGTTGCAGGAAAAGGCGTCGGGCATGCGAACGTCCGGCCGAGTTCAAGTCTATGTCGACAACCAGTATGTGCTCCTCGCCTTGAGCGCCCGCGCCAGGACGACCCCATCCGGTGTGCAAAGGAATGACTCGCCAGCGAAGGTTAGTGAACCGTCAGCGCCGACGCGGTTGCAGAGTCCTATGAAGTAGCCGTTCTGGAAGGCGGACACACGCATCTCTGCCTCAAACAAATCATCCGGCCATTCGCCAACCGTGCCAGCTTGAGGAACCAGGACTAAGTCCGCACCGCCAAGGGCCAGAGCCCGCATGTACTCGGGGAAGTGACGATCATAGCAGATGGCGATCCCGATGCATCCGAATCGCGTTTGGAAGACAGGCGCGCCGGTATCCCCGGGGGCGTAATAATCCTGCTCGTGGAAATTGGGGTAATCGGTAATATGGACCATCCGCGTCCGCCCCAGCAGCCTGCCGTCAGCGTCAATCACCGGTGAAGTATCGTAGCACCGTTCGCCATCGCACTCGAACAAGTTGAGCACCACGACGACGCCAAGTAGCCTGGCCTGAGCTACGAATATATCGGTGGTCGGCCCTGGCACCGGCTCTGCAAGGTGCTCGTACTCAGCCCGCGCCTTGCGCTGTGGGTAAAACGGCTCGAAGGCTAGCTCGGAAAAGCAGACGACCTCCGCGCCCTTCGCTGCTGCGGCCTCCAGGGCTTTGACACCGCGTGCAACATTTGCCCCTTTGTCCGCGCCCGCCCTCTGCTGCACCAAGGCGATTCGCGTCATAGGTCCTCCTCCGCTCAGCGAAAACCTGCGGCTACAGGGTTAGCAACTCCAGAATCTGACGACTTCCCTGGCAGCCGCAATGCTCGCGCATGGTCTGGTCATAGCACTGGTAGATTAGCTCATGTGTGTCCACCACAGTACCATCGAGGTCAAGGAGGAGGGTCTTTTTTCCAGGAGTGATAGTCATGGAGAACCTGGGTGCTATCCCACAAACAGGGGCTCGAGCAGCAAACGCAAGGCTTGACGGGCGCGATGCAAGCGCGTCTTGACGGCTCCAGGGGTGATTCCCAGATGCTGGGCAGCTTGGTCGGTGTCGAGTTCCTCGATGTCGCGAAGCAGGAGGACCCGGCCGTAAGGATCAGGCAGCCGGTCGATGCATGCCCGAACGTGATCACAAGTCTCGGCCTGAGTAAGCTCTGCCAGAGCTTGATCTCTCCAGGGCCGCACCGGGCGGCTGTGGTGGCCGGTCTCGTCGAAAGTGGGCAGCAGGTCGTCGATGGTGACCTCCGGTCTCCGAGTCTTGGTCCGTAGCTTCGTGAGGCAGGCATTGACCACGATACGGTACAGCCAGGTTCCCAGGCTCGAATGTCCCTCGAAATCGTGCAGGGAGCGGAACGCCGAGAGGAAAGCGTCTTGTACGGCTTCGGCGCGATCCTGTTCGTTGCGAAAGTACCGGTGGGCCACGGCCAGCATGGGGCCGCCGTATTGCCTCACGAATTTCGCACTGGCATCCTCGTCACCGGCCCGGACCTGGGCGAGGAACTCGGCTTCAGCCTCTTGTTCGCCGGACTGCCCGTGCTGCGACAGCCGGTCACCGGTGAGGGAATTAGAGCGTCCGGCCGTCATGAGGTCTCCAACTGAAGCAATTCAGCAACAAATCCCGAACTGGCAGAAACTGTAAAGCCATCGTGGATCAAATCGTTCAACAGCTTCGCTCCCGCCCGATCCACGAAACTGAGCCTCGAGAGATCCAGGCGTCTTCCCGGCTATCCCTCCTTCCCCAGACCCGCAGACATTCCGCACCTCAGTAACCCAGGCCCCGAGCAGCTTGCCCTCCAGTTTGAAGATTGGTGTCGAATCCGCGCCTACGATCTGCGTGATCCTGAGCACTATTCCTTCTCCGCGAGTAGTTGCTCGATCTTTTTGCGCATGATCTGCATCGAACTGTCTCCCTGCTCGAGCTTGGCTGTTACGTGTGATATTCGCCAGAAGGCGATGAAAGCAAACGAAATGCCAGGACTGATTTGAGATGTGAAGTCGCTGCGCAAGTAACCAATCTGGATAAAGTTCCGGAATTCAACACACCCAGGAACCGATACATCACCAGCGACGGGGATAGCGCCTGTCGCCACGATATTTCGATAGCGCTACGAAATCTCGTGAGCTGCCCGGGCGATGCCGAGCTTTTTCATCCGGCTTCGGAGCGTGTTAGGGTGCAGCCCCAGAATCCCGGCCGCGCCGCGGACCGTTAATGACCCCGCTGGTTTGCTCTAACACCTTGCGAATATGATCGTATTCCAGAGTTGCCAAATCGAGTTGCTCATTGCCGGTAACTCCCGCCGTCGCGGCGGGTAAAAGCGTGGGGCCGATCTCGAAATTGCCGTCTTGGGCTAGGATCACAGCACGTTCAAGGATGTTTTCCAGCTCGCGGACATTACCCGGCCAGGAATAAGCAACAAGGCGTTCCATCGTTTGCCGGCCGATGCTTCGGAATTGCTTACCAATCCGCGCCATGAACTTGTTGACAAAGAAATGGGTCAGGAGAGGGATATCGTCGGTACGGACACGCAGAGGCGGCAGCTCGATAGGAAAGACATTGAGTCGGTAAAAGAGGTCCTCGCGAAAAGTTTTCTCGCCCACGGCCTTGAGCAGATCACGATTGCTTGCCGCGATGACCCGGACGTCCACCTGAATCGGCGAGTTGCCCCCGACGCGCTCGCATTCGCGCTCTTGCAGCACGCGAAGGAGCTTGGCCTGGACGTCGAGGGGGATCTCGCCCACTTCGTCCAGGAAGATGGTGCCGCCGTTGGCCAGCTCGAACCGGCCGATACGTTTGGCAATGGCGCCTGTGAAGGCGCCCTTTTCATGACCGAATAGTTCACTTTCCACCAGGCCAGTCGGCAGGCCGGCGCAGTTCACTTTGATCAGAGGCTTGTCCTTACGCTTGCTCGCCGAATGGATGGCGCGGGCCATGAGTTCCTTGCCCGTCCCGGTTTCGCCGGAGAGCAGGACTGAGGCGTCGGTCGGAGCGACACGGCTGACGCTGTCGAGGGCGGCCCTGAGCGCTGGACTCTGGCCGATGATTTCTTCGAAGTTATGGACTGATTTGATCTCTTCCTGAAGGTATAGGTTTTGAGCCTGGAGCCGTGCCTGTTCCTGCTCCAGCAGAACGCGCTCGGTAATGTCCACCATCATGGTCCGCGTATACTTGCCGCCTGGTTCGGGCCTGGACCACCATTGAACCCAGATGGGCCGGCCGTTATCCTTGCGGCGCAGTTCGAGCACAACGCCGCGGGTATCCGTGCCTCGGCTAATGGACGCCAATGCTTCGCGGGCTCGCGCATGGGCGTATGGCGTATTGGCGACAAGGGATGTTCCCAAGGTGCCGACGACTTCGTCGCTCGTCAGACCCAAAATCCTGAGCGCGGCTCGATTGGCGCTGATGAAGCGTGACTCGAGGTCCTCCAGGACGTACGCGATCGGCGCCTCCTCGTACAGATCGCGGAAACGCTGTTCGCTTTCGCTGAGCAGTTTCTCCGACCGCAACCTTGTCAATTCGGCGGCGGCGCGGGCGGCGAAGATCCGAAATGTGAACAGGCGGCGCGGTTCTGCGGGCATCGGGCGCTCGTCGAATACCGCCAGATGTCCGAGCACGCCGCCCAAAGCGTCGCACAAGGGAACGCCCAGATAACTCTCTATCCCCATCTCGATGAGGTCCCGATCGAAGGGAAACAGGTCCTTGACACCGACCGGGTGATGGCAGATCGAACCGCGCAGGACATCCTGGCAAGGAGTGCCGGCCAGGTCCCCTCCTGGTTGTCACGAATATGATCTTGGCCCAGTCAGCGCCAGCGTGCGCACGCGCGTGTTGACGTCGGCAAATTCGGCAACGAAAGCATGGTGAGCGTCGGTGGCGGCAGCCAGGTGGCGGACCAGATTCCGGAAGAACTCCTCGCCTGTACTGCCAGCCGTGCCTTCGACGATGGCACGGATGGCTGGGAAGTCGCCGGTTGTTGCCGGTTCCTGCGAATCGCTCCTTTTAGCGTCGCTTAGCTGCGCGTCGACCGTTGTGCACGTATTGGCCTTCGAAGAATGCAGCACGCTGTTCATCCGACACCCCCAGGACGGCTCCAGCCGGGCAGCATCAATCCTTCAAGAAATCTGATCGCGCATTGTACGGTGTGTTCCACCCGGGGAACAGTTCCGCACGGGTGTCGTTCATCGAATGACGCTGGACCCTCGGTTGGTTGTAACCACTAGCCTGCCTACGGCGTCAAAGGAGAGGCAGACTCGAGCTGGCCCGCGGGCCAAATGGAGAAAATGCGTGACCTGTCGCGACTTTGTTGAGTTCTTGTCGGAGTATTTAGCCGACGAGCTGGTTGAGGCAAGGCGCCGAATTCGAGGCCCATTTGGCGCAATGCCCGGAGTGCGTCGCCTATGTCGACAGCTACCGGATGGCGATCCAGCTTGGCAAGGAAGCGTTCACCTTCTCTGAGGATCAAGTGCCCGACGAGGTGCCGGAGGACCTGGTGAGAGCGATTCTCTCGGTGCGAAGCAGAGCGAACTGAACCATGTTGCTTTTCCAATCTCGGCTTATTGCGAAGGACCTGCGTTGAACCAAGAAAAGCGTGGCCCCGTTTCCGCGCGACTGTGCCCGGAACACTGGGTCGAAGAGCACGGTGATTATCTCTATTGTTTCGCCATGGCGCGAGTGCACGAGCCAGAGTCGGCCGAGGATCTCGTCCAGGAGACGCTCCTGGCTGCGCTGAAATCGATGGCTTCGTTCGCCGGCCGTTCCTCAGAGCGGACGTGGCTGACTGGCATCCTCAAGAAGAAAATGATGGACCGGATGCGACAGTTGCATCCGGCTGTTCTTTTGGGCGAGCTGGCTCGGCCCGATGCATTTTTGGAAAAGTTCTACGATCGATCGGGTCACTGGCAGGTGGGGCTGAGAGAGTGGGGAGGTGATCCTGTTCAAACGCTGGAACGCCGGGAGTTTTGGGAGTCCTTCGAGCACTGCCTTGCCCATCTCCCCGGTCCGCCTGCGCGTGGTTTTTACCTCCCGGCTCCTGGATGACGTGACTCCCGCAGAAATCTGTCAGGAATTAGGCATTTCCGCGACAAACCTATGGGCCCTAGTCCACAGGGCACGTGTGCGGCTGTGGCGATGTCTGGATCGAACCAGCTTCGGCCCGTCGGCTGCGGGAGATCAACGATGATGTCTTGCAAGCGGGTCGGGGAGTTGCTTTCTCAGTCCCTGGACGCCGAATTGAGCCCATGGCAGAGACTTGCGCTTGCCGTCCACCTGGGCGGCTGCCGATGGTGCCGGCTTTTCCGGCGCAGCTCCGGCTGGTGGAAGAAGCCAGCCGTAGGTGGGGGCGGTCGGACCAAACCACTGGTGGTGCCGCCACGGTTCCGGCTCTCAGCCGGGAGGCACGCGAGCGAATCCAGGACGCCCTTCGGCAGGCTAATCCCGAGGGTCAACTTTAGGAAATCCTGTCAGGTTTTACCGGGTCGAGCGACTGAGTATGAGGGCCGGGAACAGAGAAGACCACTCATTCGTTTGAACACAGAAGGACAGCGTTCAACTTGGATTGTCGCCGGATACGCAGCGGAGGCTGTCGCAATTCTGGCAGCGTGGAACGTAGGCTAACGTACTAACTCATGGAGGGGATGTGATGCTGGTTCTCAGTCGCAGGGTCGGTGAACGAATCGTCGTGCCCGACGTCGACGTGGTGTTTACGGTCGTCTCGGTCCAAGGCGGTCAGGTCCGGCTCGGAGTTTCCGCGCCGGCCGAAGTTGCCGTGTATCGGGAAGAGGTTTGGCCCGGATCGGCGATGGATTGAGGAGCTTGCCTGCGAAGGGGTAATGCTCGCTGTTCGCCTAAAGAACCTACGATGGCACCTCGAAATTGAGACGGCCGGGGATTGTCGGCAATAGGTGATTTATCGCCGCAACCATTCTGGCCTTTGGCCAGTTTGCCCTGGCCGGGTTGGTCTCGTCCTTGGTCGGTTGTCATCGCCTGCGCTGGAGCAATTTTCTATGAGTGACAGCTCGGTCAGGTCCCAAAATCGGGACAATACGCTTGAGAATTTTGCGGCCGAACTCACCTGTGCCGTCTACCCGATCGCACTCCGGCAGGGGATATCGGGTTCGTGGATCAAGGTGCAGTTGGGCCTGTGGACGGGCGCTCATTCACACGGTCGAGAAATGGGCATCGGAACAGCCACCGAACGAGTTGAAGGTTCTTCGCGAAGGCCTGATGGTTGAGCTCACTGAAAGCGCCTTCCATGTCGTCGTGAAGAGTGGAGTCAAGGGATCGCTTCTTGAAGTGGAGCTCCTCCTGTACCGCGCCATTCGATTGGTGATCGGAAGACACTATGGCGCCAGGTTTCGAGCAATAAGGAGTACCTCGCTATGACTTGGCGGCTAAGCTTTGCATTGAGTGCGTTGCTGATTGCGTTCGCGTTGTTCGCCCGTTTGGGACCGTCGACCGCGCAAAGCGACGATGGAGCGAACGCCCGAAACAAGGACGGCAAAGAGTCGGATGCGGCCTTTGCCGTGGTCGAACTGTTTACCTCGGAAGGATGTTCGAGTTGCCCGCCGGCCGATGCGCTGCTCAGGGAGCTTGTGCAAGAAACCAGCAAAGACGGGCGCCGCATTTTCTGCCTCGGTTTCCACGTCGATTACTGGAACCGGCTCGGTTGGACGGATCCATATAGCTCAGCGAAGTTCTCGCAGCGGCAGCAGGCTTACGCTCGAGCTCTGAAGGCGGATCGGGTTTACACGCCGCAGATGATCGTCAATGGCAGCGAAGAGTTCGTGGGCTCTGACCGCAAACTCGCGCGGGCCAGTATCGATGCCGCCCTGAAGAGGACGCCGCCGTCGGCAGTGAAGCTTCAGCAGGAGAAGTCGAGTGGGGCCAACTCCCTCGCGCTTACCTACGTCGTTGCGAAACCAGCTCGGGGGGCCGTCCTCCACTTCGCTGTAGTGGAGAGCAACATAAGGAGTGAAGTGAAACGCGGCGAAAACGGCGGCCGCACGCTTCGCCACGACAACGTCGTACGCGCCTTTCAGACACTTCACCTAGACGAGGCCCAGGAGGGCCGCGTCGAGTTGAAATTGCCGGCCGATCTCGTTCGCAAGAATGCCACTGCCATCGCGTACGTTCAGGAAGGCGACACGCGAGCTATCGTTGCGCGACGGCTCTGACCCTCGCGCCGGCGGGTGACGAATCCCACCGATAAACCCGTCCATTTCAAGGCGCGAAGACGCCGTACCGTAGCAACGATTGTCTGCGTCTCGGGGCCTAGGGCGCAGATTCTTTGTAACCTCCTGTGGCTGCCGGCATCCAAAACTGAGGAGAGTGGCGGCAAAGGCTAGATCGAGCTAATGGATCGACGGGCAGCGCATCGGCTGCTCAATTTTTCTTTTCGGTTCTCTCTCTTGTACAAGGAGTCGTGAAAATGGATCGTCGCAATTTCAACAAGCTGGCCGCGGCAGCCCTGGGCGGTATGGTGGCGGGTGCGGGCCTCGTTCGGGCGGCAGACGAGGCCAAGAAGAAGGATCCGAACAAACCGCTTCTGCTTCAGGAACCGCACATCTGTCGCGGCTTGAATCCCACTTGCAAGGGCGAGTACAAGGGCAAGAAAAACGACTGTGCGGGCCAGGCTTACGGTCCCTCGGTCAAGGACCATGCGTGCAAGACGCACAACGACTGTGCGGGTACCGGTGGTTGCGGCGAGAAACCCGGTGAGAACAAGTGCAAAGGCATGGGCGATTGCGCCGTTCCCCTCAAGGACGAGGCCTGGGCGAAGGCCCGGAAGAACTTTGAAAAGGCAATGAAGAAGCGCAGGGAAGACCTTTGGCGACGCTCCCAAGAAGACCAGCTAGAGTTCAACAATCTGAGCTTGTTCGAAAGTTCGTTTGACTCGGAGCCAGGGCGGCGGTGTTGCCGCAATTCACTTTCGCCATGGCTCCGGATCAAACGATTTCAAACCGAGTGGATGATGCCATGAAACCGCAGCGTCTAGGATATGCCAACCTCGGTCTCGGCCTCGGTCTGCGGACCGTTCACTTTTCTCACATCCTCGAACATCATCCTGCCGTGGATTGGTTCGAAATCATCTCTGAGAACTTCATGGACTCTGGCGGTCGGCCGCGTTATGTCCTGGAACAAATCGCCGAACGGTACGCCATCGTCATGCATGGCGTGGCGCTGTCGATAGGCAGCACGGACTGTCTCGACTTCGAATATCTGAAAAAGCTCAAACATCTGGCCAAGGCCGTCGAGCCGCGCTGGATCTCGGATCACCTGTGTTGGACCGGCGTCGCAGGGCTGAACGCCCACGACTTGCTTCCCATCCCTTTGAACGAGCAGACGCTGAAGCACGTGACCGCACGCGTGCGCACTGTGCAAGACTACCTCGAACGGCCGCTCGTGCTGGAAAACCCCAGCACCTACGTCACCTTCGCTGGCTCGACGATGAGTGAATGGGAGTTTCTCAGCCGTCTGGCCGAGGATACCGACTGCGGCCTGCTTTTGGACGTAAACAACGTCTATGTCTCCAGCGTCAACCATGACTTCGATCCCGTGGAATACATCCGCTCAGTGCCGCATGCTCGCGTCGTGCAATTCCACCTGGCCGGGCATACCGACTGCCAGACGCACTTGATCGACACGCACGACGGTGCGGTGATCGATCCTGTCTGGGAACTCTACCGGCTCGCCCATCAATTGACCGGCGGCGCCTCGACGTTGCTCGAATGGGATGCGAAGATCCCACCGTTCCCGGTTGTGCATGCAGAAGTGCTCAAGGCCCGCGACTATATGAGTGAAGCGCTGGCGCCAACCGCGCGCCCGCCAATCCATCGTGGCTTCGGAGTCGGCCGGCGTTTCCAATCCGGTGTCGTTTCTCGTCCCGGAGGTGAGCGGGGCCGACGTCGGCCTCGTACGATCCTATTAAGCTCGCGGGAGGACGAAACATGACGGCACTCATCCTGTCAGTGCGGAAGTGGTATTTGAGGGAAATCTGGGTGCTGGACTACGTCAAGCATCTTTTCCTGCTGATCTTGCGCGTGCTATTTCGGCCAAGGGTTCATGACCGCGGGCCTGGGGAAGCTGTCCAACGTCGAGACGACTACGGTCTTCTTCAGGGATTGGGGAATACCCGCGCCGATGCTAAACGTCTACCTGGCCGGAACAACCGAGACGGTTTGCGGATTCTTGCTGCTGCTTGGAGCGGCATCTCGCCTGATCACGATCCCATTGATAGGCACGATGATCGTCGCCTACCTCACGGCGCATACGGAGCAGTTTTACGCCTTGTGGGGTAATGCGCCTCGTCTTTTTCAAAGCGCCGCCGTTTCCTTACCTGTTCACGTGCTTTGTAGTGCTCTTGTTCGGGCCGGTGCCTTATCTCATCGACAGGCTCATCCAGTGGTTCGTCGAGCAAGCACCCCGGTCTCCGGAGAATAGGCGAAGTGGCGCCAGCGTTCAATGGCGGTTCGGTTAGCCCTTCGTCGGCTCAGAGCCAGATTTCTTCTGCAGGAGGACCAGAATGATCGACGTACTTCTCACGCGACGCGACCTGCACCGATTGTCACTTGCCGCCTTGGGCGGATTGGCGTCAGGCCTGTTGGGAGGCTGCCACGGCGGCACCACGCCGCCGGCCGCCAAGGACCAGAACGGCACTGCGGCCGACGCGTCCCCCCGGCTCCTCCAGGACCCGCACGTCTGCCGCGGCATCAACACTTGCAAGAACAAGGGGAAAAAGGGCACAGCCAACGAGTGCGCCGGGCAGGCTCATTGCGCGACCGTAGCGGCGCACGACTGCAACGGCATGAATGCCTGCAAAGGGCAAGGCGGCTGCGGCGAAAACCCTGGCGAGAACGAGTGCAAGGGCAAGGGCGGCTGCGAAGTGCCGCTTAGCGACAAGACCTGGCCAAAGGCCCGCAAGCGCTTCGAGGAGCTGATGACCAAAGCCGGCAATAAATTCGCGGCTGCCCCGGCGAAGTAAAACCAAGAACGGCGAATTGAAAAGCGAGCGGCGCCTGAGCGAAGAACAGTCCTCGGTTTGCGCCAGGCTTGTGTCGGAGTACAAACATGACGATCCCGAAGGACTCCGGGCCTGAGCTTGCACAGATTCAGCGTTGGATGCAGGCGGTCATTATGCACCCGGTGGGCATTGCGGAAGGGCTGGCGTCGATCGAAGTGCGTCAGCACCTGGACGTCAGGTTGGAGGACGCTGAAACCGTCATCACCCGTTCCGCAGCCCTGACCGCTCAGAGACGCCTGGCCAATATGGCTACGCCTACTACGCCCGACTTCTGGAATGCTTGCGCGAAGAGTTCCCCGTCCTCATGCATGCCCTGGGTCAGGAAGCCTTTGATGCCTTTGCGGTGGGGTATTTGCAACGGTATCCATCCAGGAGTTACACGCTCTTTCAACTAGCCTCTAACTTTCCTCGCTATCTGGCTGAAACCCGGCCCGAAGCAGACGGGACCGAAGGCTTGCCGACCGACTGGCCGGACTTCCTCATTGACCTCGCCACACTGGAGTTGAGCTTCAATGAAGTCTTCGATGGCCCCGGCGTGGAGGGACAGCCGCCGCTGGAAGTCGACCAGCTCCAGGCCATCCCGCCGGAACGCTTGCTGGAGGCGCGTCTCGTGGGTGTGCCTTGTTTACGGCTACTCGCTGCGCTACCCGGTCCATCGCTACTTCACCGCAGTGCGGCGCCACGAGGAGCCGCATCCACCTGGGCCGGCGGAGACGCACCTGGCGGTTACGCGCCGGCAGTTCGTCGTGCGCCACTATGAGCTTTCGCCACCCGCATTCCGACTCCTGGAAGCGTTACTCGCCGGCCGGTCGGTAGGCGAGGCGATTGCGCGGACGGTTGAGACGTCCGATGAGGACCTCGATCTGCTGGCAGCCAACTTGCGCATCTGGTTCCAAGATTGGGCGGCAGAAGGTTTTTTTCGCGTGGTGGAAATTCCCGATTGAAAGGGAAGGGAAGGCGATCTCCGGCCCGGAAAAGGTTGGCTCGCCCCAGTTCCAGCGGAGAATGACGACAGCTTGACCGAGAGTAGGTAAGAATCACACAAACGGCTGGACGCATCTATGAGTGACCCGTAAGCTGCCATGATCCGTGAGGCCCTTACGGGGGGCTTGTGACGGATACGAAAATCGAGTTGCGATATGGTCTAACTTTGATAAAGGGAAGTCCGTGGCGGCCATGCCATGCTTATTAGCCTGGAGGAGAATGGAATGAATTTGTTTCGCTTTGCAATCGCTGCCCCTATCGTGCTGGGGATGGCCTTGGCGGGTACGTGTCGAGCCGACGACAAAGTTCCCGACGAAAAACAGGACTCGAAGGTCGGCGCCAAGGCCCCTTCGTTCACGCTCAAAGACCAGAACGGCAAGGAACGCTCTCTCGATCAGTTCCTCAAGAATGGCAAGGTGGTGCTGGTTTTCTACCGTTCAGCCGGGTGGTGACCTTACTGCAAAAAGCAGCTGGTTCAGCTGCAAAGTGATCTCAAGAAGATCGAAGCGACCGGCATTCAGGTCATCGGCATCAGCTACGACTCGGTGGAAGTGCTGGCTGCATTCTCGGACAAGAACAAGATTACCTTTCCGCTGCTTTCGGATGCCAATAGCAAGACGATCACGGCCTATGGTCTGCTGAATCAGGAAGCCAAGGGAGGCCGAGTCGAAGGCATTCCCTATCCCGGCACGATGCTCATTGGCACGGACGGCAAGATTCAAGCCAAGCTTTTCCTGGATGGATTCAAAGAGCGTCATTCAACGGAGAAACTGATCGAGGCGGCTCAAACCGTTAAGTAGCCATGCATTCCTTGTGGCTGGCCCCAGGACTTCTAATCTGACGCCAATGCGTTTGATGTTCTTGATTCCATACTTGACCGGAACCACGAGCCGCAGGGGAGTGGCCATTTTCCTGAGAGAGTAGTTTACCATTCATCTCGTAACACAAAAGCTTCTGCGGGTGAAGGCGCTGGCCATGTCCAAACCGACAAAGTATTCCCTCGTTCGAGTCTCCAACCGGACATACCGAAAGGCTCCTCTTGGTTTCTGGTCCATTTCAAACGGCTGACTGCCCGTCACGCCCAAGCCGTGACGGGCGGCGAACTCGACCAGTCGAACACCCTTCCGCTGGACGGCATTGCTCCAACCCTCAATGCATTGCAGCTCCGTGGTCATGGTCACCGATGGCAGAACTTGAATTTCCTCGAGAGTGAAACTTTCGGGATTTCGATCAGGGCACGCTACTCGCAGTGCGAGGAACCCGCATCGATCGCGCCATTCAAGCCGATGTGGCCATTGGCGCGTGGCTCGGTGACCAGCTCGCTGCTGAATTCCCCGGCGAGACGAGTCTCGCTAAAACAGAGCCGCCGCCACTCTCTCGTTAAATGCGAGCATGCGACGCAAAGGCCATGGGATACCATCTTTTGCCACCGGGCCATCTTCTGACACCATGATGATTCGCCTGAAGCGGTCTAACGCCGCTAAATTCCTGCTGACCGCAAAGGCCGTTGATCGTTTCGCCCTCGGCCTACATTGTCCCCTAACTCGAACAGATCCCAGGAATCAGTTCTAATGCGAAGAAGTAACAACGCGGCCATTGGCGTTCCTGTGCATGAGACAAGGCGGGGCAATTAAAGGGGACAGGTCTAATTAACGGAAAAGAGACCTGTCCCGGTTATTTGCCCAAGTATGTGAGGTTTCGATCGGCCTACAAGCCGGCCGCATGGCCGCGAGGCAGACTTGCCTGTGCAACGGACTTAACGCCTGGCCTCATTTCTCGGCTAAGATCAAGAAAGAACATCCTACTCGAAAGGCGTCCGGTGTGGTGCGCCGATTGGACAGCCCCATGGCTCGTTGTGCGGAAAAGCAAGCATTCCTGGCATCCCCGCCGGTTGTCTGCGACCGGGATCGCGAAGATGAGCAGCGCCGTTGGAAGTTAATTCGGATTGAGCATCATGCAACGACGAATTGAATCCTGGACAGGTCCTTCGGTCACTTTTCTTGTTGAATTTATCACATCTGGGGACTTAGCCCTTAAACAAGCGAACCCCGTTTCGCTTTTTGGGCCGGGGGTGGCGATTTGCGGCGGGCGCACCCTTGGCGGCCACCTCGCCGCGCGAGCTGTTTTTGGGGGCGCCTGACTGAGTTTATATCATGCTTCACCGGCCATTCTGCAGATTTGCGTTCGGGGTTGTGGTTGATCGGGACATCCAGATCCCGACTTCGTTAGCTGCTGATTAGCAACGTAGTGCCGTCACCAAGCGCCAGAAGATTCGCTGGTGTGGATTCCATGACAACAAGCGATACACCAGCTTCCGACCGGTTTTCACAATCTGGCAAGGCAGCCGCA
This sequence comes from uncultured Gemmataceae bacterium, assembly GCA_963748025.1. GTDB lineage: Bacteria > Planctomycetota > Planctomycetia > Gemmatales > Gemmataceae > CAVVHZ01. Next base: position 95,287 of record CAVVHZ010000050.1, read on the forward strand.
CAAACGCCTGGACAAAAGTCTTGAACTCCAAGCCCAATACCCATTGCTTCTCTTCGGCATGACGCTCTTGCCAACGTCCCGATGTGACAGGAAGCATCAGAGCCCACCAGGCCTTCAGATTCCGCCCCAAGGCCGTCATCACCATGTAGGCCCAGTTACTCTCCAGCGTGTTCACAGGAGCCTTCAACGCGCTCAGGCTGCCATGCAGTTGGGCCAACAAGTTTTCCTGATTGCCACGGTTGTTGGCCGTCCAGACGACTTGCTCGGTGTCCAAAAGCGTCGTGTTCGTGATGTAGAAGAAATAGCGTATGTCATCGAACAGAAGCTTTTCTCCTTTGGACACGGAAATGTTCTTCCGCACCACCACCATGCGATAGGCATGGCCGCATGCCGCTGGTCGATAGGCAAACTCGGCTACCGCTTCGGAGCAGAGCCGCTGATTCTCATAGCCCCGCTCGACCACGATCTGTTCCTTGACATTCACGGGGCGTTGTCGCGGCTGAGTTTGCACCGTGTAGGCTGGCTGACGAATCAACGATTGCCACGCCGCCTCGGGCAAATCGTCAGCAAGTGCTTTCAGGTTGGGTGTGGCGTCGAAGCCGAACACAAACAAAGTACCTTCCGCATCCCAGCGATCGAGGTGTTCGCTTTGCGAGAAGTCCGTGTCCCCGCGTAGGAGCACTTTGCGGAAGCCCGCTTTGCGGCACAGGGACACCATCCGATCCACGGCGGCGGCGGCTCCTTCGTGGGAAGGCCGGTTCCCCGAACGATTCACCAGCCATAACACTTCACCGGTCTCGGCCAGCGACAACACCAGTGGGTGGTAGCCCCAGGTACCGTCATAGGCGATGTCCATTCCTTGTTTGCATTGTCCGGTCGTTTCCACCAAGGTGCCATCCATGTCGATCGTAGCCAAATCAAAGAACGGGGCGGGCTGTCGCTTCCAAACGTCCCGGCGAACGTCATTGAAAATGGATTGCAAGAGGTCGATGTCCACCGGGGTGAAACGACGACAAAAATCTCCAGCCGTCGTGGGGTCGGGAATCCGTCTGGCCCCCAAGGCATCAAGGAAAACCTCATCGTTGCGACGCAGCTCCATGTCTTGTAGACAGGTACCCTCACACAGAGCGTTGTAGGCGAAATTGAGAACGTGATCGGATTCGTGATACGGGCGATGGAACTTCAGCAATTTCAGGCGCCGATCAATCGCGTCGATAAGGCCGACTTGCCGAGCCAGAACATGAAGGGCGCCGATGCCGCCATGGGAAATGCCCCGCGTTCGGCTGGCAATCTCATAATGAACGTTGTGAGCCGTGTAGATGGGAGCTTCGCAGCCGCTTTGATTCCCTTTGTCGAGACGGCGCTCGATCCGACGCTTGCTGTTGTCCAGCTTCTTGGCTATAGTTGGCGCACTCGAAATCCCTCCTCGTTTTCGGTGTGAGAAAGATTCTTCACCTTTTCAAACCCCGGAAATGCCGAGGGATTTCGTTTTTTTCAGAAAAAACAGCAAAAAAGAGAAACGGGGTTCGCTTGGTTAAGGACTAATCAGGTGCGCAAAAGGCGAGAATCTCTAGTGGACTGCGAACTACTCGTTGTACGTCGCATTTCTGGCTCTCCAACGGACTTTGAACTTCCGGCCACGTCGAATTATGCTGGTAAATGGCTAAATGGCGCAAGATTCGAACCGAAAACGGATGTGAGGGGCGGGTGCGCCGATACGAAACGGTGTAATTTGAATCAAAGGACGTCGGCAGGTTGGAAATCTAATTCTCTGGTGAACCGGAATTGAGGTTAGCCGGACTAAAAAATCGGCCCAAAGGCAAAAACATCGTTGACAAGAATTGACATGGTTCGAACGAGGGAAGGACATGGGAACCAACAGATGAAAGAAGACACCTTCGAGCGCAGTCTCAGAGCCTTTTGTCAACGCCAGCCCTTCAAACCATTTCTCGTCGAGCTGGCGAGTGGGGCTCAGTTAACGATAGATCATCCGGAGGCATTGGTTTACCGGGGCCGAGCCGCCATGTACGTCGATAGGGAGGGCAACTTCACTCTATTCGTTAACGAAGGCGTTACGCAGTTGGCTGACATCACCGGTAACGGTACGAAACGGCCGCGCAAACAACTTTAAACGTAGATGCTCGGGGGGAACCAGGGGAGGTTGTTCGGACCAGCGTTTCTAAGTCGAAATGGCGCACTCGTAGCGCTCGTCAACGCGTCACTGCGCTTCACTTTCGCGCCCCGCAGCACACCTTGAACTTCTTGCCGCTTCCGCACGGACAAGGAGAGTTCCGTCCAAGGTGGGGCCGGGGCGGCGGAGTCGGCGCGCTGCGCTTGGCGGGATTCATAGCAGATTCTGGATCTGCGTAGCGGATCCGCTTTGCGGCCCCGCCTTCCAGGCAGGTGCGAATGATTCGCCCATTCAACACGCTTGTTTGCTCAGCAGTTAACTTGTGGACATCATGGCCAGGGACGATTGACCGAATTGTTTGAACCAGTTTGGAACGTTCTCCCGCGGACAACACACCGATCGGCAGGCCGGTGCCGGTGGTCATGCCGATCCCTTCTGGAGCCATGACCCGCAAGGCCATCACCAAACCCTTTTCGGCGCTGTTACTTAACCCGATATCAACCACGAACTGTTTCTCGTCGCGGAGCATGTCCCGAACCCCAACTCCAACGTTACGCTCAATCGCTTCGACGGCGAAGAGAGAAAAACGGGCCTTGCACAGGGCATGAAGGAGAATGAAGGCTTCAGATTCGGGTTCGGGTGGTGCTGTCGTCAGAAGCCGCTCGATAGCGTTGGCGTTCTGCTCCCGCAGGTCATGGATGCAATAATCCATCAAGACCGCGCCTTCATCCTCAGTATCGAGCACAATGCGGTTCTTCTGGAGGATTCCTAGATCCATGCCACCCTGGTCGATGATCTTTTTGTTCAGCAACGTCAGGAGCCGGTTATTCAGTTTCAACCCAGCCTGGCGAAGCTGGCGGTAGCGCGCCACCAAATCAGCGTGTTGTTTCATGATCTCGCTATCTTTCTTAACGAGGGAATGTCCGAGGAACCAAGTCCTCCGGCCGCCGATGAATAAATTGATCTGTCCCGCGAAACTTTTCAAGCAACCAACGACAAAAAATCCGGGACAAAAATAAGTGGAGCTGATTTTATCTTTTGCCCTAGATTTTTTTGTCATCTAAGAATAGTTAATCGGGCTCGCCATCCACCACCAAACCGTTTCATCCAGCATTTAACCGCTTGCCAACTCCCTCCGCCTGCGGGATATACTCCGCACCATGCTTTGCCCCCTCGGTTTTTGCGATGCTTCCCATGATGCCAGTGGGAGTTGCCAATGGCGATTTCAACGGCGACGGCATCCCCGACATCGCTAAAGCCAACACGGGTGATTACACGGTTGGGGAATTATTGGGGGTGAAGTAGTCGTGAGGATGGCGGATCAATCGAAATACCGAGCCGGCGTTGTGCCGAAGAAGCCCTTGAATGCCGCGATGAAGGCGCTCGGGCTGTCGTAGCCGACATCGAGCGCAACAGCCGTGACTGGTCGGCCGCCGGCCAGAAGGCGGAGCGCGTGCAACAGCCGAAGTTGCTGGCGCCATTTGCCGAAGGTCATGCCGGTTTCTTTTTGGAACAGCCGTTCCAGAGTGCGCACGCTGGTCGACACTCTGTCGCCATTTGTTTGAGCGAGCAGGAATCGTCAGGATGCGCTCGCATCCAGGCGACTGCACGCTTGGCGCGTGCATCCGACGGCAGAGGAATTTGCAGGGGAATGGTCGGCAATGCGCTTAATTGATCCAGCAGGAAGGCAATCAGCCGTGCTTGCCTCGGAACGCTAGGGTTCAGCGTTCCCAACGCAATGACTTGGAGGACCACTTCACGGAGCAATGCCGGAACGTTAACGGCACAGCACCTGTCGGGCAATTCATTGGCGAGACCGGCAGCCAGGTAGATAGTCTGGACCAGCACCGTACCGGTCATTTCGATGCTGTGCACAACGCCGGCGGGAACCCAGACGGCACGATTGGGCGGCACCACCCATTCGCCCTGTGCGGTGTGCACCCACATCACGCCTTCGCTGGCATAGATCAATTGATGCCAATCGTGCGCATGCGGTGCGATCACCTGGGCGCTGGTGTGGCGCACGGCGTAGCTACGAACCAAGATCCCGTCCTCGACATCTTGCCGGGGGCGATTAGAGGGTTGACGTTTTTTCGACATTCCTTGGCATTCTAGCGAGAGACGGGCAGAGACTCGAATGGTTATGATAGGCCTCGTTTCAGGATATTCCTTTTCCCGTTTCGTCAGCGGAGGCTAGCCACATGCCGAGCAATCTTGGCTTTTTCGCCGTTCATGCCGATGACCTACCCCGTGCACGCCGCTTCTATGAAACGGTATTCGGCTGGAAGTTTCAACCTTGGGGGCCTCCCGGTTTTTTTTTGATTTCGACCGGCGACAAAGACGACCCGGGAGTTCCGGGAGCGTTGCAGAAACGCCACGAGGTGGTGCCGGGCGAACGCATCACGGGATATGAGTGCACGATCGATGTCGCGGACATCGACGCCGCGGCTACGGCCGTGACGGCGAACGGCGGCAAGATCATCATGCCCAAGTGCGAGATTCCTACGGTGGGCTGGCTCATCAAGATAAAGGATCCAGAGGGGAATACGGTGTGCGTCAAGCAGCCGGCCGCAGGGCATGGCAAGTAAGGGCGGATCACCTGAAGGGCGTGGCAGTGAGGTGCGGCCTCCCTCTGTCATCGGCCCATTGAATTGACTCGTCAGCAGCGAGCGGGCCACGTTTGCCGCCAACATCTCAGCGTTGGAGCGGTCATTGGCCGGCTGATCTTTCACGGGCACGTTGGAAACGTGCCCCACGCGTACTGCGTAGGGAAGTGGTGTGCGGGCGAGTTGACCTCGAAGACCGGCGAGTCTACCTTTCCAAGTCATGAAGCGATTGTTTGTAACGAACTCTGGAGAAACAATGTCATGAACGAAGTTCGCCTGGTCGTTAGGAACGATTCTAGACGCTCACGCCCCGATATCTCAGGATCTGAACGATTTGACGGTTGGATTGAGTGAACGTCATGGGGGCAGAATCTTTCGGAGCTCCACTAGATTGAGGCGTGCTTGCAGTTTTGGCAGCGCCCAATCGATTTCGTCCAAGGGATGTCCAAGCATGAGTCCGGTGCTTTTTCCGTCGCGCTTGACAATTCGGATCTCAGCCATCTTCAATGCTCCGCTATCGCCATCGGTCATGATAGCTTTGCGTCCAATCTCGATGATTTCGCTAGTGCTTGCGTGCCAAGTTTTGATGGTTCCGGCAAACGAAGTGGTAAGTAGGATCTGAGCCGAATCGACGTTGAGTTCATATTGGGTCTGGGCCAGTCGGCGAACCCACTTGCGTAAGCACAAGCCGCCAGTAGTGAGCATGAGCAGTTGGCCAATGAGGGCGAATCCCGCTAGCAGAGCTGAATTCGATCGATTGATGGGACATCAAAGGCCAGCAGGCGATAGCGATGAGGAGTGAAAACGCGGGGTCGCCGAAACCGAACATTGCCCCGACAGCATAAAGCTGGCCGGGCACTTCGTACGGGGAGATGGGACCTGAGATAATGTGCAGCTTTTCAGGATCGTCGATAACACGGAGAGCGCCGCCGAGAGGGAATTCTCCGGCATCAAATGGCGGTGCCGATTCTTTGGCAAGGAGATCTTGCAAACTTGTGCAGATTGGCTTCAGTGCTTTGGGATGCCCATAGGGAAGCACCCGGACGTTTCTGCCGCCGAGGAACGCGAGCGTGAGTTGCGAATAGGGGTATTTGATCGAACCAAATGTGGTCGATCGAACGCGTGGGCCAATTAGCTTCGCCCTGGGCCAAGAGTTCTCCCAGCGGAACGGGCCGCAGCGTTTGATGCGATAAATAGATTGCGAGTCGGCGCTAAATTCGGTTCGACAGATCATCGCCAAGAAGGTGCAGAGTAGGCCATAAATGCACAAAAGAATGAACGACCAGAACAGCCCATGAAATAACCACATGGGCGCATCCTTTGCCTGGGGATCGTCGAAGTATCCGAGGAGCAAGCATCGCTTCAAAGCCGGCGCCCGCCAAGCCGAAAACGAGCGAAGCAAACAGGGAAACTACGGCGTGCAAGCTGAACCACGGCGCAGGCACGCACAAGGCCCCATCTGGTGCGTTCGTGTGGTCAGGCGCTCGCTTATCTGACTCAGCCAACAGCATCTCCGCCTTTGGCCGCAGCCGAGCCTTGGCTATGCCGGCTTCACAGCCCGCGGCCACAGAGCCAGTGTACTTGACGATACCCCGGGCCTGGCAAGGCTTGCAACAGAACTGCCAAGAAAAGTAATGAATCGTTCGTTCAAGGATTGACAATTCGATACCCTGGAATAGAGGGGTTGAGATGTGCCCTAATCCCGGAGGGATTCATGAAAGTCGGACGCAACGACCCGTGCCCGTGTGGCAGCGGTAAGAAATTCAAGAAGTGTTGCCTGGGCAAAAATCGGGAGGCCTCGGCGACGCCGGCCCTTGGGGGATCGGCCTCGGGCGTTTCTGCTGCAGCGTCGGGCTCGGATCCATTGGACACACTGAAGGCAGCCATAGCGACAGCAAAGGAACGCGAAGCAAAAACGCCCAAGGCGCCGCGGGACCCTGTTATCGAGAAGGCCGAAAGCATTTTCAAGGAGTTTGAAGCTCAGACGGAAGAGGGGCGAATCGCACTCTTCCTGGAAACCTTGAAAGACGCGGAGATGATGGACGATGAGATGGCTTTCGCGATGTTGGGGCAGCTCCATACCGACGCCGCGAAGCGTGGCGAGCGCTGCGCTTTGCGAAACTTGTCGAGGCGCTCCGGAATGAGTTGCCGGAAGTTTATGACGAAGGGGCTCATTACTATTTATCGTGGAGCCTGTTGGACGCTCTGGCCGAAGGCCGGCAAGAGGTGGTTCCGACCTTGACGCATGAGTTGGCCGTCAGAGCAGGGCGTGACTTCGACAGCTTTATTCGCTCGAGGGAATTTCTGGAGTATCACGGTCAATTGACCGGTCTAGTGGAGGCTCACCGAGTTGCCTTGCCGGGCGTGAAATCTATCCAAGACTCACTGGTTTGGGGCATCTCGTCCTTCACGAACTATGCTGCCGAACTCGAAGTCTTTGACTACCTCGAACATACTGTCTCCCCCGATCCGACCGATCCAGTCCTCCTCGACCGCCTCAAATACTACATTGATGAGCCGGACGCCGACTACTTGCGCGACTTCATCAGCGATCTGACGGGGACGTCCGGCCGAAAGTGGCGTGCGGATGACTTCGTGCTGAACCCGCCGCGGAATGATGTTCGTGATGGTTGGGATGATGATGATGAAGAGGAGGAGGAACCTTCGGATCCGGGTGAAGTCAACCTCTCTCGACTCATCAGCGAGTTCGTCGGTTACGTGCACCGCGAGGAGGGGGTTCCCTTTCCGCTGACAAACATGGTTAAACAGGACTTGTGTAGCTATTTTCCACGGCGCCAGGCCGGCGACCTCGATCCGCGCCCCAGCATGCTCGAGCAGGCAGTAAACCCGAGGAAGAGATTTCCGAAACCGCCACGACCCGCCCATCCTCTGTGCCCCGATCGTGTTACCCTCGATGCCTGCATCGCGGGAATGATGGGATTCATGAGCGGAAGATACCACACCGCGGCGGCTCTATTTCAGGCCATGCCCGCTTGGCTGCGATTCTTGGAATCACGGCGGCTGATCGACGCCGATTTGCGCCAGAAAGTGGCGAACTCGTTGCTTCCTTTGCACACCACGTTCCTAAAAGGTTTGCAGGATTTCACTGACGACCCGACCCTATATCGACGTCAGCAGACTTGGCCGGCGGATGCTCAACGGGGGCCTCATGAGCCATCGACATGAAAATTGAACAGCTCGATCATCTGGTGTTGACCGTGCAAGACATCGACCGAACGATTGCGTTCTACGCCAAGGTCTTGGGCATGGAATCCGAAACTTTTGCAGCAAGTCGTCGCGCGTTGAGATTCGGGCAACAGAAGATCAACCTACATGCAGCCGGTCAACCGTTCGAACCGCACGCCGCTTGCCCCATTTCGGGTTCGGCTGATCTCTGCTTTATCACCTCGACGCCGATGATTGACGTCATCGCTCATTTTGCGAGCGTTGGAGTTGCGGTCGAAGAAGGCCCCGTACAAAAGGCTGGCGCCACGGGGCCAATCATCTTCGTCTACATTCGAGACCCCGACGGAAATCTAATAGAAATATCTAACTATCGCTGAGAAGTGAGCCTCTCCTCCGCAGCATTCAAGCTGGAGACTGGCCCGAAGGTGTACCACCAGCCAATCTACTTCGTCGAATGGGTGGTCTTGGAGGAGGTAGACGAACAGGGCCCCGACGGTGTTGGCGCGCAGCAATGAGGCGCATCCACTGCTGGGAACGATGCCTGTGTCCAGGGGCTCGTCTTTCGAGAATTTCTAGAATTACGTTCTTGCTCCCCTCAGAGGCTTAGAGGATACTCGCCAACGGACAGAGCTTGCCTTTCGTTCGCGAGAAAACACTCATGATACCTCGTGTTTGGCACATATGGTTGCGCGGTTTCGGCTTTCCCAAAGGCTCGAAGAAGCGACCCGCCCCGCGCGCGCGCCGACGCTCGAATACCTCGAACGCCGCGTCCTGATGAGCCTGTCGTCCGCGGGTAATTTCACCACCGGAACCGGCCCGATAGCTATTGCCACCGGCGATTTCAATGGCGACGGCAAACCCGACGTCGTCGTCGCGAATTACACGGCTGGCACCGTGAGCGTCCTGCTCGGCAACGGCAACGGCACCTTCCTGGCCAAGGCGGACTTCGTCGCGGGCACGGACCCGCGGCTCCATTGCCGTGGGCGATTTCAACAACGACGGCAAGCTCGACGTTGCCGTGACGAACGCCAATAGCGCTACGGTGAGCGTCCTCTTGGGCAATGGCAACGGCACGTTCCTGGCCGCCAAAACATTCGTGACGGGAACGGATCCGACCTTTGTCGTTTTGGGCGATTTCAATCGCGATGGCATTCTCGACCTGGCCGTGGCCAACTACAAGAGCAGCACCGTAAGCATCCTGTTGGGCAACGGCAACGGCACGTTCCTGGCCAAACAGGACCTGAGCTCGGGAACTTATCCCTCCTCCCTGGCAGTGGGCGATTTCAACGGCGACGGCAAACTCGACCTGGCGGCAACAAACTACAAGAGCAGCACCGTCAGCGTGTTGCTGGGCAACGGTAATGGCACATTCACGGCCGCGCAGACTTTCACGACCGGGTCGGTGCCGAAGCGGTCGTGACAGCCGATTTCAATGGCGATGGCAAACTCGATTTTGCCGTCGCGAATAAGTCACCCGGCACGGTCAGCGTCTTGTTGGGCAACGGGAATGGGACATTCGCGGCCAAGCAAGATTTCACCACGCCCACCAATCCAGTGAGATTAGTTGTTGCCGATTTCAACGGAGACGGCCGTCTGGATCTGGCCGTGGCCCATAGCGGCGGCAACACCGTTAGCCTCTTGCTTGGCACGGGCAATGGCGCCTTCCTGCCCTTCTCGGCCTATGCCGCCGGGTCCAATCCGATGGGTATCGCTACTGCCGACGTCAACGGCGACGGCAAACCCGACCTTCTTGTTGTCAACTATGCCGGCAATAACTTCACCTCGCTGCTGAACACTTTTCCCGGGCACACCAGCCTTCCCTTCCAGCCCGCGAAAAGTTTTGCGACGGGGAGCTATCCGAATGCCGAGGTGGTGGGCGATTTCAACGGCGACGGCAAGCTCGATTTGGCCGTAACCAACAAAGCCGACGGTACGGTGAGCATCTTGTTGGGGAATGGCGATGGCACGTTCCTTGCTGGACAAACTTTCTACGCGGGAGCCGACCCCTATTCCATTGCGAAGGGTGATTTCAACGGCGACGGCAAGCTCGATCTCGTCGTCGCCGATTATGCCAGCTCATCGGTTACCGTTTTGCTGGGCAACGGCAATGGAACCTTCTCCTTCGGCACGCCTATCTACTCGGGAATAGGCTCTTTAGCTGTGGGCGTCGGCGATTTCAACGGCGATGGCAAACTCGATATTGCGGTGGCAACGTACAGCGGCAACTCGGTGGCAGTGCTGTTGGGCAATGGCGACGGCACGTTCAACGCGCCGATAAGCCGGACCCTACCCAACGGAAATACCGGACCTTTCTCGTTGGCGGTGGGCGATTTCAACGGCGACGGCAAAGCTGATCTGGCAGTCACTGCCATCTACACCAATACGGTGTGCGTGCTGCTAGGCAACGGCAATGGCACGTTCAAGGCAGGCTCAGGCTCGACACTTTCCACGGGCACCCTGCCGTTTTCCGTTGCCGTGGGCGATTTGAATCATGACGGTAAGCAGGATCTTGTCGTGGCAGCAGCGAACAGCAACGAAGTGAATGTGTTTTTGGGCAACGGCAATGGCACGTTCAAGGGGGCCACCGGCCAGCCTTTTGCTACGGGAGTAAACCCGGCGAGTGTCGCGGTAGCCGATGTCAACGGCGATGGCATACTTGATGTTGTCACCGCCAACTACGATCAGAGCACCCCCCATGGCGGCACGGTTGGCGTGTTGCTGGGCAACGGCAACGGTACCTTTCTGAGCAGCAAGGCCTATGCTACCGGCGCCTATTCCACCGCCGTTGCCGTGAGCGATTTCAATAACGACGGCCGGCCAGATCTGGCTGTGGTGAATGAGGGCAAGGCGACCGGCAACCAAAACGTGGTGGTGCTCTTGGGCAACGACCTCTTCCAGGGACCGCTCGGCGCTGCCACCGGCACCCACCCGTTCCAGGTCACCTCTGGCGACCTCAACGGCGATGGCAAGCTCGATCTCGTGACTGCCAACTACGGGGCCAGCACGGTCAGCGTGCTGCTGGGCAACGCCAACGGCGCCTTCGAGACCAAGCAGGATTTCGCCACCGGCACGGGACCGCGCTCGGTCGTTTTGGGCGATGTCAACGGCGACGGCAAGACCGACATCGTCACCGCCAATTTCACTGCCGGCACCGTCAGCGTGTTGTTGGGCAACGGCAACGGCACGTTTCTGGCCGCCCAGAACTTCACTGTGGGCACGCAGCCGCGCGACGTCCGGCTGGCCGACGTAAACGGCGACGGCAAGCTCGATATCGTCGTCGCCAATCGCGGCAGCAACACCGTCGGCGTGTTGTTGGGCAACGGCAACGGCACCTTCCAGGCCGAACAAACCTTCACCGTTGATGCTCTGCCCTACAGCGTGCGCGTGGCGGACGTCAACGGCGACGGCAAGCTCGACTTGATCGTTGCGGACTACGGCAACAACACCGTGAGCGTGTTGTTGGGCAACGGCAACGGCACCTTCAAGGCCAAACAGGACTTCACCACGGGCCTGGCGCCGTACTCGGTCTCGGTAAACGATCTCAACGGGGACGGCAAGCTCGACATCGCGGTCGCCAACTACCGCAGTGGGACCGTGAGCGTGCTCTTGGGCAACGGCGACGGCACCTTCAAGGCCAAGCAGGATTTCACGGCCGGCAATCGCCCGACCGCATTGGCGGTCGGCGATGTGAACCTCGACGGCAAGCTCGACCTCGTGGTGGGCAACGGAGCCGACAACACTACCAGCGTTCTCTTCGGCAACGGCAACGGCACCTTCCTGGCTCAGCAGGTTCAAGCCGTGCAAGCCGGTCCGGCGGGAATTCTGTTTGCGGATGTCAATGGCGACGGCAGGCCGGATATTGTCACCACCGCTTATTTCGGCAGCCAAATAACCATCCTTTTGGGTGGAAACGCGTCTCTCTCTTCAGGCAGCTTCGCGGCCTATAACAACTTCGCGACAGGATCGGGCTCGTATTCGGTCGTGCAGGGCGACTTCAACGGCGACGGCAAGCTCGACCTGGCGGTCGCCAATTACTCCGCCGGCACGGTCAGCGTGCTGTTGGGCAATGGCGACGGCACGTTTTTGGCAGCCCAGACCTTCGCCGTGGGCGCGACACCCCGGCTCGATCGCCCTGGGCGACTTTAACGGCGACGGCAAACTCGATCTCGTGACGGCGAATCGCACCGACAATACGGTGACGGTGTTGCTGGGCAACGGCAACGGCACCTTCAAAGCCGGCGCAACGTTCAACGTTGGAACAGATCCATTTTCCGTGACCGTGGCCGACTTCAATGGCGACGGCAAGCCCGATCTGGCCGTAGCCAATTTCAAAGACAATACCGTAAGCGTGCTATTGGGCAACGGCGACGGCACGTTCCTGGCCCAGAAAGTCTTCAACACCGGCGCCGGCCCCATGTCGGTAAAGGCCGGCGATTTCAACGGTGATGGCAAGGTCGACTTGGCCGTTGCCAACTATCTCGACGGAACCGTGGGGATCCTGTTAGGCAACGGCACGGGGACCTTCCAAAGCATGCAGGCATTCTCTTCGGGAGGGACGGGCCCGAGCGTCCTCGCCGTAAGCGATTTCAATAGCGACGGCAAGTCCGATCTGGCTGTGACGAACTACGGCAGCGAGTCGGTGAGCATACTATCTGGGGAACGGCAACGGCACCTTCGTGGCCGGCCAGCCTTTCGCCACCGGAGGAAGTCCTCGCGGCCTCGCCGTGGGCGATTTCAACGGCGACGGCAAACCCGATCTCGCTGTGGCGGACGTCGGCGCCACCACGGTGAGTGTGTTGCTGGGCAACGGCAACGGCACCTTCGAGGCCAAGCAGGACTTCGCCACAGCCTCCTTGCCTGAATTCGTCGTGGTAGGCGATTTCAACGGCGACGGCACCCTCGATCTGGTAACGGCCAACTACGGCACCGGCAACGTGAGCGTGCTTCTGGGCACAAAGACGTAACCGCCGCTTTCCGCAGCGGAATTCGCCAGAATTCCGCAGCCCCTTCGATTCCCACTAACGCCAGTTCGATACGACAGCGCACCTGAAAAACAAAATAATTCCTCGGCTGATTTGAGTTGGATTGTGTGTCGGCTCACCCAGTTCAGCTGTACATTTTCAGGTCGAATAGCCGTCTGGTAACGGTCGCAAAATGTCCCCGCACTGCGCGCTGCCGAGAATCATTCCATATTCAAGGATAATCTGGGCGAGGGAAGAGTGCAAAGTCCGTTGATTTTGGCACGCGGGAGCAGTTCAGAGTGCAGAGACAGGATCCTTGAATGGCCGTCGCTAGGGAATCCGATGCCATAGGACAGCGGATCAACTACAGTTACGATGGCGACAATCGCGAACTAGGCGCGGTTTGGAAGAACTCTTCGGGCGTCAAGAGCACTGTTGCCACCTGCGGGAAGTCGAGCGCACGCTTCGCGCCGCCGTGCACCAAGGCCGACTGGAAAGCGCTCCGTCCGACCCGGTTGAGGGATTTGATCGGTTGTAGCTCCGTGTGGACGGCCAGTTAGTGCGTGCGGCAGTGGTGCTATTCGGGCGGAAACAGATGCCGGATTACCCGCAATGCGGGTTGCGCATGGCCCGGTTCAAGGGGACGGACAAAACCGAATTCCTCGATCAGAGGCAGTTGCACGGCCACGCGTTTCAGATTTTGGACGAAGCCATTCATTTTATTTTGCGAAACATCCCGATCGCTGGCCGTATCGAGTCCGGGAAGATGGAGCGGCAGGACACGCCGCTTTATCCACCCCTGGCCTTGGGGGAAGCCCTGGTTAACGCGCTGTGCCATCGGGACTATGCGATCCCGGGCGGGGCGGTAAGTGTCGCCATCTATGACGATTGTTTGGAGATCATCAGCACCGGGCTTTTGCCGGTAGGCATTAGCATCGCCGATTTGAAGCGCAAGCACGGTTCACTGCTGCGCAATCCGCTCATTGCCGGCATCTTCTATCGCCGCGGGCTGATCGAACAATGGGGCCGGGGCACGCAAAAGATTGTGGACTGGTGCGTGGCAGCCGGACAACCGGAGCCGGAGTTCGAGGAGCAGGCCGGTGCGGTTGTCGTGCGTTTCAGACCGAGCGGCTACCATCCGCCGTTGCGGGTGAGTCATGACCTAACGGATCGGCAACGACGGATTTTGCTGGTTCTTAGCGATGGGGAACGATGGCGTGTTCGGGACATTCTGAACAAGCTGCCGGATCGCCCTGCCGCCCGGACCCTACGGGAAGACTTTCAACTTCTCAAGAAAGTCGGGTTGATCGAATCAGCGGGGAGGTCTGTGGCGGCTCGCTGGTGGCTCAAACAGAGTCAGGATTCTTGAGAAAGGCGGAGAAAGGCGAAGAAAGGCGGAGAAAGGCGGACCTGGGTGTACTTCGGCAGAGTGCGGAAATCTTGCAGTAATGATGATGAATAGCGTGGTCATTGGGTGGAATAACGCAGCGCTATTCGGCAAGTGGGCAAGGCCAGTGCAAGACGGTGGTCGCAGGTCGCTTGAGCAACAACGTCCTGCAACTGGAGAAATCGAAAAGTCATTGCTGGAGAAAGGCAGAAAACGGCCGGCGATTGGCATGACGCACGCGGCACAGACGAACCTGACGAATCTCCTTATCGGCTCCTGGGCTTTCAGCCCAAATCACGGCGAGCCCGTGCGCATCCCGGATGTCGAGATGGTCTGGAATCACACTGTCTACCAGATCTGGATTCCCCGGCTGGCGACCGTCGAAAGAGTTTCCGCCGAATCACTGTCCTCGGCCCGACCAACGAAGGCAACCGGTCTCGACCGCATTGCCTACGCCGTCGCCGCCGCCCAGATCGCTGACGCCCTGACTCAGGATGTGCTACTCGCTCCACTCCAAGCAGGCGTCATTCCGCTGCCGCATCAACTTTTTGCACTTACCCGTGCCATGCTCGATCCGCAGGGATAAGGTCGTTCCATTCGTGATCCGTACCGAAAAACGCCGGGCCATCAACGACAAGGGCGACCCGCTCAGCTGTCCGTAGCGAGCCGGTTAAGGAAAGCGCGGCGGTCTCACGATAATGGTACGAAAGCGCCCGCCGAATCGGAGTCTAAACGGCCCCTCGGCTCCAGATCCGGGAGATGTGATTACTCCCTAACAACCCCTTGGTCCTCCACATTGCACGTTGCGCCTAACCATTCACCTGGGCCAGCAACTGGCCAAAATCCTGTCGGCCACGAAGTGGGGCGAAGATTGGATCGGTGCGTAAGGAAGTCGCCCGGCCGGGATTTTGCCACCAGCCCGACTCTATGCCTGTGCGGAGATAACGCACGGCGGCCACGGCATAGTCCTCTGCTTGACGTGTTTGCTCCCCTGATGAAAGCCGGTTGTCTTTGCGAACGGTGGAACAAGCCCGCACGAAGATGTGTGCGGCAAACGCAGCCGTTTCGGGGTCGCCCAGAGCGGCCGCAGCTCGCTTGCTCCAGGCTGCCGTTACCGCAACGTGGTCGCCTTCGTCGAGCCGCCGAAGGTCGGTCACGTAGGGGCCAAGGCAATCGGTCCGCGCACGGTCCTGCTCGCCCCGGATATGAATTCTCGCTTGCTCGAGCGCGAGGTCGGCTTTCTCAAACTGTCCCATTCTGGCAAACGCGTATGCTTCATAGTAACGAAAACCCCAGAAAAAATGCTGCATTGCTTCGTTCCGTTTCGTCTGCGGCACGCCGGATTCCCAGAGCTTGACAGCGCGATCGAGCAATTCCAGCGACGCGGACCAATCGGCGGTGTATTGCAACACCTGGTTAAGAGCGATCTGCAACTCGTAGAGCTCCTGCCAACCCCTATTGTCTGCAGCGAATTCCCGGACTTTCCGCTCCTGAAGCTCCACGGCGCAGTTCGTAGGGGACGCGGGACTGGGCTACTTGGCCTCGCGCCTCGAGGGCACGGCCCAGCGTGTACGCGGCGATCGCCAGGGCGGCGACGAAATCAGGATTGGCTGGATGGTCGCGAACCAGGTCCTCCCCTATGACGCGGGCACGATCCGATGTGGCAATCGCGGCGTTCATGTCGCCGGTGTGCATCTTCAGTTTCGCCGACTCCACCAGAGCGTTAAGGAGGGCCACGCGCCCAGACGTCGCCGGGGACAGCGCGGGTCACGCGCTCGCCAACGGCGATCGCTTCCTGCAATTTCTTCAACTGAAGGTCGGGCTTCTTGGCTTCGGCGCTAAGGCTGCTCCAGTTCCCAAGCAGCATGGCCAGCATGCCGTCGTGCCGAGGTTGGGGCGGGAGCTTCGCCGTCCATCGGTCGTAGGCGTCGCGGCATGCTTGATAGGTTGCTTCCGCTTCCTCCGGGTGTTGCTGCAATTGAGACAGCCGGCCGACGTTATTGAGTGTCTTCATCAGTTGGTAGAGATCTTCCCCATCATCGGGGCGTTCGCGCACGAGCTCCTCCTGCAACGATCGCGACTCGAGGAGGGCGTGAGTGGCAGCGAGGTAGTTACCCGCAAAATACTGTGACGTGCCCAGCGTCGGCAACACCGACCCAGGCCGCGACGCAACTCGGCGTTTCCCGGCCGCTCGTGAAGCAGCCGGTGATAGAGATCCTGTTCACGGAGGTAATACGGCACGGCCTTCGGCTGGGACTCCAACTCACCGATGATGTCAGCGAGCCGACCGTCGGCGCGTGCCAGCTCCAGCAATAGGTCTGGTTCGTCGGGATGTTGGGCAACGAATCGATCGTAGTAATCACGTGCTTTTTGCAGCAACTTGCGCCGAAGCGGTTCCAACGGGCGGGCCTTGAGGTCGGGATCCTCGCTCACATCGGTCAGGTAGGCATCAACGGTTTCGCAAGCGGTGCGAAAGTCGACCCGCGCCTGGGCCTTTTGCCGCAGCGCTTCGTTGCGGTCGGCAACAGCCCGGGCGTATTGCCAGGCGATGCCGGCCGTCCCGGCGACCACCGCGAATACGAGCGCCGCCGACAGAAACGCTACCTTGGGATTGCGCCGCCGCCAGCGCCAGAGCCGCTCCGCCCGACTCGCCGGTCGGGCCTGAATCGGGTGGCCGGACAGAAAACGCCTGAGATCGTCGGCCAATGCCACGGCCGTCTGATAGCGACTGCCGGGTTCCTTGGCCATCGCTTTCAGGCAAATCGTTTCCAGATCTTGCGGGATCCGCTCGTTGAGCCGGCGGGGCGGCTGTGGCTCATCGTGCAGTACCTGGTCCAGCACGCGGGCCGGCGTACCGCGGAACGGCGCCGCCCCTGTGAGTGCTTCATAAAGGGTGACGCCCAGGCCGTAGATGTCCGCGCGTCCGTCCGTGCGATTGCTGCTCCGGACCTGTTCGGGGCTCATGTAAGTGGGAGTGCCCGCCAACATGCCTTCCTGGGTGAGGCTAGCGCCCCCTTCGTTTAGCCGGGACAGGCCGAAGTCAAGGATCTTGGCTCGGTTCGCGTCAGGATCGTGGATGATGTTGCTCGGCTTGATGTCGCCATGGACGAGCCCCGCGGCATGGGCCGCCGCCAGGCCGTCCGCGACCTGAACGGCAATGTTCGCGGCCTCCACGGGTTCGAGACGCCCTCGCTCGCGGATGAGCGCGGCCAGCGTCGGTCCGGCCAGGTACTCCATCACCAGGTAGGGCGGGCCATCGTCAGGCGTGGCCACGGCGTGAACGACAACGGCATGATCGTGCCGGAATCGTGCCGCGATCCGCGCTTCACGCAGCAGGCGTTTTTGGGCGTCAGCGTTTGCCCGCTCCGGCCGCAACAGTTTCACGGCCACGGTTCGATGCAGAGTCTCGTCATAAGCCCGATAAACGATGCCCATGCCGCCTCGTCCCAGCTCAGTCTCAATCCGATATGGCCCAAGCACTGCCGGCGCTGCCGGCGCCGGCGCGGCGATGTTGTTCAAAGTGACAGGGGTCGATCCATTCGGTGTCTCGTCGGCAACCGGCGCGTACATATTCTTGAGGGCGGCGGCCAGAGCGGGGCCATCGGCACGGAAGCTTCTCTTGGCGAGTGCCGCGGCCATTTCTCGTAGCGGCAGGCAGTCGGTGCGGCGATCTAGCTCGGTCTCACACCGATGGCAAACGCGGCACATGGGCCTGGATGGAATCGCGACGAATCGGAGATAGCTCTTCCGCGAGGAATTTGTCCAATTCATCCCAAGTAGGACACACCATGGGCATTCTCCCCATTTTTCACGTTCCGATGGGAATCGCATCCTCCGCCAGAAGCAGCACCTCTTCTTCAAGCCGCTTGATAACCCGCGACTTGGTGACGTAAACGGATTCTATCGATACACCCAATTCCTCAGCCGTCTCGATCGCGGAGCGATGGTCGAACCATACTCGCTCGAAAACTCGCCAACTTGTCGGCTCGAAATGAGGGCGGACACGCTCCAGCGCCAACTTGAAAATATAAGCGTTGAATTCTGCGGTCCATTCGCTGTCGGCTAGCGACGCTTCGACTCCTTCGGCCGGCAGAGGGTTCACGACAGTTGTGCCCAACTTGGCGATAAACCGACCGAGGCAACGGCGCGCCACCGTTCTCAGCCAGTCCCGGAAACGGCCGCGATTGGGGCTGTACTCAAAGCTACCCATGCCGCGCACAACCTGGCCAAGCACGTCTTGCGTAAAATCCGCGGCATCCGCGTCCTGCAATCCTTTCCGCCTGGCATGCCGGTAAATGAACGGCCCATAGATATCAACGAACATTTTCCACGCTGCCGCGTCGCCCGCATCCCGCAGACGCATCAGCAGACTCGGCCGAGTGTGCAGCAGAGAAGAAGGCTCGCTCATGGATGATTGGCTCAAAGCAGCGAAGTCTAACACCACTCTCTCAGAAAAAACTGCTCTTGCAAGCGTTTGGTTGAATGCCGCCAGGCTTATGGTGTGACGGTTCGGATGAAAAGGGACGGCCGGTCCGCCTTTGACAACTGTCGGGATTCTTGCATTTCTTCTGCAAGATATGCCGCCTGTGTCGCAATTAGCTCAGCGCAAGGACTAACGTCTGCAGGTCAGGTCCTCCGCGGAAGTCCGCATTCACGCTTGGTGGAGTATCTCTTATGTTGTCGTTCCGGCTCTGGCTAATAGCGATGCGCCACCTGGGCAAGACTTCGGGAAAGAACCGAAAACGCACCAATTGCTGGCAACACCGGGCCAGGCAACGATCTCGTCCTACCTTGGAATGGATGGAGGAAGCGCATCGTTCCCGATGCGGTGATGTGGAACGTCGCTGGCAGCGGCAACTGGAATACAGCCGCCAACTGGCTCGACACCACTACCGGGCTGGCGAAGACGCCAACGGCTGTTGACGATGTGACCATAAATCAGAACGGGCCGCTTACGGTGACGATCCAGGCGGGCGACTCGATTGCAGTTCACAGCCTGCAAACGTCAACAGGAAACACCCTGACTATATCGGGGGGCTCGTTCGGCGTTGCCGCGGCCTCGACGCTCGGGGGCGACCTCAGCCTGGGCGGCGGCACTCTGACGGGCGACAACCTCACGCTCGGCGGCACGAGCCTGTGGTCTGGCGGCCTCATCGCCGGCAACGGCACGCTCGCTAACAGCGGAACTTTCGACGTAGCCGCCGGCGTTGCCACCTTTACTTTGCACAACGCCTTCAACAACCTGGGCACGCTCGACGTGCAATCGGGGACACTTTCGATTACCGGGCCGATCAGTCAGGTGAGCAACAACACCCTCACCGCCGGCACTTGGGACGTGGCCAATAATGCGACGCTCAATTTTGGCGCCACCCCTAACTTGACGACCAATCAAGCGACCGTCGGTCTGGGCGGGCCGAATGCTGTATTCACGCAGTTCGCTACCGTGACCAACGACAGCGGCAGCCTGACTTTGACGGGCGGGGCCAATTTCGCGGCCGCTGGCGACCTGAGCC
This sequence comes from uncultured Gemmataceae bacterium, assembly GCA_963748025.1. Lineage (GTDB taxonomy): Bacteria > Planctomycetota > Planctomycetia > Gemmatales > Gemmataceae > CAVVHZ01. The sequence goes on from CAVVHZ010000050.1 coordinate 115,071, forward strand.
TCGGCGGCAGCCTCAGCCTCGACACCGGCGCCTTGCAGCTCAACAGTCACCAGTTGAACATCGCCTCCGGGGGCAGCTTATCGCTGGGCAATGCCAACGGATTGACCAATCCCGGGCCGATCACCAACGCCGGCACGATCGCATACAGCGGCGCCGGCACACTGTCCATCGGCGCCTTCTTCACTAATTCGGGCGGCACAATCAACGTGCAGAGCGGCGGCATCACCATGACCGGGTCCGCGCCGCAGAACAGTTACCAGGGTAGCAACTTCGTCGTGTCGCAGGGCGCCGTCTTTGATTTTGGCCATGGCACCTCGACGGTCACCGGCACACTCACAGGCTCGGGGGGCGGCGCCGTGCAACTGGCGAGCGGCGTCCTGAACGTCGGTTCCGCCGGGGCCACTTTCAAGTTCCCCTCCGGTCTATTTCAGGTGTCGAGCAGTCAGATCAACGGTTCCGGTGTTTTGACCAACGACGCCACCGGCTTCATTACCGTTTCCGGCAGTTCTGCGACCTCGTTCGGAGCCGCCGTCAACAACGCCGGAAACCTGACCGTCACCGGCAGCGGCGGGCTGGGCCTATCTACCAATCCGCTGACCAACGAGGCAGGCGGAGTAATCGCGGTTCAAAGCAGCGGCGGCATCAGCGGCGGCCTCAACCACGCTTTGCTCAACGCCGGCGCCATTAACGTCTCAGTCACCGGAACGACAACTATCGCGACGGGCTTCGATAATACCGGCGGGGCCATCAATGTCCAGTCCGGCACGCTGCTTATCGAACGCCCGCAGAACGGTGTCAACGACTTCTGGAGCGGCGGCGCGTTGCAAGCTGCTAGCGGCGCAACGCTGGAAGTATTCAATCTTACCATCACCATGACCGGTAGCTATACGGGCTCCGGCAGCGGCACGGTGTTGATCGGACCTAACAGCTCATTGCAGATCGGCAGCAGCGCCAGCGATACAGCTTCCTTCGCCTTCTCGAGCGGGCTGTTTCAGTTCGGCGGCGGCGTGATCAACGGACTGGGCACCTTGACCAACGCAGCGGGCGGGTTCCTGACGGTGGCCGGCAGCAACGGTGGCAGTTTCCTTTGCCCCACCCAAAATCAAGGCACGATCACGGTCAGTGGCTCGGTTGGGTTGGGCCTCGCGGCAAGCGGCGCTAACCAACCAGGCTAACGGTGTGATCAACATCCAGGGGAGCGGCGGCATCAGTAGCGACAATAACCACGATCTGATCAACGCCGGCGCCATTAACGTCTCACTCACCGGAACGACAACTATCGCGACGGGCTTCGACAATACCGGCGGCGCCATCAACGTCCAGTCCGGCACACTGCTGATCGAAACCCCGCACAGCGGTCTCAGGGACTTCTGGAGCGGCGGCGCGTTGCAAGCTGCTAGCGGCGCAACGCTGGAAATGGAAGTCCTTAACATCACCATGACCGGCGCCTAAACGGGCGCCGGCAGCGGCACGGTGCTGATCGGACCTGACAGCGCGTTGCAGATCGGCAGCAGCGTCACCGATACAGCTTCTTTCGCCTTCCCCAGCGGGCTGTTTCTGCTCAACGCCGGCGTGATCAACGGACTGGGCACCCTGACCAACGCAGCAGGCGGGTTCCTGACGGTGGCTGGCAGCAACGGTGGCAGCCTCCTTTGCCCGACACAAAATGAAGGCACGATCACGGTCAGTGGCTCGGTTGGGTTGGGGCTCGCGGCAAGCGCGCTAACCAACCAGGCTAACGGTGTGATCAACATCCAGGGGAGCGGCGGCATCAGCAGCAGCAACAACAACCACGATCTAATCAATGCCGGATCCATCAACGTTTCCGTTACGGGAACGACGACTATCGCGACCGGGTTCGACAACACGGGCGGTACCGTTGACGTGCAATCCGGCACGCTGCTGATCGAAAGCCCGCACAGCGGTATCAGCGACTTCTGGAGCGGCGGCGGAATCTTGAACGTCGCCTCCGGAGCGACGTTGCAACTTGTGGGAACCACCATCACCGTGGCTGGGAACTACAGCGGCGCGGGGGGCGGTCAGATTCTCTTCCAGACCACCATTGAAATTGGCACACAAGCCACCGACACTGCCATGTTCAATTTTGCCCCCGGCCTGTTCAAGTGGCAAGGCGCCACGTTCAGTGGGCCGGGCACGCTCACCAACGCCGGCGACGTGCAGGTCGTCAACACGTCCTCCAAATCTGTCGTGGGCGGCGCCACGGTCATCAACACCGGCACGATGACCTGGAATTTCCAGGGCAGCCTGGACACTGGATTCATCAGCGCAGACAGCACCAGCCAAATCATTAACCGCGGCATCATCCACGTCCTGAATGCCTTCCTGGGCGCCCATTTCACCAACGACGTGGGCGGCACTCTTTCGCTCGAAGGGCCGGGGAACTTGACCGTGGGAGGCAATAACACACTGATCAACAACGGCACCATCATCCAAAACGGGGGAAGTCTGGCTCTCGGCGCCGGCGGGAGCATTGGCATCACCTTCGGCGACTTCGTGAACGGCGCCGGCGCCCTTTTTGATCTGCAAACCGACGCGGGTGTGACGATGGGCGACGGGCAAATTGTCAATGAGGGCACATTCCGAAAATCGGGCGGAACAGGCGTTTCGACGCTCGGTCCCGGTTTCTTCGACCACGCCAACGGTACGATTGAGGTCCAAACCGGCACGATCGCCATCCCTCTCAACGGCGACGTCAGTTCGGGCGGCGTCTTCAATGTTTCTGCCGGTGCTGTCCTCGATCTCAGCGGAGTTAGCGACGAAAACACGCTTGTCGGAAACTATTCCGGCTCCGGGGCCGGCCATGTCGAGTTCGTCAGCGGAATTCTCAACATGGGCGGGCGGAAACAGGGAGACCTGAACTTCACGACGCTCAATTTCACGGGCGGCGGCTTTCTCTGGACAGGCGGCTCCTTGGGAGCCACGAACTTCAGCGGTACCACAACGCTCACCAACCAGGGCTTGTTCACGATCGACACCGGCACGTCACCGTTGTCGCTGTCCGCCACGCTCGTCAACTCCGGCACGCTCGCCATTCGAGGCACGTCCAAGTTGCAGGCCAGCATCCCGATAACGAACCAAGCTGGCGGCGTGATCGATCTCCAGAGCGACGCCAAGCTTCAGCAGTACGACGCTGACCAACGCCGGCGTGTGCGCAAGTCGGCAGGCGGCGGCGTCTCGACCGTCAGTGCAGCTTGACAACAGCGGCACTGTGGAAGCCGACTCCGGAACGCTGAGCCTGACTGGCCCGTCGCTCAAGTCTCCGGCACAACTTTGAGCGCCGGATCTTGGAGTGCACTCAACGGGGCGACGCTCGCGTTTCCGACCGGAACGAACATAGCCACGAACAACGGCAGCCTCACGCTCGGTGGAAGCACGCCACCATTGCGGCCGCCGCCAATCTGGCGGCCAACTCCGGCTCATTCACGCTGCTCGGCGGCGCCAATTTCGCGACGGTGGGAGGCTTGACAAACTCGGGCTCGATCACCCTCGGTCCCGCCAGCACACTTGCCGTCAATGGCGCGTTCACGCAGACCAGCAGCGGCACCCTGGCCGTGCAACTCGGCGGCACGCCCGACGGCGGCCAGTTCGGCAAACTTGTCGCCACGGGAACGACGACACTGGACGGCGATCTGGACGCGAGCCTGGTGGGCGGCTACCAGGGCACGGTGGGCGACAGTTTCACCGTCTCCAGTTTCCCAGCGCATACTGGATCGTTCGCGACCATGCATCTGCCCTCGAATCCCTTTATCGCTTATGACGCCGCCGTCAACGATGGCAGCGTCGTCCTTACCGGCGAGCAAACCGCGACGAACCTCGCCGTGCACAGCATCGACAGTATCTCGCCGACGACCGTCTCGGCCGGTCAAAACGTGACGGTGACCTACACCGTGATCAACCAGGGAGCGACTACGTCCGCTTCCAACTGGACGGATTCCGTGTTTCTTAGCACGGGGACGACGCTCAACTCGTCCGCCATCCTCCTGGGCCGCGTCACGCATTCCGGAACTCTGGCGGCACGGGCGACCTATCAGGCGACATTGACGGCGCCGCTCCAGGGAGTGGCGCTCGGAAACTACCATGTCATCGTGGAAACCGACAGCGGCGGGCAAGTACCGGACGTCAACCGCGGCGATGATGTGTTGGCGTCTACGGGAACGCTAAGCGTCGACTTCGACGCGCTGACTCTGGGGGTCAGCGTATCCGGGACGATCGCCAGCGGGCAATCCATCTACTACAAGCTGAATCTGCCTGCCGGGCAGGACATCAACCTCACTGCAGCTCTTGGCAAAGTGGGCGGTGCGGAACTGCTTGTCGGTTTCCGCTATCTGCCCGACCAGGCGACGTTCGATCAAATTTCATTTGCCCCCAACCTCACCACGCAGACTCTGTCTCTAACCAGCACGTTGGCGGGCACGTACTTCATTCTGCTGCGCGGCGAGGACGTAGCGGCCAGCGGCACGAGTTTTGTCTTAACAGCCGCTGCTGTTCCCTTGAGTATTTCTTCCTTCGAACCGACAGACGTGGTCGAGCGCGCCCCGGTCCAGGCGGGCCATGCCATCCCCTCGTTCACCCCCACGGTTACGCTGACGATTGCCGGCAGTCAGTTTTCCGCGGCAACAACCGTAGACCTTGTGCAGGGGGGGACTGTAGTGCATGCGAGCAGATCCCCTTCTTGAACTCGACTTCCATTGCGGCGACATTCGCCCAGGCGGAGGTACAGCCCGGTAGCTACCAGGTGCGCGTGAACAACGGTGGCCAAAGCGCCCTGGCGGGCGACGCATTGACCGTCGAGTCGGGCGGCGCCAGCGGCCTGATCCATCCGGGCAGTTCGTCAGACGATACGGTGCAGGTCAATTTCGCCGCGCCTTCCGCGGTTCGAGCGGGCACTCGGCGACAATGGTTATTTACTATAACAATCAGTCCAGCACAGACGCACCAGCCCCGCTCATTTTCCTTTATTCCGACACCGCCTCTTTCCAGGGCCCAGGCGACACAGGCTTCTCACAGAATGGACTGCTCGTTTTGGGGGTCAACCATCATGGGCCGGCGGGAACCCTGCCGGGCGGAGCGTCCGACTCCATCAACGTGAATGTCAAGGAAACGGCCACATCGACCATATTCGTCGCGGTACTCGACCCAACCATCGACGATTCTGATGAGCTGACAAGTCTTCCACCGCTGCCGGGCTTTTCACAATCCGCGTGGCAGGCAACGTTGCGCAACTTCATCAGCCAGGTGGGCTCGACTTACGGATCGCTGGAAGTTGCGCTCGATAATGCGGCGAATTACCTTAGTCAGCTGGGGGAAACCACCGCGAATCTGGACACGCTACTTGGGTTCGTCATGGCGCAAGCCGGCGACTTTGGGGCCATCGCCCAGCGACAGACGCAAAGTGCGTTTGGAGTCGGGAACCAGGACCCGGGCATGACGGCGGTCGCGGAGGCTTCAGGCAACGTTACCATCCTGACGGGCGCAACCGCGCGAGTCTTCACCAAACAAACGGACGGAAGTTACACAGCCATTCCCGGCGACGACGGCGTGCTGACGCTTTCCGGGGGCGTCTTCACGTTGCGGGAAGCCAGTGGAAACACGGAGGTCTTCAACGCCGATGGAACGTTGAATATCCTCGAGGACGCACAAGGCAACAAACTTCTATACGGATACACGAATGGCTTGTTGACGAGCCTGACCTCGTCCACGACCGGCGGCGCCACGACATTCACTTACAATGCGCAAAACCTCATTTCGCAAATCACCGACCCAGTTGGCCGCGTTTCCACGCTGACCTACGACGACGGCAATCGCCTGACGAGCGTGACTACGCCCCAGGGAACGACAAGCTACAACTATGTGACCACACCGGGGTCCGCCAGTGAAAACGCCATCGCCTCCATTACCACCCCGGACGGATCGCAGGTGCTTTTCAGTTACGACGGCCAGGGCCGGCTGTCGACTCAAACGCAGGCGGGCGGCGCCGTGCCCGTGTCGTTCAGTTACGACCAGGGCGCTATCACAGAAACGGATGCGGACGGCAACGCCGCCACCTTCTATCTGAACAGCGCCTTGCGCGTCGCCAAGGAGACCGATCCGCTGGGCCGATCCGTTTCAGCAACGTTCGACAACGCGCTGGACGATCCATTGAACTACACCGGCCCCGACGGGAACACGGCCAGCATTGGTTACGACGACAACGACAATCCCGTCCTCGCCGTCGACCCCCTGGGACAGCAGACTTCCGCCACGTTCGGGGCGACGCCCCCTAGCCTGCAGAGCTTGACCGACGCCGAAGGCAATACCGTCAACGTTACGAACGATTCCAGTGGCAACCCTTCGGCCATTGCTTTCCCCGATGGTTCGGTCAAGCGTTTCAGCTTTGACGCCGTCGGCAATGTTACGGAGGTTGTGAACCGCGCAGGGCCAGGCCGTGAACCTCAGTTACAACGCCCAGGGACTCGTGACCGGCGAAGCGTTCCCGGACGGCAGCTCGGCGACTTTCACTTACGACGCTCACCAGAACCTCACGTCGATGACCGACTCCACCGGAACCACGACGTACACTTATGACGCCGCTGACCATCTCGCCAAGGTGGCGTATCCTGACGGAACATTCCTGGCCTACAGTTACGACAGCGCCGGGCGGCGCGTGCAAATGCAGGATCAAACCGGCTTCACAGTGAATTACAGCTACGACGCGCTTGGGCGACTGTCTCAGCTCACCGACGGCGGCGGGGCCTCGATCGTGCAATACAGTTACGATTCCGTCGGGCGCCTGGCGCGCCAGGACATGGGAAATGGCACCTTCACCACCTATGCCTACGACGCGGACAGCGAAATCGTTGGCATCGTAACTCACGCACCGGACGGTACGGTTCTGGATCAACTACTCTACACTTATGACAACGCCGGCCGGCCCATCAGCATGACGACGCTGTCCGGAACATTCACCTACGGCTACGACGCAGACAGCCAGTTGACGACCGTGCAGGAGCCGGATGGAACTCTCATCAAGTATGACTACGATGCGGTAGGCAATCGAGTTTCCGTTACCACAAACGGCGCCGCCGCGGCCTATGCTACGAACGATGTGGATGAATACACTTCCGGCGGGAACACAACCTTTACTTACGACAACGCCGGCAATCTCATTACTCAATCAGGCCCGGACGGAACGACGAAGTATAGCTACGACGTGTCGGGGCGATTGACCGGTGTGATCTCATCGTCGGGAACCACGACCTACCAGTACAACGCTCTGGGCAACCTTGTTTCCCAGGTTCAGAACGGCCAGCAGACCAATTTCCTGGTCGATCCGACCGGGTTGAGCAACATCGTCGGCGAGTTCACGAGCAGCGGCACCGCCGTCGCCCAATTCAGCTATGGAAACGGCCTGGCAAGCCAGGTGCAAGGTGATGGTACGACCAGCTACTACAACTTCGACGCCATCGGCAACACGACTTCTCTGACCAATGCCGCCGGCGCCGTCGTGAATCAGTATGGCTGGCTTCCCTTCGGCGAGTCGCTGAATTCGACTACGGGAGTAGCCAATCCATTCACCTTTGGCGGCCAACAAGGCGTGCTCGACGTCGGCAACAATCTCTATCTGATGCGCAACCGCGCTTACAGTTCTCAAGTGGGCCGCTTCCTCCAACCCGATCCGACAGGGTTTCTAGGCGGGGACGTGAATCTCTATCGCTACGCCCGCAACAACCCGGTGACTGAGATCGACCCTACCGGGCTATGCCCGCCAACGCAATCGTCAAACGAACAATTTCAGCAGCAGCAAGATGACCTATTCAAAGGCATCGTCGTTGCACCAGCGGCTGTGATCACGGGCACCGAAGCCCTTGTCACCAGCGTAGGTTACTTGAGTGCAATTAACGTTACTACAACCTTGACCGGCATCGCAGGCTTCCAGGCGGGTACTCTCGGTGCTAGCAGTGTAAGTGTCCTGAGCGTTACCGGCGCTGGTCTCGGTGCTCCTGTTGTTATCGCGGGCGCGGCCTCTGCCGCAGGCGGGGCGTTGATTGGCTATGGCATTCGACAAATTCCCGGCGTTGATTCCTCGATCCAGCTCGGATTCAGTCAGGCGTTCGGCTACAACCTCACCGAGCCGGGCTGCCCGCCCAATCCTGACGGCGCCCTGGTTGCGGCCGGCTTGACGCCCGCGGAGATCGCAAAAATCCATCAGCTCGAGGCCAAAGGTACGGGAGTCGGGTCCGCAGTCACTCAGGTCAAAGGGCCGGCGAAAGCAAAGCAGGTTCTCGCTTTGCTCTCACACGATCCCAATGAAATCATCGGTCCAACAGGCTTTGGCGCCGCGAGCTTCCTGCCCGCCGGTTCGATTCTGCCCTACGAGATCAACTTTACGAACGAGGCCGGCGCCAGCGCTCCGGCTCAAACCGTCACCGTAACGCAGCAGCTCGATCCCAACCTCGTCCTCAACACCTTCCAGCTTGGAACGATCGGTTTCGGCGACGTCACAATCGACGTGCCCGCCGGCCTCAGCTCGTTCAGCACGCGCGTGGACGCGACCGCCAGCGTCGGCGTCTTCGTTGACGTGACCGCCGACCTCAATCTGGAGACGGGCGTCGTCACCTGGACGTTCACCAGCATCGACCCAACCACGCTTGATGTACCGGTCGGCAACAATGCACTGGAAGGTTTCTTGCCGCCGGATGCGAATCCGCCTCTTGGCGAAGGCTTCGTCACCTACACGATTCAGCCGAAAGCCTCGACGCCTGACGGCACGGCCCTCAATGCCAAAGCGAGCATTGTCTTCGATACGAATGCGCCAATCGACACTCAACAGATCAGCAACACGATCGATTCGTCGGCGCCGACAAGCAGCGTCAACGTGCTGCCGGCGACGAGTTTCAGCACAGCCATCCCCCTGAGCTGGACCGGCCAGGACGGCGACAGCGGCGTCGCATCATTTGACATCTTCGTCTCGGACAACGGCGGCCCGTTCACACCGTTCTTGATCGACACGACGCAAACGTCGGCTACTTTCACCGGACAAGTCGGGCACACTTACGGCTTCTTCAGCGTCGCCACCGACAATGTCGGCAACGTTCAGCCCACGCCCCCCGCGGCTCAGGCCAGCACAACCGTTTCTGCCGACTCGACGCCGCCGACCAGTTCCATCAGCGTGCTGCCCGCGTTCAGCAAGCCCACCTTTACGCTCGTTTGGTCCGGCTCCGATAACCAGGGCGGCTCCGGTATCGCCAGCTTCACGATTTTCGTTTCGGACAACGGCGGCGCTTTCACGCCGTTTTTGACCGATACCACCCAAACGTCGGCCACCTTCACCGGCGTTGGCGAGCATACTTACGCCTTTTTCAGTGTCGCCACCGACAATGCAGGCAACACGCAGACCATGCCAACGTCGGCTCAAGCAACGACACAGACGCTCCTCGACACCCCCGATAAGAAGTATGTGGCTGCTGTATACGAGGCCCTGCTGCTGCGCAGCGTCGATTTGGGCGGCCTCAACTTCTGGAGCGGCCAGCTCGATGCGGGCCAGGCTCGTGGGCTCATCGCTCAGGAGCTCGACCATAGTGCGGAATACTTCCAGACCAATATCATCAAGCCCGCTTACCAGGAATTCCTCAATCGCCAGGCAGATACGGGCGGATTGGCATTCTGGACGGGCCAATTGCAAGGCGGGCTGACCGACGAACAAATGCAAGCCGGTTTCATCGCTTCCCAGGAGTTCTACGACATCGCCAATGGCAGCACGATGCCCGTGCAGCGTTCTCCGGCCGCGGACAAACTTTATATCGACGCCATCTACGAAGCATTGCTCGATCGTAAGGCTGATGCGGCCGGAGAGAGTTTCTGGGTGAGCCAATTGCAGGGCGAGCAGACGCCGTTGCAAGTCGCCAACGACTTCACCGGGAGTACCGAAGGCCTCTCCTTGCGGGTGCAGCAAACCTACGAGCGTTTCCTTGGCCGGCCGGCCGATCCAGGCGGGTTGGCCTTCTGGCTAACCCAGTACGCCCAGGGCGCCACGGATGAAGACATCATCACGGGCTTCATTAGCTCTGACGAATTCTTCAATGGGGCGACGAAGTGACAAACGTGCTGGCGCGTATTTGGATTTCCGGTTATTTATCGCTTATCGTCTTTGAATCTGAACGCAGGCTTGCCGGTTAGGTCGGTGCTCAGCAGGCTGGGGCACCAGTAGCGTTCGACGTGCTCGACGACGCGATCGGTGCCGTCGAAATGGGTGCCGCCAGGGGGCAGGTCGGGATTGTACATCGTGTCGGTCATGTCGCGCATCAAGGCGACGTTCTTGCCGAGTTTCACTAACTGGCGAATCGCGAAAGGCCGGCCCAATACGCACATGTTCAGGTGGACGCCGCATAGAATCACGTGGTCGATTTGGTGCAGGGTTAGCAAGTTCCAGGTTTCTTGGCCGTTATCGGTAATGGCGTCGGGCTCGCCAATTTCGATGGCGGCATTCTCGCGAGTCCAGGGCGAGCGGATTTCGCATTTCACGGCGCAAGAGCAGCCCATGTCGGAATCGTCGATGGGCAGAACTCCTTCCCGTTTGGCATCGGGCCAATTCCAAGCGGTTCCCCAGCGTTCGGTGCGAGCGAGCGGTTCCGGCGTCTTGGCGAAGGGCGCCTCAATGGCCCGCTTGCGTTGCGGCGTATTCTTATAAAAGTCGGTACAGGTGCTGGGTGCGTGAACGATGAAGATGCCTTTGGCTCTTGCAGCCTTGAGCATCTCGTTCATCGGTCCGGAAAGCTCATTCACCCGAGCTGCCGCCGATTTGCACCAGTGCTGGTCCCACATATCGCAGACGATGATGGCCGTTTTCTTCGGGTTCCAAGTGGCCGTAATTTCCGTGGGTTGGACCGGCTTTTTCCCGACTGCAGAGGTGCGGGAGCGGAGAGTCAAGCGGAACGATTCCTCGGTGTCGTTGGCGTGAGCGCTCGCGAGCAGCAAGACGCTAACGAGCGCGGAAGAGAAGAAAACAGGTCCGTGCGTGATTGCCATGATCAACAGCCTCTTGGGATGTTTCGTTGTCTGGTTGGGCCCCACACTCGGTGCTCCGTCAATCCTAGCGAGAGACAGCGGAAATCGCCAACATTACGAATCTCCGGCGGGGTGCTGTTCCCGCATGCTGGCGAATGCGGCTACGAGTAGACGGATTTGTTGGACCGGCCCCTCCAGTCTGCTATGATCTTCCTCAATGCAGGTTGGACGCGGAACTCCAACTGATCTTGTATGGGCAGTCAGAAGACGCCCCTTTCTGGCTGACCGCAGACCGGCCGAATCTTCGCGAATCGCCTAAGCTAACTGCTCTCGAGAAGACTTCCATGATGCCGCTTCCCCGGCTGCGCCGGTTATACGGACCAGTTTCCCTCAAACGCTCCAAGAGATGGTCGGGTTCCCGTGGCAAGCTCCAGGTCGAGCAACTCGAACGCCGCTGGCTGATGAGTCTGTCGCCGCCAGTTCCTTACCCCTCTGGGAATCACGACCGGCAATTTCAACGGCGACGGCAAGGTCGATGTCGCGGTCACCAATTACCTCGACAACACAGTAAGCATTCTGTTGGGGGCCGGCAACGGCGCCTTTGGCCCCGCCCAGACATTCAACGTAGGGCCTCATCCCTACTCCATCGCCGTGGGCGACTTCAACGGCGATGGCAAACTCGATCTCGTCACGGCCAACGCGTCCGCCAATAACGTCATGGTCCTTTTGGGTGTCAAGAATACCTAACCGTCGTGCTGGCTGAGCAAGGGCCGGCAAGCCAAATCGGGCGAAATTTCAGATTTTTCGGGTTTACGAAGAAAGGGTTTCTTGCTTGAATTGGTAGTTTCTATGTCCTAGGCTCTGAGGAGCCGGCTGCCATCATTCCTGTCAAGCGCTTGCACGATGGCCAGTCTCGCGCAAGCGACGTCTTAGTTTTGCTGATGAAGCCGATAGGAGAGTGACACCGTGCCGATCAAGCCATGGAGTTGGTGGAAGGCTCGAGAGCGAAAGTCACCCACCAGGAAGCGCAAACCGGGGCTCCTTCTCGAGTCGCTAGAGAGACGTGTCCTTCTTACCGGACAAACCGTTTACTGGACCGGCGCCGCCAGTGATTCCAGTTGGAGCGATCTCACCAACTGGGTGGCGGCCAACGGCCAAGCGGTCACCATCGTACCTGGCGGCACCAACGCCAACGACATCGTGCTGGTCGCTCCTCAATACCCTACGCTTGGCGGGGGGGGAAACACGTTTTCGAACCTGAGCACTCCGCAGATCATCAATGTCGATGGCAGCGCCAACTACGCACTCCAGGAAATAGATGTCTCGGCGCCAAACGTCACCATTAATCTCCCAAGCAATTCCGAATTATCGTTCACCAGCGGAAGCAGATTACTTACGACCAACGACGGAACAACGGGCGATGCAGTCAACCTTCAGGGCGGTGTCCTTTCGACGGCGATAATCTCGGCTACCACGACGGTCACGGCGACCACGAGCGGCGGAACGCTGGATGGCGTCGAACTGGCCGGAACCCTGAACCTTTCGAATAGCTCAGTCATCGCGACCGTGACGGATGGTCTCATTTTGGATGCTGGAATAAACGTCCAACTTTCCGGGAACACCTCCCAGTTGATTTTCGCCGGCAGCGCTCAGGCTGTTTCCGGCACCGGGACCTTCACTCTGAACGGCGGGAGCAACAATCTGGACAACGCGAGTGCCAACGTGGTGACGTTGAACTCGGGGATCACCGTCACCTCCAGCATCGTCAACTCCACCAACTCTATGATTGGCTCCTTCGACAACTTGGGAACCATCCAAGAAACGGGCTTGGAAGGCGTGTTGCAAATTCTCGGCGGCAGCTTCGTCAACGACACCACCGGCACCCTCGAGGCCAGCGGCGGCGGCACGGTCGAGGTCACGGATACCGGTTGGACCAACAACGGCCACATTATCGCGGACTCCACCGGGGCGCCTCTTCGCTGCTCTTGTATGGCAGTTGGACCAACAGTAGCGGGGCCATAATCTCCGCCAACACCGGCTCCGGCTCCTTGCTCAGCCTCGGCCAGCAGCTCAACGATACTCCCGGCTCGGGCGACGAAACAAATTTCGGTTGGACCAACAGCGGCGCCATCACCGCCACCAACGCCATGGTAGACCTGGGCGGGCTGTTCACTCAAGCTGCCATGGGCTCACTCACGTTCGACATTAGCGACACCATAAACCTCATCGGCACCATTGACGATAGCGCCCTGGCTGCCATTTTGACGCTGACTGCCAGCCCCGGTTCCTGGAACCTCCTGGGTGGCCGCATCTACGAAGGCAAGCTGGCAACCACTGGTGGCGCCGCGTTGATCACCAGCACCTCCGGCGGCGACCTGGACGGCGTCGAGTTGACGTACGGCGCCGTGGTCGACTTCTCCCAGAACTCCGCCTTTATTTCCGTCCTGGACGGCATCACGCTCGACAGCGTCACCCCCAATCTTTCCGGCAACGGCTCGTTGATCCTTTTCACGGGAAACGCCCAATCGGTTTCCGGTACGGGCGGCTTCACTCTGAGCGGCGGCGGCAACTACCTGTTGAACACTAGCGGCAACCTGGTGACGCTAGCCGCCGGGATCACCGTCACCAGCACCGCCGCCAACGAAACCAACTTTCTTTATGGCCTCTACAACAATCTAGGCACTGTTCAGGAGACTGCTTCGGGCGGGAACTTGACCTTGTACCAGGGTGCCAGCTTCAGCAACGCTGGCATCCTGTCCGCTGCCACCGGCGTCCTTTTCATCAATGAGACCCTCACGAATTTCGCCAGCGGCACGCTCACCGGAGGGACGTACCAAGCCTTGAACGGCGGCTTGCTCGAAGGCATCGGCGGCAGCATCTCCACCAACGCCGCCACGCTAATCCTCAACGGCTCCGGCTCCCAGATTTACGCCGACGAAGGTTCTACACCCGCCTTGACCCCTCTGGCCACCAACCAGTCGGGCGCCAGCATCACCATCGGCGGCGGCTACCAACTTTCCATTAGTGGCTCCTTGAGCAACGCCGGCACTCTAGTCCTGGGCAGCACGCTCACCGTCCCAGGCAACTACACCCAAAGCTCTTCCGGAGCTCTCGACAGCGAGCTGCAAAGCGCGACAGCCTACGGCCAGCTAGCAGTCAGCGGATCCGTCACTCTCGCCGGCTCGTTCAACGTCTCAACCTTAAATGGATTCATTCCGGCTGGCGGCATACATTCCAGGTCCTGACATTTGGCAGTCGCAGCCCCAGCAACACGGACTTCACGACCTATATTGGACTCACTGCTCCACCTATTTACTTTCAATCGGCCTACACGACCAACCACCTGGTTCTGACGACTGACCTGTCTCCCGTCTTCACCAGCGCCAACGGCACTACTTTTACGGTTGGGTCTGCCGGTTCATTTACCGTGACGGTAACCGCATTTCCGACGCCAACCCTCGGACAAGCAGGCGCGTTACCCACCGGCGTCACGTATAGCAACGGCGTTTTCAGCGGCACGCCTGCCGCCGGTACCGCTGGCGCCTACAGTCTGACTTTCACGGCCAGCAACGGCATCGGCTCGAACGCCACTCAGAATTTCACACTCACGGTCTTGGCGGCGCCGAACAGCAACGGGAATTTGCATCTCTCGTCGCCCAGCACTTTCCTAACGGGCAGCGAGCCCATCGCCATTGCCACCGGCGATTTCAACGGCGACGGCAAGGTCGACGTCGCCGTCGCCAATTACGCTGGAAGTTCGATCAGCGTACTGCTGGGCAACGGCAACGGCACATTCCTGGCGGCCCAGACGTTCAATACAGGTACCAAGCCCGACTCCATCGTGGTGGGCGATTCTAACGGCGACGGCAAGACTGACATCGCCGTCGCTAACGCAGGAAGCAACACGGTGAGTGTGTTGTTGGGGAATGGGAACGGCACCTTTCTGGCGGCGCAGACTTTCGTCACGGGAACCAATCCTGCGTCCATCATCCTGGGCGACTTCAATCACGACGGCAAAATCGACTTGGCCGTGGCCAACTACAAAAGCGCGACGGTCAGCATCCTGCTGGGCAATGGCAACGGCACCTTTCTCGGCAAGCAAGATTTCAGTTCGGGGACTTATCCATCGGCCTTGACCATCGGCGACTTCAATGGCGATGGCAAAATCGACTTGGCAGTCACGAACTACAAGAGCAGCACGGTGAGCGTGCTCTTGGGCAACGGCAATGGCACGTTTATCACCGGCGTGCCCTTTGGCGCCGGGTCGGCCCAAAATCCGTAGTAGCCGGAGATTTCAACGGGGACGGCAAGCTCGACCTCGCCGTCGCGAACGAGTCGGCCGGCACGGTCAGCGTCTTGTTGGGTGCAGGAAATGGTACGTTTCTGACCAAACAAAACTTTTCGACGCCTAACAATCCCGTTAGCCTCGTCGTCGCCGATTTGAATGGCGACGGTCGACCGGACTTGGCCGTGGCAAACAAAGGCGGCAATACGGTAGGCTTCCTGCTGGGCAATGGCAACGGCACCTTCCAATCCTTCACGGCCTATGCGGCCGGTTCCGATCCGAGGGGAATCGCCGCCACAGACATGAATGGCGACGGTAAGCCCGACTTGCTTGTCGCCAACTACGCGGGCAGCAATCTTACCTCATTCCTCAACACCTTCCCCTCACTTAGCAGCCTGCCGTTCCAGCCCGCGCTAAACGCCAACATCGGAGGCGGGACAAAACATTACTCGGAAGTAGTGGGTGATTTTAATGGCGATGGCAAGCTCGATCTCGCCACGGCGGATACTTTCGACAAGATAAGCGTCGCTTTGGGCAATGGTAACGGAACCTTCCAGGCCAGCCAGGATTTCTATGCCGCTGGCGAAACCTGGGCGATCGCTGAAGGCGATTTCAACGGAGACGGGAAGATCGACCTTGCCGTTACGAACATCTCGGGGGCCGGCTCGGTCGGTGTGTTATTGGGAAACGGCGACGGCACGTTTCTGGCGGAGCAAAGCTTCAACACGGGAGGAAACCCCAAATCTGTTGCGGTAGGCGACTTCAACGGCGACGGCAAGCTCGATATCGTCACGGCGAATTACACCAATGGGACGGTCAGTGTTTTGTTGGGCAATGGCAACGGCACGTTTCTTGCGCCGCAAACTTTCACCACGGGTGCAGGCGCTTATTCTGTCGCGGTTGGGAACTTCAATGGGGATGGCAAACTCGACATTGTTACCGCGAACCGACACTCCACTGGCACGGTAAGCGTGCTGCTTGGCAACGGCAACGGCACATTCTTGGCGGCGCAAACTTTCGCCACTGGTTCCAATCCAGATTCTGTTGCGGTGGGCGATTTCAACCGCGATGGCAAGCTCGATATCGTAACTGCGAACTACTCAGGCGCCAGCGTGAGCGTGTTGTTGGGTAATGGCAATGGTACTTTTCTTGCGCCGCAATCCTTCGTCACGGGAGGAACTCCTTATTCTGTTGCGGTAGCTGACCTCAACGGCGACGGCAAGATTGATCTCGTCGTTGGCGGTCGATTCAGCGCTACTGTGCCGGTGCTGTTGGGCAACGGTAACGGCACTTTCTTCCTCGGCCAGTCCCCGACCACTCCAAACAATACAACCGCTGTCGCCGTGGGTGACTTCAACGGCGACGGCAGGGGCGACATTGCCGCTGCCAACAAGTACGGGGCGGTGAGCGTGCTGCTGGGCAACAACCTTTTCCAGGGGCCGCTGACCGCGAGCACTGGCGCACATCCCTTCCAGATCGTTGCCGGCGACCTCAACGGCGATGGCAAAGTCGACTTGGTCAGCGCCAACTACGGAGCCAACTCGGTTAGCGTGTTGTTGGGCAACGCCAACGGCGCCTTCCAGAGCCAGCAATCGTTCAGCACGGGCACGGGGCCGCGCTCGGTCGTTCTGGGCGACGTCAACGGCGACGGCAAGACCGATATCGTCACCGCCAATTTCACCGCCGGCACGGTCAGCGTATTGTTGGGCAATGGCAACGGCACTTTCCTGGCCGCCCAAACGTTCACGGTGGGCACGCAGCCTCGTGATATCGCGTTGGCCGACGTGAATGGCGACGGCAAACTCGATATTGTGGTTGCCAATCGCGGCAGCAGTACCGTCAGCGTTCTCTTGGGCAACGGCAACGGCACCTTCAAAAATCAGCAACTGTTCACTGTCGATGCTATGCCCTATAGCGTGCGCGTGGCGGACGTCAATGGCGACGGCAAGCTCGATCTGGTGGTTGCCGACTACGGCAATAACACGGTGAGCGTCTTGTTGGGCAACGGCGACGGCACGTTCCAGGCCAAGAAGGACTTCACCACAGGTCAAGCGCCATACGTGGTGCGGGTGAGCGATTTGAATGGCGACGGCAAGCTCGACCTGGCGATTATCGATTACCGTAGCGCAACGGTGAGCGTGTTGCTGGGGAACGGCGATGGCACCTTCAAGGCCAAGCAGGACTTCTTCACCGGCTATCGGCCGACGGCGTTGACGGTGGGCGATGTGAATTCTGACGGCATCCCAGACCTGATCGTTGGCAACGGCGCCGCCGGCACGACCAGTTTGCTGCTGGGCAACGGCAACGGTACGTTCCAGGCCAAGCAAGATCAGGCCGTGGTGGCGGGGCCGGCCGGCATTCTGTTCGCCGACGTCAACGGCGACGGCCGCCCGGATGTGGTGACCACTGCCTATTTCGGCAGCCAGATAACGGTTCTGTTAGGCGGCAACGCCTCGCCTGCTTCAGGAACGTTCGGAGCGCCGACGCCATTCCCCATAGGCACGAAGCCTTCTGGCGTGGCCCAAGGCGATTTCAACGGCGACGGCAAGCTCGATCTGGCCGTCGCGAACTATACGGACAACACGGTGAGCATCTTGGTGGGTGTCGGCAATGGCACATTCACTACCAATCAGACCATTCCTGTGGGCACAGGCCCAACTGCCGTGGTGGTGGGCGATTTCAACGGCGACGGCAAACTGGACGTTGCCGTCGTCAACGAAACCAGCGGCAACGTGACTGTTTTGCAGGGCAACGGCAACGGCACGTTCAAGCCAGTCACCGGTAGTCCATTCGCCGTGGGGAGCGCTCCAGACGCCATTGCGGTAGGGGACCTCAACGGGGACGGCAAGCTGGACCTCGTGGTAGCGAACCGGACTGGCAATACCGTGAGCACGTTGCTGGGGAACGGCGACGGCACGTTCAAGGCGCAGAAAGTCGCCGCCACGGGGGCGGGGCCTATGCAGTGGTGATAAGCGACTTCAACGGGGACGGCAAGCTCGACGTTGCCACTGCAAATTATCAAGCCAATACGGTAAGCGTTCTGTTGGGTAATGGCGACGGCACTTTCGCGGCCAAGAAGGATTTTGGTACCGCTTCAGGACCCAAAGCCTTAGTCGTTGGAGATTTCAACGGCGACGGCAAACTCGACCTGGCCACCGCGAATTTTGGCTCCAATACGGTGAGCGTGCTATTGAACCAGGGAAGTGGCAGCTTTCAGGATACCTTTAACCTGCCGGCGGGAACCAACCCGCGCGCCCTCGTCGTGGGCGATTTCAATGGAGACGGCAAGCTTGATCTTGCTGTCACGAACTACGGCGACGACACAGTGGGTGTCTTCGCGGGCAATGGCAACGGCTCGTTCCAAACTGACCAACAGCCCTTCTCGACGGGGCTCGGGCCTGATTCCGTTGTTGTGGGCGACGTCAACGGCGACGGCATTCCCGATCTCGTCACGGCAAACGCGTCAAGCAACACCATCAGCGTTCTCTTAGGGACGAAAAATGCTTGAGGCAAGAATAAATGCAGACGGGAGGAGGGTGACGGCATCGAGTTCCAAGAGAGTCGAAGTCCATTGGTGAAAAATGAACCTGGCTCCAACCGACTGTGGACTAGCTCTTTTCTTTTCTCTTAAGTCTGTTGTATGCTGTGTACCTTGAGAGTGCTGATGCTCTTACTTTCAGGTTTGCCGCTCGGCAATAGAGTTCTTTGAGGCGATAAAAAAAACGCTTTCACGATTAATTAAAGAGGCCGTAATGAAGGACAAGATTGCCCTGCCCGCGCCGGACGTCTGCCAACTGCCGTTGGGGACCGAACAGCGAATGCCTTATGTCGAGCCGCAAGTGATCGTCTTTGGCCCGTTGGAAGCTCTGACGCATGCCGTGGGCAATAAGGGCAATCCCGACGGCGGCATCACTTTCGGGTTCAAGAGTTCCGGCGTATAGTATGAGGATTCTCTTTCTCGATCCCATCCATTGGGACTACGACCCAGCTACGCCACTGGCAAAACCGCTGGGTGGTTCGCAATCCGCCGTTTGCTATTTGGCCGCTGAGTTGGCGAAGCGACGGCACAAAGTTACCTTGCTCAATTCCGTCAGTCGGCCGCGCGAAGTGCTGGGAGTGGATTGCAAGTCGGTGAAGCAGGTTTCGTCAGCGTCCCTGAGCGAGCCCTTCGATGCCTTGATCGTGGTCAACGGATCGGCCGATCAGTGTCTTCAGCTCCGCCCTTATCTCGATCCCAAAACGCCGCTCATCTATTGGGCCCACATTCCACCGGATTTCCCAGCGCTGCAGTCGTTCGAGCGTCAGGACATTCGCGATGGCTGGGACGCTGTCGTCTGCGTTTCCGAATTTCATCGCGGCGCGTTCGTCGAGCGATTCGGTTTGCATCCCGGCCGAGTGTTCGTTCTTCGCAATGGCGTGGCGCCGTCTTTTGCAAAGTCGTTCGAAAGTCCGGAAGCGTTGCTCAAGGCCAAAGGCAAGGCTCCTGTGTTGGCTTACACGAGCTCGCCTTCGCGGGGGCTCGATGTTTTTTTGGACTTGTTTCCGCAGGTGCGACAGCGGTTTCAGGACCTCCGCGCTTTGATCTTTTCAGGCATGAGCATTTATCAGGTCGATCCGGCGGCCGATCCTTATGCGCCTCTCGATCGGCGCTGCCGGGCGACGGCCGGTATCGAATATATCGGCAACTTGCCTCAGCCCGTGTTGGCGGAGCGCCTCAAAGCTTGCACGATTCTGGCTTATCCGTGCACCACTCCGGAAATGAGCAGCATCGCTGTTCTGGAAGCAATGGCGGCGGGTTTGGAGATCGTAACCACGCGGCTCGGCGCTCTGCCCGAGACCGCCGGAATCGGGCAGCCCCGGCTGGTCGGCCCGTTGCGCGGGCCAGATGATCGAGAGGCGTTCGCCAAGCGCTATGCCGATGTATTGGGCGAAGCCGTCGCCGCTTGGAGCAAAGACCCGGCAAGCTGCGGCGCTGCGAGATTCAAGACGATCACGACCTTACGAAAAGAGGCAACCTGGACGGGGCGAGCCAATGATTGGGAGGCGGCTATCGACAGCTGGAAACGCGAAAAACAGAAGACAGGCGGCGCAGCAAACGTTCCTATCCTTTCGGAACCGCCCCAAATCAAGCCCTCGCCGCCTGCATGGTATGGTGCTCAGGCTACGCCGCCTGCGGGCAATAAAACGTCGAATGAACCTTGGCTCGAGGTCACTACCTCGCGCTATTTCGCCGATTGGCTGAACGAACAGAAAACCAGCCTGGGGTTCACCACGTACCAGAGCGGCAAGCTTTTCCTTTTGGGCCGTAACGTTCAAGGCACCATCTCGATTCACGAGCGCACGCTCAGCCGCGTCATGGGGATGTGGGCCAGCGAACAAACGCTGTGGATGAGCACGCTTTTTCAACTTTGGCGGTTCGAAAACGCCTTGCGGCCCGGGGAAACCTATCAGGGCTACGATCGGCTCTATGTTCCCAAGATAGGCTATACGACGGGCGACATCGACATTCACGACATCGCCATCGAATCGAACGGCCGGGTCGTTTTCGTAAACACTAAGTTCGGTTGCCTGGCGACCCTCAACGAGCGCGCTATAGCTTCACGCCGTTGTGGAAGCCGCCCTTCCTGAGCAAACTGGCGCCGGAAGATCGTTGCCATCTCAACGGGCTAGCGCTGGAAAACGGCAAGGCACGTTACGTGACGGCCGTGAGCGCCAGCGACGTGAACGACGCCTGGCGCGACCGCCGGCGCGATGGCGGCATCGTCATGAGCGTTCCGGATGGGGCTGTCGTGGCTCGTGGGCTGTCGATGCCGCATTCGCCGCGCATGCATAAGGGCGAGCTTTGGGTCCTCAATTCGGGCCAAGGGCAGTTGGGCAAAATCGATTTGAAAACAGGCAAATTCGAATCGGTAACCTTTTGTCCAGGTTATTTGCGCGGGTTGGCGTTCGTCGGCAACTATGCGGTCGTCGGCTTATCGCAGCCGCGCCACGAAAAGACTTTCTCGGGCTTGCCCCTGGACGAGGAGCTCACGCGCCGCAATGCCGATTCGCGCTGCGGATTGCAGGTGATCGACCTGCGCTCCGGAGACATCGTCCATTGGCTGCGCCTGGAGGGGGTCGTCCGCGAACTGTACGACGTGGTTGCGCTGCCTGGCGTCGTTCGGCCCATGGCACTCGGGTTCCATACCACGGAAATCCAGCAAATCCTCTCGATGGGCGATGAGGAACCGCTCTCGGCAAATTCGCCGCATTCGCCATGACCACCGAACCAGCCCAACGCGTGAATCCTCCGTCGCGGCCGCGCATTCTCTTTTTGCTTCATTCGTTCGGCAAGCTGACCGGCGTCGAACTCCACGTCCATACGCTTGCGCGAGCCCTAAGCGATCGCTATCACATCGGCTTCGCCTTCCCCGTTGCAGGCCAGGTGCACTTTCTCGATGCCAATGGCGCCAAGACGGTTCTGCCCGGAGCCCCCATTCCTTGGCCTCAGACGCCTGCCTCTGAGCCGAGAATGCAGGCTGCCTTCCAACGCATCGTGGAAGTCTTTCGGCCCGATCTGATTCACGTGCAACACTTCCTCAATTGGCCGCTTGATGTGCTGGAGCAAGCGGCTTCCTTCAAAGTGCCCGTGGTAATCAGCTTTCACGATTATTACGCCATCACGCCGCAGCACACCTTGCAAGACGCCGGCGAGCTGGCCGAGACGTTCGGCGCCGCGTTCTGTCAAAAGGCGTTTGGCCGCGACCTCTCGGGCTATCTCCAGACGCGGCGCGATCTGCTCGAACGCAGCCTGGCCGCTGCCAAGGTTCGGGTGGCGGTGTCCCCTTTTCTAGAGCGGCAGCTTGCCAAGATATTCTCGATGCCGTTCCGTGTCGTGGAATATGGCATCGACGCCTTCCAAGCAGCGCCGAAACAGCCGCCAACGGCGGGCCTGCGGTTCGGCTACTTCGGCAACCTGGTTCGCCACAAGGGTTGGCAGACATTGATCGAAGCCTTCAGCGAAATGCGGCGCCTGCATCCAAGCTCCGAGCTGCACATTCATGGCTGGTTCGGTTCGCCGCCGCAGCCACGTCCCGGGGTGACATACCATGGAACCTACCAGCCTCACGAGATTCCTCGACTAGCTGCGCAGGTCGATGTAGCGGTCATCCCCTCGGAATTTCCGGAGACCTATTGCCTGGTGCTGTCCGAGATGTGGCAGGCCGGCTTGCCTGTGGTGGGGGCGGATATCGGCGCCCTGGGGGAACGGATTCAAGATGGCGTTAACGGCAAAACATTCCGTCCTGGGGATCAAGCGAATCTGGTAGCGGTGCTCTGCTGGTTCGTCGAGAACGATTCTTGGCGCTCTTGGGCATTGCCGCGACCCAGGCAAACGGCAGCAATGGCCGACGAGTACGACGCGATTTATCGAGAGTGTCTGGCGCCCTGGGAAGGCCAATCACCTTTGGAAGCCGAGCTACTGGTGGTGCAGATTTGCGAGTTTCAGGAGGATGGCGACGGCTTTTACCGCCTGCACGAACCGAGCCGTCATTTGGGACGCTTGCCCGGTGTGGTGACGATCGATTGCGATGCACATCATCGTTTGTTGCCCCAGTTGGCTGCCGAGGCCGACGTTTTGGTGCTGTTGGGAGCCGATGCCGATTTCTTTCCGATTATTGAGCAGCGTCGCGCCGCTGGCCGGGCCACGGTTTTCGAGGCCAACGATTATCATGACGATCTTCAGCCTTGGAACCCTTTGACCGAAAAGTGGCTCGAGCGCTCGATTCAGGATGGGTTCGAACATTGCCTGACCTTGTGCGACGCCGTTCAGACGAGTACCCCTGAATTGGCGCGGCGCTGGCGTGAGAGAACCGCGAAGCCGATCGTCGTTTTTCCAAACCAGCTAGCGGAAATCTCGCCCTTGGGGCCTCTGCCGGATCGGCCGCTAACCGTAGGTTGGGGCGGGTCACCGGGTCATTTCGCCGATTGGCTGCACGCCGCAACCGTGCTGCAGCCGTGGTTGGCGCACCATCCGGAAACGCACCTTGCGGTAATGACCAACAGTTTCGCCAAGTCTTTCTTCCAGTTGCCTCCGACCCGTTATCAGTTCACGGAATTCGGCTCGTTAGCGGAATATCTGCGATTTCTTGACTCCTTGGACATTGGTATCGCGCCTTTGTTGCCGAACGACTACAACCGCTGCCGGTCCGATGTGAAGTTTCTCGAATATGCATCGCACGGCGTGGTGGGAATTTATGCCGACCTGGAACCCTATCGCGGCAGCGTCAAGCACGGCGTAACCGGATTCCTCTACCGGACGCCAGCGGAGATGATCGAATACCTGGATCTGTTGGCCAGCGATCGAATCCTGCGCGAAAGGATTCGTGAGCAAGCGTATCGCGAAGTGGTCGAAGAGCGGCACTTCGAGAAACATATCGGCGAGCGGGTGACATTCTATCGCAGCCTGTTGCCCGGCGGAACACGCCGTCGGCCCATCCCCAAGGAGATAGTGCGAAGCGGCTGTCCGCCAGGACCAGTGCCTGCAGCTTCGCAAAGGCGAACCTGAAAAGATTATGTTCGATGCGACTCGCGGACCGGCGTCGCCTGCGAAAGTTCAAGCGTTGTGTGGTGTCCTGGAAGCGTATCCGGATTATGCTTTGGCGGGCTATCACCTGGGCCGCATGCTTATCGACCTGGGCGAATGTGCGGCGGCACTACCCGTTTTGGAAGCGGTGCGCCAACGGCAGCCCAAGAGTACCCGGACCTTATGCGAACTGGGCCGGGCCCACTTTCTGCTCAAGGACGTTTACCGCGCTCGGCAGATTCTCGAATATGCCCTCACCGCCAATCCCTATTACGCTCCTGGTTGGTTTTACTTGCTCAGGCTCTTGCAGTTTTCTTCCGCTACCGATGGGCTCCGTTTTGTGGAGCGAGCGCGTGGTTATCATCCCAAGAACTATGTTTTAGCCTTGTTCGGCGCTCGCTTGACACCTGATGGCGAACTGGTTCGTTACCTCTTGCAGGTGCTCGAAGAGTATGGACCAGATTTCTCGGACTATGAGAAATCGGCAGCAGGCGCTGCCTTCGCGGAGGCATTCCGGGCGGCGGCTTCCCGTGTTGCCGACAATCCTGAGTATTCGACACTGTTGCAGCGAGCTTGCCAAGTGTTCCCAGGGTCGGCAAAGTTGGCCGACCTGCGCGGCAGACTTCCTACGCCGAGCGGGCAATGAAGAGGAAGCATGCCGCGAACTGGCACGGGCGCTCGATTTGTGGCTGACATCGAAGTCTTTTCAAACTGAATATCCGCAGGAGGACGGGTCACCTTATTTTTGGCAACTGGGGCGGCACATCTTGGATTCGAGGGGCGAGAAGAGAGGGGCGAGGGGCGGGGCGAGCCGGGAACGTTAGCGACCGGAGAACTTGGTCTACCAAGCACTTATGTACTCCGGTCGCTGACGCTCCCGGCTCGCCATTTGCTCACAATGCAGCGTCTTCTTCAATGGTTCGGCAAACATCATCCAGATGATCGAGACCGCCTGGGAATTGAATCTCGATCACACGCACGCGTTCGATAAATCGCGCCACGAACTGGAATTCGTCGGCCCGTTGCCGCGCGTCGAGCGTTCGTCTTGCGTAAGTCTGGGCCACGATGGCCGTCATGGCATTGAATCCTGTCAGGCGTTGGCAGACCGGCGGCAACAGGCGTCCGTCGTCGCGCTTCAGCAGGTAAAGAGCCTTCAGCGGAAATCCTTCGTTTGGCCAATTCGGATCCTCCGGGAGACAAGGGAGAAACGATTTATCCCAAGTGGAGGACTGTCGCTGTACCTGCCCAGGAGCAACGTCCAAGGCCCGAATGGAGCCGGGTTCAAGAAAGATGCGCGGCACACCTGGCTGAACGACGAATCCGTCCGGTGTTTCGTGCAAAGGAGCAATGTCGTCCGTCAAAAAGCGGTGTCCGCGCTGCACGAGCGCGGGCGCTGGTCGTCGATTTTCCTGCTCCCTCAGCTCCAATGAAGAGCAAAGCACCGCCCTGTATGACGACGCCGCTGGCGTGCATGCAAACGCGGCCGCGCAGACGCAGCAGCAAGCCGAGAACGGGGCCGAGTAGATAGCCCAGAGCATCGCCCAACTCGCGGGGCGGCAACCACCAGCCCTGAACGCTGGCAAGGTTGTGGTCGATGCGAAACGAAACGCCGTCGGCATAGCGCATCCACAATCCGCCGTCGGGAAGGCGAAAAATGCTCAATTCGGGCTGCCCATCGGGGGCGATATAAGGACCGACATACCAGAGAGATTCGGGGCCGGGCGCTTCCTCGGGGATGGACTCAGGGCGGATTCCCAAATCAATGCGCAAGTCGGGCGGATTATCGGCCGCGACGCGAGGGAGTCCGTCGATGTTCAAGTTAAAGTCGATTGATAGGCCGTAAAGGCGAGTTCGCATGAAGGGATGAGGCTCCAAATCCAGAGTGGTTGAATTGAACGTGTGAGGATCTGCCGCACTACTTCGAAATTCTTTAGTGGATCAAGATCGGCCGAGCTGCATCATTGTCTAAGAACGTCCGGCAACAATGATAATGCTCTTCTATATCATCGTGGACGTCTCTAGTGAGCCTCCCACGTTAGTGGGGGGAGTTTACGGCTAACTCCCATAGGCATCAACTTAAGCGGAACTCCAATAGCTCTGGGTCGTTAACTAATTCAAATGTCCCGGGCTTAGAGCGCGGATCTCTTCGGCAGGTCTTTGCAACCGTTTTGGCGATGGATTCGAGCACGCACTCCAATTCCGCCGCATCCTTCATCGCGCCCGCCAAGCGGCCGGCAAAGTCGCGGACCGCTTCGTAGGCTTTGGACAGGCTCTTCGTCGGATCGCCCCAAATGGTTCCGACGATTATCCATTGTTGCAAGAGGACCGCCAGCATCCTCGCCCAAACGCGTACCATCTGCCGAGTTACTGTCGAGCCACTCAGTTCAGCTGTCAAGCCTTGGGATTTCCAACGTTTGAATAGCAACTCCACTTGCCAGCGCGCCGATATAAAACGACCGCTTCTTTCGGCGTCAACATTTCCAAAGGTAGGCTTGTCACCAGGATCGTCCAATCGCACCAGGCCAGACGCCCTTCGCAGGGCTCGCTGCCCCTTTTCTCTTTCGTGTCTCGACGCAGCTTTTGGCGTCGGAGATTGGCTTGTTCCTCGGGCAATCGCCAAGCGATCAAGCGACATCCCAGACGCTGTGCTTCCCCCAGCAAGATCGATTGGTCGACAAACGGCCCGCGTTGCTTCGCCAGCCAGGGCAGCAAATCCACCGCCTCGCCGTTCGTCAACAACACATGCGTGCCGTACTGCAAACGCGAGAGAAAATGCTCCCCCGCTGTCACCATCTCGGCGAAAACGCCCACATTGAAATAGCCTAAGTCGCTGATGCGTAGCGATCCTTTGCCGCGTCGGGCCTGCTGCCGGCTCGAAGCACCGTCGGGACTGCGGCCTTGCTCAAGATCAATGCACGTTAGGGCACCGCTACGCAGGCAGAATTCGGTCTGGAACTTCACGGCCGCTGCCCCACTGCCATGGCTGCCACCGCAACCGCGAAACTCTCCTTGCATGTCGTCAGGCAACGTGTTTGTTGAACTGTCCAACAAAGAGACCTCCTCGAACTGTTCGAGGAGCGGCGCCAAGGCCTTATCCGACTTAACAATGATTTTGGCTGCTTCGCAAAACAGCTTCTTCATAAAGGCAACCATCTGCGGCGTATGGCGTTTTTCGATCGCTTGGGGCGTCACGGCTGCACCGCACTGTGCTGCCATCTGAGCCAACTTCTCATCCGAGGCCCTCGGATTCTGCAGGAAACCCAAGACAAACGTCTTGGCCAGCGAGATAGGCGTGAAAATCCGTGTTCGCTTGATCACGCCGCTTTCGTCAGCCGCCTCCCGAGCAACTTCACCAAACAAGCGTTGCATCGAGGCGCCGACCTTGGCTAGAATCCCCATCGGAAGCTCCTTCTTCCAAACACTGTTTGTCACTAACCAGTGATTGTGGAAGGACTTCCTTTTTTTGAAAAGATCAATTCACTCTTAAGTTGATGCCTATGGGGGAGTTTACGGCTAACTCCCCCCACTAACGTGGGAGACTCATTTGGCCGCCTCATTTCTTCCCACTGCTCTAAAGGATTGGTGCCATGCCCACGCTAAGCCGTGGGCATGGCACCTAGTTTCTTTTTGGATCATGCGCGCGCTTTGCTTGAATTCCTTCTAAACCCCCGCAAAGAATTCCGCCGAGCCATAAAAGGCTGCTTCAATGTTTTCGTCGCGCATACCTTGTTGCATCTGCTGTACCCACGCGGTCACGCCGCCTGAGTCGCCGGCTCGATGCAGAATAGTTTCATAATAGCCCTCGATTCGATCCTGATCGGCTTCCGCGCTGGTGAGGACCGTCATGGCCACGCTGGTCCGGCCGGCTGCGCCCGTCGATGCAGCAGCCGACAGCGCGGTCAAGGCACTGCTTTCGGCATGCCTATTCAACACGGCGCTAAATAGAGCATCGATCCAATTGTTTATTTGGCTATTATCTGGGGCGCCAGTCCCTATTTTCGCGAAATACTCGTCCGAGGCGTAAAACTGCGTCTGGATTTGCTCGAACGTTGCGCCCTGATTCAACTCGTTCAAAGCGAAAGTCAAACCACCGGGATCCGAATGACGCCCGAGAATGGATTGGTACATTTGGTCGATTTGCAGCGTGCGATATTCGGTACTGTCGAGGAACGTCAGCGCCACCGTTTGACGCGTAGCGGCGCCACTATCCAAAAGGTTGGAATAGTAGGCGAGCCCGTTATAATCGGCGGCTCGATCGAGGAGATCCTGATAAAGGGCGCTGACGTAATGCGCATCCTGAGTGGTGCTGTCGACCATGACGACGGTAGCGTGGGTAAGTGTTCCCAAGGTGGCATTGGCAGAAGGGCTTGTTAGGTTCAATGTGAAAACTCGATCACCCGGCTGAGGATCTTGGTGGATGATGATCTGCAAGGGAACCTGAGTAGCCGAGGGCACGAAGGTAATCGTGCCGTTGACGGCCGCAAAGTCCGTAGGGGCCACTGCCGTGCCGTTGGTGCTCACAATGTTGACGGTATCGGTGGTGCGCATGTCGCCCGTGCGAACGAGCTCAATGGTGACCGTGCCGGCGGTATTGGCCACGTTGAACGTATCTTGGCCAAAGGCGATGACACCGGGATTGAGCCGGGTCTCCAATGATTCCAGACTCAACTTTCTGGAAAGAGTGGGGTGTGGTGAGTGGTGAGTGGAGAGCGAAAGTCGGCGAGACCAAAAGCGCATGATTACCTCGTTCCCTAATGTAGGCATCACGCTCCGCGTGATGATCTCTTAGCCTCTTTTGAAATAGTATCCAACACACCCGGCGTGACGAACTCATCACGCGGAGCGTGATGGCTACATTTGCTTGCTAACTTGCCGGCGCCACCAGAAACTTAATGCTATCGGCCGCAAGAGGCGCCAAACCTGATCTGGCGACTGCCGTTCATCCAAGGGGGGCAGTTTCGAACGATCGATAAAGCCATCCAGGCCTGGATCCAGTTCAGGCTTGGCCAGCCAGGCTTCTTGCCGTCTGAATACTTGACGTACCAGAGGGTCCAAATGGAGCGGTGTTTTTTTTCGAATGCGCACTTTTTCGGGAACGGCGCCTACCAATAGCCTGCGAAACAGCTCTTTATCCACACACCAGGGCAACGCCGGCAGACTGACAAGAAACTCGACGACGCGCCAATCCATAATCGGATGCCTGAACTCGACCGGAAGGCCCGTCCAGGCGGGATCGAATCGATCGAAAACCCGCGCATAATAGCTCGAGCTCAAAACAGCCAGTGCCCGATCGCGCGATCCTGCTCCCTTCGACCGCTCGTGGGCCTGTCGCCAGCGCTCGTCCAACCCGGTCCGCCGCACCCACTGGGGGCGAAGCCAAGCGGGAAGCGTCGGGAGTTCGGTTCGCTCCGATCGCCTGCTCCAGCGCCGATACCAGTCCCACTGCGGCAATCGACGCTGGCGATAAGTATACCAAGCAAGGTCGCGAAATAAGGCGCCAAATCGGCCGTTGCGAACGAGGAGCGCGGCAATGGGCGGGCACGGAGGCTTTGAACAGCGTATCGCCATCGTGTCCTGTCAGGATGACGGGGCTGTCGGCTGCAACGCGTCGATGAAAGTCCACCGCTGCAGCCAGCCCTGGTAAATCCAAGGGTTCAGGTGGCATCCAGCCGAGCCGATCGATCCAATCGAAGATTTCGAAATCATCGGCGGGGTAAAAGGTGATAGGGAGGCCCAGGGCACGTGCCGTTTGGGCCGCGAACTCCTTTTCGTCATCCGGTATCAAATGTTCGTAGACTGCCGTGTGGGCTTGCAACTTCGCTGGCGCTCTGGCGCCCGGAGTGCTTACATGCGGAGGCGGCGATAACCGCCGAATCGAGCCCACCGCTCAGTAGGAGTGCGGTGCAGCCGCTCTGTAGACGATCGGCGACTGCGGCGTCGACGATGCCTCTGAACTCCTCTATTAACTCGCGACTGCCTCGAGTTAGCTTCCGGGTGGAATCAGCCGGCGACCAGTAGCGGCGAATCGTCAGTTGTCCGGCTTCGAAGATCAGTAGATGCGCCGGTGGCAAGCGGCGGGCACCAGCAAATATGGTGGCCGCCGAGTCGCGGTAATGGCCGAAGAGCAGAAAGTCGCCGACGGCCATCTCGTCTAAGTCCGCGCGGAAACCGGGATGCAGTCGTAGGCTTTCGAGACAACTGGAAACGATAAGCGTTTTGCCTGCCCAGGCGTAATAGAGCGGGCGGATGGCGAAGCGGTCGACGGCGGCAATTAAGCGTTGGGCAGGCTGGTCCCAGATGGCGAAGGCGAAATCGCCTTGCAGGTGTTGCAGGCAGTCCATCCCGAATACCCGATGAGCCTCGACGATCAGGCAGGCGTCGGAAGTATCCCTGGTTACGCGCGATCCGTGCTGCCTTAACTCCGTCATCAGCAGTTCTCGGCAGTCGATGCGGGCGTCCGCGCTGATCCAGGTTTGCCCGTTAAACGTCAGCGGTTGCTCAGCCGATTCGGTTTGAGTCCCAAGATTTAGAAATGCATGTCCGAGGCCGGCATGCGCATCGGACCAGGTGCGCAGGCGATCGGGGCCGCGGTAGGCCATGCGGGCGGTTATTTTTTCAAGGGTTTTTGCTTCGGCCGGACCGTTTTCGGCCCAAACCATTGCGACGATGCCGCTCATGTTTTGCCAGTATATTCGTTTCGGATAACTCCCCCCACTAACGTGGGAGGCTCGCTACTCTGGTCAGTGAGCCTCCCAAGTTAGTGGGGGGAGGATTGCGTCCAGTCGCCTAAACCTTGAGAAGTGAACTATAATTCATCAAGTCCGGTCTATCGTAATGACGATCCAACTAGGATTGTCGGCAGCCGGGTATTGGTACCGTTTGGGTGGCGAAAGGGAGCCAATCATGAAATACAACCGTTGCCTTCCGATGCTTTTGCTTGCCGGCGTGGCTTTTTATGCTGTTTGGAGCAAAGCCGAAGCCCAGACCCAAACGAAGGTTATTCCGAGAAACGAGACTTTTGTACAGCGGGTGGCCCGATACGCGGAGATCAAGGATAAAGATGCCGAGCGCTGCATCGGCGCCATCGGTAAGGCGCTGGTGGAAGATTTGAAGCGCGGCAAGACGGATGCGCTCCCTGGTCTCGGTTCCTTTCGCATCGTCCGCGTCGGCGAATCCAAGGACTTGGCGAACGGTCGCCCGGTCACGGTCCCGGCCTACAATGTGGTCGAATTCTCGCCTGAAGACGGAGTTAGCGACGCAGCAAATGGCGACAATGTCGAGGCCGCCAGATTCGTGCCGGCTTTTCGTTACAACATCCTGCCTGGACAAACGCCTGGCCAAAAGATGCCCTCGAGTCGCATGCCGAGTTCGCGCATTCAGTGATGGATTTCGCTCGGGGGCGAATTGACACTGCCTTCGGCCGCGCTTAGATTAACGACACGCCAGTTGCGGAGTTTGTGATCGTGCTGCGGACGTTGATGACCATGCAGATTGACCGGGTAAGCACCGCGCAGGGAGTGCGCGTCGACGTTACTCGCACCATTATTGACTCAGCATAACGCCAGGGCTCGGTTTTTTTCTAGAACAATCGACGGGCCCTGGAGCAAACGCTTCAGGGCTTTTTTCATTCCCGGTATCCGACATGACCCGCATTCAAATCTACGATACGACGCTCCGCGACGGCAGTCAGGGGGAGGGCATCAACTTCTCCCTGCAGGACAAGCTGTTAATCACGCGCCGCCTGGATGAGTTGGGCTTCGATTATATCGAAGGCGGCTATCCGCTCTCCAATCCCAAGGATTTCGAGTATTTCAAGGAAGCTTTGCGCCTGCCCTTGCGTCACGCCAGAATCGTGGCTTTCGGCATGACGCGCAAGAAGGACACTGTTCCGGAACACGATGCTTGCCTGAAGGCGTTGCTCGAGGCTCGGGCGCCCGTTCTCACCATCGTCGGCAAGACGTCGGATTTCCACGTGATGGAAGTGCTCGGCACGTCGCTTGACGAAAACTTGAAGATGATCGCCGATTCCGTGGGCCATTGCAGCAGTGCCGACGCGGAAGTGTTTTACGATGCGGAACACTATTTTGACGGATTGAAGCTTAACCGGAGCTATGCGCTGCAGACGTTGGTCGCTGCGCAGGACGCGGGGGCACGCGTCATCATTCTTTGCGATACCAACGGCGGCAGTATGCCCGAAGAAATCGCGGCAGGCGTGCAGGCGGCTCGCAGTGTGCTGAAGGTGCCCATTGGCATTCATTGCCACAACGATTGCGATGTGGCCATCGCCAATACGCTAGCGGCAGTAAGGCAGGGGGCGGTCCAGGTGCAGGGAACAATCAACGGCATCGGCGAACGCTGCGGCAATGCCGACCTCATCAGCATTTGCGCCAACCTCGGGCTCAAATATGGCTACGAGGTGCTTCAGCCCGAGAGCCTAGAGAAGCTGACCGAACTGTCTCGCTACATCTACGAGATAGCCAACATGAACTTTCGGCAAGCGCAGCCGTTCGTGGGGGGGAGTGCCTTCGCGCATAAAGGCGGGATGCATGCGCATGCCATCGCCCGCAATCCCGTCAGCTACGAGCACATCGATCCGCAAACGGTCGGCAATGGCAGGCGGATCTTACTTAGCGAATTGTCGGGATTGGCGACGGTTCTGAGCAAAACGAACAAGCTCGTCAAGACGGCAGACAAGGCGCTTTTGAGCAAGCTCCTCAGTCAAGTCCAGGATCTTGAGAACCAAGGTTACGAATTCGAGGCCGCCGAGGCGAGTTTCGATCTGTTGGCCCGGAAAGCCCTTGGCGTCTACGAGCCGCGCTTCAAGCTAGAAGGCTTCCGTCTCAACGTGGAAGCCGAGGGACAAGGCCAGCCGGTCACGGAGGCGACGGTAAAGATCGTCGTGCGCGAACAAGTGGTGCACACCGTGAGCCAAGGCGATGGACCGGTCAACGCATTGGATAGCGCTTTGCGGAAGGCGCTCTTGCCGTTCTTCCCGAACGTGGCGGAAATGCACTTGGCCGATTATAAGGTGCGGGTCGTAAACGCTCTTGAAGAGACGGCGGCTCGCGTACGCGTGGTCATCGAATGGCGCGATCAACACGATGTGTGGGGAACTGTGGGCGTCAGCGAAAACATTATCCAGGCCAGTTGGCTGGCCCTGACGGATAGCTTCGAATACAAGCTTTTCAAAGATGAGGAAAAGGACGCTCATGCCGACTGAACTCCCCAAACAGTACGATCCCCAATCCGCTCAAAAGCGCTGGTCTGCACATTGGCAAGAACAGCAGTATTTCGAAGCCCGGGACAACGACGATCGCCAGCCCTACTGCATCGTGATTCCCCCACCCAACGTGACGGGCGCTTTGCACATGGGCCACGCGCTCAACAACACTTTGCAAGACGTGCTGATTCGCTGGCGGCGCATGCAAGGGTTCGATGTCCTGTGGATGCCCGGCACCGATCACGCCGGCATCGCCACGCAGGCGATCGTCGAAAAGCGCATCAAAGCCGAAGAAGGCAAAACGCGCCGCGACTTGGGTCGCGAGGAGCTCGTGCGGCGCATTTGGGACTGGAAGGAGCAATATCAGGCCCGCATCCTCAATCAGCTTCGGGAACTTGGTTGCAGTTGCGATTGGAGCCGGGCGCGTTTCACGCTGGATGCCGTCTGCGCCCGCGCCGTGCGACATACCTTTTTCCATTTTTTCAAAGCCGGCCACATTTTTCGGGGCAAACGGCTTGTCAATTGGGACACCCACTTGCAGACGGCAGTGTCCGACGATGAGATTTTCCGGGAAACGGTGAAGGGCGGCTTCTGGACTTTTCGTTATCCGGTTGACGGCAGCGATGAATCCATTCGCTTTTCCACGACGCGACCCGAAACGATGCTCGGGGATACTGCAGTGGCGGTGCATCCGGACGATCCGCGCTTCAAGCACTTCATCGGCAAGCAAGTGCTCATCCCGTTGGTGGGCCGCAAGATTCCCATCATTGCGGACGGCTTGCTCGTCGATCCCAAGCTGGGAACCGGGGCCGTGAAGGTGACGCCGGCGCACGATCCCAACGATTACGCCTGCGGCCTGCGGCACAAGCTGCCGATGATCAACATTTTGAATCCGGATGGGACCATCAACGGGGAGGGGGGACCTTACGCTGGTCTCGATCGCCTGGAAGCCCGCGAGCGGGTGATCGCGGACATGGAGGCGAAGGGCTTCTTCGAAGGCCGCGAAGATCGCGATATTGAGATGGCTCTCAGCGATCGGAGCAAAACCTCGATCGAACCCTACCTGTCCGATCAATGGTTTGTGGCCATGGCCGAGCTTGGCCAAAAGGCGTTAGACGCTGTCCAGGACGGCAGGGTGGCTTTCACGCCGGCCCGCTACGCCAAAACTTACCTCGATTGGCTGGGCGAAAAACGCGATTGGTGCATCAGCAGACAGCTCTGGTGGGGGCACCAGATACCCATCTGGTATGTGCGGCTGCGGCGAAGCCGAGCTGAAACGCGCCTTCGGCGATCGGCCTGATGTGACATGGCGGTTGGACGAAGAGAACGGCCAATGGCTGGTGTGCGGCATAGAGGATTATAGCGCCCAACGCTTTGGGTGAGCACTATCCCTTGGAGCGCGATCCCGACGTGCTCGATACCTGGTTCAGCTCGGCGCTTTGGCCGCACTCGACGTTGGGGTGGCCTGGGCCGCCGTTGACCGACCAGCCGCCCGGGCCAGCCAACCCGGATTGGGCGAAGCTCAAAAAGTATTACCCCAACAGCGTGCTGGTCACTGGCCGCGACATCATCACGCTTTGGGTGGCGCATGGTCGTTACCGGCCTGTTCAACATAGGCCAAGAGCCGTTTCATCAGGTCTATATCCATCCGAGCATTCAGGATGGCTTCGGCGACATCATGAGCAAGTCCAAGGGGAACGGCATCGATCCCTTGGACATCATCGAACGCTATGGCGCGGATGCTCTGCTACGTCATGGCGCACCTGGCGACCGAGACGCAGGATAGCCGCATGCCGGTGGCAAACGCTTGCCCTCATTGTCAAACGCTGGTGCCGGTGAAGAAGGAGCATTTGTATCTGCAAACGCAGCAAGATCACTTGTCCGAGTTGCAAGAAGCCTTTCCGGCCGGGCGGCCCTTGGCCTGCTCCCGATCCCGAATTGCCGACGGCGAAGCAATTGTCGGAGAAATTCGAACTGGGCCGCAATTTCGCCAATAAATTGTGGAACGCCGCCCGCTTCCTGCTTTTGAACCTGGAGGGCTATCAGCCGGCCGCCATCGATGTGGCGAAGCTGCCGATCGAAGATCGCTGGATCTTGAGCCGATTGACCATGACGGCAGCAGCCGTCACCGAACAGCTCGAACACTATAAGTTCAGCGACACCGCTCGCGCGCTTTACGATTTCGCCTGGTCCGAATTCTGCGATTGGTATGTGGAAATGAGCAAAGGGAGGCTGAAGGACCCTGCCGCCCGGCCAACGGTGCAGCGCGTTCTGGCCGGCGTGCTCGATGCCATTTTACGGCTCGTGCACCCGATCATGCCGTTTGTGGCCGAATCGATTTGGGAACCGCTTGGTCAGGCCGCGTTCGAACGGGGATTGCCTAACCCGGATCCGGCGACCGAAAGCGTCGTCATCGCGCCTTGGCCGGTCTATCCTGCCGACTGGCGCGACGAGGGGATCGAAAGAAGCATGGCTCGGATGCAGGATTTGGTCCGGGGCGTGCGCGAAATCCGTAATCGCTATTCGGTCGAGCCCAAGCATGGTTTTGACGTGCGCGTCCGTTGTTCCGAAACGGTGGCGGCTGAGCTGACGCCGCTGGGGAGACTTCGTGAAGAGCCTGGCGAGGAGTGGCTCAGCTGGAGATCGGACCGGCAGTGAAGAAGCCTGCACAGGCGGGAACCTACATTCATGCCGACTTCGAAGCTTATGTCTCGCTCGAAGGCTTGATCGACGTGAAGGCAGAAATCGAGCGCTTGCAGAAGCAGTTGACCGAGAAACGCAAGCATCTCGCAGAGCGCGGAGGCGAAGTTGACGAATCCGAATTTTGTCGACAAAGCACCGGCGGAGATTGTCCAGCAACAGCGCGATCAAGTGGCAGAAATAAGAGGGCAGATCCGCGCAATGGAAGAGAACTTAAAGGAACTTCAGCAGGCTTAGAAAGGCGAGCATCGCGCCCGAATTGGCGAGCGTCGAGCCGTAAGGCCGATGAGTCTGCACGCCGGCGGTTACTTTCAGGCTGCTGGCCAGATGTCGAATTCGGCAAAAAGCCTCGAAACGGGCCGCTAAGTGGCTCGCGCCCGAGACCCCCGCCGGAGTGCCGGAGTTAGCTCCATTTTTGCGCTAATCGCTGGCTGCCTTGAGTTTACGAAGCGCCAACTCCGGCAAAATGCTAAGAAAGCCTGCCGGAGTTGCGCTTCGGAAATCCGGCACGCGAGTAGTTTTGAGAAACGAGCCAGGCGTGCCGGGATGGCATTATCAAATCCATAAATCCTTGGGCACTCAAGAAACGGAGCGGTTAGATTCTTTCATCTAGGCAGGCGTCGTATTCAAACTCACGCGTCGAAAGTGGCAGGACTCGTCGGCCTTACGGCTCGACGCTCGCCGGTTTCTCAGCGCATGACTTTAACCGGGGAAATACGCTCTAATTCCGGCTCGAATTGCACGATCACCGCCAATTCGCCAGCGAAATCGAACACTGCCAGATCAGACACGCTCTCGGGCTGGAAATTGGGAATGTCCGTTTGTGCCAAACGCTGTCCTTGGCAGAGCCGGCTCACCAGCGGCTCGGGCAGCTCCAGCCGCGGCAAGTGTGCGACGGCGGCGCTCAGCGGCAGCAATCGTTCGCGTGCCGATGAAGCTTTGGCGTCGAGCTTCAAGGCGGTTGCCTCATCAAAAGTGCCAATCCGCGTCCGCCGCAAGGCTGCAATCAATCCGCCGCAGCCGAGACATTCGCCCAGATCGCGTGCCAGAGAACGTATATAGGTTCCCTTGCCGCAATCGATAACCAGATCCAGGTGCGGATAAGCGTAGGTCTCGATCGCGATCTGCTGAACCGTTACGAAGCGAGGAGCAAGTTCGAATTCATGCTGTTTTCTTGCCAGTTTGTAGGCCCGTTTGCCCTGATGCCGGGCCGCAGAATATCTGGGAGGAACTTGTTGGATCTTGCCCTCGAAGCCGTGCAGTGCTTTGCTGATTTCGGAGAGATCGGGCACGCGGGCATCGGGAACCGGGACGCAGACGCCGGCAGCATCGTCGGTGTCGCTGCGGGCTCCGAGCAGCAGACGCGCCCGATAGGTTTTGGGTAAATCTTGGACGAACTCCACCAGCCGGGTGGCTTTGCCCAGACAGAGAACGAGCACTCCGCTGGCCAAAGGGTCGAGCGTACCAGCGTGGCCGACCCGCGTGTCCGGGGGAAACCAGGCGGCGGCGCGATCGAGCGCGGCTCGCGAGGTGATACCTGGTGGCTTGTCGATGACCAATAACCCGTGACAGGGGGCGGATTCCGGAAGAGAAGCAGAGCCTACATACGTCATGAGTGTGCTTGCGTATAATCGTGCGTTGTGAATCGGATCATTCTTCGCAATAGATGCTGGTAACATATGGCTCCCAGTCGCCAAGTCGTCGTCGGGCATCCCGAGTCGGTCGAGCAAATCTACGTCATCTATAATCCGAGCGCTGGCCGGGGCAGGGCGGAAAGCCGGCTCAAGAATCTGAAGACACACATGGCGGGCCGCGTCATCCTCAAGCCAACCGATGGGCCCGGTCATGCCGAAACGCTCGCCTACCAGGCGGCTCTCGACGGATGCCCGGCGGTAGGAGCCGCGGGCGGCGACGGTACGGTACATGAGGTGGCGAACGGCCTGCTTCGGGCCAAAAAGCCACACTGTGCCTTGGTCGTTCTGCCGATTGGCTCGGCCAACGATTACGCCTTTAGTTTGGGCTTGCCCGCCGACTGGTGGCTGGATGAGAGTAGGCCGTTCGGATTCCGCCAAGTCGACGTCGGGCTGATCGAAGCAGCCAACGGCAAAAAGCGCTTCTTCATCAACGGCGCGGGCGTCGGGTTCAATGGCGCCGTCACCTTCGAAGCTCGTTCCATCAAGGGGCTGCAAGGACTTTGGCTTTACAGCGTTGCCCTTCTGCGAGCACTCTGGCGGCATTATCAATTTCCATTGATGAAAATAGTGCTCGATGGAGTTTGCCGAGAGAACACGCCCACGCTGGCGTTTTCGGCCGCCATTGGCAATCGCGAAGGAAACTTCCTTTTGCGCCCAACGCCAAAGTGGACGACGGGCTCTTCGAGTACATGCACGCGGGCCCAATCCGGTGGTGGGAAGTGCTCCGTTACCTGCCCGGCATGATTCGCGGCCGCCTGCCGGAGAATCATCCTGCATTTTGGCAAGGACGTTGTCGAGAGATCGCGCTGCAATCCGAACAGGATCTTATCATTCATCTCGACGGAGAGCTGTTTGCCCTGCCTGGCGACGGCGTTCGCGAGATTCGCATTTCGATGTTGGCCAGCCGCCTGCGGATTTGGGGGCGGTTCTCTGAGAATGATGAGTAGATTTCCCAGAAATTCATTGGCTATTCCAGAACTACGACCCCTGCCGGCTTGCCCGGCAGGGGTCGGCGAAAGGATTGCCCATCTTCCCGAGCTGAGGGACACGTTTGTATTTTCCTCCTCGCCCCAAGTCAATTCGGGCTCCAACATGCCGATCAGGCACTGCCGCCCTGCCGACAGGCTGCCGATTTCGTATGTTTTTCCGCGTAGCTCCTTGTACTGGCATGGCCATCCCGGACCACCGTTATCGACGGCAAAAACTCCCTTTTCGAGAGAAAGCGATTCCCATGGCGGACCCGACCTACGATAAGTTGACAGCACCCAAACAAGGCTCTCGGGTCACCGTGGACGTCAACGGCAACTGGAAGATTCCCGACGATCCCATCGTTTGCCTCATGCGCGGCGACGGCATAGGCCGCGATGTTGGGGCAGCTCCCGGCATCACTAACTGCGCCGCCCGGGTAATCGACGCGGCCGTGGCGAAAGTCTATAAGGGCAAGCGCAAGATCCACTGGTTCGACGTCCACGCGGGCGACTGTGCCCGCGAGCTCTATTTTCCGCAGGTGAAGGACGAACAGGTAGGCGCCCTTTCCGAGGAAGAGCAGCGCCAACTTTATCTCCCGGACGATACGCTCAAGGCGTTCGAGTATTACAGCATCGGGCTCAAAGGCCCGCTCACCACACCCATCGGCGGCGGCTTCCGCAGCATCAATGTCTATCTGCGCATCCGCTTCGATCTCTATGCCTGCGTTCGGCCGGTCAAATACTTCAAGGGCGTGGAAGCGCCCAACACCCGGGCCGACAAGGTCGACATGGTGATCTTCCGCGAAAACACGGAGGATGTTTATTGCGGCATCGAGTTCCGCAGCGGTTCGGACAAAGCCAAGAAGATCATCTCTTTGCTCACCGAAATGGGTTATAAGGTGTCCGCGACGGCAGGCATCGGCATCAAGCCCATGACGCCCGAGGGCAGCAAGCGGCTCATCCGCATGGCGATCAAGTACGCCATCGACAAGAAACTGCCGAGCGTGACGCTCATGCACAAGGGCAACATCATGAAGTTCACCGAAGGCGCCTTCAAGGATTGGGGCTACGAACTGGCCAAGCAGGAATTCCGCAATCAAGTGGTCAGCGAGGATGAGGCCAGCAAGGGAATGGACAGCAAAGGAAAGGTGATTATCAAGGATCGCATCGCCGACAGCATGTTCCAGCAGATTCAGCTCCGGCCCGACGAATACAGCGTCATCGCAACTCCCAATCTGAACGGCGACTACCTATCCGATGCAGCCGCTGCCATGACCGGCGGCATCGGCTTGGCGGCCGGCGCCAATATCGGCGACAAGGCGGCCATGTTCGAGGCGACGCACGGGACCGCGCCGAAATACACGGGAAAGAACCTGGCCAATCCAGGGGCAGTTCTGTTGTCCGGCGTGATGCTGCTCGAGCACCTGAAGTGGGACGAAGCTGCCAAGCTGGTCAACAAGGCTTTGGAAGCGACGTTTGCCGAGAGCGAGCAATTGGCGGGCAACGGACCAGGACAAAAGCTCCACGTCACCTACGACATCGCCCGGCAGTTCGCGGGCTACGGAGCCGAACATGGTGCCAGCAGCTCGGCGTTCGCAGATCGGATCATTGCACATTTGGATAAGGTTTAGCTACCAATACTCGATTTCGCAGTAAGCCTTTGCCTGAGCGAGCCTCCCACGTCAGTGGGGGAGGATGCGGCAAACTCCCCCCACTGACGTGGGAGGCTCGCTATCAGCCTCTCGATCTTCGATTTCTTAGGGTCGGCGTACAAATTGAATTTTTCGAGCACTGCTTTTTGGTTTTTCAGCCAGTTCTCGAAGGCAGGGCGCGATTCGTGTTCGAGTCGGCCTGCGAACGCAGAATCGGGCAAGTCGGCGAGAACGCGCTCATACTCTCGCAACCATTCGGCAGCCTTGTCTTTGTCGGGCGGAGTGCTCACCAGATACGAAAGATACAGTTGCTGCAGGGCTTGCAGCCCTTCGATCCGCTCTCGGTAGTCTGCCGCCAGACGTTCGTAGAGAGGCCGAGCGTCTACAAATTGGCTGTGTTCGAAGCGGCATTCCGCCAGTGCGAATAAAGATTTGCGCAGGAGGTCTGCTTCGAACTCACTAAGCCGGGCGCCGCCTGCTCTCTTGGCCTGAATATCATTGGCCAGTTTGTCAAACTTGGCCGCCGCTGCCTCCAAGAGGTAGCCATGTCTCTGAATGCCCCATTCCAGATCTCTGCGTCCGTTGAGCGGACTGAAATCGAGCCCCCTGTGGCTATCGAGGTCGGCGTCGGCTTGGCGGCGATAGCATTCGCCAAGTTGGTAGAGTGCCGAGAATGCAGAGCGACTGGCGGGATAACCCGAAAGCGCTCGTTCCCAGACCTGCGCTGCACGCGTGTAGTTGGCGCAAAAATATGATGTTCGCCAGCGCGAACATTGCATCTTCTTGAGCCACATCGGGGTGCGTCTGGTCGGCGATTTTCTGGAGGATTTCTTCGGCCTCCGCCAATTTGTTCCGTCGCTGCAGGGCAAGCGCGAGTTTCACGCCCGCTTTCCCGCCGAAGGCTCCAGCGGGGAGAGTGTAACACTTTCGCCAATTTTCCTCGGCTTTTGACGGTTTATCCGGATTCGAAAGGGGTTGAGCGGATTGGCTCTGAGCGGCTGCTTCCTGGGCTTGGGCGACCTCACCTAGGCGATAATAAGCCTCGCTCAAGCCGTCTGCAGGCGGGTTCAAGGCAATGAAATGTTCGATGACGTCGCCAGCATATTTATAGTCCTTGGCCGAGATAAGATTCTTGGCAGCGGACCAAAGCAAATGCAATTCTTGCGGCCCCGGCCCCGGCGCTGCCGCCGCCCCTTCATAGGCCATGCCTGCCTCTTTGAAATCCTTAGGATCGCCCGAAATAGTGGCCTTGGCCTCGGCCATGCGGGCGACCATGAGCACGCCGCTTTCGTGGCGGGCAATGCGGCTGTAAACCTTGGCAAGCCGGCAGGCGTTGTCCACGGCGCCGGCTTTTTCCGCCTCCTGGCAGGCAATCTCCAGCGTAGCCGCAATTCTTGTCGCCGGAACGAGCTTCCCGCGATAGTCCTCTACTTTCTCCACTTCGCCCAAAACTTTTTCGTAGATGTTCAGGGCAGCGCCGAAGTGCCCGGACTGGGCGTGCAATTCCGCGAGGTACAGTTCCGCGGCCAAGGCTTCTTCGCCGCCCTGGGTCCGCTCTTTCTCCCAAATGCTCTCGGCTTTTGCTCGATTCTTTCAGGTTCTGGTAGCAGACGCCTAGGCAGTAAAGCACGTGGCTCAAATCGGTGACGGGAACTCGATTATCGGCGATGATTTCTTCCCAGAGCGGGGCGGCGTCCTTCCAGCGTTGATCTTCCTGGAAGCTTTGCGCGCAGATAGCGGGCTCGTTGCAAGAGCGGCGCTGTAGCCTTGCGACCAATTCGCTCCAGGGTCCTGCGTGCTTCATCGCGCTCGCCCGTCTTCAGCAATAATTCGCCGCGCAATAAGCGAACCGGATCGAGAAGGCGTTCGTCTTCCAGGGGTAGTTGAAGCTGGCGTTCGTTGACCAACAAAGCTGCTTTGACGTCGGTCGGGTTACTCTTCAAGTAAGCCTGGGTCAATATGCCGAAGACTTGCCAGCGCTCGTCGAGGAGTTTGTCCACGCAGGCGTTCAGGTCCGCGATGACTTTCTTGAGCGAAGCTGGGCTGGGATCGGCATAGTAACGGGCCTGAGCGGAGCGAAAGATAAGTTGTACCCGATCGGCTTCGGGAACCTCCGATTGCTGGGCCTGCTCGAAATAGCGCAGCGCCTGTTGCCACAAGTCGTGCGTTTTGTCGCCCGTGGCTTTGGCCGCCAGACGAGCGTAGGCACTGCCTAACAAAAACTGCAGTTCACCCTTGTGCTGCGGATGCTGATCCGCGTGGACCAGGGCATCCGCCAGCAAATGGGTGGCATCCTGCACTCCCGTGCCGCTCTCGACTGCGCGACGTGCTTGAGACAACTCGCGAACGAAGCGAAGGCCTTCCGGATCGTACCATAAAGGTCTGGCGGCCCAGACGACGCCCAGAAGCGCAACCCCAAATAGGAACGTGGGGATTTGCCAAAGCTGACCAAAAGTCAGAACGACGGTGGAAGAGGACGAATCTGCCTGCGAATCTGCTAGCGTGCCCATGTGCAGTGCATCCGGCCGCGGAAGTCGGGCCTGAAAGCAATTACGAAGATTGGCCCAGCCTGGGCGTAGTGCCAGGCAGCGCGTACATCTGGCATATTCCCGTGCAGGGGTCAAGAGCAACCAGCAGCGATGAAGCAGCCTATGCCGCGTCTGTGCGTCTTCTGTGGATCGAGTTCCGGAAACAAACCCATTTTCGCCGACGAAACGCGCAAGCTGGGGAATCTGATGGCCAAGAGCGGCGTCGGCCTGGTTTATGGCGGCGGCAATGTGGGCTTGATGGGCATTCTCGCGCGAACCGTCTTGGAGGCGGGAGGCGAAGTAATCGGCGTAATCCCACGATCGCTCGAAGCCAAAGAACTTGCTCTCTACGAAACCACCCAATTGCACGTCGTCGACAGCATGCACGAACGCAAGGCGCTCATGGCGGACCTGGCCGACGGCTTCGCCGCGTTGCCAGGCGGCTTCGGCACCTGCGACGAACTATTCGAGATTCTGACCTGGGCACAGCTCGGCTTACATAACAAACCGATCGGCCTTTTCAACGTCGACGGCTTCTTCACGCCATTGTTGAGTTGGCTGGAGACGCTCGTCCAGCAGGGCTTCGTGAAGGCGAGCAATCTGCGCTTGCTTTCGGTTGCGGAGAGTGCGGCAGCAATTCTGAAAATCGTGAATCGGGGATCGTGAATCGTGAATCGAAAATACAGAGATTCGGCTTAGCCTTTCACTTCTTATCCACTGGCTTCTTGAATCCGTCCAAAATGGGACTGCTTGTCGCCGGTTTGGGGCTGATAATGTCCCGCCGAGTCATCTCGAGAATCTGCAGCAATTCAATGCCGTCATTGTCTTTGACGTCGTTGGCAGTGAGTACCTGTTTGAGGTCTGAAAGCATGGCCGTGAATTGAGCGTTGGTGATGCCCATATCTTTATGCACCGAGGCCATGGAGCGGCCGCCTCCTGCCGCATAGGACTTGGGGCCCTTGCTGATGCCGCTTATGTAATCCACGAATCGTGCCTTGGTATTCTGCACCTCGAGATCGGTCGGCTTATATTTACCCTTGCGATAGAAATCGACACTGGGGTCTTTTGTCGCGCGAGCCAGCCATTCGTCGACGATCTTCTTGACTTTGGGTTCCCCGCCTAACCGTACCCAAAGCGTGCTGCCGGAGCTCAGCGGAACGGTTCCCGTATCCGTAGATGTCGAGCCACCTGGTTTCAGCACGCGGCGAACTTCGTCGATAGCCTCGCGCAGCGTGAAGGCCCGTTCCGCCATGGAAGTTTGCGTGGCTGCTTTGGCGAAGCTGTTGTCGATGACCGTTTGCAATTGCGGATGATGACCGAGAAGCGGCTTCAAAGTTAGAAGTGAACCCTGGTAAATGCGGTAGCAACCGGCCCGGTTGTTCTCACGCGTATACATGTCGCGATCTTCAGCCTTGGCGTTGTAAACGTCCGCTCCGGTGTTTATCACATCCTTGAGGAGATCGTAGATGCGGTCATCGAGCTGTTTAGTGTCTTGGGCGCGGCTCGACCGGTGAGCCCAGCCAACAGCAGCGCAGCGACCAGCACCTGGCCCAGGCGGCGACGACAGGCTGGCATAATGGATCTCCTTCTTTTTCCAAAATCTCCGGCGACTGGATGACTCGCGTTGATGTTAAGGCGGAGCCAGGCCTAAGAAAAGCTACTTTACCTGGTCTTGCATCAATTGGCCATCTTCGCATAATGGAGCGACGAGCGAGTTTCAATTCGCGTAGGGAATCGGATCGCGCCTGCCAGACCAAGGAGGGTCGATTGGCGGACAAATCCAATCAGCTCATTCTTGAAGCGCTTCACCGCGCAGGCTTCCGAGCCCGCCGGTGTGCCGCTCTTCACCACCAAGAAGAACCCGGGCCTCTTTCCAGGTGGCGCCGGCGCTCGCCCCGTGGCGGAACAGTGCCAACAACTTGGGTTCCTGCGCCGGCGCCGGTTCGAAGAATGAACGGGGCCACGCCGGAAGCCTTTGCCATTACGGAAAAAGGGCTCGATTTTCTTTTGAGCCAATTGAGCCCCAAGCAGGTGCTCGAAGATCTGGCTCGCCAATTCGAACAACGTCAGGCCCAGGTACAGGAATTGGCCAGCACCGCCCGTTCTTGGCTCGATGAAATGGCCAGTCTGCGCGATGTCGTCCAAAGGGTCGTGCGCGATCTGCCCGGATCGCAGGCAGCCGCGGCGCG
Organism: uncultured Gemmataceae bacterium; assembly: GCA_963748025.1. GTDB lineage: Bacteria > Planctomycetota > Planctomycetia > Gemmatales > Gemmataceae > CAVVHZ01. Next base: position 159,874 of record CAVVHZ010000050.1, read on the forward strand.
GCTAAATGGCCTTCAAGAAAGCTGGCTGACCGAAACCGTGGACTGCTTGAAGAGCTGGCACGGCGCGCGGGCTTCGCAAGATTGCCCGCTCCCGGAACTGTTCCGGCACGCTCAGGCGGCGACGCCCGACCTGACCCTAGGCCAGTTTCACGACGGTTTACGACGGCTGCACGAACAGCAACAGATTTATCTGCACCCTTGGACCGGGCCCTTGTACGAGATTCCCGAACCGGCGTGCGCCCTGCTTATCGGCCACGAGATTGCCTATTACGCCAGCTCGCGCTGAAACCAGAAGCGGCTCGAGCGCATCAGGTAGCATCTGGGCGCAATCTTAGATCAGAGGAGGTTTCCATGGCTGTTGCCGCTGCTCAACGAACTTTGCCGGAACGCGCCCTTGAAGTGCTACGCCGTGCCGGCAACCCATTTCGCAACTATTTCGCCGCAACCCCGACGATGAAGTTTGCGCCCGCTATCACGTGCCCGAGCTATTCGCCACCGAACGCGATCAGATTCTGGGCGTCGTGGACCTCTATCGCTACGACCCCCACACGCATTCCGAAGTGGTGCCGGTTTTGGGCAACAAGGGTTCGGGCAAGACCCACCTGTTGCACACGATCAAGCATGGCGGCGAAGGCGCCTGGCAAGTGCTGGTGACGCCGGGCGTTTATCAAAAAGACACGGATTTTCTCGAATACCTGCTCTTTCAGATGATCGACACCGTCCTGGGAGGCGGTAAGCAAAAAGGCACGCGGCCGCTCGAGTTTGTCGGCGAAGAGCTGGTGCGCCGGCTCTTTCACGAAGCCCTGACGGCCGCGCCGGCCGATCAACGACTGGGGCTTTTCCCGGCCCCTGGCTTGGGCCGCTGGACGCGCAAGCTTGGCCTGGGGGCCGCCCAGGCACAGGAACGAACCCAATATCTGCTCGATCAACTTCGGCCAGAACGCCAGCATGGCGATGGTCGGCACATTGCGGCGGGCCTGCAGCGAAGTGAGTCTCGACCCCACCAGCGCGTGCACTTTCGTCTGCGATCACATCGAACGCACGGGCGAGCATAACACGGCCGGGCTCGATGCGCCGGCATATTCACCAGGGATTTGTTCGCTCGGTGTTGCTGGGCGAAGATACCGAGCTGGCCAACTTCCTCACCTTCGGCTTTGCCGAATTGGAATTCCGCGTGCGCCCCAGCCGCCAAGATTTGGTGCTGGCGCTGTTCAAGGGCCTCATGGAAGTGTTCTTGAGCCTGAAGATTCCCGTCGTGGTCGCCTTCGATCAGCTCGAAGATTTGCTGTTGGCACGACGGACAGACGACGGACACCGCGTCGCCGAGGCGTTTTTTGCAGGCATCGTTCAAGCGATGCATCAGATCGATGGCCTCTGTTTCTTGGTGTTCGCCGAGCGCGGCTTGTGGAATCGCTTCGTTCCCTCGCTCGACGGCTACATCCAAGATCGGCTCAATAATCCGATCCATTTGCCCCGCCACGGCACCATCAAAGCCCTGCGGTTGGAAGCCCCGCCGCCCGGGCTGGCGCGACGGGTGGTGGAAGCGCGCATGCGGCCGGCCCTCGAAGAGCTGCCTGACTTCACGGAACTGCCAGCCATCTATCCGTTCAACGACGAACAGGTGGAGCGCATCGCCCGCACAGAACCGACGCTGCGCGACATGCTACAGCAATATCGTCACCTGTTCGACCATCTGGTCTATGGCACGAGCCCGCAATCAGCCGTCGAGCGCGAAATTGCTCCGGCTCCGCGAATCGAGCTGCCGGCCGAATTGGAACCGGCGCCCTCCGTGAAATCGGTAATGGTGGTGGAGACGCCAGTTACGCGCGAAGCAGGTCGTCGAGGAAAAACCAGTCGAGCCGGCGAAGGTAGTTACCCCCTCACCGAAGCCTCGCCCTCGCTCGGGCGGAGCAACCATCGGCAGAGAATCGTGGGACCAGGAAATGGCCGCCGCGATGACCAAGATCGAATCCGAAGGCGCCCTCACGGGGGCAACGCGCGAGCTGCAGGCCGGACTCGGCGCATTTCTGATGGCTTGCCACGAGCATGGCGTGAAAGTCGGCCCTTGGCGTTTACGCCACGTGGTGCCGGAATGGACCTTCGGCGACCACCCAACCTATGGCGCCATCAGCATCGGCCATTGGGTCTGCAAAGAAGGCCAGCCCTGGAAAGTCGGCGTCGGGCTGTTCTTGGGGCGGGGCGTCGCCAAACCCAAAGATTTGGCGATCAAGTTGGCTGCTTTCGATGCCGAGCCGCCCGTTATCGATCATCTGATCCTGCTCCGCCCAGAAGACGATTTGGTGCTTTCCGGCAAGAGCAAAACTCTCTGGCAGGACGCGGAGAAAAAGAGTCATCACGCCCGCCTGGAGGCAGCGCCACTATCCTCCTTTGCGGTTCTCTATGGCTTCCCGCGTTGGCAGAGCGCTTCGCCGAAGCCGTGCCGGCCGGTCAACCGGTGCCGAACTTCGCGGACCTGTTGCAGGAGCGCTGCGAAAAACTGCTCGAACAGGTGTGCATGCCGATTCAGGGGTAGGGCAGCGGATACAAGCCAGAAGCGCGAGCGAAGGAAACCATCACCTTTGACTAGCAGAGGATTTCTGCGCAGAACCTGCATGATGCAAGATGGGATCAAGCTTCCTGTAATTTCAAGCTGGTTGCGCTGCACAATCGGTGCAATTATTCAGTTATTCAGCCACAAATCGAAACTTGTTCCGCCACGTCTGTGGGCCGCCTCGATCCCCCGCCTAAACTGCGCCAAGGCATCGCGGTAAATATCTCTCCCAACTTGAATCCTGGCCGGATCGGCATCAGGGACGGCTGGCTTTTGGGCGGGCCTATTGCGGTCAGCACTCCCCGACCCAAAAAGCAGGGCATGCGCGTTTAGGGCATGTCAAGTATACTGGAGATGATCGCCCGTTCTTTCCCAGGAGATTGTCATGCCAACCGCATCGTTCACCAAGAACCGAGCCGCGTTCTCGATCGACGAATTGGCCAAGTACATAGGCAAGTGGGTAGCCTTCAGCCCGGACGGAACGATGATTGTGGCCGCTCACGAGGACGTGGAGACAGTAGCCCAACTAGTCGAGCAAGCAGGCTATGACCCGCAGACCGTCGTGTTCGAAGGGCTGCCTGAAGAAGACACAATTTACGGCGGAGGATTGCATTGATGCTGGAGTTTCCGTACCTTCCCCGCCCACTTCGCCTCCCGCCACCCCCGAATCTCCCCTCAAACGACGCTTTTCGCTTCCGCCCGATCCTGCCCGTTACCCTAGTTGGTCCGACTGACCGCCGGTTCACGACGGACGCCGTGCTGGATACTGGCAGCGACGAATGCCTCTTTCCACTCAGCGTTATTCGTCGAATAGCCGGCACGCTTCGAGTGGAGACCGCCTACTCTATCACCTGGCATGGCACGGCCTATCCGATACGGTACGCCGACATTTCCCTGATGCTGGCCGATGATACGAGCACCTACCGCTGGCCGGCAACCGTGGCATTTACTGCCGCTCCGCTCCGGTACGCTCTCCTGGGGATGGCAGGTTGCTTGCAGTTTTTCGACGCCCGATTTCTTGGTGCAGATCGCACCGTGGAACTGGAGGCAAATTGGACTTATCCCGGGACCAATTAGGTTTCCGCCGGTGCTTCTCGTTTCCATACATTGTTGCCGCCAGTGTAGCGACTTCGTGAACGCGCTGAGCAACCATGACCGCTAACTTCTCTTTCCCAAACATGGATGCCGCCGGTGTCGCTACTTGCGAACTCGCAGTGCAACCATGACCTCTAACCTTTCGTTCTCAAAACGGGCCGCCCGTGAGGACCACAGGCCGCACTCTTCTCCCCCTTTGGCTGTTAACCAAACGGCAGGGTTCAAATGTGGGTTACAGAGGAGCGAGGCAGCGAAACGATGGACGGGTGCCCCGTCTTCCTGAGGTCGCCTCCTCAACTTTTGGAAAAAATGGAAGCAGCCTGCCTCTTTCAACTCCTGCCAAAAAGCAACTCTGGCCAGCCAACTCCGGCCAACTGAAAAGAGTTGAATCGCTATAACTGGAGCTATTTCCATATCTTGCGCTAGCCATTTCAACTCTGGCCAAAAACATCCGACACATCAACTTCTGGCCAAACTGCAAAAAGCGGTGGTCAGTCGCCAATGGTTAGTGGCAAGAAAATGGGTTGCATTGCGAGGCTTCACACACAGGGGGGGCGATCGGCGATGTCTGGCTCGCTCGCTGGCTCTGGCAGATGTTGGAACTCGACAAGATCGTCGCCCGCCATTTGCCGCACAACCAGGAGACCGTCGCACCCGCCGATGTCATCGCCATCGAAGTCATCAATCGCTTGTGTCAGCCCTGTAGCGAGTATGCCTTGGCCGAGCATTGGTACGCCTCGACCGGTCTCGAGGATCTCTTGGGCGTGCCCGACGCGGAGGTCACCAAGGACCGCTTCTATCGCACGCTCAATCCATTTCAGGCCGCTCAGGAGAAGATCGAAAATGATCTGAAGCAACGCTTCGGCATCCTCTTTCAACTCGATTACGACCTGTTGCTTTACGATTTGACAAGCACCTACTTCGAAGGTTGGCCGAGGAGAACGACCTGGCCCGCCGCGGCTACTCACGCGATCATCGGAGTGACTGCTCCCAAGTCATTGTCGCGCTGGTGGTGACACGCGAAGGCTTCCCGCTGGCGCATTACACCTGGGCCGGCAACACCGAAGACCTGAAAACCGTGCAGCGTCTGGTCACGGCCATCGAAACTCGATTCGGCAAGAGCAATCGCGTCTGGGTTATGGATCGCGGCATGGTCAGTGAAGATGCCTTGGAGTTCCTCAGCGCGCTCCGGGACGACGCTATTTGCTGGCCACCAAACACGCAGCCTTGACGGGGTTCCAAGCCGAGCTGCGTTCACCCGGTTGGCAGCGGTTGCCGGAAAATCCCGACGTCGAGGTCAAACTCCTCAAACGCGACGAGGTTCACTTTCTTTTGGCACGCAGCAGACCACGTCGCCTCAAGGAACGCGCTATCAGGCGGCGCCAGCGTCGTGGTTTAGCCAAGGCTCTGAAAAAGCTCCAGGTTCGCGTTGCGCGCCGGCCGTCTCAAAAAACGCGACAAGATTGTCGAAGCCGTCGGCCGCCTCAAAGAACGCTTCCCGAAAGCGCGGGGTTTCGTCAGCATCGCCGTTCATGACAACCCGGTGTCACTGAGCTATACCTGGAACGTCGTCAAGTTCCGCGCCGCTCTGGTCCGCGACGGCGCTTACCTGTTGCGCAGCAACCAAGCCGGCTGGTCGGCGCAAGAGTTCTGGGAGACCTACATCCAACTCACGATCGTGGAACGCGCCTTCCGTGTCCTCAAGAGCGAGTTGCTCCTGCGGCCGATCTGGCATCACACCAGTGGACGAACTCAGGCCCATATCTTCGTCTGCGTCTTGGCCTATGCATTGTGGAAAACGCTCGACCATTTGGCCAAACAAGCGGGTCTGCAAACCTTGTGTCGCAAGCCCGACCCCGAGCATCCCGAAGACGCTCCCAAGCCCCGGCCCATGACACCGGAAGCCATCCTGCGCGAGTTGAGCAAAATCCAGATCGGCGACATCCACTTGGAGACCACGACCGGCCAAAACTTGGTGCTCGCCGCGTGGCGCGTCCCAACGCCGAACAAAAACGCATCCTGGACGCCTTGGGTGTCCAGATACCCGAGCGACTGAGTCCCGACCGCCTTTTGTAGTGAGGACCGCCGAGGACGATTTGCAAAAAACGCTGGGAATCGGCCCGCTTGTACAGTTCTTGTACACCAAAGGGTGGCAGATAGGTTAGCAGGGCCGAGGGGCGAGAATATTGGATTGCATTCGGCAACATCAGAGGCCGGTTCACGCTTGGGTGCAACCATGCTGTGCGTATTCTTAAACACTCCCAACCAAACTCGTTCCCAAATTCCGTTTGGGAATGCACTCATCGAAACTCCGTTTCGGGCGACTGGAACAGCGCGTAGCCACACCGGGTTCAATCCCTTCACTTATTCATTCTCGGCTAGCCGCCAACCACAGATTTATTCGGATTTTTATGGACCGCGGCCCTTCTCCGCCGCTTTTGTTTCTTGATCTGCGGTGAAAAACAAAAGCGGCGGAAAAGCGCCGCAGTCCAAATTATTCTCGTTATACTCGCCTTCGCGTCTTTTATTGGCTGCTGCTGAGGCCTCACGCCCATGAAGATTCGACTCGGACGTTTTCGGTTTTTGGGACCGGTGCTCCTCTACGATTTGATCTGTCTGGCCAGGCGGCCTCGCTATCTGGTGTTGCGCGCGCTCTTTCCGGTTGCGCTTTTGGTCATCCTCTACCTCGCTTACCGGGGCATTTCTCAGTCGGGCCCGACTTGGGGCCGGCCCGCCAAAGTGCCGGATATGGCCGATCTGGCTGGAATCTTTTTCACCTGGTTCATGGGCAGTCAGTTCGCGCTGGCCTTGCTGCTCACGCCCGCTTACACAGCCGGCTGCATTGCGGAGGAGAAAGATCGCAGAAGAGTCGATTTCCTGTTCGCCACCGATTTGGAAGATCAGGAAATCGTTCTAGGCAAATTGATTGCGCGCGTGGCCAACCTGCTCGTCTTGCTAATGGCCGGGCTTCCCGTGCTGGCCTTCGTGCAGTTTTGGGGCGGCGTCGATCCCGAGTTGGTGCTGGTAGGCTACGCCGCCATCGGTCTTACGGTGGTAAGCATCGCTGCGTTCAGCATTTACCAGTCCGTGCGTGCCCGCAAGGCGCGCGACGCCATTGTCACCAGCTATTTCTTCCTCTTCGCTTATTTCGGCTTTTCCTACCTGGCCGTGGCTCTCGTCCGGACCAAAACGATCCCCCTATTCCAGATCCTCTTCGGGTCCGGGTGGAACCCGCTGAGTTCCCTGGTCCGCGCGATTGCTTCAGGGAACATTCTCTTCGTGCAATCGGAACTGCGCGAAGCTTTGATTGCCGGCAAAAAAATCAGCGTTGTTCTGCCGGGCATCTTCCTTCGCTATGCGAGTTTTCATCTGTTACTCGCTTTGACGTTCACAGCGGCGGCAGTGGCGCAAGTGCGACGGCGCTCGCTTACGGAAGCCTTGCCGAGGTCGAAGCGCTCCAAGCGGCGCTCGGAGCCGGAGTACTGGCTCGGCATGGGGGACGATCCCATGATGTGGAAGGAGCTGTGCATCGATCCCGGGCTTTCGTTCAATCGGTACGGCAAGGCACTTGTCGGTCTCATCGTCTTGGGAAGCTTTCTGCCGGCGGTTTGGAATCTGGGTTGGGTGTTCTGGCAAGCCTGGTACCCTAGCCCCAACCAGGTCTTCTATGCCAATTCTTGGCTGAATACGCTAGGTCTGGCCATCAACGACTGGGTTCGGCAGGTCGGCATCGCGGTCGCCTGTCTGACCATTCTGGGAGCAGCGGTGCGCGCGGCCAGCAGCGTCAGCGGCGAGCACGAACAGCAAACGCTCGACAGCCTATTGGCGTCGCCGCTGCGCATCTCGAGCATTCTTCTCGCCAAATGGGTCAGCAGCATCTGGAGCGTGCGCGTGGGAGTCCTTTGGCTTTGCCTGGTCTGGACCATCGGGATCGTCATGGGCGGGCTGAACCTAGTGACGCTGCCTTGGCTCGTTCTCTGTTGGTTCGTCTACGCGGTGTTCTTCAGCGCGCTGGGTCTCTGGTTTTCCGTGCGCACCAACAAAACTCTTACGGCAACGGTCTGGACGCTCGTTTGCACGGTGGTTCTGTCGGTCGGGCAGGTCTTCCCGTGGTTGCTCATCGGTATGCCTGGGATGTACGCTAGCACTGGACTCAGGACGATTGCAAACTTTCAGACATTCGGCATGTCTCCTCCCTTGGCGATCGGCTGGTTGTCTTTTCGCGGCATTGAGCTGAGCTTCTTTACCGCCCGGTGGGACAGCAATCCGTTCGAGATCCTGCTGTCGATCATGTGGGCGCTGATCGTCTGGATCGTTGGTGCGGGTTTTCTTTGGAAACGGGCTTGGCGGCGTTTGTCGCGCGAACGAATCAATGCCGCCGGCAATCCAACTCCAAGGCCGCGAGAGGCTCTTATCTGTTCGCCGATCCAATCTGCAACTATCTTGCCTATAACGAGCGATTATCCCTGGTAATCGCCGCGCCAAGCCCGTAAAGTTCCTTTTCCAGCGGTCGAGTATGAGATGGAAAACGTAATGCGCAGCAATCTCTCGAGGCAATTAGAAGGAGCCCAGACTAGAACTCCCTGGGGAATTGCCGCCTTTGTGATGCTTGCCGTTTGCGCATCGGCCCCAGCCCAAACCGCCGATCCGCGACCGAGCATTTCGAGCCTGGGCCCCACGGGAGGCCAATCCTTCATCACGAATACGTACGGGGCCATGGGCTTCCGCTTGTGGAACCCCAGAAACCAAGACCTGCAGGCAAGGCTGTTGACCTTTTACGACGGGGCGCCTGGAACGCAATACGGTTGCGACCTGTGGTTGCCACCCAACTCCGTGCGCTGGTGTTGGTTTTGCATGGGTCCCACCGAGAACCCGCCCACCAATGGTCAGATCGAGCTCAAGTCCCTTCTGTTGGACAACACGGAGGGGAAGCAGCAATTGGTAAGGTCCGTCAACGATCAGCCTTTGACCTCCACGCTCTCCCCCTTCGAAGGGCGCGATCAGGTCACAACGATCATGATCGACACCGAGGTGTCCGATGGTTTGCAAACCCCCGCGACGCCTCGGGAGTTAGCCCAGGCCGCCGAACTGCGCGAAGTCGTCCACGTAATGCGCCACGATTACGGCTTGTCGTCCCGGTTGAATACCGTCCGGCAGCAATTCCTGCCGCCGATTCCGGAAGCCTTGGAAGGCATCGATCAGTTCGTGCTCGCTTCCAATCGCATCTCTGCCGATGCCGACGGTCGTGCGCGCCCTGCGCGAGTGGGTTCAGCGTGGCGGGCGTTTGTGGATACCTTTGGATCTGGTCCAGCAGCAGACGGTGACCGACCTTCTGGGCGACATGCTCAATCTCCAAGTGATCGATCGGACGAGCCTCGTGCACGTACGATTCGAGATGGGCCCGGGCAATCCTTACTTGGTCAAACCCGAAACGCTCGAATTCGAGCAACCCGTGGATTTCGTCCGCGTTTTGGCTCCGCAGCAGAAGGTCTTTTACACGGTGGATGGTTGGCCGGCAGCGTTTGTGACCGAAGTAGGGCGTGGCAGGGTGCTGTTTACGACACTGAGCGGGCGAGCGTGGACGCGGCCGCGACTGAAAACCGATCCGCCGGCGCGCTATCAGGAATTCCCTTTCTTGCCGATATCGCAGAGGCCACTTGAGTTCTTGGCTCAGGAAGTCCTCATGCGCCGCGAACGGCCTCTGCTTACCGCAGACGATGTTCGGCCGGAGGTTACTTCTCAAATCGGTTACCAGGTGGTGAGTCGGGCAACGGTTTTGGTAGTTTTCGGTATCCTATTTGCCGGGCTAAGCCTGGCCGCGCTCGCTTTCGGCAAACGCGGTTTGCTGGAACACATGGGGTGGCTTGGCCCAACGCTGGCCCTAGCGACAACGGCCGCGTTTTTCTGGCTGGGAGAACGATCGCGGATCGCCGTGCCGCCAACTGTCGTCGTAGCTCAGATCGTCGATGCAGAACCGGGAACCGGCGATGCTCAGGCAAGCGGATTGATCGGCCTCTATCAGCCTCAGTTGGATGGTTCCACTGTCATAGGAGCACAAGACGGAGGCCATTTCGACCTGGACCTTTCGGGCCTGGAAGGGCCTGTACACCGGCGCATTCAGACCGATTTGAACCGCTGGCATTGGGAAAACCTGGAATTGCCAACCGGTGTGCGTTTTGCGCCGTTCAAGTACACCATTCCCATCCAGGAACCCATCAAGGCCACGGTGCGATTTGGCCCCGCAGGCATGGAAGGCAGCGTGGCGTCTGGCCCGTTTCACCACTTGGAAGATGTTCTCTTGGCTGCGCCAGGGCGTCACGCCTTACCGGTGAACGTTGGCAGCGATGGCTCACTTCAGCCGGCCGGCGAAGATAGCCTGGAATCGGGCACGATGCTGACGAGCAGCTTGCTAAGCGATCGTCAACGCGCCCGCCAATTGCTTTACGAGAAGCTCTTTACCTTGCCGGAACCGCGCTATCTTGCCAGCCGAAGCTTGCTGTTGGGTTGGGCCGATCCGCTGGACATGCATTTCACGTTGGTCGATAAAGCCCGGATCACCGGGTCCGCTCTGCTGGCGATACCCATTCAGTTCGAGCGGACGCCTCCCAACACGCCCGTGGTCGTGCCGGCAACGTTCGTGGAATGCCTCAAATTCAGCGGCGACGGCCGCCTCACGATCCCGGCTACGACTGTCAGTTTCCCGGCCACGAATAAACTGCGTTTCCAGCCTGCCCTCAGCGGTGCTGCCTATGACCGTCGAAAGCGCCCGCTTCTCCGTCAAGCTGAGGACGCCCTTGCGCGAGGTCGCTATCGGCGGCTATGCGGACGGCGCCTCCATACCTCTGCGCCGTCTTACGGGCCGATCGGCGTCGAAAGGATCGAAATAACCGATCCGCGCCTGCTCCAATTGGACGACGCGGCGCTCTTTACCTATATGTCGATGTGGGCGATGCGCCAACGACGTCGAGAAAGATGCGTGGCGCCTCGAGTGGGCAACGCTCGAAGTCCACGGCCGAACGCAGGAACAAGGGAAAGGCAAACCATGAACCGCGATGAGCCGGTCGTCGTCGCCGATAAGCTGACCAAGAAGTATGGCGACTTCGTGGCCTTGGACAGTTTGTCCCTCTCGGTGGATCGGGGCCAGATCCTGGGATTTATCGGCCCCAATGGCGCGGGCAAAACCACGACCATCAAAATCCTGGTCGGACTGGTGCGCCCGACCAGCGGCTTTGCCCGCATCGCCGGCGCCGATTGCGAGAAAGAAGCCCGCAAAATCAAGCGACTGGTCGGCTACATGCCGGACACTTTCGGCTCTTACGACAACATGCGCGTTCGCGAGTACCTCGACTTCTTTGGGGCCGCCTTCGGCATTCCCCGCGCCCAGCGCATTCGGCGCATTGGCGAAGTGCTGGAAACCACCGGCTCGACCTACATGAAGGACAACTTTGTCGAGACGTTGAGCCACGGCATGCGACAACGCGTAGCCGTGGCCCGCACGCTGCTGCACGACCCTCCGGTGTTGATTTTGGACGAGCCCGCCAATGGGCTCGATCCGCAAGCCCGCATCGAAATGCGCGAATTGTTGCTGCGGCTGGCGGCCATGGGGAAAACCTTGCTGGTCACCAGCCACATCTTGCCGGAGCTGTCGCGGATTTGTCATCGCATCGCCATCGTCACCAAAGGGCGCCTGCGGCCTTCGGCACGCTCAACGAAATTACCCGCAGCATTCGGCAGGTGCGTTCCGTCGAGGTTCTTCTGGCCCACGCCGGCCAGATCGAGGCGCGCCATCGAAGTGATCCGCTCGGGCATCGAACCGGGAATGGAAATAACCAGTTCAGCGGCCGAATCCACCGTGCGCTTCCAATCCGGGAAGCGCGAAGAGGACTTGGCCGGCGTCTTGACGGCCTTGGTGTCGGCCAATTTGTCGGTCGCGCAATTTCGCGAAGTGCAGACCGACCTGGAAGACGCCTTCATGACGGTTGCCAAACAGGCCGAAGCAGCAGTCGCGGCAACCGTCGGCTCGTGACCATCGATCGATAAGGGAACCGTGCGATGAACGCAATCTTCGCCGCGAGCTCATCACCCTGCTTCGGACCAAAAGGGCCGTGGGCATCCAATTGGGGTTGGCTTTCGTGTTCGCCCTGTTGATTTGGCTGCGCTGGCCGACGGAGGCTCGTGTCGGCCTTTCGGGCGCCGAGCCGCGGCAGGTGCTCGACGTGTTCGGCTACGGGCTGCTCACGAGCATCGTCTTGCTGGTTCCCTCTTTTCCGGCCACGTCGCTGGTTCGCGAGAAAGTGCAAGGCACGTTGGCATTGCTCCTGAACACCCCGCTCAAACCCTGGTCCATCTATTTCGGCAAACTGATCGCCGTGTTGGGACTGGTGGCCATCTTGTTGCCCATGACCATACCCGCAGCGGCCGCTTGCTATGCACTCGGCGGTACATCGCTAACGCAGGAAATCGGGCCGCTCTATGTGGTGCTGTTTCTGGCAGCCGTCGAGCTGTCGACCGTGGCCTTGTTGGTCAGCAGCTATGCCAATTCGAGCGATTCAGCCTTGCGCATTACCTACGCCTTGGTGTTGGTGCTTACCGTGGGGGTGCTCGGGCCTTACGCGATCTTGCAGGGCTCGGAAGGGTGGCTCAGCACGCTGGCCGCCTGGCTGCGCTGTTTGTCGCCGATTCCGGCGGTCATGGAAGTGCTGGGGCACGGCGACGTCGGCTCCCAAGGGCTGGGCGTCGGCTATAGCGCCAGCAGTCGCTTTTTTCTCATGGCGAGCCTTGCCAGCATCGTCTGCATGCTGCTCACCATCAGGCGTTTGAGCCATCGCTTACTCGACCGCTCGCGACCCGCCGGGGTGATGACAGAAGAACGCAGCACCAAGGGCAGGATCTTGAGACGGCTTCTCTTCCTGGTCGATCCGCAACGGCGCTCGGTGAACATCGGCCCTTTGACCAACCCCGTCGCTGCCAAAGAATTCCGCTGCCGTCGATTTGGCCGCTCGCATTGGATGCTCCGCTTGCTTGCCTTATGCGCCATTTTCTCGCTTGGCTTAAGTTGCGTCGCGGTCTTGGGAGTATTGGACTGGGGTGTCGCCACTATCGGCAGCATCATGGTTTTTCTACAGATGGCCTTGCTGGTTTTGCTGGCCCCTAGCCTGGCTTCGGGGCTTATAAGCTCCGAACGCGAAACCGGCGGCTGGGTGTTGTTGCAAGCGACGCCCCTTTCGGCGGGCTCGATCCTGCGCGGCAAACTGCTCAGCGTGGCCTGGCCCCTCCTACTGGTGCTTGGCGCCACACTCCCTGGCTATGTGGTCATGATCGCCCTGCAACCCGAGATGGCCCAGCAGATGATTCGCGTGCTCGCCTGTCTCGGACTAACTGCCTTGTTCGCAGTCCTCCTGGGCGCCGCCGTAAGCAGTCTGTTTCGGCGCACTGCCGCAGCCACCACGGTCGCTTATCTGACGTTGCTGGGTGTTTGTGCCATCCCTTTGCTGTTTTGGCTTGGCCAGGATGCACCTTTTGGGCGCCGCACTGTGGAAACGGCGTTGACGTTCGATCCCCTGGCGGCGGCACTCAACGCTTCCAATACGCCTGGATTTGCACAGTATAATTTGTTGCCCGCCAACTGGTGGATTCTTGGAACGAGTTGTGTTGGTCTTCTGGCCTTCTTGTTCTTCCGGATTTGGCAGCTCTCCCGTCCTCAATGAGCGGTGGATCGAATCAACATGACTTGGGCTTCGCGCACGCACCTGGCCCCTTTTTGCATACTCCTAGGCATGCTTGGGGGGGTCGTCCAGACGCCGCAAGTTTGCGCCGGCGACGAGACGTTCGATACGCAGATTTATGACGATCCCCACATCCCCCTAGGGAAAGTGGAGCAGGTATTCCACAAGCGTTTGACTTCAATCTGGCTGCAGGCATTGGCGAGGCCCGAACATGACCTTCATCCGCCAAGCCGCTTCCGCCATTGCGTTGGCTCACAAGAAAGGTCTGAAGGGATTGGAGCAGACGGTCCCTGCGCCTCGTAAGTTTACTCGACGGTCCCGAGCAACTCGATGCCGGTCGTTTGGCGGCAGCGCAAGCGTTGATCGAGCTGGATGCACGAGACAGCGCAGCCGTTCTCTTCGCTCACGCACAGAAGGATGGCATCGACATGCGGATCGTGGTGGAGCCGGCCCTGGCTCGCTGGGATTACCAGCCAGTGCGCGCGCTGTCTGGCTCCAACGCATCAACCAGCCAGGTTTGGCCACGCGTAGCTGGACGCTAGCCATCCAGGGATTGGCCTTCGTTCACGATTTGAAGGCAATTCCCAGGCTTCGGGTGTTGGTGTTGGCTCCCGATACCGGTCCAATTGTTCGGATCGAAGCCGCCAAAGCACTGGGGGCGCTGCAGACCAGCGGGCTGGAGCAGGATGCCGAACGACTGGCCGTGGGCAAAGCCGGGGCCGAAAATGCTTCACACATAGCAGCCGCGGAACTTCTCAGGAGGCATCGAGGTGCGGCATCCGCGAAAATTTTGGAACGGCTGGCCCTAGAGGCAGAGCCGGCGGCGGCATGGATCGCCTTGGAGGGACTGCTGCAGGACGACCCACGTAGGGTAGTGCTGCTGCTTCCCAAGCTGAAAAACAGTCCGGACGCTGGCGTTCGCGAACGTTGCGTCGAGGGGTTTCGCAAAAGTCCTTCGATGGTTGCTCTCCCTTTGGTCGGCGACTTGATGGACGATCTTCACCCGCTCGTGCGCATTAGTGCTCGCAAAGCGCTGGCGGACGTGGCCAAGACTGCCGAATTCCGCGATGCTGTGCTCGCCCAGGCAACGCGCCAGCTTACCAGCGACAGCTGGCGCGCCTTGGAGCAAGCGACCATTCTAACGGTCAATCTGGACCGGAAAGCGGCGGCCCCGCGCTTGGTCCAGCTCTTGCAGTTCCCACGGCCCGAAGTCTTCGTTGCGGCGGCTTGGGGCCTGCGCAAACTGGCTGTTCCCGCCACGTTGCCAGGTCAATTGCGCGAAGTCGAGCGGCGTTTTGTGGATAGCGAGCCGGAACGTTCTGAAGGTTGCCAACGAAATGATCGACGAGGAGCTTGCTCAACTCTGCGAGTCGCTAGGCCGAGCCAAATATGCGCCTGCCGTGCCGGCGTTAAGGCGATTCATTCCGAAGGAAATGTTGTGGACATCCGGGGGCCGATGCCGCATCGCCGCCATCTGGGCATTGGGGCTGGATTTCGAGAAAGTTTCTCCCCCGGCTTGGTTGGTTCCTGAACTACTCGAGCGATTGGAAGACATGAAGGGCCTCATTCGGGAGCATCCGGGCGTGTTGACCATGTGTGCCACCACTTTGGGCCGCCTAAAAGCGAAAGCGGCTATCGGCGATCTAAATGCGAACCATCCCATGCAAATGACCGCCAGCCCGCTCATGAACGCGCTGCGGTCGGCGCTGGAACAAATCACCGGCAAGAAGCAACCGGTTTCTGAAGGCCAATGGGCTTATCAAACGGGTTGGTTTCTTGAGCCCGATCGGTAGTGACGTGAGCCAACGCTATTGGAACCGTCATGTTCACCAATTCCGTTAGCTTACTTCAGCAGCTTCGTCAGCCGGCCGAGCCGCTGGCCTGGAATCGGTTCGTCGAACTTTAGACGCCGTTGCGTTACGAATGGGCTCGGGGCCACACTCCCCGGCTACGTGGTGTGATAGCTAGGCAGCCGCCCGCCAATTGGTGGATTCTAGGAACGGTTTGTCTTGGTCTTTTGGCCTTCTTGTTCCTGCGGATTTGGCGACTGTCCCGTCCTCAGTGAGCGGTGGATCGAATCAACATGACTAGGGCTTCGCGCACGCACCTGGCCCCTTTTTGCTTATTCCTGGGCATGGTTTTTGGTTTCGTCGGTTTGCCGGCGGTTTGCGCCGGCGACGAAACATTCGATACGCAGATTTATGACGATCCCTTTATCCCCTTGAGGCAAGTGGAAATTGCATTCCACAAGGGTTTGATCCCGCTCTGGCAGCAGGCGTTGGCAAGGCCCGAGCACGACCTCCAGCACCGCAGGCCGCTGCCGCCATTGCTTTGGCTCACAAAAAAGGCTTGAAGGGCTTGGAGCAGACGGTCCCTGCGCTCTGAGTTTGTTCGACCGGCCCGAACAACTCGCGGCGGTACGGTTGGCGGCAGCGCAAGCGTTGATCGAGTTGGATGCACGAAATAGCGTAGCCGTTCTCTTTGCTCACGCGCAGAAGGACGGCATCGATATGTGCATCGTCGTGGAGCCGGCCCTGGCCCGCTGGGATTACCAGCCGGTGCGCGGCGCGATCTGGCTCGAACACATCAACCAATCGGGCTTCGCCACACGAAGCTGGACGATAGCCATGCAGGGGTTGGCGGCCGTCCGCGAATTGAAGGCAATTCCCAGACTTCGGGAGTTGGTGTTGGCTCCCGATACGGATCCGATCATTCGTATCGAAGCAGCTAAAGCTCTGGGAGCGTTGCAAACCAGCGGACTGGAACAAGATGCCGAGCGATTGGCCGGGGGCAAAGCTGGGGCTGAAAACGACGCACACCTGGCAGCCGCCGAACTACTGAGGAATCATCGGGGCGCGGCTTCCGCCAAGATCTTGGAAAGGCTGGCTCTGGAGGCCGAGCCCGCGGCGGCTTGGATCGCCTTGGAGGGATTGCTCCAGGACGACCCACGTAGGGTAGTGCTGCTGCTTCCTAAGCTGAAAAACAGTCCGGACGCAGGCGTTCGCGAACGCTGCATTGAGGGGTTTCGCAAGAGTCCTTCGATGATTGCTCTCCCTTTGGTCGCCGACTGGATAGACGATCTTCACCCGCTGGTGCGCACTGCGCACGCAAGGCGCTGGCGGAGGTGGCCAAGATTGCCGAATTCCACGAAGCAGTGCTCGCACAGGCCGCGCGGCAGCTCGGCGGCGACAGCTGGCGGGCGTTGGAACAAACGACCATTCTGATGGTCAATCTGGATCGCAAAGCGGCGGCGCCACGGCTGGTCCAACTCTTGCAATTCCCGCGACCCGAAGTCTTCGTGGCGGCGGCTTGGGGCCTGCAAGCTGGCGGTTCCCGCGACGTTGCCGGATCAATTCGCGAAGTCGAGCGCCGCTTGTTGGTGGCGAAGATGAAGGTTCAGAGGGTTCCCAACGAAATGATCGACGAGGAACTTGCTCAACTCTGCGAGTCGCTAGGCCGTGCCAAATTTGGCCAGTGCCGTGCCGGCGTTAAGGCAGTTCATTCCTAAGGATATGTTGTTTAGAATCGGTCCCAGGTGCCGC
Organism: uncultured Gemmataceae bacterium; assembly: GCA_963748025.1. Lineage (GTDB taxonomy): Bacteria > Planctomycetota > Planctomycetia > Gemmatales > Gemmataceae > CAVVHZ01. The sequence goes on from CAVVHZ010000050.1 coordinate 176,787, forward strand.
ATCGCCGCCATCTGGGCCTTGGGACTGGATTTCGAGAAGGGTTCGCCCCCGCCTTGGTTGGCTCCGGAACTGCTCGACCGGCTGACCGATATCGAAGTCCGCCTTCCCGAGGACCTGGGTGTGAAAGCCATGTGCGCCATCACGCTGGGACGCACCAAGGCCAAATCGGCTTTCGGCGATCTCAATGCGAGCCATCCCATGCAATTGACGGACAGTCCGCTGACGAACGCATGCGCCTGGCGCTGGAACAGATCACCGGCAAGAAGCAACCGATTTCTGAAGGCCAATGGGCTTATCAAACGGGTTGGTTTCTCGAGCCCGATCGGTAGTGACGTGAGCCAACGCTATTGGAACCGTCATGTTTACCACTTCCGTTAACCTTCTTCAGCGGCTTCGCCAACCGCGTCCTCCGCCGGCTGCATCAGGAGTTGGATGGGTTGCTGGATCCGTGATTACAGGCCACACGTCTAAAGCCAATCGGCCCTCGGCCGCATGGCGAAACGATAATCAAGATACCAACCGCTGAGGCTCGCGAGAGGCAGAACTGCCAAGGCGACTGGGTGAAGGGTTTGGGGACCTTGCATCAGTAGGTGGAGAGCGTACGCTGATGCGATCATAAATGGGGCTATCGCCAAGAGCGTGGGGAGCCGTTGGAATAAATTGGTGCCACGTATCGTCCCGGGAATCGTCAACAACAACCCCCAGGGATGAGTCGCCAGGACCACATACTCAAATTCAGCGCAGAGAAGCATGCCGTGCAACGGCGAATCTCCAATGCGCCAGGCGAACCATGCTCCATACACGAGAACCAACGGCAACATCACAAGGGTGATCCCAAGCTGCAACTTCGAAAAGAGGTGGCATAGTGCCCCTGGAGAGGTTGGCAACCAACGGCACAGCAACAGCGATTTTTCTTGGTCGCGATAAATCAGCAGGAGCCAAGGGCTCAATTGAAGACACAAGAAAATGATCATACCCGGCGCTGCCAAAAATAGTGCGACCTTTTGAGGCAGTGCAAGTAAGGCCGTCGTCCCCAGGCCGCAGTAAAAAAACAACTTCCAAAAGCGGGTGCTTCGAGGGTAGTACGAACAAAAACAATCAATAACTGCCCTTTCGTGGCGGTTAAGTCCCCATCCAGTCAGGCGACCCGCCCAGCCGAAATCTAGCTCCCCCAAACGCAGGAATTTGCCTGCCCTAATTATCTTCTCTGCCACTGGAATCGCCATTTCGTTTGGAAAGCTCTCGCCGCGCTCTCTGAAAAATTGTACTCGCTCAGCTTTGAAGCTGGCACAGCTTACCTCGGGAACGGCCTCGACCACATCTGGCTGATGGAAGATGAATTCCCGGATTGCAAAAGTTGTTTGCATCCGCTTGTAGGCGAGCACTATGACGCCGAGCCGCGGGTACTAACCAGAGCCAGCCGAGCGGATTGCCTTCGATCATGCCGTAGGCAAAGGCGGCGTTGATCCAACCAGGCGGAGATAGAGAAAAACCAACCCAGTGCCGGCCAACTAGAAGGCGCTGAACATCAGCGCCATTCATTCCGGCGCTCCAACCACCCACGAGTAAGCCCAAGCAAAGAACGACGATAATAGCGCGGTTGAATTCAACCCTTCCTCTTCCCAAAAGGAGAACGATTGTGGCGATAGTCGTTAGACATTGAAAAAGGCCGAAGAGAATTGCCCCCAGCATGACGCCTCTGCCCACTCCCAAGTACCACGCCAGGTAGAAGTAGCCAAAAACAGATAGGTAAGCGAGATAGGCGCCAACTCGGGTAACCGAGGAGCGCACAGAGGATCGTAAGAAGATGTCATCGGCGATGGGCAAATAGGCCAGTTTGGTCAGTTCTCGGGATTGCCACATCTTCTCGAAAACGTTCGCGCTCAAAAGAGCGCCTAGTCCTACGAGCATGAGTGATTGCAACATGAGCCCGAGCTCGTAACCATTAAGCGGCCCCAGCTCAAGATTGCGGATAGCCTGTTCCAGAAAAGAAGCATCCTCCTTAAAGCATTTGGAATGAAAGCAAACGCCTGTGAGGGCAATCGGCATGCCCAAAGCGACAAATAGAACGCCGATCATCAAGACGGAAACGATTGCCGGAAGCAGGAGAAGCAGCAGTGAGGGAAGACAGTAATCGTGCCAAAATGTCTTTGCTCGGCCCACCTCCGCGTAGGCTCGCTTGGACAGGGATTCTTCGAGTTTGGGGAGGCCCTCGCTCACGCTTGCGTCTCCCGGAGCTGGGCGAACAACTCCTCCAGAACCTGAGTCGAGCTGGCAGCGCGGCGCAGCTCATCGATCGTGCCCGAGGCGTGGACGCGGCCGTTGTGCAGGATGCAGACGCGATCGGCGAAGCGTTCGGCGACCTCCAGGATTTGAGTCGAGAAGACAATCGTTCGACCTTGCTTGGCGGCGGCGCTGGCATGCTCGCGGAAGGCCGTGAGGCCGCGGGGATCCATGCCGGAGGCGAAGGGCTCATCCAGCAACCATAACTCCGGGTTGACGGCGAACAGCGCGGCAAGCGCACCTTGTAGGCTTGTCCGCGCGCGAGTTTGCTCAGCGACGTGTCAACCCAAGGCAAGAGATCGAATTCGCGAAGCATTCCCAGCACGCGGTCTTCCATGCCGGTGAGGTCGCATTCATAGACGCGCAACATGATGCCGATATCGCGCAAGACGCTGGCGCCGCCATTGAAGAAAGGCGTGTCGGCCATGAAGCAGAAGCGCCGCCGCATGTCGAGCCGATCGCGGCGAAACGGCTCGCCGTCGTAAAGCAGCTCGCCACGATCGATGCCGGCGATGCCGGCCATGCAGCAGCAACAGCGTGCTTTTGCCCGCCCCGTTGGGGCCGAGCAAAGCGACGATTTGCCCCGGGGCCAATTCGAGCGAAACATCCTGCAAAGCCGGCGTAGAGCCATAGGACTTTGACAGACCACGAATGGAGACCTGCATCGGGGGGGGTGCTCGAGAGCTTGGGGTTGTGGGTGTAGGTGATTATATCGGAGGCGGGGTGCAGCGGGGGGCGGGACAGGAAGGGTCTTCATCGGAGGGCTGTCGTTCGCCGATCCACACGGGTTGTTGTGCGCGGATCTCAGGACCCGCAGAGCGGGCATCGGGTTGTTGTGTCGCTGGTCTCAGGACCCCGCACAGCGGCATCGTCGTGCTGAGCACGAGTGTACGGCACTATCGGAATGACGTTTGTGGTCTCCCGACCACCTATGCGGGCACTTCGACGCTCTTGGCATTTGAATTCAGCTCAAATCGAGTCATCGCCAGCACAGGTGGTCGGGAGACCACAAACGGGGCATGAAATGGTGGCCTTCACCGAAAGAATGTGAAGAATCCGCGGTGCGGGGTCTTGAGACCCGCGCACAACAGCTGAGGTTTGGGCTAACGATCTCTTCAGTAAGACGGTTCTTAACCCGTCCGGGTGCGGGATGAAATCGCTTGGACGGGTTAATACCCGCCCTACAGAATATGAGCGCTGCCATACCGCTAAAGCCAATCGGCGCTGGGACGCATCGCTCTGCGCAAATCCCAATACCAGACGCCGACGCTGGTGATCGGCAGCAAGATGGCTCCGGCGAGAGTCAGGAGAGGGTAGACATCTTGCAGCGTTGCCAAGAAGGCAATGACAGTCAGCGTGCCCATCAAGGCAAAGGCTATCATGAGGGGCAACTCTCGGAAGAGGGCTCCAATCGACTCTCGACCGTCTTTTAGGAATTAACAAAAGTAGCATCCATGGCTGAACGCCCAATATCGCGTAAATATACCTTGCTCCAAAAAACATGCCTCGGAGCGGGGAAGCTCCAATCCGCCAGGAGAATAATCCACCGAAGATCAGAATTCCAGGGAGTATCAAGAGGCAGAGCCCCAACTGCAATTTCGCAAAAAGACGGCAATGTTCCTTGGGAAGCGACGGTAGTACGGCCGATAGGGAAGTGAAGTTTTGCCGGTTGTCATTGGGAAATAAGAACCAAGGGCTTAAAGGCGCAAAGATCAAAAAGCAAATTCCAGGAAATGCAGGCAGAATAGTCGATTCCCCGCGTAGTGGAATCGCAAGCAGAGCGATTACACCGAGGCAACAATAGCTGAGCCATTTCATCAAATTCGTCCATTGGGGGTGGTACGCGAGGTAGCAATCCAGAAGGATTTTTTCGCGGCGGCTCAATAAGAAACATACGAAGCCGGGCGCCCAACCACCCTCATTTGCTTGCAGGCGGAGGAATTGGCCAGCACGGATTCTTTTTTTGGAGTCAAAGAGCTCAAGGGAAGGAGCGGGATTCCTTACACGATTCTTGAAAAACGCAAAAGGTTTGGCTTTGAACCCGGCCCAGCTATCCGCAGGAAATGCTTCGACTTGGCCACCAGGAAGGAAGCCGAATTCCTTGATGCCAAATCTGGTTTGCATTTTTTTGTAGGCAATTGCGATCACACCAAACGCGGGCAGTAGCCAAAGCCAGCCGAGCGGATTACCTTCGATCAACCCATAAGCGAAGGCGGCGTTGATCCATCCAGGGGGCAGAATGGCAAAGCCTATCCAGAGCCAGCCATCGAGGTGTGGCCGAACTTGTGCACCCAGAAAACCACCGGCAATCCCGGCCAGTGCCAACGCCGTTAACAGAATTGCGCCCAGAACGCTGACATATCTCACTCTTCTAAAGCCTGAGAATATCACAACCAAGGCGGCGGCAACACCAACTTGCACGCCTTCAAGGAAGACGGCACCCAGCCACCCGACGATTCCGAACTCGGAATAATAAGCCGTATAGCCGAAGGCAAAAATTGAAAAATAGGCAATTACCGCTCCAAGTCCGAAGGCATTTTGCTGCACATACGCACATGAACGCATCGTCTTCGAGGGGCAGGAACGCCAACTCGCCCAATTCGCCCGATAGCCAAATTCGCTCGAGAACAGTACCGATCAATGCCGCACTTAAGCCTGAATCATGAGCGTGAAACAGAATAGCCCAAACTCATTAGTGTTAACCGGGCTCAATTCCAGAAAAAGGCTTGATTCCGCCAGGGTTACGTTATCTGTTAAGGCTTTAAAGTGGAAACATATGCCAGAAAATGCGATGGGCACGCCAATAGCGCCGCCCGTAAGTACGGCCACCAGGAATAGAAGTCCCAAGGCACGGGCAATTCGATTGAACAGCTTGGGCCGCAACCGCCTACCATGCTCGCGCCAGAGCACCTCCGACCGACGCACTTCGTCGTAGGCTCGCCTCGAGAGGGACCGTTCCAACTTCCGGATTCCGGGGAGCATGGGTGCGTCTCAGGGGATGGATAGGTGTGCAGGTGATTATACCCGGGCTCCTCTGAGCTTGTCTTTACAGGTTGTCGAGCATTCGTATACTTGGATGCCCTGTCGCCGGCGATGCTTTTTCCCAGGGATGGATCGCTTCGGAAACCGAGGAAACGCTGTGCGTCGATCGCTTTTTCTTACCCGTACCCTCGTTCGCCGGGGCTGGCACGCTGGATTCCGCGGGCCAGGCGAGCCCTGGGCTCGGCCGTCGATCCCTTACGCTATTGCAGCGACGACGTTCTCGACCTGCCCTTCGAAAAGCTTCGCGACGGGCCGGCGCCGTCGGCCCCGTGGGGCCGGATGTTCTGGACCTGCGCAGGGACCGGAATCCGGAAAATCGATCCGGTTTGCCGGGCAAAATCCCTTGACCGATCACCAGCCCTTTATGCCGGTTCAGGGGTTGTGGGAGCTTCGTCAACGAATCGGCCAATGGATGGAGTGCGAGCGCGACTGGCGCGCGATCCGCAAAGTGAAATCCTGGTGACGCTGGGGGCCACCGGGGTGCTGCAAACGGCGCTCGCGACATTTGTCAATCGTGGAGACCGGGTCGTCGTTTTTCGAACCGACCTCGCCGCTGTTCGAAATCCTGGCGGCGGCGAGGGGCGGTGCGCATTCAGCGCATCCCCCGGCGCATGGAAGATGGCAAAATCCGGTTCGGGGTCGACTGCTTGGCAAAGTTGTTGCGCGGGTGCGATCATCGTTCTCGCCAACCCGGCCAATCCGCAAGGTGGCGTTTTTTGTGACGCGGACCTCGAACAAATTGCTTGGTGGGCCGCCAAGCGAGATGCCTTGATCTACAGCGACGACGTTTTCGCTCCCTTCATTTACGATCAGCCATCCACCAACATCGGATGTCTGCCCCGGGCATTTCGGCACGCTCTCGGCGGCCAGCGTCTCGAAGAGTCATTGCCAACCGGGACTCCGCGTCGGGTGGTTAACGGCCGATCGCAATCTTTTAAGGCTTTGTGTCGGCATCGCGGCGGCGCGGACGACTTTTGTGCCCGCGCTCTGCCAGCAAATCGCCGTCAATTTGTTGGAACAACCCGTTGAAGAAATGCACCGGCTGCGCGACGAACTGGCATCCCGCCGGCAATATGCTTTCGAGCGCTTGCAAACCATGGGCTTTCAACCCGACTGGCCGGCGGGCGGTCATTTCTTCTGGTTGAATACGAACCGATTGGGAATGTCCGGGACGGTCTTCGCGGAGAAGCTTTTCCGCGAAAAGCGCGTTCGCGTGAGTCCCGGAAGCCTATTCGGGCCGAACTGCGCAGGCTTCGTGCGACGAGCTATGCCGGAGAAGACGGCAGATTGCGGACGGGGTTAAGCAGGATTGCGGAATTACTGATGGGGGAAAATGGGAACGGCGGCCCGGGCGGCATGAAGCCTCGGAGGCGGTCAGGCGAGCCGAGAGTGTTAGCGACCGGAGAACTCGCCCTTACCAACACTTACGTACTCCGGTCACTGACGTTCCTGGCTCGCCTGGCGTTTGTTGAACTACCCTAGCGATACTCCTCCCGCACCGGATGAAACACATCCAGCACGCGACGGGTTCGTCCAAGGCATACACTTTGTGGCGCACGTTCCCCGGGATGAGGTAGAAATCGCCGGGGCCGAGCGTCTTTTCCACGCCGCCGATGTTGAACACTGCCTTGCCCGCAAGCATCATTCCCGTCTGCTCGTGCGGGTGGGAATGTTCCTCGACCACGGCGTGGGGCTCAAACTCCACCAGGCTCATCATGATCTTGTCGCCGGCGCAGGTGCGAATCTGCACGCCTGGAAAAATGGTATGCAGCGAGCATTCGCTCGGTTCGGGAAAGTAAGGAATCATCAGTTATTTCGCAAAGCCTGAGCCTAGCAGGGCGTGCATCTCGGCGGTTTGTTTGATGACGATCGACATACTCGGGGCCATGGAAACTGATGGTACCGGCCCCGCCGCCGGTCGTCCAGCTATTGGGATCGACCGAGTTCTTGATCATGTCGATTATCAGCTTGGCATTCTCCGCCGCCTGGGCCTGATTCTGCAACATGTCGCCTGGGCTGACCCCCGGCTGAGGGAGCGGCACCGCGCCGCCATAGACGAGGGCGGGAATGCCGGCGGGAGTTACGAATGGCTTCACAGGGGCGACGGTCTGAATGGGCAGCCCGGTACTCGAGGCGAGGGTGCTGGTGCCCATGCTGGCGAGCAGGTCGCCGATATAGTAGCGTTTGACGACCATGGTATCGCGGGCCCGCGCCAGCGAAGTCACCAGAATGGCCTCGTCCTTGATGATGTAAGTCATGCCCACTTCGGCAAGGATCTTTTTCAGCGCGGTGCGGAACGTCACTGCCCTGGCGTCCATGGTCACAGGGCTGTCATAACTGGCATCGACTTCTTTAAGGGCTTCCGGATCGAGCAAAATGGGTTGGCCGGTCTTGGTCCGCAATTGATCGAGCGCCGCCTCCAGACGCGTATTCTTGAAGTTGACGCTCACGTTGCTGCTCAGCGCCCGCATGATCGCCCGCTCTTTGGTCGTCAACTGGTTCGTTTCCGACCGGCGTCTGGTCTTTTCGGCCCAATCCTTGGGATACTCAATGTCGCCACCGGGAAGAATGAGCGACTTGCTGACGTCATTGAAGGCGTTGAACAATCCCTGATTCTTCTCGGTTCGGGCCTTATTCAGCGCCACGGATTTTTCGGCTGTATCGGCAGTCAGATCGCTGGCCCGCGCAGCCGGAAGCGAGGGATATTGCTTGCTGAGTTCGTTGGCTTCCTTGGCAGCGCTCGCGAAATTGCCGCCTTCCTGCAACTTGCCAATGCCGGCGAGACGCGCCCGGATATCGTTGGCGTCCTGAGCGAACTTCTCCTGTTCGGCCCGCTGCCTGGCAGCGGCTTTCTCCTTTTGGTCTCGATCTTCCGGTCGGCTTCCGGTCGTGGCCACGTTAGCCTGAATGCTGTTCAAGCGATTCTTGAGAACCTTTAAGGCGCTTTCGCGACGTTCCTTTGGCGAAACCTTGTCGTCTTCAACCACTGCCATCGCGGTGAGCAAGCGGGCAACCGCCTTGTCAGGATCGGCAGCCGCAAGTTTGTCGGCCTCGACAGCGCGCGGTGCGCACCTCCAAATCCAGCTTTTGCGAGGACACCTTTTCGACCCGGCGCATCTGATCGAGCAGGTCCCAGCCCTTGTCGTCGCCATTTTGGCCGAACCCAAAACCAGGCATTGCCAGCCCCAAGGCGGCAGCGGCTGCCCCACGCAAAATCCAACCGGTTTTGTAATAAGGTGCTTTCACCATGATGTGCATCCGCCTTTTGCGCCAGAGCAGTCCATCCTGTTACCTGCTATCCCTCGTGCAACATTACCTCACGACCGGAGACGAGGAGTTGTGAAACTATCGAGATTGAGGTGCACTTCTTCCCCTGGTCGCAGCTATAGGACGTGCGATTCTCCCTATCCCTCTTCAACGCAACCTAAGGCACGGAGTTGGAGAAATGTGGGCTCGACGGCAAAAAAGATTCAAGAAAAGGAGGGGATTGGACGGCAGTGGCGGAGTCACCGGGGTGGACGCTCCTCACTTCTTGGCTGCCTTGGCAGGGAAGTCCAAAATGCCAATTTCGATGGTGGCATGGCTTGGGTCCCGCCACTTGACATAGTAGTTGATCGGGATGTCGCCGTCGGCCGTGTGAGCGACGCATTGGCCGGTGCGGCGCTCCGGGGCAATTTCGAAAAGAACTTCATGGTGCCCGTCGATCGATTGAATGCGGTTCGAAATCGCTAGCTTGTCGAGTCCCTGTTCCACCAGATAAACCACTTCTCGGCTGTCGCACTCGGGCAGTTCCACCGGCAGCGAGAAGTCGGCACGAGGGGACCGCCTATAAAGAACATGACCACAATGATTGCCGAGAGCCCAAGGTTGGGCCGCGTGAAATGCCTGCGCCGGAAAAAGGCATCTGGGTAAAAGAGAACCCAAACTGCGCAGAGAGCGAGGAATAGAACCCAGGCGGACGGCCAACGCCGGCCCGAAGGATCGACGTTGCCGAGGCGATGGGCGTCGATTGCCAACAAGAGCGATGTGAGGAAAATAGTCGACGCAATGATCGCGACAGCAGAGCCAACCGATGAGGCCCTGAGAAGCAGGCACCCGGCCAGAAGAGGCAAGATCAATGCGACGGCGATGAGGCCAGCGCCATGACGCGCGCCGCTGGAGGCGGCGAAGTAGGTTCGCCGAACTCTTTGTCGCCTTGCAGGAGTGCGGGCACTTGGGTGCTATCTTGAACGCCTTCGGCCATTTCGAACTCCGACCTTGTCCCTGGCGTGAAATTGTGTTTTCGGAGATAGTGGTCCCTTGGGCAGATCGGCTGCCCATGAGACGAACTGCTTCCTTTTTACCATCTCCGAACAGAAAATGCGAAAGCCGATGCTTTACATTATTGCGGGAATTGCGAGCCTGCTCCTGATCCTGGGCGGGGGCGAAATAGACATGAGAACGGGTTCGGAGTGTGGACTTTATCAATAGTCCACGCAAAAGCTACGGGACCATCTGGCCATAGTACCGAACCCACTGGGCGTCGCGTTGGCGGCGTGGACTAAAGTCCACACTCCGAGAGGTTGGCTTCACGGAATGAACCTGCAGGCAAGATTGGAGTGTGGACTTTAGTCCACGCGATGCTCGCGGCCGACACAAAGGCCAATCGGGGCGTTCTTTCAGAAGTCCCAAGCATGCCTTTCGCGTTAGTGAATGCTGGTCAGGGAAATATTAGCGGCAAATACGCCCTAAGGGTTCATGCAACAAAAAGAGTCGCTCTTCTCCCAAATTGCTACTTGCCTTCTGCCTCCCGTTGCCCCTATGATTTAGATGGCTCACGAAAGTGTGCTTGGGGCCGTGCGGTTATGGGCGAGCCGCGGGCTCCTGTTTTTTTCGCATCCCGTCTACCTCCCATCTCCTCCCCCCGACTTTGTCTAATCCACCTCGTTTAACCCGGAGCCAACGGCGACGGCGGACAGGTTCCCTGTCGGGATTGCACAACTCCACGCGAGGGCTGGATGCGAGAAGCGATGTGAGGCGACAAGTCCGCCGTCGCCGCTGGCTCCGGGTTAAACGAAAAAATGTCACAGGGGTGGTTCAGGCATAGAGCATTCTTAGCTCAGCACCGGCGTTTCCACTGGCTGGAAATCGATCACCTCCAAATCCACGCGAACCATACCGCGCCATTCGTTGATTCTGGGCGTGAAGACAAGGGCGCAAGGCCCGTCGGCCGGGAGTTCGTCGGCGCGGTCAGCCATGCCCCAGGCGATGGTGCGCATGATGGTTTTGTCCTGGCGTACGCGGAAACTCAGGTGACGCTCGCCGTTGCCGACCTTCTTGGGAGCCTCCACCACGCGCAAGCCGCCGGCCAGGAAGTTAGGCCGGCGATTGCCCATGCCATAGGGTTCCAGCTTTTCCAAGCCGCGGACGAACCCTGTGGTGAGCGCGCTCAATGGCAATTCGGCTTCGATGATCAATTCGTTCACGAAGGGCAGTTTCTCGAAATGCCCGGCTGCGTAAGCTGCGAACGATTCGCGGAGTTCGTCGATTCTTTCGGGAATCACGGTAAAGCCTGCGGCGGCGGCGTGCCCGCCATACGTCAGCAGGTGTTCGCCGCATGCCGCCAGGGCTTGGTGCAGAGCGAAGCCAGGCACCGAGCGGCCCGAGCCCTGGCCAATCACCTTCTCTTGCGTGCGATCCGCCCGCAAAGCCACCATCAGCACCGGGCGGCCGTAAAGATCGACCAACCTACTGGCGACGATGCCGATGATGCCTGGATGCCAATCGGGTTCGGCCAATACGAGCGCGGCCGACTTATCCCAGGCTCGTTCTTCGACGATTTCCCGAGCCTGCGCGAGATTGCGCCGCTCCACCTGCTGCCGGCGAGCGTTCAAATCTTCGAGAAACTTCGCCAATTCCGTAGCTCGATGGGGCGACTGCGTGGTCAGCAACTCCACCACGAGCCGGTGCTTCCCAGGCGGCCGGCAGCGTTCAGTCGCGGGGCCAGCTTGAAGCTGACATCCTCGCGCGCAGAGGGTTCTGCTCGGCCAGTCCGCTGACTTCCAGCAACGCCTTGAGCCCGGGCGATGGCGCCTCGCGAAGACGTTTAAGGCCATGCACGACGAGCGCCCGATTTTCGTCGTGCAAGGGCACCACATCGGCGATCAACCCCAAGGAGGCGAGAACGACGCCATCGAGCAGAAATTCACGAAACGCAGGCGTGACGCGGGTGCTGCCCGCGGCCCGCTGGCAAACCGCCCAGGCCAGCTTCAAAGCCACACCAGCTCCCGAAAGGCCTGCAAAGGGATAGGTACTGCCAGGCAAGCGAGGGTGGACGATTGCTGCCGCCTCAGGTAAATGGGGGCCGAACTCGTGGTGATCGGTGACGATCATTTCGACGCCCAGCCGGCTCGCCAATGCCACTTCGGCCACGTTGGCGATCCCGCAATCGACGGTCACAATGACCTGCGCAGCTTGGGCAATCTCTTCCACGGCGCGGGTGTTGAGGCCGTAGCCTTCGTCCAAACGGTGGGGCACATAAAAGGTCGCGTCGGCACCCAAGGAGGCCAGCGTCCGCCAAAGAATGGCGGTGCCGGCGGCGCCGTCTACGTCGTAGTCGCCGTAGATGCAGATCTTTTTCTTGTCGCGAATGGCTTGAATGAGCCGATCGGCGGCCAGATCGACGCCTGGCAATAATTCGGGTGGATGGAGGATGTGCAAGGAGCTGTCGAGAAAGTGCCCGGCCGATTCGGCATCTTGGGAGCCGCGATTCCAGAGAAGCTGTGCGACAGCAGGTGGAACGCGCAAGGCCGACGCCAGTTTCTGAATCGCTTCTCGATCGTGCGGGAGCAGCCGCCACGATTTCGGCACCCTCGGCAAGACAAGCTCTCCCTGTTGAAACCTCTGATACCCTCAAACGTTTTCGTTTAACCCGGAGCCAGCGGCGACGGCGGACTTCACGTCTTTCGTTACCGGTCTAATGCAGCCGCGATCAAAACTGAATGGCTTCACAGGGGGCCTGCTCGCCGTCGCCGCTGGCTCCGGGTTAAACTAACTGATGCCATGCTGACATTCTAGATGATGCAAGCATCACGAATCTTCCGTCCATTGCGAAAAAGCGGCAAAGTTTGACAAGCCGTCAGGTCGATAGAGAAAGCAGGGGTATCACCAAAGCTTCTCTGCGTAAAGCGCGGACCGCGGTTTCGATCGCCGTCCAAAAAACGCTGCCGTCCTGTCAAAAGAAAAGGATCCAGGATGCAGCTACGCCGATACAGGTCGCTGCTGCCCTTGGCTCGAGCGTTTTTGGCGCTGGTGGTGGGCTGCTCGCTTCAATCCGCCGATCCAAGAATCGAGACCGCACATTACTCTGAAAAGGCTTCGCCTGATCAAGAATTTGCGACAGCAGCCGAACGACTGCCCGTAATGCTCAAGCACGTCGAATCTCTGCCCCTTCTCCAGCAAACGCCGATCGAGAAGCCAGCCGTCGAGCCCGGCAACGAAATTGTGCAGACACGCTATCGGCCCTCGAGTGCCGATCTTCCCGGAACGGTCGATAACAAAACTTCTGTGCAATTCGAATTTGCCCGGGCGCCGGATTATGGCTGGCTTCAGGGTGAGCTGCTTTTCTCAAGTGTTCGCCGCCTTTGGCGCTTGCGTTATGCCGCGGCCGACGACGACGATGCCTATGGTGGCAGCGTCACGTTGGTGGGCATCGACTCGCCGCTAGCGTTGCACGCGGGCCAGCGGGTCCGCGTCAAAGGGCGCTTGATCAATCCCCGCTCCAATGAGCCAAGCCCGTACTATCGTGTGCTGAGCGTGCAGGAGGTTAGGAACAGTAAACAGTAAAATAGCTGGCCACTTTTAGTCGCGGCGCGTTCTGCGAGCGCGGACAGCCCCTCTCGCAACAAGTTTGTCGCCTCGCGGTGCTCTGGACCTGCATGCTCATGAAGGGACGGGGCGGGTGGCGGCCGCGCTCCCGTTCCGGTCGCGGCAAACCATTTTGTCAATCGATCCCCACGAACGACGATTCAGGCTCTACTCTCCACGCTCCACGCTTCAGGCTTCACCCTCCATGACCTTATCGTTTGCGCCAGAAATGTCGTTGATACCGAAAGAGACGGAGGATCGGCAGCTTGAGGTCTTTTGGTAAACCTGTTAAAGAATGGGCCCTTGGTAAGCCGAATGAGATCGAAGTAGCTCAGCGTGCAAGGGTGGTCAGGTCGACGCCTGGCAACCCAGGTCCATTGGGGATCAGGCAAAGAGAAGAGGCGCGGGCCGGTTTTCTGAGGTGGAAAACGCCTGGTCCTAGCTCGTTGCGGCCCCGGGCCGAAATCCATCCCAGAGGGAGGTTCTATCGTGAATGCTGCTTTTCTGTTGGTGGCAACGGCCTTCGTTACCGGAAGTGATCCGGTACAGGCCGCGCCAGCGCCGGTAGCCGCTCCGATTGTCAGCGGTTGCGGCTGTTCGAGCTGCGACAACGGCTGCAATTCGTGCGGCAGCACCAGGCTGTTCGGCGGGTTTCGCGGCTTGTTCAATCGCGGTGGCGATTGTGGCTGCGACACATGCGGCAGTAAGAGGCTGTTCAGTGGTCTGGGCAGCGGTTGCGGCTGCGGCGGCGGCTTCAGCCTCGGTTTGAGAGAACGGTTCGCTCACAAGTCGTGCGATACGTGCAACACGTGCAATGAATGGCGCAAGAGAAGAGCTGCGGCTGCGGCATCATGGAAAGCCCGCTCAGCCGTTTGGGCGGTCTGTTCCGCCGACGCGACCGTGGCTGCGGTTGCGATACCTGCAACACTTGCAGCTCGTGCGGCGGCGCCATCCAGGGCGCTCCGGTAGCCCCCATTCCGGCAGGCGTCAAGCCGGCAGCTCCGATGCCGGCCGCGCCCAAGGCGATGCCGGCCGCTCCGGCCAAGCCCGTCAGTCAGCTGACCCCGACGAGCAACCTGATCATCGAGTAGGATCGACAGCGTTACTCGAACCCCGGCGGCGTGAACTCCCCGAGTTCGCGTCGCCGGGGCGTTTTATCCACCTCCTCCTACCGCTTCCGATTCCAAGCATCCGCCCCGTATTTCTCATGCGCTAACGCTTCCGTGCGATCCCGCTCGGCATCCGTCCAATCGCCCGGTTGCAGTGTCCAGCCGGTTTCGGCGGCAAACGTTTGACAAATTCTTTCCGAAACTTGGGCGCCGTCAGCTCTTTGCCGCTCAATTCGCGGATGCCAGGCAAAGCCGGTGTGAAAGGACTCTGCTCGAGCAAAATGCCGCCGTGCTGGACAAGTGCGCCGCGCTGCCTGCGTTGCGCGCTTCCCACAACTTTGGCATTTTGGATCATCAGATCGCAGGCGGTGAAATGTTGAAAGCAGAGCAGGCCGGTAAACGGTCCCTCTTTGATGCAAACGGGGGAAAATGCTTTTGCTTGCACGCCCAGTTCGGCTAACGCCAGTCCGATGATGCCATGCATGCGCCCCAGCCACGAGTCGCCGGTTTGCCACTGCCGGCCGGCCGGCAGCGCCAGGGCGTAGGTCACTTCACGATCGTGGATCAGGGCCGCGCCGCCTGAAGGGCGGCGAACCCAGGGAAGATTGCTCAGCAGTGGATCGGTTTTGCGAATGCTTGCGGCCTGGAAGTAGCCGAGGCTGACGGTCGGCTCGCTCCAGGTATAGAAGCGAAGCGACGGCTGGCCCGCCGCGGCACTTTCGAGCAGCGTTTCGTCGGCCGCCATGTTGTGCACGCCGTCCGTCGCTCGCAATGGCAAGAGCCGGCAAACGACGGCTGTCATATTGGAGCCGCGGGCCGCTTCCACGAAAGGATCGGCTCCTTGGCTGCCTTTACTTCGTCCGGGCGGCTGATGGCGAGCGTGTGCGGCGCCAGGTGGAGCATCTCGGGATCTTCCGTAACGATCTTTAAGAGAGCATCGGCGAACGCATCAAGCGTCTCCTTGCTCTCCGTTTCGGTCGGCTCGATCATGATCGCTTCAGCCACCACGAGCGGAAAATAGACGGTTGGGGCGTGGTAGCCCATGTCGAGCAGGCGCTTGGCAATGTCCATGGCGCTGATCCGTTTTTCGCGGCGCAGTTGGCGGGCGCTGGCCACAAATTCGTGCATGCAGCGGTCGCCATGCGGAACTTCGTAGGTGTCCTTGACGCGGGAGAGCAGATAGTTGGCGTTCAGCACCGCGTTTTCGCTGATTTCGCGAAGCCCCTTGGCCCCGAGCGTGCGGATATAGCAGTAGCCTCGCACCAGGATGCCCACGTTGCCGAAGAAGCTGCGGACTCGGCCGATGCTCTTGGGTGCGGCGTAATCGAGCCGGAAGCTGTCACCTTCCTTGACGACCAAAGGCCGTCGGAAGGTAGGGCGCGAGCTGCTTGCGCACGGCGATCGGGCCGGAGCCGGGACCGCCGGCGCCGTGCGGGCCGGTAAACGTCTTGTGGACGTTGTAGTGCATCATGTCGACGCCGAAATCGCCCGGACGGGTGATGCCCAGGATGGCGTTCATGTTGGCGCCGTCCAGGTAGACAAGAGCGCCATGCTGATGCAAGAGTTCGGTGATGGCGCCGATGCGCTTCTCGAAAAGGCCGAGCGTATTGGGATTGGTGATCATGAAGACGGCGGTGCGCTCGTCGAGATGGCCGCGCAGATCGTCGATGTCCACCAGGCCGTTCGCATCGCTCTTGATGGTGACTGCTTCGAACCCGGCGATGGCCGCGCTGGAAGGATTGGTTCCGTGAGCGCTGTCGGGAATGAGCACGCGGGTTCGTTTCTCGCCGCGGTCGCGGAAATAAGCGGAGGCGACGAGCAGAGCGGTCAACTCGCCATGGGCGCCGGCAGCGGGCTGCAGCGAGACTGCGTCGAGCCCGGCTATTTCGGCCAAGATGTTCTGCATGTTCCAGAGCAATTCGAGCATCCCCTGGCAACTGGCGTCGGTTTGCAGCGGATGCAAATCGGCAATGCCCGGCAAACCGGCCAGGCGTTCGTGCCGCTTGGGGTTGTACTTCATCGTGCACGAACCGAGCGGGTAGAAGTTCGTGTCGATGGACATGTTGCGCGTCGACAAGTTCACGAAGTGGCGGACGAGATCGATCTCGCCCACCTCCGGGAGCGGCGGTGGAGAGGCAGCCAGCGCGCTGACAGGCAGGAGATCCGTTGCTTGAGGACCCGGCACATCGCAGGGCGGCAGCAGGCTTGTGCGGCGGCCCGGATGGCTGATATCGAACAGAAGATCCGTCGACTGATTGCTCTGCATATTCGGCAATTGCTCTGCGCTTCATCGCTCTTGGAGTGACGCGGCGAGGGCCGTCCGCAAGCCGTCGATTTCCGCCTTGCTCCGTTTTTCGGTGACAGCCGTCGTCAGGCAATCCGCCCGATCCGGATACCATTGTCCCAGGGGCAAACCCGCGTGGTAGCCGGCTGACAACAGCTTGCGGAGCAGTGCGGGGATGTCGCCAGGCAGATGGAGCGTGAATTCCTTGAAGAATGGCCGCTTGATATTTCAGATGCACGCCCGGCAGCGTCGATAGCTGCTGGGCCGCGTAATGGGCTTTGCGCAAGCAAAGGTCGGCCGTTTCGCGTAAACCTTGAGGTCCCAATGCCGCCAAATAGACCGCGGCACGCAAGGCGAAGAGCCCTTGGTTCGTGCAAATGTTGCTGGTGGCTTTGGCCCGGCGAATGTGCTGCTCGCGGGTTTGCATGGTCAGCACCCAGCAGCGCTTGCCATTGCGATCCGTCGTCTGTCCGACCAGCCGGCCGGGCATCTTGCGCAGAAACTGCTCGCGGCAGGCGAGCACGCCCAGGTACGGCCCGCCATAGACCAACGGATTTCCCAGACATTGGCCTTCGCGCGATAGCGATGTCCGCCCCATAGTCGCCTGGTTTTTTGAGCAGGCCCAGGCTGATCGGATCGAAGCTGACGATGAAGACAGCTCCCTTTTCCTTGGCTGCCTTTGCCAGGGCCTCGACCTCTTCCAGGCAGCCGAAAAAGTTGGGATGCTGGACGACGACGCAGACAGTTTCGTCATCGACGGCCTTCTTGAGATCGTCGGGATTGAGATACCCTTCCGGCGTGGGCAGCGCCTGGCGCGAACGTGCACGTCCAGGTTGACCAGATAAGTGTCGAGCGTCTGGCGATATTCGGGATGAACGCTTTGGGCAACGAGCACTTTGCCGATTCGGCCGGTTTGGTTGATGGCCATGAATACGGCTTCCGCCACGGCGCTGCCGCCTTCGTAAAGGCTGGCGTTGGCGACATCCATGCCCGTTAGCTGACAAATCAGCGTTTGATATTCGAAAAAGGCCTGCAAGCTGCCCTGGCTGGCTTCGGCCTGGTAAGGCGTGTAGGCGGTGTAGTATTCGCTCCGGCCGGCAATGGCGTCGACCACGGCAGGAATGAAATGATCGTAGCGCCGCCACCAAGAAAGCAGACGCTTTCTTCAGCTCCGCGGTTCTTCGCCGCCAGGGCCTTCATGTGCTGCGTCAGTTCGATTTCGCTCAACGCCGGGGCAATTTCCAAGCGCTCGCCCGAGCCGAAATTCAGCGGGAATCTGCTGGAAGAGATCGCCGATCGAGTTCGCGCCGATAGCGGCCAGCATCGCTTGGCGATCGGCGGCGGTGTTGAGCACGTAGGACAAGAAAGCTTCTCCTTCACAGCGAACCTCTCGCTCCTAGCGAGCCTCTCTCGCTCCTAGCGAGCCTCTCGTCCTAGCGAGCCTCCCACGTTAGTGGGGGGAGGATCTGGCAAAACTCCCCCCTCTAACGTGGGAGGCTCGCTGAAAAATCACGTTCTGCGTCAATGATCCTGAGATGCGATCTGTTTGTCGTATTGATCCTTGGTCATCAGATGGCTGACCTTGACCCCTTTTTCGACCTTGATCTTGACCAGCCAGCCTTTGCCGTAGGGATCCTTGGCGATGGCGGCCGGATCGTTGAGAAGTTTCTCGTTGACTTCGATCACTTCGCCTTCGACCGGCGCGTAGATATCGCTGACGGCCTTGACCGATTCGATTTCGCCGAAGCTGTCGCCCACGAACGTGTGGTCGCCGACTTCGGGCAGCTCGATGTAGACGACATCGGTAAGTTGCTCGACGGCGAACTGGCTGATGCCGACGGTGCAGACGTCGTCGACTACGCTGGCCCATTCGTGGGTCTTGGCAAAGCGAAGCGTTTTGGGGTCCATGGAATTCTCCGGTAATTCAGGCTAAGAAGCCGCCTCTGCTCAGGATTTGTTTTTTCGATCGTAAAACGGCAACGACACCACCTTGGCCGGCAAGTTTTGCCACGGATGTCGACTTCACAGGGCGTGCCGACTGCCGCATGGGCCGCATCAAGGTACGCCATCGCGATGACCTTTTCCAGCGTGGGTGCGAACGTGCCGCTGGTCACCACGCCTATTTTTTGTCCGCCGGCGAGCACGGCCGCTTGCTCGCGGGCGATCCGTTTGCCTTCGATTTCCAGGCCAACGCGCCCGGCGCGGCCTTTGTCTTCCTTACGCTTGAGCAGGGCCTCGCGGCCGATGAAGTCGCCCTTGTCGAACTTGACGGCCCAGCTAAGACCGGCTTGCAAAGGGTCGATTTGCTCGTTCAGCTCATGGCCGTAAAGGGGCATCGCCGCTTCGAGACGCAGCGTGTCGCGTGCGCCCAGGCCGCATGCGCTTGGCCCCGCGGCGAGCAATTCGTCCCACAAGTGCCGGCCCTGATCCTTGGCGACGGTCAATTCCACGCCGTCTTCGCCCGTGTAGCCCGTGCGGCTCAGCAGGCAGGTATTGCCGCGATACGTCGTGTGGCGTCGAAAAATAATAGGGCAGGGCGGCGGCATCGGCCGGGGTCAAGCCCACGCACCATGTCCAATCGCTTTGGGCCCTTGCACTGCTATCATGCAGGTTTCTAGGGTCGTATCGCGGACGGGAACTGCGGGTTGATTCTGGTGACTCTGGATCCAGGTGAAGATCTTCTCGCGGTTGCTCGCGTTGACCACCATCCCCAGACCATCGGCGTAGCCGTAGACCAGAATATCGTCCAAGATGCCGCCGCTGCTCGTTACAGACCAGCCCATAACGGACTTGCCCTTCCTTGAGTGTGCCGGCGTTGTTGGTGAAGATGCGCTGCACCAAGGGAGCGGCGCCAGGTCCGGCAAACCAAAAGCGGCCCATGTGGCTGATGTCGAAAATGCCTGCCGCCGTTCGCACTGCTTGGTGCTCGGCGCGATGCTGGTGTATTGCACCGGCATGTCCCAGCCGGCGAAATCGACCATGCGAGCCCAGCGCCAGGTGTGCGTCGTACAACGGAGTCCGATTCGGCATCGTTTATCCCAAAGAAACGAGATCCGGTTGCGGATGGGCCGCCCGATTGTCTTCCAGGAAGACGGGATGCCTGCCTGCAAGGATCGCGATTGACGGTTGCTGACATGGTATATAGGCTTCAGGGCCGCGTCCAAGCTGAAGTTGGACATTGCCCGCGGAGAACCGGCCCGATCCCGAGTTTGCCGTGGCTGGGGTTGGAGATCGGCCCGAACTGACAGACGAGAACGGGGACAGTTCGCGTTCAAGGAAGGGACAAGCATGTTACTTTTGGCAACCACCGCGTACGCCCTGTTTTTGGCAGCAGGCTCCGAGTTGTCCGAAGCGATCGGCACTCATGAGCTGCAAGCACACGTCTACAAACTGGCCTCGCCGGAATTTCAGGGACGTCGAGGTGCCGGTGCAGCACGCGCGGCCCGGTATATCGAAGCCTCTTTTCGGAACATGGGTTTGAAGCCTGCCTTCGGCGGTTCCTATACACAGCCAATCCCGTCGCTCCTGCGTTCGTCGGACGAGAAGGGCGGCAGCTTTCTAGGCCACAACGTAGGCGCCCTGTTGCCGGGTTCGGACCCGGAACTGAGCAAGGAATGGATCGTTCTGAATGCTCATTACGACCACTTGGGCCGTTCCGGAATCACGTATTATCCTGGAGCGGACGACAATGCCAGCGGTGTGGCGATGCTGATTGAAGTCGCCGAGGCGTTCGCCTTGGCCAAACAAAAGCCCAAGCGGACGGTGCTATTCGTCGCGTTCGATCTGGAAGAAAGCGGTTTGCTCGGGTCGATGCATTTTGTCGTGCATCCGCCTCTGGACATTCGCCAATGCAAGGCGAGCGTCACCGCGGACATGATCGGCCGCTCGATGGTCAACCTGATGGACGAATACGTCTTCGCCTTGGGCATGGAGAACTCGCCAGGCATGCGTCGGGTGCTCGACGAAACCAAGCCAGCCCAAGGGCTGCGTGTTGCCCGCATTGGCGCCGACATCATCGGCACCCGTAGCGATTACGGACCGTTTCGCGATCGGCACGTTCCGTTCGTGTTCTTCAGCACCGGTCAGCACGAGGACTATCACCAAATCACCGATTATCCGGAGCGCGTCGATTACCCAAAACTCCAGCGGATTTCAGAATTCATCCGCGATGTGATCCGCCATCTGGCGAACGATTCGGAGGCTCCGAAGTGGGACCCGAAGGCCGGTGGCCCGGAAATTGGCGAGGCGCAGGCCATTCTGGAACTGGTGGATCGCGTGCTGAAACATCCTCAGTTGTTCCCGCTCAACGAGAAACAGCGGCCGGTGGTGACTGGCGTCCAGGAGAAACTGCGGGCGATCGTGAATCGAGGCAAGGTAACCGAAGCGGAACGAACCTGGTTGGTCTGGACCGCCAGGATTTTGATGACGACGGTGTTCTGACGACCTAGCGAGCCCCCCACGTAATCGAGCGAGCCTCTCACGTAATCCAGCTAGCCTTCCACGTAATCCAGTGAGCCTCCCACGTAATCCAGCGAGCCTCCCACGTCAGTGGGGGGAGTTTTGCCAGCCCCTCCCCCCACTGACGTGGGAGGCTCGCTAGAGCTTAAGCTGAGTCTAAGGATTGTTACCGCATCCCTTGGATCATGCTGCGCGGGATTTGGAAATAGATAAGCCCCTTGCCGCCGATGTTCTCGGTGGGCAATTCCAGCAAGAGATATTGCACTTTGGCGCCCGGTTCTTCGAAAACGAGCGTATCTACGAAGGTGGATTCGGGCCGGATCGATTGGGTGGCTGTCTGCTTGGCTAGCATGCCTAACAGGTCCGGGGTCGAGGTGGGAGGCCGGTAGTTGTTCTTGAAGTTGTCCGTGAGGCGAGGGGCCTCGCTGCCGTGCGCCTTGCTCCAAGGCGTCATTTCCATTTTGATCGTATCGCTTGGATTTCCCACCAGCACTTCGACCAATAAGGTTGGCTGCTCGGCAGCGGCTGCGCCGCCGGCCATCGATTCGACAAGTTTCGAGATTTCATCCGATTTGGGCGCGGCAACGCGCACATCGCCGATTTTCACCAGCACCTTGCCAACTTTAACTTGTTCGCCGAGCCCGGCATTTAGCCACTTGGGCCGGGGCGCGGGTTGAGCAGAGCCGGCATCCTCGACCCGAGCAACTTCCACGGGTGGTCCGACGTCAGCAGCGCTTCCGTTGGCGGCGCTGGCAGGCCCTTTTTTCACGACGGGCATGCCGGCCAAAAGCAAGGCAGACACCACGACCGCAGGCAGCAGAATGAGAAAGTTCAGCGTGCAGTCTGCAATTCGCAAACGGCCATGTCCGAGAAATCCCAGCCCAAAACCCACGAGCGCAATCGCCGCCGCTGCGTAATAAGTCCAACCATGCGTGAACCAGCCCATGGCCAGCGACGCCAAGGCAAAGATGCTCAGTACGAGGCTAATGGTGCCGGGAATGTCGGTGCCCGAGGCTTCGTTTTTTTGCAGATAAACCAACTTCCGCGATCGCCCGGATGACGATTCTTCGTTTTCTTCGTCCTCTTCCAAATCCTCCAGTTCGGGCACTAGCACCGGCTTGCCGCACTTGGGACAGGGAACGCGCTCGCCGGCCAATTGAGGCTTGGCATTGAGCTTGGCGGAACAAGAAGGACAACGCACGCGCATGGCCTGGGCCTCGGTTGGAGATCGGGGACATCGCGCGACCGGCAAAGCTGTTGGCAATCTTATCGCGCTCCGGCGGCAGCCGGCTACTTGCAGATGTTCAACGCGGGGCAAATAATGATTCTCGGCGCAAGGGGAGCGACGACGCAAGAGCACTGTGAGGCGAAGGAGAGTCGGTATGGCGGGTCGAGGCGACTGGCGGGCAAGGATACTCGCGTGGGTGGGCATGGCGGCATTCTGTGGACCGACATTCCTGTTGGCGCAGTCGAAGAAGCCGCCGGAAACCCCCGTGGAAAAAGTAAAGGATGTGCTCCATGGCGTGGCTCTGGTCGATCCTTATCGTTGGCTCGAAGATCAGAACAGCCCACGCACACGCGCGTGGATCGCAGCGCAGAACGCTTACACTCAGAGCGTTCTCAAAAGTTTCCCGGAACGGGCCGCTCTAATTCAACGTCTCGACGCCTTGCTGAAGGTGGACGTGCAAACTGTACCAATCAAGCGGAACGACCGCTATTTCTTTTCGAAACGGCTGGTGGCGCAGGATCAGGCTGTCTTATACATGCGCCAAGGCCTCGGCGGCAAAGACGAGGTACTTGTCGACCCGCTGGCGATGAGCCCGGATCACACCATTAGCGTCGCCATTATGACGGTTTCGGATGATGGCAAAATGTTGGCCTATGGTGTGCGCCAAGGCGGCGAGGACGAAATGGCGGTGCGGTTCCTCGATGTGGAAACCAAGAAGGAACTGAAGGATAGCTTGCCGAAGGCTCGCTATTTCGGGATTGCCATCAAGCCCGATAAAACGGGCATCTACTTTACGCGCTTCGAGAAAGCCGGTTCGCGCGTCTATTATCATCAAATGGGGACCGAAGTCGAGCAGCGACAAAAAGCTATTCGGCGATGGCTACGGACCCGAAAAGATCATTTCTTCAAGCCTGTCTGAAGGCGGCCGCTACTTATTGCTCACCGTTTCGTATGGTTCGGCAGCCAACAAGACGGAAATCTATTTCCAGGATGTGGCTGCAGCCGGTCCCATCGTGCCCTTGGTCAATGACATCGAAGCTCGCTTCATCGCTCAAATTGCCGACGACAGCGCCTTCATGCTCACGAACTGGCAAGCAGGCAATGGTCGGATGTTGGCTGTCGATTTGAAACGACCAGCTAAACAAAATTGGAAAGAGGTCGTTCCGGTAGGGAAGTCCGCCTTGACGGGATTTTCATTGGTCGGCGGCATGCTGGCCTTGGATTATCTGGAGAACGTGGTGTCGCGCGTCAAACTGGTCGATGCAATCGGAAAGCATGTGCGCGACCTGGAGTTGCCAGGATTGGGAGCAACCTCGGGCCTATCCGGCCGTTGGACGGACAAGGAAGCCTTCTATTCTTTTACGTCGTTCGTCACGCCGTCGACGATCTATCGATACGACACGCAACAGGGGACCGCCTCGGTATGGTTCAAGCCGAGTATACCGATCGATACCAGGGCGATCGCGGTCGATCAGGTTTTCTATCCATCCAAGGATCACACCAAGATCCCCATGTTCCTGGTGCACCGCAAAGATATGAAACTGGATGGATCCAATCCCACCTTGCTGACCGGCTATGGCGGATTCAATCTGAGTAGAACGCCGGCTTATTCCGCTCTGGCCGCGGTTTGGGTCGAAAAGGGCGGCATTTTCGCGCTGGCAAACCTGCGCGGCGGCGGCGAATT
Source organism: uncultured Gemmataceae bacterium (assembly GCA_963748025.1). Taxonomy (GTDB): domain Bacteria; phylum Planctomycetota; class Planctomycetia; order Gemmatales; family Gemmataceae; genus CAVVHZ01. The sequence continues at coordinate 200,720 of CAVVHZ010000050.1, forward strand.
CGGCGAGGAATGGCACCGGGCAGGCATGTTGGAGAAGAAACAAAACGTGTTCGACGATTTCATCGCGGCCGCCGAATACTTAATCCACAATAAGTACACCAACCCCAGGCGTTTGGCGATTCAGGGCCGCAGCAACGGCGGCTTGCTGGTGGGCGCCGCCTTGACGCAACGGCCAGACTTGTTCCAAGCCGTGATTTGCGGCTATCCCTTGCTTGACATGGTGCGCTATCACAAGTTTCTGATCGCTCGATTCTGGGTTCCTGAATATGGCAGCGCCGATGACCCCAAGCAATTCCCTTACATCTATGCCTATTCGCCCTATCACCATGTGAAACAGGGAGTGCACTACCCGGCAGTGATGTTCGTTACGGGAGATGCAGACACCCGCGTTGCTCCGTTGCACGCGCGAAAGATGGCCGCGCTGTTGCAAGCAAGTACGGCGTCGGATCGGCCGATCTTGTTGCACTATGACGTCAAAGGCGGCCATTCCGGTGAGCAATACGATGGTTTAAAGGTATGACATAACAA
>CAVVHZ010000051.1:0-63942 GCA_963748025.1 uncultured Gemmataceae bacterium
GTCCATCAGGCGACGGTAAGCATTTTTCGCCCGCGCTGGGCCTTCCACCTCGAAGACGATTTGCCATGGTGCTTGGACGCGCCGCCAGCGCTTGCCGCCAAGCATTGAGCGACCAGCGTTTGTTGTCCACGGAAAGCACGCGCTCGCCCTGGCCCAATTCCTGCCTGCCAGGAGGGCGAGCCGTAAATCACGTCTCCCACGGTGCCATCCGGTCCAAGAACCAAGCCAATGGAATAGCTGAGATCGGTAGATTGGTTCCCCGAACTTTCGCGCAAGGGCTCATCCGTGTAGACCAGCTTCCAGCCGGCATTCTCGATACCTGCCAGCGGCGCTTTGCCGCCCAGTGCCTGGAGGCGGCTCTTGAAGAAGTCCGCCCAATTGTAGGGCTGGACCTGGTTGCAGCGCGGCCATCACGTCGTCGAACGAGTAGCCGATGGCGACGGATTGCCGCCATGCTTGTTGAAGAAACTCCGACAGAAATCGTCGAGCGATTTCTGGCCCTGAGAAAGCTTGCGGATAATAGTGTCGGCTTCGAGCCAGATGAACACGCTTTCGTAGTAGTAGTCCGATTGGCTCCGCCAGCTTCGGCCGGTTACGCCTTCGTGCAGCGGTGCGGAAATGGCGGTGTCGAGCACGCTCCGCCAGGCTCTTCTTGACGGCAGTTCGAGCCCGGCCGCGGACACTGCCAATTCATCGCGAAACTGCTGCTTGGTCCAAAAACCCGAACGAGCATCGAGCACCAGGCCGAGATATTGGTCAACCCTTCGTAGACCCAGAGCAGATCGGTCTTGAGGTCTTTATGGAAATTGGCGGCCAGCATGTCGGCCGGGCGACGGTGTTTGCCATTCCAAGAATGGGTGTATTCGTGGGCGAGCAGAAAGGTAAGCCACCAGCGAGCACGCGGATCGTTGTGGAGCGACGAAGGCGAAACCGTGTTGACGGTGCATTCGTGGTGCTCGAGGCCAAAATTCGGGATGCGGTCGCTGATCGCCAAAAGAAAATGAAAGCTTCGGTAGCCTCGACCGCCGAACAAGGCGCCTGCCTCGTTGGCCACTTGCGACAATCCCGCAATCACGTCGGGCGGAACCGTTGTCTGAGCGTCTTCGGTGGCCACATCAAGAAAATGCGGCACGCCGGTGACATGGGTCAACGGAATAGTGCGTAAGTGAGCCCCCGTCAAAACGGGCGAATCGATGAGCCGTTCGAGCGTGACCGGTTCAAAATCAATGACGCCGGCAGCCTTGCCTTTCGCCGGCAACGCCGAAGCCCAACGCCAATCGTCCGGAAGCAGAAGCTTCGCTTGGTAGATGATCTTGCTCTGATCTGCTCCTTCCGGATACAGAACCAACGCGTTCCAATTGAGGATCGCCAACTGTCCTGAAGCCACGATGCCCAAACTGACTTCAAGAGCTTCAGAGCGTGACGGCACGACGTAAAGAAGTTCGGCTTCGAGTGCATCGGCGCCTTCGGGAATGGTGCAGTGGAAGGCGTATAAGTCAAGCGAGTCGCGCTTCCAAATGAGCCTTTGACCTCGGGCATGCAACTGAATGCCCGCCAACCTGGCGATGGGACCAAGCGGACCGTGCGCTCCCGGAATCCACTTGGGAAAATGCAAGTCATCGGCCCCGGCTTGGCGGGGATGATGCATTTGCCGGTGACGACATGGCGTAGAATGTCGCGGGCATCAACCGTGACCTTCACAAGCTGATCTGATTCGGCCTTCGCGCCATCTGCCCGAGCGCCGGAAGTGTCCTCGAAGGATATTGCCAGAATCAACAAACAACAGCAAAGGACGTGTCTTCTCGCCGAACGTTTCGGGCTTTTGGCGACCGCTGCGCCCATGAATGCTTCTCCCCGGAAACAAGATAAGGAAGAGAAAATCACAGAATAGCAGAGGAATGCGCTCATCGAAAGGACTGACGCTTTCGAGCGGGCAATGGAACCGGTTGTTCCCAGCGGAGTTTCCGGGCGAGGAAGCGTGCGGTGATCGTCCCATTAAAGGGAGGGGAGGTGGGTTAACTGTGAGAACTGCGCTGCGAGAACTTGCCATTCACTATTGGCCATCACCACGATGCAGATCGGAAGTCCGTTGCGCATAAAGGGGTCCGTATTGACCCCTCCAGCGGTCATCTTTAGGATGACATGCTGGAGTTGGTAAAATGGATGGTTTCGCCCTGCACGCCGGGATTAACCGGAGGCTTTCATCGCAATGTCGTCGCTATCTTCGGTAGGATCGAACCTTCTGGAAACGCTGACCGACGGGTTTTCGTCGCTTTCGGACAGCATGGCCCAGCTGATTCTCCGACTCTTCGGCTCCAGCAACGAACGCACCATCCGCAAGCTAGGCTACATTCGCAGCGCGCGATCCCGAAGCCCCGCCAACCATCGCTCCGGGCTCGCTGCTAGCCCAGATCAACGCCTTCGAAGCGAAGATGCAGCCGCTGACCGACGAGCAACTCAGGGCAAGTACCCCGGCGTTCCGTGCGCGGCTCGCCAAGGGCGAAACGCTCGACGATTTGCTGCCCGAGGCGTTCGCCGCCTGCCGCGAGGCCGGCTGGCGCACGAAGAACATGCGGCACTTCGACATGCAGATGCTCGGCGGCATCGTGCTGCATCGCGGCAACATCGCCGAAATGGTCACCGGCGAAGGCAAAACCCTGGTCGCCACGCTGCCCGCCTATCTCAACGCGCTGGAAGGCAAGGGCGTTCACGTCGTCACGGTCAACGATTACCTGGCCCGCCGCGACTGCGAATGGATGTCGCCGATCTACCAAGGCTCTGGGCATCACGGCCGGCTACATCCAGAGCGACATGGATCCGGTCGACCGCCGCAAGGCCTACGATTGCGACATCACCTACGGCACCAACAGCGAGTTCGGCTTCGACTATCTGCGCGACAACATGAAGCCCGCCCGCTGGGGCGACTCCGAATTACCCGCCTTGGATCAGCAGTGCCAGAAAGCGCTCAACTACGCCATCATCGACGAGGTGGACAACATCCTCATCGACGAGGCGCGCACGCCGCTCATCATCTCCGGCCCGGCGTTCGGCGACCTGCGCCGCTATGCCAAGGCCAACGACATCGCCGTGCAGCTTGACGGAGCTTGCAGAAGGACGCGCCGAGTCACTACTTCGAGGTCAAGGAAAAGGAACACACCTGCCATCTGACCGACGAGGGCATTCACAAGGCGGAGGAACTGGCCGGCGTCGAGAGCTTCTACACGGCCGGCAACATGGAATGGCCGCACCTGATCGACAACGCCCTCAAGGCGCATCACCTCTACAAAAGGACAAGCAATACGCGGTGATGCGCCATCCCGAATCGGGCGAGATGAGCATCATCATCATCGACGAATTCACGGGCCGCCTCATGATTGGCCGGCAATGGTCCGACGGCCTGCATCAGGCCGTCGAGGCCAAGCACGCCCGCGACGGCGTCCAGATCAAGGAAGAAACGCAGACGCTGGCCACGATCACGCTGCAAAATTTCTTCAAGCTCTACAAGAAGCTCTGCCGGCATGACCGGCACGGCCATGACCGAGGCCAACGAGTTCTGGAAGATCTACAAGCTCGAAGTCATCGCCATTCCGACAAACAAGCCGCTGATCCGCATCAACTCACGCCGACGTCGATCTTCCGCACGGAAAAGGAGAAATGGAATGCGGTGGTCGAAGAAGTGGTCGAGGTGCAGCGAAACCGGCCGGCCGATCTTGATCGGCACGACCGACGTGGACAAATCGATCAAGTTGAGCAACATGCTCAAGCGGCGCGGCATCAAGCACGAGCTGCTCAACGCCTTGCCGGAACATGCGGCCCGCGAAGCGGAGATCGTCGCCCAGGCGGGCCGCACCGGCGCGGTGACGATCGCCACGAACATGGCCGGCCGCGGCACCGACATCATCCTCGGCGGCAATCCCGAGACGCTGGCCTGGGCGCAGTCTCAAGGACAAGTACGCCACCTGGCTCGACGTTCCCGAAGACGAGTGGAAGCAAACCGTCGACGAGATCGAGCAAAGAGAAAAGATGAAGGAAGAGGGCCGCGAGGTCGCCGAGATGGGCGGCCTGCACATCGTCGGCACCGAACGGCACGAAGCTCGCCGCATCGACAACCAGCTGCGCGGCCGCGCCGGCCGGCAGGGCGATCCCGGCTCGAGCCGCTTTTACCTGTCCCTGCAAGACGATCTGATGCGCATCTTCGCCGGCGAATGGGTCTCCGGCGTGCTTGGCCCGCCTGGGCATGGAGGAAGGCCAGGCGATCGAAAGCCGCATGGTGTCGCCGGCGCATCGAGGCGGCCCAGAAGAAGGTGGAAGAACGCAATTTCGACATCCGCAAGAACCTGCTCGAATACGACGAGGTGATGGACCATCAGCGCAAGCGGGTCTACGGCTATCGTCAGGAGATCCTGGACGGCGCCAACTGCAAGATCCGCATCGTGCGAGATGCTGGAGGAGCAGATCAACCTTGCCGTCGATCGCTTCTTGGACGACGACTACGGCCCCGGCAACTTCGCTCAGTTCGCGGCAACCGCCTGGGCGTCGAGTTCGACGCCGCCGATTTCTCGCAGCCGACGCCGTAGAGGCCGAGAAGACGGCCCGCGACAAAGCGCTGCGGATGGTCGCGACGCAGATCCAGGAGATGATGGACGAGAACCTCGGCGTCGAGGACGAGCGCGGAATGGAACTGGCAAGCGATGGCGCACGCAGGTCAACACGCGCTTGGGCCTGAAGACCAACGATCGGCGAACTCAAGCAGATCGGCAAAGACAACCTAGCCCAGTTCTTGATCGAGGCAGCCGAAAAAGCCATCGCTGCAAGTCGATCTGAGCGGCGGCAAGCAATTACCTCGAGCCCGACTGGGGCGTGCGATCGGTTTGCGACTGGGCGCGCGCTGAAGTTCCAGATCAAGATTCCGATCGAAAGACGTGCCTCGACAAGAGCCGACGAGGAAATCAAGGCAGCTGCTTGAACGAGCAGGTGCATGGCGCTCTATCGGCCAGAAAGAGATCGAGTTCCCGGTCAAGGTGGGCATGGCGCGATTCATGGCCGATCAGAGCACGCACGGCTCCCGGCGGCGCAGCGATACAACCGCGAAGGGCTGTTTCACTGGAGCAGGCATGCGGCTTCGCCGATCAAGCGGACGACTGTCTGACCGAAGACGATTTCCGCACCCATTCGCGCGCCAAGCTGCATGAACTGCTGCTCGACGCCAGCCGCAACGGCTATCCCGCTGTGGGACCGAAGGAACGATCGACGACAAACTGGACGACCGCCTGGACCGGCACCAGCTTGTCCGAGCCGGAGGACGCCCGGGAACTGGCCGAATGGATGCGAAGCGAACTCAAGCTCGAAATTGCCCGAAGCTCAGCTGACGGCGTCGACCGAGGCTGCTGCCCGCGAAGTCCTGTGGAACGCCTTCGATCGCCCGCTATCGGCCGGAAATGCGGACCGATGGAGCGTAGCCTGTTCCTGAACCAACTCGATACGTCCTGGAAGAACCATCTCTACACGATGGATCATCTGCGTTCGGGCATCGGCCTGATGCGGTTACGCCCAGGAAGATCCGAAGACCGAGTACAAGCGCGAGGGCATGAAGGAATTCGACACGATGTGGGAGGCATCCAGGACAAGGTGACGGACGCCGTGTTCCGCATGGAGGAAGAGGAGGCGTTCCAGGAATCGGTCTGGTCGATCGGCGCCGACGATCCACGAGAGTGCGGCGCCGCGCCACGGCTGCATGCGCAGTCAGCAAGACGCCGCCATCACCAACAGCCAGACGGCGACAAGAAGCCGGAGCCGATCCGCAATCGCGGCGAGCAAGTCGGCCGCAACGATCCGTGTCCGTGCGGCAGCGGCAAGAAGTACAAGAACTGCCACATGCGGCAGGCGGTGGGGTGAGGGGCGAGTGCTAGCCTGAGCGTGCTGACGCCTCTGAAACTGCTAACAGCGAACGACCCCTGCCGGCTTGTCCGGCAGGTGAAGCAGTTCAGCGGCTTGACTTTTGGGGCCGTCTCCACTCGACCCCTGCCGGCTTGCTCGGCAGGTGAAGCAGTTCAGCAGCTAGCTTTTGGGGCCGTCTCAACTACGACCCCTGCCGGCTTGCCCGGCAGGTGAAGCAGTTCAGCGGCTAATCGCGGTGCCTACAGCGGGGGACTCCTTCACCTGCCGGACGAGCCGGCAGGGGTCGATGGCAAGTAGGCATAGAATTCTAGCTGGCGAACTTCTTCACCTGCCGGACGAGCCGGCAGGGGTCGCTGGGAGGAACTGCCCAGGAGTAGGGATGGATCCCATGGCCGTCGTTCTCGATGCGATCTATCTTCTGGTCCTGCTCCTCCTGTCGCCTTACCTGATTTACAAAGCCTGCACCACCGGGAAGTATCGCCGGGGACTCTGGTCCAAGTTCACGGGCATTCTCGATCCGTGTGACCGGCCCTTGCCGGCCCATCCGGAAGCTCCGCATCCCACCATCTGGTTCCATGGCGTCAGCGTCGGCGAGATCCATCTGCTGGGCCCCATCGTGCAGCGGTTCCGCGAGCGGCATCCCGATTGGATCTGTGCGATCTCCACCACCACCGACACCGGCTACGATGAAGCCAAGAAACGCTTTCCCGGGATCTCTGTGTTTCATTGGCCGCTCGATTTCTCCTGGGCGGTAAAACGCGTGCTGGCAACCGTCCGTCCCACGCTGGTCGTGCTCGCCGAAGGCGAAATGTGGCCTAACCTTTTGCGCATGGCGAAGCGGCAGGGCGCCAAGATCGCCGTTATCAACGGACGCATGAGTCCGCGCAGTTTCCGCCGGCACTGTCGCTTTCGCCGTTTCACCGGCAGGCTGTTGCAGCAGGTCGATCTGTACGCCGTGCAGACCATTGCCTACGCGGCTTCCTTTAGGGCACTCGGCGTTGTCCAGGAACGAATCGCGATCACCGGCTCCGTGAAATACGATGGCGTGGTCATGGACCGGCAGAACGCCAAGACCAAAGAGATGGGGAAACTCTTTGGCATCGAGAAAGATGACCTGGTCTTCGTGGCCGGCAGTACCCAGGATCCTGAAGAGGAGATCGCTGTTGCCGTCTGGGAGGCGTCTCGCAAGGATTATCCCAAGCTCCGGCTCATTCTGGTTCCACGGCAAAAGGACCGTTTTGAGGCTGTCGCAGGATTGCTTGCGAAACTGAACAAGCCCTTTGTCCGACGCAGCGAATTGAAGAATTCAGTCGAAGATCGTGATAGTATCATTCTCGTCGATTCCATCGGCGAGTTGAACGCGATCTGGGGGCTTTCGCACCTTGCCTTCGTGGGCGGCAGCTTGGACGGTCGCCGCGGCGGGCAGAACATGATCGAGCCGGCAGCTTACGGCTCGGCGGTCCTCTTTGGTCCGCACGTTTGGAACTTCCGCGAAACGGCGACGAGGCTCGTCGAAGCCGGAGCGGCCGTGCAAGTTTCCGACGCTGCTGCCCTGGAGGACGTCAGCCGCCGCTTGTTGGCGAATGCCGCCGAGCGCGATCAACTGGGCACGCGAGCCCAGGAACTGGTGAAGAACCAGCAAGGCGCTACCGAGCGAACCCTGGTTTGTCTCGAATCCCTCATTCAGGCCACAAAAGCGCATGACCTTGCCGCCTGATGCCTCTGACAACGCCCCTCCCGCACAGGAACCCGTCGCCTTTCTCAACGGGCAATTCCTTTCGTTTTCAGAAGCGAAGTTGCCGCTCTACGATGCCGGGCTTGTCCTTGGCGCTACCGTTACCGATTTTGTGAGGACGTTTCGACGGCAACTTTATCGGCTTCAGGATCATCTCGAACGCTTTTGCGCCAGTTGCCGGCTCGCCGAAATCCCGCTGAATGCAAGTGTCGAGGTGTTGACGCAAATTGCGGAGGAATTGGTTGCGCGGAATAGACTCCTGCTCAGCCCGGGCCAAGAATTGGCCCTCATCCTGATTGCGACTCCGGGAGCGGTGCCCTTCTATGCAGGTAGTCAGAACAGTGCTGTCGAGCCAACTCTGGCGATGCACACGGCTCCCCTGAACTTGCTCGGGATGGCGTCATGGTTCGAATCGGGCGTTCATTTGGTTACGCCAGACGTGCGGGCCATTCCCAAATCGTGCATCGATCCCCGAATCAAGCATCGCAGCCGCTTGCACTGGCGTCTGGCCCAAAATGCGGTCAGCCGAACCTCTCCAGGTGCCTTGGCGCTCTTGTTGGATCAAGAAGACTTGGTTACCGAAACGGCTGCCGCCAATTTCTGTATCGTCCGCGGTGGCGCAGTCGTGTCGTCGCCGCTGGATTCGGTGCTCAACGGAATCAGTCTGCAAGTCGTGAGGGAATTGTGCCAGGAAAGGGGGATTCCTTTTATGGAACAGCCGCTGACGATAAACGATTGTACAGCGGCGGACGAGGCATTTCTAACCAACACATCCTTCTGTCTGGCTGGAGTCCGTCGCATCAACGCCGTTGACATGACCTGGCCGGGACCGCTATCCGAGCGAATTCTGAACGCCTGGAGCGAAAAAGTGGGCGTCGACATTCGAGCTCAGTTCCTTGGCGGGCAGTAGACTTCGTGCCTTGCGTCACTATCTTATCCGTGATTTCCGGCATCTACTTCGCCGACAAAGACGTAGGCATGGGTAACTCTCTTCTCCGCAGGGGCTCGCGTATTTCATGATGACCGCACTTTTCGGCAGAGGCAGACGCGCGCACGCTCGTCGCCCGCATCGCCAGCTGGTTTCGATCGGAACTGCCGGTGGCTTTTCTGGGGCCTGGGCATGCTGCTGGCGACGGCCACCCTTGCCCAAGCCAGTGAAGCAGATCTGGCAATTCCTAATTTGCATGCCGGCGAGTTTCATATCTTTGGGACCACCGTCAATGCCTGGTGGCTGCTGTTTTGTGGAGCTTGCGTCATCGCCGGTACGCTCAGCATCAGCCTTTACCTGCGCCGGGAAATCCACAACCTGCCGGCCCACAAATCGATGTTGGACATCGCCGAGGTCATTTTCCAGACCTGCAAAACCTACCTGATTCAGCAGGGCCGCTTTCTGCTTATGCTATTCGCCATCATCGCCTGCGCGATGGCTTATTACTTCATCGCGCTCAAAGGCGAGACCATCCAAAACACCATTCTGGTTCTGTTCTTTTCGATTGTGGGCATGGCGGGATCTTACGCCGTGGCCTGGTATGGCATCCGCGTCAACACTTATGCCAATGCCCGCACGGCGTTCGCTTCGCTGCGTGGCGAGCCCTGGGACGTCGTCAATATCCCGCTCAGAGCGGGCATGTCGATCGGTTTGTTCTTGATCTCGCTCGAACTGATCATGATGGTCATCATCTTGCTGTTCGTAGATCGCGAGATTGTTGGCTACTGCTTCCTGGGGTTCGCGATCGGCGAGTCGCTTGGCGCCTCGGTTTTGCGTATTGCCGGCGGTATTTTCACCAAGATTGCCGACATCGGCTCCGACTTGATGAAGATCGTCTTCGAGGTCAAGGAAGACGATCCTCGCAACCCTGGCGTGATCGCCGACTGCACGGGCGACAATGCCGGCGATTCAGTCGGGCCGACGGCGGACGGCTTCGAAACCTATGGCGTTACCGGCGTCGCTTTGATCTCGTTTATTACTCTGGCCGTCAAGGATATCGACATCCAGGCCAAGCTGATCGTGTGGATCTTCGCGATGCGCTTCCTGATGGATTTCATGTCGGGGCTTTCCTACTTCATCAATCAGGCCATTTCGGAGAAGAAGTATCGCGGCTTGAAAGAATTCGATTTCGAACAGCCCTTGAGCAGGCTCATCTGGATCGCTTCCGTACTCTGCATTACCACTTCTTTTGGCATGAGTTGGCTACTTCTCAGCGATCTTGCTGTGGGCGGCAAGCCTTTGCCGCAGCTTTGGTGGCATCTGGCCACGATCATCAGCTTTGGAACGCTCGCTGCCGTGCTGATTCCCGAATTCACCAAGGCTTTCACGAGCTCGCATTCGAAACACGTCCACGAAGTGGTGACGGCGTCCCGTGAAGGCGGTGCGTCGTTGACGATTCTTTCCGGTTTGGTGGCGGGCAACTTCGGCGCTTTCTGGATCGGCATGTTGATCACCGGCCTCATGGCCGGCGCCTACTTCGTCAGCTTACAAGGCCTAGACGAGGTCATGCGGGTCCAGCTCGAGCCGACAGGGGGATTAGTAGGGGTCGGTTCGATCTTCGCATTCGGGTTGGTCGCCTTCGGGTTCCTGTGCATGGGGCCGGTGAACATCGCTGTCGATAGCTATGGACCGGTGACCGACAATGCCCAATCGGTGTTCGAGCTGGCACAGACCGAACACATTCCCGGCATCAAGGAGGAAATCAAACGCGATTTCGGTTTCACGCCCGATTTCGAACAGGGCAAACATTATCTGGAGGCCAACGATTCGGCCGGCAACACCTTCAAAGCTACCGCCAAACCTGTGCTGATCGGCACGGCCGTCGTGGGGGCCACCACGATGATTTTCTCGATCATCCTATTGCTGGGCAAAGCCGGACTGTTGCACCTGAGTCTGACGGATGCCCCGGTGCTGTTAGGTTTCATGTGCGGCGGCGCCGTGGTCTTCTGGTTTTCCGGCGCATCGATGCAGGCGGTCACCACAGGGGCCTACCGGGCAGTCGAGTTCATCAAGAAGAACATGAATTTGACCAAGAAGGAAGCTGACATCGAAGATTCCATCACCGTGGTCCGCATCTGCACGCAATATGCTCAAAGCGGCATGTGGAATATCTTTATTGCCTTGATGTCGTTCACCCTGGCGTTCGCTTTCTTCGATCCGAATTTCTTCGTCGCCTATCTCATTTCGATTGCGGTGTTCGGATTGTTCCAGGCCATCTACATGGCCAACGCAGGCGGTGCCTGGGATAACGCCAAAAAGCTTGTCGAAGTGGATTTCAAGGAAAAGAACACACCGCTGCATGAAGCGACGGTCGTGGGCGATACCGTTGGCGATCCATTCAAGGACACGACTTCGGTCGCGCTCAATCCTATCATCAAGTTTTCAACACTCTTTGGTCTGCTGGCGGTGGAAATCGCCGTCAAAATGAAAGCCGAGGCCCACAAAGGCGGCGCGGATTATACAACGGTGTTCGGCGTCATCATGTTCCTAATCGCAATTACATTCGTTTGGCGATCGTTCTACGCGATGCGGATTCCTCCTAAGACTTGATGCGGACTTATGGGCGTCAGGTGGACCCTTTCCTGAGGCTGTCCGCCTTTTGCCCAAGTTAGACCAATCGCTATGATGAGCCCACGGCTTAAGAAGCCGTGGGCTTTTCGTTTGGGTCAAGGATGAGGGGAGAAGCAGACATGCTTTTGAGCGACATGCTGTGGGAATATGAATCCGGCCGCGTCGTCCTGCATGCCATGCCGCTTCTCCTAGTCGTCCTGTGTTGCCTGACCATTGCCTATCGCTATTACAGCGCCTTCCTTGCCGCCAAGGTGATGGCCCTCGACGACTCCCGTCAGACGCCGGCTTACGAATTCAACGACGGTCAGAACTATCATCCCACCAACAAATGGGTGCTGTTTGGCCACCATTTTGCCGCAATTAGCGGAGCGGGCCCGCTGATTGGGCCGGTGCTGGCGATTCAATATGGCTACATGCCGGGTTTGGTTTGGCTGGTCATCGGCGTCTGCCTGGCTGGCTCCGTGCAGGACATGCTCACGCTTGCTGCTTCCGTCAGACGCGGCGGCAAATCGTTGGCGGAAATCGCCCGCACCGAACTCGGCAATCAGGCTTCGGCAATCGTTTCGCTGGCCATTCTCTTTATCGTCATCATCGCCCTTGCAGGACTTGGCATCGTCGTCGTCAAGGCGTTGGGCGGCGAGGAAGTAGCCCTGCCCCAAGGCTTGAAACTTCACCTTCCCGCTGGCAGGGATCTCAAGCCCATTGCCGGCCAGCCGGACCATTATCTGGTTCCTGCTGGCACGCGGCTTACTTATGCGGGCCAGGCGACATCAGTCGAACGTTCGGAGGAATTCCACATCCTGGCGGCCCCGGGTGCAAACCAGGATTTGAAAACCTTTGTCGCTCACCAGCCCGATGGCGATTTGCTGTTAGGCGGCACTTGGAAACAGATCGTGCCCGGCAGTTCCTGGGGTACTTTTACCATTGCCTGCACCATCCCCATCGCGCTGTTCGTCGGTTTATACATGTACCGCCTCCGTAAAGGGCACATCGTGGAGGCTTCGCTCATCGGCGCCGTGGCAGTTCTGGCAGCCACCATTTTCGGAAGTTGGATTCCCGGCTCTGCACTCGAGCCCTACTTCTCGCTCGGTAAAGGAACCACAGTCTTAGCGTTGGCGACCTATGGGTTCATTGCCTCCGTGCTGCCGGTCTGGATGTTGCTCTGTCCACGCGATTACTTGAGTAGTTTCCTGAAGATTGGCACTATCGGTTTGATGATCGTCGGTGTGTTCATGGCTAATCCGACCTTGCCCTGCCCCACCATCAATCACGTGTTTCTGCACGGCGGCCCGACTTTCTCCGGCAGTGTGTTTCCCTTCGTTTTCATTTGCATCATGTGCGGCGCCATATCGGGTTTTCACGCCCTGGTCGCTTCCGGCACCACGCCCAAGATGATTAGCCGCGAATCGGATATCCGGCCCATCGGCTACGGCGCCATGCTTTTGGAAGGATTGGTCGGCGTGATGGCTTTGCTGGCGGCGGCTTCGCTCGATCCCAAGCTCTATTACGAGATCAACGTCGACCTTTCGCACGTCGCCATCTATCAGGACCAACTCGAGGGGCTGTACGATTCGCTAGGGCTGCGCACAGAAGAAGCTCGCGATCCGCTCCACGCCACCCAAGTGGATGCCATCGCCCATCTCGATCTTGCCACCGTGGAGCAATGGGTCGGCGGCGAATCGCTTCGCGGCCGCACGGGCGGGGCTGTCACGCTGGCCGTGGGGATGGCGTTCATCTTCACCAAGGCGCTCGCCTGGACCGGGCTGTCGCTCGTGGGTGTCATGAAATACTGGTATCACTTCGCCATCATGTTCGAGGCGCTGTTCATTCTGACGACCATCGACACAGGAACGCGCATCGCTCGTTTTCTCCTGCAAGAATCGCTGGGCAGGTTTGACGCGCGCTTTTCTCGCCCGGATTGGCTTCCCGGTTCGATATTGGCGACAACGATCATCGTTGGCGGCTGGAGTGTCCTGATATGGACCGGTTCGATCGGCACCATCTGGCCAATGTTCGGCATCGCCAACCAGCTCTTGGCGGTGATCGCCCTGTGCTTGATTACTACCCTGCTGGTGAACACAGGCCGCGCCCGCTACGCCTGGACTACCATTCTGCCGATGATATTCGTCACGACCACTACCATGACCGCGGGCGTTCAGCTAGTCGGAGGCCAATGGTTGGCGCTCTACGGCCAAGGGCGCGGCATGCAGGCTACCTTGAACATCGGGCTTACGGTTTTCGTGATCGCGTCGGTTGGAAGTCTGATGTTGCTTGCTGTGAGCCGGTGGATTGCTGTGCTGACGTCGGCACCTGCGGGCACGTCAGGGCAACGCCTGTCACCGAAGTCGTGAGGGTTCCGAAGTCCGAACTCTCATGAGTTCAGCTACTAAATCACCGTGCATGATACGGCAGCATTCTCTTGTAGCCGCGTTCGCCAGAACGCGGGGTTTTCGCTGGCCAACCCGCATTCTGGCGAATGCGGCTACAAATCAACGTGCTTATCAAGATTTGACGCCGAATTAGGCGTTCTTGCGCACTTTTATAGATGTGCGTCGTAGGCCCAAAAGCGCTTTCGGCGGCTTCCATAATGGTCTCGGAGAGCGTCGGATGCGGATGGATGCTCATGGAGACATCTCGGGCAGTGGATGCCATCTCCACGGCCAAAACACCTTCCGAGATCAACTCACCTGCGCCGTAGCCAACGATGCCGACACCCAGTACCCGTTCGGTGCCTGGCTCGACGAGCAGCTTGGTGAGGCCTTCTTGCCGGCCCAAAGTTGCGGCTCGTCCCGAAGCGGCCCAGGGGAAACGCAGTACATTGACTTCCTTCCCTTGCTGCTTGGCTTGGGTCTCCGTTAACCCGCACCAGGCGATTTCGGGGTCCGTGAACACCACGGCTGGAATGGCGCGCACGTCCCAAACTGCCGGTTCGCCACGGATCACTTCGATGGCCAGCCTTCCCTCTGCGCTGGCCTTGTGAGCCAACATGGGCTCACCGGCAATGTCGCCGATGGCATAAATGCCCTCGGCCGAAGTCTTCATCTGGCCGTTCACTTTGATGAAGCCTTTGGCGTCAATCTCCACGCCTGCCTTGTCGAGGCCAATCCCTTGTGAATTCGGACGTCGGCCGACTGCCACGAGGACCCGGCCAAATTCCGGTTCCTTGTCGTCTATCTCGTTCCCTTCAAGAGTCGCCTTCACTCCCTTGGCCGTGGGGGTGAGCTTGGTGACCTTGGTGTTGAGATAAATCTTGTGGAATTGATGCTCGAGACGCTGTTGCAAGGGCCGCACCAGGTCGCGATCGCAGCCGGGGAGCAAGCCATCGGTCAGTTCGACGACGGTCACCTTGCTGCCCAAAGCGGCATAAACGCAGCCCAGCTCCAGGCCGATATAACCGCCGCCCACAACCAGCAGCGCCGGCGGCAACTCTTCCAGTTTGAGGGCTCCCGTTGAATCCATAATGCGCGGCGATTCGATATTGAAGAGCGGAGGCCGAGCAGGCACAGAACCGGTCGCGATGATGCAGTTTTTGAACTTTCTGCGGCGTGCCGTCGGCCAGCTCGATCGTGTGCGCATCTGCAAACACGCCGCGGGACCGAATCAACTCAACTTTGCGGCGCTTGCACAACTCGACCAGATTCTTGCTGAGCGTATCGAGGACTTTGACGGTTTGCCCGCGGAGCGCGGCGATATCGATCTTGGGCGCAGCAAACTCAACGCCCCAGGCGCTTGCATCCTTGGCCTCGTTCAGAAGTTTGGCGACATGCAAGAGAGACTTCGAGGGAATGCAGCCCACATGAAGGCAGGTGCCGCCGGGCCGCTCGCTGGCATCGATCATGGTGACCTGCAAGCCCTTGTCGGCAGCCAAGAAGGCGGCGGTATAGCCGCCGGGGCCGCCGCCCAGGACGATAAGCTCGGATTCTGCAGCATCTGGCATGAATGTTAAACCTCTTACGCATGCAAAAGCATCAGCAGCGGGTTCTCGAGCATCTCCGCGATGCGCCGCGTGAAGCGGGCGGCGTCGGCCCCGTCGATGACGCGATGATCGTAGGAAAGCGACAAGGGCAGCATCAATCGCGGCGCCAATTGACCGTCGCGGTAGACGGGTTGCAATTTGCCGCGCGAGATGCCCAGGATCGCGACTTCCGGCCAGTTGACGATAGGCGTGAAGCTCGTGCCGCCGATGCCGCCCAAATTGGTGATCGTGAAGCTGCCGCCGCGCAAGTCTTCGAGTCCAATCTTGCGTTGGCGGGCCTTCTCGGCAACGACGCTAAGCTCCTGAGCCAGATCGTGAACGCTCTTTTTGTCCACGTCGCGAAATACCGGCACCAAAAGTCCTCGGTCCGTATCGACCGCCACGCCGATGTGATAGATAGCGCTTTTGAATGAGCTGCCCCGCGGCCATGTCCAAACTGCTGTTGAACTGAGGAAATTGCTGCAATGCGACGGCAGCGGCCTTAAGAGCGAACGCCGTTACGGTGAGCCGGGTGGACTGAGTGTCTTGCTGCTTGCGAAAGGCTTCCAGCTCGGTGATGTCGGCCAAATCGTGCTGCGTGACATGGGGAATCAAGCTCCATGCCAGGCTCATTTGTTCCGCAGTTTTCTTGCGAATGCCTTCGAGTGGCTGCCGTTCGATTGCTCCCCATTTGGAGAAATCGGGGAGTGCTGGGGCCGCAGTCCGCCCTGCGCCTGAGCGCCGCTGGCCAAGCCCTTGACGTACGTCTTGACGTCGTCTTCGGTGACGCGGCCATTCTTACCGGATGCAGTCACTTGAGCCAGGTCAATGCCCAATTCGCGGGCCAAACGGCGCGTGGCAGGACCGGCTGGAACTGTTTTGGCATCGCCCGATTGAATCGCCGGGGCCGGCGGCGGCGCGTGATTATCGCCAGCTTTGGCAGCCGGCTCAAGTTGTTTTTTCGCCTCGGCTGGAGCAGGTTCGGCCGCCGCCTTCGCAGGTTTTTCTTCCGCAGGCTTGGCGGTCGGAGCCGGCTCGCTTTTGGGAGCAGGCTCTTTGGCGGGCGCCTTCGCAGCCTTGGCGCCGCCAGCATCGTCGATGAGAAAGAGCGGCTGGCCGACCTTAATCGACTGCCCCTTCTTGACCAGGAGCTGAGCGATCTTTCCCGCAACGGGAGCGGGCACTTCGACCGTGCTCTTTTCCGCTTCCACTTCCATCAGCGTTTGACCAGCCGTTACCGTGTCTCCCGCCGCTACTTTGATGTCCAAAACATCCCCGCTGGCGAGATTCTCACCCAGCTCGGGCAGCTTGATTTCGATCGGCATACTTCTCCCCAATGGGCCGGCCAGCCGGCCTCACGCTTGCAGAGGATTGACCTTTTCCGGATTGACGTTCAAGTCCTTGATGGCCTTGGCGACCTGAGCGGGCTTCACTTCGCCCTTTTGCATGAGGCGAGAGAGAGCCGCAATGGCGATGCACTCCGCATCCACCTCGAAGAAACGCCGCAAGGCTTCGCGACTTTCGCTACGACCGAATCCATCGGTGCCGAGTGGGAAAAGCCCGCCTGGCACCCAGCGGCTAATCATCTCCGGCACCGAACGAATGTAATCGCTGGCGGCCAGGAATATTCCTTGTTCGTTTTGGAGCACCTTCTCCAAATACGATTGCCGCGGCGTCGCCTCGGGATGCAACAAGTTCCAGCGTTCGACTTCGAGAGCATCGCGGCGCAGTTCCTTGTAGCTGGTGGCGCTCCAAACATCGGCCGCGACGCCGAATTTGTCGGCCAGAATCTCTTGAGCACGCAACGTTTCGCGGACAATGGGCCCGCTGCCGAAAAGATGAATCTTCGTGCCTTTGGCCTTTTTGGTCGCAGGCCGCAACTTGTAAAGACCCTTGAGGATGCCTTCCCGCGTGCCTTCAGGCATCGGCAATTGCGCGTAATTCTCGTTGTAGAGCGTGATGTAGTAGAAGATGTCCTCGCCGGCTTCGTACATGCGGCGAATGCCATCCTGAATGATGACCGCCAGCTCGAAGGCATAAGCGGGATCGAATGCCTGCACGGTCGGCACAGTCGAAGCCATGATGTGGCTATGGCCGTCCTCATGCTGCAGTCCTTCGCCCGAAAGCGTGGTGCGCCCCGCCGTGCCGCCCAGCAAGAAGCCGCGAGCCCGCAGATCGGCGGCGGCCCAGATGAGGTCGCCAATCCTCTGGAAGCCGAACATCGAGTAATAGATGTAGAACGGGATGGTCGGAATGCCATGCGTCGCCTGGGCGGTGCCGGCCGCAATCCAACTCGACATGGCCCCGGCTTCGTTGATGCCTTCTTCGAGAACCTGACCATCCTTGGCTTCACGGTAGGCGAGCAAGGTTTTCGAATCGACCGGCTCATAAAGTTGGCCGTGATTGGAATAGATTCCAAAAGGTTTGAAGAACGCGTCCATGCCGAAAGTTCGGGCTTCGTCGGGGATGATCGGCACGATCAATTTGCCGATGTCCTTGCTTTGCAGAAGCTTCTTCAAGAGCCCGACGAAAACCATGGTCGTCGAGAATTCGCCGTCGCCGCTCCCCTGCAAGCTATCCTTGAACAAATCGAGCGCGGGCACTTTGCAGGCCGGCGGTTTGGTGTTCCGGGCAGGCAGGAAGCCGCCCAGCGCCGTGCGCCGTTCCTTCAGGTAAACCACTTCATCGCTATCGTCGCCCGGTTTGTAAAAGGGGCATTCACGCACGTCCTTATCCGAAAGAGGTATGCTGAAACGATTGCGGAAATCGATCAACTCTTCCTCGTTCAATTTCTTTTGTTGGTGGGTGGTGTTGCGGCCTTCGCCCGATTCGCCTAGGCCATAGCCTTTGATCGTGTGGGCCAGGATGACGCTAGGGCCGCCTTTAAATTTGAGAGCAGCGTCGTAACCTGCATAAACCTTCTGCGGATCGTGGCCCCCGCGTCCGAGCTTGTGCAATTGATCGTCCGAATAATCGGCTACCAGCGCGGCCACTTCCGGGTATTTGCCGAAGAAGTGCTCACGGATGTAAGAACCTGGCTCCACGGCGTATTTCATGAACTCGCCATCGACCACTTCGTTCATGCGCTTGACGAGTAAGCCGCTCTTGTCTTTGGCCAGGAGCACATCCCAATCGGTGTTCCAAATCACCTTGATGACATTCCAGCCGGCGCCTCGGAAGGCGGCTTCCAGCTCTTGAATGATTTTGCCGTTGCCGCGAACGGGGCCGTCCAACCTTTGCAGGTTGCAGTTGACGATGAACGTCAGATTGTCGAGGTGCTCCCGCGAAGCCAGTGTGAGGGCGCCCAACGATTCCGGTTCGTCGGTTTCGCCGTCGCCCAAGAATGCCCAAACATGTTGGTGAGCGGTCTCCTTCAGGCCGCGGTGGTGCAGATAGCGGTTGAAGCGGGCCTGGTAGATCGCCATGATCGCCGTCAGGCCCATGGAGACCGTCGGGAATTGCCAAAAGGCCTGCATCAGCCACGGATGCGGATAGCTCGACAGCCCGCCCCCCTCGGTTAACTCGCGGCGGAAATTCTCGAGCTGAGTCATCGAAAGCCGGCCTTCGAGAAAGGCCCGAGCGTAGATGCCGGGCGAGGAATGGCCCTGGAAATAGATTTGATCGCCGCCACCGGGAGCATCAGAGCCTTTGAAAAAATGATTAAGGCCCACTTCGATCAGCGTTGCCGATGAGCCGAAAGTGGAGATGTGTCCGCCGATGCCGTGGTATTTTTTGTTGGCCCGAACGACCATGGCCATCGCATTCCAGCGGACCAGGCTCTTGATGCGCCGTTCGATTTCGCGGTTACCAGGAAAGATTGGTTGTCGGGAAGCTGGAATCGTATTGATGAACGGAGTGTTCGCCGTAAAGGGCACGTCGATGCCGTAACGGCCCGCCTTGGACTTCAGTTGTGTCAAAAGAAAGCGAGCTCGGTCGCCGCCGCTGGTCTGGAGCACACCCTCAAGCGAATCCAGCCATTCTTTGGTCTCGGTTACGTCCGAGTCGCCGTTTGCTCCCAGGAAATGCTCTGCCGCCATTGCGCTTCTCCGTTCGAATTCACTAGCCCGACCGGGCGGCGAGTGGACACCCCGATCGCATTCTCTTTAAGGTTATAAATAGAAGGATCGGGCTGGCTTGGGAATGGCACAGCATGTGCCATCGCTAAAAAGACCTTGTCGCGCTTTCAATTCTGCTTGAGCGCGACCAAAAACCATGCTTTGGGGCCGCCGTCGGAAAACCCAAGATCATTCATATCGGGCCGTATTTCGAAACGAACGGCTTCTGCGGCTTGCCGATATCCCATGGGGCTTTGCCGGCGTAGGCGTTCTCGAAAACGGAACGGTCGCGTACGATGGCCATGATCCATCTCCTATAAATTGGTGGAGGGTGAAGGGTAATGCGTGGAGGGTTTTGCCAAATGAGTTCCCTCTACGAAGACCCCTGGTTCACCTTTCACTTCGCGGACAATCGCATAATCTCTCGGTTCCATTTGGAAAGTATTGCCGTTGGCCGCGGCATATCGGTTTTCAAGATCGATCCGAAATCCGGGGCTCGCCTCGGCCTGCTTGCGAAGGGCCGGGTTGGCAAAGGCGGGTGGGTGGACCTTATTGAGCCGATCGTTATGCATGCGGGCGAAGCCTTTATTGCGGCGCCGGACTGAGCGCGGATCCTTTGACCGCTCCAAAGGCGGCAAAACAGGTATTCTTGTGAAGCACTTCCACGTGAGCGAAGCCGACCTTACGCAGCAGCTCGAGTTGAAAAACGAGCGGGCGCGGCGTGTCCTCTTTTTCGATGTAAGCAAACACGCGATCGCGATAGGTTTCGTCCTTCAACAGCGTCAGGTATTCGCCGTACCGCTTGCGCATGACCCTCTGAACGGCAGGAATCGAGCTGTCGAGAAGATCGAATACCCAAAGCGAGCCGCCGGGCCGCAGGGTTCGGTAGAAAGCGGCAAAGACGGCGTGCCATTCGGCGTCGGTCCGAAGGTGGTGGAGCACCGAAGCGGCCAGGACGATGTCAAATCGGCCTTCCAAAAGCTGGACTTCTCGAATGTCGCTTTGGATCGTGGTAATCTGGCCGGAGGTTTTGGTTCTGGCCCGCTCAGTGGCTCGGGTGAGCATAGGCAGGCTCAGATCGATCAGCGTGAGGTCCACGTTCGGCAAGCGCTCCAACAGCTTCAGCGTATAGTTCCCGGCTCCGCAGCCGACGTCGAGAACTTGCTTGGCGTGCGGAGTGGTCTCGGCAGCGACCTCGGCGATCAGCGTCATGGCGAGGGGCGAATCCACCGTGGCCGACTGGCCGCTGTCGAGATTGGAGAACCGCTCCACGTCGGCATCGAAGCGCTGGCGAATCTCGTCGGTGGTTGATTTCATAGCTATCTCCGCTCCCCCTTGTCTATGTCCATTATAGCGCCCCGAGCAACTCCTCTTGCGTTGGCCCGTGGCAATCGCAGCAGCCGAGAGCAAAAAGGGGTCGGGAGTCTTTAATCGCAATGCCGGCAGGGTCCAAGAATTAACAGTGTGTGCGATTAAAGACTTTCGACCCCTTTTAGGCCCCAGCTACTGAGCCAATGGCTGCAGCCGCAATCTCTTGGTCTTCTTTTTCATCTTTTTGCCCTCGATTTTTTTGTCATCTGCATTTGTTTTGGATGGTGGCCGATGAACGGTGGATGGCTTGCCATTTGGCATTGATTCACCAAACCGGCCCGGGGAGGTGCACTGAGTCGATGGTCGAACGATTTCGCCTGTCAATTTGCCGTTTGCTATCGGCGCGGTTTCTTTTCCATGTTTCTCGTTTTCCATCTCATGTTCTGCGTCCGCTTCCTGTTGCGATGTGGATGCCGCCATGGCTGCATCGATATCCCAAGGATCGAATGGAAGGGTGGCGGGTGATGGGTGGAGGGCCCCGGGATCAGTCGGTTGTTCGCTCAAATCGCCGTTTGATAACGGCTCGCTTCTCTCTGCATTCTCCTCGTCCCTCTCACCGCCATTCACGGCCTTCGCTCCAGGGGCAACCCTTGAGGAGTTGCTTGGCAAGATCGCGGGTGCGGACTTCGGTCATGATGGGCAGCGCTACGCGGGCGACGTCATTGCCCACTTGGGTGGGCAGGGAACTCATGACCAGCTTCATTTCCTGAGGCTGCACGGCGTCCTTCTGAAAGTGATCCCATTCGTCGCGATCGATGGAGTCGGGATGGGGAGCCGGCAGAGGTTTGCCGACAACATAGGAAACGAGAATCTTGGCCGCACTGGTATCGCCGGCTTCAGCCTTTTCCAACAGCTTGCGCACTACACGAATGAAATCCTCCTCGGAAATGCTGTTACGGAAGATTTCCAGCATCCGCGCAATGCCTGGCATGAGGATTTCCCGGCCCACCCCTATTGCCGGCTGCGAACTTGCCGTTCGCATCTCGACCGCCTGCCGGCGCTGGTTCCGGAGCGGCCTGCGCATCCCTCGCGATGGGTTGCGATTCGTTGTCCGTCAAGGTTGGTTGTTCTTTGGCGGCTTTAGCAGACTTCGTTTTGCGCGGCATCTCGATCCCTCATGCGGTGAGATTGGTAGGCAACACTCCTCATCAATTGTGACAAACGGGCCTGGGAATAGGGAAGGTTAGCCGGGGCAATTAAACGGGACAGGTCTAATTATTGAGGCGGGTTCGGTGAAATGCTATGGGTGCTCACGTAGGAATGCTGTTCTCGCAATGGAAAGCTATGTACGAGGACAGGATAATTAGACCTGTCCCGTTAAGTTGCCATATGCCTTACAAATTCGCGGCTAGTCTTGCGGGCGCGTACCGGCATTACACTTACCGGATGAACCCTGATGCTGCGGTTGGTGCAGGCCGATTCTGCTTCAGTATCTGAGCTTCCGCTGGGTCGATCTTTTGAATTGCATTGAGCAAAGCGTCGCTGGCGTTGAGCTGCGGACGAGAAAATGCCTTGACCAACTCCGGAAGAGCCGCCTTGGCTGCTGGGCCTATCTCGCTCAGCGCATATGCAGCGGACCACGTAACGGTGCCTTTCTCCTCTTTAAGCAATCCGGCTAGCACGGGCACAACCGAAGGGTTTTGGTCGATTTTCCATAAAGCGATTGCTGCGTTCAGGCGAACTTCTGGGGCCTGGTGGTTCAGCAGCTTCTTTAGCGCAGGAATAGCGATTTTTGCAGCGGCCCCTGCGTCCCCAAGAACTTCAGCGCTCTTACTCTGTAAATCGGCGTCCTTGTCCATCAAAAAATCGACTAACAGGGCAATCCCATCACTTCCAAGCTTCGGCAACGAACTTATAAACTCAAAAGCCCGCGTACCACTGTACCGGCTAGTGCCGGGTTCTCGCTCTTTCACGCCTTTGACCAATCGACGAATGGCGGGGATGCCTTCTTTGCCCGCCGCTCCAATCTGGCACAGCGCCACCACGGCAGGATCAATTCGTTGCAAGTCAGCGGGTCGATCCTCTATAACCGAGATGAGAACGGGCACAGCTTCTTTGGCATCCTGGCCAATCGCCCCCAGGATTTCAACAACAACCTCGGGACTCCGAGCCGTTTTCTCCTTGAGAGCGTAATGAGGGCAGGAACAGCCGATTTGGCCCCAGGTCCGATCACGGCAAGAATCTCACCCACTAAATCGCGGAAGCTGTCGGAGCGATCGTCGAGCATTTCCACAAGGGCAGGTACAGCCGGCGCCGCCTCCTGACCAAAAGCTTTGATTGCTTTAGCCGCGGCATTGCGGTCTTCATCCTTCTCGCATTTCTGTAGTCGTTCGACCCAATAATTCAGCGGTTTCCCTTCGTACTTTGGTTCCGGCTTCACCTGGGCCTGCAACGGCATGCAGAATAATCCACTGACGAATGCGATCGATGCCAAAAAGAAGATGTGCTTCATGCCGATCCTCCACCCGGAATGCGAGAAGCGATTGCCGTTTTCAATGCCGGCAAGAGTTTAACTAAATCTTGGGTTTTGGCCAAGCGATCCTGGAGGTTTGTCGTCTGGGCTGAACGAAAGCGGATCCGGCGGAGTGAAAATTAGACCTGTCCCTTTGTGGCCGTGTCAAGGCGTCGGTCTTCAGGAGGTGCAACTCCTCCCCGGCAAGTTTTGCTCCAGCCGGTAGCAATCGGGGCAGTGCCTGGCGGTAACGCCAGCCTGAAGCCTCCGATGGAAAGGGCCGTTAAGCGGCCCCGCGAGCAGTCAGGCCGTAATGTAGTGTGAACGCCGTGCAGGCCTCGAAAAGTCTAATGTGGTAGCCGACCCAGCAATGGGATGGGGTGGGTGAACTACTTCCAACTGGGGCAGGTAAGCAAGGCCTACCGGGCGGTGGATCAACACGTCCGGTATCGGCTCCGCAAGTGGTTGTGCGACAAATACCGAGTGAGGGGGTCGGGGTATGCACGCTTCTCCGACCGCTACCTGGCTGAAGAGCTGGGCTTGCTAACCCTGCTGGAACTCAAGTGCAACCTCCTGATTGCGAAAGTCTGATTCTGATCCCAAAGCCGAATGCCTTAAACGGGCACGTTCGGTTTGACGAGCGGGAAGTGGAAACGGAGTATGGCATACGGTACTTAGCCACGAAGGGGAAACCCGGATACACGGACATACCGCCGCCTAAACCACCGCGCCACTTCTCGACTCTACTAGCTGCCCTATCCTGCGGCCCATTATTCGGTCGCGGCCGCCGCTTGGGCGCAACTAGAAGCCGCCAAACGCATCATTTGCTCCCGAAAGTTGGTCGGGGCGACTCGCCACTTCTTTGGCCCCGCCAAGACTTTATGAGTAATTCGCGCAATTTGTCCGTTCTGCCTGCGCCAAACGATAACTATCGAGAGCCCGAACCACGCCTATTCGGACAGAGTTGCAATCTCAATGGGAACACCGGCCCTCCTGTTTCCTTTCATGGAGTTTATATGTTTAGCCTCCGCTCGATCTTTGACCGGCGTTCTTCACGCCGAAGCCAGCAAAAACTCCAAGGCCCCCGCCGTAGATTCCAACCGACATTGGAGCCGCTGGAAAGCCGCACGCTTCTCAATAATCGAACCATCGTTCCCGTCGGTACGACCGCCGACAACGTCTCGACCTTTGCAACTCTGCAGGCCGCGCTAACCACCAATGTTTCGGCTATCAGTGCGTACAGTACGATCACGATCGACGCCGGTTCTGCACCGGGAACCTTGAGTGCCGATGCTCTGGGAAGTGTTGGCAAATCCGACCTGGTCATCCAGGGCCAACCGGGCCAAGCACTATCCGCTCTCCCCACGTTCATGATCGGCGACGCGGAGACCATACCAACGGGCGAGACCAATCTCGTGTTGAAGAACGTCAACGTTGGGTTTGTTGGGAGTGGAACGCTCACGGTCAACACGAACATGACGATTACGGGATCGACGCTAACCAATATCAATTCGTCAAATAATCCAACCATCGCGCTGGCAGGCACGCTCGACGAGGTGACCAATAACACAATCTCCAACGAAGTCATCACCGCCTTTACCACCATGATAGAGGTCGCTACTCCGAGCACCGGAAGCGACAACCTGATAAGCGACAACACGTTCAATCTGAACGATCATACGGCATTTGGGATTCGGTACTTGAATAGCATCAACACTGTGATCGCGATGTCAGATCAGATAACCAACAACACGTTCAATAGTGCGACGCTGGGAACAGACGTAATCCAAGAAAATGAAAACATCTCGGGATTCACCGTGCAAGGCAATACCTTTGCGGGAACCGCGAACATTGCGTGTGACATTGTCCCCCAAGTAGCCGCCACGAGTTTCGCGATCAAAAACAACACCTTCGACCTGAGCGAGAGTTATCGAGCGATCGACTTGGTCGGCCCAGATCTTGTCGGCGCCGTGACCGGAAACGACATCACCGAGGGCAACACGGGAACCGGCCTTTTCATTGAGACTGCTTCGGGAACCGTCCTTGCTCTCCAGGTTCAAGCAAATGATTTCCACAACAATCTCTACGGCATTGATGTGTACTCGGTTAGTGGAGGACCAGTTGGCGGCATCGACCTGGGCGGAGGAACTCAGAACAGCGTAGGAGAGAACGATTTCCGTGGGATTCTTGGCCCCAACGCTATCAGGCTGGTTGGCATAGCCGCGTCAAACGGCACCATTAACGCTCAGGACGACATCTTTACGACGCCCATCAGTTCCTCGGTAACGGACCCCAATCACAATCTCAATACGAACAATGCGCTCACGGGCAACACGGCTTTTGTTATCGCTCTCTATAACGATCTGCTCCATCGAACGGGGAATATAACCAACCCGAACGATGCCGGCGGCTGGATTGCGGCTTTGAATGCAGGAACTCTGACCCAAGCCGCTGTGGCAAATGACCTGGCCAACTCGACCGAAGCGTTGAATTACGTGGTGAACGGTCTTTATCAGAAGGTGCTGGATCGGCCCGCGGACGCCGCCGGCCAGGCCAACTTCATCTCCTCGCTTCAGCATGGCGGCACGATCGAACAGGTCGTCGTCGCGCTGGTGTGCTCTCCCGAATACGCAGCCCTCGTCGGCTCCAATGCGGGCTTCGTTCAGGGGCTTTACGGGCTCTTTCTAGGCAGGGTTGGTAGCGCGGCGGAGGTGCAAGGTTGGGTTAACGCCATTGCCGCCCTAGGCGAGCCGGCCGTCGCCAACGCGATTCTGACTTCGGCGGAAGCTCGCACGATCGCCGTCAACCAGCTCTATGGAACACCGTTCGCTCGTTCGGAAACAGTGGCGAATGTGCTCTATCCCGTCTTGCATCGAGAAACAGCGCCGCGCCAGCCGAAGTGAGCTTCTGGGTAAGCTCAGGAGTGAGTCTGCTTGCGATGGAAACGACGTTTTTCGGAACCAGCGAGTTCTTTGGCAATGGGTAGAGGGAACATTTGAGTCTGTTACTTTTTAAGCAGCAGCGCCCAATCTCCGTCATCCGGCGGCTTGGGAGAGGTCCAGTCCGGCCCGTCCGCGGGCGGCAGGGAAAGTGTCTTGCCGCTGCGCGGATTGAACCAACTCGCTTGGTAACGACCCGGGGCCAGCTTCACGGTTACCTCGCCGCCTCGGGGAAGATAGACCGCATACAGCCTGCCGGGTTCCGCAAGGCAGAAGGCGCCGTTCGTGACCAGGTCGTCCTGCGGCTCTGTTTTCCACCACTCGAAGCTGGTAAAGAACGTCACGATGTGGGCGTAACCTTGGAGCATTTTCATGCTGTCGTCGCCCCGGCCGTTCACCCAGCCGCCGCCGGTGTCGGGCCAGTAGCCGGTGCCGCGGCGAGCCGTCTCGCCTGTCGTTTGATAACACCCCGCCATGTAGATTTCCCAGGCGGTGCGCCGCATGTTATTGGCGTTGGCCCCATTGGGGTAATTCTGTGCCCAGCGAGGGTAATGGTCCTCGTATCCATACTCCTCGTTGGTCTGTGGAATGATCCTCCCCGTCTTCTTCTGGGCCTGCCGCTGGTTGAGCATCCATTTATGCTGCGGGCGCGACCACTCCTGGAACGAAGTGAAGCCGAACCATGCCGACGTTCGGTCCTGATGCTTGTTATCCACAGGATGATCCGTGGCGAGATGATGGTAGGGGTCCCGCTGGTACAGAAGGGTGCCGGTTTGGTGCGACCATTCCTGGTTGCGGTAGCTGCTGATGTCGTCTCCCAAGTCCCACGTGACATTCGCGAAAGCCGACAAACGGTCGGCCGCATACTGGAAGTAACGCCGCTCGTCTTCACTTCCCGCGGCTGGGTGGACGGGCGAGTCATTCCAGTCGAACACTACCGAGATGATCAGGTCGCGCTCGCGGGCGTAGCGCAGGAGGCGCTCGAACTTCTGCCAGTGGGCAATGTTGAACCGCGTGTAGTCGAATAGCGGCGTGGTGATGTCATGGGGCCGCCTGGCCACCCAGGGATTGAGGCAGACTTGAAATTCCTTGCTCGGGATGATCGGCTCCCCCAGAAGCTGCTGGAGCGACCACCACCCAAGAGAACGCGCAAACGGTTAACTTTGAGGCGATGCTGGCGGTCGAGACAGCCCCGGATGACGGCCTCGTCTTGCCAGCCCATGAGCAGGAACGCGGTGTTGCCGTTGAAGAAATAGTGCTCTCCTGTGCCCTCCCAGACAAAGTGCCAGGGGTGGTCCTTATCCACGCGTAGGACGCCGCGACGTTTGCCGTCCGTCGCCTCGAACGTGCCGGTGTGCATTCGCGATACCTCTCCCTGGCGAAAGGTCATCGCGTAGGAATACTTGCCCGGTTTGGATGGCATGAAGCGGATCCGGTAGACGCTGCCGTCGGCCGAGTCGCAAAAGCCGTGGACCGTCACAGGATCGGCGTCATTACGCTGGAACTGCCCTGTAAAGGCGACGTCGGTGAACGGGTTCTTGGCGGTCGGCTTGGCGACAGAGGCCGTGACCTCCACAAAATCGTAAGCCTCCACCTTGTCGGCCGACTGATTGAAGGTGACGATGCGGGCGTCCTGGCTCGAGGATGTCTGCCCGAATGCCGCGGGAATGACGTGAGGCGGAAGCAATCCGACGGCAAAACACGACAGGAGGAGGCGGGCGAATAGCGTCTTGACGTAGTCGCGCATGGTATTCATGCCTCCCAATAGCTAACAGGGGGCTGTACAATCTTCAAGTTTCGCAGCTTGCACCCAGGGGACTGGCCACTGTCGGTCCTCCTGATTTGTGCTTCCAGATTACTCCACCTGTTGCCCTAATGTAAAATGAGATTCGACTCGCCGCTCTTTTCCGGTGACTCGATGCGGCGATGCCTCGGCAAGTTCGTTGAGTCCGCGCGCGAACCGCGGAGGTTTTCTAAAATGACCGGATGCGTGATTTCCGCGACGTTGAACCCCGTGAGTTACGCCTTCCCCCATCTCGCCGACAAGATGCAGACCCGGGAAAGCTTGCTCGGCAGATTTCGCTTTTCGGCCGGTCGGCAGCCGGGATGCCGCCGCCTTGGGTTTTCGAGGGCACTGACGGGATGCTGATACTGTACAATCGGGTTACTCAGCAACCCGCATCGCCAAGTTGGCCACCGGTTCGCTAATCCGGGTCGAGGTGATCGGCAATCTTCCCAAAGCGTTTGCCGGGGAACCGAAGATCGGAGACCTACTACGATGACCGATATGCAGCGAGAGGCGTTGGCAGTGCTGGCCGAAGTATGGGAATTGTCGCCCGACGTGCGACTCGGTCAGTTAGCGGCGAACCTCGGATTTCTGGGCGAACTTCATGTCGGCAAGGGGCTCGGCTATATCGAGGATGACGAACTGATCGCGATCCTTTGCCGTCACCGGGCAGAGCTAAGATCGCGGCTGGAAGGTATGCCAGACGACGCGTCTCAGCCGTTTGAGGTGGCCACGTCCGTTTCTGGGAGTTCCATACAACCAGATCCAGTCCGGACCGTTAGTTAGCGTTGGCCGCAAGGAAGATGCTCGACGGGATGCAAAAGCACGCAAGAACAGCACCCTCGGAGAGCCAAGCGAGTTGCAGTTATATCGGGGAGGAGTGAGGAGTGCATCGCCAAGGAGCCGAAGCATGTCGACCACCAGCACAGCATCCGCAGCCCCGAGTCTCTGGCGACTCGGCCCTTCGAGTCGCTCACGCCGACGCCGAAAAGGTCTACCGCGACCTGTCCCACTATCGCATCATCGTCTCCCTTGAACTAGACGGATGGCACGTCGATTATCAGTTGAAATCTCGCTCTGCCCATGGCGGCGGGCCTCAATATCTCATTGACGCGACGACGGGAGCGATCGCAACAAAACGCTACGAGCAGTAACGCTTCCGTCAGATAAGCAGGTCAGGTCCAATTGCAAATCGGATTTGCCCCTTTCATCTGTCCCCGGATAACGTCTTTCCAGTACAATTATTCCGGTGGCTCATGCCTGCACGCGGCATCCCAGAACGGAGTCTCTCCCCATCATGAATCAGCCCGAACCCCAAGGACTCTCCTTTCTCGTACTCATGGTGGACATCGAAAAAGGCCTCATCAAAATACCGCAATTCCAACGCGAGTTCGTATGGACCAAAGAGAAATCCGCCAAGCTCCTGGACAGCATCGTGAAAGGCTATCCAATCGGAACCTTCATTCTTTGGAAAACAAAAGAAAGCCTTCGCGTCGTGCGGAATCTGGGGAAGACGACACTTCCTGATACGCCTCCAGGGGATTTCGTCAACCATGTTTTGGACGGACAGCAGCGTCTCACGAGTCTCTTCGCCGCCGCAAAAGGCCTGACGATTGAGCGCGAAGACCGAACGGACGATTTCTCCGAAATCTACGTCGATCTCCTCGCAGCGGGCGATACCGATATTGTGACGCTTGATACAAAAGGCAAAGAACCCCACCAACTCGTGAAGATCACGGACCTCATCAACGCGGATCTGGCCTTCTTGGCGTCATTCCCTAAAGAATTCCACGCGAAACTCTCTGAGTACAAGAAGCGGATCGAGACGTATCATTTTTCCGTTGTCCTGGTAAGGGAAGCGCCCATCGACGTTGCCACCGAAATCTTCACGCGTATCAACGTTACCGGCCGTCCATTATCCGTGTTTGAGATCATGGTTGCAAAGACATTTGACTCGCAGCGAGATTTCGACCTCGGCGAACAGTACACCACCCTCGTCGACAATTTGCAACAAGTGGATTACGAGACTATTCCGGCCGCCGTGATCCTTCAGACTGTGGCGGGAATAATCTCCAAAGACTGCTCGAAGAAGGCCATTCTCAAGCTGGAAAAAGCCAAGGTGATCGATGAATGGCCCAAGACCGTTGATTCCATCGAGAGGGCCGTGGACTACTTCCGAGACTCTTACCGAATTCCGGTTTCAAAGCTTCTGCCTTACGGCTCGTTGCTTGTCCCGTTTGCGTATTTCTTCTACCACCACCCAGACAAACCGACGGGAGACAGGCAGGCGTATCTGCAAGATCTGTTCTGGCGCATTTCCCTGGGAGGCCGATTCTCCTCGCTGGAATCTCGCATCGCTCAGGAGCTCAAGCGTGTCGAAATGATTCTAAAAGGTAAGCAACCGAGCTACGATTACCCAGTCAATACGTCGGCAGCATTTGTCGAAGAGAATGGCTGGTTCAGTGCTCGGCGCAGCTACATCAAGGCAATTCTTTGCCTCTTTGCCTACCACCGGCCATTGTCATTTATCGACAATGCGATTGTCCACCTCAGCAATGACTGGCTCAAGCAAGCAAATAGCAAAAACTATCATCACTTCTTTCCGAAGGCGCATTTGGAAAAGCAGGGAGAGGAATACTGGGCGATCAATCACATCATAAACATCACAATCGTGGACGACTACCTCAACAAACGCGAGATTCGCGCCAAGGCCCCATCGAACTATATGGCCGCGTTCAGGAGGAAAAATCCAGATCTTGCCTCAACAATGAAAACGCATCTCATCTATATCGACAAGTTCGGCATATGGGATGATGATTACAAGCTCTTCTGGAAGAAACTCGCGCAAAACTGATCTCCAAGGAACTTGCGAAACGTGTGATCCCGCAGAAAATCGACGAGACGGGTCAAGAGAGTAACACAGAGGATTACGAGGATCCTGAACTGGCAGACAGGAGGATTCGCCGTCCGGCGTTGCATAATGCTTGCCAGAAATGGGGGAGCTAAACGTGTCAGGTCCAATTGCAATTGGACCCGACACGTTTAGCTCCCCTTGGAGGAGACACCGCTATGGCGTCCAAGCCAGATCCCTTGAAGGAATAGACCGAGAGCACATGAATGAGGCGCTAATGTTGGCGACCAGCTGCAAGCCATTAAACGCAAGCATTCCAAGAGTGGGTGCAGTTATCGCGGTAGGAGCCCAGGTTCTGGGCAGAGGATCTCGCGGGGACGGCAAGGACGGCAAGGAGGGATGGCATGCGGAGTACGCAGCTTTTGTGGACGCAAAAGCCCGGGAACTAGGCGTTCTGCTTCCTGATGCCACTCTTTACACTACGCTCGAGCCATGCACACGGATTCTCGAAGCATTCCAGAAGAAGTGCTGCACTGATCTAATCCTTCAGCACCGAATCAAAAAGGTGATGGTCGGAATCCTCGACCCGAACCCTGACATAACCGGCAAAGGTATGTACAAGCTCCAACATCAAAAAACCGAGCTTGGGCTATTCCCTCTATGATCTCAGATTGAGAATCGAGACAATAAATGCCGAGTTTGTACGGAGCCAAGAAGCATGGGGCGTCGAAGTAATTTCCCCTGAATACGGCAAGGAAATTGTAACGTCGTCAACGGAAGGCAAGATAAGAATTCGGTTCAAGGCAAGAAGAAGCCCTACCGACCATGATCACGTCTTTACCCATTCAGCAGGAAGATACTGGCCTCAGCCACATCATTTCTCGAATGTTGACAAACCGTTCGAGTGGGACACGACGATTCACGTCGGAAATCCCGGCTCCTATGAAGTGGTCTTCGTGACGGTCAACGATCTCGGAAAAATGCTGGTTGACTTTTATTTTCGAGTCGGAGAGCTCAATCTGGCGTTTCGTGAAAAGGAAAAAATACCCAAGGAAGAGCACGGTAATGTTTGGGTCGGAATTGGGATGAGTGGTTTTCCTAAAGGAATTCGCCTAGACGCCACGTGGAAGGTTGTTTCGAAAGTTTGACAATCGTGCATGAAAAACTCCGCGCCGCCCGCGACCTGCTGTTGCCGCGGCTGATGAGCGGAGAGGTGGCGGTATGATGACGTTCCGACAATTCCTCGAAGAGCCGCCGGCCGTTTCCTCCAGGACGGCCTGGTATCTTGCGGACGTGGCGCAGGCATTGGGTAAGCAGGAATTGTTCACGAAGCAGGCCCCACAGAAGCTCAAAGCGCTGCGTGAACATGCCTTGGTCGAAAGTGCCATATCCTCGAATCGGATTGAAGGCGTGGAAGTCGATCACAAGCGGATTGGCACCGTCGTGTTCGGCAAGGAAGCATTGCGCGATCGCGACGAAGAAGAGGTGCGGGGCTATCGCAAGGCACTCGACCTGATCCACACGAAGGGCAAGTCGTTTTCGATTTCCGAAGCCACGATTCAGGAATTGCACGCCCTCTCGCGGGGCGGGCTCGGCGACGCTGGGGAGTACAAGAAGAGCGAGAATGACATTATCGAGGTGCATCCCGGCGGCCGACGCGAGGTTCGCTTTCACACGGCCCTAGCCAAAGATACGCCAAAGTTCATGGCGGAACTGATCGATCGCTGGAAATCTGTTGCAGCTCGAGCGCCTCATTCACCCGCTGATCGGGCTGGGAATGCTCAATCTCGATTTCCTTTGCATCCATCCTTTTCGCGACGGCAATGGCCGGGCGTCGCGGTTGTTGCTCCTGCTTTCGTGTTATCATGCCGGCGTGGAAGTTGGTCGATTTATCAGTTTGGAGCGCCTGATCGAGGAGAACCAGGAACGCTACTACGAGGTGCTCAAGCTGAGCTCGGAAGGCTGGCACCAGGGCAAGCACGATCCGTGGCATTACATCAACTTCCTGCTCTACACATTGAAGCAAGGCTATCAGGAGTTCGAGCGCCGCGCCGGTGATCTTGCCTCGCCCCGCGGCGAGAAAACGGAACTGGTTCTGAATGCCATCCGGTCGCAAATGGGAGCGTTTCGGCTCCGCGATATCGAGAAAGTCTGCCCTGGTGTGGGGCGCGGCTGGATCCGGATCCTATTATCGAAGCTGCGGAAAGAGGGCACGGTCGCGTGCGAAGGGCGCGGCACGGCGGCCTTGTGGCGTCAAGTCGGCAAATAGATGTAGTACAGCGATCAAGATGTATTGGTAGATGTAGTAACTGCTGAGGGGGTTCGGAAGGAATGAGGGAAGGCCGGCGTCCTAGAAGGGAACAGTGCGGTTCCGGTGCCACCACTGGGCTTGTCCGGCAGGTGAGAAAGCTCCCCGCTGCATGCCAGCCGCTGAACTTCTTCACCGGCATCAACAGCGAAGACCGCCAAGGCCACCCTTCACCGAAACCGACACGGAGAGCCTTGCCAACCGTGTCTACGAATACGTTTGGCAGCAAAGCGAAGCCGGCGCCCTCGGATAACGAAACGAGATGGAGGCATATCGGAGACGAGTGAAGGGATCCCAGCGTCGCTTCTTGGGGCGGTGATCTGTGCAATGCTGAAGATGGCCGGACTACGGGGTTCGCCAAGGCTAGAGCCGAGTTACTCGACCGCGGTCAGAGCCGCGAAAACTACGCTAATGTTACCGCCCTGGATCTAGTCACCGTCGGCGCCACCGATTTTTTTCACAGCCGCTCCAAATACTCCGGCGACGCGATCAACAGCGCCGCGATTTGGTCGAGGCTTGCGCTGCTTTGCAGGGCGGCCAGGGCATTGCTCAGGCCGCCCGGATCGGCGGCGTGCCGAGATAAAGGCCGTAAATCCCCTCTGCTTGCAGCGTCTGGGATTCGGAGCTAAAGAGAACGTCAGCGACGATGGAGGTTCGTGAGTGCCGGCGGCGAGGGCTTGGCCGAAGATCTGGGTGCCACCACTGTCGACGGACCGGTTCAGGGCGACCTGGTAGAGGGCGCTGAGGAATCCGCTGTCGGTGCCGCCGCCCTTGGCAGCGAAGAACTCATTGGAGGAGAACAAGATTGCCTCCAACTGAGAAAGCGTGCCGCCTTGTTGCAGAAAAGCGACAGAGCCGGCCAAACCGCTCGGGTCCGGGCCCGTTCAAGCACCTGTTGATATAGATTGTCTACTTCGTTTGTGCGGTATTCCGTGCTGCTTTCGATTTCCTCGACAATCTGTAATCGCGTCATGGTTCCGGCATCGATCGCACCGGCATCCGAAGCGAGGGCCGCCGGGTCGGGCGCCCGGCCCAGAAGTGCCTGGTAGACCTGGGTCACGAAAACCTGGCCGATGTCGCCGTTAACCAAGCCGGCGAACTCCGGAGACGATGCGAGCTGGACGATTATTTGTTCGGGGCTGCCGCCGTTCAACAGGAGCGCGCCGAAGTCTGAGATCCCAGCGCCGTCGGCGGCTCGGTTGAGGACCGACTCGTAGATCGACCGAACCTCCGGTAGCACGCCCTCCGGGCTCACAAGCATCTGTTGCGCCACCATTGCGCGGCTGGCCCCGCCGGCGAGCTCTTGCTCGAAGTTCTGGACACCGATTGAATCCGCTTTCCGGCCGAGAACGGATTCATACAAAGCCGAGAAGAACCCAGCGTTCGTGCCTCCCGCATTGGTGTAGTATTCCGCCGATCCCAAAAGGGTCGCCTCGAGCTGGGTGCTGCTTGCTCCGGCAACAAGCATAGCGACAGAATTGGCAAGCCCGCCTGCGTCGGGGGAACGCCCCAAAATCCCTTGATAGAGCAGCGTAGCCTCAAGGGTCAGATATTCCTGACTATGAAGAATCACCTCGACGACTTCTGCCTTGGTCGCCTGCCCGCTATCGAGGGCACTTACGAAATTGGTCCCACCTTGCACGTCGGCCGCCCGGCCCAGAAGCCGCTCGTAAAGAAGATCGACATAGCGACCGTTGGGCCCCATTGCCTGGATGGGATCGTGCAATTGAGCCGGTGCCCCGGAAGGTCCTGACGGCGGCTCGGAAGAGGGCGAACCGATCAACGTCACACCGTTCAAGATCCCGTAACTTTCGACAATCAGCGCGGCGCCCCTCTCGTCAACAGTGCCTCCGTCAATTTGGCCGGGCCTTAGTGTCCAGCTTCCGGTGACGCTGGTAACGCCCCAGGTCAGTGTCAAGGTGTGCGACGAGTTGTCGAGTGTGCCCAGGATACTTACGGTATCCTTGCCCAGCCCAAGCGCGTCGAGGTCGAGATTGGTCGTAGCCCAGGTGAGGTTGCCACCAAGGGAGACATTGGTTCCCCCCGAAGTTATGGTGCCATTATTGACCCAGGCGTCGCCCGTTGGATTCGGATCAACGGGGTCAGGGGCAACCCAACTGTCGCCAAGATTAAAAGTGGTCCCGATGCCTGCCGTGATAGTTCCATTATTGGTTAAGAGGCCGCCCAAGCTGAGCGTGCCGATTCTGACCTCGATGCTGCCATTGTTGGTCCACGGGATGAGCGATCCGGCGGAATCCTGCCAGGTATAAAGTGAGCCCGGTCCCCGGTCATAGTTTATGAGGATGATGCCCCCAGAATCGTTTTTGATCTTGCCGAAATTGTCGATCGGACCGGTGATGGAATCCATTGCTGGGAAGTAGGGTTCGGGGAGAGGGTAATCACTTTGAATGGTAACGCCAGCGGCGATGGTCAACGTGCTGCCGAAGACGTTGAGCGAGCCGCTCGACGCAAAGTCAATGAAGCCGTTACTGGTCGTCGACAGCATTTGCGGGCCATCGGTATCGTCGAATATCAGGACAGGCGAAAGGGTAAATGCTTCGCCCAGCTCGATTACGCCATCGAGAACGAGGCCATCTTTTATGGTGGCATTGGCGCCAAGTACGTTCAGCGTGCCAGACAGTGTCACGCCCTCCAGGGCACCGCCCGATACGACAAGTGGGGCGGCGGTAGCGTCGACCGTGCCCCCGTCTATTTGACCGCCGGACACCATCCAGGTACCGGAGCCGCTGGTGACGCCTGGTGTCAGCGCCAGCGTCTGGAGAGCGTTTTTGAATGTGCCAATCAGGTAAACCGTATCGGTGCCCAAGCCGAGCGCGGCCGGATCGTAGTTGGTCGGCCCTTGCGTCAGGAAACCACCCAGGTATACCAAAGTTCCAGTGGTATTGATCGTGCCGTTATTGACCCAGGCGTCGCCGGTCGGATCGGGGTTGGCGGCGCCGGCGACTACGCCATCGCCCAGGTAGAGGATGGTATTGCTGCTTGCTGAAATGACGCCGTTGTTGATCCAGGCGCCACCCAGTTCAAGCTTGCCATTGCTGACTTCGATGGCGCCATTGTTGGTCCAGCCGACAGGTGAGCCCGAACCCTGACCAAAGTTGATGGCGAGAGTTCCGCCTGAGTCCTCGTCAATACTGCCAAGGTTGTCGATCAACCCGGTGATGGCATCAGTGGATGATGGGACGTTGAGGCCCGAGGAGCCATTGATGGTAACGCCGGCCGCGATAGTCAACGTGCTGCCGACGACATTGAGCGAATTGAAGACGCCCGGGCTGCTGGTATCAGCAAGGTGGCCCAGGGTCGCGTCGAAATAAATGTGGCCGAGGCTCGTCGTCGACAGCGTCTCCGGGCCATTGGAATCGTCGAAGATTAGCGTAGAGTGGTTGTCAGCCGGATCTGCACTGCTGATTACCTCGATGACACCATTGAGAACGATGCCATTCTTGACGGCGGCGCTGGCTCCGTTTATTTCCAGCGTGCCATCAAGCGTCACGCCGTTCAAGGTTCCGCTGGTGCCCACAGCCTCAATCGTGGTGCTCGAAGTCACGGTGGCATCCTTGAGCACGCCTATAAGTTTGACAACATCGCCGGTTTGATCGATCTGGAAGGAACCGGAGCCACCCGCGCCGAAAGATCGAGAGTGCCGGCCGAGAGATTCAAGGTGACATTCGCCGCCGTGACCTGCAGGCTGGCGATCACGTCGTGGCTGGCGGCCGAATGGTCGACGGTTACGCCGGGCAAGTCGATGATGACGCTATCCGTCGGCCCCGGCAGAACCTGGCTGGGCACATTGCTCGTCGACGGATCCACCGTCGACCAGTTGCCGGCGTCATTCCAATGGGTGGTGCCAGCATCGCCCGTCCAGTAGACGACGCTAGGTACATCCCGTCGCTCCAGGTGTTCGACGCCGAGGGATGCGCGGGCAGCATTTTTTCGGTTTTTTTTCATCACGCACCGTTTGAGAGTTCAGAAACTAATGATGCATTTCGGTCACCGTCGGGCTAGCCCGGTGGGACGATGATTTTCCGGCTTACTTCGCGGAAGGCAAATGGGTTCGGTCTCGAGGGCCTCATCAACAGTAGTCACGCCCCCAAAAACCTTTCCGCCACGCGTTTTCAGGCAAGGTAACCAGGCCGTCTTTGACCGCAAGGAGAAGGTTGACATCTTCGAGGCCGCGGTTTGCCCAGCCGTCACGGACCGCCGGTCAAGTGAAAGCCGAGCTTACTTCCGGCTTTCGTAGCACGGACAACGCCCAGATGCCTACGGGTACGCCAGCCAGGCAACAGAAGCAAGCCCCTGGCATAATGGCGAAGCTGCCCGCGACCGATAGCCAATAACTTCGCAAGTAGAGCATGTTGAAGCCAGCCCAGACGGCCGCACCACACGAAACAGACAGGGCCAGCAGCATCACGATAGTCATTACTGTGGAGGCACGATCTTGGTTGAAGGCACCCCCCGCTTGCTCACTATTGGGGACTCGATCGGCCCTTCCCCGTTCCTTCCCCGATTCATGGATTCGGAAGCCTTCCCGGACTGGGTTCTATCGCTAAGTGGAGTGACGAACTCGTCCACGTAACCGTATCCGGCCATCAAGAGGTTGAATAGTACTCCTACAAACCCCGCGACGATGATCGTGATTGCCGGCGCTTTGACCAAGGCGGCGGCCTGGGTTGCGGCCGCCGATCTCGCGACAGGCTGTCGGACGCGAACTGCCCGGGGGCCATCGCTCTTGGCTGTAACCACAGGTTGGACATCGAGCACAGCAGCCTCGGCTTCTGCAAGCCTTCTTTCCCTCGCCGCCCGCTTCTTGAGGTCAAGGAACTTCGCGTATACAGTGAGCACCGCACCAATCACGCCGACGAAACCGCCGATAACCGAGCAGACTTGCTTGAGCGTTTCCATCCATCACTCCGCAATTATAGTCGTCGCAGCTCTTCCACCCGTGGAACACGCGCACTCGGCGCGAGCGCGATAACGAGAGAGTTGCCAGTGCTTCCTTTGGAGTATGAAAAACTCGCCGCGGGGTCTACCGAAGGCCGCCTCATCAATCAACTTGGAGCTCAACCGAGCATTGTGTCGAACCATCCGGCTGCATGCCACCAATCGAGGCCAGCCCCTTGCATATCAATTCGTTTCAGCGACATCGCGCATATTTACCAGCCGCAAGCGTCCGAAGGGATTATGCATCGGGCTTCCCTTGTGCTTTTCGGGGCTCACGGTCGCAAAAACTTGAAAACGAGGACCGCTCAGATCGCTGATCAGGTCACCGTCGATTACGGGCTTCTCGCCTTCGGACAAGTAGCGAATCACCTCGACGATGTCAAATTGATCCGCATCGGCGCGAGTCATGTAGACCTCGCGCAGTCCCAATGCGTGCATGCCCATGGTCCACACTTCCGCTTTGCCGCGGACGATCGAGACGAACGCAAAGCTGAGGGCATCGGGGCCGCCGTCCTCTGTCATCGCCAGCCAGTTTTTTCCGCCGTGCGCCAGGGCAGAATTGTCGATGAACACTCCGGCGCCGCCCGCGCGGCACAATAGCTGCGGCAGCGCGCATCATCATCCGAGCCGCCTCCATCGAGCCGCCGGGACCGCTTAAAGTAACATTGACTTTGTAGGCATCGACCGTCGCCAGCTCATCCTCCGTCGCCGGCCGCCGGCATGAAGATCGAAAGATCGTGGCAAACTGATTGTCCGCTTTGAGTGCGCCAAGTTCGATCGGCGTGCCGTCCGGCAGCAAGAGCGCCTCGCCCTTGATGCCATAGCCGGCCGGCAGACGCTCGACCAGCGCTTTCGGAGACGGCCACTTGCCCGGTATGCGCAGCGCGAGGGTGACTGAATCGGTTGGCATATTCATTCAGGTTTTCTCCGACGATCGGTAGTTGGGCAAGGCACGAAGCCGAGCAGCGGCTCGGCTAAAGAATTCGCGGATTGTCCAGCCGGGGACGAAGCTCAGCAGCAAGACCAGCATCATCGAGCTAAATCCGACCAGCCCCATGACCACGGCAATACTAAAATGAAACATGCAGCAGCCGCAAACGTAGAGCCAACGCAGCTTGCGGTTCCAGATCAGGAAAGGCATCGACACTTCCAGGAAGAGCGTCATCATCGTAGTGCTGGTCGTAACGATCTCCCAGACCCAGCGCTTGCTTGCGACAAAGCGGATGATGTCCATATAGAAGGCATGATTCATGGGAGAATCTTCGTATTCGACCATGGTCAGCCAGGTCGCCGTCCCATTCCACCAAGATCCTCCTTGCAGCTTGGATAAACCCGAAACTGCATAAACGAAGCATAAGTTGACCTGGATCAGTCGAATCGCGAGATTAGCGGAAACGCTCGGAGCCGGCGCTGCGCCTGCGGACATGGGGACGCCGCGCCGGCGTGCGATCCAACGATCGATCGACCGATCGACCGAGAAAGCCGCGCCGCTGGGGCCAATAATCAAGTACAGCGCCAGGATATTCATCATGGCGTCCATGCCGATCACCGAAATGTTGGAACGATTGATATAGAAGAGCAGAAAGATCCAAGTCAGACCACCCATCGCACGGCTGCAAAAACCGATCGCAAAGAGAAACATGCAACCGAGCATGATTCCATGGGCAATCCGCATGCTCACCGGATCGGTGAGGTGGTACCAGAGAGAAAACACGGACGCCCTTTATCTACCATTTGCCTGGGCAGATAGCCCCATTTCATATAGAAGGCTTTTTCTTCTGAAGTGCGCGGCTCCAAGTCTGCGTGTTTGTCCCATTGCGTGCCCGGCGCGAATGTGGGGATTTCTCGCCGAAGGAGATTTGCCGTGGGCAGGTCGAGCCAGGCATCCTTACCAAAAAAAGTTTGCAAATCGAAGGAATAGGAAAGATGAACGTAAAAAATCAAGAAGCCGCCTACGAGACGCATAAAACCCAGCGTTGTCGGATCGGCAGGGCTAAACCAGAATTGCTCCCAAGCCTTCCATAAGCCCCGGACGCCTGTGGCTTGGTCCAAACGGTCGCTTGCGGCGTTGCCCATGTTCCCTCCCCGTCAACTTGCATCTGAAAGTCATTATTTCTGCGGCGCCGACGGTGCAACGGCTGCCGGAATTGGAGCTATTCCGGCTGCTTGACTTGGAGCAGTCGACGGAAGGATCGTCGGCAATTTCGCGTGGATCGCCAGGCAATCGAGAATATCCTCGTCTTGGTGCAATGCCGCTTGGGAATCCACATCGACGCCTTCCCCGGAGGACAGAAAGGGGTTCTTCTTGTTGACGATGGGAATCAGCCAATAAAGATAAGGATCCTTGGGGTTCTTGAGTTTGCCATCAGGATAGAAGTCGCCCTCGAAATAGGGGAGATACATCCACTTCTTATCCGGCTGGAGACCGAGGGCCGTCTCCGTGGGTGTCATCAGGCGATGGATGACGCGATAGGCCTTGACGCCAACCACCTTTCGCCTCGGGTCTGTCGGATGCGGCGTCGAAACCGCGACGTGGTGGGCATAGCTTCCCAGCATGATTTGCGAGGTGATGTTGGCAAATTTATACTCGGTTGGTCGAGGTTGGCCATAGTAAAAGCCAATGCCGTCCCTGGCCCGCCTGAATGCGGGCCTTCACTATGGCCTCGGCCGGGAGGGATTGCGCAGTTCACTGTCTGACTCACCTGATCGGGAAGAGGCGTGCGGCGTTGGTAGTTCAGGAGCCAGCGTTGATTTTCGCGTAGCGGTAGTTTCACCCATTGGTCGGATCCATCGTCGTAGCGAACGTCGAACCAGAGCATTTGTCCCGGAGATGGCTCGGGCGAGTAAAAGTGGTACGGGTTGGTCATGTAAATGAAATTGAGGTAATGCTGAAAGCAGTGCGCCCAAAGGTAAGTCGACAACCATGGCGACGGGTTGACGTTCATCACCGCGCAACTGATGCCGGCAAAATGAAACAGGATAAGACCGCTGACGGCCATGCGCCGCCCCATCCGCGACAGCGGTACGACCAGGGCGCATACTGCCGCCGCGGCGGCAAACACGATAAAGAGCAGGTGCAGCGAATCCCAATCGATGGGTAAGCTCCCCACCACCAAGAGCGAGCAGCCGCTCGCGGCCAAAAGCACGCGCCAGTCTCCCGGACGGATGCAGACGCCGAGCGTCACCGCCACAAATCCAATGAAGACCAGGGGGAGAATCGAAACGCTTGTCGTTTGCTCGACGCCAAACGTTATAAGCAGCACGAGCCCGGCACAGGCCAGCACGGTCCACGGTCCTTTGCAAAGACGCAATAGGCCCGCCGGCTCGAAGCCATCGCTTTCCATTCATCCAACCTTTCTCGACAACGTGCGCCGATGGAAACAAGGCCCGCGCGAGCGTGGCGCGTCTTCGCAAACGCGGCTAGCCGATTCTCGCGCACTCAGAATAACCGGAATCCTCTGGACAGCCGAAGATTTTTTACACCCTAGCCCTCTCCTGCGTCCCGTTCCGCATTTTCTAGGATATCAGGTGGTCCATGCGGGTGCGCAGCAGAGAGCGTCGAGACACGGACCCAGCCGGCCAACTCGCCAGGTTGTCCCCCAACGGCTTCGATTGGTACGGGTTATCGCTCGAGCAATCGCAAAGTGAAACCAAACGAACTCGGGTCGAAATGACAACGAAGTCGCGCCCGATAAGGTGCTGTCGCGGACCAATCCCTTAACCACCTTTACGGCCTAATCTGGCCCTGCCCGGCGCTGGGACTGCCTGTTTTCCGAAATTGCTGCGCAGGACGACGGCCCACCCGTGCGCACCTCGTTTCAAAGCGGCGCCATCTTTATATTGCTGCGTGTTCGTGTCGGACTCGCACCGATAGACGGCCAGGGCCGATGCGTGGTCGCCCGTTTCGGAAACCGCAACGCCAACCTCGGTCGGCTTGAAACCCAATTGCACCATGGCCGCCTGTGCACGGCCAGCGAACTGCTCCTTGCTGAGTCGCGCTCGGCTGTTGGCATCGAGCGTGTCGTAGGCAGCGCTCCAGTCTTCGCGCACCAGGGCCTCGAAGAAGGTTTTGGCCACGGCTCCGGCGCCCGTATCAGTCGTGGCCGCGCCTGCCTTTCGCAGCCGCTCAGGAACGCGACCGCCAGCACGAACCACAATCTTGCTGACGACCGAGCAGTCAGGAGATGTGAAAAAAGGGAGACTGGATTCGGCCGCTCCCGCCGCATCCTTGAAAAAAGGACGTCCCTGCCGGCGCCCATAGCGATTTTTTCAAATGCTCTCACTGGAGTGCACCTCAACTCTCCGCGAACGAGTTGAACTCGGCCAGCTTGCCCGCCACATCGACGTTGACCCGCCAACCCTAACGAAACTGCACCGCCGCAGCCCAGCGCAAACGGGCATCGGACCTCCGAGGAAATCGGCTTGGTGTTACGATTATTCTACTGGTAATATGCGGCGCCTCAAGCCACAGCTCACACAATTCCAAGAGATTTCGTTTCTCCGGCGGTGAGGGGCCACGGCGGCGACGTGCTCGGCGGCAACAGGGCCATGGGCGGGACCGTTTTCGTTGACGATGTCGCGACCACAAACAACTACAGTACCACGTGGGGAGGCAGGGAATCCCGCCATGCTCACTCTTTGGGCCGGCGCGAGCGCTCGAGGCTCGCTTGGAAGCGGGCGGGCGTTGGGACTTCTGCCAAGGGCATCCACCCGAGTGGATCGTATTCGGCCTGGCTTCGGTTCAACTCCATGATGAGCCCCGGCCACTGGAAGCCCCAGCGCATGGGCGGCGTCTGCACTTGGCGCGCTTGCAACGCGGCTTCATGAGGCACGCGTTGCAAAGGCCGCCCGGTCGCCATGGCGCAGGAGATTGAGCTCGCAGGAGCGGTCAAAATCGATCATGTCGATCACGGCTTGCTCCACCGAGGCGCCGCATGTGACCAGCCCGTGATTGGCGAGGATCAACGCCCGTTTGCTCCCCAGTGCCTCGACAATGCCGCTGGCTTGGCTCGGATCGATAA
This sequence comes from uncultured Gemmataceae bacterium, assembly GCA_963748025.1. GTDB lineage: Bacteria > Planctomycetota > Planctomycetia > Gemmatales > Gemmataceae > CAVVHZ01. The sequence goes on from CAVVHZ010000051.1 coordinate 42,890, forward strand.
CTACGCCGTCATACTCACTGCACACCGCATGATCTTCATAGAACGAGCAGCAAACTTGATCGAGCGGCTCGAGCAATTGGTTGAGACAACTGAAGGCACTGCCCGCCGGTGAATGGGTGTGGGCGGCACAATGCACATCCGGCCTGGCTCGGTGGATGGCGGCGTGAATGCAAAAAGCCGCATAATTGACCACCGGCCAACCATCGACAAGTTCCCCCTTATCGCTTACCAGAGCGAACTTGTCCGCCGTGATCTGGCTAAAGGGCAAGCCGAACGGGTTCACCCAAAAGTATTCGGGAGCGCCGGAACGCGCAAGCTGATATGCCCGGCAACCCCCTGGTCCATCTTGTAGCTGGCCAGGATGCGATATCCGGCCGCCAACTTGACCTTCAGCTTGCGCGCCTCGGCGGTGTCCGCCAGTTCGATGATGCGACGCTTTTCGGCGCCATCGGCCGCGGCCTTCAGCGGCTTCATGGCGGCTTCCGTTTGAACCATGATGTGCTCTCCCTCAAATCCGACTCGCGAAGCATAGCCGACTAGACTGTAGAACGGGCCTTGGGGACGTGCAAGCACAAAGGAACAGCCGGAGGTTGAACCGGCCTTTTGCCTCGCGTTCCATCCCCCGGGGACTGCCGCCCCACGGGTTTCTCTCGAGCAAGACCTCAGTTACGCAACTTTACCTTGCTCTTTGCGACTTACGCCGGAGAATTCTGCAGCACCGAGAACGAACACCTGCAATCGGTGTAAAGTCTCGAAGACCTCCTCAGGAAAATGGCAAAGATCCCAATTCCGCCCTCTACGCGCGAGCTAGGGGCCGGTCTAATCGGACCAGACATCGCTTCCAAAACCAATTTTCCGCGTGATCTTTGCACTCGTTCCAGGTCAAATCTAAATCATCCGGCTACACCGAGTTCTCCTTCCACTTGCTTGAGGTCCTAGCATGGCATTGCATCCTTCCTTTGGCGGACGGCTGTCAGCCGCCGCTCTGCTGGTTATCGTTCTGGCCGGGACGCCGGCACGGGCACAATTGGAACCCGTTCACGGGGCCAACTATCCCTTGGCGGCCAAGTTCAGCAACACGAACCTTCGGCAGTTCGTCTACGATGCGGCCGTCACGCCCAATTGGATCGGCAAGACCGATTCCTTCTGGTACTCGTTCCGCACGAGCGCCGGGACCAACTTCTATCGCGTCAATCCGAAGACCAACTCGCGCGAGCCGCTCTTCGATCAGGCCAAACTGGCGGCAAGTCTTTCCGAACTGCTGCAGAAACCCCTCGAAGCGATGCAGTTGCCCATCACGCGCGGCTCCATGAACGACGAAGGAACCAAGTTCAAGTTCGTTACGGAAGAGTTCCAATACGAGTACGACTTGCCTTCCGAGAAGCTTACCAAGCTTGGCAAAGCGCCGCCGCAAACCGGGGGATTTGGCCGGGGCGGCAGGCGCGGTGAAGGCGGCCGACGCGGCGGTCAGCAACAGCAGCAACAGCAGCAACAAGTCGTCCAGCAGCAGGACGGCCAACGAAACCAGACGCAGCAGGGCACGAGAGGCGTGGGACGAGGTGGACGTGGGCAGGGTCGCGGGACCGGCGGTCAGCCTGGCGACGGCTTTCGGGCCTTTTCTCCCGATCGGAAACTCTTTGTTTTTGCCCTTCGCTACAACTTGTATTTGGCGCAGGCCAACAAAGAAAAAGATGCCGTGCAGCTCACCAAGGACGGTGTCGAAGATTATACCTTTGGCGGCGGCAACACCGACACCAAGGCCCGCCCCCAAGTGACTTGGTCGCCCGACTCGAAGGCTTTCTACGTCCGCCGACAGGACGCTCGTAACGTCAAAGAGCTCTACCTCGTAAACTCGTTGGCGATGCCGAGGCCCACGCTGGAGAAATACAAGTATCCCATGCCGGGCGAAGAAGCCATACGCCGGTCGGAGTTGTTTGTATGCCACGCGGCCGACAAAAAGCTGGTGCGCGTCGAAACGAAATGGAAGGACGAGAGCTTCGGCAATGTGCATTGGGGCAAGAGCGCCGACGACTTGCGATTCGTTCGCACCGATCGACTCCGCCGGCATCTGGAGTTCTGCACCCTGAACGTTCCCAAAGGGCAATGCAGTTGTTTGGTGGCCGAGGGCTTCGATAACGCCAGCGTAGAGCAACAGCCCGCTCATTACCTCGATGAAACTAGCGAGATGATCTGGTGGTCGGAACGGAGCGGCTGGGGCCATTACTACTTGTACGATCGCGGCGGCAAATTGAAGAATCCGATCACGGCGGGGGCATTCCGGGCGTCGCGTATTGTGGACGTCGACGTCAAGAACCGGTTGCTCTATTTCAACGCCAACGGCCGTGAGCCGGGTGAAAATGTCTATTACCAACATCTCTATTGCGTGCACTTGGACGGCTCGGGGCTGACGCTGCTCGACTCGGGTTCTTCGAATCACACATCCTTGTTGTCGCCGTCGAAGCAGTTCGTGGTGGACAATTCGTCCGCGGTGGACAAAGCGCCGCTTTCCGTTCTTCGCGACGTGCAAGGCCGGCAGCTCATGGTGCTTGGCCAGGCCGATCTGTCGCGCCTGGTGGAAATGGGCTGGAAGATGCCGGAGACGTTCATGGTTAAGGCGGCCGACGGCGTCACCGACCTGTATGGCAACATGTGGAAGCCGTTCGATTTCAACCCGAAGAAGAAATACCCGATCATCGCCAACGTTTATCCCGGCCCGCAGATGGAAGGCGTCAGCGGCACCTTCTCGGCGGTGAGCAACACGCAAGAATTGGCCCAGCTTGGTTTCATCGTCATCCAAGTGGGTCATCGTGGCGGCACGCCCACGCGTTCCAAGGCCTATCAGCGTTTCGGTTACTACAACTTGCGCGATTACGGCCTGGCCGACAAGAAGAGTGCCATCGAACAATTGGCGGGCCGGTTCCCCTTCATCGACATCGACCGGGTTGGCATCTATGGCCATTCGGGCGGCGGGTTCATGTCGGCCGCAGCCATGCTGCAAAAACCTTATAACGAGTTCTTCAAAGCCGCCGTCGCTTCGAGCGGCAATCACGACAACAATATCTACAACGACGCCTGGGCGGAGCATTATCACGGGCTCAAAGAGGTAGTAATCAAAGGAGAAGAAGCAAAGAAAGTGGCAAGTGGTGAGGCGCTGGGGACAAGTGAATTGGGGGCAAATGTCGATCCGCCGGACGAGGAGGACGAACCGGATTGGCTGCAGGAATTGGTGGAGGGTGGGCAGACAAAGCAGGATGACGGAAAGAAGGATGCCAAGCAGGACCAAGCCAAGAAGGACGACAAAGCCAACCAGACCAAGAAAGAGGACGTGAAGAAGGATGCAAAGGTCGATCAGACCAAGAAGGCAGACGTGAAAAAGGATTCCAAGGTCGATCAGACCAAGAAGGTCGAGGCTAAGAAAGATGCCAAGGTGGCTGAGGCCAAAAAAGCAGCTGGCAAGGAGGCGCCAAAGATTGTTCCTCCGCAGATCAAGTTTGAGATCAAGGTGCCGACCAATGCCGAGTTGGCGGGGAATCTCAAGGGCCACCTTCTGCTCGTACATGGAGAAATGGACAATAATGTGCATCCGGCCAACACCATGCGGCTAGTGGATGCGTTGATCAAGGCCAACAAGCGCTTCGATATGCTGATTCTGCCCGGCAAACGCCATGCCTATGGCGACTATCAGCCCTATTTCAATCGTCGCATGTACGACTTCTTCGCCGAGAATCTGCTGGGCGAACGCCTCTCGAATGCGGACCTGTTCGAAAAGCCGACGAAGGCGCCGTTGATACGAATCGACAAGTTGGCCAATATAGTTTAACCCATAGTGCGGGCTTCGCCCGCAACCCAAAAGCGACTTACAACAAACCTGGGCCGAAAGGCCCCTCTTTCTCCCCCCTTGGCAAGGGGGGGTTGGGGGGGTCTGACGCGACATGACCACCCACGGTAGAAATGCGCCTGCCCTGATCTCCTCATGGGCGAACTTTACGGCTTTGGGGTGCAGATTCTGCGACCCCCCCTGCCCCCCCTTGCCAAGGGGGGGAGAATTCAAGGCTTCGCCTTTATCCTTCGTTTCCAATGCCTTAAGCAAAAGCGCCGAACTTTCGGCGCTGAGGAATTGGGTTGAAATCCGCGCACGCCGCGAGGAAGTTGGTGGGTACCTTCGGAGCCAGCGGCAACGGCGGACGTGTCGTCGTTCATCATCAAATGGATACAGCAGTCGCCTAAACCGCGCGACCCGAGCAGGTGCCTGCCCGCCGTCGCCGCTGGCTCCGGGTTAAACAAGACTAGTGTTACCACTGAAAGTACAACAATAACGCCAACTGGCCTACAACCCAACCTGCCTGGCCGGCGGCGGCGCATAGGGCCGATCCGGAACGGGCTGCCAGGGACGGGGCACTTTTTGATCGTGCAAATAGCCACTGGGGGCGAAGCCTATCGCCGCGTTGATTCCCAAGGCCAGCAAGGAGGTAGCGACTCCAGCAAGCGCCCACCGAAGATGCGAGCCCGGCACTGCAAAAGAAGCGAATATGCCGATAGTGCCGAGCACAATTCCACACAGGCTCAATGGTATACCCAGAACCGGTAAGAAGGCAAGCACCATGGCGATAACGCCCAACACCAAAGACGTCATACCCAATGCCGGCAACGGCGTTCGTGTGCTGAAAGAACTTGCCATGACAGAATTCCCTTTATCCCGCCAAGCGGGTCAGCGGGCGGATCGGTTCAGTGGCCAGGCGTGAACGGGATCATGCCGCGGCTGCCATAATCGTTCAACGTCAAAACCATCAGCAACCCGAGCCAACAGCAAGCCACGGCAATCACGATCCAAGTCAAACGCGGGCTCAATAGCACGTGCATGAAGAACAACAAAACCAAACTGGCCTTACATACGGCAATAGCCATGCCTATCGCTAAGTGCCAGGCTCCTTGAAGGGGAGCAAATGAGATACCAACGGTCAGCGCCGTCAACACAACGAGAATAACGCAGATGATGACATAAGTTTTCGGCGCGATATGGCGTTCTTGCACGGCACGGCCCTCCACCTTTCCCAACGCTGCCCACTACCTCTCACTCGCCACGAATTCAATTAGCCCAGGTATGCGTTCCAAGCAAGTAGAGCATCGGCAATAAGAAGATCCAAACGATGTCAACAAAATGCCAGTAGAGTGCCGTGACATCAACCGGAGAGTAATAGACGGGCGAAAAACAATCCTTGCGAGCCAGAATCAACATGACGGTAACGACGGCGATGCCGATGGTCACGTGCAAGGCATGAAAGCCCGTCATGATCCAGTAGAACAGTAAGAACAGCTTTACGTGCGGGACGTCCTCTGCTTTCAGGCCTTCTTTGACAATCCATGCATTGTCGTCGAAGCGCCAGCCGGGAATCAGCATCTCTCGATAGTCGAGGTAATACTCGAGCGCCTTCAGGCACAAAAAGGCGACGCCCAACAAAGCGGTCAAAGCCAGGCACCAGCTCAATTGCTTACGCTTCCCCAGACTTGGCGGCATGTACAGCCATCACCATGAATAAGCTGCTGACCAGCAATACCACGGTGTTCACACCGCCGATGATCCAGTTCAGCTTCGCGCTTCCCTTTTCGAATGCCTCTGGGTACTGAACCCTGTAGACGGCGACGCCTAAGAACAGTGTGCCGAAAAACATCACTTCGGTGGCCAGAAAAACCCACATTCCCAGGGCCGCTGCTTCATGCTGTTGATCGAGATTGGCGTATTGTTCTTCCAATTGGTGATGCGCAAGCGCCGTCAGCTCGAGCTCGGCTCGCTCTTCCGCGGTCAGGATGGCAATATCAGACCTCATTTTGCGCTTTCTCCAGGTGGTATTCATAAGGACCGCGGACCACCACGGGCGTCGCATCGAAATTCTGGGGGGGCGGCGGTGAAGGCGTTTGCCATTCCAGCCCGGTGCGCGCGCCATGGGTTGGGGCCGGCAGGGCGGCCGAATTTCAGCGAATAAATCAGATAGATCAGAGGCAACAGGTAGCCGACCCCAAGGATGGACGCGCCGGCAGACGACATGACGTTCCAAACTTGAAACTCTGGAGGATAACGGTGATAGCGGCGGGGCATGCCGGCATAACCGACGATGAATTGGGGCAGAAACGTCAGGAAGAAGCCAACGAAAATGATGATAGCAGACAGCCGCGACCACCACTCCGAATAAAGGCGGCCGGTCATCTTGGGCCACCAGTAGTGTAAGCCCGCCATGTAACCCATAACCATGCCGCCGACCATGATGAAATGGAAGTGGGCGATAACGAAGTAAGTATCGTGCACGTGCATGTCCACTCCGAGCGCCGCCAGGAACAACCCCGTGAGTCCGCCCGCCGTAAAGAGACAGACGAACCCGAGGGCATAGAGCATGGGGGCCTCGAACGAAATGGAGCCTTTGTAAAGCGTCGCCGTCCAGTTGAAAACCTTGATCGCCGAAGGAACCGCGACCAGGTAGCTCAAAATCGAAAAAACCATTGCCGCATACATGGATATGCCGGCGACAAACATGTGATGCGCCCACACGAGAAAGCTAAGGCAGGCAATGGCGAAACTCGATAACGCGATCATGGTGTAGCCGTAGAGGTTCTTGCGCGAAAAACACGGAATCACTTCGCTGACGATCCCCATGCCCGGCAAGATCATGATGTAAACGGCGGGGTGGGAATAAAACCAAAAGAGATGTTGAAACAACAACGGATCGCCTCCCAGCGCCGGATCGAAAATGCCGATTTGAAAGAGGCGTTCCAGAATGACCAAGATCAAGGCCATTGCCAGAACGGGGACGGCGAGCAAGAAAATGAAGCTCGTGGCGTAGATGGTCCAGACGAACAGCGGCAGCCGCCACCAGTAAAGCCCGGGAGCACGGAGCCGATGCGTGGTGACGATGAAATTCAGGCCCGTAAAAATGGAAGAGAATCCGGTGATGACGATGCCCACCAGGGCGGGCACGACATTGTAATGCGACGACTGTGAGGTGTAGGGGGTGTAAAATGTCCAGCCGGTATCCAAACCGTTGCCGAGCATGGCAAACAACGTCCAACCGGCGCCGATGACGAACAGATACCAGCTAGCCAGGTTGATGCGCGGAAAAGCCAGATCCTTGGCCCCGATCATGAGCGGCAGGAAGAAATTGCCCAGCACGGAAGGCACCACCGGCACCAGGAAAAAGAAAACCATGATGACGCCATGCATGGTAAACAGGCGGTTGTAGGTGTCGGCCGAAACCAAGCTGCCTTCGGGGGTCATCAAGTTGAGCCGCACGATGGTGATCGCCACACCGCCCAAGAAGAACATGAAAGTGATGGTAATCAGGTAGAGGATACCGATGCGTTTATGATCCTTGGTCAAGAGCCAGGACGCCACGCCGTGGGCGACGTTCAGATAAGTCGTCGCGGCGCTTCCACCGGCGGCGGCGTGATCGGCGGTTCCTCGACAATGGTGCTCATCGTAATTCCTTGCCCGGGTTAATGGGAGGTGTGCCAAGGGGCGGCGGATAAGCTTCGACCCGTCGAGGCGTCTCGCCCTTGCGCAGCGATTTGATGAAGGCGATCAGCTCGTTGGTTTCCTCCTGGCTTACCTGCCCCTGGAAAGTGGGCATGATATTATCCCAGCCCACCACAATTTTGGCTCCGGGAGCCATGATCGACTCGCGCAGATAGTCCTCGTCGGCAAGAACGGTGCGGCCATCGCGTAAATGAACGGGCTTGCCAAAAAGCTCCTCCAGCACCGGGGCGCGGGCGTTGGCGTCGGCACTGTGGCAACTCAGACAGCGGTACCTTGAGAAATGTCTTCCGCCCCTGCAAGGCCAGCGAGCCCTCGGCGCGCAGATGCAGCCAGTTCTGGTATTCCTGGTGGTTCCATGACAATGACGCGGCCAATCATGCCGGCGTGGTTGGTGCCGCAATACTGCGAACAGAACAGGTGAAAAGTTCCCGTCTGCGTGGGCTGAAACCAGACACTGGTATAACGGCCCGGCAAAACGTCCATGTGAACGCGAAAATCGCGGAACGAAAAAACTGTGGATCACGTCTTCCGAGGTAAGCATCAACTTGCAGGGCTTGCCCAGCGGCACGTGCAGCTCGTTGATCTCGCGCTGCCCTTCAGGATGTTGAAACTTCCACATCCATTGTTTGCCAACCACGTAAACGACCGCGGAATCATCCGGAGCGCGGTAGGCGTCAAAGTAAACAGTGGCTCCCCAAACGAAGATGCCGATGAAAACAACCATCGGCGTAAAGCTCCAGAGCAGTTCCAGCCGCAAGTTGCCGCGCATTTCCGCAGGGATGGGTGTCTCGGGCCGACGCCGGTAACGAACGGAGAAATAGATAATGCATGCCGCCACCAGAAGCCGACCGCGCCGCAAACAATCAAGAGAAAATAAAGCAAATGATCCACGTGTCGCGCCGTGGTCGAAGCTTCCCTGGGGAACCAAATGATTTGCGCGAGCATGGCTTACTTTGCGGAGGTCGAGGCCGCACGCGCCGACGCCGCTCTCCTTGCCACAAGAATGAAAAGAGAGCCACCAGAGCAATGACAGTGAGCACGCCGCCCAGGCGTACGAAATTCATGATTGTCGCGCCGTATTTGCCTTCGTTCGGGTCGTAGTGGAAGCAAAGAGCAAGATTTGATCCACGGGTGAGCCGATCCTATTCGCCGAGGCTTCGACGAGGCCCAGGCGCAGGTCGCGAGGCGAATAGCGGATGTCGAAAAAGTAGCGAGAGATTTTACCCTCCGGAGTCAAGATCATGATGCCACTGGCGTGAGCGAACTGATCGTTCTTGGCGTCGTAGGAGTACCGAAAGCCGACCGCCTTGGTCAAACGATCGATCGACTCCTGGCTCGCCCGTTAAGAAGTGCCAGCCGGCCTCGGCGCCAGGACGACCGTAGCGCTCCAAATAGGTCTTCTTGATGGCGGACGCCATCGCCGGCGTTTCGCGGGGATCGAAGCTTACCGTAACCGCGTCGAAATCGGTGCCGAGATTCAGGTTCATGTCCAACATGCCTCGCACCAGTCCGTTCAACACTTCCGTACAGAGCATGGGACAACGGAAATAGGCCAACACCAGAATGACAGGCTTGCCATGTCCGAAATAATCGCCCAGGGTCACTGCCTTGCCCGCTTCGTCCTTGAACTGCACATCCAAGGGCGCTTGCTCATTGAGATGCTGATCGAAGCCGACTTTACGCAGAGAAGAAGGAAGGTTAGAGTCGTCAGCACGTACACTCCCCGCCACTCCCAGCATGGCCAGGCCCAATAAAGTCAACGCTATGCGAATCATTGCGGCCCTCCATTGAACAGCCGACCCGCATTGGGTTCGCCAGCATCGAGCAAACCGCTCGAGCGGCGAAGTTGATCCGCCGGCGGTTCCGGCCTAGACTTCAAAGTTTTGTTCTCCAGGAGTACCTGGATGGCCCGTTCGATAGGAATGTGAATGAACCCCTCTTCCGCAGTGGCCCCGTAACTATCGAGAACTTCCAACTTTGCCGACTCACGTTCGAAGACATTGGGCGACTCCACTCCCGCCATACGGTCGATCTGTTCCAGTCGCGGCGGCAGCGGCACCGCCGTGGATGGACCGGTCGCAAGCGGAAAAGGCGATTGCTTGATTTGGGCCTGATAATCCCGAAATTGGTAAAAGAAAAACCACACGACGCCCATGATGACAAGCCCAACCGCAACCGCACCAAGTAGGATTGTGAAAATCCAACGGAAGTTAGCGTCGCTGCCCTCGTATCGAACTTCGGGATGTTCCAGAGAACCATCAGGCCTGCCGAACTTCTTCACTCATGGCGAGCCTCCAAGGCGGCGGCTTCGGCGTCCAACCCGCGAAGGTGAGCGGCTTCCGCGCCTAGCTCCCGGCCGCACCGGCAGCAGCGGTTGCCGTTGCAACTCTCGAAGAAAGGCAGCCAGCCAAAGGCCTCCTATCCCGAACGGAGTCAAGAAATCCATCCAGTGCTGGCTCAGGGTGCTCTCCGGAAAAGAAGGCATTACCAGGTAATAGACGTAGACAAGCTGCATGAACAACAGCAGGCCTGCCACCTTCGCCAGCGTCGCCAAATGCTGTTTGACATCGCGCATGAGGAGCAAGAAAAAAGGGATAACGAAATGAAAAACAAACAAGGCCCAGGCAACCCATTGCCAGCCTCCGCTCGACCGAGGCAAATACCAGATCACTTCGTAAGGGAGATTGGCAATCCAAATGAGCATGAACTGGAACCACACCATGTACGCCCAAATGGACGACAAAGGTGAATAGAAGGTTCCCCAAATCGTTCAAGACCTCCAGCGAGACATAACGCCGGCAATGGGCAGACGCGGCGCCAGCCAGACCAGCACAATCAGGGTCATCGCCAGCCCGGACAAGACCTGACCCGTAACGACGAGCGGCCCGAAGATGGTCGAGTGAAATTCGGCCTGCAGCGACATGAACCAATCGACCGCGGCAAAGGTGATGGTGATGCCGAAAATCACCAACCCAGGCCCGCTCAATTGCGCTTGCCGTTCGGCTAAGTCGCGGGTCTTCGGTCTCATCCTGCCGGCGCGACCAAGAGCTTAGCAAAGAGGCGATGACTATCCACAGAATGAAGTAAAGAGCGGCCCGCACCCAGAAGAACGGCGCGTTCAGGTAGATTTGCTTGTGCTGCAAGTCTTTGTGAAGGGCCACTTCCTCCGGACGAGCCCATAAATAAAGGTAGCTCACGCCGCAGCCGATCGGAATGAAAAGGACGCCAACAGCGGCAACGTCCGCATGCGCGGCTTCCAGGATACGCTGGATTACGAACCCCCAGGTCCCGCCGGTGAGGTGAAAGATCATCAAAATCACGAAGCAGCCCAGCGCAATGCCCAGATAGAACTGGTAGGCCGCAAGGTAGGCCCGGAAAAACTGCTCCGGACTGAAAAAAGCTCCAATGGCGCAAATGGCCAGGGCTGCAACGCCAACGATAATGGCCTGGCGCTGAATCCGTCCAACCTCCGCAGCTTGTGGCGCAGCCAAGTAGCCGGTCATGGGCGTTCCCTCCGGTTAGCCTTTGCCTGCGCCGTCTGCCGTCTCTCCTCTTGCATGGCCTCGGTCAAATCATTCGCGGGGAAGTGCTGGCTCAATTGCAAGGCGCGCACGTAGGCCGCAATCGCCCATCGATCGCGGGGCGGAATTTGTTGCTTGTATTCGGGCATCGATCCATAGCCGTTGGTGATGACGTCGAAAAAATGGCCCACAGCAACGTTGCGAAGCCGTTCGATATGGTACGAGGGCGGGTGCGTGTAGCCGCGTTCGACTATCTTGCCATGCCCGGTTCCCAAAGCGTCGTGGCAGACCACACAATAGATCATAAAGCGATTGCGTCCGTGTTCGAGGACTTCACGCGTTACCGGAAAGGGAAACATATCGACATAATTTGCTTCTTCCAACAATCGGTACTGCCCCAATGCCGAACTCGTCAGAGCACTCAACACGCTCGAACCGCCCCCGACCAAGAGAGCCGATTCGATGGCCTCGTCCGGTTGGCGGGTCCGTTTGCCTGTGAAAAAATGCAAGTCGGTGCGCAAATGGCCGCGGGGCACCGTGCCAGGCGGCCACCGGCCGTTCCGCTCGGCCATCGGCGAAAAAGGTGCTGGCATCGTCTGGCCTGATGCTGGGCTGCGTCGCCATCTTCTGCTGGCACGCCGGCAGCCAGACAACAGATCGAGGCCAGCAAAAGAGTCCGCGCGTTAATGGGGCACCTCCATCACTTCCGCCGGGCTCAATCCCAGAAGGAACTGCTTGGTGGCCTCCAAATCGAATTGTGGATCGACGGCTTCGATGCACAGAAAAAAGCGGTCTTGACTGGCCCTGTCGAAACGCGGAACATTGAACACAGGATGATGCGGCCGCGGCAGGCCGTTGAGAAAAAACATACCTAGCAAGGCGGCGAAGGCGGCAACGAGAACCATTACTTCGAACGTAATAGGAATGAAAACGGGCCAACTGTTGAACGGTCGACCGCCGACGTTAAATGGGTAATTGATGGCCATGGAATAATACTGCATGAAGAAGCCGACGCTGGCGCCGACAACAGCAGCCATGAGCACGACAAATGGCACGCGCGTGCTGCCGCAACCCCAATTCCGCCGCAAGCCCCGCGACGGCATAAGGCGTGTAGGCATCCATATCGCGGTAGCCGGCCGCCCGAGCATACCGCGTGGCGGCAAGCACTTGGGCTGCTGTCTCGAATTCGGCCATCAGCCCATAAAGGACGGGTCGCGGTTTCATCGTCCTTCCTCATGTGCATGGGTGCCGGGTAGTAAGCGCGCATCTCGGAAATGGAGATTACCGGCAACAAGCGAATGAAAAACAAGAATAGTACGAAGAATAGCCCTACTGAACCAAAGAAAGTGAGGTAATCCCAAATCGTCGGCTGGAAGATGCCCCAGGAAGAGGGCAAGAAATCGCGGCTCAGTGAGCTGCAAATAATCATGAATCGCTCCAGCCACATCCCCACCAGCACCAAGAGTGAGATGAGAAAGAGCATCACTTGACTGCGCCGCATCGAACGAACCCACAGAAATTGGGGCACGATCGTGTTGCACAGTACGATGGTCCAGGTGATCCATGCGTATTGTCTGAAACCGATAAGTCGATTCAAATACAAGTAGGCTTCGGCATCCTCGCCCCCGTACCAGGCCATGAACTGTTCGCTGAGGTAGCCATAAGAAGTGAGAAAACTGGTCGCGAGCAAAATCTTGCCCATGACGTCCAGATGATTGATCGTGATGAAATCTTCGAGGTGATAAAAAATCCGCAGCGGGATGGCCAAGATCAGCACCATCGCGAAACCCGAAAAAATGGCCCCCGCTACGAAATAAGGCGGGAAGACGGTTTCATGCCAGCCCGGCAAAAGCGAAATGGCAAAATCGGAGCTGACGACCGAATGAACCGACACGACCAGCGGCGTCGCCAGCCCCGCAAGGAGAAGATAGGCAACTTCGTACCGTTCCCAGTGACGGGCCGAGTTGCGCCAACCCATTGCCAAAACGCCATAACTAATCTGTCCCATCCGCGTTTTTGAGCGATCGCGCAGCGTGGCAAGATCGGGGATCATACCCATATACCAGAAGAGCAGCGAAACGGTGAAGTAAGTGCTGACAGCGAACACATCCCAGACCAGCGCACTGCGAAACTGGGGCCACAGCCCCATGGTATTGGCATACGGAAGCAGCCAATAAAAGAACCAGGGGCGGCCCAGGTGCAGCAACGGAAACACGCCGCGCGCACATGACCGCAAAAATAGTCATGGCCTCCGCGAGTCGATTGATGGAAGTCCGCCAACGCTGATGCAACAACAGCAGAATTGCCGAGATCAGCGTGCCGGCATGGCCAATGCCGATCCACCAGATGAAACTGGTAATGGCAAAACCCCAGGCGACGGGGATATCGATGCCCCAAATGCCGACGCCGTAGCTAATGAGATAGGTAACGACACCCAGAAAGATGAATAGCACCAGGCAGGCGAGGCCAAGCCTCCCAGCCAAATCTGCCCTGTTGGACGACTGAGGACGATCGCGCTGATCTTGTCGGTGACGGAGCGGAAATTATGTCCGGGGGCGACATAGGTAGGTTCGCCAGTGCCAATGCGTTCGGATGAACTGCCTGCCGTGCGGGGGCACTTCCGTGGCCATTTTACTTGCCCTCCAAGGCTGGATTGGGGTTCCGCAGGGCTGCCAGATAGGTGGTTCTGGCGCAGTGTTCAGATCGGCCAAAAGAGCGTAATGTAAGGGCGACTCCTTCCACTGTTTCACCTTGCTCTTTTGGTCGTTCATGTCCCCAAACAGAATGGCCTGCGCCGGGCAAGCCGATTGGCAGGCCGTCAGAATCTCGCCATCGACGATGGGACGGCCTTCCACCTGCGAGTCGATCTCGGCGTGGCGAATGCGCTGCACGCAATAACTGCATTTTTCCATCACGCCCCGCGACCGCACTGTCACATCGGGGTTGTACTGCTGGCGCACGCTCTCGGTTCGATAATCGCTGTAGAAGAAGAAATTAAACCGCCGTACTTTGTAGGGGCAATTGTTCGAACAGAAAGCGCGTGCCCACACAACGTTGATAAATCATGTCGTTGAGGCCCTCGGAGCTGTGTACCGTAGCCTCCACCGGGCAAACATATTCACAAGGCGCGTTTTCGCACTGCATGCAAGGAACGGGCTGAAAGAGAAACTCCGTGGGCTCTTCCACGGGACCGGCGATGTAGCGGTCGACACGCAGCCAGTGCATCTCGCGGCCCGCGGCAACTTGTTCTTTCCCTACCACGGGAATATTGTTTTCCGCCTGGCAAGCGACGACACACGCCTTGCAACCGGTACAAGCAGTCAGGTCGATCACCATCCCCCACTTGTGTTCTGTATATGGATGAGGTTCGTACATGGTGAGCGGCTTGCGCACCTGGCGGGTCTCTGCTGCTTCCGCCTGTCTTTCCTTATCCGAGGCAAAGCTAGGTTTCTGCCGATAGTCGGTCAGCGTGCCCGTTCGCACGACTTCGCGATTCTCCATCAATTGGTGTTGTTGCGTGCAAGCGATCAGATAAGTTTCGTTAGTTACGCGAACGGCCAGATCGGCCGCAGACCATAGGTGATCCGACGTTCGTAAGCTATAAGCGTTGAAACCCACCGGTCTGCCGGCGTCGCCGCCCACCCGTCCGGCTCGCTCTCGTCCATAGCCCAAATGAACTGTGATGCAGCCGTCCGCATGGCCAGATACGATCCATGCGGGGGCACGGACGGTGCGGTCCCCTCTTTGCAATTCAACCACTGGCTGGTGGTAGCCGCCGTGCTCGCCGCCATGGGCGTAAGTGCCCCAGTCGATGCCTAAGGCCTTGGCCGTCCCGGGGCTCATGAGAGCCGCGTTATCCCAGGTGAGTGTGGTAAGCGGTTTGGGAACTTCTTGCAGCCAGGCATTATTGGAGAAACGCCCGTCGTAGATGGTAGGGTCCGGTTGCAGCAGCAGTTCGTAACCCAATTCGTCGTTGCCCGCAACTTGGGGACCAGCAGCAAGATATTGTTTCGCTCCATCATTCCAGGCATAGTTCTGCGGATCAAAAGCAGTCTGCTTCATCACGCCGTCGTGGACCGTCTCTTCCCAGAACGTCTCGAAATCGCGCGAGGGCTTCTGCTTACGCCAGTATTCTTTGACAATGTCGTGTCCAGGAAGCTGACGCCAGGTGATTTGCGAAGCCTCCGCACCCGCCAGAGGAGTCAAGGCGGCCAGGAGTTCGTGCGCGGATCGCCCTTGATATAACGGTTCGATCATAGGTTGTACGATCGTGACGGTCCCTTCGTAGGAACGCGTGTCGCTCCAGGCTTCCAAGAAATGAGCATCTGGCAAGTGCCAATGGCATTGGAGAGAAGTTTCATCCTGAAAAAGGCTCAGGTGGACGCGCAGCGGTACTTTTTGCATGCCTTGAGCGAACCGGAAATCGGCAGGCGCCGTGAAGGCAGGATTGCCGCCTACGATCAAGAGCATATCGACAAGCCCTGCCTCCATATCTTGGGCCAGCCGGCGCAAGGATTCGACGCACCCCATCTGTGCCGTTTCGACCGAACTGGCAGAATGTTGTCCCGATTGCACCGTGGGCAGGGATTCGACAGTCGTGGTGTGCAGCACCGTGTGTCCAAAGTTGCCCAGATGCCGATTAATAGCTTGGACGAGCAGGTGAACGACCGGCGGTTGACGATCGCCAGCCACTATCAGCGTTGTGCCGGGGGCGCGCAGCTTCTTGGCGCTGGCGCCGGCTTCCAGATCGGCATTGCGCAAATCGTCGGCCACTGCCTTCACCCATCGTTGGGCAGGCTGGGGGAGCGTGGCTCCTAGACCCACGTCGGGGACCTTCAATTCGGCGGCCAACGCCCAGACGAGCGCCTCCATTTCACTTGGCTTCACCGCCAATCGGTGATCCGCTTTGGCGCCTGTAATGGTTACCGCACTCTCGGCTACATACAGCCGATTCATGGCAGCCTTTTTCGCGTCGGCCTCCTTGGTGCGGACACGGCGGCGCGAACTGAAATCAGCGACATAACGCAGGCTGCCGGGCCCGCACGAGAGAAAATCAGCATCGAAAGAGAGAATCACGTCGGCACGGCTAAAGTCATAGTGAGTGTTGACCGGCTTGCCGAAGGCCATTACGGCCCCTTGGAGAACTTCATCTCGAGATAAAGGTTCGTATTGATGCCATTGGGCCTGTGGAAATGCCTTCAGGAAGTCGCGCATCTGTTGATTGAGCGTCGGCGATACGACGCACTCCGTCAAAAGACGCAGCCCAGCTCCCTGCCGTTTACGCTGTTTTTCAAGGACGCCGCGCAGCACGGTCAAGGCATCGTCCCAAGTGCGTGTCTCGCCTAGATGAGTAACGGTCTGTGAACGATCCGGATCGTAAAGGGTCAGAACCGAAGCTTGATGAAAGAGGTCGGTTGCGCCAAGGCTGGCGGGGTGTTCCGGGTTGCCTTCAATCTTGGTGGGGCGCCCGAGATGCGTCTCGACCAAGAGGCCGACGCCGCTGCCTCCAAGCGTCATGGCGGTCGCATAAAACAGCGGTCGGCCGGGCACGATTTCTTCAGGCGCTCGCACATAAGGAACCAAGTTGACGGCCGGCGCCGGCCGGACCGAGCAACCGTTCAAACCCGCCAGCGCCAGAGATGCCCCCATCAACGTCAGAAACTGCCGACGGCTCAAACTGTTGGGCCAAGTGGCCGCCTGCTCGGGAAACTCGTCACGCATTATCTGATGGAAGGTTTCCGTTTCGGCCAATTCTTCGAGCGTTCGCCAATACTTCTTGCCTCGAGCGCCATCCAGTTTATCCCAGAGATTGGCAACTTCAGGGGATAGGTTCTTGCGAGTATTCATCGATGGCATACCGAGCAGGTAGTGAGGTAACGCGTGTCGCGAAGTTCATAGTGCTTGGCCAAGCTTTGGCCACGCTCCAGCTGATCGGCTGGCGGATACCATTTGACGTTAAATATCTCAGACTGCGGCCGAAGATTGGGCTCGGGATGGCGATGACAGTCCAAGCACCATTCCATTAGCAAAGAAGGCTTTTGATAGGTCAGCGGCATCTCATCGATCCGACCATGGCAGGTCGTGCAGCCCACGCCTTTATGGATGTGAATACTGTGATCGAAATAAACGAAGCCGGGCAGATTGTAGACGCGCTGCCATTCGAGCGATTTGTCGTTGCGATAACTGCGCGAACCGGCTCCAACATTTTGCTGCCCACCCAGATTTGCGAGTGGCAGTTCATGCAAGTTTTGGTAGGCGGCATCCCTGCGTAGGAAGATCTTTCGACGGCGCCATGGCAATAGCGACAATCGATTCCCAAAACGCCAACGTGGTGTTCGTGACTGAACGGGACAGCCTGCACGCGCACTTCGCCCGCACCGGTGCCGTACGATGAACGTGCGTACACAAGGCAGACCCAAATAACGAGCGCACTGAGCAGAGGCCCGCCAATCAGGGTCACTCTGGCAATGGTATTGCTTCCGCGGAAGAAGATTTGGGGCATCTACTCCTCGCCTTCGGAATCAGCGATTTGCTGAATCGCTTTTGTTGCCGGTTGGATGCAAATTCAGCGCCGTTCTTTGTGCTAATTCCTCCCCATTAATACATGAATCAAAGGTGCATTAGCCCGAAACTGGACCATGCCTTGCCGATTCCTTGCTTTTGCTTGCTGGTGGAGAAGATTAACGAACCGCCGCAATTCGTTTTTTGGTGCTTGCCGGGTAATCCCCAGTCGGCCAGATTTTGACCGGTGCGACGCTCGCTGCGCATCTGGTTGCTCAAGGATCTACGCCACCGCCGTACCTTAGAGTATTCAGATGGCGGTGCGAAGTGTAGGGAGTGTGGTAGATCAACGATATTTCTTGGAGACGCCAACCAGAGCAGATCGCGATCAGCCAAGCCGGCGCTTCGAGAACTGAGATGGGACGCGATAACAGAGCAGGAGGTTTCCCCTCGAATCCGTAGTGCCCGATCACGTGCAAGATTGCCGCTGCACCAAGCAAGCCCCAGAGCATCCAGCTCTCCAATTGGCGTCCGGTTAGATAGCAAGCGAGAAGTGCCGCCCAAGGTAAGCTGCCGCCTCGCCAATCCGAATACAGGTACCAAGCTCCGGCGACAAGGAGGACGAACCAACTGCCGTCTGGATGAATCCAGAAGAAATGGAGATTCGGCAAGCGGATCCTAGCCAACAGACCAAGGACGGCGACGGCTGCCGAGGGAATGCCAACGTAGTGGAGCGCTTTGTTGACAGGATGGGTGTGCACAAGACCATACGCTTCCACATGCGTCTGTAAAGCAGTGCCGGCAAATGGCTGCACGGCGTTCCATCCTTTTGAACGGATCGTTGTTCGTTCTACCTTGCGTGGCCTGATTCTTGCAGTCTTTCAAGCCCGGGGCAAGTTTGGGGAGTGACGGATGCTTCGCGTACCATCTTGCCCCCACCCTATAAGCTTCGATCGCGAGGAGGCCGTCATGAAAGCGCGGTTGCTCAATGCCAAACCCGAGAAGACTTTTGCAGTCATTTTCGATTCAGGTGACGAAGTCATGAACGGCTTGCTCGCCTTTGCGAAGGAACAGAATCTG
Source organism: uncultured Gemmataceae bacterium (assembly GCA_963748025.1). GTDB lineage: Bacteria > Planctomycetota > Planctomycetia > Gemmatales > Gemmataceae > CAVVHZ01. The sequence goes on from CAVVHZ010000051.1 coordinate 61,514, forward strand.
AACGCCAGCCATTTTACGGGTATCGGCGCCTTCCGCAACGTGACACTGGGCTACTTCGACTGGCAGAAGAAAAAGTACCTCCGCATTCCCCTCGACGATCAGGTCGAGGTCCTCTCTCTCATCGGCGACGTTGCCCGCGACGATCAAGGCGCACCGAAGTTGCATGCCCATGTCGTCGTCGGCCGTGCGGATGGTACCGCTCATGGCGGCCATCTCTTGGAAGCCCACGTGCGGCCGACGCTCGAAGTGATTCTCGTCGAATCGCCCGAATATTTGACCAGGCGCCACGATCCGGAAAGCGGACTGGCCCTTATCCGGCTGCCCTAGGGTAAATCACCGCGCATGGTTCGGCGGCATGCTCTTGCAGCCGCGTTCGCCAGAACGCGGGGTTTTCGCTGGCCAGCCTGCACTCTGGAATGCGGCTACAGCAGAATCGCGGCCGATCGTTTAGCATCTTCTCCTGGCGTTCGCAACCAATCTGTCAGGCGTATCGACACCGAGCAGGAAGCGTATGATGTGGTCCCGACTTGTAGCAGTCGGCTTGCCTTTCTTTAGATCCGAGAAACGCCGCTTGGCCCTTGGCGGCATCGCTTTGTTGGTCACCTTATTACTTACCATAAACGGCATCAATGTCGCCAACAGCTATGCCGGCCGCGGCTTCATGACTGCCTTGGCGGAGCGGCACGGTAAACAGTTCTTTGTCTTCGCCGGCATATTTGCCGGCGTGTTCGCCGTCTCCACCGTGGTGGAAGTCTTCGCCCGCTATGTCGAACAACGGCTGGGCTTGTTCTGGAGAGAGTGGCTTACCCGCCGTCTCTTGAATCTTTATCTGGCCAATCGCACCTATCTTCGGCTTGCGGGGCAATGCGAGATCGACAACCCCGATGGGCGCATCGGCCAAGACGTGCAAACCTTCACCGCCACAACCCAACAGTCCGGCGAAGGTGGAGAATGTGCAGCAAATCGTGGCCAAGTAAAGGATGGATATTCGAATCGTACTCGGATACGAAAATCGAACTGGGTTGCACTCCTCATGATTCCCAGTGCAAATGCATCACCCCAGGCTCTTGGGCCAATTGGGCAACAAACGGAGGAGTCTGGCAGGCGGGTTCGTTCTGGCGCTGCGCGAACGCAGCCGCCAACGAAACGTACACCCCGATGCACCCGGCAACACGAAAGTTCACTGTTTTAGAAACAATGGTATAGCCTTTCGCCGCCAAGGCAGTTTCGATCGCCGGTTCGGTAGCCGTTTGGGTATGTAAATTGACTATCAACGTTGCTTGGCACCCGGCTCCAAATATGGCTCCAACCATCGCAAGCCGGAAAGCACAACCATACACGCCGCCAAGGCCACCAAGCCAAGTTTGATCTGTCCACCCCCCATGCAGAGTCCGATAACCGTCACGGACCAGAGCGTTGCTGCGGTGGTGATCCCTTCGGTTCGATTCCCTTTGCGGACTATCGCGCCCGCTCCAATGAAACCCATGCCGGTCAGAATGCCCAAAGGCAGGCGCATCAAGTCCATCACGGCAAAAGAGTCCGTTTCTTTGCCCCGCACCGTCAGTAGCAGGTTGGCTTGAATCATCGCCACCGATGCTGCCAAACAGACCAGCATCGTGGTGCGCAGTCCAGCGGGCGGCCGCGTTCGCTTCGGTCGATGCCCAAAACGCGCACGGCAACCAGGGTCAGAACTAACCTCAACGTTATGTCGGACCATTCGAGCGTAATCGGCATGCGTCCGGTCCTCGGTATTCTTCCGCAAGTGCTCAAGAGCAGGAATGCTGTCTCTCGTCATCCAAGCAATTCGCGCACCAAGGTTGCTACTGAATCGTCGGCAAGGCATCGTTTTTGCGACATGCATGCTTCGCTAGGTTGTGGTTTCGCCAAAGGTAAGCCCGATGACGCATCTGAATGCCAGCCCTTCGGTCGAATCGGCAAAAGTGGCCGGACTTCGCTATGTGAGCGATACCCTGCCGGGAATTCGTCGGCAACGCTCCGGGCACGGTTTCCGCTACCTGGGAATCGACGGCAAAAGCATTCGCGATCCAGAAACCTTGAGCCGCATCAAGTCGCTGGTGATCCCGCCGGCCTGGAAGAATGTCTGGATTTGCCCTAACCCGCTGGGACATTTGCTAGCCACGGGTTTAGATAACCGCGGGCGCAAACAGTATCGTTACCATCCACGTTGGCGTCAGGTGCGAGATCAAGCCAAGTACGACCGCCTCTTGGCCTTCGGCCAGTCGCTATCGCGCATCAGAAGGCGAATTGCCCGTGACTTGCGGACGGAAGGCTTGATCCGCGAAAAGCTGCTGGCCACCATTGTCCGCCTCCTCGAAACGACTCTCATTCGTGTCGGCAATGAGGAATATGCCAAAGCGAATTCATCCTTTGGTTTGACCACGTTGCGCAATCGCCACGTCAAGGTCAAC
>CAVVHZ010000052.1:0-552676 GCA_963748025.1 uncultured Gemmataceae bacterium
CCACACGGTCAGGTCGGGGCTTTGCTTGTTGAGGCCGGGGCGGGCGTTCATCCTGAACCTGCCGGCGGAGGGCTCACGCAGGCCGCCCACGTACTGGCTGTTCGGGCTGAACACGAACGTTGGCCGCCACGATGCGCCGACCCCACGGTCGTCACGCATCGGCAAGGTGCGGGACTTGCCCGTGGCCAATTCGCAATCGGCGGGCTTCGGCCTCATGCGATCGGGGCAAGGCTGGTGGAAGATCGCCGCCGTTCTGATGAGGACCGGGACCGACCGCGCGTTTGGGCTGAGGGCCTCGAGCGTGGAGGACGGCAGCTGCATGCGCTCGTCGGTGCGGACGAGCTCGCCGGTGGCCAGGTCCACCAAATAGCAGTCCTGTACGGAGGCGGCGGTGTGGGGGTGGAAATGACGGCCTTGGCACCAGACACGGTCAGTGCGGGCGGATTGAAGAACCCTTCTACCGTCAGGTGTACCGGAATCTCGCGATGGTAGTGTTCCGTCCCGGTCGTCGCGTTCCAGGCGGCCAGGGGGTCGGCGATCTTCACGCCACCGGCCCCTTTCCAGCCGATCCAGACCGTTTACCGTCGCCGGTGAAATTCAGGTTAAGCGACGCCTGCGTCGAGTTGGGGCAACGGGCCAGCTCCTTCCCGGTGGCCGCGTCCCAGACGGCAATGGGCTGGGGACGTATGCCGCCGCGCGTCTCGGCTGCAATCCTGGAGCCGTCGGGGCTGACGCGACGCCGGTCGTGCCGGCGGGCAGACCGGCATTTGACCCGGCACACCCGCGGCCGTTCCATCTGTGCTGGAGTTCCCGACCGGTGAGCCGGAGGTAAGCCTCGTGGACAAGTGCAGTGGCCGGGAGGTTTACGGTCCGCCTCCGCGGCCAGGTGCGCGGCGGCAAGTCTGCGCAATTCGTCATAGACGAGCGGAAGCAGTTCCGCGGCAGCCTTCGGGTCGCCTGCCGCGGCAGCGTCGAGCATCTGTGTGACGTCGGACATGCTGGTGAGTGTAACGGTTCCGAGTGGGAGGGAAATGGCTAAACGCCGAACTCTGTCCTTCGGGCATAGTGCGGGCAATCCAATTCCTACTGCACCAACAGATTCACGGGAATTCAGGCGCAGCATTATATACGCCGTTCATTCGCTCCAATCCTGACCGGATAAGCTGCTATACTCTTGCCCTCGTGCCCGCTTTCAGCGGTCAAAAGCGGCCAAGAGGGGCAATTTTGAGAAAATGTGACGAAGAGTCTGTTGGCGCAAGACATGAAATCGGATAAACTTGCGGAGTTTCGAAGAAAGTCCGGCGATATCCCGTTGTGCGCCCTGAAATCCTTTGGTCAGCAGCCCAGCCACGGGAGTTAGGTCGTTAATAGGGGAGAGAGTGCTCCCGTCCAACGAAAAGTCGAGACCGTGCCAACTCGAACCCCAGCAGACGCCAGGCCGCCGCTCAGTGCCCCGGAAATGATAATATAACGCCAAGCGTTCAGGGCGCTTCTGTGTCCGCGGAAAGGGCTGAGCCCACCTGACTCATGCGTTGCTATTGATTGCCAGCGTACCTTCTTTCGGTTCGCGACGCGGACACCGAGCCATGCGGCCAACAGCCGCGGAAAGGAGGACGTCATGTCTTCTCACTCTGCGCCGCACGCGCATTCTCCCGCCCAAGCCGAGCCTCGCCCAACTCCGCAAGCAGGCCAAGGAACTGCTCAAATCGTACCGCGCCGGCAAAGATGCAGCCGTCGCCGAAGTCGAGCGCTTCGAACGGAACCCCGATCCAGCGAATTTCGCTCTGGCCGATGCGCAGTGAGTGCTGGCGCGAGCCTACGGCTTTTCGAGCTGGCCCGCGCTCAAGAATCATGTCGAGGGCGTGAACTTCGCAGGCACGCCGCTGCACTTGGCGGCCTGACGCCGAACCGTGGGCAACGCCTTTGGCATGGGCCAGGAAGCACGGGCATCCGGAGATTATCGAGTTGCTGTGCTCTGCCGGCAGCGGGGCCTGGAGCGCCGATCCCCGTCGCCGTGCCGTCCCAGGCGGGCCGGAGGAAGATCCCAGTGATGGCTTCGCGTAGGGCGGGTGGGAAAGCTCCTTATCGATGACGAGGTTGTTGGGGCCGTCATGAAAAAGCAGGAGAGATCCTCATGCAAGACGATGTCGTGGCGTTGTTCGCGTACGATCGCTGGGCCAATACCAAGGTCCTCGACGCCTGCCGCAAGCTGACCGCCGAACAGTATGTCGCGGAGCCGGTCCCGGGGTGGTCGTCGGTGCGCTCGACCATCTACCACATCGCCCTGGTGACCGAGTTCCACCTGCGCACGCTGGCCGGCGATCCGGATGACAGCATCCCGACCGAAGCCGACCTGGCCACGGTGGACGACGCGGCCCGGTTGCTGGAGCGTGCCTACCGCCGCTTCGAGGAGCTGCGTCCCACGCTCACGCCGGAGCGGCTCAACACCATGTTGACGCTGCGCCCGCCCGGCTGCACGTGCGACCCTGCCGCGGTGGGCGATGCTGCGCCACATTGTCAATCACTCCACCTACCACCGCGGTCAGGTCGCCTCCAAGCTGAAACGGTTCGGGATCGAACAACCGGTCACCGACTTCTTCTTTTGGGTGATCGAGCAGATTCCCCAGGAGACATAAACCGCAACCGTGTACGGCACGGCATTCGCTTCCCGCTCTCTCATCGGTTGAGATTGCTGCGTTCGCCGACCCCGCCAAGATGCTGCTGGTTCGCGGAAGGGGAGAGCCATGAGGTGGAGGAGTTCGCCATGGAATGGCTTGTCGGTCCTGGAGGAGTGGATTCGCCATCACCGCTCCCTGCTGGCGGAGTGCCAGGGAGGCCGTGCAGGTCGCGGCGATTGCTGTTCGCACCGAAAAAAATCTCCGTTTCATGTCGATTCGCGTCAGGGCCGTTCGACAATAATGCAGTTACGGCAAAACATCAACTGAGGAGAATGGACATGCGCTTCATCAGCGTTAACACGCTCAATCCAACTAGCCGCTTGCCGAATGAGGCCGAGATGGCTGGTATGCACAAGCTCATAGTCGAGGGCATGAAGGCGGGGTGGTTGATCGAAATTGAAGGCGTGACCTTTGGCGCCACAGGCGTCCGCGTGCACAAAGATATCGGCGGCAAGATCACGGTTACCGACGGCCCTTTCGCCGAGACGAAAGAAGTCCTGGGCGGCTACGCCCTCCTCAAGGCCGCGAACAAAGAAGAAGCAGTTGAATACATCCGGCGTTTCCTCGAACAGGTCGGCCAGGAAACCTCCGAGGGAACCTGGGAGGGAACCTGGGAGACCTACCCTCTTTTCGAGATGCCGGTGGCAGAAGGATCGGGCATTGACGACCTCGTGGCCAGATCCTGGCAGGCCGCGAACGCGGAAAAACAGTAGTTTTTCAAACCAGATTTTCAGAGGAAGTTCCGTCGCAAGTGCCGAATTCAGGTGGACTCGCTGGTTTGGAGTTGTCGCCAACGCCATGATCCCCAGCCGCCGGCGCCAAAAAGTTCAATAGCGTCTTGTTGACCCGACTTAAAGGAAACCGTCCATGCCGACTTTCCCTAAGACACGCTGGCTACTGGTTCTCTGCCTGCCCGCGCTGCTTACCCCCATTACCCACGGCCAGTCCCCGGCGAAAGTAACGCCACAGGAAGCCGGGCTCTCTTCTACAGCGCTACAGCAGATCGATGTTCTGCTCCAGCAAGCGGTCGAGCGCAAACAAGTTGCTGGAGCGGTGGCCCTGCTCGCTCGCGACGGAAAGCTCGGTTACCTCCGGGCAAAGGGCTTTCAGGATGTCGAAGCTGGCAAGGAGATGACTACCGACACACTCTTCCGCATTGCCTCGATGAGCAAGCCGGTGACCAGCGTCGCCGTCATGATCCTGGTTGACGACGGTCGGCTGCGCGTGACCGATCCGGTGTCCAAGTACCTTCCCGAGTTCAAGAATCCGAAGGTGTTGATGCCGGGATCCGGAGGCGATTCCAAACTCGTTCCGGCCAGCCGGGAGATTACTATCCACGACCTGCTAACGCACACTTCCGGCCTTACTTATCGTTTCATGGCGCAGAAACCTTTCGACCAACTCTATCACAAGGCCGACATCTGCGACGGGCTTACTCGGCCCTCCTTCACGTTGGCCGAGAACGTGCGTCACCTGGCCTCATTGCCGCTCCTCCATCAGCCGGGGAGTGCCTTTCAATACAGCCTGTCCACCGACGTGCTGGGCAGGCTGGTAGAGGTGATCTCCGGCCAGGATCTTGAATCTTTCATGCGCAGCCGGATCTTTGAGCCGCTCGGCATGAACGACACTTACTTCGATCTGCCTGCCGACAAGACCGGCCGTCTCGCCGTTGTTTACGAACCGGGACCGGACAAGCGCATCCGCCGGGTCGGCGAGGAACCGGTGCACAAGGGGGAGCTAGTTTACTGCGTTACCAGCCCCTACCGGGGGCAGCGCGGCTACTGTTCCGGCGGAGCGGGCCTAACTTCGAGCGCTGCCGATTACGCTCGCTTTCTCCAAATGCTCTTGAACGGCGGCCAATGGAACGGCACTCGCATTCTGAAGCCGGCAACCGTCCGGGAAATGACTAGCAACCAGATTGGCGACCTCAAGTTTATGTCGCCAACTGACCGCTTCGGTTACGGTTTCGGCATCGTGGCTGGTGCGGGCAAGGACCAGGTGGCTGCGGTTGGGTCTTACGCTTGGGGCGGTTTCTACAACACTGGCTTCTGGGTCGATCCGGAGAAGAAACTGGTCGGCGTCCTCATGACGCAGATTTTCCCCTCGGACCAGCCCGGTTGCATGGCGATTTCATGAAACTGGCCTATGCGGCGACCCAGCAGGTCGATTGAAAGGCCGCCCACGGTTGCATCGTGCTTCCATCCACTCGGAGAAAACAAAAAGCCGCGTGCTTAAAGCACGCGGCTGCAACACTTCCCCCCACTCCCCGCCGCGGGAGAAGGGTTGGGGGTGAGGGGGTCAATTCAGCTCATTCCACAACGTATCTTCGACCATCTCCCCTTGCGAAACCACTTGGGGCATATAAACGGGACAGGTCTCTTTTCTAGCACGAAAAAGAGACCTGTCCCGATTACATGCCTCCCCGACGTTACCGCAGTCTCATTGGAACGCTGCTGCAACCAGCGAAAACCAGGTTTCAGGCGGATGGAACCGCATGTTAGGCGGGGCGACGTCGCCGACGCTGCTTGGCCGATGTCGAACGAATGACCACCGACCCGCGGCCGGCGCGCGCGAACGGCACGCGATTGCGAGCGATGGCCTCGTCGATCAGGCACGCGACCTCCGGACGAGCGAGTGTGGACGCGCCCTCCACGTCAATCGAGCGCGTCTGCTTGCCGGACCCCTGCAACAATTTCGCAGGATCCGGCAATTCCTTACCACGATTGAAGTACAGCTTGACGCCGTCCGCGCTCCCGCGGATTACAAGAACGCCCTCGTACCCGCGCTCGTTCGGTGAATAGCTGATGACGAAGCAGTCGCGATATTCATACACCACCTCATGGGCGGTGGGCAGGCGCTTTCGCAGCCACCGTCGCATTGCGCCTATGAGCCGTAGATGCGCGGGCGCGAACTTGTCGATAAGCGTACGCACCTGGGCTTCCGCCGATCGTCGCGCCACCGCAGACTGGGTGCTGCCGGGGACCTCGACTTCAACCTGGACGGAACGGCGTCCGGAGGGTTCTTTCTTCACGCTCATAATGGCTCCTTGGGATTGGATTTCTGCTGCAGAGGGTGCGCCACGACCACCAGGCGATGCGCACGGCGGCCGAACCATCGATAACTTGGACGTCGAGCATGAAAAGATGGTACCGTTGACGACTTTTTTTTGTCAGCTAGGAAACAACGCTTTTTTCTGCCAAATTCGCAAAGTCGACGGCATGCCGCAGCATGGTGAAGTTGCGGCGATGTCGCATAACTCTTGCGGCGACAGCCGCGTTAGGGAGGGGATGCCGGTGCCACCCCGGCTGCGGCTATAATTCCCAGGAGTCTGCCGGACCGGATTGGTCGCACGGAGCCCCCATGACCGAAATTGCCACCAAGCGGAAAGCGCAACTACGGCATCGACGGGCCGTGGCGGTCCGCAACCTCATCCTCGGGCGCTGCTGCCCTCGTGCTGGCCGTGGCCTCCTACCTCCTCGACTGGGGGCTGACAAGAATGGCGAGTGTCGTCGCCATCGTGTGGCTGTTCTTCGCCGGCTGGATGATCTGGGACAGCAAGGTCGGCAAGCTGTGGTCGCGCGACCGCCAGCTCGACGGCCTCAAGTTGCGGGGCGACGAGTTGGTGCTCGACGTTGGCTGCGGCCGGGGCCTGCTCCTGATCGGCGCCGCCAAGCGTCTGACCACCGGGAAGGCGGTCGGCGTGGACATCTGGAATGCCGAGGATTTGATCTGGGAACCGGCCGGAGGCTACGCTGGAGAACGCCCGGCTGGAGGGGGTGGCCGAGTGCGTGGAGGTCAAGGACGGCGACGCCCGCCGGCTCCCGTTCGCCGACGGCGCGTTCGACGTGATCGTCACGACGGGGGCGCTGCACAACATTTATAATGCGGCCGAGCGGGACACTGCCGTGCGCAAATCGCGCGCGTGCTCAGGCCGGGCGGCCGGCTGTTCCTCGGGGACGTCCGGCACACGGGCCGGTACATGCAGGTGCTAGGGGAGTGCGGCCTGGAGGACCTGCGCCGTAGGGCGGAATCGGTCCCTTCTCTGCTCATCGGCGCCATCAGTTTCGGCTTCGCCTACCCGGCCCACGTGACGGGGCGAAAGGCGGCCCCGGCCGGCGGACAGGAGGATGGGGCATGACGTGGCTCGAGAACCATCCGCGCGACAAGTTCCTGGCCAGCACGCTGGCGGCGGCGCCTGTCGGGGTCGTCGTCAGCGGCGCCCTTTTGGTCGAGAGGCAACTAAACGGAACAAGTCGCTTTGCCACTAATTAAACTTATCCCGTTTGATTGCCCCCAGGCACGTTTGGCTCATTTCTCAAAACCACTCGGGTGCCGGATAAAGTCGAGTCCCAATTCCGGCAGTTTCCGAGCCATTTTGCCGGAGTGGTGCTTAGCAAACCAAAGGCAGCCAGCGATTTGCGCAAAAATCGAGCTAACTCCGGCACTCCGGCGGGGGTCTGGGTGATAGCACTCCTTGAGAAACGGGACACTGCGGTCCCTGAACAGAACATTGGCCCTGCCGCACTGCCAGGAGGAGCTCTCGTTGTCCCTGGTCTAATCGTACTTCGCTCAAGCCTGGCCCTTCGCAGCTTCGGCCACCCGTCCGAGGTATTCCATCACCTTGGGATCGTAGGCGAACTGGTGCTGAGCTTGTCGCCCTGCTCCTTCCACAGCCGCTTCAGATTCTGCTCGATCGCCGGATCGCCTCCGGTGACGGCGTTTACCAGAGCCTGCCGGCGCTTCTCCAACGCCTGCACACTCGGGTCGGCCGGGTCGGTGCCTTTTTGCATCTCGGCGGTGTACTGCGCCATCAGCTCGGCCCAATCCGCCGTCCCTTGCCGGGTGATATCCTGCCGGCCGCGGCCGCCTCCTCGCAGGCTTGCGGAAATAGTCCATCTGTTCCTGCGTGTAATAGTTCTCGATCATGGTCATCACCTCAATGGCTTGGAGAAAGGTTTCGGCGGAGACTTCCCCCGCCGTTTGGAAGTACCCGGCGATGGCTTCGAGCCCCGCGCACAGCCGCCGCTGCAACTCGATCTGTTCCCGGAGGCGCGCGACATGGAGGCGGATCACCTCCAACGGAGAGAAGCCCGGCCTGTCCAGGCAATCCCGGACTTGCTCCAGCGAGAACCCGAGCTGCCGCAGCGACAGCACCTGCTGCAAGCGGGCGATGTCGGCCGCGGTGTAGAGCCGGTGTCCCGCCGCGGTGTGCAGCGACGGCTTCAGCAGGCCGATTTCGTCGTAATGGTGCAGCGTGCGGATGGTCAACCCGGTCCGCTTGGCCAGCTCGCCAACCTTCAAGGCTTCAAACCCCATGGCGATCCCTCCCGCCAGTTCCTTCATGAACTTTGGCCACGAGGGAATGGTACGACCTCACGTAACGTGAGGATCAAGGGCAAATTCACGGATTCTTTTGCCGAGGCGGAAAAAAACGGTACCGATAACGCATGCAACATTTCGAGGAGGTCCCCTCCCTGCTCATCGGCGCGACCGTCTCGGCTTCGCCTACCCGGCTCACGTGACGGCGCGAAAGCCGGCGCCGGCAGGCGGATAGGAAGTGGGGCATGACCTGGCTTGAGAACCATCTGTGCGGATGATGCGGAAAAGGACCCGGCGGTCCGCTTATTCTCCGGCGGCTCGGATGACTTGTTCTCGGAGAATCGGACTTATGCGCCGGCCTTGAAGGATCATCTCATCTGTGGCGGAAGCGTCGAGTCGTGCACGACATCGGGCACGATCTGCAACCATGGCAATTCATCGAGCGGCGGGTCGGTAGCAGCTTTTCCGGCGTTGTATTCCACTAATACTGCTTCCGGAATTCGTATCAGCCCCTAAAGGGCAGGGCTTCCAAGGTGAGGGCCAGGAACGTTTCCCCAGCCCCGGTAGGGGCGAAAGACAATAGCCAGGGGCGTGAGCCCCTGGACTCGCCGATTAACTGTTAAAGCCCCGGTAGGGGCGGCAGAACTCTTTCGCCCCTACCGGGGCTTGTGGTTGTTAGAGATCCTTTCCAGGGGCTTACGCCCCTGGCTATTATCTTCCGCCCTTCCAGGGCTCAAATACCAACCTTGGAAGACCTGCCCGTAAAGGGTTGGTAAAAGGTTGAGCATGCCGACGCCTACGAGATTGATTAGGGGCGTCGTGTTAGATACGACCGGGCCAGGATTATCGGCCACGATGGGTCTCGGCTTCCAAGTTTACCTCTTCGTCGAAGAGCGATATTCCGAAGCGCTCCAGCACATCGAGGAACTCGCGGCGCGAATACAGAAGGATGTGTGCTGCCCGGCCGGAGGAAATCTGGCCTAGCTCATAGAGCCGTACGAGGAACGCTTCCTGGGCCAAATGTTCCAGCGTGCTTCGGTTTTGTCCTGGCAGAGAAAGCAATTCATCGGGACACTCGACCTGGAGGCGGGGCATGATTCTCAGCGCCTTTCCATAAGTAAGCTGCGTTCCTTGCCCGGCGTTTTTCCGATCCCGTCGGGAGCATTCCCATTCAACACTTGAAATCATCAGATCCGACGTGCAATAGAAAGACCCGGAATTGAATCGAGGTTTCAAGAGTTCTTATGCATCCACGGGACACGGACCGACTCTTCTCAACACCTCACAAGTCTATCCGATTCAAACGGTTGTGCCAATAACTCTGGTTACCATCTTTTCTCGTAATTACTCCTTTTGACTGCTAATTGAAGCTGAAACCGGGCACGAAAGAGGGCAATTCAAACATACCCTCGCCGAGTGGCGCTGACAAGGATGGCGGCCGGCGTCGCCATCGGGTGGCTGTTCATCGCCGGCTGGATGATCTGGGACAGCAAGGTCGGCAAGCTGTGGGCGCGCGACCGCCTGCTCGACGGCCTCAAGTTGCGGGGCGACGAGTTGGTGCTCGACGTCGGCTGCGGCCGCGGCCTGCTCTTGATCGGCGCCGCCAAGCGCCTGACCACCGGGAAGGCAATCGGCGTGGACATCTGGAATGCCGAGGACCTGAGTGGCAACCGGCCGGAGGCTACGCTGGAGAACACCCGGCTGGAGGGGGCGGCCGAGCGCGTGGAGGTTAAGGACGGCGACACCCGCTGGCTCCCGTTCGCCGACGGTGCGTTCGACGTGATCGTCTCAAAAGAGGTGCTGCACAACATCGGGAACGCGACCGAGCGGGACACGGCGGTGCGCAGATCGCGCGCGTGCTCAGGCCGGGCGGCCGGTTGTTCCTCGGAGATGTCCGGCACACGGGCCGGTACATGCAGGTGCTTCGGGAGTGCGGCCTGGAGGACCTGCGCCGTGGGGCAGAGTCGGTCCCCTCCCTGCTCATCGGCGCCATCAGTTTCGGCTTCGCCTACCCGGCCCACGTGACGGCGCGAAGGCGTCAGCCGGCGGGCGGACAGGAGGATGGGGCATGACGTGGCTCGAGAACCGTCCGTGCGGATGATGCGGAAAAGGGTAATGCGCCGTTCCAAAGTGGGCATGCGGCTGGCCCACCTCGCCGGGAATTCTCCCAATCGAACGGCCGTTGTCATTCCTGCCAGCCAGCGCGATCATGAGAACGCACCTGCCAAGGAGCTCGTCCGCCTTTAACGGCGTTGTTGGCAGAGATTTGGATTCTCGAGCCTGTAAGGCTCGTTCTTAAAGCCTGGCCCGAAGGGCCAGGAACCATCGAACCACGTGCTTCGGCCCTGTAGGGGCCGGTCACCCGACATCGCCAGGTTTCTGATTGGGTCCACGAGCGAAGCCTGCGCCAAGGCGTTCAGGCGAACGAGTCTTACAGGCTCGAGGAATCCGGCGTGAGATTCCCCTGGCCTCCGGCCAGGGCTGTAAGAACGAGCCTTACAGGCTCGGAAAACAAGAATAACGCCTAATTGGAGACGTGCTTGAAAGCTGGACGAACTCTAAGGAGGAGACAATGACGCGATTCGTCCTCGATTCAACGACAGGGGCAAAGCTTCAAGGCGCTCGGCAACCGCTGGAGCTTTGCGACCAGACTGGGCGTGTGCTTGGCCATTTCATACCTCTGGTCGAGCAAGCGATCAGCCCGATGTTCGAGCCGCAGATAGGCGAGGATGAAATCCGCCGGCGGGAGCTGCAGGGGGGCGGTCGCTCACTTGCTGAAATCATGGCGGACCTGAAAAACAGCCGATGAAGTTCACTGTCAACTGGCTCCCCGCTTCCGAGAGTGAATTGGCCGAATTGTGGCTCAATGCGCCGGAGTGCGATGCGGTCTCTCGAGCAGTCGCATATCATTGACCAACTCTTAGAGTCCAATCCTGAAGAGGTTGGCGAATCGCGGCCTGAAGGGCGGCGTATCGCCTTTGTATCCCCGCTTGGCGTCCTGTTTCGCCTCAAGACCGCATCTGTCGTCGAGGTCTTGCACGTTTGGCTTTTCGAACGGTGGCTGGTGCAACCGTATTGCGGTCAGGGGCGGCAAAGCGAAGTTCAGCAAACCGATGAGTCAGCCAAAACCTGATCCTGAGGCGCAAAGAGAGGCCTGTCCTGATAAGTTGCACGCCATGAGGGAACGGCTCGCGATTAGTTGCCCCCGGCGAAGCTGTGAAAACCACTCGCCAGAGGTCCCTTGAGGGAACGGCGTCCGTCCATTCGGGAACGCCGTCTTGCAGATGCTTACCTTTGATTGTTAACGCCTCAATCGCTTATGCGGAGGACAAAGCCGGAGACGCACTTCGCGGGTTATTTCATTCTCCAGCGATGGTAGACGAATCTTGGGCAATTGGTCCTGGCAGAGCTTTTGGAACCAATCCTCTTGCTTGATTCTTCTTCTTATCTGTATCAACCATGAACGATTCCAATGCAGAAAATTCGCCAACTTTATGGTGGGAACGTCTTTAGCGATGGCCCAGATTATCACTACTAGCTGGGAAGGTTTCCGATGCGTTCCCTGAAAAACCGTCCCGGTCCAACCATTGAAAACGCTGTCGCACTTCTTGCAATGGTAATCAATAGCGGGCGCCCGGGCGTCACGGTGAATGCGAGTGTGTTCGTTGCCTTGTTTCTTACAACGAGAGCAGGGAGGCGAATCTTGTGCCTTCCAGGGGTAACTCTGCGTTATCCACTGCGAATCCCAGCCATGCAACATCAAAAGAAGTTTCACGTAGCAGGAATTTTCGTCAATTACCTCGATCATGGTCTGAACCAAATAGGGGCGATGTCAGTGAAAGGTCAATTTCCATACAGAAAATTTGGGCGATCGAGCCAGCCGCCATATTCAAAAAACCTCGAAAAACCTGCATTTCTTAAGTCGCAACGTAGGTCAAGTTGCGAGGCATCTGGTGGGTGACTTAAAATAATAGTAGGCGATGGCGGTGAGCGCTGCCTCTGGTTCACGGATTTATTGGAGCGATTACAAATGACACACGCGACGGCAGTAATCTGGGAAGAAACAGTGCATGTGACCTACAAGAAGGTCATTCGCCGAAGGCGAATAATACCAGAGACGAGCACGATCATCGAAGAAAAAAGCACAACGCCAACGGACGATGAACTGGCGCAGATGCGCTGGGATGATGATGGCGGATTCTGCCTTTCGAATGACTCGGCATTCGTTTGATTGCCGCGCAGGAGTCGGCCGGACCGGAATGTGTCACTCGAGGAGCCCCTAGGACCGAAACCGCTGCCAAGCGGAAGCGCCCAACTATGGCATCGACGCGCCGGGGGCGGTCCGCAACCTCATCCTCGGGGGCGCCGCCGCCATCGTGCTGGCCGTGGTGTCGTACCTCCTCGACTGGGGGCTGACAAGAATGGCGAGTATCGTCGCCATCGTGTGGCTGTTCTTCGCCGGCTGGATGATCTGGGACAGCAAGGTCGGCAAGCTGTGGTCGCGCGACCGCCTGCTCGACGCCCTCAAGTTGCGGGGCGACGAGTTGGTGCTCGACGTCGGCTGCGGCCGCGGCCTGCTCCTGATCGGCGCCGCCAAGCGCCTGACCACCGGGAAGGCACTTGGCGTGGACATCTGGAATGTCGAGGACCTGAGTGGCAATCGGCCGGAAGCGACGCTGGAGAACGCCCGGCTGGAGGGGTGGCCGAGCGCGTGGAGGTCAAGGACGGCGACGCCCGCCGGCTCCCGTTCGCCGACGGCGCGTTCGACGTGATCGTCACGAAAGATGCGCTGCACAACATTTATAATGCGGCCGAGCGGGACACGGCGGTGCGCGAGATCGCGCGCGTGCTCAGGCCGGGCGGCCGGCTGTTCCTCGGGGACGTCCGGCACACGGGCTGGTACATCCAGGTGTTTCGGTAGTGCGGCCTGGGGGACCTGCGCCGCTCGGCGGAGTCGATCCCCTCCCTGCTCATCGGCGCCATCAGTTTCGGTTTCGCCTACCCGGCCCAGGTCAGGGCGCGAAAGCCGGCGCGAGCCGGGGGACAGGGGGATGGGGCATGACGTGGCCCAAGAGCCATCCGCGCGACAAGTTCCTGGCCGGCACGCTGGCGGCGGCGTTCGTCGTGGTTGTCATCTGGGGCGACCTGCTGGTCGAAAGGCAACTAAACGGGACGGGTCTCTACTAATTTGACCTGCCCCGTTTGATCGCCCCTCGGAGTGCAAGCACGATGAACCGGAGCCACCTTTCTTTAGGTAGAAATTCGACTTGAAATAGTTGAATCTGATGCTATATGTACTTTTGAACACGGCACCCAATTGCCAAATGACGAGCGCGCAAGATGGATCGCGTATCGCAAGCTCGTCGGTCAGAGATCATGAAAAGCGTCAGGTCTAAGGACACTAGGCCGGAATTGACCGTGCGCAGGCTTTTGCATCGGATGGGCTATCGATTTCGCTTGCACGCCAAAGACCTTCCGGGGCGACCGGACATAGTGCTTCCCCGCTGGCGAACTGTCGTATTCGTTCACGGATGTTTTTGGCATCGCCATCCAGGTTGTCCAAGAACCACGCATCCTGTTAGCAATAGCGAATTTTGGAAATTGAAATTTGAAGCTAATTTGCGGAGGGACCGACGTAACAAGATAGCTCTGACTAGACTTGGTTGGTCTTGGATTGTGGTTTGGGAATGCGAGTCAGCCGATCTCAAATCGTTGATGTTGCGATTTGAACGACAGGTTTCCAGGCGTAATGGAAGTCACATAAAGCCTCTATCAATTGGACCGATTTCCCCCTTGTAGCTATGGGCGTCCAGTACTTGCAGCTGTCTGCAATCTGTCGCCTGAGATGGATCTGAGGTCACGAATGACGGCAGTCGAATTGTTTGCGGGAATTGGTGGCTTCCGGATCGGCGCGGAACGTCTTTCAATCAAGACCATATGGGCAAACGACAACAATCCGAAGTCATGCCAAGTCTATAGGAGCCGTTTCGGGCCCGATGAACTTCGAGAAGGCGATATTTTTGAATACACATCGGAAATCCCGGAGCATGACATCCTGACGGGCGGTTTCCCCTGCCAGCCCTTTAGCAGCGCAGGAAAGAAGAAGGGGATTCACGATCCGCGGGGAACACTATTTCAAGTGGTTGTTGACGTTATCAAATCTCGCCAGCCGGAACACTTCGTACTTGAGAACGTAAAGCGCCTGCTAACCATGGAGCGGGGGCTTCATTTCGCGACAATTCTTTCATCCTTGGCCGACCTGGACTACGATATCGAGTGGCGGCTATTAAACGCCATGCACTTCGGCTTGCGCAGAATCGTCAGCGCGTTTTTGTCGTTGGTAGTCGCCGCAAATCGCGAACTCAAGCTTCAAGCATCCTCTTGGCAGTTCAAGACGAACTAAAGAATCTCAAGGGCGCTGATATTGACGGAATCATGGATACTAGTGCTTGGAAGCCGATCGAAAATCACAGTGCCAGATTCCAAAACTGGGGTCTGGCTTCCAAAGGCACCTTCTTTGCCGCCGATTTGCCAAGCTTCTCCGCTGCCTCTTCCCTCGTTCCCGTTCGAACAGTTTTGGAAAAGGAAGTGCCTCAGGAATTTGATTTTACGGAGTCAACTCTTGCATGGCTTCCCAAGAACACCAAGGTAAATAGGCTGGTTCAGGGCGTCGAAATCCTGAGCAATCAAGGCGGTGGCGCCAGAATGGGTTATACTATTTTTGGAATCAACGGAGTGGCGCCGACTTTGACCTCAACTACAAGTCGGCACTATGAACGGTACAAGATTGGCGAGCGCTACCGCCGTCTGACCAACATTGAATATGCACGAATCCAAGGATTCCCTGACGACCATTGCAAAGCGTGTTCCGTATACGATCAGTACCAGCTTTTCGGCAATGCTGTACCGCCCATTATGGCCGAATGGGTTCTTGAGAAAACTCTGTCAACGGGCCTCGCGATTACGAACTACGCACGTAGCAAAAATCAGCGGAGCCTTTTCGATCATGCTGTCTAAAGCGGACTTGAGAGCCCTTCTTCGGAAAAAACTCCCAGCTACCATCGCTCGGGTAAATGCTGCTCTGTCGGGCAAAGATGTCGAAGTCTTGCAGTCAGTCCTTACACGCATTGGACGAGGCCAGCAACTACCGCATTGGTATGAAGGACTGAAAGCCAACCACACGCTCCCGAACCTCGACGGAAAAACCATTGGGAGTGTGATTGAAATGCTCCTGGTGGCAGTCCTTGAAACACATACTTTTTCCGGTATGAAAATCCCGCCCCTTCGCGTGAATCCGGCGCGAGGCGTGGATCTTCCAGACCTCAATTTGGGAATCAAGTCGCCATCTAAGAACTATTGCACGAGCGAGCCATTCTTCTCAGCCTATGAACGCCTAATCGGCAGCGAGCACGATATTCTCGTTCTCCTCACGGACTATCAAATCGCGAAGAAAAACCCGCCACTTCGTCTTCAGGTCACTAATTGGCGTTATCTTCGAGGATCGGAAGTCGCTGATCGCAATCTTTGCCGGATCGCTTTGAAGCATCGCGATGCGCTTTGGAAAGTGGACGAATCGCGAGCGAAGCGAGCTTTCCGATTCTTGGCCTATATCAACCAAAGCGATTGGCGCGGCAGGCGATTGCTGGCATTGTTCGACAATCTGGATGATGAGTCTGCCATCCCTACGCTCATCAATAGGGCGGTGAAGGAATTCGCCAAAACCAATAAACAGCGACTGAAGAGAGACAAACTCCCAATTGCCGATGCTGAGATGGAAGCGCTGAAAGCTATCCTTGAGGTCACGCCATTGCAACTTGGTATCATTGACGCCGCTGACAATTGGGTGGTTGAGGTCTGCAAAGACACTGCACTCGCCCCGAACGACAATGAGTGGAAACGCATCCTTGCAAGCCCGCTCGATGGATTGATCGGGATGAGTTTGGCATTGCAATGGAGATACAACTTCGGCCCTCTTTTTGGCGTTGAAGAAATGGAATGCGAGGAAACGTAAGAAGCCTCGAACGTAAGAAGGGCCGCACGGCGCGGCCCAGGTAGTGCACTCCCAAGAAATCCTTGCTGCCGTCCAGTGAACCGGAAGTTGCCCGATGTTGATCGCCCAACGACATCAGGAGTGAAAGTTAGTATGCAGCTCTTCCCTTTACTGTGAGATGCGGCCTTCCAGCATGTCGATCAACTCATCGAGCGTCGGGTGTTTCTGGGTCATGGATAGGGCGTAATACCCGCTTCGACCGGCGGGGCGGAAGCCGAGTTGTTCCCAATATCGCTGGAGTTTTGATCGCCCCATTTTCTTCTCGTTGGGTCCGAAGCCCGTAAGGAACTGAGGAGGCACTCGGAATTCACCGCTCGGCTTCATCGGACAAGGAAGGCAGGCGACAAGGCCGCAACCGCCGGCCAGCATGTCCATACTCCGGCGCAAGCTAGCAGGCCGAGGCCCAGACCTCGGTATTTTGGAGCGAGAATGCAGGCATCCAAAATGAGCACATCGGGCGAGCCCACATCAAATTGCTTTTGGATTAACGACTTCAACTCGTTGGAGGGGTACCGGAAAAAAGCCTTATAATAATCCAGTAACCCTTCACTTTCGTCATCGCAGGCATGCAGCAAGCTAAGGCCGTGATCAGTGGCAAGTTTCGCGTTTAGCCGGTAGAGACGAATTTTTCCAATCTTTTTAGGCCGGAGATCCGGCTCTCGGTCGTGATAAATGCAGCCGACATATTTGGAAATGCAGTCGGACGCTTCGTCGTAATTTGATAGAGAACCGCGAATCTGGCAAACTACTTCATAGTCAAAGTAATCCATTAGAGTCGGCCTTCGGCGTTGCTTGTTGCGATTACGAGAAAATGCGATGCGTGTAAAGGATACAACCGAATAGTTCTCGGAAGAAACTCAATTTTCCTTTGGAATCGGTGTAGCCGGCAAACTGTTGTTTCAATCAGGGTGCAGATAAACGGGCCAGGTCCAATTGCAATTGGACCTGACCCGTCTGCCTGCCCCTTTGCCGATGCTTGGCGAGGCGGCTGATCGGTGATAAGCTGTTACCATCACAGGAGTTCGGTAGTCGGTATGGCTTTAGTTGGCGATGTTGTATACGGATGTATGTCTCCTGTCTTTCAAGCACTGTGCGGCGCTGCGCCGTAGAAAACTTATTAGCGCCAAGGAGACATCATGACCGTCAAGCGTATGGACAGCGTCGGCATAGTGGTAGAAGACATCGATGCTGCCATTTGACGGCGACAAATGGGATCATTGGATTGCACCGAGTGCGTGCGCCGACCAAAACTCTTGGAGCTTCGTGAAGGCGATCAAGTATTCGGTGGTAGAAAGCCCGGCCTCGGTCGCCATCGCGGGAAAGTCGGCGGCCCATGCCTTCGGTGGGGGCGAAAGTATTCCGGGTAGAGGGTGCGTGGTGCGAGCCGAGAATGTGGCGAGGAGGGCAGCGCGAATCTCAGCCGCGTTCGGCGGACCGCGCTCGATAAGGAGCATGAGGTCTACGAGATCTTTGGTCCGGGTGTTGAATCGCCCCTGCCACGGATATGAGTAGGCGTGGATTTTTTCGGCGAACTGCTGGGACTTTGGGATCGCTAGCACGGTTGCCGGCCCAACCCCGGCAAAATCTAGGAACTTGTCCCCTGTTAACCGTTCCGGTTCGCCCACCACCGCATCCCCGCAGCCCGCATCGATGTGAAACTTCTGGTACACCTTGCCGAGCAGCAGGGCCTCGCAAGAATAACGCAGGCCGCCGCCCGGTGCGTTCGTCAGTTCTTGCTTCGGCTCGCCGATCCTGTACGAAACATAATCCTCCAGGTCGAACTCGGCGGCTTCTTGGAGCCGCTCTCGGATCGCCCCCGCGAAGTCCGCTTTCGATCCCCGAAGAACGAGCAGGATTGTCAGGTCCACGTCCTTCGTCGTCCGGGCTTGGGGGCGGAAGCGTAGATCCATCGCGAAGCCTCCCTTGAGCAGCCACGGTGCTGCGGGATCGCGGAAGAGCCGCGCGAGGAGACGCTCGATGGCAAACTTTAGCTGGAGGGTGCTTAGCGGCACATTCCCTTCTTCGGATCGCCTTCGGAGGTGTGCATCAAGTGACGCCTTGAATGCTGCCGCAGATCCGAACTTTTTGGCCATCCTCCGTCCTCGGTTGCCACATCATGCGAATTTCACACTATTCCGTCGAGCGCTTGTCGGAGGCGGAGGAGGCGAGGATCATTTCGAACCACGTCGCCGAGCTTGCTCTTTCTGACAAGGCCGCGGCGGAGCGCCTCGCTCACGGCTTTCTCGAGCTGCTCCTGACTCACTTCACCTATCGCGGCATCGACGAGTGTGCGCATCGGCGTGGTGAGGCGAAACCCGCTGCGCTCTTCGATGTCCGAGCCGGCAAGGCTTGCTTTGTGCAGCACCACCCCGCGAGGCGCCGGCTTGCGAAAGGTTCCGGGCACGGTGAGGTGGATCGTGGCGGGCAGTAGTTCCGAGAGTTCGTGGAGGACAAGAGCCGAATCGTGAGAGACCACCGCTTGCATTCGGTCGGCTCTGTCGCGGCTCCAAAGCGAAAGGCGCACGAGGTCGTCGTGCTCGCCCGGGACCCGGCTTGTCAGTCGGTAGAGCCCGTGGCCGACCCGTTCGAAGTTACCGGTCGATTCGTGGTACGCGAGGTGCGGGTAGGCGTAACCGATTTCCTTTGCTTGTTTCGCCGTGAAATAGCCGCCCTGCTCCAGGGCCTTGGAGAAGAGATTTCTGGCCACTGCAGTTGTCGATCGGCTCATGTACAATCCTTCAAGAATCTTGAAGTATTGTGTGCAGTAATCTCGTCCCCTGCAAGTCCAGTTCCCTGGATTGTCTTTCAAGCACTGTGCGGCGCTGCGCCGTAGAAAACTTATTAGCGCCAAGGAGACATCATGACCGTCAAGCGCATGGACAACGTCGGCATAGTGGTAGAAGACATCGATGCCGCCATTGAGTTCTTCACGGAGCTTGGCCTCAACCTCGAGGGCGGCGCCCCCATCGAAGGAGACTGGGCAGATGGCGTCACTGGATTGCGGGACATGCGCGTCGAGATTGCCATGATGCGCACGCCGGATGGTCACAGCCGGCTCGAGTTGTCGCGATTCCTCGCGCCGCCTGTGGTCGCCGATCACCGCAACGCCCCAGTGAACGCTCTCGGTTACCTACGTGTCATGTTCGCCGTGGAGGACATCGACGATACGCTTGCCCGGCTCGGCAAACGCGGCGCAGAGCTCGTCGGCGAGGTGGTCCAGTACAAAAACTCATATCGGCTCTGCTACATCCGAGGCCCCGAAGGAATTCTCATCGGGCTCGCCCAAGAGCTCGGGCAGATTCAATATTCGGGTAGCTGACTTCGCTGGGGTGAAGGAAGCCCGCGTTCTAGGCGAACGCGGCTACCAGGATTTTTAGCTGGGATACGCACCAGGCTCATAATCAAGCTCGCTTGCCCTAGCTGGACACTGCCTAATTTGTGGATGCGGCGTCGGCGATCCTGCGGGAAGTTCTGCCCGAACTCGAAGAGGATCAGCGTAAATCCAGAAGACTTTTCGCAGCTTTCCTGGTCCATTTCAAGGCACTTCATCGCCGCATGAACGGAACATTTGCTACACTATAAGCGCATTATAATGCGCATTTAGATTGCTTTTCAGTGGCATGACGCTATAATATGTCAAAAAAGCGCATTAAAGTGCGTTTTATCTGGTTGCAAGATGCGGAGTCCAAGGAGATTTAATAGATAAGCGCACTATGTTGCGCCGGAAGGTAGTATGACCCCCCAAGATATTGGAAAGAAAGTCCGTGTTCGAAGGAAAGTGCTTCGTTTGCGTCAGCGTGACGTGGCGGAACTGGCTGGGGTGACGCTGCGCGGGTTGACCGGCCTGGAACACGGCCAGGCGAACCCCACGCTCAAGCAGCTTATCAAAATTGCCGATGTTCTCGGCCTGGAATTCAACCTGATCGAGCGTTCACTCCATGCGTCGAGCTAACGTCTACTGTAGGGGCCTCCTCACTGGCGTCCTATCCAACGACAATGGGCGTTTTAGCTTTCAGTACTTGCCCGAGTATCTAGGCAAAAGCAACTCAGATCACCCGGCGATCAGCCTGACTCTCCCCAAGCAGGAGGCCGCCTTCGTGTCGACCAAATTGTTTCCGTTCTTTTTCGGCCTGCTTGCGGAAGGGGATGACAAGGCCCTGCAGTGCCGGTTGCTGCGGATAGACGAGAACGATCACTTCAGTCGCCTTCTGAAAACCTGCGAAGCGGAAACCATCGGGGGGGTGACCGTAAAGGAGGACACGTGACAGGGTGCTCGGGGTGCTTCAAGGAGGGGGATGACGCCTTTTGCGGCACCTGCCGGAAGCGCCTGTTCGGGGGCAAGAAGGTCCCGTCGCGCCCTGGCGTTTTCCAGGCCGGCTTACAACGAAAAAAAGCTGGCGATGGCCTCCGACCGGATGTCGATATCCGGAATCCAGACCAAGATCTCCCTCCGCTTGAAGGGCGGCCAGCTAGAGATGGTAGAATCGGGCGGCGAGTTTATTCTCAAGCCCATCCCGCAAGGAACATTCCAGCGGCTCGAGGCGGTCCCGATCAATGAGCACCTGACAATGCAGATTGCCCGGCAGGTGTTCAAGATCGATGTTGCTGAGAACGCCTTGGTCCAATTCGCTGACGGAGAGGTGGCCTATCTCGTCCGCCGGTTCGACATACAACCAAACGGCAAGCGCTTGCTCCAAGAGGACTTCGCCCAGATCGCCTCCAGGTCCGAGGAGACCCACGGACCGAACTATAAATACGACTTCTCTTACGAGGAGATCGGCGACCTGATCCGGCACGCACGTCGCCGCATCCGCAGTGGACCTGGAACGGTTCTTCACGCTGGTCGTGTTCAATTATCTTGTGAACAACGGGGACGCCCACACGAAGAATTTCTCGCTTATCCGATCCGAGGACACCGGGGAATACAGGTTGACCCCAGCATACGATCTCCTGAACACGCGCCTGCACCTGCCGAACGAATCACGAACTGCGCTCGAATTATTCAAGGACAATTTCGCGACTGAGAGCTACAAGGCCAACGCCTTTTACGCTTACGACGACTACGTGGTGTTCGCCCAGAAGCTCGGCCTCGTTGAAACGCGCTACCAGAGAATCCTCAGAAGATTCGTAGATGAGCAACACGCAGTGTTCGCGCTGATCGATCGCTCCATCTTGCCAGAAGATTGCAAACAGTTGTACAAGCAGCATGTACAGGACAGCATTGACGCCATCCGGAAACCATCATGACAGATTCTCCCGCGATCCATCCGCAGACGGTTCACCCAGCCCGATCCGATGCGACATCTCGGCCCGCTTTCCTGCTTGGCTTTGCCAGGCCAAGGGCTCGATCGTGCTGACGACTTACCAAGCCGGCAAGGTCGCCATGATCGGTTGGGACGGACAGCAGGTGACTTTGCTGTTCCGCGACTTCGAGAAGCCCATGGGACTGGATACCCTGGGTTCCAGGATGTTGCTGGCAACCCGCCATCAGGTGATTGAGCTGGCCAATGCCCCGCTGCTGGCCCACGAGTTCCTCGAGGGGCAGCCCGGCCGGTACGACGCACTCTATTTGCCACGCGTCGCCTATTACACGGGCGACGTGAACGTACATGACGTTGCTTACGGCGAGGAGGGCATCTGGCTGGTCAATACGCGTTTCTCCTGCCTTTCGAGCCCGAGTCCTGAATTTAGCTTTGTCCCGCGCCGTGCGCCCCCCTTTCATATCGGAAACGGTTCCGGAGGACCGCTGTCACTTGAACGGCCTTGCCATGGAGGCGGGCCGGCCGCGGTTCGTCACCGCCCTGGGCGAGTCGGACGTGGTTGGAGGTTGGCGGCCGGGAAAGGCATCGGGCGGCATCGTGATGGACGTACCCAGCGGCGCCATCGTGCTGCGCGGGCTGTCCATGCCGCACTCGCCACGTCTTCACAACGGAGCGCTCTGGGTCCTTAATTCGGGCGCTGGAGAGCTGTGGAGAGTCGAGCTCGACTCAAGTCGACACGAGGTGGTCTGCCGGTTGCCAGGCTATCTGCGCGGGCTTTGTTTCACGGGGCAGTTCGCCTTGGTTGGGCTCAGCACGTTTCGCGAGGCAAAGATCTTTGGCGACTTGCCCATCCAGCAGCAGTCTCCCAAGCTGCGCTGCGGCGTGGCAGTCGTCGACATTCTCACGGGACAACAAATCGGGTTCTTCGAATTCACCGAAGGTTTTACCGAGCTTTACGACGTTCAGTTTCTACCGAATGTCTTCCGTCCGATGATCCTCAACGCCGAAAAAGAGGCGTTTCAGCAAGCTTTGACTGCGCCGGCCTTCTCGTATTGGCTCCGACCCAGTGCTCTGGCGGACAAGTCAAGTTGACAAATATGCCACCGTACACTTGCCGGGCAACTGGTCCAGGGGCAAAGTGATAATTGTGCAAAGTTCCGGAAGGTTTGCTTCGTTCCGTCGTGGGCTCGATTCCAGAAGGAGTTGCTTATGTTCCTCCCGTGGACTTGGCGCCAAAAGAGGGTTCCCGCTCGCCGTCGGCGCGGGCTGCGCCCTCAGCTCGAAATTCTGGAAGCCCGCCTGCAACCGAGCATCGTCGCGGCGAACCCCTCGGACGCAAAAATCAATACATCCTCACCATTGGACCAGACCGAGCCCTCGGTCGCGATGGACGCAAACGGGGACTACGTCATCACCTGGAACAATCAGGTCCATCTTGGGCCGGATTACTTGTACGACATCGATGCCCGTGTTTACAACAGTGCCGGGCAAGCCCAAACCGGCGAGATCGTCGTCGCCCAGACGACGGGAGATACCCGCCCGTCCGTGGCGATGGACGCCAATGGCGACTTCGTAGTCGCCTACCAGGTGTTGGATACCACCACCTACCTTTATGGCATCTCCGCTCAACGTTATAACCTTGCCGGGACCCCTCAGGGAAGCACCTTGACGCTCAACTCGGGAACGAGCCAGGCGGACAGTGGCGCCGTTGCCCAAAGTTGCGGTGGACTCCGTCGGCGATTTCACCATTGCCTTCCAAGGGTACGACTCGAACTCTCATGGCGTCTTTGCCCAACAGTTCAACTCCTCCGGGGTTTCCCAGGGGGCAATCTTCCGGGTCAACACCCCCCAATCGGACAATCAGCGGCCCCGACCATCGCGATGGATTCCGCCGGCGATTTCGTAATCGCCTGGGAAGACGGCGGCACGGCTCAAAATGCGGGAATCTACGCCCAGCGGTACAACTCCTCGGGGGCAGCTCAAGGAAGCAATACCGCCATCAGCACGGTCACCAGCGGCAGCTCCCCGGGCAACCCCTCGGTCGCCATGGAGCCGACCGGCCAGTACGCCATTGCCTGGCAGTTCGACCAAACGGCTGCCGGCCCCGGCAACGGCTTCCAAGGCATCAAGACCCAGCGCTTCGACGCCAGCGGGAATGCGCCGACGGGCGTGGTTCAGCTCAACACCCCCGAGAATTACAATCAGGGCAACGCCTCGGTCGCAATTGACAGTGAAGGCGATTTCGTCGTGGCCTGGGCGAGCTACGGGCAGGGCGGGACGGCGTCGGCGCTCGACACCGTGCTTGTCCAGAGGGTCAACTCGGCGGGAACCTTGATCGGCGCCACCCAGTTCATTCCGTCAACGCAGACTGGCGACAATCAGCGGGACCCATCCGTTGCCTCCGATCCGAACGGCAACACCATGATCGTCTGGGAGAGCCAGCCTTCATCGACAAGCGATGCTCAAAATGTGTATGGCCGTTTGTACAACTACGTCAACGACGCGCCGGCGATCAACACGCCGTCGAACGTAACGATCAATGAGAATGCCGGCCAGCAAACGGTCAACCTCACGGGGATTACGTCTGGCGGCGGCGAGACACAGACCCTGACGGTAACCGCCTCCTCCAACAATTCCGCCTTGATCAATCCATCGGTCACGTACACCAGCCCGAATTCTACGGGGACCCTGAGGTTCACGCCGGCGGCGAACAGCTTCGGAATGGCCACCATTACCGTGAAGGTGACGGACAACGGCGGCACGCTGAACGGCGGAGTAGACACAACCTCAGTGCAGTTCACCGTCACAGTCAACCAGGTCGCCACTGCCACGCATTTCACCGTTTCCATACCGACAAACACGATGCCGGCACAGCCTTCAATGCCACGGTGACGGCACTCGATGCGTCCGGCAGTACGGCGACGGGCTACACGGGCACTGTGCACTTCACCAGCAGCGACGGCCAAGCCGTCTTGCCGGCTAATGCCACGCTCACCAACGGCGTCGGCACCTTCAGCGTGACCTTGGAGACGGCAGGCAACCAAACCGTCACCGCAACGGACACGACGACTTCCTCGATTACGGGAACGAGCAATACGATTGCCGTTGCTGCGGCCGCGGCAACGCACTTCAGCGTCAGCGGCCGACGACGGCGACGGCGGGCACGTCATTCAGCCTGACCGTCACGGCCCTGGATCAGTTCAATAACACGGCGACCGGCTATTCGGGAATGGTGCATTTCACGAGCAGCGATGCCGCAGCGTCCTTGCCGGCGGATGCCACGCTCACCAACGGCGTCGGCACCTTCAGCGTGACGCTCGAGACGGCCGGCAGCCAGACGATCACGGCAACGGACACGACGACTTCCTCGATCACAGGCACGAGCAATACCATCGCCGTCTGTGCGGCCGCCGCCACGCATTATCGCCGTCTCGCGCCGGCCGAGACGCGACCGCGGGCACGTCCTTCAATGTCACGGTCACGGCACTCGATGCGTTCAACAACACGGCCACGGGCTATGCGGGAACGGTACATTTCACGAGCAGCGATGCCGCCGCGTCCTTGCCTGCGGACGCCACGCTCACCAACGGTGTCGGCACCTTCAGCATCACCCTCGAGACAGCCGGCAGCCAGACGATCACGACAACTGACACGACGACGACATCGATTACCGGCACCAGTGGCGTTATCTCGGTCAGTGCTGCCGCCGCCACGCATTATGCCGTCTCGCGCTGCCAAGGCGACCGCGGGCACGGCCTTTGACCTCACGGTGACGGCACTCGATGCGTTCAACAACACGGCCACGGGCTATGCGGGAACGGTACATTTCACGAGCAGCGATGCCGGCGCGTACTTGCCGGCGGATGCCACCGTCACCGACGGCGTCGGCACCTTCAGCGTTACCCTCGAGACGGCCGGCAGCCAGACGATCACAGCGACGGACACGACGACGACATCGATTACCGGCACCAGTGGCGTTATCTCGGTCAGTGCTGCCGCCGCCACGCATTATGCCGTCTGTGCCTGCCAGCGCGACCGCGGGCACGGCCTTCAATTTCACGGTGACGGCACTCGATGCGTTCAACAACACGGCGACGGGCTATGCGGGAACGGTACATTTCACGAGCAGCGATGCCAGCCGCGTCCTTGCCGGCGGACGCCACGCTCACCAACGGTGTCGGCACCTTCAGCATCACGCTGAGACAGCCGGCAACCAGACGATCACGGCAACTGACACGACGACGACATCGATTACCGGCACCAGTGGCGTTATCTCGGTCAGTGCTGCCGCCGCCACGCATTATGCCGTCTCGGCGCCTGCCAGCGCGACCGCGGGCACGGCCTTCAACTTCACGGTGACGGCACTCGATCCGTTCAACAACACGGCCACGGGCTATGCGGGCATGGTACATTTCACGAGCAGCGATGCCGCCGCGTCCTTGCCTGCGGACGCCACGCTCACCAACGGCGTCGGCACCTTCAGCGTTACCCTCGAGACGGCGGGCAGCCAGACGATCACGGCGACGGACACGACGACGACATCGATTACCGGCACCAGTGCGTTATCTCCGTCAGTGCGGCCGCCGCCACGCATTATGCCGTCTGCGCCGCCAGCGCGACGGCGGGCACGGCCTTCAACCTCACGGTGACGGCCCTCGATGCGTTCAACAACACGGCGACCGGCTACGCGGGCACGGTACATTTCACGAGCAGCGATGCCGCCGCGTCCTTGCCGGCGGACGCCACGCTCACCAACGGCGTCGGCACGTTCAGCGTCACCTTGGAGACGGCCGGCAGCCAGACGATCACCGCGACGGACACGACGACTTCCTCGATTACGGGAACGAGCAATACGATTGCCGTTGCTGCGGCCGCGGCAACGCACTTCAGCGTCAGCGGCGCCGACGACGGCGACGGCGGGCACGTCGTTCAACTTCACCGTCACGGCCCTGGATCAGTTCAACAACACGGCCACCGGCTATGCGGGCATGGTACATTTCACGAGCAGCGATGCCGCCGCGTCCTTGCCGGCGGACGCCACGCTCACCAACGGCGTCGGCACGTTCAGCGTCGACCTTGGAGACGGCCGGCAACCAGACGATCACGGCAACGGACACGACGACTTCCTCGATTACGGGAACGAGCAACACGATTGCCGTCGCGCGGCCGCGGCAACGCACTTCAGCGTCAGCGCGCCGACGACGGCGACCGCGGGCACATCGTTCAACTTCACCGTCACGGCCCTGGATCAGTTCGACAACACGGCCACCGGCTATGCGGGAACGGTACATTTCACGAGCAGCGATGCCGGCGCGTCCTTACCGGCGGATGCCACGCTCACCAACGGCGTCGGCACCTTCAGCGTGACCTTGGAGACGGCCGGCAACCAAACCATCACCGCAACGGACACGACGACTTCCTCGATTACGGGAACGAGCAACACGATTGCCGTCGCCGCGGCCGCGGCAACGCACTTCAGCGTCAGCGCGCCGACGACGGCGACGGCGGGCACATCGTTCAACTTCACCGTCACGGCCCTGGATCAGTTCGACAACACGGCCACCGGCTATGCGGGAACGGTACATTTCACGAGCAGCGATGCCGCAGCGTCCTTGCCGGCGGATGCCACGCTCACCAACGGCGTCGGCACCTTCAGCGTGACCTTGGAGACGGCCGGCAACCAGACGATCACCGCAACTGACACGACGACTTCCTCGCTTACGGGAACGAGCAATACGATTGCCGTTGCCGCGGCCGCGGCAACGCACTTCAGCGTCAGCGCGCCGACGACGGCGACGGCGGGCACATCGTTCAACTTCACCGTCACGGCCCTGGATCAGTTCAATAACACGGCGACCGGCTATTCGGGAATGGTACATTTCACGAGCAGCGATGCCGCGCGTCCTTGCCGGCGGATGCCACGCTCACCAACGGCGTCGGCACGTTCAGCGCGACCTTGGAGACGGCCGGCAGCCAGACGATCACAGCGACGGACACGACGACTTCCTCGCTTACGGGAACGAGCAATACGATTGCCGTTGCCGCGGCCGCGGCAACGCACTTCAGCGTCAGCGCGCCGACGACGGCGACGGCGGGCACATCGTTCAACTTCACCGTCACGGCCCTGGATCAGTTCGACAATACGGCCACCGGCTACGCGGACTTGGTACATTTCACGAGCAGCGATGCCGCCGCGTCCTTGCCTGCGGATGCCACGCTCACCAATGGCGTCGGCACCTTCAGCGTCACCTTCGCGGTGGGCGGGACAGCAACGATTTCCGCCACGGACACAACAAACGCTTCCATCACGGGGGTTAGCAATCAGATCACAGTTGACCAGGCGCCGGCCATCACCAGCGCGAACAATGCTCACGCGGTTGTCTATACGGCAGGCTCCTTCACCGTGACGGCCACCGGCTTTCCCGAGCCGACGTTAAGTCTCACGGGAACGTTGCCCGCCGGAATGAGTTTCGATTCAGCGACGGGAGTGCTCAGCGGTACGCCCAACACCTCCAAGTCCTTTGGAACGTTCCCGCTCACGATCACAGCCAGCAACGGCATCGGCGCCGCCGCGACGCAGAGTTTCGTGCTGCAAGTATCGGGCATTCCCGCCTATGCCGTAACTGCGCACGAACGCTATATCGCCCAGGTCTACCTCGATTTGTTGGGCCGCGTGGTCGACCAACCAGGCATGGCCAACTGGAGCGGACAGCTCGATGTGGGAGTGGCGGCGTCCGAAGTCGTTTTGGAAATTGAAGAGTGCAGCCTCAATGAATACCAGACCGTGGTGGTCGAGAATCTTTACCAGCGTTATTTGAGGCGACCGGCAGATGCAAGCGGTCTGCAAACTTGGGTCAATTTGCTCGATGCCGGAGGCACGGTAGAGGAAGTGGCGGCGAACCTGATCGGGTCGCCTGAGTACTTCCAAAACGAGGGCGGAGGCGCCAACGATTCTTTCCTGAACGCACTGTATCACGACGTGCTCAACCGCCCAATCGACGCCAATGCCCAGACCTTTTATTCGAGTGAACTAGCCCAAGGCATAAGCCGAGAAGCTGTGGCCCTTAGCGTGCTTACCAGCACGGAGGCTTATGAAGATGTGGTGGATGCCTATTACGTGGAATTCCTGGACCGTGCCGCTGATATCACGGGACTCGATTACTATATCGGGCAGTTGGAGAACGGCGCCACCGATCAGGAGGTGATCGCTTCGATGCTGGGGTCGAACGAATATATTGCAAAAACTTGAAGCATGGAATGAGGTCGACCGAAGGGCGAAGATCCCACCGGCAAGCCCCCACGCAGCGCCAGCCTGGTAATTGAGGAACGGCTGTCCATAAGTCAGCCCGATGATGAGCAGATCGACGACGAGAAGCAGAAGTCCATAGTCGTGAGTGAACTGAAACCAGTCGTGGAAATCCCAGGCCATAGCCATGAGAAAGAGGATGGCCGCCACCCAGCCGCGGCGGCGGCCCGCTGCCTGAGTTGCGAGGACGGCGGTGAGGCCCAATGCAGCAACCTGCATCAGAACTGCGGCGGCGATGACCGCGTCCTTGCCGCCACACAAGAGGAAGGCGGCGTAGAGCATCGGCGGCATCCAGGCCGTTGGCCCGGTCGATTCGTGAAAGGGGCTCGAAAAGCCCTGCCCTTTCGCTAGCGACCGGGCGATATTGAAATACTCGCCCCCCAGGTGATCGGTAGCGTTTGCATTCTGTCCCGGCTGTCGCTATGAGAGTTCCATCCGGCGAAAACGCGATGGCGTTTATCGGGCCGGCATGTCCGACCAGGGAAGCGATCAAGCAATCGTCGCCAGCGTCGTAGATTCGCCCCCGCCTTCATCGGTCGCGATGGCAATTCGCTTGCCGTCCGGCGAGTACACCGCAGCATGCACGGGCCGCAATTCGCTCGTCGCCAGAGTGGCGACTTCTTTTTTCGCGCTCACGTCCCATAGTTTCGCAGTGGCATCGGAGCTGCCGCTGGCCAGGAGCTTGCCGTTGGGCGCGAATGCGATGCTCCACACGGCCGCGGCGTGATGTCCAAGCAGGGCCACGGGCTTAAAGCTCCTGGCATCCCAAAGTCGGACCTCGCCATCGGCGCTGCCGGAGCCCAAAAGACTTCCGTCTGCCGAAAAGGCCGCGCTGTAGACCGCGGATTGATGTCCGGTCAAGGCGGTGATGGGCGCGCCCGCGTCTGCATTCCAAAGACGGATGACGTTGTCCCGCCCCGCAGAGGCCCGCCGTCAAGAGCGCCGTGCCGTCGGGCGAGTAGGCCAGGCTGCTGACGCCGATGGTGTGGCCGCGCAGCGTGGACCGTACTTCGCCCGACCGGGCGTCGCGTAACGTGAGCGCCCCGCCGAATTCGCCACAGGCGAGCGTGCGACCGTCGAGCGAAATGGCAATCGAGCGCGTGCCGCGGATTTTCCGGGCCTTGCCGATCAACTGGCGCGAGGCGACATCCCAGATCTTGACCTGGCCGGGAAGTTGGCCCCGGCCCCCGGCCGTTGCCAGATTATTGCCGGTTGGCGAGAAGGCTAGCGCCAACACTTGCTCGTCCACCGCTTCCAAAACCGGTGCCGGCGGTCCGGCAAAGGTCACCAGCCGGCCGGGTGGCGCCGGCGGCGCTTGCGTGGTGGGCGCCAGACCGGCCAGCGACTTGGCTGTCAAGGTGGCGTAAACGGCTGCCACCGTGCTCTGGACGAGCAGGGGAGGAGCGGTGCTGCTTCCCACTTGTTATCCCCGCATTCGGTTATTAATAGCAGCCATTATCTGGATCAGTCGAGCGGCAGGCAAATTGGTTCGCATGGACGATTGCATGGCGCTGGCGACGGTTCAAATGAAGGGGACAGGTCCAATTATAATTGGACCTGTCCCCTTTATTTTCGGCAGAAAAAGCCTTGATTCATTATTGACAACTATAGTTGTCAAGGATACTATCTCTTCGTGCTCGACATTCAAGTTATCGATGATCCGGCGACGGCGACGGTGGCCTTGGAGCCGATGCGGAGTCGTCTCCTCTCCGAGATGGCCGTGCCGGCTTCGGCGGCCACGCTGGCCAAACTGGTCGGCCTGGCCCGGCAGAAGGTCAACTACCATCTGCACGCGCTGGAGGCGCACGGACTGGTGCGGCTGGCCCAAGAACGTAAGTGGGGCGGGCTGACGGAACGGCTGTTCGTGGCGACGGCCGCTTCTTACGTCGTTTCGCCGAGCGCCCTGGGCCCGGTCGCCGTCGATCCGAATCGGGAAATCGATCGGCTGTCCGC
Source organism: uncultured Gemmataceae bacterium (assembly GCA_963748025.1). GTDB lineage: Bacteria > Planctomycetota > Planctomycetia > Gemmatales > Gemmataceae > CAVVHZ01. The sequence goes on from CAVVHZ010000052.1 coordinate 30,568, forward strand.
GAGCTATCTAATCGCTCTGGGCGCACGGGTCGTCCGCGAGCTGGGCGACCTCGTTCGTCGTGCGAACGAGGCGGGCAAACGCCTGGCGACCCTGGCGGTGGATACCGAGGTCCGCTTCCGGTCGGCGACGGACCGGGCGGCTTTCAGCAACGAACTCACCGAAGCCATCACGAAACTCGTTTCGAAGTATCACGATGAATCCGCCCCCGGCGGCCGCGCGCATCGCCTGGTGGTCGTGGCGCACCCTCTGCCGCAGAAATCCGATCCCAAGGAGCCATCATGAGCGTGAAGAAAGAAGCCTCCGGGCGCCGTTCAATCCAGGTTGAAGTCGAGGTCCCCGGCACGCCGGAGGAAGTCTGGCAGGCCATCGCCACCGGGCCGGGCATTTCGGCCTGGTTCGTGCCGACCGAGTTCGAGAAGCGCGACGGAAAGCCCGTCGCGGTGAAGTAAGAATTTCGGGCCGGGCATGGAGTCCCGCTCCGTGGTGACGGCTTGGGACCCGCCTCGGATGTTTGTCACCGAGGCCGACGGTTGGGTTCCGGGCTCGCCGCCGATCGCGACCGAGTTTAGCGTCGAAGCCCGGGCGGGCGGCGTCTGCGTCGTCCGCGTGGTGAATAGCCTCTTCGCCAGCACGGACGACTGGGACAACCAACTGATCGGCACCGAATCGGGCTGGCCCGGCTTCTTCCGCATCCTGCGGATCTATCTCACGCATTTCCGCGGCCATCGCTCCGCGATCATGCAGTTCATGGCGAGTGTCGCGGAAACCGAGGCACAGGCCTGGGACACGCTGACTGCGGCACTGGGGCTGAAGGGCTTGAGCGCCGGGCAGCGTTGGATCGGCCCCGGCGGGTGTCCCGGCGCTTAGCGGTGTGGTGGAGCACATCAGCCAGAATCCCTGCAACGCCCTAGTGCGGCTCGACAAGCCGGGGCCCGGCGCCGCCGCCTTTGGCGTGGTCACCTTCGGCAGTTCGGTCATGGCGACGTTCAGCTTCTACCTCTACGGCGATCAGGCTGCCAGCATCGTCGCCCGCGAGACAGCCGCTGTGGCAGGCGTGGATCAAAGAACGCTTCCCGATGCCGACCAAACCGAGCAAGAGCGGATGACCTCGTCGTCGCACCGAGGTACGAACTCTAGAAGGGCGCTGCGGTGGCCACGGACAAGTCGGAGATCTCTTTGACCATGTTGTTCGCCGAACATCGGAACCGGCACTTGGCGACGCTATCCTAGCCGGTGGTTGCGGCATCCCTATATTTGCAATCAGCGGTGGGAAACGGTCCGCGTCGAACCGCCTCCCGCCGCCGCTTTTTGGAGGCAAACATGAAGACGATTCTCACAGTGGCCTTATTACTCGGGCTCTGCGGCTTCGCTACGCGCGGGACGGGAAAACAAATCCGGTCGGGACATGGAAATGCGAATATGACATCGGCGGGCAGAAGCGGACGTCCACCTTTACGATCAAGAAGGACGGGGACAAACTCGCCGGCACGATAAGCTGGTCGGACCAGAAGGATGAGCCACTCAAGGACGTGAAACTGAAAGAGGGGAAGCTGACCTTTTCAGCCGTGCGGAAATTGATGGGTAACGAGATTCCCCTCGATTACACGTTTACGATTGATGGGGACAAGCTCAAGGGGAAAGGTGCGGCGGAATTCGGGGGCCAGAAGCAGGAATTCGACATCGAGGGGAAGCGGGAGAAAAAGGAGAAGTAGCAGTCGGGGCAACTTAACGGACAGGTCTCTTTTCAAAGAGACCTGTCCCGTTAATCAGCCCCTAGCTCAGAAGTGCCGCAACGGCTACAATCGGCCGAAGGAAATGACTATGCCGCTGCGCGATCACTTCCGGCCGCCTGTTTCCAAACGCTCTTCGTGGGAAGGGTTTCACGGCGGCTGGCCAGGCTTCATCGTGCAAAAACTATTGCCCCAATTGCCAGACAACTTCGTGGCGGAACCGCGCGTGCACCTTGGCTCCTTTTGCGAAATTGATGTCTCCGCCTTTGAACAATACGAAGAGGGTGAGCCCGTCTTCGGCTCAACCCGGGAGTCAAACGGCGGCATCGCAACCGCACCGCAAGCGCCGCCGGCGCCGACTCTCACCTTGGATGCCGAATTCCCGGATCAGTATGCCTATGAAGTCCTAATCTTTGACCTCGAACGCGAGCGCCGGTTGGTGGCTGCCGTCGAGATCGCCAGTCCGGCGAACAAGGATAGGCCCGTGAGCCGTCAGTTGTTTGTCGCCAAATGCTTCAATCTACTGCGCAAAGACGTCTGCCTGTCGATAATTGATCTGGTCACGATCCGCCAATTCAACTTGTATACCGAGTTTCTGGCACTGCTGAAGCGTTCCGATCCAGCGTTTAGCCTACGGCCGCCAACCTACGCGGTGACTTGTCGCAAACGACAGGCCGGCCGGCGTACCAAACTGGATACCTGGTCGTTTCCGCTGACGATCGGTCAGCCGCTCCCATCCCTACCCGTGTGGTTATCGGAAACGCAAACGGTTACGCTCGACCTGGAAGCGAGCTACGAGGAGACTTGCCGGGTATTGCGGATTTCATGAAGCCACCGGCGGCCACCCCTTCGGGAGACTGGCCATACACGGTTTGATAAGCTTGCACTGTCGCGGGTGGCTCCTTATCCTGCGCCGTTTCCACGGACTCACGGTATCCCTCATCCAACGATTCCCGCATCTCCGCGATTTCTTCGTCTCGCTTCCGTTCTCCCAGTTCCGCCTCCAGAGCCGATGACGGATCGTATTCCGCCCATTCCGGATCGTCGCCTCGCTGCTGATCGTCCAATTGCTTTTGGAGAGGTCGCATATCCACCAGCATGATGCGGGGAAAATGGTATTCCCAATCCATACCACGGCCACGCAGGCGACGGAAGATCATCTCGTACACAGGCCGCAAATCGGCCCGGCTGGAGATCACGGCGGTGCCCATGTAAAAGTCGAGATAAGTGTAGCCGCCGTCGCCGAACATCTCCTTTTTCATTTTCTCGACCAATGCAGCCGTCGTTGGGTCGAGGCTGTCGGCCGACGGGAACATACCGGCCATGAGTTCCGCCGGCAGTTCCGGTCGAGCGGCCGGGGGCGGGCCGCCTTGGGCATTCAGCACCTCGGCCAAGAACCCTCCACTGCCTCGCATGGACCCGAGGTCGATCTTGCGGCCGTCGGCTGCTGTTACCTCATGGTTGTCGGAGAATACGTCCCATAGGCAGAGCCCGACCAACTCCTGGCATTCGCGCTCCGTCTCGACAGGCGTCTGCTTGTGCTCGGCCGTCACCTCCTCCAATGTCGGTTCTGGTGCGCAGGGCGGGTCGTTCGGGTTGCGGCGGAGGCCGGCGAGGTTGCGATGCATCCGCACCGACTCCTCGTACGCCTGTGTCGCCGACGGGTGATAGATGGCGACAAACGGCGACTCTGCCCAGCCCCGTGGCGCCAGTTCGGAAAGCACATCCGATCCGGCCCACCCAATTGGGAACAGGAAGGCGAACTCAGCCTTGATTTCTCATCACTCAGGCGTTCGTTCTCGTCGCTAAAATCGGCCATCGCTCGCCCTCGTGAGAGAAGACTCCGTACTCGCAACTAGTTTCCTATGCAGAACTGGGCTCTCCAGTGCACGGCGTCCAAGCAGGGCGTGAAACGTCTGGCTTTCGAGTGTACGGGCCGCTGGCTGACCTGTCCAGGATGGAAGGTTTGTCTGCCGGGCGGTTTTTCCGTACCGATTTTTTGCCGAATCGCCAAGCGTGGCCGCCCGTGACCGCCGCGAGTGGCGGACACAGCCTGCTCATGTTCTAGACGCCCGAGCTACCGGCCGAAGTCCACCAGGCCGCAGGCAATCGGTAGTCACGCCCACCCGCGTGCGTAGGATAGACACGCCAAGGACCTACGAGCCACTGCTCGGCTGCCGCCGCGATCAGACCTCGACTGCGTACTTGCTTACCGCCTTTGCTGTGTTATTGTGGCCTGAGGCAGCTCGGTCTTTAACCCGATAGCGAACACCTCAATCTTTGGAATTTCTCCCTTTACGACCGCTCGAGTTCGGTTCTCGGGCATCTTCTCCGAATCTTCAGGACGTCCACGGCTTTCTCCAAACCAAACCCCGTCGAGAGGTAGCGGCGCCGTAAGGGCGTAGTTTTCTGGAATGACTTTGGCGCCACCGTCAACCAATACGAAGTCGTGCTCGGGAGAGATTCTATGGTTAGGAAACAGTTTTCCTTGCCCTGTGTTCTCGGAGACTTCTCCTGTGATCTTTAGTAGTTGAGCCGCCGGCGACCTTGGAGATTCGAGAAAAGGATCGGGTTTTCGATGATCCGTTTGGCACTTTCCATTTCGTAACCGAATAGGATTTGTTTTCTGCGAGCGTCGTTGTCGCAAAAACTCCAGATCGTGATCAGGCTTCTTGCAGGCCTCCCGATGTACATCGAATCCTTTGCCAGCGACTTCTCCCATTCCAGCGTGTCCAGCCGGCTGGGAAGCTGTTGCCCGACCAGCTTCGATACATTTTTTCCACCCACGACGGCCGTTTGAACGGGCATGTTCGTCGAGGAGGCAGTGATGGTCCCCTTATTGATCCAGCTATCGAGGCTGGCGCCGATCGAAGGATCAAACGCATAGTCGTCGCCGAGTTGGAGTGTCGTGCCCGCGGGAGCCGTGATGACGCCGGCGGCACTATAGGTCCACAAGCCCCGAGATACAACGCGCCGGAAGTAACCGAAATGGTCTTTTGGTTCGCCCAACTCACCAAGGACGTGTCAGGGTTTGTAGGGTCATAGCCGTCGAGATCGATCACAATCGAGCGGCCGCCACTTCCTGTTATCGTTCCCTGGTTGTTCAGAACGCCTTGGACGTCGATTTCGCCGCCTCCCGTCTCCTCAATCATTCCGGTGTTGGCAAGCGTTGCGTCAATACTGAGGAAGCCTCCGCCCGTTTCCGCGATGGCCCCTTGATTGACGAATGAACCGTCGAGGTCGAACTCGCCGGGCCCGTAGTGTTGATGGTGCCCAGATTGGTCACATTGCCGTTCAGGATGCCATATTCGGGATTGCCGCTTGAATCGGCGCCCGCGCCTAGGACCTTGATGCCGGCAGATAGGGTGAGTGTGTTGCCGAGGAGCTCCCGTTCCAAGCATCGTCGAAGTCTGAGGAATCGCCCAGATAAATCGTGGCGCCGGCTGCTACGGTGATCGCGCCGGTATTGGTCCAGGCGCCCTGCAGGGCCAACGTGCCGCCTGCCTTCACCTGGATGGCGCCGTTGTAGACGCCTCCGTCCAATATGGTCGTGGATCCCGTAGGAATAACGATGGTCGTTCCCGCCTGCAAGCTGGCGTCTCTCAATACGCCGCCACTCAGCGTAATCGTCGTTCCGGTTTGGGCGGCCAATCCACCCAGGGCGCCGATGCCGGCAGAAAGATCAAGGGAGCCGACTGACACGTTCAAGGTGACGCTCTTGGCTGTGATGGACAAGCTATGAAGGGTGTCGTAATTGCCGGAAGAATGATTGACGACGGCGTGGGGAACGTCAATGACGACGTCGCTGTTGGGCCGGGCAGCACATCGGCAGACGGAGCGACCCCGTTGGCCGGATCCGAAATCGACCAATTGGCGGGATCGTCCCAATTGTTGTCACCGGACGCGCCCGTCCAGAAGATCGTCGAATGCGTGGTCGGCGCGTTAAAAGCGATTAGATCCGGCACGAGGTTGCTGGCGATTGGCGTGCCGATGCCGGTGGTTTGGTCATATCCTGGGATGGCGCTGATGGTCGGGAAGCCAAAGCTGGCGCCGCCCGCGATGTCGTTGAAGTCGGTGGCTGGCAAATGATAAAGCAGAGGCAAGAATTGGGTGGCTCCATCCAGAGTGTCTTTCCCAGCCGCCGCCCGTCCTTGATTGGCCAATACGGTCATGGCGGCCCAAGCGGGGGATGAGAAGCTGGTGCCGCCAAACTGTTCCCAAGGAGAATCGCTGCCAAAATCCAGCGAATCATAGACAGGGATACCCGTTTCCGGATCGGCATCGAAAGCGATATCCGGCGTACTCCGGCCGGCGGTACCTTGCCCAAGAGCGTTATTCTGGGCGGACGAGCTTGCTTCCACCGAACTGGTCCCGCCGCCCGACCCATACCAGGCCGTTTCGCTTAGAATGTTCCCCGAATCGTCGAGGTTGAGCGTGGTGCCGCCGACAGCCACCACATTGGGCGAATCGCTGGGATAAATCGTGCGGAGCGCCGTTGTCTCCGGACGAGGCAAAGAACGTGACGCCTTGATGCCCGGCCGGGGTGGTGAAGAAGCGGTCGGTGAGGAGCTGCTGGACATCATCGGATACGCCAAAACTCATAGACACGACGGAAACGCCGGGCAGGGAAGCCGCGGTTTGAACCGCCGTAAACAGATCGGTTCCGCCTTGGACCACGACGATGTTGGCCGCGGGCGCCAGAGCGTGCGACCATTCGACGTCGAGGCAGGTCTCGTCAGCCCAGCCGGTATTCTCTGCGGACGCCGGCTGCTCGGCCCCGCCCGATTGATTGACCTGCGAGAAGTTCGGCGGGTCAGGTAGTCCGAATGCCAGGTCAAATTGTTGCAGATCGCTCGCGAGCGACAGATCGTAGTAAGCGTCGATGATCGCGATCGTCTGGCCCAAGCCGGCGTTGGCGTTGTATTTGACGGGATCCGGGACTCCGGCGGTCAGGAGCGAGCTAATCTGATCGAGGGCGTAAGCATGCCGGATTTGTGGGGGGTATAGCCCGACGGTGTCGCGTCGAGTAGGAGACGGCTCTCGAGTTCTTCAACTCTCAGGGAAATGGTACGCTTCAAAACAGGCTTCGATAGCTTCCTGCGCAATGAACTACGCGATCGGGACGGCATGTTGGCGAGCCTCCAACGGGAACTTGACTGCGAGTAATGCCGAGAATGGCTCGCCCACTATCCCATTGAATGGCGCCAATAGCTATGCTCTTTGTGAGTTTATTTCGAATGGTAATGCCAATTTCATCCGATCAAGTTGGGACATGCCGGCCAACGCCGATTCCCTAATCGGACCAACCAAGCGGCGAGGCAAGCTCCTAATCCTGCCGCAAAGGAGGCGAAGGGCCAGTTGAAGTGTGGCTCGAAGGAGCCCGGCGCCGCGACGAATCTGTCTTCACGACCCACGGGAGAGGCGATGGGTGGGTGCGTTGCGTAAAAGGCGTCGTAAAAATGCTCATCGTCCAGCGCGGCTCCCGAGCCGATGCGCACCGCTTCGTATTCTTGGTATTCATGTTGAAAATGCCGACCATATGCTAATTCTGCGTCGAAGCGGGGCCGCAATTCCGCTGCTTCCTTCGCCGGAAGCTGTTCTTCAATGGTTTTCTGGCGGATCTTGCAGTGTTCCACGAATTGGCGTTGGATCGTGACGTCGGGCCAGGCGCGATCAGCTAGCTGCACGCCCCGCTCAAACGCGCACCAAGCGATGTAACGCTGGCCAACGCGCAGCATGATTTCACCAAGTGCCAGAGCAAAGGTTGGGCTGGCTCCTGCACCCAGCCGCCACATGCCGATAATTCCCAGAGTCGGCTCATCGAAGGGAACTGGTTTCTGATTCGCTCCCGGGACGGCATTGTTCCATTCTGCCTCGGCGCCTACTTTTGTTATGTGATACCTCTCGAATCGAAGTTGGCCAGGGGGAGCCGACACGCTTCCCTTGAAGCACCGCCTCGACTTCATGATTGGCTTCGTTGCCATATAACCCAGCATCCCTGATGCAGTCAGCGTGTCGCGGGTCCACGGCCTTGTTCAAATCATTGCCCACCATGTCGAATCGCAGGAGCAATGTTGGGTTTTGGCATACAGAGAGCAGGTACTCGACAACGACAGCTTGCCATACCTCACGGCCGAAGTGAGCCTCTGGATTGACCTCGATTGACTTGCGAAGAAAAGACAGCCCTTCGCGCATTTGTTCTTTGGCCGTGCTGTCGCCACCGAGAGCGGCCCGCGCATTGCCATGAATCAAAAAGGTCCCCAGATTGGCATAAGACGTGTAGAGCTGGCGATCTTTGTAGCCCAGCCTCAATTGGGACTGCAATTTTTCGCGCAGCACGCGCACCGCTTCATCGTCTTGCTTCAGAAAATCGAGGCCTGCCCCTAAATCATCGCACAAACCGAAACAAGCATCGTCGAGATTGCCCTGATGTGCAGCAAGTGATTTCCGGGCTAAACGATTCCGCTCGCGGTAATAGGCTTCCCCGTGACGCGGGAATCGCTCATGAATCACATCGTGCACCATCGCGAACCGCAGCGATATGCCGCCTTCATATTGAGAGAGATGGTGCGGCATCGGGAAGACATGGACATCTGGTCCATGCTTAGACAATCGGTACCAATTCGCTCCGATCAAACCGCCGCAACCGCCGACACATGCAGCGAAGAGGACCAAGGCAAAGCCAGCGGCACGGCGCTGGGGGTGTTCATTGTCGTTGCCTCAAACGGGACGGGGCCGATTGGACAAAGTGAGGACGCTGAATGAGGCGCCGACCAGCATAGCGGCGCCTGCACTCAGGAAAATCACCGATGCAATAGGGCCGGGTGTCGATGCAGGTTCGGCATAGGAATCCTTGGCGGGCGATTGTTCCAAGTATTGCGATTTGAACTCGCGCTCGGCTCTGCCGACTTCCCGATCGTTGATGCAGGCACTGCGCCGGTAAAGCGCCAACTGTCACGACCAGTAATGCCGCCAATCCGTTGATGTAACGAATCATTCGCGCTCCTTTCCTTGTGGAACAGGGCGAGATTTGACGAATTCAGCATACCTGGGCTCGGTTTGCTACGCGAAGGTGAAATGGTGATTCCTGGTCGGTTTGTCGTCAAGCCGTGGCTCGGGCAGGAAACCGGTTACGGGATCCCCCAAGCTTATAACCCCAGGATTACGCGCTTTGTGCAGCAGTCATTGTGTCTTACCCCCGACCGATAATCCGAATGCGCGCCAGAGCTCTTGCGTCCGATCCGCTCAAGGGCAGCTGTGGCTTCTTCGGATAACCGAGTCCCCGATGTCGAGGCCGCCCACTCGTGCAAAAGCTTCTTGGCTTCCGGTGTCCCAGCTAACTCAAGCGCCCATAACCATTTGTGCAATGCCTTGTTCGTCAGCGGTTCGCCCGGTGTTCCAAGTTCGTTCTTGATCCGGTTCAGGACATGCCCCGCAGCGATGCAAAGACCTACGGTAGTTCGGACGCCTTGCTTAATGGCATCATGGGCGGCGGTCCATGCTCGGATACACTCGTTTTCGGTAATGCCGACCCGATAGTCTTCGTGCAATACGACGGCATTCAAGGCGGGGCGGGAGACGACGGCGGTACTGGTGGACATGAATCAAACTCCAAAAAAGGTAGTAGCACCAGTCCCGTTAGGGCGTTCAATTACGCCTAACGGCGGTTTCCATGTCCCCCTATGGCGTTTGATTAAGTGCATCCTGAATTTTCTTGCGTCTGGCATCTCAAGGATTCAGCCACGAGGCACAAAAACAGAGAGGCCAAAAAAGAAGGTTTGATGAAGGTTTTTGCGGTTTTTGGCAACGCCTCAAAAAGTGAGGCGTAGCACGAATGTTAGCGGTTGATTCTGCTATAATGCACACATGGCCACTACAGGGACCGTGTGATATTCGTGGGGCGTCCGATGACTTTAGATTTGCTGGCGAAAGAAATCGAAAAAATAGATAATGCCTTGACATTGCTTTTCGAGAACAAGATGCGAATGCCTGGGTTCATTGTCCTATATTCGGCCATTGACATTATGGCATCACTCGACAATGAAAATCCGAAGGCCAAGAATCGGCAATCCTACACGTCTTGGCTGTCCAAATATCTGTTAGCAGTTGGGCAATTCGATTGCACTGCCGATGATCTCTACGGGGGTCGTTGCGGTGTCGTGCATACACTGACAGCGGATTCCGACTTGAACGCAAATGGAAAAGCCCGCCAAATCATATATGCCTGGGGGAAAGGCGATGCTGCCAAAATGCAAGAATTGGTGGTCAGAACGAATAGCCAGGCGAATTTCGTGTGCGTGCAGATCGAAGGCTTGTTGCAGGCATGGCGTGATGGCACAAAAAACATGCTCCACGAATTAACCGCAGATAAGCCACGTGCGGAGCGAATTCTTGCCAAAGCAGCGAGGTTCTTCATCGATATGGATCAGGATGACCCATTGCTAAAAAAGTTTGGCATGTGATGACGGCTTAGCTCCAGCGGGGAAGAGCCATGACCACAACCCGCAAGATTGAATTGACGATTGCGGCCCTCGTCGGTTTCGCTCTCGGCATTTATGTCGGCACTCGCCCGAGCACGCCAAGAGAAGCCGAACCGATCCGAGCGAACTACCTCGACTTAAAGGAGGACCAATGACGATTGAATTCCAGTTTCCCCATATGGGACTGACCCCCGCAGAAGCGTCTAAAGTTGAGGGGTTTGCCCCTCACCTCGATAGATTGCTTCACGAAAATGGTTGCCTTGATCGGGTAGGCTGGTCCGGTTTCGTCGAAGCAGACGGCACAAGGAAAATCATGCTTCGCCGGGTTGCGATGCCGTGCAACCATTTCGAGATTGACGCCGAGCGATTCAGCGGAATAGGGTACGCAGAACTTTTCAACGAAATTCAGACGGCACTCTTTTGATGGGTAAGGACGAATGACGACCGTCCGCAAGACCAAATGAACGATAGCGTTAATCGTCGGATTCGCACTTGGAATCTATGTGGCGACCAAGCCGAGCAGGCCGAAGAACGCCAAGAAGATGAAAGGGAAATGAAATGCAAGTTCCCATTGGTCCCTATCGTGGCCCGGGCGGTCCCGACCCAAAGAAGACGATCAACGAGAGAGCAGCCGAATTACATCAGATGATGCAGACCAGCGACGGACAAGATTTGATCCGTCACATGGGCTTTCAAGCAATGGGAATCAAGTTGGGCCAGATGGGACCGATTGGCAGCACTCTTGGCCAGTGCATTGACGCAATTCTGAAAAAGGAATATCCGGAGCCGAACCAGTAGATTTGAGATGACCAATAATGTTTGCGACGTTCCAAGAGACTGGATTGCCTATCGTTCTTTTCGTGGTCGGCTTTTTTTGGGGTGGCCTAATTGGCAGCTATTTGGCCTTTCTGATTCTGGGAGCCCGCATTTTGCCTTACGGTCGCATAGACGAACGTACTATGTGGAAACCTAAGACGAAACGGGGGCAACAATTGCGGGCCGGTATTCTGATCGCATTTCCGCTTATCATGTGTTTTGTCGGTGGCATTTTTTTGCTTGGCGAATTTCGACCTATAGCCATCAAGTGACATTTAGAAGAAAGGGATTTTATGCCAGGAATGACAAGAGGCCCCGACCACGGCCCCCGCAAAACTGTTTCTTACAAGAGACTCTTGGACCACGCCAGAAAGAAGATTGATACGTTGCAGAAGGCTATCGAATCCATTGAAGAAATCATCAGGGGACTACGGGAGAAGGGACTAATCGAACCCGCTGAGAATCAAGCGACAGCAAGCGAAGGGGAATAAATGGCGTTGACCGAAGAACAAAGAAAAATCGTCGATGAAAGGTTTGCCAAGATTCGGGGAATCTGTCCCGGTTGCAATAGCTATGGCCCTTTCAACCTTCACGCCGACATAATCCGGATGCCATCCGATTCGGACGGCAAAGGCCATCCGTTCATTGCGAGCATGTGCAGTAAGTGCGGGCGGACTGATTTCTATTCGGCGATAGTTTGGGGGATTGTCTCGGAATGAACATCACATTTCAGGCCGACGACGGCGAGCACGAAATTGACTCGGAAGACATCGACAAAATTGCCGTTCAGTATCTGGACGTTACCGACCCGAAAAAGCCTTTCTGGTATAGCGGGAGATCGTTCCCGGAACGGATGGACCCAGCAGCCCGCCGAGTCTATTTCGTGACCATGAACGACGGGCACAAGTACGGACTCGCAGCGAACCCGGACGAACCGGGCTTACAGGCGATTGCACGGATTTACCAGGAACGATTCGAGAGCACCGATCACGACGACGACCTTGACGACGACGACGACCTTTCGCCCATCTAAAAAGAATTCGCTTAGTTTTTTATGAAAAGTAGGCTTCGCACAAATCCGCCAAATAATCAAGCGAAACGCATTTCAAGGTAGTCAGCTCCATTCCACTACAATTAGGAAGTCCGTCACCATGGGACCATGGCGTTTCAGCAATTGTGCGAAAGCGTCCTCGTTTGAGCAGGAGAGGAATGTCTGAATCAGTTGCCCGTCGGACAGATCGGTGAACGCTTCGCCCGCGGTCACGCGCCTGACGTACCGAATCACGGCGTTGAGTTTGGCCCCAGCCATTGACGATCTCCTCGGGATGACAACCGTGCATCTGTCATAGTAGTCAACGGCCGAGCAGAAACCTTCCCGAGGTTTTTCTTGATGGCTGATTGCTTGAAGCGAGCCTCCCACGGTTTGTTGTGGCGATCAAGCCATTGAGGCAGGGGATTTGATGAACCGGAACTGAGCCTGAAGGTTCCGGATGAGTTTGTCGGCGGCGGTTATCTGGTCGCATCCCTCTAGCTCTGCAAGGGCGAAGTAGAAACTGCTTTTAGTTTTGGAAGAAATGAGGAGTGCTGTGGCGACATATGCAAAATGCGAATGGAGTACTGGGAGCGAGGCGAGAATCACCATATCGGGACTTGTTTCGGTAGTGTTCATATCGACATTGTCCCACGGCTGCTAGGCCGGAATCTGTAGCAAGGCGTTCTCGGTAGGCGTAGAATGTTCGTAAAGGAGAAATAATGATCGAACTCACTGAACAGCAATTGAGCGAGGTGCGGAAGAATGAGCCAATACGCATGATCGATCCGGAGACTCATCAGCGCTACGTCCTCCTTCGCCAGGAAGTTTACGAAAAGCTGGCGGCGCTACTGGATGACGATACGGTTTTCGCGTCCGCGGAGATGCTCGATAAGATCATGGCCGAGGATGACGCAAACGACCCGTATCTGGCCGGCTACCAGTCAATTACGCGAGAAAACGCATGAAGCGTGGAGACATCGTCATCGCAGTTTTCCCTTACGTTGGTGGAGCAGGTAGCAAGAATCGGCCCGCAATTGTCCTGCAGTGCGACCGCTTGAATCAGAAGCTGCAGAATACGATTGTTGCGATGATCACGGGCAATACGCGCCTAGCGGGACGCGAGCCGACGCAGTTCTTGATCGATCCTGCCAAGGTTGATGGATTATCAACCGGTCTAAGTCACCCCTCGGCCGTCAAATGCGAAAACATCATGACCATCCCTCAAGCTGATATCCTTCGAACGCTTGGACATTTGTCCAACGCGCTTAAGCAAAGGCTAAATGAATGCGTGAAGGCGGCCTTGGAACTGCCTTGAGGTCCATCTCACCCGTCCCGCGTTTTTTTATCACCCCTTGAAGCATTGTCCTTTCGGCCTATGGCGTTTCCTTCGCCGGGCGGTTACTTTAGTCGCCTGGTACGCAAGGCTGGCGTTGTCCTGTTCGGATTCACGCCCTTATTCGCTCGAAGCATAGGTGAATATTGATGAATAGCGAACTTCCCCTCGATGGGCCCGTTACTCCATCAGCCGAACAGGCAAGCCTTCCCATCAGGACCAAAAGGCTGATGTCTCTCGATGCGCTCCGCGGCTTCGACATGTTTTGGATCGTGGGCGGCGACGCTTTGGTTGAATCGCTCAAGAAGGTCTCCGATCTCGCTCCGATTCAGGAACTTGGCCGTCAGATGGAGCATGCCGCGTGGCAGGGATTCCATTTCGAAGATCTGATCTTCCCGATGTTCGTGTTTATCGTAGGCGCTTCGTTGGTCTTTTCGTTGGGTCGAACGATTGAGCAATTTGGCGCAAGCAGGCGGTGCTCCGCATTGTTCGCCGGGCCCTGCTCCTTTATTTGCTGGGCATCTTTTACTACGGAGGCTTCTCGGGATCGTTCGAAAGAATCCGCCTCTTGGGTGTGCTGCAGCGGATCGCCATCTGCTATCTCTTCGCGGGATTGATCTTTTGTTTTTTCGGGCAGCGCGGACGAATCCTTTGGTGCATCGGCCTGCTGGGCGGCTACTGGTTGATCATGACGTTTGTGCCAGTGCCTGGCGGAACGGCCGGCGATTTTGGGGAAGGCAAGAACCTGGCTAACTGGGTCGACAAGCAATATCTGCCCTTGCGGAAATGGGACGGCGACCACGACCCTGAAGGATTGCTCAGTACGCTCCCCGCCATCGCCAATTGCCTGATCGGCGTTTTCGCCGGCGTACTCCTGAGCAATCCGCTCCGATCCAACTGGAAAAAGGTGCTTTATCTAGCGCTTGCAGGGCTCGTGCTCGCATCGCTGGGCTGGGCCTGGGATTTACAGTTTCCGGTCATCAAGAAGATTTGGACCTCCTCGTTCGTGCTGGTCGCGTGCGGTTACAGCCTTTTGTTGCTCGCTTTTTTTCACTTAGTGATCGAGACACTTGGCTGGCGGTTCTGGGCCTGGCCATTCGTCTGGATCGGCATGAACCCGATTACCATCTACATGTTGGAAAACATGGTGGACATCGGGCGCATCGCCAAGCGACTCGTGGGTGGTGAACTCAACAGCCACTACTTCGGCATCTACGGCCCAGTGGTAGTGAATGCAGTGGGATTGCTTATCATGATCGCCGTCGCACGCTTCCTGTATGTGCGGAAGATATTCTTGCGGTTGTAGGTACTGACCTGCGCGGCGAGGCCCCGAGATGCGGCAGCCAGAATCGGGCCTTTTGGCAACATAGCAGGCGGTTAGCCGAGGCGGTAGAATGGCCAGAAAGGAGAAGTCATGATCGAACTCAATGAGCAACAGCGGCAAGAATTAAGCAGATCGGAACCGGTGGCGATCGATCCGGCGACAAAGCAAACCTACGTCCCAGTCCGATCGGAGTTGTACCAGCGCCTTCGCCCCCTGCTCGACGACGAAGGCCTCGATATGCGTCAGGTGGCCATTCTAATTGAAGTGGCGATGCGCGACGATGACGTAAACGATCCCCTCCTGGAGAGCTATCAGAACTATCGGAGAACGCAATGACGCGCCGCGGGGATGTCGTTAGATCGCACTCCTCACGCCATGATCTCCTTGATGGCTTTGCCATGGTCGATCTCCAGGCGCTTGCGGCCGGGAACTTCGAGTTTGCGCGAGTCGAGGCCCAAAAGGCGAAGGATCGTTGCATGGACGTCGGTGACGTAGTGGGGATGTTCCACGGCGTGGAAGCCAATCTCGTCGGTAGCGCCGTGAACGACGCCGCCTTTGATGCCGCCGCCTGCCAACCAGACCGAGAAGCCGAAGATGTGATGATCTCGGCCGTCGGCGCCTTGCGTTCCAGGAGTGCGGCCGAACTCGGTGGCGAAAACCACTAATGTGCTGTCGAGCAGACCAGTCCGCTTGAGATCTTTCAACAGGCCAGCGATTGGCTTGTCTACGCCAAGGCAGTTGCGGGCGTGGCCGGCCTTCAGCCCACCATGTTGGTCCCACACGCCTGCACCGCCGGCGCCGTGCTGCACCTGAATGAAACGGACGCCACGCTCGACCATGCGCCGGCAGGCTAACATCTGTGAACCGAAAGCTTGGGTCTCGGGGCGGTCGATACCGTAAAGAGCCTTCGTCTCCGCGGTTTCCTTCGCGAAATCGAGAACCTCCGGCAGCGAACGTTGCATACGATAGGCGAGCTCATAGCTGCGAATGCGAGCGGCAAGAGCAGGATCTTCCGGATACTCGACCGCTCGCAACGCATTCAATTTGCCGATCAATTCGAATCCTGTCTTTTGCTCCGATGCGGTGATCGGCCCTTCCGGCTTGCCGTAATCGAGCGGGTTTTTCGGATCGATCCGCACGGGAACCGCGTCGTGGGCCGGCCCGAGGTACAGGCCATCCTTCTTGTTCCAGTATTCGCGCTTGCCGATGCTCACGAAGTCCGGCAAGTTCTGGTTCAGCGAGCCAAGTCCATAGTTCACCCAGCGCCAACGTGGGAAATTCTCCATCCAACATGTGTCTGCCAGTGTGAAACTGGGTCTGTGCACCATGATTGTCATCGGTGGTATACATCGAACGCACGATCGCAAGATCGTCGACGCAGCTACCAAGGTGAGGCAGCCAGTTGCTGATCGCGATGCCGCTCCGGCCGTATTTCTTGAATCCAACCCGCGTGGCAAACAGCTTGTTGCGCTGCTGACCGTTGGCGTCGTTGACGACCGTTACCCGCGCGAGCTTCAACCGCTCCGGGTTTTGCACATCCCTGTAAGGAGTCTGACCGATCGACTTGCCGGCATATTTGTCCAATTCTGGCTTGGGATCGAACGTTTCCAGGTGGCTGACGCCGCCGTTCATGAACAGCCAAATAACCGATTTGGCCTTGGGTGCAAAATGGGGCTGTCCGTTGGGAGGTGTCCAGGCATTCTCAGGAGAAGCATATCCATCGCGGTGCAAAATCGCGGCCAGCGCCAATCCGGTAAAGCCAAGTCCCATGTCTGCCAAGAACGCCCGCCGATGGGGGCCAGGACAGCAACCTGCAGATTTGTGCGACAGCATCATCGGCACCCCTCTTTAGCGAATAGTGATAAAATCGTTGTGATTGATAAGGCCCCGACAAGGTTAACGCGAGCCTTGCGGCTCGGATCCGAGTATTTGACGGCTCGCAACTCCGCATTCCATTCCACCAACGCTTCCAAGCAGGCGCGCCGCTCGGCATCTGTCGGGTCGTAACCCAAAATGGTCTGAAAGGCGGCAAGAACGTAGGCATTGTCGTCCGCTTTTCCGAGGCGCTCCTGCAACTTGGCAGCTATCGCTTCAGCGGCTTGTAGTACCAGCTTGCTGTTCGAGAGTGCCAGTGCCTGTTGCGGAACGATGCTCTCGCTACGTCGATAGCACTCGAGCACGCTGGCATCATCGAACTGCGATAAGAACCGATTATGGTCGTTGTGCGATTGGAAGAAGTACAGGCTTCGGCGCGGCTGGCATCTTGCGATTGAAGCGGAACCGACGGTCCTCCTAATTCTAGATCCAAACGGCCTGCCAGATGCAGCAACGTATCGCGCACCACCTGGGCTTCCATGCGAACCGGGTTCTGCCGCCAAAGATAGCGGTTCTCTGGATCCATGATGCTTGAATTGGCGGAGAGAGTTTCCGTTTTTGCACTGCAGGACATCCGATAGGCGGCTGACGTGACGATCACCCGGTGCAAGTGTTTCATTGACCAGCCATTGTCCATGAATTCGCAGGCTAACCAATCGAGCAGTTCCGGGTGCGTGGGAACGGCGCCCTTACGGCCGAAATCGAAAACCGTGGCGACCAACGGCCTTCCGAAGTGCCGGCCAATACGTGATTCACCAGCACACGAGCCGTCAGCGGATTTCTCTTGTCGGCAATCCAATTGGCCAGCGCCGAACGCCTGCCGGTGCTGGTTGCTGGAAACGGCTTGTTCCTCGAGGCTACCGTTTCCAGGTTTGATTCGGCGGCTTTGATAGCGCCGCGGAGGGGAGTGTAGTGTTCGTTCGGCTTGTCCAGGGCGGCCTTTGCCTTTGCGACGGCGGCATGGGCGACTTCTTGCTTTTTCTTGGCTGCGAACTTGCCAACCGCTTTCGCAGCCGAAAGTTCAAGGTCTGCTTGCGCCAGTGCCAGTTCTGCTTTCGCAAGGGCGGCCGCGCTCTCGGCCTTTGCTGCAGCCTTCGCGGTTTCTTTGTTTCCCGGAGAATGGTCGGCCAGCGCTCGAGCGATCACGGAGGCAAGCTCCGCTTCCGCGGCTGCCAATGATTTTTCTCCCGCCAAAGTTTTCGTCTGGGCTAATTCTTCACGGCAGCGGGTAACTTTTGCCTCAGCTTGTCGACGATATGCCTCGGCGACATGCGGCTGAAGTTGGGGACAGTATCCTTCGAGGGGCAGCTTGACCGGTTCGATCTTGAAATCCGCAAAGGTGAGTAGGGCGGGCAGGCCGGGAGTCAGCGGGTTTTTCGTGAGCGGCCGGCGTTCGTCGCCGCGTTCGTGTTTATAAGTTGGCGCCTCCAGATTGCAATCGAACACGCGAGGCAGACCGTCCTTTTTAAAATCGGGCTGACCGGGCACCATATCGTTCCGCACCTGGTAGGGTTCGAAAAATGCCCGTAACCGATAATAGTCGTCCTGTCGGATCGCATCAAATTTATGGTCGTGGCATTTTGAGCAATTCACGGTGAGGCCCAGGAACCCCTTGCTCGTATGCTCGATTACCTCATCGAGCCACGTGGTACGGTTGAACAAAAAGTAGGACCTGGCCAGGTAGCCGGTGGCACGTACTTTGGACTGATCGGTTGGGTAGAGTTCATCCGCGGCCAACATCTCACGAATCAGCTCGTCGTAGCCGACGTCGGCGTTGAAGCTTTCGACCACCCAATCGCGCCAATGCCATATATGCTTCTGGCTATTCCGCAGTTCGGCTCCCAGGCCCCACCAATCGGAATAACGCCAAATGTCGAGAAAATGGCGACCCCAGCGTTCGCCATACTGCGGCGATTCGAGCAGCCGATCCACCAGTTTTTCATATGCGTTCGCCGATTCATCTTTGAGGAAAGCCTCGGCTTCCTCGGGAGTTGGCGGCAACCCGGTGAGGTCAAGCGTGACGCGGCGCAGCAACAGGCGTTTGTCGGCGGTCGCTTGCGGGCGCAGCCCGTGCTTGGCCCACTCGGCGGCAAGAAACGCATCGACAGGATTGCGAACGAGAAACTGTGAATCGGAAAATTGCTGCGTGGCCCGGCGCACGGGTGGGCGGAACGCCCAGTGTTCGCGCGGATCGGGATCGGGCTTTTCTTCAGAAGGAGCAAGCGCCCGGGCATCGATCCACCGTTTGAGGGCACTGATCTGGCGATCGGTCAAAGGCTCGCCCTCGCTGGTCGGCGGCATTCGGGCCAAGCCGACTTTGCCGAGCACCCGAGCGATTAGCGGGCTTTCGTCACTCTTGCCGGGCACGACGACACCAGCATCGATGAGGGACTTTGCGGTATCGACGCGCAAATCGGCCTTTTGCCGCAACCCGCCGTGGCAAGCGTAGCAGCGGGCCGCCAGCGTAGGCTTGACGTCCTTCAGGTAATCGACAGGTTCGGCGGAGACATCCGAAGATGCCAGTGTGAGTGCGGCCAAAAACGTGATGACATACGCTGTCATGGCAGGGACCGGTGGAGATCGGCGGGAGGGCGGACTTTGGCGGTGAGAACAGTATACCCTTAGCTGCGGCAGGATGATAGGCAGAGCCGTGTCGCTGAGCATGGCAGCATCGCTTGATTCCGACAAGCCGTCGAGGAAAATCGCTGTCCCTCGCCAGCCTATGCTCTAAGATCGGAATCGAGAGATTTTCATTCCGCAGGCTCAAGGTATCACTCTCCATGCGTAACCTCCTCTGCCTTACCATCCTGATCGTGCCAGCTCCCATGTCGGCTCAGCCCACCGGCAAGCAGGAACAGACGTATCCTCAGGCTGTTTTCAACCAGTTATCCCAAAGGCGCCCAACTCCCAGATGGTGTTAAAAAACCGATGCCAATTTATGGCTTCGTGGACAGAGCTAGGTTGCCACTCGGTGCCAAAGTTCTTTCGGCCGCCAAGTCGGCAAGCGGCCGGATCTGGGTGCTAACCGATAAGGGAGCATTCCGCTCCGAAGGGAATGGCTATGAGCCACTGAGCAAGCCACAGAAATCGCGCAAACTTAACGAACCGCCCATTCCTCAGGACACTCACGTGGTTGCCGTCGCGGCCGATCGGTTAGGTCACATCTGGGCGGCGACAACTAAAGGGCTGCTGGTGACCGACGGCGAAGGTTGGTGGCAACCAATTACCGGCCACGATGGCGTGCCCTTTGAAGCCATGAGCAGCCTGGAGCTCGCCGCCAATGGCGATGTCTGGGGCGGGGCGTCAGAGGGTGCTTGGCGTTTGAGAAACGGGCAGTTTCGTTACTTCTGGGGGAGGCGTTGGTTACCGGGCAATCGCGTGCAAGCAATTTGGACCGACACCCAGGGGCGTGCCTGGATCGAGACCGATTGCGGCTACGCCTGCATTGAGGAGAAGCCGACCACTCTGGCACAAAAGGCATCCCATTTCAACGCGATCACCCAGGCCCGCCACATGCGACGTGGCTTCATTAGTGAGATACACCTTATGGTGTCGGGTGACCCGAGCCAAGGTGCACGCTGGGAAGTGAGCGATAATGACGGGCTTTGGAATTCCATTTATGTCGGCGCCATGGCATGCCGTTATGCCGCTACCAAGGACCCGGCGGCTCGCAAGCAGGCACGCGAGGCACTGGACGCGATGCTGGAGTTGGAGAGGCTGACCGGAATCCCTGGCTTCCCGGCTCGTGCCGTGGTGACCGCCGAGGAATTGAAACGGGGGGTAGACGGTGTCGACCTCAAGGGCATCGTGCATGCGCCCAATGAGACCGACAAAATTTGGTTTCGCTCGCCGGTGGACCCGACTGTCTGGTGCAAAGGGGACACCAGCAGCGACGAAATCGATGGCCATTACTTCGCCTGGTACCTCTACTACGATCTCGTAGCGGACGCAGCCGAGAAGAAGAAGATTGCCGGCATCGTGCGCCGAACGACCGACCACATTCTGGAGCATAACTATACGCTGGTAGGCCACACCGGCCACAAAACGCGCTGGGGGATCTGGTCGCCGGCACTCATCGATCACGATCCTTTCTATAACACGTTGCGGCCTCTTAATTCACTCGAGATGTTGGCCTATCTGACTGTGGCTCAACACATCACTGGCAATGCCAAATATGGCAAGGCGTACGAAGAACTGGTTCAGAAACACCATTACCTGCTCAATACGCTGCAACTGAGGCGCGGCCGTTTAGCCCGCTGGTCCGGCATCAATCATTCGGATGATGAGATGCTGTACATGATGTACTACTGCATTCTACGCCTGGAGAAGGACCCAGCCCGTCGTCGCACTTTAGAGCAAAGTATCGCGCGCACGTGGGAAGGCGGCACCGGTGAACAGAGCGTTCGACCTGAATACAGCCCGCTTTACAACTTCATCTATGGAGCCACCACGGGCCGGCCTTGTGACGCGGAAGAGGGCATTCGAACCTTGCAAGACTGGCCCTGGGACATGATCCATTGGACAGTGAAGAATAGCCAGCGCAGCGATGTGCAACTAAAAGCCGACCTCGTAGGCGGCCGACGCCGTCGCCAGCCTGAGCTCGATCGCGTGTTGCCTGCCTCCGAGCGAAGGTTGGCACGCTGGAACGGCAATCCCTGGACAGCAGATGGGGGAAGCGATGGCCGTTCGGAAGATGATGGCGCGGCCTGGGCGCTGGCTTATTGGCTGGGGGTTTATCATGGGTTTGTTCCGAAGGGTAGGTGAGGGACTCGATGCCGTCATCTTGGCTCCTCTGCGATTGCAATCTTTTCCTATTTAGGTCCGTCAGTTTGTTCGGAGAATTGACGCGGCTCCTCTCCCGATTGCAACAAAGTGTTGCTAAAGGTAATTATTTGTTGCTTTTGGAAACGTTTTGTTGCACAATGCGAGAGGAGAAAATGCATAATGAGCAAGCAGATTCAAGAAAACCTTTTCGGAGGAATCGCCCATAACTTGGCAGCGATCAGGGTAGAACGCGGCTTGACGCAGACAGAATTTGCTCGACGGACAGGCATCAAACGCCAGGAGATCAACTATTTCGAGACAGGGACTCGCACGCCCAGCCTAGGGAAAATGCTCCAAATCGCCAAAGCGCTGGATCTTCCTTTGCAAAGGATATTGACGGGAAGTAACTCGCAGGGAATCAAAATCCAGGATATCGCCATCGAGCTGCGTAGCTTGGGTCTGATCGACCTTTGGGTCAAGGACCCCATTGTTCCCAGTGCATTTCGTCATCCTGAAGAGATTGTGGCTCGCGCAGTTGCCGGGGCGGAGCCGGAAGCTCGTATCGTTGAGGGTTTGCCGGCTGTCCTGGCTTGGAATCGTTGGAACAAACTCCTGTTGCGGGCGTTTGCCAGAAAACTAGGACGAGCGGCGACTTTACCGCCTAGCTTGGCTTGCTGAGGTCGTCCTGGCGATTGAAGGGACGGCCGGTTTCCCCGGAGGATGCCCAGGCAAAGAAGATTTGGCGCGATTCACAAAACGAATCAAGAAACCTCCACCCGATGGATGGGACTCTCTCGGCCGCGGCAACGGCAAAGCACCGACATCGCCAATAGGGAGGCGCTGGCGCATAAACTATCCCGCCAACTTGGCCACTTTTCAGGCACGAGCCTCCGAACTGGTTTCCCTCGCGAAAGCCGAAGGGCGAAAACTAAACATATAAGCAGGCCACTCAGCATGGGCGAGAACGAGATCGAGCAATTTCTCAACGCCATCCGACATAGAATGAGCGAACCTGGCGTCACCTAAAATCGCATACCAAGAAAGTGTCTTTTGCGAAAAGAAATGAGAACAACAGCTTGTTGAAAAGTGATTTTTAATGGCTACATCGCCCGTGTGCAGAACGATAAGGGTTATCGCATTCCGAGGAAACCGCACCGGTCTATTTGCAGGGGCTTTCTTGCGGGGACTCGACGACCAGAAAAAAGGCCGCGGGCCTGGACCTACGACTCTCGATTGTTTGCTCTACGCTGGCCACACGGGTGTTTCGCTAGATAGCGGTAAGACCATTTACGGATTTAATCCTGATGGCTCCAACCTTCTACTCTGGGACCTCCTGAATAGACTTAGAAACGGCGAAGCGTTTCCTGGCGTGGTATGCGACGACACAAGCGTATTTGATGCAGCAGGGAGCAAGAGGCTCTCCGTTCTCTCCTTCGATGTGATCCTGCCGGAACCAAAGTTTCAGGTTGTTCAAGGAAGGCTTGACCGTGAACGGAACCAAAGCCAATATACATATGGCTTTCCAAACGGGAGCGGGGACTGCAACTGTACCACTTGGCTGGAGCGCATGGGTTTGCCTCTCCTTACAGGACGAATGGACGAGTTCACCAGCCTGCCAGGGATTGTCTCCTATCCCAGCCGGAAGTTTGGGGATTGTGTCTAATCAGGTGCGCGGATCATGAATCAAATACCTCAGAATACTGCACAGGATGAGGAGAATCTTGGGGTGTTGGCGATGCAGTTCCGTGGCGCACCCAACAAGGCGATACGCCGGGCTATCGCAGACGAGTACTCCAAAATCGTGAAAAAGCTGATCCAAAGTGGGAATTGGCATGAGATGCCGGCTCCAGAAGATCAACTCCCGGATGATTTTATGCCAGACTCATTTTTTGCGTACTGGTCACGTCAGTAACGATGAATGCATCGACCCACTCCGAAGTAAACTACGTTCTTTGACCATGCTCTGATTACCCAACGAGACATCTTGTCCCCGTGGTAAGCCTAGGGAGCGGGGCTGGACGCGCCGTTTGAGCCACTCGAACTCGCTTCATGCACCTCGCGCCCGCCACACCAAGATCTCCCCTTTGCCCGGAACCGAACTGTCCCCGACGTAGCGCTGATACGAACCACGTTCCGAATTCACCGGAATGTCGTACCCCATCGCATGAAGGCTTTTCGCGTACATCCGCAGAAACGTGGGATTGTAGTCGCAAGCGTAGGTAAAGGTCGGCATGAGTTTGAGCGGCTTGAGAGAAATGATCGTGCCGCGGATCATCCAGGCGCCGGTGCGGATTTCCGCGCCGCTCATTAGGACAAGCGTGCCGCCCTTCATTTGCAGGCCGGCGAAATCGCGCACCACACCGCCGATAACGATGACGCCGCGGCGCATGCGCATGCCGACTTCCATGCCTGCCGTGCCGCCGACGAGAATCGAGCCGCCTTGCATGCCGCGGAGACTGCCGCGGTAGGCCGCGCCGATCTGGCCGCCCGCGTTGCCGGCAATGCGTATCAGGCCAGATTTCATTTCGGCGCCGACCCAGTCGGAGGCGTTTCCCGTCACGTCGATTGTGCCGCCTTTGAGGTAGGCCCCCAAGTGCATGCCGGCGTCGCCATGGATCGTGATGCGGCCGCGCGTCATGCCCCGGCCGATCCATTTCACGCGTCCAGCATCGCCATGGATTTCCAAATTCTCGCTGCCGGGCCCGTCGATCTCGAAGAAGTCATCCATGCGATACTGATGTTTGCCCAAGAACACGGGCAAGGCGCGAACTTCATCGTGACCTAGCGGGGCGATGATATCCGGCGAAAGAACTTCCGCCTCCAGGGGGACGCTGGGGCGTTGTTTGAGCCTGAAAACAGTCTTGTTCGTTAGCTCGGTTGCTTGCACGGCACGACTTCCGCATGTTCGAGGCGTTCGATTTCAACGGGATAGTTGTCGAAGGCCATCGTGTAGTATTGCTGGAACATGGGGCGGATGTAGTCGTCGATCTTCTCATCGTATGCGGGATGAACCAAAAGATCCTTGCCTTCGACAACCTTCCGGATTTCGCCCTCTTCGATGACGATTTCTCCACCTTTGATGACATAGCGCGGGTAGGAGAACATCTGAAAGATGTCCTTGCTGTCGTTATAAACTGCCACGTCCGCATCGGCGCCGATGCCTAGGTTCCCTTTTTGCGGCAGACCAAGCGCCCGAGCAGGGCCAGCCGATGTGATAATGGCGATTTCGTAGAGGCTGTACTCGCGGTTCAGTTCGGGAAGTATGATCCGCTCAAGCGCCTTGGGAGGCAGTTTTTTCAGCTCCTCCTTGCGAAAATCTGCATTCATTAACAGATGAATGATTTCCGGGTAGCGCCAAAACGCTGCGCCGTTGGGATGGTCCGTGGTGAGATGGATTCGCCAGGGATCGTTAATAAGCAGCAACAACTCCAATCCCACTGCCCACTGTATGGCGTTTACCAAGTTCTTTTCTTTGTAGACATAGGGGACGACGCCGCAGCCCGTCTCATTTTCCACATCAATGTTGCCCCACTTGCGGCCGGTGAGCTTGTAGAGCAAATGCTGCCAAGGGCCGTCGGCGGTGATCGTCACCGTGTCGCCGAACAGCACTGCGCCGGCGTCGGTCGTCAAGTTCGGGTGAGCGTTGAAATACTCCGCGATCCGAACCGATTCCGAACGCATAGTGGACCAGTCGTCGCCGCCATAAGCGTGATATTGCAGATGGGCAATGTGGGCACGGTTGCCCTCGAGCAGTTTCATCGTTTCCAATGTCGTGATAAAGTTCCCCGGCGCTCCCAGGTTGTTGCAGTGCAAGTGGAGCGGGTGTGGCAAGCCCAGGCCATCGACAATATTGGCAAGACAAGAGATGATCTTTCGGGGCGTCGCTTTGCTGAAGCCGGCGATCGGGTCATCCAAGCCCTTGGCGTCTTGGCCCCATTTCCATGCCGTTACGCCGCCCGGGTTCACAGCCTTCACCCCAAAGGCTTTGGCCGCCCAGATATTCCAGGCAATTATGTGCTGTGCACGTTCCAGTTCCCCGGCTTCGATCTGATCGAGCAACATCTCATTGTTGGCCATCAACACGAGGCACGACTTGTCGACAATGGGAGTATCGCGAAGTTCTTCATGGGTGTGCCGAGCTGACAGAATTGGCACGGCAGCTTCATTGACTGTTGTGTAGCCTAGCCCCGCGTAAAGATAACCGGTGATAAAGGTGGTGGGAGTAGAACCACCAATTCCTCCGCGAGTAACTAATGTGCGAACGAAGTGCTGATGACGGCGATGATCCTCAGGGATCATAGCACGGGCGAAATTGAGGGCTGCGCCGGCGACATGAGTGTGAACATCGACACCGCCAGGGAAAACCACCATGCCCGTGGCGTCGATGGTGCGGCCGCCTTCGGCATCGGAAACAATCTTCCCGTCTCGAATGCAGACGTCTTGGACGACACCATTGATCCCGTTAGCCGGGTCGAAGACTTTGCCCCCTTTGATCCGCAGCATCGAATTCCCGTGCAAGGTTGGCTCCTCGAAATCGAAGCTCAGTTGCTACTTGGTGGCGAGCTTCGTGCTCACCGGCACGGGCAAAGGCGGCTTGGCAGCGACCGCTTTATAGATGCGGCGGAGCACTTCTTCATCGGTCGGATACGGCGATTTCAATGCCGGCCGCAACGGCAGGGGAATCTCGTCCATTCGGTAGGCAGTGCCCGGAGCGCTGATTCCCGTAACCGCTGTCGTTATATGGACACGGGCAATCCGGCTACTGTGTGTGACTTTGGGGTCGAGCACAATCGTGGGGATTCGGGCCAAGTTGTCGATGCAAGGTTGAGGCATGGTCGCCCCTGGGTCGGCGCCCAGAATCAGAGCGGCGTCGGCATCACCACGGATGAGCAGGTCGATGGTGGAGAATTCACCGGGGTTGAAACGCGGGTAGCCTCGCGCGAAGTTGACACCGAATGGATAGCCCGTCGTCCAGCGCATGATGACGTCGCCGCCCGTAACGTTGCCGTGGCCGCGCATCGGCATGGCGACGAATTTTGTGAACGCGTTCAGCTCGGCCGCCAAGGTTAGCAAGGCGGCAGAGTTCATGTGTTTGCCGCGCGTCATCGACAGGCCCATGCCGAAGAAAAAGACACCGAAGCGAGCCTTCTTCATCAGATCGACAAACTCTTGAAGCTGCTCGACGGTCAATCCCGTCTCGGCCACTACCTTGGGATCGACCCGCTGCCCTTTGACGAGGGCGCGCAGCGTGGTGATCATCTCGAAATCTTTGCCGGGGCGAACCTGGAGGAAGATGTCGGAAGCTTTAACGCTAGGCGTCTCCCGAATATCGACGAGGACCATCGTGCGGTCTTTACGCCCATTGGGCACAAAACGGCCCTTGGGCATCAACGAGTATTTCGTGAAATGGCGCGGGTGGCACTCCGCCGGGTTCCCGCCCCAGAACACGACCAAGTCGGCCCGATTTTTGACTTCACCCAAAGTACAGGTCACCTTACCGCCCAACTGGGCGGCTATCTCCGTGGGACCGTGTCAGAGGGAGGTATGGCTGTCGATCACTCCGCCGATGAGCTCGGCGAGGGCGACCGATTCGCGCTGGGCTTCGCAGGTGATATTGCTCAGCCCGTAAACCAGGGGCGAGTGGGCCTTGTAAAGATGGTCGGCTGCTGCTTCGACTGCTTCGTCAACGGTGGCTGGCTTGCCGTCAATAAGAGCATCGGGGTAAAGATGCTCCGCGGTGTGATTCTTGAACCAGCTTGCCCCCAGGCTGCACGCGAACTTGCTGTGGGTAATGCGCGTGCCATCGGAATGCAACTCGATATCGTCGCAAACGCAACCGCAAAAGGTGCAGGTCGCGTTTTTCGTCACAGTCAATTCCATCGTCTCCCCCTCTCACTGCCGAACTTCACCGCTGAATCTGGCCGTCCGGACCGGACGGAATCGCGAATGCTCAGCCAAGCGCCCGGCCCCGATAGCTGCCGCGAATGCGCCGGGGCATGAATCGCCCGGCTTCGATCTCTTCCCAGGCCTGCGAATCCGGTTCGACACCGGCGGCGAAATGAGGCCCGGTGTCGATGTTTTCGGGCGGTAATTCTTTGGCTTCCATCGGTTGTCTCCCATTTCTTAGGCCTCACGCCGCAACTAATTCCACTTCAACTTCCCAGCCCTTGGAAGTCGGCATTCCGGTGCCGTCGGTTTCGCCGCCCATCAGGCGGCAAGTTGGCGGACCGTAAGGGACGAAAATCATGCCTTGGGGCACCTTGCCGCTCTGACAAATAAAAATGGCCTCGCCATTCTGCGATCGAATGCGAACTTTGGCGCCGGCAGGGATGTTGAGCGCTTTCATGTCGTCGGGATGCATGGTGAGGGTATTGACGATCGCTTCGTATTCGGCGTGATCCTTGCCAACGTTGATCTGCTGACCCTGCTTGGTGGTGCGGATCGAATGCAACGTGAATCGGTTTTCCGGCATTGGCCTGCCTCTCTTCTCTTGTCTCAGATGCGATTATACCTTCGATCAGCGGCTATTCAAACGCCATCTCGCCCCAGACAACAAGCGCAAGGAAAAGGCGCGTATCATCGTTACGATTGCAGAGCGAGCGTCGAGGCGTCAGCCCGACGAGTCATGCCGCAAGACGCAATGTGGATTGTGCAAAGAAAACTTCAGGCTGACGCAATACCCGTCGGAAGAGGTCAAAACTCGTCGGGCCTACTCCTCGACGCTCGCCCAGTTCAGTGAACACTAAGGCTCCCCATAATTGACCCTGTTGGCGTGCTAAGTTAAAGTGGGCCAAAAAGAGAGTGGCTCAAATCGAACGCTGGCGGTGCTTGGGAGAAGGTGGCATGGCCGAACCCTGGGAAAATGCCGTGGAATGGCTGCCGGCAGCTCAGGCCGGTTCCACCGAGGCTCTGGGCCAGGTGTTGGAAGCTTGTCGGGCCTACCTCCTCCTCATCGCCCAACAGGAGCTCGAGCCTGAATTTCAAGCGAAAGGTGGGGCGTCCGATTTGGTGCAGCAAACGTTTCTGGAAGCTCATCGCGATTTTGCCCAATTTCAAGGCACGACCCACGATGCATTGCTGGCTTGGATGCGCCGCCTGCTGATTACCAACCTGGCAAATTTCCGGCGCGACTATCGCCGTCACAAACGCAGGGTGACGCGTGAGGTCGCTCTTCCCGGCGGCGATTCTTCGTTCCAAGGCACGGGTGGGCTACCAGGTGATACACCCACGCCCAGCGTTGCGACCATGCGCAACGAACAGAACGAAGCGCTCGAGCGCGCCTGCAAAGGCTCCCTGAGGATTACCGCCTCGTAGTGCAGCTTCGTTATCGAGAAGAACGCTCGTTCGAGGAGATCGCGACACTGATGCAGCGGTCTCAAAATGCCGTCCGGAAGCTGTGGGCGCGGGCAATCGAGCGTCTGCAGCAAGAACTGCAAATTCCATTATGAATCCCGACGCCGAAGAAAACCTGGACGACCAATTCACTTCCCGCCTCCTGGAATGCGATGAGGCGTTGGCCACGGGGCGTGCTCCCCTGATTCCAGGTAAGGACGAGTCTCCCGAACTGTGCGCCAGGTTGGAACGCGGCTTGGAATGCGTACGGCTTTTGCAGCAGTTGCGCCCGCGGCGGACATTGAACACGGGCAGGGATACGGCCAGTTCGACCGCGGATCTGTCCGCCACTGGGTTTGCTCGAACCCCAACCGCCGGCGATCCCGCATGCCCGACACATCTGGGGCGATTCGAAATTCGTCGCACCTTGGGGCGCGGCGGTTTTGGCATCGTTTATCTTGCCTATGATCCCATTCTGTGCCGGGAAATCGCGCGTTAAGATCCCGCGCGGCGACGCGCTGGCCGATGCCGAGTGCCGGGCTCGTTTTCAGCGGGAAGCTCGGGCAGCGGCAGGTCTGGATCATCCGCATCTGGTTCCGGTGCATGAAGCAGGCCAGATCGGCCCGATTTGTTACATCGCTTTGGCATACTGCCCCGGCAACAATCTTGCCGAGTGGCTTACGCAGCGCAAATCCCCAGTTCCATGGAATCAAGCTGCCAAGTTAGTCGCAACGATGTCAGAGGCCATTCAGTACGCCCACTCAAAGGGAATTTTGCACCGCGATCTCAAGCCCAGCAACGTTTTGCTTTCTCCCATCGACTTGGCGCCGGAGCCTGCCGGTGTAGTGGTGAACGGGGAAGCGGCCTTGCGCAGCGGCCTGTGGGCTCCGGAGCCAGGGACGGCCTTTTTGCCCCGCATCACCGATTTTGGCATGGCAAAATTCGCCCTCAGCGATCAGAGCCAAACACAAACCGGCCAAGTTCTGGGTACTCCAAGCTATATGGCGCCCGAACAGGCCGGTGGCCAGACCGATCAGGTGGGCCCAGCAACGGACGTTTACGCTCTGGGCGCCATGCTCTATGAACTGGTTACAGATCGGCCGCCGTTCTGGAACGAGACTCCGCTGGAAACCCTGTTGCAGGTGAAAACTGTGGATCCAGTCGCGCCCGGGCGGCTGCGACCGCGGCTGCCACGGGACCTGGAGACGATCTGCCTGAAGTGCTTGCATAAGGAGCCGCGCAAGCGCTATGCCAGTGCGCAAGCACTGGCGGATGATTTGCGTCGCTTCCTGGCGGGCCGCGCCATTCAAGGTCGCCGCCGCAGCAGCTCGGAGCTGGTACTGAAATGGGCTCGACGTCGACCCGGCTTGGCGGCGGCCATCACCGCCCTGGTTCTGGTCACCGCTCTTGGCATCGGCGGCATCCTTCACCAATGGCAGGCGACACAGCATGCGCTTGCCAAGGAAAACCAGGCATTAGGCGAGGCGAAAGCTGCTTTGGAGGCCGAAGCCACTGCGCGCGCCAAAGGCGAAATCACCCTCTACCACCATCGCGTGGCGTTGGCCTATCGAGAGTGGTCGAATAGCAACGTCGTTCGAGCAAATCAGTTGCTCCATGAATGTGGCGAGAATCTCGCGATTGGGAATGGTCCTATGTGCACCACCTCTGCGAACCTTCGTCGCTCACGCTACGGGACGGCGCCAGCTCCATGCAGGCCGTGGCATTTAGCCCGAATGGCCGCCGCTTGGCATCCGCCGGGCGCAAAAAGGAGCCCGGCCCGCTTGGCATCTTGACGGTTTGGGACGCCGATACCGGCCAAGCGCTTTGGACCGCGGACGGCAAGGCCAACCCTGTGCTCAGCGTGAGTTTTAGCCCAGACGGCCGGCAACTGGCCACCTGCAACGCAGCGAGTCGGGCCAGGCGCGGTGAAATAACCATCTGGGACGCAGGCTCCGGCAAAGCCCTCTTAGGTAATCTGGGGCCGCCGGGCGGAGCCGTGAGTGTTGCCTACAGCCCCGACGGTAAGCGCATTGCCGCTGCGGGAACGGACTTCCGAGTTCGCCTCTTCGACACAAGCTCCGGGGCGCAGGTGGCCATCTTCTCGGGCCACCAAGCCAGCATCTTTTGTGTGGCATTCAGCCCTGACGGCAAGCGAGTGGCCTCCGCGAGCTGGGATGGCACTTCCCGGGTGTGGGAAGTGGCTACCGGCAAGCTGGCGTTTCCCCCCTTGTCTGGCCCAACCGACCTGCGCAGCGTCGCCTTCAGTCCGGACGGCCGACGATTGGTGACGGCCAGTTTCGATCAGAGTGTCAAAATCTGGGACGCCGCCAACGGACGCATTTTGCGAACCTATTGGGGACACACCTCTGCCGCATTGAGCGCAGCTTTTGCTCCGGATGCTCGGTATGTCGCCACCGGGGATATCGCCGGCACCGTGCAAATTTGGGATTTGCAAACGGATCGCGAGGAACGCACTTTTCGCGGCCACACTTCCGCAGTGGACGGGCTGGCATTCAGCCCGGACGGCCGACGGTTCGCCTCGGCCAGTTGGGATGGAACCGTTCGTATATGGGACGTGCGACGCGGGCAAGAAACATATCCACTTGCAGGTCAAATCAGCGGCGCCCGAAATGCTGTCTTCAGTCGCGATGGTCAGTATCTTGCTGCCACCGGTTGGACCCACAGTAGCGGCAAAGTTATGGAGAAGCGGCTGCGCGTCTGGTCGATGGCCGATCCGTCCATGCCTCGGGTCTGGGAGGGTCACACCGATTGGCTTACCTGTGTGGCATTTTCGCCCGATGGCAAACTACTGGCTTCGGGAAGCAAGGATAAGACCATTCGACTCTGGGACGTGGCAACGGGAAAAACGGTTCGCGTACTCGAATCCCACAAGGCGATGGTAACGGGGGTGAGCTTCAGCCCCAAGGGGCACGAGGTTGGCGACGTCGAGCCTCGACGGAACGGTCAAGCTTTGGGACGTCGCCACGGGAAAACTTAGCGAACCCCTGTTAGTGCATCCGCAACCTGTCAAGGACGTGGTCTTCGCGCCTGACGGGCAGGTCTTGGCTACCGTTGGCGACCTTGGCATGGTACGCCTCTGGGATAGTTCGACAGGAAAGGAGATCGCTACACTTCCGAGCGCTCCGGAAAATGTCGAGCGTTGCTGCTTCAATCCGGATGGTCGACTGTTGGCAACCGCCGGCGAGGACCATATGGTGCGCATCTGGGACGTGGATTCTGAAATCGCAGAGCGGCAGCCCGTCTTGCTCCACCTTCTCACCGGCCACACCGACTCGGTCCTTGGACTGTCCTTCAGCCAGGATGGCCGTTTGCTGGCCTCCGCCAGCAGAGACCGGACCGTGCGGATTTGGGATGTGGCATCCGGGGAGGAGTCGCTGGCGTTGCGGGGCCACCGGGACGGTGTCCTCGGTGTAGCGTTCAGTCCAGACGGTAGATTGCTGGTTTCCACCAGCGTCGACGGCATTAAAGTGTGGGAAGCGGGCAATGGGCCGCCGGCGGCGCCTCCCGGCCAGATGCAAACGCCGCGCGAAGCCATCGTCTGGCATCGCCACGAGGCAGCGGCTGCGGCATCGGCGACGCCTCCGCAGTGGTTCGGGGTCGACTTCCATGTCAAACGATGGCTGGATCTCGAGCCGGACGCGGCTCAGCCCTACTGGTTCCGGGCCGATATGGAAGAATCGCTTGGACAGTGGCAGCAGGCGGCGGACGATTTCGCTCGCACTCTCGATCTGGGGGCAGAGAACTCATCGATATGGCTGCATCTGGCAGGCTTGCAAATGCGGCGGGGCGACAGGGAGGCTTATTGCCGTTGTTGCGCCGCCATTTTGGAGCATTATGGCCGAACCAATCGAGCAGAAGAGGCCAACGAGGCAGCATGGGCTTGCACGCTTGCTCCGGCGGCGGTGAGCAACGTAGGCGCAATCATCCGGCTAGCGGAAAAGGCCACTGCCCATGAACCCAAGAATTCCGGCTATTGCAACACACTTGGCGCAGTCCTTTATCGCGCCGGCCGCTTCGAAGAAGCCCGCGAGAAATTGCAGGAGGCG
Organism: uncultured Gemmataceae bacterium; assembly: GCA_963748025.1. Taxonomy (GTDB): domain Bacteria; phylum Planctomycetota; class Planctomycetia; order Gemmatales; family Gemmataceae; genus CAVVHZ01. The sequence continues at coordinate 63,323 of CAVVHZ010000052.1, forward strand.
GTGCGCTTGAACGAGGGGAATGAAGCTCCCGAGGACGCGCTGTTCATGGCCATGACCGAACACCGCCTGGGACACGACTCGGAGGCGCGCCTGGCTCGACAAGGCCCTGAAACACTTGGAGGCTCTCAAGAGCGGCAAGCGCCCGAGCGGACTGGGGCGGATTCCCGCCAAGTGTCAGGAAATCCAGCTGCACATCCTCCGCCAGGAAGCCGAGGGGATGCTGGCGGGATCGCGCTAATTCTTCATTTCTTCGATTTCGTCATGTCTTGACGGATGCTCCCAAAAAATCTTGCAAGTGCTGGCTCGCTGCCGGGTCGGCACGTGCACCATCCTGCCAATCACCTACGATTTTGGCTCGAAGCTGAGAATGCATTGCGGTCTGAATTCCTATGCCTGCATTTTCAAGCCTCGAATTATAATGAAAGGCTATGGATAACTTGGATTCCGATTTTCCTACCTTTGTCTACCGGCCTGATCCGATGTTGCGGCGCATGGCGATATTCTACGGCCTTATCGCTTTTCCTTGGATCCTCGGAGTCTTTGCCTTTTTTGATCAATACATTCGTCTTCAAGCACCAGGTGCAGGTGACCCAAGCCAGATTCCCGCCATTGCCATATGCGGCCTAATGATCATTGTTCCGACGTTGTTGCTTCTCTGGCGATCGAAGATTCGAATCGATGCCGAAGGCATTTGGAGGCGTCGCTTCATTCGGTGGGACCTGTGGCCTTGGGATGCAATTCTTGGGGGAAAGATCCGAGAGATGGCATTGTTCGATGGTTTGATCAACACCGAAAAGCCGATGTACTGGCGGTATCTTAATCTTAGCTTTCTGTCTCAGGCGGACCGCCTATCCTTTCTCGAAGTCATTCGGAACGAGCGCATTCTTTCGCTGGATTGAGCTCCTGTTTTTCGAATTCGTCAACCGGGCTCATAAGGGAGTTCCTGCTTCCGCAGACGCAAATCTACGCCACCCAAGCAGGCGATTCCGGACTTAATGAGCCGGGTTCGTTGCTTTGCCTTTCTTGGATCCAAGGGACGATCCCCACACAGAAATGAATCAGGTGATCGCAAGTCACTTGGAAGTAAATGTTTAGGAAAGTTCGTTTCTCGATGCCTCTGACACCACGGGGCGGCGGCAGTAATCGAAAGGCGACTCCAGTTCCTCCGTCCGTAAGTAATTGCGTCATCTTTGGTTAGGGATTTGACTGAGTTCGTTTCACAGGTGCGCAAAATCATCAGGCTGTAACGCGAAAAAGATGTTTCTCACCGCAGGTCTGCATATAAAGCCCAAGCTGAATTGAAGTTGCGTTGCGAGCACAGCCTTTCGCGAAATTGGTTGCCAACTCAGCCCCAAAGTTTCAATGAGGAGTTCAAGATCGCCCGCCAGATTTCCCATCCCAATGTTTGTCGTGACTATGACATTCTTGTCGGGATGAAGCTCCGGGAATGGCTGCGATTCGAAACTAAATCGGCGGCATAGCTCCGCACTCCCAAGGGGACCTTCATCGACGATTATGGCACCGCCGCCATGAACTGCGCGATATCGTGTTTCAGCTTCTCCAGCGAAGGCTTATTGATGTACATCATGTGCCCGGCGTCGTAGTAGCTCATGGTCACGCGTTCGGCGCACTCCCGTCTCCGCGCTCAGATGATTGAAGGTATACTGGGTGGCGGCGAAGGGGGTTGCCAGGTCGTAGTAACCATTCGCCACGAACACACGCAGGAACTTATTGGTTGTCATGGCCGTCTGCAGCATCGGCGCAACGTTAAGGTAGCGATTGGTGGCTGATCCGTAGTTCCACGGTTGCACGCGGCCGCTAAGGATCTCGTAGGGCAAATCGCTGTCGTATTTCAAATCTTTGCGAACGTATTCGTTCCAGCCTTCCGTGAAAGGCCCCTGAACGGCTGCATAACTCGGATCGAAGTCAGGGCGCTCCGCGGCATCGTCGCCATCGCGAGCCGTAAGCCGGCTGTCGTAGCGGCCGATGATTTGTCCCTTGTCCCGCAAGAGTTGGCGCATGAACCGTTGGCCTTCGAGCCGTAGATTCGAGTTGAACACATATTCTTGCGAAACACCCGTGAGCCGGGCCACCTTCGCGGCGGTGGCTCGACGTTCTTCTGCGGTAAGTTTCAGGCCCTTGGTCAGTGCCAGCGTATAATCGCCCTCCGCATACTGTTCGGATTCGGTGAGGGCCTTCTTCAGATCGGCCTGCAAGTCGGGTGCAAGCTTCTTGTGATACCAAGCGGCCGCAGTGTAGGTGGGCAGGAACAGGGTATAAGGCAGATCGTTGCCATCTTCGAAGCTGATGGTGCCGAAGTTGAGCACTGCGGAAATGAGAATGATCCCGTTGAGCCGCATACCCAATCGCGATTGGAGATGGTCAGATAGCCCCGCTGCTCGCGTCGTGCCGTAGCTTTCGCCTGCAAGGAACTTGGGTGAAGCCCAACGATCGTGGCGCGTCGTGAACAGGCGGATGAACTCGCCGACCGAGTTGAGGTCTTCCTGCACCCCATGGAATTGTTTGGCGTTCTTCTCATCGGCGGCGCGGCTGTAGCCGGTGCTGACCGGATCGATGAACACCAAATCCGTAAGATCGAGCAACGACCATTCGTTTTCCACGGTCTTGGCGGCTGGTGGCAATGCTTCGCCATGCTCGGAGAGCACCACGCGCCGTGGTCCGAAATGCGCCTAGGTGCAACCATACGGATGAGGACCCCGGGCCGCCGTTGAAGCAAAAAGTCAGTCGCCGTGTGGCGGGATTCTCCTGGGTTTTAGTGTAAGCGACGTAAAAGATGTTTGCTTCCGGTTTGCCGTTTTCTTCTTTCAACGTCAAGGTGCCCGCTTCCGCCAGGTATTCGATCTTCTTGCCTCCCAGCGTAATGGTATGCGTGGTTTTGGAGAGTTTCGTCTTCGGCGCACTCGACCTTTGGAGTCTCGGCTTTCGGAGCGTTTGCCGGTGTTTGTCCCCGTCCAGGGGAGGTGAGGGCGGCAATAAAAAACAAAGCAATAGCATGGCGTATCATGAAAACTCCTCGACGGCAGCCGCACGGGCGAGATTAATCATTCTGTGGGTGAGTTTAGTTGCGGCGTCGATGCAGTCAACTATAGAGGTGAAGGGCCAGAAACTGAAAAATGAAAGAATTCTGATAATTAGGATTGCATGAAGAGGAAATGTGCGTTACGGTACTGCCCTATAAAGCTAGACAGAATGACGCACTTACTCCTTGCAGCTTGCTTTCGAGGCGAAAAAGGTACGAATCGAAGGTATTGAGTGCTTGGACTGGGTGTGAGTAGAGCGTTCGGGATTGGAGGTCGTCCGTTCTGATTTAACGACCGATAAAAGTCCCTCGGAAGGGGGGTAAAGAAGCTCTTTGATAGTGGTCACTCGTCTTATCTGTTCTCTCCTACAGTTATTGAGAGGTGCCGATCATGTTGGGCTTTGTTCCAGTTCGTCGTTCGGGGTCCAGGATGGCATTCACCCTGATCGAACTACTCGTCGTCATTGCCATCATAGCCGTTCTGGTCGGTTTGCTCTTGCCGGCGGTTCAGAAAGTTCGCGAGGCAGCCGCGCGCATGAGTTGTTCGAACAACTTAAAGCAACTTGGGCTTGCCGCCCAGAATTACCACAGCACGTACAATCAATTCCCGCCAGGAGCAGTGAAATTCCGGAATTACAGCCCCGCGGGCACGTCTAACTTGGCCGTTTATGATCGCTACACTTGGTGTCTCCTACTGATGCCATATATCGAGCAAGGTAATCTCTATAACAGATGGGTTTTTGGCTACACGGGGCCGGCCGGAAGCATCGGTGTGCGAGGCTCTCGGGTTCATGACATTACCTAATACTGGCGATGTGGCGACCAACGCTGTGGCGGCAACGGCAGTAAAGACGTTGCTTTGCCCATCCGATCCGGCCCTCGGCAACGGCATTGCGACCAACGCAAACGCGCTAGCCCCTGCGGGGGGCATGGCGACATGGTCTCCCACGGCAGGTTATCAGCCTCTACCGGCGGGCGACCCAGGCAACTGGCAATGGGGCATCACCAGCTATCAAGGCAACGGCGGTACCGCCACCTATGGCGTCCTCCAGCTCTACTCCGCCTGTGCGGTTTGCGATGGACAGAATGACAGTCGGGACGGAACCATCTTGCTTTACCAGTGGTTCAACGGCAACGGCACGCAGAATGCCAACGGCTCGAACAACATCGATTGTCGGACGCCTGTAAGTATTACTGGCATCACGGACGGCACCAGCAACACGTTGCTGTTCGGGGAAAAGTCACTGAACGATCCCGGATACACGCAATCTTGCTTGGCTGACCAGAATTACTTGATCGATCAAAGCTTTTGGGCCAACCCTTCGATGCAAGACTGCGTGTCCGGTACCGAGTTTCCGCTCAATTCGACATTCACTTCGTTGTTGGCCACCCTCACCGCTTTGGGCGGATGTGGCGGGGCCGACAAGGAAAACGTCTCGGGAACGGATCCCACCAGCTGTGCATGCGATGCCCGCACGACGAATTTCAGCAGCAATCATACGGGTGGGGTCAACTTCGCATTTTGCGATGGCTCGGTCCACTTCATAGCTTCGACCATTCCGCTCGCTACTTTGCAAGCACTGAGCACGCGCATGGGCGGCGAAGTTATCGGCAATTACTAATCCGCGGGTTTAATGTGTGCCGGCCATGAAGGGCAATACGCTCTTCATGGCTGGCCTGCATCATTCCGTTTGTTCGTCACCGCGCTCTTTTCGCCTACTTCCCAAACATTCACTACTGCTCAATGCACCGGGGGTGGCGCCATGTTCCACAAGATTCGGAAGCCACGTCTTGTTCTGATCTGTTCCGCACTCTTACTGTCAGTTGGTTGCAACAAAGGACCTGCCGTTGCTGAAGTTGTCGGCATCGTCAAGTTTGATGGTAAACCCCTGCCGAACGTGAAAATCATGTTCGCGCCGAACCCGCAAAAGGGAACGGTCGGGCCGATCTCCGCCGGATTGACCGATGACCAAGGTCGTTTCAAGCTTACCTGCGAAGATGAGCGCGAAGGGGCCGTCGTTGGCTGGCACAAGGTTGTCATCATTGAAAGCGGCCAAAACTTGTACAGGACGCCACGGAACGGCCGACGCGACGACGACGAAGTCGTGAAAGTGGTCAAGGTAAAACCGAAAGGGCCACATGTGCCCGACAAGTATCATACCATCGCGAAAACGCCGCTAGAAGAGGAGGTGAAGGACTCCAAGAACGATCTGGAGATCACGCTGACCAGGTAACCTGCTGGCCAATGGTTCACCCAGTCGGCAAGAGCCGGACCGGTGAACGTCAACTCTTGCGGTAACTCAAATCAAAAAATGGCGTGCTGCTCGACCGCTGATGGAGCCGTTGCGTACTAACTCGCGGCGATTCGATTCGACGGCATGCCAAAGTTCCTGTTTGGCCAAGAGGTTTTCTGCCTTGGCCAACAAGCGAAATTGAAGCCGTTCAGCTTGACGCTCGCCGGCGCTGAACGGCCAGGCGGTGGACGTATTGCTGATCGCGAGCGGCTCCATCCCAGGCATAGTCGCCTGTAAACCGAGCTTCGGCCGCAATGCCTCCCAAGGCGATGAGTATCTCGCGCTCCAGCCAATCTTCCGAAGGACGAAATGCCGCCTTGCCAAACTTGCAGGCGCCGAGCACCTCCCGGTCCGGCAGAATGCTGAACGCGCTGAACCGGTCTTCCCAAAGCCAACGCCACGACCGCATGTCCGGCTTCGTGATAGGCTGTTATTTCGTTGGAATCCTTGGCATCCATCAACTCAGTTTACGAAGGATCGTCCCGGTTCAGCTAGCAACGGTATAATGGGCCGAAAGGTTCGCCTATTTCGCCCATGCGGGGACCGCGCGAAGAAGCCGGGCTGACGGATCTTCATGATTGAGCAATTGATCGTAAACGCAAAGAAAAGGGGCGCGAATTCGCGCCCATTCGCACTTCGAACCCAAGGCTCCCAGACCTCGCCACGGTAGGCCTGCGCATCTCCCAGACGCCTTCGACGCGCCGGCGAACCACCTCCCCAAGATAGGCGACAAGGGATGGAAACAGGACAGCTCCTAGCCGGTCCGCCGGTTTGAATCGCTCCTTTACGCGCTCATCGAGAAACTTGAGGCTGTCGAGTGAATAATCCAGCGCTTCCTGCGGCAGGTCGACGAGTTCGGCAAGCTTGGCCGTGAGCAGCTCCACCTGTTGCGGAAAGCTTTTGCCCTGCGGCAGCCGGCCTTCCAAAATGTGCCCCTGATCCGCCTCGGCATTCGGACCCAGTGAATGAAGCACGCTGTCTCGTGACGGCCAGAGAGTGCCCTTTGGCGGCTCGCCGTCGAAAAGAAACAAAATGCGTCCATCGCTGAACTGGTAAGCATCCAGCAGGGTGAATTCCGATAGCTCTGGATCTGGATTGGGAGTTTCCTCGACAAGAAGTGCCTGGATCTCCGATTCGGTAAGCTCTTTGCCGTGCACTTGAATTTTCACCCTCGCTTCTGAAACACTGAATGATGACAAGGTGGCCAAAACCGAACGGACCAGTCAGATCTGAGTCTGTCTCCCCAGGGCCGATCAGACCTTCTTCTCGAGAGGAAATGGGCGCTCGGTTACGCGATGGAGGGATCGTCGCAGCATCCCGACAATGGTCCAACCGCTGAACATTCCCAAAAGATAAGTGACGCCGGTTAGGGCCGCCAGATTCGTCGTCAGCGACCAATCGAAGAAACTTACGGTTACGGGCTCGTGATTGAAAAGCGCAAATGCCCCCACCGCGATGACGAAGAGCAAAAGAAAGAAAATACAGAAAGTGCGCATGGCGTGCCTCCCTCATGAAACTGAAACGAGCTCATTGGGTAGACGCAAGAGCCATGCCAAGCTGGGCTCTGGCAATTGGCCTCTCAAGATTGTATTTAGCCAGCCATTCTTGATGAGAACGATTTACGATGCACGATTTGCGATTCCCGACTGTTGACCTCGCCCTTCCGGCATCTTACTTTACGACATTCGCCTTAAAGCGTTTCGGAAGAAATGAAGCAAGACTGGTACCCATATGAAGGCAGTGTGCTTCCGATGCCACCACTGGGCTTGTCCCAGTGGAGCAATGACTGGTCAGCTAGTCCAAGCAGAAATATTTCTTCGCCTCCGCCGGGCTTGTCCCGGTGGAAGCGCCGACTTTGGGGCTAATCGCCATACTCAAACCGTTGGCATTCCGCGAAGTCCAGCCGGGAAGTCATCGTCCCACCGGGGCAAGCCCGGCGGTGACGTATTGCGGGCACAATTTCTAGCTGATCAGTCATCGTCCCACTGGGGCAAGCCCGGCGGTGACGGAACTTGACCATTGTTTCCGAACGCTCTTAGGGACAGAAGAGCGCGATAGACGGGAGTTGCACCATGAAGCGGAGCGTGTTTCTCATCTTGAGCCTGCTGGTTGTTTCCGTCGCCTCGGGCTGCGGGTCGGCCAAATCCGATGCGAAATATCGCATCGTGGTCATACCGAAGGGACTGACGCATGAATTCTGGCAGTCCATCGATCGAGGCGCTCAGCGTGCTGGCGCTGACCTCAAAGAACGCCAGGGGCTAGTCGTTGACGTCAAGTGGGACGGGCCCCTTCAGGAAAATGAAACGCAGGCTCAGCTCAGCATCATCGACCGAAACCTTGCTGCCGGGATACAGGGCATTGTGCTCGCTCCTCAACATAGTCAGGCGCTCATACCTTCTGTCGAGAAAGCCGTCAAGCAAGGCGTTCCGGTGCTGATCATCGATTCCGGGCTGGCTCCCGAGGCCGACAAGCTGATCGTCAAATACGTGGCGACGGACAATTACCACGGCGGCCGACTGGCCGGCGAGCACTTGATAAAGGTATTGCGCGAAGCAGGCAACCCGGCGCCGCGCCTGGTGTTGTTTCGTTATCAGGTCGGGTCCGAGAGCACCGAGCAGCGCGAAAAAGGCTTCGAAGATTACGTCAATTCAGTGATTGAGGAGCAGAAAAAAGCCGGTCAGCCGACCATCACCTGGGTTTCCACCGACCGCTATGCGGGAGCCACGCAAGACAGCGCCATGAAGGAAGCGACGCCGCTGCTCAATCGCTTGCGGGACAAACAAATCGACGCCATTTTTGCGCCGAACGAATCGAGTGCCGCCGGGATGTTGGCATCGCTGCGCAGCTTGCAAATGAACAAGAAGGTCAAGCTCGTCGGGTTCGATTCCAGTGCACCGTTGGTGGATGCGTTGCGGGAAGGCGACGTGGAGGCATTGATCCTGCAAGACCCTTACCGCATGGGCTATTTGGGTGTCTGGACGTTGGTGCAATATCTCGAAGGTTTTGACGTCTGCCCCGATGGCAAACGCGTGCAGAGTACCGGAGAATATGTCGTGACGCGGGCGAACCTCGACGACGTGGCCACACGTCAACTTTTCGATGCCGAGCTGCAGGCCAGCCGCAAGATCGAAGTTCCCACGTTCACCAAGAAACGATGAAGGATGCAGCCGAGCCCTGTTGCCGACTCGAAAACATTCACAAAGCGTTCGGCTCGACCCGAGCGCTGGCGGGTGTCAATCTGGAACTCCGGCCTGGAGAAGTGCACGGACTGGTCGGCGAAAACGGCGCAGGCAAGTCGACGCTCATGAAAGTGCTGAGCGGCGCCATAAGGCCCGACCAAGGTTCCCTCTGGTTGGACGGCGAGCCTTACCATCCGCACAATCCGCTCGACGCCCGACGCAAGGGCGTCGTCATGGTCTATCAGGAACTGGCCCTAGCTCCTCATTTGTCGGTCGAAGCGAACATAACCCTTGGGCAAGAATCTCGTTCGTTTGGATTTTTGCGCCGGCAGCAAAATCGAACCAATGCGCGCCGGCTGCTCGATCAGCTCGAACACGGCGACATTCCGCTCGACGCTCCCGTCTCATCGCTACGGCCGGCAGCCAGGCAAATCGTCGAGATCGCCCGCTCGCTGATGACGCGGGTTCGGGTGTTAGTTCTCGATGAGCCGACCAGCACGCTAGGTCAGGCCGATGTGCAGCGGCTTTTTGCCCTGATCCGCCGCCTGCGCGATCAGGGCATCTGCGTCGTTTACATCAGCCACTTCTTGGAGGAAATCGAAGCCATTACCGATCGGGTGACCGTTCTGCGCGACGGCCGCACCATCGTCACCGCTCCGAGCAAGGAACTCTCACGCAGCGAAATCATCGAACAGATGGTCGGCAGAACTTTGGTCGAACAGTATCCCCAACGGCGTTCGATTGCTGGGGAAGTCCTTCTCGAGCTCGACCACCTAGCTGGTGTAGGTTTGCCTCGCGATTGTTCGCTGGCACTGCGCCGCGGCGAGATCCTCGGCATTGCCGGGATTGTGGGAGCAGGCCGCACGGAGCTGATTCGCTCCATCTTCGGTTTGGCTGCAGTGAAATCCGGAAAAATCGTCGTACGCGAGTACACTTCCACGATAGCGTCGTCGCAGGAGCGTATCGACCAGGGCATTGGCTGCGTCAGCGAGGATCGCAAGCACGAGGGATTGGCGCTGGATCAGAGCATCGCCGACAATCTGACCTACGGTAAACTGGGGATCTACAGCCGCGGCGGGTTCTTACGGCTAGCGGAGCGGCGCAAAGCGGTTGGCGAATTGCTCAGCGCTTGCACGTGCGCTTCCAAAGTTCCGACCAGCGCGTTGGCGATTTGAGCGGGGGCAATCAACAAAAGGTGGCGCTCGGCCGATTGCTTCATCAGAACGCGGATATTTGGCTGCTCGACGAGCCAACCCGGGGCGTCGATATCGGCAGCAAAGCGGAGATTTATCGCCTTATGCGCGAGCTGGCCAGCCAGGGCAAGGCAATTCTTTTCATCAGCAGCTATTTGCCGGAACTGATGGGCGTGTGCGATAGCCTGGCCGTTATGCATCAGGGTAGACTAAGCCCGACGCGTCCCATCGCGAATTGGAGTTCCGGCGGACGTCATGCGGATTGCTGCCGGCGTTGATTCTTGAGGCGACTAACTCCCCCCACTTACGTGAGAGGCTCGCTGGAACCCCGAAAGGCTTGCGATGTCGATTCTGCCCGAGACCGAATCCCCGCCGACAACCGACACCGCGCCAGCGAATCGTTGGCCACAAATGCTGCCTCGCATCAATGGCCCCATTCTCGGCCTCTTCATCGTTCTGGGCATCTTTTTCCTGCTCATCGGCCTTAAAGGCGAGCTGCACACATTCTTCAGTTTGGCGAACCTGCAAGTGCTGGTCCACGACAACACCATTCCCGCGATTGTGGCGCTAGGCTCGCTCATCGTCATGATCAGCGGCGGCATCGATCTCTCCGTCGGCTCCGTCACGGCTTTGGTTACCGTCGTCACCATGCAAGTTTTTAGACACGCGTACATCCGCACCGAGAGCCAACTTGCGGCCAGCGTTTTGGCAGTTGCGGCCGGTTGGGCGATCGGAGGATTGTGCGGGCTGGCCAACGGCCTCATTATTTCCGGCCTGAAGGTTCCGCCCTTTGTCACCACGTTGGGCATGCTCAGCATTGCCCGAGGGCTCGCGACCTGGATTTCCGGCCGACAAACCTTGAGCTTCCCGGGCGGCGTGCGCCCGCATTGGGTCGCGGCACTTTCCGAAACGGGCTCGCCTTATTTCCTCTTTTATCCCGGCTTTTGGAGCTTGGTGGTCCTCGCGATAGGGACGTCCCTTTTCCTGAATAGGACGGTGCTCGGCCGCTATTGCTATGCCATCGGCTCCAACGAATCGACGGCCCGTCTGTGCGGCATTCCCATTAATCGGAGCAAGATTTTTCTCTACGCGATGGCCGGCATGTTTACGGGCTGGGCAGGCGTCCTTAGTTTTGCCCATGTGGGCAGCGGCGACCCCAGCAGCAATGTCGGCTTAGAATTGACGGTCATCGCCGCTGTGGTAATTGGCGGAGCCAGTCTGCGTGGCGGGCGCGGAACCGTCATCGGCACCATGCTCGGCATCTTGATTTTGGGTGTTCTGGAGAATGGCGTCAGTGCGTTCGATGTGCCCGTCGAGGTGAAGTACATCCTTATTGGGGGCATCATCATCGCCAATACCGCGATGAGCCAGTGGAGATCCGATCAAGAAGATTGATTTACCTTCCGTTCGGTGGTTGTTCGCGCCGGCCGAAGTGTGATAGATCGGCTATCGATCAAAGGACTCTGGGACTGCTGGACAGCCGGTGTACGACTGCAACCGCAACCGCCGCAGCTGCCCTTTTTCGGATGGGCGCTCCGCCAGAAAGCCCGGCCCACATAGAACGCAGCCCCGGCAACGATCGCGAGCGTCAGAAGCAATTGCCAATTAAGATTTGTCATGACGCCACCTTCAAACTCTCTTTTAGCGGAACTTAGTGAGCCTCCCACGTTAGTGGGGGGAGTTTTGCCAGAACCTCCCCCCACTAACGTGGGAGGCTCGCTAATGCGAGGCTCGCTAATGCGAGGCTCGCTAAACGCGAGGTTCGCACCTAACCAATTCTGCTGCCGATCTGATAGACTGCCAGCGCCGCCACATAAGCAAGCGCGGTCATGTAAACGAACGTGAATATCGGCCAGCGCCAGCTATTGGTCTCCCGTCGGATCACGGCCAGGGTCGAAACGCACTGACAACAAAGCGCGAAGAAAACCAGCAACGAGAGGACCGTCGGGATCGTGAAAATCTTGCGGCTGGAGTCTTCCTCCCAACTTGCTTCTTTGAGAGCGCGTGCCAAGCCGGTTTCGCCGACGTTCTCCGATTCGCGGATCTCATCGGAATCGACCCGCCCTTGATTATAGGTGATCCCGAGCGTGCCCACGACCACTTCGCGCGGGGAAACTGGCCAATGCCGCCATGCCGACACGCCAATCCCAGCCCAACGGCCGAACGGCTGGTTCGATGAATCTGCCCATGCGCCCCAGATAACTTTGCCGCTTCCAATCGCCCAACAATTGCTTGCCCGATTCTTCCTGACTGGTCAGCTCCGCGCAAGTTTCTCGGCGTTTTCCGGAGCAGTCTCGATCTCCTTCTTGAGGTCCGCAACCCGCTCTTCGTTTGCAGCGGCAGCCTTTTCGTAGGAACTGCCGTCCGGCCCCGTGCTGGGGAAGTACAGAAGAGCCCAGACCAGGATCATGGCGGCAAGAATCAAGGTGCCGGCGCGCGTAAGAAGGCGCCCGAGCTATCCACCACGCGCTGAAAAACGATGCGAAAACTGGGCCGTTTATAGCTCGGCATTTCCAAAATGAAGGGCGGCGGCGAACCGCGCAGGAGCGTGGACTTGAGGAGCAAGGCAATCGCCGGGGCGAGTACGAAACCGATGGCGTACATGCAAAACATGGTGAGGCCGGGAGTCCACCAAGGAAAGCCTTCAGTCAGAAATGCGCCAATGAGCAAGACATAGACCGGCAGCCGAGCCGAACAGCTCATGAGCGGAGCGACCAGGATCGTCGTCAATCGATCGCGGCGATTTTCAATGACGCGCGTAGCCATTATGCCTGGCACCGCGCAGGCCACGGAAGACAGGAGCGGGATAAACGACTTGCCGCTCAAGCCGCAACGGGCCATGAGGCGATCCATCAAGAATGCTGCCCGGGCCATGTAGCCGCAATCTTCCAGGATGGCGATGAAGGCAAAAAGAATCGCGATTTGCGGTAAAAAGACGATAACGCTGCCGACGCCTTCCAGCACGCCTTCGATCAAGAGACTGGTCAAAGGGCCCGGAGGCAGGCTTCCGCTCAACACATCGCCGAGCCTGGATTTACCGGCGACGATCAAGTCCATCAAGGGCTTGGCCCAGGTGAAGATGGACTGAAACACCAAGAACATGATGGCGAAAAAGATCAGCGTGCCCCAAAGCCGATGGGTGATGACGCGATCCAGCCGGTCGGTCCAGGTGGTGGGCCGTTCAGCTGGTCGAGTCACGCAGCCCGCCGTCGTTTCGCGAATCCAGCGGTAGCGAACGCGGGCCTCGACGCCCGGAGTCGCGCAAGCAGCGGCAGCCAACCGCTGCCTGGCTTCAATGAGTTTGGCGCGGAAGTCGGCCCCTTTGGCGTGCACGAAGTGTTCTTCGATTGCCCCACCTGTGTCCAGCAAGGCTCGGCGGACCAGATAGACCGGGTCGGCGGAACCTAAGGAGTGCCTGCAGGAGGGCAACTTCACGATCGAAGGCCTCCGGAAATACTACGTTTCGCGTCGGCGGGCGAAATCGCCCCGCAGAATCTCCTTCAGACGATCGATCCCCTTGCTTCGGTTGGCTTGAATCGGGATTACCGGGACCCCAAGCTGCGCTGCCAAGCGATTGGCATCGACGCGGATGCCTTGCCGCTCGGCAACATCGACCATGTTAAGCGCAACAATTACCGGGATGCCCAGCTCCATGACCTGGGAAACCAAGTAGAGGTTTCGTTCCAGGTTGGAGGCGTCGACCAGAGCCACAACGGCATCGGGCCGGCGTTCGCCTGCTTGGTGGCCCAACACCAGGTTGACGGCTACGAGCTCGTCCGGGCTGCGCGCGCCAGGCTATAGGTTCCGGGAAGGTCGACGAGCTCGACGACGGCATCACCCAGGCTCATTCGGCCTTTTTTGATTTCGACGGTGACGCCTGGATAATTGCCTACCCGCTGACGCATGCCCGCCAGGGCGTTGAAAAGCGTGCTTTTTCCGGTGTTCGGATTGCCGAACAAGGCCACGACTTTGGCGGCCGGTGCAATGGGCACGGACGGAGATGGAAGGGCCGCGGCACCCGGCATTTCATTGAGCCTCAGCACCAAGGAGACGAACGAGCACGCGGGCAGCCTCCTTGCGCCGCAAGCTCAGCCGTCCGTCGCCAATGCGGATTTCCAGTGGATCGCCCAGCGGAGCGATCGCGAGAAGGTGAATCTCTTCGCCTTCGAGCAATCCCATTTCCATGAAACGTTGCGCGATAGCGTCGTCGCCGACCAATTGTTCGACCAGGGCACGTTGTCCTTGCCGCAGCTGATTTAGCGAAAGCATGGACGCCGCCGGGGAAGAGTAAAATCAAATGGCCGGGAGCGTCCGTACCAGAACACAAGATCCGGAAGTGCAGCGCAGGCAAAAACGATTGTCGCCCACTTGCAAAAGGCAGGGACTACCGGGGCGAAATACACGTAGGCAGGCACCGATGCGGATTCCGAGCTCCTGCACGCGGCCGATCCAGCCCGGATCGCCAGCCAAGTCGACAACTTCGACCGCTTGACCGGAGGAGACCATTTCCAGAGGTATGAGAAGGTCGGTTGGCACAGTTTTCTAGCCTTGCAACACGATCCGTCTTGTTATTGAGATTCAATCTCACTTAAGTCTACCAGTGCGATTGAGCTTGTCAAGATGCTAATGGGCAATTCGTGGTGGGTGGAGGGTGGCGCGTGGAGGGTTAAAACCGAATCGCGAGGTGCATCTGCCGTTGAATAGCTGGTCGCTTCCTCTCCACGATTTACTTTCTCCCTTCATGGTGCGCCCTTAGGCTCCTCGCGCTTTTCTGATTCACCCTCCACCCTTCACCCTCCACGAATCTCCAAGTAAGCTTTTACCGCCTCCTGCCACGGCCTCGGCATCGCCACGCCTAACTTGGTCAGGGCATCGAGCGACAGCACGCTGTAGGCAGGTCGCCGGGCTGGAGTCGGATAGCCGCTGGACGGGATCGCCGTCAGGTTGACGGTGAGATGAGCCGATTCGAAGCACGTGCTTCGCCAATTGGTACCAGGTGCAACTGCCGGAGTTCGTGACGTGAAAAAGCCCCTGGGCCTTTTTCGCAATTAGGCTAACCAGGGTGGCAGCAACATCGAGCGTATAGCTTGGCGTGCACCGCTGATCGTCCACCACGCGAATCGGCTTGCCTTCCCGCCCCAGCCGCAGCATGGTCTCGATGAAATTCCCTTTCTTCCCACCGGCGCCGTGCAATCCGTAAAGGCCACAGGTCCGGATCACCAGGGCAGAAGCACACGCATTGAGGGCCAGGTGTTCGCCGGCGAGTTTGGAGGTCCCGTAAACGCCGATTGGACCGGCGCATCTATTTCACGATAAGGTTGAACGCGATCTGGGTCGGCGCCAAAAACGTAATCGGTGCTGCAATGGACGAATCGGCACCCAAGCTCGGTGCAGGCTCGCGCCAGGTGATGCACGGCCAAGGCATTGACGGAAAAGGCTGCTTCCGGTTCCTTTTCCGCCAGATCCACAAAGTTGTAAGCAGCGCAGTTGATGACGACGTCTGGATGGTGCTGGGCGAGAATCGCTTTCACCAGGGCAAGGTTGCTCAAATCCAGATCGGCGCGGGTGAGCGGAACGACATCCGTCCCCAGCAAGGGGCAGAGATCACTGCCAAGCTGCCCTTTGGCGCCGAGAACGACATAGCGCATGGATTACGCCCTCATACGGCCCCGGTGGAGAAAAGAAAAAAGCCATCGCCCGCACCGAAGTGAGGCCAATGGCTTCTTCAAATCGCGGTCGTGAACCAGTGGTTATTTCTTAACGGAAACCGGGTTCGTATCGGTCATCTTCACGGTGGTCGTTTGCTCCATGTTTAAATCGACTTGGGTGCTGGTGCCACCGACTTCGATGTCCAGTTTTCCTTCGAGATTCAGCTTCATCTCCGAATGATCGAGGCGATGCTTCTCATTATCGAAGTAAACCGTGCCGGTCGCAGTCTTGCTGACCAGATCCGTGCCGGACTTGATCTTGAACGGAAGCGATCCGGAAGCAGCGGCGCCTGGGGCCGAGTATTTCAGCTTGGTATCGACTTTGATCTTGTCGAGTTTGCCATCCTTGCCTTCGTAGGTATAGGTGTTCGTGGTGTCGTAGGTGCCGATGGGCCCCATATTCAACACGAGCTTCTTTTCCCAATGGTCGCCCTTCTTGACGGGCTTGGGCGGAATGGCCGCGAAAGCGGGGTCTGCCATCTGCTTAAGGGCTTCGTCGCCCAGGATCTGCTTCAAAATGGCTTCCATCTGCGGATTGGCTCGAATGAGCTTCGCGATAAACTCATCGCGGCCTTCGATCTTGGTGACTTTGAGATCGGGCGAGATAGTCAGCTTGAATTCGGAACCGACCAAAGCTTTGAAAAACTCTCCCAGAGCATTGCCGCTGGTTGGATTGGTTGCGGTGGAATCGTATTCGGTCGTGTTGCCGCCGATTTCCGTCTTCATTCTGACGGCTTCCAGCTTCTGCACAACAATCCAATTCTTGGCGGCGTCCTGCTCCTTGGGCGTCCAGCTGAAAACGAACATCTGCGTATTGTTCTGGGTAATGTCCATACCCATGGTTTTCATGGTCTGCTTCGTGACCGTGGTCATTTCCTGGTAAATGGGCTTGTCCTTGTGGAACTCCCATTTCAAAGTCACCTCTTGAGCGGCGCCGAGAAGCCAGCCCCAAGAGCACCACCACCACTGCTGCTATCGCACGTCGCACCACAGTCGAATCCTCCAGAAGGAGATAAAGTCCAATCGGTTACGTTCAGATGGTCAGGGTTTTTTACTTTTTCTATCGTACCTAAGCAAGACGCAGTGTCAAAATAAGCAGCGAACACAAAAATCGTTCCCGGCAAATTCGAGTCGCGGCCATGAATTCTTCTCAGCACGCTTCGCGGGTCTCTGATGGAATTTTCCTGCCCGCGGGCTGGGACCTCGATCGTATCGATGCCCTGGCGGAGATCCACGGTGCCGACCTGGGCAGCCGAAATCGTGGTGGCATCCCGGCTTCCGGCCCGGTGGGCTGCGGCTCACTCGAAGATTTCGATGCCATGCTGGGGCATGAAATCGCCCGCGAAGTCGCGTTGACAAGTGAGGAAGACCGGCTCCTGGTGCTTCATCTTGCCGGTCGGCGCGGATGGGAATGTACCGCTGGACCAGATATTTCCTGACGGAATGGGGCATTTCCTGCGCCGACGTTGATGGCTTCAACATGGATGAATGGTCCGACTCCCAGGGTGACACATTGCCCTCTACGAATCCTGGGGCCTTTCAGTTCGCCATGGAGCAGGCCGTTTATGGCCCGCTGGGCGACAAAACCGTCCCGCCGGCTCAACGCCACTTCGCCGTCAAGGCCGAGCTGCCCTATTATGCAGCCCAAATAGCGGACTTGAGAAAGCAGGGCGCAAGCTGGTTACGGTGTTCGGCATCGGCAGAGTTTGTCACATCGCTTTTTGGGAGCCTCATTTTGCCGTAGAGTTCGCCGGCGCCGACGAATGGAAGAAACAAACCCACCGTTTGGGGGCCAAACTGCATCCTTTAACGATTGAGCAGAATGCGCTGACGAGTTTTCGCAGCCGAACCACATCCGTGCCCGCCTTTGCCAACACGATTGGGCCGGGCCTTTTCCTGAGTTCCGACCGAATCATCGGCGGCGCCGATGGCATATTCGGCCGGGGGATGCAATGGCAGGGCCTTTCCCTACGGATGACCCTGTTGCATGAGCCGACGCCTTGGATCCCCAGCTCGTTCATGCCTACGTTGCCCGGCAAATTGTTCTATTTGCAGGAACTAGCCGAACCTTTGATTGCCGAATGCAACTGAAAGGTCGCGAATCGTGAATCGTACATCAGTGGCCATCACGCTCCGCGTGATGAATGCTTCACGACCAACGTAAAGGCATCCGCAGATACGGAGGCGAAAAAATGGAAACCTCTTCTGAATCCGAACGCTATATTTCAGAAGTAAGGCCAATGCCCCTGCCAAATAGGATGTTAAAGAACTTGATAAGCCGATCGTCAGCTTCGATGGGGCCAGCAAGAAAAGCTATCGCCGGCAACTCGATCCGCCCTTGCTGACGCTGGATGACGAAAACGGTCCCCGCTTCATCTTTCGGCATCTGCCGTAAGCTTTTGGCAAAAGCCGAGTCTTGCCGACTGCGCGGACAAACCCGACAATGCACGGAACGAGTTATACCGCAGAAGAATTGAATCAACCTTGATCCTGGCCGGGATCAAGGCATACGATGGAAGCGTGATTCGAGCCCAAGCCGAAGTGGCGGAATGGCAGACGCGCCGGACTCAAAATCCGGTTCCCTCACGGGAGTGTGGGTTCAAGTCCCACCTTCGGTAGTCGCAACATTACATACCGATGCAGCGAGAAATACGAGCGCAATGCGCATCACCTCTTGCGTGCGGGTTGCCGGTTCCGCCACTCATGCTGCTCTTAGAAGCAGGGTGCACCACTTTCGAATCCCTGGTTGATAGAAAGAGATGCATGAACCCAAAGCACACGCTCCCTTTCGCTTTGCTCCTATCGGTATTTGCAGCCTCCGGCTCCGTTGAGGGCCAAGAGATCAGAGTTGATGCCAATCAAGTGATTGGACGGGCCCTCGCGCCACTTGACCGGAGCTTGCATCGAGGATGTAAACCACGAGGTCTATGGCGGCATTTTTAGCCAGATGATCTTCGGCGAGAGTTTTCAGGAACCGGCGCCGGTGCCGGCCATCACAGGATTCCAATCTCTACGGAGGACGCTGGTTAGTCAACGATGGGGCTGTCGGCATTCATGCCGACCGATGGGCCGAAGCTCGTTAGCGATCACCGAGCCTTCAAGGATGGTGCGATCGGTGTCGAAGTGAAGTTCGAAAATCGCAAGGGAACGAACGCCGGCTTGATCGTCCGGGTGGACAAGCCGGGCATCGGCGCCGACCGGTTCATTGGCTACGAGATCTCGCTCGATCCGGGACGCCAAAGATTGCTGCTGGCGCGGCATCGCAATAATTTCGAGCCGATCAAGGAGGTGCCCTGCGAGCTGGCCGTCGGCCGATGGGTCCCGCTCGAGGTGCGGCTATCGGGTTCGGTCATCGAAATATTCGTTAATGGCAAATCCCTGCTGCTTCACGACGACGGCGTGCGGGCGCTGCCGGCAGGCACCTTCGGACTTCGAGCCTGGCATTGCGAGGCGAGCTATCGGAAACTATGGGTAAAAACCGGCTCAGAACCCCAGCCTCTCGCATTCAAACAAGCGGAAGACATTACCGAGGTCAGCGGCATGTGGAGGCCCTTACGCGCGGGTACCGCCCAAGGACGATTTGCCCTGATCTCGGAACACCCGTTCGCCGGCACGCAGTCGCAGCAAGTCGCCTTTACTCACGGGCAAGGGGAATGGGGCGTCGAAAACCAGGGCCTCAATCGGTGGGGTATGCACCTTGTCGCGGGAGAGCCTACGAGGGCTATGTTTGGGCTCGCGCCGACAAGCCGGTGACCCTGGTTGCGTCGTTGGAAAGCCGGGATGGCACGCGCAGCTTTGGCGAGACGAATCTGCATGTGACCAGCAACGACTGGCAGCGTCTAGACTTCACGTTAACGGCAAACGCCGCTGACGACTCCGGCCGGTTTGCACTGAAATTGAAGCAACCTGGCTCGGTCGTACTCGGCCATGCCTTTCTCCAACCCGGCGACGTGGGGCCGGTTCAAAGGACTGCCCGTTCGCCGCGATGTGGCTGAAGGACTTCTCGATCAGGGGATCACGGTGCTCCGCTACGGCGGCTCGATGGTCAACAGCGAGGGCTACCGATGGAAGAAGATGATCGGGCCGCGCGATCGCCGCCCACCCTACGCGGGGACGTGGTATCGGTATTCCTCCAACGGCTGGGGAATTCTCGACTTCATGAACTTCTGCGAGGCCGCAGGGTTCGAGTATATCCCGGCTTTCAACATGGACGAAACGCCGCAGGACATGGCCGATTTCATCGAGTACACCAAGGGAGCCGCGGACAGCGAATGGGGTCGCAAGCGCGTCTGCTGACGGCCACCCAGAGCCCTACAGGCTTCATTACATCGAACTCGGCAACGAAGAGAGAGTCGACGCACGAATATGCCGCCAAGTTCAGGCGCTCGCCAAGGCCATCTGGGCCAAAGACCCAGACTGATCCTGGTGGTGGGCGATTTTGTCTACGGCAGGCCGATCAGAGACCCGATGAACTTCACCGGAGCCGCAGCCGGGATCACGAACCTGGCGGGTCACCGGAAGATCCTCGCGTTGGCCCGGGAGCACCGCCGGGAAGTTTGGTTCGACGTTCACATTCGACACCAATGGCCCAGGGCCATCCAGCGATTTGAAGGCGCTGCCGACCTATATCGATGCTCTCGGCAAGGTCGCAGCCGAGCGCGAAACACAAGGTGGTGGTTTTCGAGTTCAATGCCGGCAACCACAGCGTTCGCCGGGCACTAGCGAACGCTCTGGCCACCAGCGTTATCGAGCGCGACGGCCGCCTTCCGATCGTTACTGCGGCCAATTGCCTGCAACCCGACCATCAGAACGACAACGGCTGGGACCAAGGTCTTTTGTTCCTCAATCCCGCAAAAGTTTGGCTCCAGCCGCCAGGGTACGTGACACAAATGTTCTCGCGCAACTACCTGCCAGAGGTTGTGAAATGTGAGGCAACCGGCACGAAGAGCCAGCTCGATGCGACTGCCAATCGCAGCGAAGACGGAACGACGCTCGTGCTGAAAGTTGTGAATGTGGGAGAAAGGAGATCGCAACTCAACTCCAAATCGCCGGGTTTACGCCCGGCAATTCCGCTGCCCAGGTCACCGAGCTATCCGGCCCCTCGATGGCGTCAACAGCGCGGACAAACCCAAATTTATTGTTCCCAAGCAAATTCAATGGCAGCCCCAGATAAAAGAGGGCAAGACCAGCTACGACCTTCCCGCGCATTCATTCACGATTATTCGCTGGCAAGGCCGGGCGATGAAATGAATGAAGAAACTGGAAGCGTTTGACCAGGACGGAGACACAGGACTTGGTGCTCAAAGAGTGTCACCAGGCAGAGCCAATGAGATTGGCCCATTTTCGTTTCGCCTCTCGTTAGAAGGTCGTGCAGAGTCACGTGTGCCCGGATAGAAGTTGGCTGTGCGTCGCAAGCCCAGTTTCCTCAAAGTGGACAGGCAACTACTCTTGTTCGTCCTTTCACGGAACTGCTACCATATCCGACACAAGGATGATCCAGCGCCGCGGCCTCATTCGGATGGCGAGCTAAAGGGGACTAGATCCTGGGAACCGCAATGAGCAATGCTTCGGGCGACGCCAATCTTTCAACACCCGTAACGAGCCAGCATTTCCAGAAACTCAAGGCCGATATCCATCGTCAGCTCATCGACCTGCTCGACATGCCGCGGGTCGCCGGCTTGCCATTGGAGCGCTGCGCGCCGAAGTGCGGGCCGGGGCCGTTCGTCTGGCCCGAGCCACTCCCGAGCTGCTCAACGAGATCGAGCGCGATCATCTCGTCGAGGAGATAATGGCCGAGGCGTTCGGTCTGGGCCGCTCGAAGGGCTGATGAACGATCCGAGTGTCAGCGATATTCTTGTGAACGGCCCGAATACCGTTTACGTAGAGCGTGCCGGCAGGCTCAAGCTCAACCCGATCGTCTTCGCGGACGATGCTCATCTCATGCAAGTGATTCAGCGCGTGGCGGCCCGCGTCGGCCGGCGCGTCGATGAGATGTCGCCGATGGTGGATGCCCGGCTGCCGGATGGCTCGCGCGTCAACGCCATCGTGCCGCCCTTAGCGCTCGATGGACCGGTCCTGTCGATCCGCCGGTTCGGGGTTAGGCTTACCGCCGAGGACCTGCTAGCCAACGAGACCCTGACCCCGCAGATGCGCAAATCCTTGCAGCCGCGGTGGAAGCCCGCCTGAGCATCTTGATTTCAGGAGGCACGGGCGCCGGTAAAACGACGTTTCTCAACATGATTTCCCGGTATATCCCGGCCGAGGAACGTCTCATTACCATCGAGGATTCGGCTGAGTTGCTCCTGCAGCGCCGACACGTAATCCGCCTGGAAACGCGTCCAGCCAATTTGGAGGGCGCCGGCGAAGTCCACCAACGCGACCTGGTACGAAACAGCCTGCGCATGCGACCCGACCGCATCATTATCGGCGAGGTCCGCGGCCCGGAGGCTCTGGACATGCTCCAGGCCATGAACACCGGTCATGAAGGCAGCCTGACCACCATCCACGCCAACGGAACGCGCGACGCCCTTTCTCGGTTGGAGACGATGGTTCTTCTGGCAAGAGCAGGAATCCCTTTGCCGATTGTTCGCCAATACATCGCCTCGACCATCACCCTCATCGTTCAGCTTGCCCGGCTCAAAGGAGGCCCGCGGCGAGTCACGCGCATCACAGAGATCGTCGGTCTCAAACGAAATCGTTACGTGCTGCGCGACATCATGGGCTATCGCCAATCGGGAGTTTGTGACGGCACCGCCATCGGCTCGTTTTACACGACGGGATACGTGCCGCGATTTTTGCCCCGCCTTCAGGCGGCCGGTCTCGAACTGCCGGCCGAGTTATTTGCCGCCGGAGGCCCAAGGGCCGAGGGCGACTCGAGCACGACAGCCGATGCCTGAAACCACACAATTATTGTTGCTGGCGGGGCTGACGGCGGGTGTCGTGTTGGCCGTAGGTCTCTTAGGCCGACGGCTGCTTGCTCGCGGGTCGGGACGAGTCGTTCGCCGCTTGAGCCAGGCGCCTGAGGACGGCGAGAGCCCGGGGGACCTGATGCTCCAGCCGCCGCCGAGCCACTGGGCAAGCCGGCTCGATTTGGCTTTCGATCGGATGGTGCGCCGCACCGGCCTCGACATCACTCCACCGTGCGCTTTGCTGGGAACTCTCACGTTGGGAGTGGGCTTTGCGGCCGCGCTCGTTGTTTGGCGGAACAGCTTTGCGCTGGGCATGCTGGGGCTGTTCCTGGGAACCGGCGTGCCGCTCGTCGGCCTTCTCCTGATGCAATCGCGTTGGCGCCGGCAGCTTCAGGATCAGCTCCCTTCGGCGCTTTACGTTCTCGCCCGCGGACTGCGCACGGGCAGAGTCTGGAACAGTCGCTAGCGATGGTCGGCAAACGCGGCAACCAGCCGTTGGCTGGACAATTTCGCCTTTGCGCGGAGCAAGTGGCTCTCGGTCTACCGGTGGCGGCGGCAATCGAGCGCGCGGCCAATCGCATCCGTCTCCCGGACTTCGACGTTCTCGTGACGCTACTCAAGCTGCACCGCGAGACGGGCGGCAATTTGACGCTTCTCCTAGAGCGGATCGCCGCCAGCGCCCGAGATCGCAATCAATTCCGCCTCCAAGTCCGCGCCAGCACCAGCCTCTCCCGCATCACTGCGACGTTCATCGGTGGCGTCGTCCCTGCCCTGCTGCTGTACTACCTGATAGTACGCCCGGACTACGTTTACAATTTCATGGTGAGTCCGGAGGGGGGCATCGCGCTCCTGGTGACGATTGTCCTGGAGCTAGTGGGCGTAATCTGGATTGTTTGGCTGTTGCGGACCAACTATTGACCCTTGTTCTGACGGAGGCAACCATGATGAAACGCATCGGCTTGACCACTGATTTGACCTTTCCTCAGTTCAAGAGCACGCTCTCGACGCTGGAGTACAAATGACGGGAATGGAGGCACGGTTCGAGTGGCTCTTGCTGGCTGCGATTAGCCTGACCAGCAGCGGGTTCGCCTTCCTTTTTCTTCAGCGATCTGCACAGGCTCGGAGGCGGCTGGGCGATCGTCTGCGAATGAGTCTGAATGAGGATGGCTGCGCCCAATCCCGGCTCACTTTCGGTCGCTTCAGCTCTGCCCTCGCGGCACAAATACCGATGTCACGGAAAGGCCTGGATGAATTGCAAGCGGATTTGACGGCAGCAGGTTTCTATCGTCGAGCCGCGCTGCAGGAATATCGCGCCTTGCGGACTGTGCTCGTACTCGCGCCTCTCCTGATTGGCGCCGCGGCCAGTCTATTTTTCGAAGGCCGCCGATATTTGATCGTCATGAGCGTCAGCGCCATCGCCGCTTTACTTGGCTTCAGTCTGCCACGAATCTACATCCAAATGCGGGGCAAAGCTCGAGGGCGAATGATCTCGAGCGGGCTCCCATTCGCGGTCGATCTGCTAGCTTTGTGCCTGACGTCGGGGCAAAACATACTTGCCGCCCTGCGCTGGGTCAGCCGTGACCTCCGTCATTCCTACGGCGATCTGGCGTCGGAGCTGGAGATCACCTGCCGCCATGCGGAGCTGCACAGCGTGTTGAACGCGCTGGAGAACCTGGGGGATCGAGTGCACTGCCCGCCGTCCAGGATCTGGCCTTGATCCTTTGCCAATCGGAAAGGCTAGGCACGAATACAGCAGCAACGCTCTTGGAATTCGCTGCCAGCCTGCGGCTTACTTTGCGGCAGCGTGCCGAGGCCCAGGCCAACCGGACGAGTTTTTGGATGCTCTTCCCCACGCTTTTCTGTTTTTGGATCGGGGCAGCCATCTTGCTCTTCGGCCCCATTTATTACGATTTCTGGCAGCAGCGCCGTGCCGGCGTGGAACTGCTCAAGGAAGCCGCCGGCACCGTGCGCGACGTCAATAGTCCGGCCCCTGCCAACCCGTCACCTGCCACAGGCACCCGGCCCCCATGACTTGGCCATCCATATTGACTCTGCCGGCAGAGGTTGTTATAGCCGCGTCATACAGCTCTAAAAAGTGTCAGACAGGTCCCGGCTAGTGGGAGCGGAAGCCGCTGTTTGCGCCGCCCGGCGTCTGTCCGGTGCGCCGCTTTTCCGTCAGCGTGCCGCACTACCAAAGACGGGGGAGAAGCCGGATGAATCGGGAAATGCCATGGTGGAGGGGAATTCGGCTGTCGAGCGAGTCCCACGACGCCGGCACGCGTCAAGGGTGGAACTTACCCGCTGTGCGCCCTAATCCTGTTGGCCTGGCTGGGGACCGATGGCTGGGCCCAGAGTCCTGATTCTGTTCCCAGTCTGCCTCTGCCCTCGAGCATTCAGCCAACGCCGATGGAGATCCGTTCACCGTTCGACCGAAGTCAGGTAACCGTATTGCAGCCACCGAGGCAGGCTCCGGCAACGCTTCCAGCGCCCCTTGGTGACGGCCAGCCGAACCCCGTTAACTCGACGGGGAAACAGACCCCAGGCACTGAAAATTTGCCCGCGCCCGGGTTCTTCCGTTCGCCCCTAACCAAACACGTCTGCCCCGGCTGTCCACTGGGTTTGGCGCAACGCCACGAGCGAGCCCGGAAATCAAGAAAGAGTATGGCGAGTACGTTCAGCGACTGGTCGATCCTCAAGAGACACTCGATCTCATTGTTGGGCGGGCGCGTCTTCCTGATTTTGAAAGCGATTCCCAAGCGGATCCAAGTCGCGGAGGAAAAGGTCGCGAACTATGCCGTTATCACGCCGACCGAACTTTCCTTGCAAGGACGGCAAATAGGCACCACGGTGCTAACCATCTGGTTTGCGGACGCAGCCGACCCCAATAAGCAAAAGGTGCTTAGCTACCTGGTTCGCGTTTTGCCCGATCCGGAGGCCAAGGAACGGCTGGAAAAGGTCTATGAGGAGCTCGCAAAGGAGATCAATCACGCGTTCCCGGACAGTCATGTTCGACTGACGCTCGCGGGCGACAAACTGCTGGTATGTGGGCAGGCCAAGGATATCGTCGAGGCAACGCAGATTTTGCAGATTGCCCGCGCCAACGCGCCGCCGGACGATGCTTCGCGCATTCCGGTCGGTCAGGTGAACTTGGTTGTGCAGCCGGGTGCGCTGGCCGACGGCGCAGATCCCAGCACAGCCCAGTCGCTGGAGAATTACCTGGTGCGCGGCAGTCCCGCATCGTCAATATGCTCCACATTCCTGGCGAGCAGCAAGTGAGCCTGCGCGTCATTGTGGCGGAAGTCAGCCGCTCGGCTCTTCGGAGCATCGGCACGAATATCTTTGTCACGAACAAACAAGGACAGTCCGTCTTTCA
The DNA here is from genome assembly GCA_963748025.1 of uncultured Gemmataceae bacterium. Classification (GTDB taxonomy): domain Bacteria; phylum Planctomycetota; class Planctomycetia; order Gemmatales; family Gemmataceae; genus CAVVHZ01. The sequence goes on from CAVVHZ010000052.1 coordinate 89,018, forward strand.
GAGCACGGTTGGCAGCATCGGTCAAAGTACGGCGACTTTGGGGGAAGGCATCGGCGCCGCCGCTGAGGCCGGATTGAGCAACCTGAGTGCATCGATCGACAACGGCCAGATCATGCTGAGTCTAAGCGCGTAAGGCACTTGAACTACGTGCGCATGCTCGCTGAACCGACTCTGACCTCTTTGAACGGCCATCCAGCCAACTTCAGAGCAGGCGGCGAGTTTCCCGTTCCCGTGGTCACGGGATTTACCGCTGCGGGGTTACAGGGGGTCGGCTACGTCAATTTCGGCGTGCAACTTACGTTTACTCCAATCATCACTGACCGAAACCGTATCCGTCTCACCGTTGCCGCCGATATCAGCGATCGCGACAGTTCGAGCGGCACAACCAATATCAATGGGTCTCAGGTGCCAAGCCTCACGACTCGCAATTTCATGACCACGGTGGAATTACGCGAGGGCCAGACCTTGGCCGTGGCCGGCCTGCTCCAGAACAGTATCACGGGCGATTCCCAGCGCGTGCCATTCTTCGGGGATTTGCCGATTCTAGGCCGACTGGCAGCCTTCGATCAGCTGACGGCGATGGACTCCGAATTGGTGGTGCTGGTGACCCCATCACTCGTACACCCGCTCGAAGCCAATGAAATCCCACCCTTGAATGGCGCCGATATGGTTTCACCGACCGATTGCGAGTTCTACCTGCTTGGGAGGCTGCTCGGGCGCCGCGGCCCCGACGGTTCCGGCTCTTCCGTCAACGATTCTGGGCAATTGCAGAAATATCGCCAGTGCGAACAGGTCTATGTCCGGGGACCTCACGGCCATTCCGACAACCCATAAGGGGCCAGGCAGGGTGAACTCGCGGAGGATTGGCAATGAAGATGGTAAGGCTGCGACGAAGGGATTACGGCTGCAGCCAATTGCTGGGTGGCGTGTTAGCCACGCTGCTTGTTGGCTGCCAGTCCGATTCCTGGTACCTTGCCGATCGCTATCCGCCGGGGCCCCCGCTTGCACCCAATGAAAGCTCGATCGACACGTACACGCGAATCGAGGCTCATAAGGCGGAAGCTGACAATTTTGTCGTTTACGACAACGAATGGTACATGGGCGGCCAACAACTTGGCCCTTACGGAACCATCCACGCCACCCAGATAGCGAAACGGCTGGAAGCGAACCCCTGGCCCGTGGTCATCCAAGCGACCTTTGATCCCGAACTCGACGCGACCCGGCGCCGCGCTTATGTCAAGTACCTCACCGACAACGGCATCGCTAACGCAGACACGCGCGTCATGATCGGCTTCCCGGAAGCGGAAGGCCTCTACGGCGAAGAGGCGCCGGTAATCTATGGAAAGTTGCTTCGCTCGCTGACCGTGGGTGGAGGATCTGGCGGGGGGTATGGCGGAGGCGCTGGCGGTGTCGGCAACTATGGAGCGCAAAACCTCTTCGGTACGTCTGGCGGAATCGGGGCCTTCGGACCTTTGGGAGGAGCGGCCGGCATTTCGGGCAACCGGCCAAACTTCTCCGTTTATTAGGGTGGGCTCAATGAAAAGATGGATTCCTGGCAGATTGCTCATGCTTTGTCTGGGCCTAGCGCTCCAACCGGGGTGTTCGACCTTCCAAGACCTGATGGCTTTGCCGGACCTCGGCCAGCACGAATTGCCGCCGAAGGAGGCCGGCAGGGTATGCTTTTCCGTAGCCAGCTTGGAGGAAACCCAGGGACATCCTGCTGAAGCTATCGCTCACTACGAGAAGGCGCGCCGGTACGATCCGAGCTTGCACGACGTTTCTCGTCATTTGGCGGTCCTGTACGACCGGATGGGAAACGCCGAGGCTGCCTTGACGGAGTATAGGCGTGCCATCGAAGCAAACCCGCGCGACGCCGATCTTCACAACGATCTTGGCTATTTCTACTACCAACGCGGAAAGTGGTCCGAAGCGGAGGGTAGCTTCCGGGCCGCCCTGGCTATCAACGCGGAACACCGAAGAGCCTGGAATAACCTTGGGATGACGCTCGCCCAGGAGCATAACTACGATGAGAGCCTGGCTGCATTCATGAAAGCAGTGAATGCCGCCGACGCCTACTGCAACTTGGGCTTTGTCTATATGACCCAGGGAAATCACGAAGAGGCCAGTCGAGCGTATCGTCTCGCACTGGAGGTAGAGCCTGGGCTCGAGCTGGCACAATCCGCGCTGGCCAGGTTGGAGGCCACGCCAAAATAGCGGTCGCTCCGCTCGAGAATCAAGGAAGCGGCTGCAAGGGCTTGAGTCGACCGGGCTGATCCGGCACCGCCAACAAGAATACTCGGCACATCTCGTCGCCAGGCTCGGAGCCATAGTTTACCAGCCGCGGTGGGCGGCTTGGGTTGTGCCGGTTTCCGGGGCTGTTGTCGTACGAGGCCTCGATATCGAGACGCGAACCTTCCTTCATGGCGAGCGGGGTCGCCAGCACGTAATCCTCCTGCCAATGAAAATCCCAATCGTGGATGGCAAGAGCACGCGCGGCAGACCGGAGGGAGGCCTGAGGGAAACCTTGATGTGATGGCCTAACTGGTGCATGTGCGGCAGAATCGCGTAAAGTACCGAGTCCTGGGCAACGCGAGCACTGGCGATGATGCGATAATGGCTGTCGCCCGGATAAATGGTGTGGATAGGGCCCTCAAGGAGCTGCCCTTGAAGCTGTTTTGCAATCCCCCTCCCAAAGCGAATCTTCACGTGCGATCGATCCTTTTCGACTCGGCCCGTTCGGCGGTAGTGGATCGTCAACAGCAATTTGGCATTCTTCGGAAGAAGGTAGCCGGTTTCGGCGGGTAATCGCAACATTCGGCGACCAGGAACCCAGCCTATTAACCAATTGGGCGACGCGGCGGGGGGGCCCATCGCGGCGGCGAATCCGGCGCCACGATCGCCATCGAATTCGGGCGCATCCTGGACCTTGCTGTTCGCCATTGGCGTGCGCTGAACGGTGAGAAACGCTTGTTCGACGATGCTCCGGTTGTCGGGCACGATTTGGATGGCAACGGCCATGGTGTCCTCCGCCAATGAAGTCGGAAGCACATAGGTTCGGAAAATGTCGTCTCCGCTCGGGCCTAATTCGAAAGGCTGTTCAGGCGACAGCACCAGATCCGGAGTGCCAGGAAAATCCTCGCTTGCCGAAGCTTGTGTCGATGAGAAGGCGATGCGCGGTCCCTCCGGTATGCCGTTGCGCACCCAGGCCGCCACCAAGCCGACCTCCTTAGCCGTGAGTCGGCGATCGTTGGTGAAAGGGACGCCTTCGGCGACTTTCCAGGGAGGCGTATGCGAGGTTGGCCGTGAACTCTCGTATGTCGTTCGCCCAATTCGCTGCTTGCTTGTAATCGAGCAGCCCGAAGGGGCCGACGCCGCCGGGACGATGACAACTTTGACAGCGCCGTTGCAAAATCGGCAGGATGTCGCGATTGAAGAGGACGTCGGTGCGACACCACGGTTGGCGGCCGGCCTCTGTCAATGGGACAGCCGATAGCCTCCGTGGCCGGCTGGCTGATCGCCTTCCCGGCCAACAGTTCCTTGATCGCCTGGCGAAGGTCGTTCGACGATGGTTGAGCATTCTTCTTTAAACGCTCCGCGAATCGGTCGTCGATTCGGCCGCGGGTAGCCCAACGCGAAATCCGTATCCAGCAGGAACGCTTCCCGGTGTGATCTTCGCTTTGAGAGCGTCCACGGAGCTTCGCCGGCTGTCGTTCAACACGCGGAAGGGAAGTCCGTACTCCCGGGCGCAGGCGGGCAGTCGCGGCGCCTTCTCTGCCGTCTCGCACGTGAGGCCAAGAAACCCGATATCGGGGTATGATCGGCTCACATCTGCGAGGACGGAACAAGAGCTAGTGGTCACAGGGCAGTCGAAAGACAGAAAAACAATCACCGTGCCGCGCTTGCCACGAAAATCCGAAAAGGTCACGTTCCCTTCAAGTGAGACATTGGAAATGCGTTGCCCAAGGCGATCCGTGTTGGGCTCGGCGGCCCCCAGGGCAGCGCACATCGTCATCGTCAGTGTCGCAGCCACAAGACCGGTCATTCTCATCGTGCACCTCGCTTTCGCCCTGTGGAAACAGTACGGGCCGCTTGAGTGCGTTTCAAGGATGCTCATTTTATCCATATTGCCGATTTTTCTGCCGCAAAAAATTGGCCTCTGCCGTAATTTTAAGTGCTTGCAACGCTGTGTTCATAACGCTTGGAGCCGATCCCACGTTAGAAGATAGGCGAGTTGATAGAAGATTACCGAATATTCCGATTTTTCCATGCGGACACTTGACCGACGAGCGCAGGACTTGTAGACTCGTCCTCGCTACTGTTGAAATCCTACCGAGTTGTTACGGGTCAGTCTTGCGTGCTGCTGAGTCACAGCAAGGAGATTGCGCCATGAAATTTCAAGCTTTCCGCCAATTCGTCAACAAACGCCGGGCACGTCGCGAGCCCCTTCGTGTTATTCCGTGGCAGTGGCTCGGAGTGGAACGTCTTGAAGATCGGCTTTCGCACGCAGTGACCGCGTACGTTTTCAATAACGTCTTGCAGATCGAGCCCGCTTTCGGGAATAACGTGATCCGGCTCGAGATCGATCCGGCTGACCATTCGCAGCTGGAAGTCTTGGTCCAGCCTACTCCGGTGTCGCCGGCCCTCTTTCCGTTATCGACGTTTAACCAGATCCACGTGCATGCCGGCACGGGCAACGACACTTTGATCGTCGATCAGACCAATGGCAACACCATCCCAAGCAAGGGCCTTCAATCGGACGGGGGCGATCCCCGGCACAGCGATACTCTGCAAATCGTCGATAATACCGCCAACACTTGGTCCATCACGGGCCACCAATGCCGGAGTTCTGAATGGGAACATCACGTTCACGAACGTGATGAACCTGACTGGCGGCGGCACATCGGACACGCTCACCTACGCCGCAGGCCTTACATCTCGGGCATAATAAATGGCGGTTCGGCGCCCTTGACGATTCAAGATCCGGCGGGGAACTTGATGATCCTCGACACGGTGATCGACCAGGGCGAGCCCGTTTCGCTTAGCGGCCTCAATGTGGATATAGACGGCAACATTGACACCTATGGGGGGAACCTCACCGTCACCACGCCGGGCAACATCACGGTCGATCCGGCGCCGGCTCCGGTAATTGTCAGCACGCGCAACATTGCCCTAGGCGCGGATCCAGCAACGGCCCCGTCGATCGGAAATTCCGGCAACATCGCCATGACGGGCACGAATATCACCTTGGGCACGGCAACTAGCTCCGCTGCTCTATACAGCCAGGTTCAGGCGGGGAGCACTTTCACGCCAGGTTCGATCACGCTGTCCGTGTCGCAAGACGGAGGCCAGGCCAACGGGAGTGATTTCACTCTTCCTCCAATCCTTCACCTGAACACCAGTACGGCGACGATCACGCTGAACAATGCAATCGTGGATGGGGGAGCGGTAACTTTCACATCCGAAGCTTCCAATCTGCAAGTGGATACGGCCGCGCCCACGTCCAGCACGCCGACTGCGGTACAGACAGGGATCGATTTCCTGAAGAACATTTTGCTGATCGCCGGGGTCTCCGATGCGACATCGACTTCGACAATCAACCTAGAGCACTGCCAGTTCCATTCTCGGGTCGAGTTTCACCGCGACGACAGCGGCGACGTCGGATGCCGAAGTCGAGCCAATCTCAATCAAGCTCGGGGTCGCCATTGCTATCGACAACACGACCTCGACGATCAACGTCGCGGGCAGCGTCAAGACAACGGGAGATACGTTCCTCCAGTCCAATGCGATCAACACGATGAAGGTCATTGCCAACGCCAGCGGAAATCTCGCGGGCGCGGCACTGCAATTGCGGTCAATGTCGCCAACTCGACTTCATCGGCGGTCGTCGCACCTACGGCGAAATTGATGGTTGGAGGGAATTTGACCGATCAGGCGACCACCGCCAATAACAAGGCAGTGCTCGCGGAGACGACAACGGGGGACGACGGTAATATCGGGATCGCAGCAGCGATTTCTTATGAGAATGATGCCACCAATGCGAGCTGGGAGGAACCGCGACTGTTGGCGGAGACGCCTTAGTGCAGGCCAGCGAAGTCAAGAACGGCGTAGCAGGCGACAAGTTTTTCTTCTTCCCGACCAATTTCGCCGCCGTTACCGCAGCCGCCGGCGTTGGCACCGATGACACGGGCGATCTGCTCACCAACATGCAGGGCGCTTTGACCACAACGGTTCTCGGTCAGGTGAAAAGCCTTGTCTCCAAGAATTCGAGCGATCAGCAGCAAGCGGGCGAGAAGACCGCGGGACAGGCTCCTTCGTTCCAGGCCGCCGGCGCCGTCTCGATTGACGTGGAAGTCAATAATTCCACGGCAACTATTACACCTAATTCTGTCGTGCACGTGACCGGCAACCTCACCGTCGATGCCAATGTCAACGATCGACCCGGTGTCCTGGCTTTTTCAGGGATCTCGCAGCCTGCCAACCCCAAGGGTGGAACTACTACCGGGACGACCACGTTTGCAGGTTCGGTAGCCGTTGCCATTGGCCTCTACACGGACACCGCGAAGTCCTACATCGATTCGGGGGCCACCGTCGACGCGGGCACCAGTCTATCGGTAACTTCGGAAGCGCTGAACGATTACCAGTTTGCTTACCTTGTCAACCTCTACCAGGCAGCCACCCAGACGCCGACCTTCACCACAAGCGAATCCGACGCAGCCTCGGTGAATGTAGATCCCAACAACATCGTGCAGGTCGACAATGGCCACACGGCCGGCGGAACCGTCGGCGATTGGTACCAATACATCGGAGGAGCGACGCTTCCCGACGTAGACTTGACGACCGAAGACTTCACCAACACCGCTCTGGACCGATCTCGGGGCCGAGTTGGGAATTCAAAGCCAAGAGTGTGGTTCAGGATTTCACGACCTACCTGGATGGCAGTTTTGGGGCGGATAACGACCTTGCCGACACCTGGAGTCAAGCAACGTCCACGAATGGCAATGCCAACGTTGCGGTGGCCGGTTCCTTCACGCTGCTTGAAATCAATCAGACGAGCAACGCCTATATCGGTCAGGAGCGCAGATCAACCAGGACACCGATCCGACCTATCGCACGAGGGCGCAAGACGTATTCGTCCTGGCTACGGGAACGAACTCTTCCGTCGATCTGGGCGGCAGTGTCCAAGTTCCGGGCCTTGCCAGCAGCAATCAGGAATTCGAAATCAGCGTCAACAAGCCCGGCGCCGGAGTGCAGGCGAAGCAAGCTTCGGTTGGTGCAGCATGCTGGTCCTCCAATACAGCGACGACGATACGGCCACGATCGACAGTGGCGTCAAACTTTATGCGGACAGCCTCGACGTCGATGCCGAGACTGCGGTTGGAAACATCGACTCCCTTATTTCCGGGGCCACGTCGGGCAATTTTGGGTTCATTGGAGTTTTTTCGGTCGTTACGGTCAACGACACGACGTTTTCCCAGATTGCCAATGGAGCCAATATCACGATCGGCAATGCTGATGTCGTGGAGACTTTGCCGCGCCAACGCTCATTCCCACGCTGACCACAGCCGCCATCGAAAGCAACGCGCTGCCTGGAACACCGGGAACCGATAGCGACAACAATCCCACGAACACCATCAATGCCAGCCTGGTAGTCCAAGCCCACGACGCCACCGATGTATTCGCGTTGTCAGGCGGTATCATGGCCGCCCAAAACGCCGGTGTCGGCGCCGCCGTGAATGTCGTACTGATTACGCGCGACACCGAGGCAATGATCGGCGATCCCAGCGGCACCAGTGCCGGCCAAGGAAGCCAAACCGTCACCTCCGGCGGCAATGTGATTGTCGATGCCAAGAACACGGGAATTGTCGGAACCCTATCGCTGGCCGCTTCCAAGGTTTCGGATAGCTCGTCCGAGGACGAAAACACGAGCGAGGAGGAAAGTGCTCCGTCGGAGGAAGGACAAGAGGGCGGGTCCTACGGCATCGGCATCTCTGCCGATGTCTCGTTCAATCAGACCGACGATACAACCTTGGCGTATGTTCACAACGTGGCTGTCATGGCCCCCCAAGTGAGTGTGAATTCGACCAACAACACGTTCGTTTTGGCGATTTCGGGTTCGTCGCGCTCGTCACGAAGGACGAGGGCACCTCCGTTGGCCTGGCAGGTTCTTATGCCCAAAACAACATCGGCGGAACGACCAATGCCTTCGTGGACAATTCGATGCTGACGGTGGCTGGCGATCTGACGGTCGACGCCGCCATCAAGGGACAGATATTCGCGATTTCGGCCAGCGGTTCCGTGGCGACGAACGAGAAGGGAATCAGCATTGCGGGACAGGTCAGCGTCAATACGATCGCCACGACCACCGCGTCCGATATCGACGACGGCTCCAGCGTGACGACAAACGACGTCACCCTGTCGAGCAATGACGCCGATAGCATTTTCGCGATCGCCGGGGCACTGGCTTACGGCGGCAAGGCTGGCATCGGCGCTTCCATTAGCCTGAATTTCATTCCGTTCACCGGCGACACACAGTCCACGCTTTCCTACATTCAAGACTCGGACGTTGCGGCGACCGGGTCGGTGCAAGCGAGCTCGACAGGCGACGAGAGCATTTTCGCCATCACCGCGGCGTTCGGCGCCAGCAAGAAAGGTATGGCCGGGGCGCTGGCAATCTCCATCAATACGATTTCCCCGACTAATGAAACTTACATTAGCGGTAAGAAGAGCAGCGGCGTCCATGCGGGTGGCAACCTTACGCTCGATGCTGACGATACCGCGACGATCCAAGCAATTGCCGGCGGTATCGGGGCCACGGGCGGGGTACTCGGTTTTGGCCTGGCGTTCGGTTACAACGCGATCACCGGCACTACCGAAGCAGCGCTTTTGAATTCGGCGACTATCGTTGCCAAGGTGGTCGACGATGAAGCGATCTCGACTCCCACCATTCAGATCATTGCGGTGGCCGGCGGAGCCGCTGTTCCGGATGGCGAGGGCAGCACCGCGGTCGGCGCGGGTGCGGCGATCGCGATCAACAGCGTCACCAGCAGCGTCCTCGCGCTGATCAATCCCGCAACTGTGCAGGCTACCAGTCTAACGCTGGATGCCAGCTCGACCGCTCTCATCCAGATTCTGGCCATTGGCGCCGGCGGCGCACTGCTAGCGGGGAAGGCGGGGGCGTAGGATTGACCGGCGCCGGGTCCGGAGCAAGCAACATCATCAATGACAGGGTGCAGGCCGAGATCGAGACCGGCAGCTCCGTTACGGCGACCAGTGGCGCCGTGACTTTGAGCGCTTCGGACAATTCGAAGGTCCAAGTGTTCGCAGGCGGGTTCGCGCTGTCGGTTGCGGGCGGTGAAGGCGGCGGCACCGCCCTTTCACTGGGTGCGTCGGTGGCGATCAATAACATCGGCAACACCATCGAGACAGTCATCGCGCATGCTCCGGTCAGCGGCGCTGGCGGCGTCAGCTTGAACGCCTCGGAATCGGCGCAAATCGAGGCTCTTACCATCGCCGGCTCATTTTCGGTTGCCACCGGCGAAGGCGGCGCGATCGGGTTCGCCGGCACCGGCGCTGGTTCCGGCAATACGATTCACAACACGACCACGTCTTCGATTCTCAACGGCAGCATCATTACGACCGGCCGCGGGGCGTCCGTGCTAGTAATGGCAAGCGACACCTCTGGGATCACGGCCAACGCGGGAGCCCTCGCCGTTAGCGTGGCAGCCAGCGAAGGCGGCGGACTTGGCGGCGCGGTCGGAGCCGCGGCTGCCGTCAACTCCATCGCCAACTCCGTCGAAGCGATTGTCGATGCTTCGAAGATCACCTCGGGAGGCGGAGTCAGCCTCAATGCATCCAGCGACGACAATATCTTCACCATTGCCGTGGGTGTGGCAGGTTCACTCGCCGGCGGAGAAGGGGGCGGTGTCGCTTTATCGGGTGCAGGCTCGGGTTCGGGCAACACCGTGACCAACACTGTGGAGGCCGCGATCAAGGACGGTAGCACGGTGACCAGCGTCGACCAGGGCGAAGTCAGGCTCACGGCAACCGACCAATCGAAGATTACGGCCGCTTCTGGATCGGTCGCCCTTGGGGTGGCCGGCGGCGAAGGCGGCGGTGCGGGTTTGGCTATCGGGGTGTCAGCGGCCTCGAACGAGATTGGCACGGCCAGCACGCCCAACACGGTTGAAGCATTCATTGACAATTCCACCGTAACGGGCGATGGCGGCGTCAATTTGAGCGCCACCTCCACGGCGAGAATTTGGGTATTGACAGTTGCTGGGTCGTTCAGCGGCGCTGGCGGCGAAGCGGGTGGATTGGCATTCGCCGGGGCGGGAGCCGGCTCGGGCAACACCGTCAATGAATTAATCGAATCTGAGATCAACGACGACAGCACGGTAACCAGTAATTCCGGCGCCGTCGACCTTGTGGCATTGGACGATTCAACCATTACTGCGGCCGCGGGGTCGGTGGCTTTGACGATCGCAGGCGGTGAAGGAGGTGGTATTGGCGTCTCCTTCGGGGCTTCCGTGGCCATCAACAACATTACCAACACCGTCGAAGCCGAGATCGGGACTTCCACGGTTGCCTCTGCTAGCGAGGTCTTAGTAAGTGCGAGCGAAACCGCCACGATTCTGGCAACGACGGTGGCGGCGGCGGGAGGCGTGGCCGGTGGTGAGGGCGGCGGGATTGCCGTTAGCGGCGCCGGGGCCGGTTCGAGCAACAACATTGGCAACCAAGTCATCGCTCTGGTGACGTGCAGCACGGTGGGCGCCCGCAATGGCGGAGGCGTGAACGTTTTGGCTGGGGACAGCGCGAACATTCAAGCCATCGGCATTGGCGTCGCGATCAGCGCCGCGGGCGGCGAGGGTGGCGGCATTGCCGCAGGCGCCGGTGCCGCCGCAGCCGTGAATTCGATCGGCGATACCGTGAACGCTACCGTAAATCTCTCCACTGTGACCTCGGACGGCGACGTGGACGTGTCGGCCAACGAGGCCGCTGTCATTTTCGTGCTAACCGTGGGTCTGTCCGGAGCCTTAGCTGGCGGAGAAGGCGGCGGGCTTGCCTTAGCTGGTGCGGGCTCTGGCTCCGGAAACACCATCGGGAACAACGTCGAATCGACCATCGAGGAGAGCAAGGTCATAAGCAACACCGGCGCGGTCAAAGTCATGACCAGCGACGGCTCCACCATCACGGCAGCCGCCGGCGCTCGCCCTAGGCGCTGGCTTCGGTGAAGGCGGCGGGATTGGGCTGGCGGTCGGCGTTTCCGTCGCGGTGAACAAGATCGACGACACGGTTGGGCGCTAATCGATGCATCCACCGTAACGGACGCGGACGGCGTCACACTGAGCTCCCAAGAAATGGCCCAGATTCTCGCGGTAACCATTGCCGGCTCCGGGGCCGCCGGCGTCGGTGAAGGGGGTGGATTCGCCGTGGCGGCGCTGGCGCCTTCTCGGAGAACACCATTGGGAATACGGTAACGGCTCTCATCTCAGGCAACAGCCTGGTCAACAGCGCCGGCGGTCAAACCGTTCAGGTCTTGGCATCGGACTCCTCGAGCATCACGGCAGATGGTGGTGGCGTCGCGTTGTCGCTCGCCGGCGGCGAGGGCATTGGCGTGGGAGTGTCGGTGGGCGCCGCTGTGGCCATTAATGGCATCGGCAATACCATCACTGCCGCTATTGACGCTTCGACCGTCCATTCAGGAGGCGAACTCGACGTCACCGCTTCGTCGTCGGCCCATATTTTTGCGCTCACGATCGGCGTCGCCGGCGCCTTGGCCGGGGGTGAAGGCGGTGGCGTGGGGCTCTCCGGGGCGGGCTCTGGATCCGGCAATTCGGTGAACAACACGGTTACGGCGGCCATCCGCAATGGCAGCCATGTCACCACTGCCGCGGGCGATTCGGTCTCGCTTATGGCAACCGATAGCTCCTCGATCAAAGCAGGGGCAGGTGCGGCAGCCATCGCTCTTGCTGGGGGAGAAGGGCGGGTGTTGGGGCTGCGATCGGCGCATCTGCGGCGTTCAATGACATCGGCAACAGCGTTGATGCCTTCATCGCGGACTCGACGGTGGCGAGCAGCGGGGCCATTACTGTGACCGCTCTCTCTTCCGCGACGATCCTGGCAGTGACCATCGCCGGTGCAGTCGCGGCCGGCGGCGGCGAGGGGGTCGGGTTGGCATTTGCCGGGGCAGGCGCAGGGTCGGGGAATACGGTCCACAACACGGTGGCGGCAGTCATCTCCGGTAACAGCCTAGTTACGACGACGGACGGGGACGTGACCTTGTCCGCCACGGACAACTCGAGCATCACCGCAGATGGCGGCGGCCTCTCGCTCGGCATTGCCTTAGGAGAAGGCGCTGGCGTGGGCCTTACTTTCGGGGCGGCTGTGGCCGTCAATACCATTGGCAATACGGTCACTGCAAGCATCGAGAACTCGACGGTGACTTCTTCTGCGGGAGTTTCCGTTTTGGCGTCCTCCGGCGCCACTATTTTCGCTCTCACGGTAGGCATTGCCGGCACGTTGGCCGGCGGCGAAGGCGGGGGCATTGCCTTGTCCGGCGCCGGCTCCGGTTCCGGAAATAGCATCAACGATGTTATCGAAGCATCCATCAAGAACGGCAGCGTGGTAACGAGCTCCGGCCTGATCAAGGTATCCGCTACGGATAATTCCAAGATCACGGCAGGCGCCGGTTCGTTGACGCTCGCCGTGGGAGTCGGCGAGGGCGGCGGCTTTGCGGCTTCCGTCGGAGTGGCCGCCGCATCCAATGACATCGGCAACACCGTCACGGCTGCGATTGAAGATTCCACCGTGCATTCCGGCGGGGCTGTCGAATTGTTTGCCACCAACAGCTCGACCATCAAAGTCGTCACCGTGGCAGGTGGCGTATCGGCTGCGGGAGGCGAGGGAGGAGGCATCGCGTTCGCCGGGGCCGGCGCCGGATCGGGCAACACGATCAGCAACACGACCCAGGCGTTCATCAGCCAAGGCAGCACCGTCACGAGCGGCCGGGGCCAGGACGTGGAGGTCATGGCGACCGACTCTTCCAGCATCACTGCCGACGGCGGCGGCGGCACCCTCGCGGCCGCGGGCGGAGAAGGCGGCGGCATCGCTATTGCCATAGGTGCAGCCGTGGCGATCAACACCATCACCAATACCACGAAGGCGTATATCGACGACTCGACGGTGACCAGTGGGGGCAAAGTGACCCTGTCGGCCACCTCGACATCGCAGATCTATGTCGTTGCCGTGGGCGTTGCCCTTAGCCTTTCCGGTGGCATAGCGGTTGGTGTTTCCGCCTCCGGGTCGGGCGCGTGGGCCACGAATTCCATCAACAATACCATTGAGACCTACATTGCTTATTGCAGTACGGTTTCGGCAGCTAACACCGGGGCCGACGCGGTAAGCCTGACCGCACTCGACAACTCCCTCATTCATTCCCGGGCCTACGCGGTGAGCGCGGCGGTCGGCATCGCGATCGGCAGCGCTGCCTTGGCTGTTGGCGTGGTCCTGGCTCACAATGAAATCGGCAACGTCGTCGAGTCCTATATCGGTTCTTTTGCCAATGCCAGCCCGAGTTCCGAAATGACCGTTGTGACCTCGGCGGGAGGTGTCGAGGTCTTTGCGACCTCCACTTCGAATATCGACTCCGAAGGAGTTGCCGTCGCGGCTTCCGTGGCGCTCGTCGGCCTGAGCGGGTCAGGCGCCAGTGCGAAAAACGACACGAATGGCACCATTGCCGCTTTCGTTCAGAATGGGAGCACCGTCCACTCGATCGACGCTGTCCAGATAAAAGCGACGGATGGAGCGACAATCAATTCAACCATCGGCACGGGTGCTTTTTCGGTCGGACTGGTTGCCGTGTCTATGGGCGTCTCGCTAAATGACAGCACCATCGGCGATACGGTCAGCGCCCTACATCCAGGGAGCGACCGTGACCACCACCGGCGGTGACGTCGATATCACCGCAACCTCCACAGCTACCATCGGCGGCGAAGCAGTCGCCACATCCGTGTCGATCGGCATCGGCGGCTCCGGGGCAGGGGGCGAGTCGAGCTCCATCGACAATATCGTTACTCAGGCGTACCTGGGCGCTGGCGCCAATGTGTCCACCAACGGCGGCCAACTGGACATAAGCTCTTCTGCAACGCCACAAATCACTGCCGAAGCCGATGGCGGCTCTGCGGGATTGGTATCAGTCGGCGTCATGGAATCGACGGCAACGTTGAACGGCGCTACGCGTGCCTACATCGGCGAAGGCGTCATGGTCAATGCCGGAGGCGTCGATGTCTCGGCCCTCTCCACCGATGGCAGCCCTCACGCGGTCGAAGCCACCACGAGCTTGGTCAACATCGGCGGTGTCAGTCTCGGCATCACGAATGGCTCAGCATCGATCGAGGACACGGTCGAAGCATTCATCGGTCCTGAGGCGAACACAAAGGCGACAAATAGTCTTACGGTCATCACGGTTACGGGAGGCGGCACACTCAAGGTCGGGGCCAACTCGACGACGACCTCTGATGTCGAAGCTCCCGGCGACGTTAATGTTGGCGCAATCACCGTGTCCAGCACATCCATGACCGCAAAAGCCGACGGTTCCACCAATGCCTATCTGGGCGGCCATCTGACCCTCAATGTGCCAACGGCCGACGTCAAGGCGCAATCCACCAACACTGCGACTACGAATGCCACCATGGTCGGAGTGGCCGCCGTGGCAGCTAGCGTTGCCCAAGTCGAAGCAGAGAACTCTCGCAATATTTCGTCCTATGTTGCGGCTGACGCCAACGTGCAAGCACCTACCACAGCGCTTTCATTCGAGTCGATATCTACCGAGAATGCGACTTCGAACCTCAACGGTGGCAATGGAGGTGTGATCTCCGTCGTGGTCTTGATCCAGAGCGCGACGGTCAGCGGCAGTACGGAAGCGTATGTAGACGCGGGCGCCATGGTGACCGCTGGCTCTCTGAGCGTAGATGCCGAGGTTCAGGCGGCAAATGCGACTGACAACAATTTCGCAATCTCATTGGGAATTGCCGCCGGCGCGGGGCCCAAACCAACGCGAACGTTTCGGGCAACGCTGAAGCCTATCTTGGCGGCGCGGGCACAATTCTGCACATTGGCGGCTCAGTGACCGTTCAGGCCAGTTCGGCGACCGACCCATCGGCAGAGTCTACGGTCGCCGCAGGCGGGCTGATTGCCGCCGCGGGAGCGTCGACGAGTGCCATGGATTCCGAAAGCACCGTGGCCTACCTGGGGGCCGGCACTGCCCTTTACGCTGGAGGTAATGTCACCTTCGAAGCATCCTCAGCTGCCACACCGTCGATCAGCGTGACGGTCGGATCGGTGGCGCCATCAGCGGCGCCGGAGCAACCGCGACGCTTACGGACAGTGCCTCCACGGATGCCTACCTTGGCCAAGGGAGCTCGATTGGGACCGCAGCCCAGCCGGCCGGCACAGTCAGCGTCACTGCCACTAGCATCGACCAGGGAAATAACAATGCCACGGTCGGCTCCGGGGGCCTTCTCACGGGCAATGGCACGACCGTGCAAACCACAATCGAGCCGAGCATCAGCGCTTACGTTGACAGCAATGCTGCGATCTATGCCAACGGTTCAGTCAACGTGGTCGCCACGTCTACTCGGGCCGAGGGGCATGCCACAGGTTCGAGTACCAGCGTGGGCGGAGTGGCCGTGGGGATTCCGAATGCAACGACTACCACCATTCCGGTCATAACGAGCTATCTCGCGTCGGGTTCGGTAATTAACGCTACGGGAAATGTGACCGTCGAGGCATTTGCCAACGATACTCCGTCGCAACCATTCACCGACCTAATTCAGGGCGTCAACCCATCCACCGGCACGATCACCTTTCCCAGCCACGGATTGGTCGACGGCGACCTCGTACAGTACGATCCGAACGGGGATGTGCAAGCCATTCAGACCCCCAACGGCCCGCTCAATCCTTCACGCACCTATCGAACAATTGTCACGGGCCCCAATACCCTTAAGCTCGGCACCAGCTTCCCTGCCGTCGCGGCCAGTGCCAATCCGTTGTCATCCGCTGCCGGTGTGGACTCGACGCAAAACGTTATCCAGTTCGCGGGGCCGGATCAGTTCGTGACCGGAGATGCCGTTCGTTACGATACGAACGGGAAAGGCAGCATCAGTAGCGGGTTGAATACTTCCGCTACGTACTACGTGCGCACGATAAACTTGAACACCATCAAGCTTTATCCGAGTTTCGCAGCGGCAACCGCCCCATTTGATAGTTTCACTCCCTCTAGTCAGGTAAGCAGCAACACCTTCAATTTCAACAATCTCGGTTTCACGAACAACGAGGCGGTCACGTATCAAGCGCCGGCGCCTCAAATCTTCACGACAGGCGGTCTCATCAACGGCGATCAAATCCAAGTCGCCTCCACTAGCGGGCTTCAGACCGGCGACAAGGTCATCTACCAGACCAATGCACCGGCGGGAACGTTGCCGATCACGGAGCTTACCAACGGCGGAACTTATTTTGTTATCGTCGTCGACTCGACCACGCTCGAACTGGACGCCTCGCAATCGGACGCTACCAGTGCCCATCCCAGTCCGCTCAGCTTGACGGCGGGCTCCAACGGTGCCATGTACACCGAGCTTCTGCAGCAGCCTGCCATCGGCGGCCTGACCAATGGCGATACCTACTATGTCGTGAACGCTCACGCTGGCTCGTTCCAGCTTGCGTCGGCTCCTAATGGTGCGGCCATCACCCTCAACACAGCGGGAACGTCGGGGCGCATCCGATCGGTCCGGACGGCATCGCCCTGAATAGTGTGGCGAGCGCGGGCGGCACTCAGGATTTCTACCTGGCCATCACCTCGCCTTCGACGACCGGACCGACCGGCGACGAATTGTTCGCTCCAGGAGGCATTTCTCTGCGTGCTATCGAGCCTCCAGCGGGCAGTGGCGTTTCCAGTGCGGACGCCGAGGGCGGCGTCGGTGGTTTCGGAGCATTCCCCTTCCCCGACGCCAGCACGACGGTAAGTCCGACCGTCCAAGCGTCGGTTGCGGCCGCTCAAGTCGATGCCGACGGCAATGTGACGATTCTCGCCAGCGCGACCGGAAGTCTTTCCGCCAACGCCAACAGTGGCAGCGGCGGCGTCATCGATATTGGCTCATCTTCAGCCAGCGGCACCTATGGTGGGCAAACGGGTTCTGGTACGGAAGCGTTCGTGGGCGTCTTCAACGGCCAGGTCTTTGATGCCACGGGCGTCAGCATTCACGCCGGCGGCAACGTTCAGATCTCGTCCGGCGACCAGGCCACCCTGAACGTATTCAGCACTTCCAACGGCGGCGGCGGCATTTCGTCCGGGGATGCCTCGGCCACATCGAGCGCTACGACGAACACCCTTGCTGTCGTTGGCGAGAACGCCAACATCACCGGGCGGACCGTCTCGATCAGTGCGATCAATCCTTCCCTCAGCGAGAACACCAACGCTAGTGCCTCGGTGTACGCACTGGGAGCAGCGGCCACGGCGAATACTTACAACAACGCCACAGGTTCGGCGGTAAGCCGGATCTATTCAGGGGCCACGATTGCGGGATACCAGGGCGTGGACGTGGTCGCC
This sequence comes from uncultured Gemmataceae bacterium, assembly GCA_963748025.1. GTDB lineage: Bacteria > Planctomycetota > Planctomycetia > Gemmatales > Gemmataceae > CAVVHZ01. Next base: position 106,620 of record CAVVHZ010000052.1, read on the forward strand.
AGCAACAGGAATTTCACGGACGATCAGAACCCGTCGACTACCAACGTTAGTCTTACGTTCTTCTTGCAATTCGGCGGCCCGCACGACAACACCGGGTTTACCACGAACGTCGAAGCCGACAGCGGCGCCGACATCCTCGCCGGCCCACGCGGCGCCAGCACCGTTCTGCAGCCCCAAGGAGCCCTTGTTGCCCTGTACGTGGATGCGGACGATTCCGGTGTCTCGAGCACCGAAAACCGTACGGTTGTCTGGAATGCCAACGTCACGATCACCCGCGGTCAGGACGCAACCCTCGTGATCGGGCCCGATGGCACGATTCTCGAGGCAGACAATGTGACCGCCACCGAAAGCGGCGGCGTCATCCACGTCAATGACATTGCTGCTCAGATTGGCTGGGCGGTTTTCAAGGCGGGAAACAGCGTCACCGACAGTCCGACGCCGACGTTCACATTCGAAGAGAGCCTCGAGCAGGTTACCATTACCAATGAATCCGCGGATCAGCTCGACCTCGGTAACATCACGGTCTACAACACTCCACCGGCGAACCAACCGCAGGTCCATCTGAATTCAGGATCCGTCAACTTCACGTTCAACATCAACTACACGCTGCCGGCAACGAACGTCGTTATCCAGAACACCGACCCCACACAGACCGGTTCCGACATCCTGCTGGACGGCCTGATCGACAACCCCATCGGCACGACCACTATCACCAATAGCCGTGGGGCTATACTATCCGCTGGTCCGGCGGCCATCGTACGCACTAATGACCTGAACCTTACAGCCACAGGGGACATCGGCTCGTCGGCCGATCGCGTCAACGCCGAGTTGGTGCAATTCAGCAATCTGAGCCATGGCGGCGCTCTGCAAACCACCTCGATGTCGGCATCCTCCTCCGGTGGAAGCGTCTATCTCGATCTTCGTGGCCGCCGCCGCGATACGGGTGGCGGGCCCTTCACGGTAGACGTCAATTCGATCTCGGCGTTTGCGGACGTCGATATTTTGCTGGAGGCCAGCGTTCAGGATTCCGGACTGCCGGGCACGCTGGGCGGCGTAGCCGTGTTCGACCAGGCGAATTCGGGACTCAATGGGACTTACAATGTGAATTTCCCGAATAACGTCGGGTCTCCCATCGATCTCGATCCCGCAGTCTATTCGACCAGTTCCGATGCGAATACAGTTCCCAGTACCTACGATTTTCCGGCGGGCGCACAATCCGGCCAATGGCAGCGGCCTGGTTGCCGGGGGCAATATTATCGTCATCGCGGCCCATGGCGGGGCAAGCGATCCGCTTATCAACATTCTCGGCCTGACGGACCTCACCGGTTCTGGTTCCCTCGACGTGGCCACCAACGGCAACATCACGCTCACGGAAACCGGCGGCGGCGCCATGACCGTGCAGACGGTGGCCTCCCTTCTCGGCAACGTAACGCTTACTGTTCCGGACTTGTCCATCACGGGTCAAGACTTGGACCTCCTCGGCGGTGGCTCAATCACGGCCGGCGGCAACATTCTGCTTCAGGTCGGCGACAATGTCAGTTCTGGCGTCGGCAGCACCATTGCCGCGACCGGCACCGTCACGATCGACGGTGATTTCGGCAACGCCGATCCCGGCGTGGGTTCCACCATGACTTTCCAGGGCACGCTGAACGGCAGCACTTTCACGATCAACGGCGGTCCGGATAACGATGTCATCACACTCGAGCAGACGACGGTCCTCGGCCCGACTAAGATCTTCGGCAACGGCGGCGACGACACGATCAATATCGGCGGATTCATGACCGGCAGCGGTCTTCTTTCCGGCCTGGTCGCGGGCGTCACGGTCGATGGCGGGACGGGGACCAACACCCTGAATATCGACGACAGCGGCGACACGGCAAACACCAACGATGGCGTTCTCTCCGGGACTGGACTTACCGGCCTGGGGATGGGCACCGGAATCACTTACACCGGTTCCTTCGAATTCCTCAATGTCTTGCAGGGCAAAGGCAACGACAATTTCACCATCCATGTCGGCGCCGTGAGCCTGCCGCCAATCACCGTTGTGGACGGTGGCCCGGGTACCAATACGTTGGCGGCCACCTTCGACGATGACTTCGATGGCGATCTCACGTTGATTCACTATGGCGTGATTACCGACGCTGTCGGCAATAATTTCAACGGCAATCTTGTGGTTGTGGGCGCCAGCATCATTACGTCTTTGAACGTGGGCGGCGCGGTCACTCCAACCGGCAGCATCACGGCCGATAACTTGGAAAGCATGACGATTGGACCGGATCAGTACTCACCCGGCCACGACATGCAAGGCGAGATCATATTGACTGGCGCCTGGGAGACTTGTTGGTAGCCGGTGGCACCCCAGGCTTGATCGAGGCGCAAAACATCGGCACGGTCCGCGTCTTTGGGGGCTACGGCCCGTACGTCGCTGATATCATCGAAGGCGGCGTCCAGCGCTTCATCGAGGCTTGTGCCGGACGGCACGACCTGCCCGCCGCTGCCGCCCGCTTACCCCAATGCACCGTTGCCCTTGTCGCCGGCTGGCGTTCACTTCCAGTTCTATTATGAGTCAGGAACACTGACTGACCCGCAATTGACGATCCAAGCCACCAACACGAACGTGCCGGCTGGCTCGGACGTGTATGATCTGAGCCTGGTTGTCTACAGCGACACGGCCAAATTCAACCTGGCCCGGTTCGATGGGACCACGCAGACAGGCGTGGGCAACGTGGCCGTCGAAGGCGATCTGCTCAATCAGGTCACGACCGGAGCGGCCAGTTTCTTTACGCAGCCGGGCGGCGGCCTCGACCCCAATCCGGCGGGCATCTACTTGCCGTTGGATCACATCATCGGGGTGGCGATCAGCGGCCATGCGTTTGCCGGCACCGTGACCGTGGCAGGGATTCAGGGAATCGCACTGGGATCGCTCACGGACTCACGTGGAATCTTGGACGTCGGCAGCAACATTTATTCCATCGCAGCGATGAGCTTGGTTACCAACCAGAATGCGGTGTTCGACGAAGCCGATGGAACGTTCCGCATCCCGTTTTCGGACACCCGGCCGGTTGCCTTCTTCCTGGACACCGAATGGCCTCCACACCAAGGCCAGCTCGATCCGTTCGGGTTTGTATTCACCCAGTTGACGTTGCCCAGCAATCCGCGCGGAGCTGTAGTTGCCTTTGTTACCGCAATCATTGGAACAGATCCGGCCGGCCAAACCGGCAGTATAATTCCGACCGTTACGCTGTGCGGAGACGGTGGCGGGTTTATCGATGGGCAACCGATTTTCGATCAGATCACCAGCACGAGCCCCTTGGGCAACATCACGGTCGCCACCGACCCGGAAACCGACGCGGCCTTCCCGAATATTGGCCTACCGGCCAATGTGTGCGCCCCGAGCATTCTGGGCAGCATTGATGTTATCACGGGCCAATCAGCGGGATGATCCAGACCACAGGGATGTACACCGACCCGATCACGATGGTGGGGTCGGACATCACGCCCGTCTTCGGCCAGGTCATCGTCACCCCGGGAAACATTCCTTCCGAGCCGCCCACCTACACGGTCACGACTGTGCAGGCGGTTAGCATCACCGGCGAAATCGTCAGCCGCGGCGACCTCATCAGCCAGGTCATCAGCAACGGCGTCATCAGCGGAGCGATCGCCAGCCAGGGCAATATCGGCATTGACGTCGCCGGCTTCCGATTGGGCGGAATCGTCGCCGGCACCGATATCTCCGGCAACGTCCTGACTCTCCAAGATATCCTCGGCGATGTGGCCATCGCGGACAATCTTTCCGGTCGCATCGCCGCCCACGGTGAAATCCTGGGCGACATCACAATCGGCGGCAACATCACGACCACCGGAGCCATCTTCTCCCTCGGCCGGATCGGCGTTCCTTCGCCGAATTCCAATGACCTTCCTCGATCCACGGGCCTGAGTGTAACGGCCATTGACGGCATCGTCGCCGCCGAAGGGACCATTATCACGCTCGGCACCATGAATACGAGCCAAGCTTTGTTCGACCAGGAGGACATTCAAAGTTGCTCGACGACCGGCGATACGCTGAATGGCATCTTCACCGACGAAGGCGAAACCCTGACCTTTGGCACGAGCTGCACCGACCTGTCCGGGCTGGACTTGATGCTCCAGAACAAGGACAACGTGACGGTCGACAATCAGGGCAACTTGACCGGAACAATTCATTACAAGACGTTCCAGATCACCGGGCTCGTTTCTCCGGTCCCGGCTTGCCGCGCAAACGGTTACGATCACCGTCCTCGACGCCAACGGGAATCTCTTCCCCGGATATCTTGGAACCGTTCATTTTGCGGACAGCGTCGGCGGAGCAACGCTGCCCGCCGATTACACATTCACGGCCGCTAACGCCGGCGTCCAAAGTTTCCCCATGACGTTCATGACGCTGGGAGCACAGACGCTGACGGTTACCGACGTGGCGACCGGGTGTGCACTTGGCCAGATCACCATTACGGTCGTTCCTGGTGCGACCGCCGGTTTCCTTGTGGAAGTTACTCCTTCCTCGGTCATGACCTGCGATTCGGCAACGGTTACCGTCGAGGCTGTGGACGCTTGTGGCAACATCACGCCCAACTACACCGGGGCGATCCATTTCACCAGCAGCGATCTTCTCGCCGATTTGCCCGCCGACTTCACGTTCCTTTCCAACAATCACGGCGTGGCTACCTTTACGGTGACGTTCAACTCCGCAGGCCTCCAGACGCTGACCGTGACCGATAAGCAGCACCCCACGCTTACTGGAACCGAAACCGGCATCTTGGTCTACAATTGCGTGCCCGTCATCACCACACTCAACCCGCCAGACGGACCGGAATGCACGGCAGGCGCATTCCTTCGAGTTGACGGTCACAGGTATCGACTTCGCGCGTGGCGCGGCCATCACTTTCAACGGCACGCCCATCGTCACAACGTTCGTCAGCACGACGGAGGTTCAGGGGATCGTCCCAGCCTATTGTTATGACGAAGTTTGCATGGTCCCGGTCACCGTCACCAACCCTTCGCCCGGCGGCGGCATCTCGAACACGGTGCAATTCGTTCTGAATCAGTATCCGATCGACGTCACCGCGGTGCCGTTCACCGCAACGGAAAACCAGCCTTTCTCCGGCGAAGTGGCCACGTTCATCGATACCGATCCGACGCAGCACCCCGCGTCCATCTACACGGCCACGATCACCTGGGGAGATGGCCAAACGTCAATTGGCACGGTGACGTCCGACTGCCACGGCGGTTTCATCGTCGACGGAACTCACACTTATGGAGTCAGCGGCGAACAGCCGGTGTCGATCAGTGTCGAGGACATCGGTTGTCGCCATTGGCACGGCGACCGAGAATGTTCCCGTCGCCGACGCGCCCATCACGGCCCAAGGCTCATGCTTCGTGGTCACGCAATCGACAACCGTGGGCCGATTGAATCTGGCAGTCTTCACCGACCAGGGCTCGTCCAAACCGCTTGCGAACCTCTCCGCGACCATCAACTGGGGTGACGGCAGCGCGCCTCGGCCGGCACGATTACCATCTCTGGCCAGACCTATACCGTTTCCGGTACTCACACCTATGCGACGGGCGGCGTCTACTATGCGACGATAACACTAACAGACACGACTGGCACGACCGTGAGCACGGCGTCCGGCATTGACGTGGATCATCTAGAGGATCTGCCTCTTACCGCGACCGCAACCGCGTTTACGCCAACAGAGAATGCAGGATTCAACGGCGCCGTGGCCACATTCACGGACGCCGACCCGGAAGGTCAGATTGGCCAATACTCGGCCACGATTGCCTGGGGTGACGGTTCCACATCCGCGGGCATAGTGGCGTCGAACGGCCAAGGCGGCTTCACCGTGACGGGGAGCCATACTTACGCCGCGCAAGGGCAGGAAACGGTTACCGTCACTATTAACGATGTGGGCGGCGCCTCGGCATCGGCCACCGACCAGATCACGGTGGCGGATGCGCCGATTACCGGGGCTGGGTTATCGATTCCCAATCAGCAGCCGGCTGCGATTACCGGTCTCCCCCTGGCAGCCTTCACCGATAGCGGCGCTCCGGTTACGGCGAGTCAGATCGTGACCAGCATCGACTGGGGTGATGGGACGGCTCAATCGGCAGGGACAGTCACCGTCGTTGGCAACGTCTACACAGTCGCCGGCAGTCACACTTACGCGGCGGGCGGAGCTTATACAATCACCGTAACTCTGCTGGCCACCGACGGCGGTTCGTCCGTCACGACGACGACGAGTCTCGTTGTCCTCAACAATCCTGAGCTGCCGCTAACGGTGAGCTTCACGCCCTTCTCTCCCACGGAGTTCACGACCTTCTCCGGCCAAGTGGCGGACTTCACAGACGCTAATTCTTCACCCACGACTGCTGCGGATTACACGGCAACCATCATGTGGGGCGACGGCGCGAATTCGTTAGGAACTATCGCACCCGACGGCCACGGCGGCTTTACCGTCAGCGGCGCGGCACGAATACACGGCGTTCGGGTCGGTTACCTTCTCCGTGGTGGTTCAGCACATCGGTGGCCTGTCGGGTTCGGTTGGGGTAACGCTCCCGGTAGCCGATGCGGCATTCACAGGTACCGGAGTGCCTGTCGAGCTCCGGCAGAATCCGGCGTTGCCGCTCAATGACGTGCAGCTTGCCAAGTTCACGCACCCTGGGGCCGCCGAACCTGCCAGCAGTTTGACGGCGACGGTCAATTGGGGCGATGGCACGACGTCTTCCTCGCAGACCATCTCGCTCAACGATGAGGGCCAATACATCGTAACGGGAAGCCACCAATACGCGACCAGTGGCACTTTCACGATCACGGTCACGATCTCTGACGGCGCCGGTGGCACGGGAACCGCGACCACGCAGGTTCAAGTCGATGACAACCAGTTGAACGGCAATCCCATGGCGATCCAAGGAAATCCGGGCTTGCCACTCAACGACGTGCCGTTGGCCACCTTCACGCATACCGGCGCGGCTGAACCGGTTAGCGATCTCAAGGCTGCCGTGAACTGGGGAGATGGAACGACCGGCCGCGCAAAGCATTACGCTCAACTCTGCCGGGAACTACGTTGTCGCGGGAAGTCACACTTACACGACGAGCGGCGAATTTAGTATCGCCGTCACTTTGTCGGATGCGGGGGGAACGGCAGGCGCGGTAACCACCCAGGTTCAAGTCGACGACAACGCTCTTTGGGTGGCAACCACCTATCAGCAGCTTCTGAATCGCCCCGCCGACCCGGCCAGCCTGACCAGCTTCCAGCAAACCCTCGATGCCGGGCGTTTGCAGAGCTTGGCTCCGATCGCTCAGGAATACGTCACATCAACCGAATATCGCTCCGACCTCATCACCGGGTATTACCAGGAATTCCTTGGCCGTAAGCCCGCCGCTTCGGAAGTAAATAGCTGGGTTCAACTTCTCCAGCAAGGTGCGACCGAAGAGCAGGTGATCAATGCCTTCGCCTCCTCGGCCGAGTTCTTCCAAGCCAGGGGAGTTCCAATTCTCAGTGGCTCAGCACGATTTACAACGATTTGCTCGGGCAGACCCAGATCCCGGTTCGGCGGGCTTCTTAAATGCTTTGAACGCGGGAACGGCAAGGTCGACCATCGTCAGCGCGATACTCACCAGTGGTGAGTACACCGCTCGGGAAGTCACCAGCGTCTATTCCACCTATCTGGGCCGGACTCCGAGCGCCGCAGAGATTGGCTACTGGCAATCGACTTTGACACAATCTGGCCAGGGTGCGGGCCAGCCTAGCCCGGACGATCGCTTCCTAATCACGGTCCTCTCCTCCGCCGAATACCTGCAAAAGAGCGGCGGGACGAATCAGGGCTGGATCCAGAATGTCTATGGAGAGCTATTGGGCCGGAGCCCCGATTCAAGCGGGCTCGACTACGCCATGGCTCAAGTGCTGAGCGGTTACTCCCAGCAGCGTGAATCCGTGGTAAATACGCTGATTAATAGCCAAGAATATCGCTCCGACCAGGTCGTTTCTTATTACCAGACCTTCCTTGGACGGACGCCGTCCTCGTCCGAAGTCGCCGGTTGGGTGAACGCCATCCAGGCCGGAGCAAACGAAGATGCAATCATCACGGCGATTCTTAGCTCCAACGAGTCCTTGCAGCGCCAGGGCGGTGCGGAGGCCCAGTGGCTCGACGCGGTATTTGAGGATCTCCTCGGCCGCGCTGCGCAAGCACGGATACGGGTTTCCTGAATGCCTTGGAGAACGGAACTATCACGCGGGCTCAGGTTGTGACGGACATTGTGAATAGCACGGAATACGGGACGCGCCTAATCGATGACTATTACAGCACTTACCTCGGCCGCCAAGCGGCAAGCGGTGATGTCTCGAATTGGCTCGCAGCTCTCGATTCCGGTACGAGTCAGGATGCCGTGCTGGCGGCGATTCTGTCTTCGAGCGAGGAGTTCCAGCGAACGGTTCCTTAACGTGGTTCCCAACTCTTGAAGGAGGTTCTTTTCATGCGTCGATTGTTAGTAAAACTGTGGAGAGACGATGGGGGCGCACTTATCGCTTCCGAATGGGTGTTCGTTGCCACGATCCTGGTGATCGGGTCGATCACGGGACTCGTGGCCGTGCGTGACGCCGTAGCCACGGAGTTGACGGAATTCGCCAATGCCTTGACGACTCTCAGTCAAGGATACGCCTTCAATGGGCTCTCGGGCTGCAACGCACGTACGGACGGCTCGGAAGCTGACGACGCTCCGTCAAGGCAGAACTTGACCACGATTCCCGAGAGTTCATCTCAGGATATCGACATTACCCTTAGCTGCGGGATGAATGTGGATTGAATCGTCAGTTCGGCAGGTTGCAATAAGGCAGCAGGCGAGCGAAGGAAGATTAGGTCCCACCGAGAGCGACAGGCGCAGCCTAGTGCTGTCATCTCGGTGGGGCATAAGGATCTTCGACCGCCCGCTGCCATATTGCGATGCCGTGAGAGGACCGTCAGGCGTGGGGTCGAATCCAGGGTTTTTTCCCAGTTCCAGCATTCGGCTGGGTCTACTTGTTTCTTCTGTTCGGTTTGTTGGCAGCAGCCGCATACCTGGATTTTCGGACTTTAATTTTGCCCAAATGGTTCACGCTTTCCTTGCTCGCCTTGGGCATTTTGGCCAACATGATCCGAGGCGGCTGCCTGGGGGTGCAAGAGCGCACCGTTTGGGTATTGCCCGCGCATGCCGGCAATGGCATTTTCGACGGATTGCTGTTCGCGCTCGCAGGTTTTGGAACAGGGTTCGTTATCTTTTTCTTAATGTGGATTGCCGGTAGTTGCAAAGGCGGAGATGTGAAACTATTTGCCGGTCTGGCTGCGTGGATAGGACCACGGCTGGCGATTTTTGTGTTGATTGTGTGCCTGGCCGAGGTGATACTGGTAGTTTTGATCGGGATTGCGCAATCCATGCTGGTTGGGCACGCTGTAAGTGGTGCGACGCGGAACAAACGGCTTTTGGCATTTGCTCCGCCGTTGGCCTTGGCCACTTGCATTGTTGCCTTGTGGTCATTCCGCTTTGACCTTCATCTTGCGCAGACGCCCTTCCCGCGATCTGAATAGGTGCAGGTGCATGGTTGATGCAAGAAGGTCGAGAAGAGCGCACTGTTCTCAGTCTCGAACTCCTTTTCGTCCTGCCTTTGTTACTCCTGCTGCTCCTCGGCATGATCGAATTCAGCACGCTACTGACTGTCCGGCAACAATTAGTCGCCGCCAGCCGGGAAGGGGGCGCACGTGGCTGCAATGGGCGGCGACGCTGCGGATGTCGATCTTGCCGTGCGCCGCTTCCTAGGTGAAAGGGCCCTTCAATGCGCTGTATAGGCCCAGTTGAATGATGCGTCGGGTAATCCTTTGCCGTCGGGAGAGCCGGTCGTGGTCCGCGTTCAGGTGACCGCTTCCAAGGCTGTCCCGGATTTGCTGCGCTGGATAGGCGTTTGTCTCGACGACAAAGAACTGGCCGCGCGTACTGTCATGCGAAAGGAATAGCATGCCTCCCTGGTATTTGGCGACTTTCCCGCGGAAGCATGGGTCTCGCCAAACGTTCCGGAAAACATCAAAGGCATTGCGATGCGCATAGTACTCTCTTCATTATCATCCTCGCGATCTTGCTCGGCCTCGGCACGGCCACCCTTGTGAAGGTCTCGGGCATCCTTCGCCCGGCTGTGGCAGCGCCTGCTCCCGAGGCGTCAACGCCGCTACCCAATGTCTTGGTGGCCAGCCGCAACATCTTCGAAGGAAATTTCATCCTTCCTAGCTGGGTCAAAGTGCGGGCGATGAGTGCGGAAGAGGCCGCCGATTACAAACGCAACAAAAGCGCCTATCTGCCGCCGGTGGCTAACGCTGCCGTCGAGCACATGTCCGCGTGCAACATCGAGGCGGATAAGCCGATCCTCCGCCAATACCTCCGCGAGATGGCCAAGCCCGATTCTCTGCACTTGCGTTTACTGCGTCGATGCGCACCGTTAACGTGACGCTGCCGCGCAGACGCAGCGGGGGGGTTAATCCAGGTTGGCGAATGGGTCACGTCTACCTGACCTCCGCCATCACCGGCCCCGATGCTTCGGCCGGCGCTCGCGTCGTCACCAATCGTACCGCCAATCTTTGCTGCGATGCCCGCGTTATCGCCAAACGTAACACCCTGTGGCCCTTGTTCGGCAATACTCCTGAAAATGCGCCGGTACACTTCACCCTCGAAGTCGATCCTTATCGGGCGGCTCTCATCAATTACGCCCGCGACAAAGGCGTTTTGACGCTTGTGCCTTTGCCGGCCGCGGAACAGCGCAGCACGCTGGAAACGCGTCGCAATCAATTCCGCGCGGCGGACCTGGGCGTTCAAGAAGAGCTGCTGACGCTGAGCGGTCATAAGCAATGGGTTCGCGCCCTTGCCTTTAGCGCGGACGGCAAGCGTCTTATCACGGTCGCTTCCACACCGGCGGCAGCGAATCGGTTGGTTCCACAAGTCGATCTCGAACTCAAAATATGGGACCCGAGCGACGGGCGACATGCTCAACAGCCTGGTGGGACCGGACATGCCGGTGGGCACCATGATGCTCAGTCCTGACGGTCGCTCCCTGGCTTTTAGCTCCAATAATGACGTGCATATATACGATACGGCGACGCTTCATGAACAGGCACTACTCCCGGGTTCCGAATTCGTGCGTGCCATTCGCTATTCTCCCGAAGGCGACCTCTTGGGCATCGCTTATGCGAAGAGCGTCAAGCTCGTCGATTTGGCGACGAAGGCAGAACTCGGTATCCTCAAAGACACACCGGCCGTTCCGACTATCGGGTTCGCTCGCGGTCGACGCCTGGTGGCCCTGGGCGGCGCGGCCGGTGTTGACGTGTACGATCTGAAGACCCAGCAACTCTTACAGCAGCTCGATAGCGGTTCCGGCACGTAACGCACCTCAACTTCAGCCCCGATGGTCGCTGGCTCGCGGCGGGCACCAAGGCCGGGGCGATCCGCATTTGGGAAGCGCAAAGTGGCAAGAAATTCATGGATTTGCACGGGCACAACGGCATCATCACCTCGCTGGCGTTCAGTCCGGACAGCAAACTCCTGGCCTCGGGCAGCGCGGACACCACGATTCGCATATCCGAGATCCATTCCGGGGCCGATCTGGCCGTTTTGCACGGCCACAGCGATTCCGTCCGTGCCGTGGCCTTCAGCCCCGATGGCGGCCGGCTGGCCTCGTCGAGCCAAGACAAAACCTGCCGCGTGTGGAGAGTCCCAGTCGAAGATTCGAAGGAATCGGACCCGATCGTTTTCTGCGAAGGCAATGGCGAGGAGTATCGAGATGAGGTCGACCGTATTCGAGCGTTCCAGCGCGGCGACTTGACCGTAGGGGAGCGCAGATTTGATGCGCGTGTTTAACTTGCAGCTCCCGCCGGCGCCGGTCCCCAATGTGAGCGTCGAACAGTTTGCCGGCCTTACGAGACGTGGAAACGTGGTGTTTGGAACCAATGGCGACATGATGCCCCAGCCGGCAGACCACGCCCGCCATGCCATGAGCGGCAACGAACACGCCGATTCGACGTTCATTTTTTCCATTCCCGCGGGGCTTGCTCAGGCCAGCGAGCGAGCGAACCCGACTCGGTCCAACCGGCCAACGCAGATCAACCCGGCAGCATCCGCCGAAGAAGCACCGCCGGCGCAAGTAGCGGAACCGGTGGTCGATGATGTATTCGCACGTGACCACCAGAGTGACGCATCCACGTCGCGGTGTCTTGAATCCGCTGCTCCTGCTGGTGCTGCTCGTCTTCCTGGCGGAGCTTGCCGTTGCAGTGGATCTTTCCAACTTATGGGCGACGCGCACGGAGATGCAACGTGCCGCGGACGCTGCTGCTCTCAGCGCAGCCCAGGTCCTGGTGGATGATGCCTTCCTGCGCTTGTTCCGGGTGAAATACAGGGGGTCATTGCCGAGGCCGCTCGTCAGGCGGATGGTTACGCCACAGCCAACCCCGTGTTTGGCACTCCTCTCCAGTTGCAGCCCAATCCGCAAACAGCGCGGACGGTGACCTCGTGGTTGGCCATCTTGCGTGGCCGCGCAGCCGGGAGTTCCTCTTGGCGGAGCGGCTGGACGACCCGGGCAATGAAGATCTGCTTTTCGTGAACGCCGTCCGCATCATGGGGCGTCACACCCGGCGCGCGGCAACGCGGCAGGATTATATTGGGCACGATTACTCAACATGGAATCGGCGGATGTTCTGGCAGTCGCCACGGCCATGTTGGATCATTCCGTCCTCGGCTTTCGACCCACCGGTTCGATCCGAGTACCTCTTGCCCCATCGCGCTCCTTTTCCGGATCCCAAGCTCACGGTCCCTCAATCGTGGGAAGCTCAAGTCGAAGGTTTGCGCGGCGCCGATGAGTACCGCTTCGATCGAAACATGTGCCGTTACCTATTCGACCCGACGCGGCGACGGCCTCTTCGAAATGACTGTGACGATCGCTCTTACGCCAACGCAAAGTGAGTCGACGAACAGCTGCCTCCTGTCGTTCGGAGCTTCGGATGTCGCCGGCCTGTGCCGCCAGCTTGCCGAAGGGTTGGGGCCGTCGGACTTAGTTTCATTCGGCGGCGAGTTGGCGTTAGGTTCCGAGGGAACGTTGTCGGTTGGGGGTGGGCTGATGGCAGCAGGCACTGCCGGAGACATTGCCGAGCTGGCGGTCGTGCTCCAGGCGCTGGCCGACCAGGCAATCCCGCGGGCTTGGCCCCTCTTCACCAGTATCGATTCCCAAACGGGTCAGGCTACTTTGACGAGGTTCGTCGCGGCACGAGTTGTGAGCGTGCAGCCTGCTGCGGAGGAAGGCCATTGATGTTCGTGCTGCAGCCGTGCATGATGGCGACTGCGACGGCGATCACCCAAAATCTGCCGGCGAACGGTGCATACGGTTGCCGCTCTGGAATCGATACGTGTGCAAGGTGCGCCTCGTCGAGTAACGAATCCAGGGGATAGCCATGCGCGCCATACTCGCTTCTCCTGTTGCTGTTCGCGAACCGCCGCAGCGCGTACAAGTGCTGAGCGCGGGACTGGAATGTCGCCGCCGCCGATTGCGTTCCCTACGATGGGCTCCCTACCAGGCTGGCTCGCGGACAGGCCGACTTAGTCCTGGTCGATCTCGAACAAGATGCGCCAGGCGGCTATGCGGCCCTCGAATACTGTACCACCCATACCAAGATCCCCGCTTGGGCAATCGGTCAGGTTGTGGATTCGCAGCAAATACTGCAAGCCATGCGCCGGCGCGAGGCAATTCCTCGCTTCGTCATGCTTGCGAGACGAACTCCTCGGCGCTCTGGAAAAACATGCCCAGGCCGGAGATATCGTCTACCAGCGCGGCAAACTTTTCGGCGTGACCGGAGCCATACCCGGTAGCGGCGTGACCACGCTCGCCATCCATCTGGCCTTCGCTCTCGCCGATCCCAAGACGAGGCCGACCGCCTTGGCCGAGATCGGCAACAGTGTTCCGGAGATCGCTCTCGATCTCGATTTGACCCCACGCCACGCGCTGGGCGACCTGATTGTTAACTGGCAGCGGATGGATGCGACTCTACTTCGTCAGGCCATCATGCAGCACTCGAGCGGCGTCGGCATTCTTGCCGATGTGCCTGGATCTCTGACGGCGTCGCCGTTCACGCCTGAGGCAATGCGCCAATTGCTTATTCTTTTGAGGGCCTTATACCCGTTTTCCGTTCTCGACCTTGGCCACACTATGGATGCTCCCCGGCTGGAAGCGCTGGGATTCGTCGACGACATCCTTCTCGTTGTGCAGTTGGACGTCGCGTCACTCCGCCTCGGCCGTCGCCTTCTGCATTGCTTGCAGGAAAAAGGCGTGCCCATCGAGAAGATCCAGGTCGTTGCCAATCGCTATGGTCAGCGTGGTCAAGTCGCCTGGAAAAAAGCGGAAGAGGTACTTGGCCGCCCCGTGCGCGAGTGGATCCCGGACTCTCCTGCGAAGGTAAACACGGCCCGTAACGAAGGCTTGCCGCTGGCACAAGTTAGCCGGCGGAGCGCGGTGACACGGGCCTTCAATCGCTTCGCCCTATCGCTTCGCAATGGTGCGACGAAGGACTGATGCCCACGATGCGTGGTGGCGATTTCCAGGGAACCGGATTCCGCCGAACGTTGGAAACGCCAGGCCAAAGTCTTGGCCGAGGATGGCAGAAAGAATCGACGGCGTCCGAATCTTTAACTCAAGGAACCGAAGGAAGTGGGCGGCAGCCGGGCGCGAGGAGCTCCGACGCCCCGGCTGCTGATAATTAGTCGTCAAGGAACAATTCACGTGCGGGTCAGGATGCAGGCGCATTCCGCCCTTGCCAGAGCCCTCTGGTGCGCCTTTGAATCGTTCTGAAATCGTTGGAGGTACTTAGCCGAAAGCTTTGTTTGAGCCGGCAGACTGACGAAAACCATTTCGCGGGAGTCAGCTTGCTTAATGGCGAGTGAATGTTATTGCCAGCTCGTTTCACTTTCGCATCTTTGTTGATTGCAACGGCTGTGCCAAGAAGCTGCTTTTGGCAGAGGTATATCCGGAGACATGCCTTAAGTCATTGAAAAAACACGAATTACGGTTTCGTCAATATGTTCTTCTCTAGCGCGCGCTGGTGCTGGTGTGCTGAAGCTGATAAGCCATGGTACGTTTCTGATATAGGCAGAAGTGAACAATCGGAAGAATTGCCTCGCCGCCGCAAAAACCGCGAGCTTGCTCGATACAGGGCCCTGAGTGCAATTTATTTCCCAGAACATGTCGGGTTCTCTGTTCGCAAACGCGCGGCAGAATCTGGGCTTCCCGGCATCGATTTCGTCGGGGAAAGGACGGCATGAGTTGGGCTCGCTCCTACTCCTGTACGTTGTGGGTAAACCAGAGATACGAGCCGAGCAACAACACCAAGGCGATAACCGTAATCACAATCCATTTCCGCTGGATGAAAGCGCGTACGTCCTCACGCTCGTTCAGTTTTCTGGCACACCTCGAGCAGAGATACCCTAACCGTATCTTCGCTATCGACGATGGCTGTCCAGCTTGTGGCGTTTGAATGACGAACGCGAGCATTGATCTGAATTCATCCAACACGCTCTTACCCTTGTTGGCGCTTGGCAGCGATTGGATTCTCATTTAACTTTAACTTTTACCACCCGGGTAGCGGCTGGTCACTTCTTTTTCCTCTTTTTTCTGTCGGAGGGCATTATTGAGGGCTACCGGCCGCTGACGCTTTTGCGCGAAGCCGTCCATGTTTTTGATTCACGCGACTCTGCTCTCGAAGGGGCTCTGCTCGCGCCGGCTGAATTCGTTGCGGAACAAGCGCAGCAGTTCCGACTGCGATCTAGAAAGCAGCTCTTCAAGAGGCCCGGCTTCGACGACTCGACCTCGATCGAGGACTACCGCCGATTCGCAGAGCGATAGGGCCTCCATCGGATCGTGCGTGACGAGAATTACGGTCATATTCTGCAGGGCAGCGAGGTCCCGGACTTCCGGCAGCAACCTCGATTTGAGGACGAGATCGAGCCCGGCATATGGTTCATCCATCAGTAAGAAGGCAGGGCGAACGGCAACGGCGCGGGCCAACGCCACACGCTGTTGCTGGCCTCCGGACATCGCGCCCGGTTTGCGATTGGCTAGCTCCTCGATGCCGCAAAGGTGCAGCGCTTCTTCGCGTTCGCTCTCGCGCTTCGGAGCTCGGCAACGCCAGCCCCGAAAGGCCCATCATCACGTTCGCGTGGGCCGACAGGTTGGGCCACAATGCCAGATCTTGAAAGACCAGCGAAATCCCCCGGCGATGGGGGGCCAATAGGATTCGGCCCGGCGCCGAAACCGGGACATCGTTCAGCAAGATCATTCCCCGATCCGGCGTTTCGAGCCCTGCAAGCAGGCGCAATGCCGTCGATTTTCCGGAACCTGATCGACCAAGTATGGCTAAGTGTTCACCGGCTGTGATCGCGCATGAGACATCGCACAAGGCATTGGCAGTACCATAGCTTTTGCTGAGACATCGGAGTTCGAATCGTGCACCTGTCATGCCCGGTCACCTCCCACAAGACTCCACGTCAGAACGAGCATACCGATGGCCAGCGCCACATCGATGGCGCAAAGTGCCGCCAATCGGGACGATGGCGCGGGATAGCCGACTATCTGGAAAATGTGCAAAGGCAATGATTCCTCTCCCGGCGGGCAGAGGAGCAAGACCATACCGATTTCTGCCGTGGCCAGTAACCCGACGAGGAGCACTGCCGTCATGATGGCTCGGCGCTGAAGAGGAAGTACCAATCGCCAGAGATAGCGGCTCAGAGGGACGCCGTGTACTCCTGCGGCCCGGGCCAGCGACGGCGACATGGTTCCCCACGAGCGTAAAGCGAGCAAGGCCGCAACTGGAAAGAAACGCACGCCGAGCACCAAACAAACTCCCAGCCGGCCGCGTAGCACGGGATCGGTCCAGGCTGGCAGATGGGCCACGCCACGCACGTAACCGAGCGCCAAAAACATGGGTGGCATCGCGAAAAGCGTGAGACAGACGCCAATGGCCAGCCGGCGCAGGCGTTCCTGTCGCCCGGCACAGAATGCCAGGGCCAGACCCAAACCCGCGGCGCAGCATCCAGCTCCCGCTGCATACAACAGGGTGTTCGTGCCAGTTTGAACGAGGTCGTGGCATGCACGCGACAGATCGATCCACTTCCGCAACGGCATGATCAATCCCATCACGGGGAGAGCCGTCAGCAACAGGACCACCAGAAAAAGACCGGCGCCAGCCACTTTTCTCATAACCGGATCGCGGCTGCGGTGCGCCTGCCGAAGCTGCTTTGCCGACAACTCGGCAACCAGGCGTGGAGCGGCGAAATAGGCGACTGGCAAGGCGGCAGCCAGCACCAGCAAAGCTAGTGTCGAGGCATTGCCGCCCTGCGAGGCCGTAATCGTAAAAAGCCTGGAAGCTGATCAGAATCTCCGAGGATGCCAACGACAGGCCGACAGCAAATCCGGCTCCCGGATCGGAAAGCGTCAAGATCCCGGCCAACATGGCCGCGAGGGCAGCCGGGACCGCGGCGTGGCGACAGGCGAATCGGAACAGCGTCCTTTCGCCGCCGGCCAAGCGAGCCGCTTCCACTTGTGACCCGGACAGCAGTGCCAGGCTCGCTATGGTTGTGAAAAGAACCAAGCGTGACTGCCGCGGGCAGGAACATCAGCAGACAGCCGGAATAGCCGGAAAGGAAAGGCAGCAAGGACCGGCCGCGGTGCTCCAAGAGCCAGCGCCAGCCCAGCGGCCAAACAAACGAAGGCGTCAGCAATGGGAGCAGGGATAGAGGCAGAAGAACCCAGCGGCCCCGGTAGTCGTATAGGGCGTTCAGGACGCCGATCGGCAGGCCCAGCGCGAACGATCCCAGCGCGACCAAGAGGGCCACGATTACGCTGTTCGCCAGGGCATGCTGAAACGTTGGCCCGCCAGTAGAGAAGCCGTCGCCGGAAAAAAGGGCGAACCACAACAGTGGAAGCGTGGGCAGCAAAGGCAGCGCCAGCAGGGCGGCTACGCTACCCGCCCGCCAACGGCCCGGCCATTCCAGGACCATACAACTGGTCATCGATTCTTGTTCCGATCCGTCCATTCCTTCAGGTAGCCCTGCACCAGCCTGTCGTGCTGGTCGGCCAGTGCGTTGTAATCCACCTTCATGCCGCGCATGATTTCGAACGGAGGGTAGGGAAATTCCTGGGACGGCGGCAGGTCGGGACGCAGCGGAATCTGCGAGGGGACTTTGGCCAGCTCGATTTCCGTTTCGGGTCGCAGGATGAAGTCGATGAACTTCTTGCCGTTTTCGGGATGAGGACCGTTCTTGATCAACACGGGGGCGTCGGGAGCCAGCATCCCCAAACCCTGTCTCATCCGGGAAACACCATCGTCATCTTCTTGCCCCGGCTCTCGCGCACGCCGGCCATGCCATCGTCGTTGTCGGTCAAGCCGAACGCGAAATCCCCTTTTTCGACACGCTCTTGCACGTCTCCGTCGGAGGGGACGAGATGGACTTCGTTCTTGAGCATGTTCTCGAAAAGCTCCTTGGCTTTGTCTTCGCCGAGATGTTGGAAGATCGCCAGACAGTGCAAGGTGGTGGTGCCGAAGAGCGGATTGCCGATGCAGGCCTTGCCCTTTGTAGCGGGGGTCGGCCAGATCATAAACGCTGGTGGGCAGCGGTACTTTCTGGAAGAGCGGATGCTTCATGTTGACCAGCAGGACGCGAACGCGCGCGGACATCCCGGTCCAGTGGTGGTCGGGGTCGGAAAACTCGGGCCGCAACCCCTGGGCGGCGGGAGACACATAAGGAGCGGTAAGGCCGCGTTTCTTGAGAACAGCCGAGCGCCCGGATCTTCGCTGAGGAAAACATCGCATTGCGGTCGCGAACCTTCCTCCAGCAATCGGTTCAATAAACCGCTGCTTTTGGCTTTTTCCGTATCGGAGATGAGCTTGACCACGATGCCGGTTTCGCGTTCGAACTGCTCCGCAAGCGGTTTGGCGAACTCCTCATCGACGGAGGAATAAACGACTACGACATTATCGGATTGACTGGCACTGGCACTGCATCCACTCGAGAGCAGAGCACCGGCAAATGCCAACAAGCGTCAAAACATTGAACGGCCGCATCCATGCCTCCCCGGTCAGACTGGGGTTATTGACGTGAACTCCTTCAGCAGCGGCGTCGATTGGACCTAAAAGGCAGAAAATTGTCTAGGGAACTTGGGGACTGTTTGACTCCGCGCGCATTTCTTGGCAGCATTATTCGGGGTGGAAAAGGCGGTTATAGCTCAGGGAGAATCGTAATGCAAAAGCAAATCCGGGAAAAAGCCTGTGGCAAAACGAGACGCTTCTGCGGATCGGGTATGGGAAACCTTGGCGAAAAAAACCACGGCCGAGTTGATTGAAATAATCGTGGACTTCGCGATGTTGAATCAGGCATCAATGCGCCGTTTAGAAAAGAAATTTGGAAATCGAAATTCCCCCGAAAGAGTTGATATCCGAGACTGAGATTGCCATCGGCGATGCGACGGAGTTTGATGAGCGGGAGATGAACACCAACTTCGACATCGACTACGGGGCATACGAGGCCGTTGAAAAAAACTTCCGAAAACTCATCGAATTGGGGCATCTGGCGGCAGTCATGAAGCTTTCCCTGGAATTGATGAAGAGCGGAAGCTATCAGGTTGAAATGAGCGATGAAGGGTTGATGAGCGATGATATCGAGGCCTGCCTCAAGGTCGTGATTGCTGCCATTCGAAAATCGGACTTGTCGCCAGCCGAGGTATCGGAGTGGTGTGCGGCAATGCTGAAAAACGACCGCGTTGACTGTATCTGCGTGGACGAGCTGAAGAAGCTTCAAAAGGCAGGAAAGTGAGAGTCTTGAATCAAGGGCGAAAATCGAACGATGAGTGATTTCCAATTCGTTGGCGCTCAGGCCGTTTAATCCACGCCGCGTAGAGGGCGAAGCAGACGGATTCTCAACTTGTGCCTGCCCTTTCGCTCAGCGCCGCAGCGCCGCCTTCCAGGCGCTGCCCAATTCAGGCAATGTCTTGCCTGTCGTCTCCTTGAACCAGCCGTCGGTGTATTTGCCTTCGCGCAGAGCCGCGTTCAGTTTGCGGACCAAATCCTTGTCATAGCGCTTGGTCACAAAATCCAAAAAGGCGGCCGATGTTTGGTAGCTACCGTCGTACTTGGCCATTTCCGGAGTCAGGCGGCGGAGCTTACCGGGCTCGAATTTGACGAAACGGATGTAATCCGCGATTCCTTCCACGAGCCAGCCCGGGCAGTTGCCGTGATACCGCTGCACCACGTGCACCGTCTCGTGAACCATCGCTCCCACGTCTTCCGGATGTGCCTTGAAAAACTTTGCCGATCCCTCGATGCGGTCGCCGCTGGTTGCCGCCACGCCGCCATAAGTGCTCGATATTTTCATTTTGACGACGGTGGCCGGCTTGAAACCGTCGCTGCGCAGTTCTTCGTTGATCATGTAGTATTGGCGTTCGCAAATCCGGCCGACTTTCTCGCACCAGGGCTCCATTTCGGGAGCTTCTGTCGTGTCCAGCACGAATTCAACCGGATACTTGAACGGGACCACGTGAGGCTCGGAATCGATCACGAACTCGCGGATGGCAAGCGGATGAGTCATTTCGGCCGTTGGCTTGATTCGGACAGCCCTGATGTGCCAGCCTTCGGGCTTGGCCGCGGCTGTCCCGTCAGCGAATTGCGCCAAGGGTACAAAGCGCTTGCCGTCGCTCGATCCTTCCAGAGCACCTTCATCAAGTTTATCGGCCCCATCGGCCCGGCCCGTCGTCACCTTGATGGACTTGATGGCCACCGGCTTGTCGAACAAGAGCGTGAAATGGTCCGCAATGCCAGGGTTATTTTTCGACGCGAAATAACTCGCCGTATCCCCATCGAAGGCGAATTGGCGGATGTGTTCACCGGCCGTTGGCATGGTCGTCAAGACGGTTGCGAACACCGGCTTCGTCGCCGTTTTCGCGGTTTGGGCCTCGAGCACCGCTGCCGAACCGAACACTAGCGTGACCAAAAGAACTGATTTTGATGCCGGTGCCATGAACTCCTCCTCGGGGCGAAGTCCCGTTTGCCTGAATTTTGATTATGTCAGAGGAGTGGGTGTCGAAAAGCGAAAAAATCCTAAGGCGAGCCTCCCACGTAAGTGGGGGGAGGCATCACGTATAGTCTCGCCGAATCTAAAGGTAGTGTGGACTTTAGGCCACACATCAGGTGAGCCGCTAAACGCGAATCAAGTGTCAGGTGGCTGATTTTTCGGCGGAAATACGAAGGGCAGGGCAGGCTGCCGGCGTTTCTCCACATCGAAAAAGCCGGAAGCCGATATCTGAGCCCGGTAGAAAGGGTTTGTCATCGAGTTGTCCGCCGTTGTCGACGCCGTCCATGCCCACCGAATAGACGACAAAAGCGCCATCACTGATCTTGAGTCGCAAGGGCTTGCCGTCGAAGGGGTCGAGTGGGACGGCGTCCAGGTATGATGGTACAAGTTCGGCCAATTCCTTCGGCCAGTGCCCTTTGGCCACGCGGAATCGTTCGGCAGCCACACCGGCCATAGCGACCCGAAGAATGGCTTTGGTTCGCACGTCTGCTTGAGCCACCTTGGCGCATGCCGGCACCACCAGTCTGGCAAAACTGAATCGGCTCAGCTCTCTCAACTTTTGGTCCCAAGCGGTGAATGCAGCAGCTTGTTGGTCCGTGGGCAATTTGCCAATTTCCACAGGAAGATTCATGCACTCGAGCAGATCGCGCGCTGCGATTTGACCGTCAGGTACATCTGAAAGACGATCAGGCTTGTGAGGGCATCCGAAGGCGCCAAGCCGATAATCCCGGCCGATTGGCGAAACTTCTGGAAATCGAGCTCGCCGTTCTGCACGTGTTCCAGGAACCGATCCAGGCCTGCGCTCCCCGCGGACACCGTATAAGTAAAAAGGAGTATGCGACTCATCGGTCAGGTAGCGTTGCACAACGACTAGGTCTTGCTCCGACGCCTGGCCCAGTCCCAGCGAACGTTCAAGGCTGTTGACGGCAACGGTATCCAGCGCTATACGCACGAGCTGAGATATAAGAAATGGCTCATCGCCAACGGCACGGCTGGCATGAACGATAGCCCTGAAATCCTGCAAGGCGCCCAACATATCGCCGTCGTGTGCGCGCAGCAGTGCGTCATGGCGGAGCGCCGCGGCGGCCCGAGCATCCTGGGAATGGGCCAGGCTGATGCTGTACAAATCAATCGGTAAGGCGAGTTGAAAACGACCGTACTCGAAATCCACCAGCGCACGTGCCAGAGCGATGGCCTTTTCATTGCGCTGGCGCTCGGCCCGCAACACGCGCACCTGTTCCTCATTAAGCATCCTGGGCGTCTTTCGATCGCCGCTCAGGCTATCGTCCATGGCCTTGCGGACATTTGCGAGATAATCCTGGTCCTTCTCGTAGGCCGGGAATGACCACGGGATATCCTGACCCCCAATCCGAGCTGCCTTTATCGCCAGCACTTGTTCGATACCGTTTTTCCCTGCCGGCGGGACGGGCTTGCGACTGGCTTCGATGTCGTCCAAGCGCCAGCCGGGATCGAGTCGGTCGGCCTCGGCGATGGCTTTCGTCAACCGATCGGTGCCAGCCTGACGCACCAAGATGGCCACTGCGGCGATCAACACCAGCGGCAGCGCCAGAAAGAAAAACAACCAGAGCCGGCGGCGACTTGAACGTTTCGCCCGTGGAGAAGATAATGCCGTCATTGCTTTGCAGCTCCTGTACCGTCGGTTGGCGAATTCAAGTCAAGTGAGGTTTGGACTTCTGTCTGCCGATCGGCTACCCTTAATGGACTGGAACGTTTGGCCTCGATTAGCCCGCCTCCGGCCGCCGTGCACGCGGCACGCAAAATTACCCGCCTAATATTCCTTCCACAATACCATGCTGCGATTGCAAATTGCCTGCCCGCTCTTGATCTTCTTCTCGACCACCCATGTCGTGGCTGCTGAGCCGGACTTCGCTCGCGAGGTTCGGCCGATTCTGGCCCACTTCTGCTTCAAATGCCATGGCCCCGATGAGAAGGCGCGCAAAGCCCACATGCGCCTGGACGATCGCCAGCAGGCCGTGGAGCATGGCGCGTTCGTTCCCGGCAAGCCCGAAGAAAGCGAATTGGTGAATCGCGTATTTGCCAAGGAAGCAGATCAGATAATGCCGCCCCCCGCTTCCAAGATGATTTTGAGCGAAGGACAGAAGAAGATCCTGCGCGACTGGATTGCTGCCGGCGCCGTGTACATGCCTCACTGGGCATTCGTGAAGCCTTCGCGGCCTGCGATTCCGGCTGTGAAGGACGCTGCCGTTCGCAATCCCATCGATAGCTTTGTTCGGGCTCGCCTACAGCAGGCGGGGTTCGCGCCTTCCCCGGAAGCAGACAAGCCCACACTGATCCGCCGCGTTTCGCTCGATCTCATTGGCCTGCCGCCCACGCCGGAAGAAGTGAAGGCGTTCGTGCTTGATGCTTCGCCCTACGCCTACGAAAAACTGGTCGATCGGTTGCTGGCTTCACCGGCTTACGGTGAGCGCTGGGCAAGGCGTTGGCTCGATTTGGCCCGTTACGCCGACACCAACGGCTACGAAAAGGATCGGCCGCGTTCGATCTGGCCTTATCGCGATTGGGTCATCAGCGCCTTGAACGATGATATGCCTTTCGATCAGTTCACCATCAAGCAACTGGCCGGCGACATGCTGCCCGGCGCGACCGCTTCGGACCGCATCGCCACCGGTTTTCACCGCAACACCATGCTGAACGAAGAAGGCGGCATCGATCCGCTGGAGTTTCGCTTCAATGCCATGACCGATCGCGTCGCTACCACCGGCACAGTCTGGCTGGGATTGACCGTCGGTTGCGCCCAGTGCCACACACATAAGTTCGATCCCATCCCACATCAGGAGTATTATCAGTTCTTTGCTTGCCTCAACAATTGCGATGAACCGAAGATGAACGTGCCGGCCCCTGCTATCGAAGCCAGGCGGGCGGAGATGGAAGCGCAAATCGCCAAGCTGACCTACGAATTGCCGAATCACTTTCCTGCACAGTTTGGCACAGGCGAAGCTCGCCGAAAAAAGATCGAAGCGGCCTTCGAGGATTGGTTGAAGCTCGAGCGCGAAAAAACCGTTCCTTGGCAGGTGCTGCGGCCACGTGAAACCAAGACCAACTCACCGTTTCTCACGATTCAGCCGGACGATTCCATCTTCGTCAGCGGCGACCTGACCAAGAGCGACGAATACACCCTGAAATTCACGGGCGATTTTGCAGGCGTGACGGCCATTCGCCTTGAAGCAATTCCGGACGCCCGCCTCCCCAATGGCGGCCCCGGCTCAGTCTTCTACGAAGGCGGCCCCGGCGATTTCACACTCAGCGAGATCACCGCCCAAGCCGACGGCAAACCGGCCAAATTCGGCAAGGCGATGCATTCGTTCGCCGCCGGCCGCAATACCTCCCAAGCTGCCATCGATGGCAATCCGCAGACCGGCTGGTCAATTGAAGGCGGCCAGGGCCGGCGGCATGTGGCGGTCTTCGTCTTCGAGAAACCGCTGGCGGCATCAAAAGAGCTTGTCCTCAAGATGCTGTTCGAGCGCGATTTCGTCGCGGACATCGGCCGCTTCCGCATCGCCTTGACGAAGGCTGCCAACCCCCAGGCCCGGGCGACGCCTGCGGAAATGGAGCAGTTACTTCAGTTTCCGCACGAAGCTTATTTACCGGAACAGCTCGAATCGCTGCGCAAACAGTTCTACCTGGAAACGCCTCACTTGGCAGCGGCCCGCAAGGCCATCGATAACTTGCGGAGGCAGATGCCCACTCTTGCCCACGACGCTGGTGATGGCGAGCGGCCGCCTGAGAATCCGCGAGCAACATTCGTTCACAATCGCGGCGAGTTTCTCCAGCCCAAGGAAAAGGTCGAGCCGGGCACTTTTTCATTCCTGCCGGCCCCGCCGAAGCAACAACCGGTTAACCGCCTGGCTCTTGCCCGCTGGCTGGTCAGCCGAGATCAGCCGTTGACGAGTCGAGTGACAGTCAACCGTCAATGGGCCGCGTTTTTCGGCCGCGGCCTGGTCCGCACGACCGAGGATTTCGGCTATCAGGGCGAGTTTCCCAGCCATCCCGAATTGCTCGATTGGCTGGCCGTCGAATTCATGGATCGCGGCTGGTCGCTCAAGAAGCTTCATCGCTTGATCGTGACCAGCGCCACCTATCGGCAAAGTCTCGCGCATTAGCCCGGAGCTGCTGAAACACGACGCCGGCAACACGCTTCTGGCCCGCGGACCACGCGTCCGCATCGAAGCCGAGATGGTGCGTGATTCGGCTTTGCGGGTCGCGGGACTGCTCTCTGCGAGAATTGGCGGCCCTAGCGTTTTTCCGCCGCAGCCTGCGAGCGTGACCACGGAGGGCACCTATGGGGCGATCCAGTGGAGGGCGAGCAGCGGGCGAGGATCGCAACCGTCGGAGTCTTTACACATTTTCCAAACGCACTGCTCCCTTCCGCTCTACACCACCTTCGATGCTCCCAGCGGCGAGGCTTGCGTCGCTCGTCGCGATGTTTCCAACACCGCCATGCATGCGTTGTTCCTTTTGAACGACGTCACCTTCGTGGAAGCTTCGCAGGCCTTGGGACGAACGTTTGCTGATTTGCCGGGATCGGTGGATGATCGTGTGGAAGAATTGTTTCGTCGGGTTGTCTGCCGATGCCCAATGCCGTAGAGTTGGAGAAACTGGTGGGCTTCTTCAATGAGGTAAGCAAGCGCCGTGCAAAATAAAGAATTGGATGCCAAGAAGATCGCGGGCGGCAGTGGTGAGGACCTGAATGACCGGGCGGCCTGGACGAGTCTGGCCAGGGCGCTTTTGAATTTGGATGAGTTCGTGACGAAGGATTGACAATGTTTCACCTCATTTTAGAGATGGTGCTCATGAGGAACGACCCTGCCGGCTTGCCCGGCAGGTGAAGCAGTTCAGAAAGCTAGATTGAAACGATGCTGCCCCAACGACCCCTGCGGCTTGCCCGGCAGGTGAAGCAGTTCAGCAGCTACCGTAGTGACTATTAGCCAGCGAACTCCTTCACCTGCCGGACGAGCCGGCGGGGTCGACCGTAAGATG
Organism: uncultured Gemmataceae bacterium; assembly: GCA_963748025.1. Taxonomy (GTDB): domain Bacteria; phylum Planctomycetota; class Planctomycetia; order Gemmatales; family Gemmataceae; genus CAVVHZ01. The sequence continues at coordinate 132,787 of CAVVHZ010000052.1, forward strand.
GAAGGTGGTTCTAGCTGGGGAACTCCTTCACCTGCCGGACGAGCCGGCAGGGGTCGCCGAAGGCGAGAGGTCCGCGGATCAATTAAGAGAAGAAATCATGAACCCGCTTTTTCTCGAACAATCGCGCCGCCACTTCCTTGCGAACGCCGGCCTCTGCCTGGGCTCGATCGCTTTCGCTGGACTCTCGAGCCGCAGCGCCCGCCGCCACGTCGCTGCCGCCGCTGCAGCCTCACTTTGCACCAAAGGCAAAGCGCGTGATTCACCTGTTCATGACAGGGGCGCCAAGCCAGCTCGATCTCTTCGACTACAAACCCGAATTGACCCGTCTCGAAGGCAAACCTCTGCCGCCTTCGGTCATCGGGGGGCAGCGCTACGCTTTCATCCGTTCCGATGCGGCCGTGCTCGGGCCGCGATTCAAGTTTGCGAAACATGGAAAATGCGGTGCCGAACTCTCAACCATGTTGCCCCATCTGGCCAAGATCGTCGACGACATCACCCTGGTGAAGTCGCTGAAAACGGATCAGTTCAACCATGCACCAGCCCAGATCTTCTTCAACACCGGCTTCTCCCAGCCGGGCCGGCCGAGCCTTGGTTCCTGGCTGCTCTATGGCTTGGGTGCTGAAACGGAGAACCTACCCGCTTTCGTTGTCATGTCCACCGGCAGCGGCATCAGCGGGGGCTCGGCCAACTGGTCGAGCGGCTTCCTGCCCACCGTCTACACCGGCGTCCGTTTTCGCAACACCGGCGATCCCATTTTGAACGTCTCTAGTCCCGGCGGGGTCGATACCAAACTGCAACGCGATTCGCTCGACCTGGTGAAGTCACTCAATGAGGATCGGCTGAAGGTCGAAGGCGATCCCGAAATCGCCACGCGCATCGCCAGCTATGAGATGGCTTTCCGCCTGCAATCTTCTGCCCCGGAGCTGACTGATCTTTCGACCGAAACCAAGGAAACCCTGCAACTCTATGGGTGCGATCCCAACAAGCCTTCGTTCGCCCGTGCTTGCTTATTAGCTCGGCGGATGATGGAGCGAGGCGTTCGGTTTGTGAACATCTATCACGAAGGCTGGGATGCTCATACCGACGTCAGCGGCAACCTGAAAACCAACTGCGCCGCCACGGACAAAGCATCGGCCGCCCTGGTACTCGACCTGAAACGCCGCGGAATGCTGGACGATACGCTGGTGATCTGGGGCGGAGAGTTCGGCCGCACGCCCATGGTGGAATCGAACCCGGTTTAGGTCGTTCTCTGGGCCGCGATCACCATCCGCAAGCATTCACCATGTGGTTCGCCGGCGGCGGCTTCAAGCCTGGCATCACCTATGGCGCCACCGACGATCTCGGCTTTCACGTTGCCGAGAATGAGGTTCATGTCCACGACCTTCAAGCCACCATCCTGCACCTGCTCGGGCTGGACCAAAACGGCTTACTTATCGCTACGCCGGCCGCGATTTCCGCCTGACTGATGTTCATGGTGAAGTCGTGCGGCCGATTCTAGCTTGAACAGCGTGACGAATATCCCGAATATCGTGCCTATGCTCGACATAGGCCGACGAACTTCGCCGTCTTTTGCGCTCGCAACGCAGGCGGGGAGGGGTAAGCTACACCGATTCTGCGGAAGACAGCGGCCGCCATTCCGAGTCGCCGAACAGGCGGAGGCGCCCGATTCTCGGACCCATCCTTGCGATTCTGTTTGCCTTGTTCTTGCTCGTTCTCGTAGGGCACGGGATCTGGGTGCTCGTCGCCGCGGTTGTTCGCTTCTTGACGGGCGGGGCTTCGCGGCCTTCGGTGTCTTCATCCCGAAACCGAGAAACTGCCACGTTGCACGCGTTGCGGCAAGCGGCTTTCGAGCAATGACGATCATTGTCCCGTCTGCGGGCTGAATCGCGTGGGTCTGCTGGCGGTGAACCTGCGCGACCTCAAGACCACCTTGCGCCTCTTGAGTGCGCTCAAGGACCAGGGCGATCTCGATCCGGCGACTTTCGAGCGCCCAAAAGTGCGTGCAAGCGCGGCTGGATACGTTGACGAGCAAACCCCGGCCGAAACCAGTCGAGATCCTTCCGGAGGTGATGCCCTGCGCGGCCGGCGCCGAAGCCTGTCGAAGTTGTGCCGGAAGTCTTGCCTATCGCGCAAACTCCGGGGCCCGTACCGGTTCCCCAGCCCGCCCTACTTCAGCCCCAAATCGAAAAGTTCCTGGAAGTCTGCCAGGACGTGCGCGAAGTCGCCTCCGAACAAGTGTATCGCGTGGCCGAGTGGGGCAAGCGGGTCAGCGAAGGAGAAAATCCGCTAACTGCAGCCGCGGCTCCCCAGTCCACAGTTGGGCAAGATTCCTCTTCGAAGAAACCTGTCCTCCCCCCGCTGCCGCCGCCCAAACCACCGAAGCCGCGCCGTTCTTTGGCGGAAGTGTTCGGCGCTTCATGCAGGAAAGCAACATCGTTTGGGGCGAACTGATCGCCGGCCTGGTCATGGTCGGCAGCTCGGTCGCTTTGGTCATTAGCCTGTGGAAAACGCTGGAAGAAACCGTTCCCTATTTCCCTTTCCTGATATTCACCGCAATCACCGTGGCCGTCTTCGGCGCTGGCCTTTATTCCCTCAGTCACTGGAAGCTGGAATCCACCAGCCGCGGCCTGCTGGCCATCGCCACGCTCTTGGTGCCGCTTAATTTCATGGTCATGGCCGGGCTGCTGGTGCAACACGGCGTAGGCGCGGCCGGTTTGGATCTTTGGTGGCGCCTTGCCAGCGAGGCGGCAGCAATTGGCGCCTTCGCGTACCTATTAGGTAAGGCGGGGCGCGTGCTTGTGGCGGAAGGGCATGGTGGCTCACGCTGGCGGTGCTTGGCATCTCGGCAAGCGCCTTGGCGTCGCCTCGGCTTCTCGGCGTGGATCGGACCGATCTTTGGCTTCTCTTGCCGCTGGGCTTTTGCCCGTGGCCTGCTTCGTAGCCGGCACCGGCGGCATGCTCTATCGGTTGCAACGTCCGGCCGATCCCGGGCGGGCCAAGATCCTGCTGTTGTTTCTCGGCTTGGCAACGTTTCCGCTAGTCCTGTCTTTGGGCTTCCTCGTCTACTGGAGCCAACATGTTGGCCTGGACCTGCGTGTAGCATTTCAGCGGATGTCGATCTTGCTGGCAGTGGCGGGGACGCCCTTGCTGACAGCAGGGCTTTTGCTGCAGCGCATGGGCGGCCCGACGCCCAAGCGCAGCCTGGGCACTCTGCGCACGGCCGGCACGGCCGTCGCCTTAGGCGGCATGGCGATCATGTTGGCGGCTGTGCCGCTGGCTTGGCCCGGACCATGGACAACGGTTCTGGTTTGCGGCTTCAACTTTGTCGTGTTGACGATGGTGGCTCTCCGCATGGGCCTGCCGCTCGTGCACGTCGCGGCTTTGCCCTGCCTGGTGGCCGGCTATCTAACCGCCTATCACCACTTTGCCGGCTCGCTACCGGCGGACGGGGGCCAACCGTTAATTGACCTATTGGTTTCCCAATCGACAGGCTCCGCTCTCGTGGGGCTCGTCATCGCGGTCTCGCCTTTACGGCCGAGCTGCTGGTGCGGACCAGCTACCGGATTCACGGCATCTATTACGCCGTCGCCGGCAGCGTACTTGGCGTGGCGAGCTTGGCAATCGTCAGCGCTCGCGGAATCGGCAGCCCCGGCCATGCGGCACTCGTCACCGGAATCTACGCCATCGGCGGCCTGGCCGCCAACCTGCGCTGGCGTCGCGCGAGTGTCGACTATCTGGCTCTGGCGTTAGTGCCAGTGGCCACCATCTGGGCCATGCTCTGGGAGTGGCAAAGCTTCACGCCTTCCTGGGGCGCGGTGCTGGCGGTTGAGAGCATGATGCTGGCCCTGGTTGCCGTCACCGTCCGCAGCCGGCTGCTTACTCCGTCGGCATGGAAACACACGGCACTGGCGGTCGCGTTCGTTTCGTTAATTATGACCTTATCCGCGCCCGGAATGCAGCGCTCTGAATTGACGGCGGGATCTCTCGCGATTCTCGCGTTCACATTGCTGCTGTTGGCTCGGGCTTATGAAGAGGTGGCTCTCACCTGGGTCGGCTCGGGGCTTCTGCTGGGCTGCTTCTTGCACATTGCGAACTGGGACGCAGTCAGCGCTCAAACGCGGGATGCATACGCCATCGCGATCCTGATTCATGCTTCGGTGGTGTTACTGGCCGGCCTCCTACTGCGGACTTTCACAATCAAGAACACTTGGGGCGAACGCCTCTATGGCGGGCCGTTGCCGTGGATCGCACTGGCATCGTCGCTGCTGGCTCCGGTTTGTCTGGGTTACCTATTTAGCGGCCAGTTCTATCATTTGGCCTGCTATACAGCTTGGATTTCGGCGATTTGGCTCGGGGTGGCCATCCTAATCGAGAGCGCCCTCCTCTTCGCGGCCTTCCAGGCAGCGTTAAGCTGTTCAGTCCTCTTGACTGTGACAGGTTGGCTGCAGACTCGACCCTGGGTTGAACAACTTCCCGACGACCTGCTCGACCCGCGCAGCCTGCAAGCCTATGGCATTGGCTTGGCCGGGCTCGGACTCGTCTGGTTGTCGGGCCGTTTCGTATGCCGGCATAGCCCGCGAGCCCAGAAACTCCTCAACCCCGCGGCGCCGGCGTTCGACTGGGCAATGCTCGGCGTGCTGGTGTTGGGACAATTCGCGTTGGCGGTGTGGGCGGCGCTGCCAGGCATACTACAGGAAGTTGGTTTCACTCCTCTCACAACAAACTGGCTGCCTAGCTACGCTCTCACCTTTGGCCCCGGAGCCTGGCTGCTGCTCGGGTTGTTGACGGTCAACCTTGTCGTCGCACTATGGGAGCGCGAGCGACTGGCTGCTTTGTATGGTCTGGTACTCTTGGCCGTGACGGTCCCGATCCTCGTAGCGGGTCCGTTCGCCGCTGACGGGGCCGAGATTGCCGCTCTGTGCTTGGGCCTGAGCCTCTGTTATCTCACCGTTTCGCTGCTGCTCTGGCTGCGAACTTCTCTCGGCCGGTTGCCTACCATCGCCCGTATTGGCAAAGGGTTCGACCACCGCGTATCGGCCGGCATGCGCTGGATGCTCCTCGCGTTGAGCGTTCTACCGGTATTACTCATCACTGCGCTGGTCACTCTGGTCAGCCTTGCCGAGCCGCGACTTGGGCCGGTCACGGGCACGTTCTTCGCCAAACTCGGCCCCGTAACACCCATCGTGCTGCCGCTGGCGATCCTGTGTGTTGGGCTTGTCGGTCATGCCGTGCGCGAATGCTCGCCGGGCTATGCCTTTTCCGCCGGCTTGGTTGTCAATTTCGCAGTCGTCACCGGCTACCTTCTTACCTTCGTCAATGGTGGCAATCCGATCGGTGTAGTCGAATGCGTTCGATTGCTCCAACTCGTATCGGTAACCGCAGCCATCTGGGCGCTGATCGTGCTGGCGAGCCGGCCTTGGATTGCGGCATGGCGTGAAGGCGATGACCGGCCTATGGCGCAGCTTGTTTTCGCTGCAGGTGTCGCAAGGCGTGGTCGGCAACGCGATTTTGCTATTCAACGGGATCGCGCTTCTCATCGGCATGTTCCCCGATCAAGCTTCCTGGAGCCTTGAGGCTGGTTCGCCGTTGGGTTGGGTCGCACTGATCCTTGCACTGGGGGCAGTGACTTGGCGGGCCTTGCAACAGGGCAGACTGCCCAGTCCGACTAGCTTCGGCTTAGTAGGGCTGACCGTAATCGGCCTGGCCGCCTGCAGCATGCTCCATTGGCAGCCGGCTTGGGCGTACCGAACACTGCTGCTCGGTTGGGCGCTCTACATGCCCGCCCTCGTCGGTGCTGCCTGGCTGTGGAATAAACGAGCATTAGGTACCGGAATCTGGGGCTCGGTTCTGGCTCCGCCTCTCGTTGCTATGTGGACCCGCCTAACGGGCATCGCCGTGGTTCTGCTGGGGATTCATGCTGCCATCGCTTTCCACGACCACCTCTGGGCCGCCGCCGCGATTGGCATCGCGGGAACGGCCGGCGCGGCCATGGCGGTTTGGCGGCAACGCGAGGACTGGGCGTTCGTCGCCGGCCTTGCGGTCAATCTGGCGTCGTCTTTGGTCGTCTGGCATTTTCGCTGGGATGTGCCTTTCGAAACGTGGTGGCTCTATCTCGTTCAAGCGAATATCGTGTCGGCAGCAGTCGTAGCTCTGCTCTGGCTCGGGGCTCGGAAGTTGCTGTACGTGGATGCCGAGCCGCGCCTGCGATCGAGTCCGCTGCTGGCGACGCAGATCGCCTTAGCGTTTGGCAGCAATGCGCTGGTTCTCACTTGTGCCTGCATAACGATCGTGCTCGAGCCGGCACAACCGCTGTTCGCGGCTCTGATTCCAATTGGTTCGTTTGCCGGGTGGGTGGCTCTCGCTCTCACAGCCACAGCAGCGTTCTGGTACGCCAAACCGAAAGAACGCGGCCACGTTTTGATGTTTACGGGGCTGCTTCTCGGCATGCTCGCTTCCATAACCGAAGGTCTGAATCATCCGGAACTTCCCTGGCTCGCCTACCACGTTTTGCTGGCAGTTTGGACGGGCCTCGGTTTGTTGTTGGTCGTTGCGGAGCCGTTAGCCCGTTTGCACGACGGAGAATCGGAAGGCTTTTCACCCTTCCCTCACTGGGCGTCGTTCTTCGCCCTTAGTTCGAACCACTTCCGGATTTGGCTGCATACCGTCGGCCTCCTGGTTTTGCTGCTGGCTTTGCGATCGGCGACCAGCGATCCGCAGCGGCCTTATTGGTCCAGCGGGGCCACCCTTGCGGTCGCAGCCATGGCCGGCGCCACTGCCATCCGCTCGAGGTCGCAAGCTAGCGTCTATCGTTCGGGCCTATTAGTGCCTCTGGCATTCAGCATGGCCTGGGTCGCATGGAATCCCCTTTCCGAAATCCAAATTTGGCCCGTCGCACTTTATAGCCTCGGCTACACACTTCTCCTCGCGTTTGCGCTAGCCTCCATGATCTGGACCCTAATAGAGTTCATCCTCCGAGCCGGCACGCCTTCAGTATCGCTCCGCGGTGAAAAAATCGGGACTGGCTCCGGCCACCCGAATCGAGTCCTTGAAGAAGTATCGTCCCAGCCGGTGCCTGTCCCGTTATTTTCACCACCCCAGCAATACTCCGCGCTTCCATTCGCCCACGTCTCCGCTTGGCTGGCCGCAATCTTGGGCTGCTTCATACTGGTCGCAAACTTCCCCGGGGACCTGATGTTCACCGGCATCCCCGTGAACTGGCTGCTCCCAGCAGCGGCGCTTGCAACCTTGACAATGGCTTTTCTCGCGTTCCTTTGGGATGGAGAAGCTCCGTGTCCGTTGGCTGGCCTTTACGCCACCGGCTTGTTGATTCTGGGGCTTGGACTGCAATCCCTTGCACTCAGTCCCGATAGGTTCGGCTGGACCGCCTCACTGGCTGTGGCTGCCTATCTCCTTTTGACTGGGTTACTCGGCCTGGCGTTGCCGCGAATAGAGGAACTCTGGCGAGCCTTGCGCGTGAAGCCGCAGCCGGCATGGCCCGCGATGTGGTTCCTTGTCAGCCAAGCCGTGGCTGGCGCCGTAGTGGTGGTACTCAGTCTGTGGATCGTTGTGACATTTGACGCATGGAATGACCGATTGATCGGCTCAATGGCGGTCGCCTTGCTCGTGCCGACAGGCATTCTTCTGGCCAATGGCGCGCCGGGCCGGTTCGCCAACCAACTTCGGGCGCATACTTTATCCTTGGCCGTGCTACTGGCGGTGGAACTTGGCTGGGCAGTGCTGGATCCAAACAGTGCCGCGGTGAGATTGCACCGTCATGTCTTGCTGCTGCTGGCGTTGGCTGCGCTGACGCTGCTCGAAGGGGTCATTCTTCCACGTCTCTTAGCAGGCTTCGGATCGTGGCTTACTTCTGCTCGCCGGGCGGGACCAATCCTTTTGGCGATAACCATGGTGGTCCTCGTCGGCTTGCTCGGCCACGAAGCCGCCTATTTCAACTCGGCGACCAAACACACGCCGCTGGTGTTGTGGGAGACGGCAGCAGTAGGAATTGCCCTCATCGGCCTGATTGCTTCGGGAATCTGCTTCGCGGTGGCCCCGGCTACCGATCCTTATGGGTTGTCGGAGCAACGCCGGCCGCTCTATGTGTATGCCGCCGAGTTGCTGCTCCTGTTCCTGTTCGTTCACGTGCGGCTCAATGTACCGGAGCTGTTTGGCGGCCCGCTCGCCAAATACTGGCCGCTGGCAATTATGGCCATTGCCTTTATCGGCATCGGCCTGAGTGAATTCTTCCGCCGCAGCGGCCTCAAGGTTCTCTCGCAGCCCTTGCAGCGCACCGGCGTCTTTATGCCGTTGTTGCCGCTCTTGGCATTCTGGGTTCGCCCGCCCCAGGCTGTGCACGATTTCTTGGTGCGAAGCTTCCCGGCATTGCAACCGCCGCTCGAACCGCTCATGAAGTTTCAACCGAACTATGGAAACTATGCCATCATCTGGTTCATGCTTGGCCTGCTTTATTCCTGGGTGGCGAGCATCAAGCGATCGTTCCGCTTCGCGCTGTTGGCGGCGCTGGCGGCCAACCTCGGCCTCTGGGCACTGCTCTATAATGCGGATCTCTCCTTCTTCACCCATCCACAAGTATGGATGATTCCGCTGGCGTTGATACTCCTAGTCTCCGAGCACATCAATCGCCATGAATTGGGCCGGCAGAAAAGCAACGCCTTGCGTTATCTGGGCCTCACGATGATCTACGTCTCCTCGACTGCCGACATGTTCCTGGCCTGGGGTACGAACCTGTATCTCCCCATGGTGCTGGCGGCCTTGTCGATTTTGGGAGTGTTCGCCGGCATCCTGTTGCGCGTGACGGCGTTCCTCTACCTGGGAACATCGTTCTTGTTCGTGGTGATCTTCAGCATGATCTGGCACGCAGCCGTCGACGGTCGCCAAATGTGGCTCTGGTGGGCCTGCGGCATCGGCCTAGGCGCCCTCATTTTTGCTCTGTTCGCTGTCTTCGAGAAACGCCGCGAAGATGTGCTGAAGCTGATTGAGGATATCAAGAGTTGGGAATAAAGATCGTGCTGGCTCTAGCGAGCCTCCCACGTTAGTGGGGGGAGGCCCGCAGAATCCAAGCAGCGTATGCGGTGACCCGGCACATTACGCTGACCCAGAGAGGATCCACCCGGCGACAATGGAGTCACATGCTGGCTGGACCGACTCTTTTGGAATTTCCACTTCTCTTGCTACACTGCACGGCGTTCTTAAGCTGGCTCGCCTCAACGTGAACAGGAGTGCCTTATGACCGTGCTCGATTGGAGCGAATGCTTGGCAGTCGAACGCAACACGGCAAAGATGAGCGGCGCATGGGTGTTCCGAGGGACCCGCGTGCCCGTAAGAGCTCTCTTCGAAAACATCGAAGGCGGCGCCACGATGGATGACTTCACTAATTGGTTCCCTGGGGTTAGCCGCGAACAAGTCCTGGCCGTTCTTGAGTTCGCTGAACAAAGCCTTGCAGCGAACTGACCGGAGAAAAGCATGCGTGTGCTTTTTGATCAAGGCACGCCGGCCCCCTTGCGAAGCGCCTTGACGGGACATGCCGTCTCGACAGCCTACGAAATGGGTTGGTCGAAACTATCCAATGGGGATCTGCTGGATGCGGCTGAAGCCCAATTCGACGCATTCTTGACGACGGACCAAAACCTAGGTTACCAACAGAATATCGCGGGGCGGCGTCTCGCCATCCTCGTACTGCCGTTTGCCAGTTGGCCAAAATTGCAAAATCACGTGGCGGCCATAGGGATGGCCGTTGCCGCACTGAAACCGGGCGACTATGTCGAGCTGGTTTTGCCTTGAGGACCTGGTCCGTTCTGTTTCCAGTCTTTTCCCAAAGTCAAAGCAGATCCAACAGCATTCGGAAAAAATCGGGACTGGCTCTATGTCTTCGAGGTGGCAGTCCTGATTTTTTCCTAATGACCGATTTGTCGAAAACCAAGAGCAAGGGAAAGGCGTCGTACTAAAGGGCGAACGTGTCCTTCAGCTGAAAAGTCCGTGGCATGCTCTCAAGCGTGCCTCTGTGCGACCTCGGAGCGTCGTCAAATCAAGGGGCAACGACTCTCGATCCCCTACTCGGCTACGATCTCGAGCTGGTCCTCCCCGCACCTCCGTGTAAGCCGGGCGCGGCTTTTCTCTGACGCAGACCCGGTAGATTCGGGCTCCATCAGGGCCGAGCGGGCCCCGATATTCGACAATCCTCGCGAGCCCGTATCCGGAATCGCGTATGCGGACCACGGTGCCGATCTCGTGAGGTTCGGTCAGGTTCGGCGTCGTCATAGACATTTCCTTCATCCGGAATTACCAGGGAGCTACGCCCAAAACGCACGCGTGAGTTCCAGCAACATCATAACGTCCAGAGAAGACGCCAGTCCATTACAAGAAGCTCCCCAAACGTGAACATCGGCTAACGTCAAAACTGTTGGAACCCCAAGAGGCGGCGGCGGTGCCTGGGTCTCATCTCAGCAAAAGATCGCGAACGGATCCGGGAACATGTCCTGATATCCGTTGAAAAACTCGCAAGGCCTGCTCATCGGTCATCTCGGCAATCATGTCTGCGACTGATCGCACAATGTTTTCCTTGGAACCAGCCGCCCCTTCCTTCGCGTCGTCTCGTATGTGTTGGTAAGCGGGCGGTAGAATTCTCCACTCGCTATCCTTGATAGCCTGTAGAAATGTCGAAAATAAAGTTCGGATTACTTCTCTTTGACCAAATTGTTGGGTCGCGAGGGAATCGTTATCAATCACGTAAACCCAAGTCATTTGTTGTGTTAGCCCAATCTCCATTCGGATTTGATCAGGTGCCGAGATGAGCCAACCGCCCTTATCATGACTTTTTGTTAGCTCAATCGAATTGATGTATCTCCCGATCTGACTGGATGTATAGGCTCGGAGAGACTCACGAAGGCGCTTGAGCCGTCGTATGGTTGGCGGATGAAGAGGAGGCCGCAGTATTTATCGAACGCTTCCGCTAACTCTTCTTTGGTGAATTTGCGGCCCAAGATTTCTTTGGTACTTAGTTTGGGAATCGCGGCTTGCAGAGAAGCGCTCTCGCTCTTCTCCATTCAAGAGCAATCGTTCTAGTGGAATTAATCCGGCTCGATAGAAATCTTCCGTGTCGTGGACTGCGTAGGCGATGTCATCCGCCCAGGTCATAAGTTGTGCTTCTAGACACGGAATTTCCGAGCCATCGGCTCCCTCTGTTGCGAAAGCAAAATCTTCGATTTCAGAGGAGTAAAGCCCCCATTTCTTGGAATGGTAGCCCTGTTCGGCCCTTTTCCATGGGTACTTCAAGATCGCGCGCAGTGATGCCCGTGTCAGGTCCAACCCCGGCAGGCCCGAGAGTCCCCCTTCTCCGTGAAAAGCTAGTTTCGTAATGATTCGAAATGATTGTGCATTCCCCTCGTACCCCTCGCTGACACCCGCTTCGACAACCAACCGGTCGAGTTCTTTTTCTGCGACGTGGCCGAAAGGAGGGTGACCAAGATCGTGCGCGAGTGCCGCCGACTCAACGACGTCTGCATCGATTCCGCCATGTTGAACAACCAGATCCGGTTGTGCGCGCACCAAGTTCTCTGCCAAGCGACGAGCGATTTGGGCTACCTCAAGCGTGTGAGTAAGACGAGTGTGGACGATATGCCCTTCGCGCGGTCCTGCAACTTGGGTCACTCCAGCAAGTCTTCGAAACGCCCGCCGTGTAAAGGATTCGATCGCGATCCTTTTGAGCCGGCCAGCGCGCATCCTCCGCAGTTCCGTGCCGACGACACAAACGATGTTGCAGCATCGCAACGTTTTGAGGAAAGGCGACAGTCGGAGATGGGCCTATCATGGCGTGGGTTCGCGGAGAGATCAACCATTCCCATTCTTGACCAAATCGGGTGTGCTCATTGCTCCCGAGATCATTCCCGATGCCGCGATCTGAATATTCCTTGCCGCTGTCAGGCGCCATGCTACTTCTTGAACCTCTCCGGGCCAAAACTGTATCTTTTGCATCCGAAGCTTGTCTTCAAGTTCCGGCACGGTGAGCCCGGTGGGCCTTTCGGCCAAGATTTGCAGAATTGCCTGCCGCAGAGCCTGTAATCGATCACCGCCCATGACTTCCTCCCGCACTGCCGACTGCGCTTCCCCAAACAACGCCTGCCTAAGTATCCCTCATCCCCTTCAAGCCACCATCTTTGTGATTGCTTGCTCTTAGGGATACAGGTCGATAGTCCTTAATTATACTGAAAGTACGTTCAGTCAGGGGCACTTCCCCGGAGGCTCGACAGATGGCAAAGAAAAAAGCCCCAGCCAAAGTGACAGGTGGAGCGGGATTCAGATACGAGGATCACGTTGCTGCCCGATTCCTCGTCGATTTACTCTACGGGACAAACACTCTGGGGCATGAGTTCGGCAGAATCAAGCGAGTTGATTGGCAGGCGCGGGACTCCGGCTGGCTCGCGGATGACCTTGCGGTATCTGCACCACCACCCGAGTTGAAAGAAGCGTGGGACTCTCAATAAAAAGTGACCGGCAGGTTACCTCCTCTGGTTTTCCCGAGGGCTTCGTTGAAATCGCGTGGGGGCAATGGTTCGGTCGAGGCACTGCCCGAAAAATCCGAGAGGGTATCGATTTTGTTGTTCTCGCAACCGGACGATTGTCGAACGAGGTTGACGATGCATGGACAAGAACACTTGCGGAAGCACTGCAGACCAGTCCCGAGCGAATGCTTGCCAGGCTTGCGCCTCCCGCGAGCAAGGAAGAAGGCTCTCAATCCTCCGCGATGCAGCGGAAACTTTTCGAGAGCCTCCACTGTCCCGAGGCATTTCGGGCAGCAGCGCGCATAGATGCCATCACGACCGTCAGACTGCTGCGACAGCTAAGGCTGCTCCACTTCGATTACGAATCCAACACATCGCGAGATCGGATGAACGCGATTTTGGACTGCCAACGCGATCTCCACTCTGGCGATCCGAATGAGGCGGCCAGTCTTTGGGATGCGCTGATCGGAATCGCGGCCGAGAAACGGTCTGCTGGCGGGTCGCAGATCTCCCCGAGATGTTGAGAGCGTTGCAGGTAGATTCCACCTACACGGTCACCCAGACTTCCGATCGGATTGGGAAATTCTGGCCGTTTCACCCTAGAAGCGACTGAAGATATCCGCACCCAGATCAGCGGCTTGCCTGCTCTTTGCGCGGAGGAGATAAAGCGAATTGAAGCCGGCCTCAGAGAAGATGGAAGCTGTCTACTCATCGGTGAATCGGGAAGCGGAAAATCAGCGCTGGCCAAAATCCTTGCCGCGAAGTACGAGCGCGTCGTCTGGTTGACCGAGGACATTTTGAACCAAGAGGCTTTGCCGCAACTCGAGGGATCACTAGGTCTCCGCAATCCCTTCTTGGAGATCCTTCGATCCTCCCCCCGACCGTGCTTGATGGTTTTCGATGGAATTGAGAGATACTCGGAAAGGGCATTTCGTCTCACAGGCAAGCTCGTTCATGAAATTCACCACAGCTCGTATCCAATACATATGCAGTTTCTCCTCGTCGCACAGCCCGAGGATGGGCTTCATCATCATTCGGCTTACCGAAGTAGGCGTCTCTCCAGCCTTCCTCAAAATCACCGAAATCGACCATCCCTCCGAGAACGCTGTCCGGGATCTAGTGAAGTCGCTTCCGCAAATTCGATGGGCAGCATTGCGTCCTGAACTTCGCCCCGTCCTAACGAATCTCAAAATCCTTGATTGGGTGGTTGCGGCAGTCCGTGCGGGGACTGCACTCGACGACAGTTCCATTGTGGGCCTTACCAGTCTGATCGACCGGCTCTGGGAAAGGTGGGTGGAGGGAAGCGACCAAGGATTAGCTCGCTCGCACTTTCTCATGCGTCTCTCTACTCTGGAAGCTGAAACACTCGACGCCGGCGTGCCGCGGAGGCGTTTGAAAATGCGGAACAGCACATCCTTCGAGAGCTAGTCGCATCCGATCTCATTCGCCTCCGAGACGAACGTGTCCGTTTCTCTCATGGCTTGCTGGGTGATTGGGCGCAGATGAGGGTTTCTAGGAGAACTTCCGACTGCATCTGCAGCAAACCGGGACCGCGCGGCGAGTCCTCGGTGGCATCGGGCTGTCCGCCTGTTCGGTCGCACAGTTCCTCGAACTACAAGCGGATGGTGTGGAACAATGGCGCGCGGTTCATCGAACGACTCGAAGACGGGACCGACGCAGGCAGCATCTTACAAGAGATTTGTTATTGGAAACGGTCTTTCTTGCAACCAACGCACGCCAGACTCATGGAGCAAGTGTGGCCTGTGTCTCATTTCGCAGGCAGGAAGGTTATTAAACCGCCTACTCGACCGCTTTCAGTTCGTTGCGACCTATCCTGATCCTCGCCTGTCCGAGTTCGTGCCAAACTTGGACGATGTTGCGAAACTGGAGTATGCGTTTAGAGTGCCCTTCTTGCCTTACTGGGGCCGAGTGCTCACCCGCGTTGCACACCCATCGAGCAGAAGTCGCGAAACTCGCCCCGCTGATGGCAGGGAGAGTATCCAGACTCTGGCTCCGAACTATGCCACTCGAATGGGGACCGGGCCAACCGATGCCATGGCGTCGACACGCTGCTGAGTTAGCCTTAGCAATCGCCCGGGATATTCAAGCACGAAAAGCGGAAGGCCAGTATTTCTCGGATGAAGAGGATCAAACCGCCTACGAGGCCGCGTTGTATGCAGCCCAGGATCTTCCCGATGAGGTGGCATCGCTCTGCCTTGAACTTGCGAAACGGAGGGATCCGGCCCCGAGAGGTTCGCGTCCGCGAGGAACGGACAAAACGGGAACGCGAGGAATCCAATCGGTTATGGCGGGAGAAAAACCGGGCGTATGCAGCACAAATAGACGTGCTTTTCGTATTCCAATTATTCCGCTCGGTCCGTTGCGTGAGCCCTGGCCGGACGGGCCGACAAACTGTGTGGAAGAGGCATTTCAACAGGCTTGCCTGGAAACGCAAGCATTTCCTTACCTCATCCGTGCCCATCCCGATGTCGCCCTCGAAGTGCTTCTCGCGGTTTGTATTGAGGAACCGAAGCACGAAGATTCCTTTGGATCTTCGCTAGAGGAAAATCGCGGGCTCGGGCACTGGATTAGGGGATATCCCCCTCTCTATTTCCGTGGTCCTTTCCTTTCATTTTTACGCGAAGTGCCGGAGAAGGGGCTTTCCTTTATTCTCCGGCTCGTGAATTTCGCGACTAAACGGTCCGTTGGGACCGAGCCACGGCGGCTTGAACGATTGGGACTTGAAAAGCAGTCAACAGACCTCGGTGTGACCATCACTTATGATGGCAAGTCCCGGCGATGGTATGGGGATGGCCGCACCTTCCGCTGGCATGATGATTGGCCTCACGATGCCAAGACCGTTCCGTGCGCACTGATGGCCCTGGAACGGTGGCTCTATGAGCAACTCGACGAAGAAAAAAACATCGAGCCCTGGCTGGTGCCGGCCATTCTTCAGGAAAGCGAATCGCTCGCCTTCGCAGGCCTACTCGTGGACATCGGGAAACGGGATCCACGTCTTTTCCCAGGCGTCTTGCTGCCGCTCCTTCACGAATGGCTTCTCTATCATTTGGATCTAGAGGTCACAATCCAACGATCGGGCGGAAACGCATGGAGCTCCTCGGGTGGGGTATGCAACCAGCGAGGATCATCGCCTTCACGCGAGAATGGTATGGAATGCCCCACCGAAAACAGTTGTTTCGGGACATCGCGACAAGCATCGTCCTGCTACAAAATGAACTTCGACCAATCTTCGAAGGTATACGAACGGTTTGGAGTGGGCAGCTTCGAGCAGACGGAACACCTGAATCCTTACGGCTCTTAATTGAACGAATTGGACCCCAAAAACTACAGTGAGCATGTTGAAGACCGGGGTATTCGCTTTGAGTTCGCATGGCCAGAAGAAATTCAACGAAAGCACGACGCGGAACAAAAGGAAGCCGATGAAGAGTCGCGGCTCTTAATGTTTCCATTTCAGTGCAGGAAGTTGCTTGATGAAGGCGTCTCGCTTACGGCCGAACAACTCCTGCCATTCTGGGAAACAGTGCACGCGATCGCCGCAGGGCCCTCTGCAAAATCCGACGAATTCGGGCATGTCATGATCCGGATGGAGGACTCGCTATGCGGCGGAATTGCGGTTCTTCTGACTCATCATCTAGATTGGCTCCTGGCTGTTCCTGCGCGGATGACTTGGTGCAGAGAAAAGCTGGATGAGATTATGCGGCACCCGCCCCAATTCTCGTTGATGGACACAGAAAACGCGATCGGCAACCGCCACTGGGACGCCTTTGCCGCGGAATCCGGAATCATCCTACTCGCCGAAAACAAAGATGATACTCTCGGCCGAGTGCTTGTCGCGGTAAGTGTCGTTGCGTACCGGCACTCGACGACAGCACTAACCATGGCACGAGCATTTCGTTGCCGGGAAAGACTTGGTGAAGATTTCAACCGGATGTTGAACCTGGCAATTCGCGGGGTTGGTGTTCGGGCTTTACCAGCGAGCGACACAAATCCAATTCGAACGCGAGAAATGGCTTGAACGGCATAACGATCTGATCCAAGGGTTTATCGACCGAACGCTTCCCACAAAACGACAGAGTTTGCTTGAAATCCAGGCGATAGCACAGGCTGAACTTGAGGCACTCCACATCCGCCGATTTCCCGAACAACAGAAAACGGAAAATGAGACACCCAGAGAAAGCCCCGAAGAGTCCGCCCGCGAAACCCTGCATGTCGAAATACCGCCAATTGATCGGCCAGATGCTTGCGGCTGCATGTTCATGGCTGGACTTGAGTGCTGCCCGTTCTGCCGATGAAAGGTGCGAGTGGATTGGGCTACTTCGGGAACTGTTTGATTGTGCGGTCTCAATCCTTCCAGTCATTGATGATGGCCGGGGCCAGGAGGTCGATGACCTACCAGATGACTTCGATCACTGGCTCTTTGCCGTCATCGCACGCACGCTGCCTCGAATCATTCCCGGGAGAACATCCAGATGATTTTTGGCGGCCGATCCTTAACCTACAGACGCCACTCCATCCCTGGGTCGAACGATTCTTCTGGCAGTGGTTCACAGATGGGAGTACGAGCGGCCGAAAACCCTGTGGACTTTACGGAGATCTGGAAGCTGATGATCAACCACGCCTCGGCAAGTGCCTCATGGGACCCAACTCTTAGCCGCACTTCTGATCTCGACGATATGGTATTCGAGCTTCTCGGGTTCCATTTCGGTACAGAGACAATCGGGGATAACATGCGCCTTTGCGGGGCACTCGTAGAAATGCGTGATTGTTACGCGAAAAGCAGGCAGCCGGTGGTTCCCAATGCCGAAGGTTGCAAATGGGTTTGCTCGGTTTGTCGTCCGTCCGGCAAGCGCCGGACTCTTGTTGCCTGGCATTCAATGGCTTTGGTCAGGGATCCAACTGTTCGACGATCGAGACTGGAAGGAAAGGAACCTAGAAGATAACCTTGTTGGAGTTCTCCACGAAGCGTGGGAACGACGGCGTGAAGAAGTGTCGAACGAGCCATCGCTACGCCAGCCATTCTTGGGATTGCTAATGAGCCTGACATCGCGCGGCGGGCACGCAACCGCAGCCCTTCGTGAGCGTGTAATTGAATCGATTGGCATGCAATAAGCATTCCGAATAGTCGGTCATCCCTGAGCTTTCTTTTATCACAGGCACCTGAACTCCGTAGGCTGCGCGAGACCCTCCAAAGCGTTAGAGTAGGTGCTGTTCCTTACCTTGGTAGGCTGTGCAAAGTCGCGAGCCTCGGTTCCATCCACCGCTGCCCTTGATGCTCAAATCGTCCCCGGAAGGGCTGGCAATTGCCCTATCATCATTTGGTTAGCGGATTAAACACTATGTGTCCAGCAATTGTCGTGATCGCCTCAATCGCCTTCGGCACCCGATTGAGTAATGGCAATCCGCAATCACGCCGACCTTGTTAGTCCGCCTCTCGCGTCACCGCCATCTTCGGATCCCCAATCAATATGAAGCTCGCCCAGAAGAACGGATGAGCCGCTTCGTTTTTCTCCAAACGCTCCTTGCGAAGCGTGAGCTTGGCGGCGTGGAGGGCGTCGAGTTTGTTCGTGCCTTTGGCTAGCTCTTCGTAGAAGTGACGCATCAGGGCGCGGGTTTCAGCGTCGGGGACTTCGAAGAGGCTCGTGACCAGCGTGCGGGCGCCGGCGTTCAGGAAGGCGCGGCGCAGGCCGAAGACGCCTTCGCCTAGGCGGACGTCGCCTAAGCCGGTTTCGCAGGCGGAGAGGACTACCATGTCGGTGCCGCGGAGGTTCATCAGCGAGATCTCCTCGGCCGTCACCCAGCCGTCTTCGACGCCGGCTTGATCCGCTTCCTCCATGGCATTCGCGCCCGCCAACACGATGCCCGAACGGCGCAACGGGTCGCGCATGGCGCGGAGGCGGGCCAAAGCCATGCCGCCGCGGCCCTCTTCGGCCTCGGCCGGCGACCCGTTTTGGCAAACGCGAAAAAACGACACCTCTTCAGCGAAAAATGTCGTCATCTTGTGGCCGGAAAATAGAACCGTTTCGCCAATTGTGAAGCATAACGACCTTGCAATCCATCGAAGTTCGTCTCCATCATGCTTCAAGCAGATTCTGCGCGTAACTCTTCTGATGGCAAGCATTAAATTCTGTCCCTGAAAAATTGCCGCTCCTTGTCTTTTTCGGGCTTTCCTGCTGCAACACGAGTCCCTGGGGCACCCGCCGGAGTGCCGGAGTTGAAAATCGTCGCCCTATCGGTAACGCGGCTTCATGGTTAGTTCAATTTGACTCCGGCAACCGACTCCAGCGCCTTGCCGGAGTCAATTTGCTCTGGTGACCATGCCTGTAGAAAATCGCCAATTCAAAAAAAAAACGCAGGCGAAGCTACTTTTTGTAGTCCGAGGTCACTGCGACTGCGGGTGAAAACGGCTGGCAAGAAAATGTATGGCAAAAAGATAAGAGGGGAAAATCATCTTCTTGGCACCACTTTTTGGGATCAGGAATCGATGACATAAAGATCGGGGACGCCAAGGCGTGGAGCGTGAAGGGTGGAGCGTGGAGGGTAAGAAAGGGCGAAGCGGATGAGGATTACTTGGCGTCCAAGTCGTAAGCGCGTTTGAGCCACTTCTTCACTTCATCGTCGATTTCTTGGATCGAAGTGAGAGGAATGCGGTGGGTGATGCGGTCTTTTTTGGCGAAGCCGCCGGTGTCGATCAGGCGGCCCTCGGGGGGCAGATCTTTTAGGGCGAAGCCGAGATCGAGGCGGGTCCGTGTGCTTGGTTTCAGTTGTGCGAAAACGTGGTGGCGATAGAGCGGGACGATGGTTTGACACGGGCAGGCTTTAACATCGGGACCCAGTTCCGCGGCCATGGCTAGGAGAAGTTCATAGATCGGACGCAGGCCGGCTTTGTCGCCGGCGAACATGCGCGTCACGTAGCCGGCGGCGGCTTGGAGATAAGCTTCCGGGGAGTCTTCATCGCCGCCTTTGCCCTCGGCTCGCTCCGCTATCCACGTGGCGGCATTGGTGCCGAGTTTGTGCTCGCTCTTGAGCCAATCGCGGCGCTCCTTTTCGCCGGCCGGGCCATTCTTCTTGACGAATGTTAGCCATTGTTCGAGAGAGCGGCCGGTGGTTTGCTGCAGCCCAGCGACCCACTTCTGCACCATCTCGACGCCCGGGTGTACGCCATAGATGCTCCGTTTGGTCGAGGGGGTTTTCTTGGCCATGATGGAGTTTCTCTTGCTTGGTTGCTGGGTCCATTTCTTGTACAGCACAAGCCGCGAATGTGGTAGCGAGTTTTCGTTTAACCCGGAGCCAACGGCGACGGCGGGCGTGTAGGATTTCGTGTCGTGTTGCAAGGTACGGCATGGGGTTGCTACCGCCGTCGCCGTTGGCTCCGGGTTAAACAATGGGCCTGGCGGCGGCGAGTTTACGCGACCCGTCGGCGGGCAGGAATTCTTTGGACGGGTCAAAAACCCGTCCTACGTACTTCGATCCAGCCTATCGCGACAGCGCTCGGCGAAGGATTGAAATTGGCGTGCATCGCGCAACGGTGGGCCGTGGCCGAAACAGACGATTTGGGGCTCGAGTTCGGCCAGGCGCATAACGGCGTGGCGATTCTCGGTTGGATTGGTGCAGAACTGCGACGGCGGCAGGCGGAGGCCCGGTTTGTTCGTGAAGAAATGAACGTTGGCCAAGACGTCGCCGGCGATCAGCAGCCGATCGTGCTCCCGAAAGAACGAGATGTGGCCGGGTGTGTGGCCGGGCGTTTCGATAACCTTGAAGCCGCCAACTTCATCGCCTTCGCGGAGCAGACGATCGACTGGACGACTGGCGCCGGCCCACACTTTTTGGCCCAGGCGGACGATGCCGATATCCGGTTGCATCGGCTCCCGGCCTTCCATGGCTGCGGCATCTGCCTCATGACAGGCCAACGGGATATGTAGCCGTCGACAGATTTTCGCGGCGGATCCTTGATGATCGGGATGGCAATGGGTCAACGCCAGCAGATTGATGTCGCGGCCTTGGACCGAACCCAAGATGCGGCCGGCGGCCCAGCGGGTGCCGGCGTCGACGAGGACGTCTTCAAGAAGGTAGGAATTGAAAAGATCCTTGACGAAGCCGGTGACCTGCCAAACCCCGTCCGCGATGCGATGCATGGAGCAGTTCCGAAGGCGAGGTCAAATGCATCACGACAAAAAAATCTGGGCAAAAAATGGCACCAGGAGATTAATTCTTAGCAAACGAGCTTTTCGTTGTGCGAGACAAAATACTCGATGGCAAAAAGATGTAGGGCAAAAACATAATTCCCAGTTGTTAATTCTATGTTTTGCCCCAGATCTTTTTGTCGTTGGTCTTTTCTGAGAGGATTGATGACCCCGAATGGCTGAAGGCAAGAAGACAAATTCATGCGACAAAAAAATCTGGGGCAAAAAATGTCGCTACGAGATTATTTCTTAGCAAACAGCCTTTTCGTCGTGCGCGACCAAATGCTCCATGGCAAAAAGATGTAGGGCAAAAACATAATTCCCAATTCCCAATTCTATCTTTTTGCCCCAGATCTTTTTGTCGTTGGATTTGTTCGTGAATCTAAACGGCTCCAAGTGCTCCATGGTGAAGAATAACTCTATCTTCTTATTTTTTTGCCCTACATCTTTTTGCCATTGATATTGCTCGGGTGCAAGCCTCTTCCGTGTCGTACTGCAAGGTTCCGCGCGGGTTGCTGTCAGCCGTCGCCGTTGGCTTCGGGTTAAACGATGAACAACTGCCCTTCGGGGCTCAAGAGACGGAGTGAGCAAGCTCGGGGGTGGCGGGTAATGATTCCGGCGTACCGAGGGCAGCTTCATCGGCGGCTAGCTTCTCGGCTTCGATGCCACGGGCCGAGAGTTTGGTCACCGGGCGGAGGACGGTGCCGGGGACGTGAATGTGCTTGGCCAATGACGCGAAGCTCAAGAGCTTGATCATGATATAGGTGAGGTCGAACTCCCACCAGCGCAGGCCATGCCGGGCCGAGCGTGGGAAAGCGTGGTGGTTGTTGTGCCAGCCTTCGCCGAAAGAGAGGATGGCGACCCACCAGAGATTGGTGGAATCGTCGCGCGTCTGGTAGTTGCGGTAGCCCCACTTGTGGGTGGCGCTGTTGACGAAGTGGGTCGAATTGTAAATCACCACGGTGCGGACGAAAAAGCCCCAGACGAGCCACGACATGCCTACGCCACCCCACCATTGGCCGAGGGGGTAAAGGAGGGCCGCGATCGAGAGAGGAATAGCGACATTGAAGCGATCGAAAAACCGGTGTACCGGATCTTTGTAAAGATCCATGACGTAGCGCTTGTATTGGCCAGGGTCGTCCATCAGGTCGCTTTCGGTCATCCACCAAAGGGCGTGAGCCCAAAAGGTGCCGTCGCGAGGCGTGTGCGGATCGCCTTCTTTATCGCTGTGGCGATGATGCACGCGATGGGCAGCCACCCATTGCAAAGGGCCGCCTTGGTTGGCGAGCACGCCGAAGAAGGTGAGAAAATGCTCGACGATCTTGGGGGTTTGGAAACTGCGATGCGTCAGCAGCCGATGGTAGGCCAGGGTAACGCCTAAACCTCCAAGGAGGTAAAGGGTCAGGAAAACCACCAGACCCGACCAGCTGAAATAGAACGGGGCAAGCAGAGCGCCCAGATGAAGGAAGATCCACCACGCCAGCCTGGTCCGTTTGATGCGGCGAACTGGTCGCGTGCTGGGAACACCCTCGGCAACTTGCATGCGCTACTCCAGACGGATTTTTCGAACGCTTTCGAATACAAACAAAGGCCCTCTTTCCTCGCATCGGGCAAGGAAAGAGGGCCTAATTTCATCCTAGTAACGACGGCGACCGCCGAAGCCGCCACCACCACCACCGCCACCGCCCCCACCGAAACCACCACGGGGACCGCCACGTCCGCCGCCACCACCGCCACCGCGATCTTCACGGGGACGCGCTTCATTGACGGTTAGAACCCGGCCGCCGGTTTCTTGACCGTTGAGGGCTGCAATCGCAGCCTGGGCTTCTTGATCGGAGCCCATTTCCACAAAGCCGAAGCCCTTGGATCGACCGGTGTCCCGGTCCATAATGACTTGTGCCGAAGCCACGGTACCGTGCGCTTCGAACATCTTCGCCAGCTCGCCGTCGGTCACACCATAAGCGAGGTTGCCGACATAAAGCTTCCTACCCATCTCAAATCTCCCATGCACTTAACGACCCACCCACTCGCACGTGAGCCGCTTTCTTGGAAAACACACTGCAATCCTCCCGCTAAAGGGAGGGTCGTGCACGGAGCAACCCGTTCTCTTCAGTCATCCACCGTGCTCCCAGAAAGTTTTTTCCAAGTGCTGCAGGGACGTTGCTGGTCGAAGTCAGGCGAGTGGCGGCCGATATATCAGTCGGCTTCTCCGTGGCTGCTGGGACACCCAGTCTGGCTCTTCACCCTATCGCTGCCCGAGCGGCCCGGCACGTACCGGTACCCTGCCCGACATCGGGTAGAAAGAGCGAAGATAGTTATAGCCGGCAAAACTGGCCGCGACTAGACCAGAAAGCTCGCCGCCGGGCTCTTTTCATGTTCTCTTGGTAAGCCCTGCCGGCGGGGGAAGAAGTCCGATTTGGAAGGTCGAAGAGAGGCGCGGAGAAGGGATTGGCAGAGGAGGCCACGTTGTGGGCTGTAATCGACTGCCAAGTCGGAGATGCCGTGGATACGGACGGTCGGGTCAGAGCGGGAAGGCGCACGGGTAGCGTATCGGTTATGCACTGGCGATGTGCGGAGCGGGGCAGCCTGGTCCTCTCGCCGGCGGCTCGGGCTAACAATTGCGCGCCGGGCTAGCGAGCAAGTGTGCGGGTTAGCGGGCCATCAGTTCGACGACCGTGGGATGTTCGGGGGGGCGTTCGTGGAAGAAATAGCCTTCCACGACTGTCGCTTGGTTGCGGTATTCGTCGGTTTCGAGCAGGAGCGAGTGGAGCTTGCGCAGGTTGAAATGCGGAACCATCGGGAACAGGTGGTGAGGCAAATGGTAGTCCATGCCTAGCGGGAAGACGGCGAAGCGGATGAGGTGGCTGACCAAGAAAATCCGCGTGTTGGTAAAGCGGCCGCTGTCGGCGTTGCCGTGCTGAACCACTTGTCGCAGGATCATGAAAAAGCTGAAAGCCGTGACCATCGGTACCAGCCACAAGAGGACGTAGTACCAACCCCAGGGCTTGCCGGTGACGTGGCTGAGCCAGGGCCAGCGCGACCAACAGCATCGTGGAATAGGTCATCCGCAGGTAGGTCGCCCACCGCGGGGAGATATCGGGACGCAGGTTGGTTTGTCGGTAAAGCCGATCCGGGGCGAGCGCATAAAAGGTGAGCACTGCCGCAAGCATAAATGCCGGAACAACGAGCAAGTAAACAGGGGCTGCCAGGTAGAAGAGCGCGAGGAGCGTGCCGGCCAAGGTGAGCAAATAGGCGATGCCGACTAACACGAGAATCTTCGATCGGGGCCCTTTGGCCTCGGTCAGGCCCGGTGCCGCCGCCAGTGGCGTTGTACTTGGCCCGAATGCGGATGTAGCGGATGAGGTTGGGGAACCAGAGAAACTGTTTGATGACGCATTCCCAAACGAATCGGCCTGCCCGCATAGGGAAATGAAAAAGGTGGCCGCTGGCGGCCATTTGCGTAATGTCGGGGTCGCGTTCCGGATCGTTCGGGAACTGATGATGAGCCAGGTGCTGAATCCGGTAATGATGGGTGGTGCTCAACATTGGGAACATGGTGAAGAGGTCCGAAACCACTTCGTTGAGCAACCGATTGCGGAAGAGCATGTAGTGGCTGGCTTCGTGCGAGAGCGTCGTCAAGCGGTGCTGGCCCGCCCCGATAGCACGATGGCGACAAGCGAAACGGGAACATTCCAGAGTGGGCTGGGCATTCCCAGTTCGGCATGCCAGCTGTAAAAGGCGAGAGTGGCCCCTATAACGCTGCCGAGATAGAGGTATTCGCGGGCAATGTAGAACCAATTCGTGACGTTATCGGTGGCACGCAATGCATTGACGCGCCTGACGATATCGAGTTCTCGAATGGAGTGGGCTGGTGCCTCTGCAATCGCCGTGGCCATGACGTGCCGTTTCCTGGAGGAATTGAGCTATTCCATCTATTTTGCCCAAATCTCCAAGAATGCCAACGGTAATTGCCAAAGACACACCGAAACTATCCGATGCGATCTGCCGGTTGTTCCGGAAAGAATGGCCAGGCTAGATTGGCGACCCCTGCCGGCTCGTCCGGCAGGTGAAGAAGTTCGACCGCTAGGATGGCCGCTTGTTTTCCTATCGACCCCTGCCGGCTCGTCCGGCAGGTGAAGGAGTTCGCCGGTTAAAATCACCGCTACATAGCTCAGGAACTGCTTCACCTGCCGGGCAAGCCGGCAAGGGTCGGGGCCCATCCCCTGACTATTCGTTTTGGTTAGAAACTTGCCAATACAGGAGCGCCCAAATCCGCCCTTGGATCGCAAAAGCGCTCCCTTGTAACGGAGGCAGCGGCCCCTTACCATCTCCCCTAGCGGCGCTGCGTCCCTGGCCTGCGTCGCCCCCCGATGGGGATTTGCGCTGCCTCCTGAGATCTTCTTGGCGTTCCTCAAGAGAAGTTCAACATGTTGCGCCGACTTCGGCAATCGTGGGCACCCTGCATTTTTGCCGCACTACTTGTGGCGGTCACTTCGACTTCATTGCCAGCCCAGGCTCCGCCGACACGGAAGTTCGAATACGCCCGAAAGAGTGTAGAAATCGCCATGCGCGATGGGGTGAAACTGCACACCGTCATCGTGGCGCCGACGAATGCCACGGAACCGCTGCCCTTCTTGATGGAACGCACACCCTACAGCGCGGATAGCGGCGCCCGGGCGACAAACGGCTCGCTGCGCGAACTGGCCGATGCGGGATACATCTTTGTCTTTCAGGATATCCGCGGCCGCTATCGTTCTCAGGGAACGTTCGTCATGTCGCGTGCGCCACGCGATCCGGCCGACCCGAAAGCCATTGATGAAGGGTCTGACGCCTCGGACACCATCAGTCTGGCTGATTGCCAACGTGCCCAACAACAACGGGCGGGCAGGCATGCTCGGGATTTCCTATCCCGGCTGGTTGACGGTGATGGCGATGATCGATCCCCATCCGGCCTTGAAGGCGGTGTCGCCGCAAGCATCGCCCGACGACATGTTCATCGGCGATGATTTTCACCGCAACGGAGCGTTCCGTCTTAGTTATGGTTTCGAGTATGTGGCCATGATGGAGACGGGAAAGCAAAACGAACTGTTCCATTTCGATCGCCGCGATACCTTCGATTGGTATCTCCGGCTAGGCTCGCTGCGCAATGTCAATGGAAAAGTATTCAAGGGTGAAAAACCGACTTGGAACGATTTCGTCAAGCACCCCGACTACGACACCTTTTGGAAGAAGCAGTCGGCCCACATGTACCTGAACCAGGTGAAGGTTCCCGCCTTGCACGTAGGCGGCTGGTGGGATCAGGAGGATTACCTGGGGCCTCTCAAGATTTACGAAAAGCTCGAAAAAGACGATCCGAAGGGTCAGAATTTCCTTTGCGTCGGCCCGTGGAACCACGGCGGTTGGGCGGGCGGTGACGGCAGCAACCTTGGGAACATCGATTTCCACAGTTCCACGTCCAAGTATTTCCGCGAAAAAGTCCAGGCCCCCTGGTTTGCTTACTATCTAAAAGATAAGGGACCGCTCGATCTGCCCGAGGCTTTGTTATTCCAGACGGGCTCGAACCAATGGAAACGTTACGACACTTGGCCTCCGAAAAAGAACGTCGACCATCGGAAGCTTTATTTCCATCCAGGCGGCAAGCTTTCCTTTAGCCCGGCGGAAGACAACAATAGTGGCCCGTTCGACAGTTATGTTTCCGATCCGGCCCATCCGGTGCCTTACCGACCGCGGCCTGTCGAGGCCACTTACCAGGGCCCGAATTGGTACACCTGGGAAGTGGAAGATCAACGTTTCGTCGACCAACGCCCCGATGTGCTGACCTACGAGACCGAACCCTTGACGGAAGACGTCACGGTTGAGGGAAACATTGTCGCCCACCTGTTCGCCTCGACTTCGGGCAGCGATAGCGATTGGATCGTCAAGCTGATCGACGTTTTGCCGGAAACCACTCCCTCGATCAGGCGCAATGGGCGAATCGTTGAATTGGCCGGCTATGAATTGATGGTGACCGGCGATGTCATGCGCGGGAGATTCTTGAACAGCCTGGAGATGCCGGCAGCGTTGAACCCCGATCAGGTCTATGAATTTCCTGTGCCATTGCATTGGATCGACCACTGCTTCAAGAAGGGCCATCGCATCCAGGTGCAAGTGCAAAGCAGCTGGTTCCCGGTGATCGATCGCAACCCGCAGAAGTTTGTGAAAAACATCTTCGAAGCCAAGGATGCCGATTATCAAAAAGCCGAGCAAAAAATCTATCATACGCCCAAGTTTCCGACCTATATTTCGCTGCCTGGCCCAAGCAAGTAGGCGTGGCGGTTTCGGGTGACTTGGTTCAAGATGCGTGGATGGAACAGGCTTCAACCAACGGATTCTTGGTCCCTTTTCATTACCTGCGGACGCCTCAATGCCAACGGAGCCGAGTGCGCCTGATGTTCCTCTCATCGGAGAGCTCGACGCCAGCCGCGTCAGCAAATGGATCGAGACCGAGCGCGAGCTACGTCAGCTGAGCCAATTCCATAGCGCCATAATTCAAACGGCCGCAGAAGGCATTTGTGTCGGCCAAAAGGTCGAGGCATTTCCCGGGCTGCATTTTTCCGTCTGGAACGAGCGCATGACCGAAATCACCGGTTGCTCGCTCGAGGAGATCAACCAGCGGGGCTGGATTCAGACTTTGCAAGCCGACGCTCCAGAGCGCGCCTCTGCGCGTTTCCAAGATCTGGCGGGCGGGCGCGATGCCCGGGCTGAGGAATGGACCATCACGCGTCCGGACGGCGCCAAACGCGTTCTGGCGCTGTCCACGTCCCGAATCGAACGAGCGCCGGGCGATGCGGCAACGGTATTCCTTTTCGAGGATGTGACACAACGCTGGCAAGCTCAACACTCCCTGGCACTGGAAGAACGCAGGCTGCGCACCGCCTTGATGGCCGCCGGCATGATTTCCTGGGACTGGGATTTGGGCAGCTCCACCATCCATTTTTCCGAAGATGTTGGCGGCTACTTCGGCAACCGGGACGTGGGCGGCGCAGGCCCATTCCCCAGTGAAATCGCCATTCAATTGATTGCTCCACGCTGCCGCGAATTCGTCGAGACGAGTTTTCGCAACAGCGTCGCCGCCAACGGCGATTTCGCCGTGGAGTGGGAGAGCGCTACGCCAAACCCGGACGGCTCGCCGCGCTGGTTCGCCACGTTAGGCAAGATGTTCCCCAACGCCCTGGGCAAGGCCGAACGCTCGTGCGGCGTAACCTGGGAGGTCACCGAGCGCAAGTGCGCGGAAGAGGTGCACAGCGCGCTCGAAAGCCGCATTCAAGAGGTGCGCCGGTTCGAGAGCCTGGGGATATTGGCAGGCGGCATCGCCCACGAGTTCAACAACCTGCTCACCTCGATTCTAGGGTATGCCGGCTTGGCCAAAGGCGAACTGCCCGGAGACGTGCCGGCTCGCGAGCATATGGCTCAGATTGAGAATGCCGCCTGTCGAGCCGCCGGGCTATGTAGCCAGATGCTGGCCGCTGCCGGGCGCGGCCGTTTCGTGCTCGAGCCGGTCGATCTCAGTCAGCTCGTGCGCGAACGCATGGTTCTTCTGAAAACTGCAGTGCCGCGAACCAATGCCTTGTCGTTCATGCTTGCTGCCGAACCGCCTGTGGTCATTGCCGACGTCGTCCAAATTCAGCAAGTGGTCATGAACTTGATCACGAATGCCGCAGAAGCCTTGGCGGGCCAGAAGGGTTCGATCGCGCTCACCACCGGAACGCGCGAACTAAACCGGGCCGATTTCGCCACCTGCGTACATTGCCCTGACCTTCAACCGGGGACGTTTGTGTTTCTCGAAGTCCGCGATGATGGTCCAGGCATAGTCCCCGAGATCATGGGCCGCATTTTCGAGCCCTTTTATTCCACCAAGTTTGCAGGCCGCGGCTTGGGCTTGGCGGCCGTGCAAGGCATCGTGCGGGGGCATAACGGCGCCATTCAAGTCGCTAGCGAGCCGGGAAAAGGCAGTGTTTTTCGGATTTTCTTGCCGGCTGCGAACAAAAGGGCGGCGCCAATAACCGCCGAAAGTCCCCCGCCGAACTCTGTCGAGCCGCTCGGCTCGATTCTTGTCGTGGACGACGAACCCAGGATCAGGAACCTGGCGTTGCGCCTGCTGAGGCAGGCTGGCTACCAAGCTGTCGATGCCCATGACGGGGTGGATGCCATCGAACAAGTCGGTAGTTTGACGACGGGCGTTCGGCTCGTGCTCATGGATTTGACCATGCCGCGGTTGAACGGCATCCAGGCCGCCCAAGAATTGCGTCGCCGGCTGCCCCACGTGCCCATCATCCTGATGAGCGGTTTTTCAGAACACGAATTCAGCCAAAAAACCGCTGAAATGCCATTTCTCAGCTTCTTGCAGAAGCCCTTCAACAGCGGGGAGCTTTTGAAGGCGATTCGGGATGCACTGGCGGCAGCAGGGGCATGAACGCAACCGTCAAAGACGCCGAATGTAGTTTCGAGCGCGATCTTTGAGGAAAATGGAGAACCAGCCATGAGCGCGATTCTCGCCGAACAACTGCGACGCTCGCGCGTCTACGATCTGGAGCAGCCTCGCTTCCGGGGCATGCCCATCCATCCCGCTCATCAGCCAGGCTACTTTTACGCGCTGCATCGCCGGCATGGCGACACCTACCGTCCGCAGACTAATGGCCCCAGGAGCAGCGCCTCGGGCATGTTGACGATGATGGAACACAGCGGCACACACATGGACGCTCTGTGCCATCAGGCCTGCGGACTCGAGCTCTTCGGCGGCGTTCCGGTGGCCGAAGTCGAAACGCAGGCCGGTTTCACTCGTTTGGGAATCGAAACGGCGCCGCCTCTGCTGACGCGGGGCGTGCTGCTCGACGTAGCGGGCTGGAAAGGGCAATGCCCGCTGCCTTCCCATTACGGGATCACTGCCGACGATCTGCGAGGCTGTGCGGAGAGCGCCAAAGTAACCGTGCAACCCGGCGATGTGCTCCTGGTTCGCACCGGTTTTGGACAGATCTGGCAAGATGAAGCAGCCTATCTCGAAGCGGCGGGCGTGGCTAAATCAGGTACTCTCTGGGCTGCCGACAAAGAGGTCATTGCCGTGGGAGCCGACAACATGGCGTGGGACCAGATTGCTCACCGCGATCCGGAGACAGGGGCCACGCTGTTCGCGCACTTGCATCTGTTGACCAAAAAGGGCATCTATATTCTGGAGAACTTGAATCTGGAAGAACTCGCGGGGGAACGCTGTCATGAATTCGCTTTTGTGGCCATCCCGCTCAAGTTTCAGGGGGCGACGGGATCGCCCATTCGACCGTTGGCTCTCGCTTAGCGACGCCGGCAAGCGCCGGGATCAGTAAGATGCCCATACCAGAAACGCGTTCGTTGTGGCAGCCGCCAAACCTCTCTAACAGTGGACTTCATCCATGAGCACTTCACCTCTTTTTGTTGGCGTCCATGAGCTGC
Organism: uncultured Gemmataceae bacterium; assembly: GCA_963748025.1. Taxonomy (GTDB): domain Bacteria; phylum Planctomycetota; class Planctomycetia; order Gemmatales; family Gemmataceae; genus CAVVHZ01. The sequence goes on from CAVVHZ010000052.1 coordinate 162,968, forward strand.
GCCGAAACTGGGGATGGTTTCTCGTCCTCGGTGTGTTGCTGATTTTGGTCGGCTGTGCCGCGCTCAGCTATTCGTTCCTCTTCACGGTTACCTCGGTCTTCTTCTTCGGTTGCCTCCTCTTTGGCACGGGGATTATGGAGATTCTTGGCGTATTCTTCGTGCGCCGATGGAGTGGATCTTTTCTCCATTTACTCATGGGAGTCCTCGACATTCTCATTGGCCTCATCATCGTGGCCCAACCCGTGCGAGCTGCGCTTGCGCTGACGCTTTTTATTGCCGTGTTCTTCGTGATTGGCGGCATCTACCGGTTCTTTTCAGCGGTCAGCTTGCGGTTCCCTCATTGGGGCTTTGCCGCCTTCAGCGGACTGGTTAGCATTCTGCTTGGCGCCTTGATCTGGTCGGAATGGCCCGTGTCGGCGCTGTGGTTTATCGGCATGTGCATCGGCATCGATCTGGTATTTCGAGGCGCCTCCTGGGTTTCGCTGGCGCTGCGGCTCCGAAAGGCGCCATTGGCGTAGATTTCAGTCCAGGCGTTTCCCACGCAACCAGTTTGACCCGGACCCGCCGACGACGGCGGACACGCATGTAGTGATGCCGTTTGTTTGTGACGAGTGCAGCATCCATCCAGGTACGTGAAACGTGAAGACCACCGTCGCCGTTGGCTCCGGGTTAAACGAAGACGCGGATCACTGAAAATTGCTGTCTCTAGGGCTTGGCATTCATTAGGTACACTCCCATGACCACTCCACGCTGGCCATTAATCGCGTCCTTACTTATCCTCGGCACGGTCGTCGGTTGCAACAGCGGCAAGGATGCGCCATCCGCCAAAATAGCCGGCAAGGCAGCTCCCACGGTGATGATACGTCCGGGGCCGAACGTGCAGGACGAATTGCAGACCGCGCTCATCAAGGCGAAGCCAGGCGACGTTATCGGCTTGAGCGAAGGTACATTCGAGTTTACCAAGGAACTCTCGCTGGCCGTCGAAAACGTCACCATTCGAGGCGAAGGCATAGATAAAACCATCCTTTCCTTCAAGAAGCAGGATACGGGCAAGCATGGCCTGCTGGTAACGCGCGGGCAAGTTCTGTATCGAGAATCTGACCGTGGAAGACACCAAGGGCGATGGGCTAAAAGTAAACGACGCCGAAGACGTTGTTTTTCGCCGCGTGCGGGCGCGTTGGACGGGCGACGAAAAAGAGACGAACGGCGCCTATGGCCTTTATCCGGTGCAGAGCAAGAATGTGCTCGTCGAGGATTGCGAAGCGATCGGCGCTTCGGACGCGGGGATTTATGTGGGACAGTGCCAAAATGTCATCGTGCGCCGCTGCCGGGCCAGCAAGAACGTGGCCGGCATCGAGATCGAGAATTGCATCGATGCGGACGTTTACGAAAACACCGCGACGAACAACGCCGGCGGCCTGCTGGTTTTCGACATGCCCGGGTTACAGCAGAAGAACGGCAAACGCGTGAGCGTTCACGACAATCTAGTTTATGCCAACAACCATGCCAACTTCGCACCCAAGGGCAACACGGTTGCCAATGTCGCTCCGGGGACAGGGGCCATGATTATGGCTACGGATCAGGTGGATTTCTTCAGGAACGTAATCAAAGACAATCATTCCTTCGGTCTTTCCATCATTAGTTTCACGGATCCCGGAAAACCCGTGAAGGACAAGGAATACGATCCCTACCCCGAAGGCATTTTCGTTCACGACAACGAGTTTATTAATTGCGGGACCAAACCTACGGGAGCTTTGGCGGAACCCCTCGTCGCTTTTCTGGGAACGCCTTTCCCGGAGATTATCTATGATGGCGAACAGAATCCTGCCAAGCTGGTCAATGGCAAGGTTGCGGCAGGGATGGGCGTTTACCTCAAGAACAATGGCGCTGCAAAGTTTGCCAACCTAGGAAAGAACGCCGTGAAGCTCCTGACTTCATCAGAAAAACCGCACATCGATCGCGATATCAAGGCGTATGAGGGCGAATTGCCGGCGTTGCCACCGGTCAAGTTGCCTGGGGTTCAGTGATGTTGGGCGTGTATCGATTTGTTGAGCGGGGCCCTGATTCCTTGCGTTTGGCTGGACGATTGTTCGTTCTACACTGGGCCGCCGCTCTCGTGACCTGCGCGATCGGTTGCGGCGCCAAAACGCCCCGTATTGCCAACACCAACACGACTGACGAGCCGCCGGAAAAGCTGTCAAGTTACGGCCTCTTCAAGGGCAATGGCTCAAGTCAGGAACCGGTTGACGGCGTGATTCCTTACGACGTCAACACGCCGTTGTTTTCGGATTTTGCACACAAACTCCGTTTCGTCCGGCTACCCCCGGGAACGAGCGCTCACTATCGCGATCCGGCCCCGCTCGAGTTTCCTGTAGGCGCCGTTTTGGTGAAGACGTTTGCCTACCCAATCGATGAGCGCGATCCGTCGAAAGGCCGGCGCCTGGTCGAAACGCGTTTGCTGCTGAATGAACCCGAAGGCTGGAAGGGACTTCCTTATGTTTGGAACGACGAGCAAACCGAAGCGACGCTGCGCATCGTCGGCGCCGACCAGGAAATCCACTGGATCGATGCCTCGGGCCACCAGCAACAGGTAAAGTACCTGGTTCCCAACACGAATCAGTGCCTTGGCTGCCATGAAAATCGCAAAATTATGCGCCGATCGGGCCGACGGCTCGCAATCTCAATCGTTCTTACGATTACCCGCAAAGGCCCATGAATCAATTGACGTTCTGGGCCCAACATGGGTTGCTGCAAGGCGCTCCTGCTCCGGACAAGGCGCCTCGTTTGGCCGTGTGGAACGATCCGCACACCGGCAATCTGGAGGCCCGAGCCCGAGCTTGGCTGGAAAGCAACTGCGCCCATTGTCACAATCCCGATGGGCCGGCCCGCACCTCGGGTTTGGATTTGACTGCTTCACAACAGGATCTTTTTCAGCGCGGCTTCTGGAAGCCGCCGGTTGCAGCGGGCCGCGGCTCCGGCGGCAGGTCCTTTGGAATCGTGCCCGGCCGTCCCGATGAATCGATCCTGGTGCACCGTATCGAATCGCGAGAACCGGGGGTCATGATGCCGGAGTTGGGCCGCCGTCTGGTAGATGAACAGGGGGTCGCGCTGGTACGATCGTGGATAGCCAGTTTGCCCAAGTGAAAGCTAGTAATTCGACGCTCCGCGCATTTGCCTTCGGCCAAACTTGAACCAGCGCCCGCGGAGGTGGTCGGGAGACCACAAACGGGCCACGAAGTTGTGTTCTTAACCGATCAAGTGTGAAGCAGCCGCGGTGCGGGGTCTGAAGACCCGTGCACAACAGCCCGCGCCGGTCTGAGCGTCGGCTCCTGACTCCTGACTCCTGACTCCTGGTCCGCCATGCAAAACGAACCGAACATCAATCCGGACGCCATTCGAAATCGCTGTGGCCGAGCGTGTCAAGCGATTGCCGCCCTATCTTTTTGGCAAAATCAACGATCTCAAATATCGCAAGCGCCGCGCCGGACTAGACATCATCGATCTGGGCATGGGCAATCCCACCGATGTCCCCGATGACTCGGTCATCGACAAGCTTTGTGAAGCGGTACGCGACGAACGCAATCATCGCTATTCGATAAGCAACGGCTTGTTCAATTTGCGGCGCGAGTTTGCACTCCGCTATTCCCGGATTCATGGCGTCAGCCTCGACCCCGACACGGAAGTGTTGGCCGGCTTGGGATCGAAAGAAGTCTTCAGCCACATGTGTCTGGCGCTCATTGGCCCAGGCGATACGGCCATCGTTCCGGCGCCGTCCTTCCCGATTCACGTGTACGCTGTCGCGCCTGGCCTCAGGCAACGTCATCAGCCTCGATTGCACCGTTCCCGATCGTTTTCTGTCCAACGTATCGCTAATGGCCGAGCAGCTCTATCCCCGGCCCAAAGTCCTCATCCTCAACTACCCGCACAATCCGACGACCACGGTCGTGGAGCGCGAATTCTACGTCGACGTGGTAAAACTGGCCCGGCGCTTCGGGCTCATGGTCATCAACGACTTTGCCTACGGCGACGTCTGCTTCGACGATTACCGCGCCCGAGCTTCTTGAGCGTGCCCGGCGCCAAGGAGGTCGGCGTCGAAACCACCACCATGAGCAAAGGCTACAACATGGCCGGCTGGCGGATCGGCTTTTGTGCCGGCAATCCCGCCATGGTGCGGGCGCTCGCCACCATCAAAGGCTATTACGATTACGGCCTCTTTCAGGCGGTGCAAATCGCAGCCATCCTCGCACTGCGCTCGGGCGACGAGCAAGTTTTGAAGCAGTGCGCCATTTACCAACAGCGACGCGACGTGCTCGTAGACGGCCTCGAACGGATCGGTTGGACAGTGGCCAAACCTAAGGCGACCATGTTCGTCTGGGCTCAATACCCCAAGGAATGGCGCGACAAGCTTGGCTCAATCGATTTCTCTATGAAGCTGCTCGAGGAAGCCGAAGTTGCGGTCAGCCCCGGCCGTGGCTTTGGTGAATGCGGGGAAGGTTTTTTGCGCCTGGCTTTGGTCGAAAATGAGCATCGGCTGCGGCAGGCAGTTCGACAAATCGGGCGTTGTTTGCGCAGCGAAAAGACTGTTGGCTAATAGAGTTATGATCCAAATCGTACTTTTTTTCAGCTTCAATCTTGCATTTTCATCACGAACGTGTAATAAACAAGCGTACAGTATTGGAGATTAACGAGTGCATTAGCCTGAGGGAGAATCGTCATGGCGGAATCTGCCCACGATCGTGAACTGAAAGGCGGGCCTATCCCAGATTGAAAAGCAGTTCGGCAAAGGCGCCATTATGCAACTCGGCGCTGCCGGGCCCCCGATGTGCCCGGCATCTCAACGGGCGCTTTGAGTCTCGACATCGCCCTCGGCGGCCGCGGACTGCCACGCGGGCGCATCATCGAAATCTTTGGGCCGGAAGCGAGCGGCAAAACGACCATCGCGCTGCATGCGGTCGCCAGCGCTCAGGGGCAAGGCGGCGTGGCGGCTTACATCGATGCCGAACACGCGCTCGATCCCACCTGGGCGCGACGCGTGGGCGTCGATCTCGAAAGCCTGCTGGTCAGTCAGCCATCCTCGGCCGAGGAAGCGCTCAAGATCGCCGAAATGCTCATCAAATCCAACGCGGTGGACATCATCGTCATCGACTCCGTAGCCGCTTTGGTGCCTCGGGCGGAAGTCGAGGGTGAAATCGGCGACCCGCAAATGGGCCTGCAGGCCCGGCTCATGAGTCAGGCGTTACGCATCCTCAATCCGACTATCTCGAAGACGAAAACCTGCATCATCTTCATCAATCAGATCCGCCAGAAGATCGGCGTCATGTTCGGCAATCCCGAAACGACGGCGGGCGGACTCGCCCTCAAGTTCTACGCATCGGTGCGGCTCGACGTCCGCAAGATCACCGCGGTCAAGGACGGCGAAGAAACCATTGGTACCCGCGTGAAGGTCCGGGTGGTAAAGAACAAGATCGCTCCCCCCTTCCGGCTTGCCGAACTGGATTTGATGCACGATCACGGCATCAGCCGAGAAGGCGATTTGCTCGACCTGGCAATCGAAGACAAGCTGATCGAGAAAAGCGGCGCCTGGATCAGCTACGGCGAAATCCGGCTGGGGCAAGGACGCGAGAACGCCAAACAATACCTGCGCGAGAACCGGACCTTGGTGGAAGAGATCAGCAAGAAGGTGCTGGAAAAACGAGGGCTGCTCACGCCAAAACCTGCAGCCCACGAACTCAACGGCGATGCGCCGCCTCACGTAGCGCCGGCCAAAGCCGAGCCGTGCCCAAGAAAGAAGGGCGAAAGCACGCGGCAGCCGCGGAGTAGCAATACTAAAGCGACCCGCCGATGTTTCATCGGCGGGTTTTGTGCGCCCAGGCGAGCGTCGAGGCGTTAGCCCGACGAGTCCGGCCCCGGGACGTGACGTTGATCGCGCAGGCGCTATCGTCGCGCTCGTGGGCGTCTCGCATCGGAAGTCGTGACGACTCATCGGGCTGATGCCTCGAAGCTCGCCCGGCTAGTTTTGCTCAATTCCCAGAAGCCGATGCGTTTTGCGACTGGCAACGTGGCGTTGCGGCGGGTAAAAATTGAATAGCTCGTAGACTAGAAAAATCACGCACTCTAGAGGCCACCTTCATGCGCCTACCTTTCGGTTTTGTCATGGGTTGCCTGGCAATAGGATTGCTGATTCCCTGTAATTCAGCGGCGGCGCAAGAAAAGACGGGGAAAAAACTCTTGATGGCGCTCGAAGAGTCGCTCCAGGACGTCATCAAGCAGACTGAACCATCTGTGGCGTGCATTTTGGTGAGTCGCAGCAACGTCTACAAGAACCAGTGGAGCGATTTCCCTCCCGCCGATCAGCCCGGAAAGCTCGGAGCTTTCGATCCGTCGGGCAAGCCGATGCCGGCGCTGAACAATCAATGGTTTCGAGGCCGCCGAGGAAACCGGGATTTTACCGATAACGTGGCGCGCACCGCTACGATCTGTCTTTTTCGGGTTATATTCCCGAGGCGTACGGCAGCGGCCTGGTGATCGACGGCGAAAAGCTACTAATACTGACGAATTACCACGTCATCCACGATGCGACCAAAATCTACGTTCGCTTGCCCGGCGACAAGGGCAGCTACGCAGACATTCATGCCGCTGATCCCCAGCGAGACTTGGCGGTGCTGAGTCTGCTCGACAAGTCCATCAAGCCGTTGAAGCCAGTCAAGTTCGGCAATGGGGGCGACGCGAAGAAGGGGCAGTTCGTCGTGGCCATTGCCAATCCGTACGCTTCCGGGTTCCGAGACGGCAGCCCCAGCGCTTCGTGGGGAATCGTCAGCAATATCCAGCGCCGAGCGGCCGCGAATGCCAATGAAGCTGCCGGCACGCCGCTTTCCCAGGTTCAAAAGGATGAGGGACTGACAGCAACTTTCACGGTGAGCACTTTTATCCAAACGGATGCACAAATTCTTCCCGGGTCGAGCGGAGGCGCCCTGGTCAATCTCAAAGGTGAAGTGATTGGGATGCTTTCGGCGCGGGCCGGGCTAAGCGGCATGGAAGGTGTTGGCGGGTTCGCGATGCCCATCGATAAGGGTGCCAAGAGAATCATCGAGCAACTGCTTGTAGGAAAGGAGTTCCAACACGGCTTCCTCGGCATCACCCCCGATTACGACGCTAGGTCTGGCGAAGGCGGCTCTTGTGGGCAGCGTGACCTCCGGCAGCCCAGCCCAACTTGCCGGCCTGAACTCGCGCGATTGCATTGTGGCCGTGAATGGGGCCCCCATTCGCGACTTCGACGATCTGGTCTTGGCGGTGAGCTCCCTGCCCGCCGGATCGGAAGCCCGGTTCGAGCTTCGCGATCGCCATCCGGCCATTGTGACGGTAAAACTAACCAAGACATTCATCCCTGGAATACTGGCAAGCAATCGCCCGAAACCGGTACGCGGCATTCGCGTCGACTACCAAAGTGCGGTCGAGATCGAACGCGCAGGAAGGTCCAACAACCACCCATCCTTTCCCCGCGCGGCGTTGGGGTGAGCGAGGTACAGTCTGGCAGCCATGCTGAGGAGGCCCGCCTTTCCGTTGGAGATATCATCTATGAGGTGAATGGCCAAATTGTCTCCGAACCGGACGAGTTCTACAAAGCGGCTTCCAAGGTTCCTGCCGACAAAACTCTGGTATTGACGGTGGGCGGGGCTCGCGGCACTCAGCGCATCGAAGTTCCTTGATAACGAACGTAAAGGCCGGTTCGAGCATTTCCCTTGAAGCTTGCCACGTCTGCTTCCCGCAGTTCGCCCCCTGTCGCGAGCACGATCATGACGCGTTTTGCCATCTGCAACGAGACCTTCGAAGGCTGGCAACACGCGCGCGTCTGCAAGTTGGTCGCCGATCTAGGCTATCAGGGGCTCGAACTTGCTCCGTTTACCTTGGGGCCGCTTATCACCGACGTGACGGCCGAGCAACGCACGACTTTGCGCAAGCAAGCCGAGGACAACGGACTGTCGATTATTGGCTTGCACTGGTTGCTGGCGAAGACGCAAGGCTTGCAATTGACTGCCGCCGACAGCGCAGTGCGAGCAAGAACGGCCGCCTACCTCGTAGAACTTGCTCGCTGTTGCCGCGATCTGGGTGGCGATATCCTGGTTTTCGGCTCCCCGGCGCAGCGCCGCGTGCCAGCCGGATGTACTAACCTCCAAGCCACCGAGTTCGCCCTGGACACATTGCGGCGAGCGCGAGCTGCGATCGAAGACGCCAGCGTGAGGTTTTGCCTGGAGCCTCTGGCGCCGCCCGATGCCGACTTCGTGACGACCTGCGCAGAAGGAGCAGCCCTTTTAGAACAGCTGGCCAGTCCGGCGGGTTGGCTGCACCTCGATGTGAGGGCGCTGTCCAGCGAATCGATGCCGATCCCTGAGCTGATTCATCGGCACGCCGGCCGCTTGGCGCATTTTCACGCCAACGACCCGAACAAGCGGGGGCCTGGGTTTGGCGCTGTCGATTTCGTGCCCATATTTCAGGCGCTGAAGGAAATCGACTATTCCGGATGGGTATCAGTTGAAGTCTTCGACTATTCCCCCGACCCTGAAACTATCGCACGCGAGAGCCTGCGCTACATGCGCGAATGTGCGGTTCGCGTCGGTTTATAACTCTTTCATGCGAACGGAATCCCCCATGTTATCCGCTAAGATTTGGTCCCTCATTTGCGTCGGGTTGTTCTGGTTGCCGATAGCCACCGCCGGCCCGAAAGAGGATCAGGGCAATCTTCGCGTCGGTTTTGGCGAAGTCGATATCACGCCCGCAATCACCAAAACCAAGCCGGTTTTTATGGCCGGTTTCGGGGAGAATCGAATCGCCACGGGCGTGCTCGACCCGCTGAAAGCGCGAGCGATTGTTTTCGACGATGGCAAGTCGACGATCGCCATGGTTTCGCTCGACTTAGTAGGGCTTTCTTATGGCACCACGCTCTCAGTGCGAAAGCGGTTGCCAGATTTCACCTACGTTCTGGTTTCTTGCACGCACGATCATGAAGGCCCCGACACCATCGGACTTTGGGGCCGAGTCCCTTCAAGTCGGGTGTCGATCGCGACTACATCAAGCTAGTCGAAAACAAAATCGTGGAAGCCGTTCAAGAAGCCAAGAAAAACTTAAAGCCGGCATCTGCTCAAATCGGAACAGCTCGGAACGGCAATCTACTTCACGACAGCCGGGAACCCTATGTCAAGCATGACGAACTCGTTGCCATACGTTTTTCAGAATCGTCCAAGCAAGAACCATTGGGCTTGCTCGTTCAATGGAACTGCCACCCGGAAACGCTGGCGGACAAAAATACGCGCCTGAGCGCGGACTTTGTCGCTTATACGGTCCGGACCCTTGCCGATAAATATCGTTGCCCCGTCATCTATTTCACCGGGACCGTGGGCGGGCTCATGACGTCGCTCAATCTCTCGATCAAGGACGACAACGGCAAGGAATTGCCCGGCGGTTCCGTCGAAAAAACGGTCCAATACGGGAAGGAAATCGCCAAGCTTGCCGAAACGGCTTTGGCCAAAAGCAAGGCCGTGGCTCTGACTCCCTTGGCGGCTCGGCATACGGATGTTTTCCTGCCATTGGATAACCCGCAGTTTCTGGTGGCCCGACAGTTGGGCCTGTTGGTGCGTGATGCCTTCGTGTGGAATGACGACTGGCGCAAAGCTGAGCCATTGACTGCAGGCAAGGCTCCCAAACGCATCGCCCTTCGAACCGAAGTTGGCTGGCTGCATCTGGGCCAACTTGAAGTCGCCCTGATTCCAGGCGAAATCTACCCCGAATTGGTTCTCGACAAGGTTCAGGATCCCGTCGATCCGGGAGCTGATTTTCCCAAGGCGCCGATCGAGCCGGGCATTTACAAGCAGTTCTCAAGTCCCTATCACATGATTGTCGGCCTGGCCAATGATGAGGTGGGTTACATCATTCCCAAACGCCAATGGGATGAAAAATCGCCGTTTTGTTACGGACGCAAGAAAGCCCAGTATGGCGAAGGCAACAGCCTGGGCCCGAGACGGCGCCATTGTTGTGCAATGCGTTTAAGGAATTGGTGAAGGGGAAGTAGCCTTTCTTGTGAGCGTTCGGGGCTGTCGGGTTAGCCGCGACGCGAAGCGGAGCGTTCGCCACACGCTTCGCGTCGCGGCTAATCAAGGATTTGTGGGCCAGTCAGCGATAACGGCAGTTGAGCGTTCTCACATCCCCGCCGCCCGCTGTTTGTTCTTGGCATCCTTGGCCAGCTTAGTTTTGGGACAGCGTTCTTGCACGAGTTCGAGCAGGGCGCTGCCTAGCTCCCGTTCCTGGCGATCGCTCGATTCCGCGAAATGGAATCCAAGGTAGAAATACTCTTCCGGCGTCAGCCATTTCGCGGACCGCAAGAGATCGATCGGCGGTTGCTGGTGGTTATGGGCCAGCCGTGCGAACTGCTGAAGAGAGGAATCGGCGGCGCGTCGGTCGGCCGCCAGGTCTTTCTCGGAGAGTTTGAGCGCACAAGCGGCCATCTCGAACCGAATCGCTTCGCCACACGCAGGATCGCGAGTCAGAAGCCTCAGATAAACCAGGGTGCGCGGGTAATCCTTTTTTTTGCGCAACCCGACTGCTTTTGTTTCCAATTCGTCGCGAAGCCATTTGGCATCCGACTCCCTGAGAACGAAGAGCAGGGCATCTGCGCGACGATCGCCCGCTTCAAGCCGTGCTGCCGGCTTCAGTTAATAACCGCTTCTGCGTGGCTGCATCAGCTGCGCAGGAACGGCGCGACGGCGCGGCTAAATTCCAAGCCTCTTCCGCCAAGTCGGCCTCGAGCAGCTCTTGAACCAGCAGGGCTTGCCCTGGCGTGCTTTCCCCCAACCGAGTGAGCGCCATTTCACGAAGCTGACGATCGGGGTGGCGAAGCTGTTTGCGCAATGCTTCGAGTACGGCCGGGACTTCGTGCTTCCCTACCTTTTCCAGAACGAATCGCCGCACGGACGGGTCGGGGGATTCGAACAAGGAAAGCCAGGAGGCCAATGATTGTTGCGTGGGCTCGACAGGCTTGAGCAGCATGAGCGCAGGCGCCGCGATGCGGAAGCTGGGATCCGCAGCGCAGGCAAGCAGTGCATGGAGCTGATCTTTTTTGACCGACAGCGGAAGGCCACCAAGCGCCTGCAAGGCAGCAGCACGAACCGATTCCGAATAAGAAACGTCGAGACGAGACCAAAAGATCTTTTCACTCCGAGCGTCTTGCAAGCCAGCAAGCACGCGGAGGAGGGCCGCTTCGGAGAGCGCCGGCAAACTCTTACCCTTGCGCAGGCGCCAGCGCGTTGAGGACTAGCTCGCCTACCGTCCGTTTCTCCGCCGACTGAAAGGTGGGTATCTTGCTCAGCAGCGACCTGGCTGCGGCGTCGACGACGCCCGGATCGGTATCGAGCAACGCATGAACCGCAGCGGAGTGGGCCGCAGAACCACCGCTGGCCGCCAGCGCCCCGGCAATCCGGCGACGCAACCCCGGGGCTACGCGGTGCATCAACTCCTGCAAGCTCTTGACCGCGCGGGCGCCCAACTGAGCCGCGGCGTCCGCGGCAGCCTCCGATTCGGCGCCACCCTGCTTGATGAACTCGACAAGCCGGGGCAGAGCCGATTCGATCCCCAGCTTCCCCAGCGCCCGGATAGCCTCCAGTCGGACAGAAGGGTCGGCATCCTCGACGACTTTCAGCAACCCCGCCGCGACCGCTTTGTCTTTAAGTGACAACTCGGCCAATAAGCGCGCAGCGGCAGTTTTGACGAACGCCTCCGGGTGGGTCGTCAAGAGAACCACGATTCTTTTAGTGGTCGCGTCGCTCATCGGCGGAAGCCTGCCCGGGAAAGTGAACGACACCCATCGCGAAAGTCATCACCACGAAAAACGGAGTGAATCGATATTACTCCTAGATGGGCCGGACTCAATGCAAAAGAGGGGGAGCGATTAGACTGGAGGGACGCTCTGCGTCGCGACAGAATAACCGCCTACCGAAAAAGGCAACAAGCCGAGGACACTACGTCCCCGGCTCGTTCGTTTGCCATCATGCGGTCGCTTGAATATTTTCTCCCGGCTTAAGCCGCCGATCAGGGTCATTGGCCATTGGTTATGGGCTTCAGACGCTGCGGTTGAGCAGGTAGCGTCTGGCCGGCCGGAGGCATGAAGGTGTTGGCGGGTGGCGCACCGTTGCCCGGGAAGATGGTTCCCGGCGGTGTAGAAATCGCACCGGGCGACATGGGGCCAGGCAACACGGTCGAATCGCCCGGCAACATGAAACCGGAGTCCGCGGGCATGTGCTCCCCGCCTCCCATTACCGGCCCCTCGCAGATGGGACCGGCGCCGACATCGACGCAGTTCTCACTCGTGGGCTTGTTGCGGTTGAAGATGTTGAATCGCGCCGTCGTTGTCGATGCGCAACCAACAGCCAAGCCAACGGCGGCGAACAGGAGAAAGGAGCCCAGGCTGATGCGACGCATGGAAGAATTTCCTTTGTACTGACGGAAGCCGACCTGAGAGAAGATTTGTTTGCGAAAACGAGTATTTTTCCTCAAGCAATCATGCGCAACTTCCGGGCAGCGGGCAAACGCGGCGCAAAAAAGAATAAAGCCCACGAGGAACTCCTCGTGGGCTTAGTTTGCTTCTACGGTTTGTGGCGCAGAGGAAAACTGGTGGGGCGCAGCTAATCCTTCTGTACAGTCGCTGCCTTGGGCATCAGGCTCTTGGTCTTGGCAATTTGGTTTTTCAAATAGTCGATCGCCATGCCAAGTTGCCGATCCTTGAACTCTTCGGTTTCCTTTTCTTTGGCTTTCTCCGCCGCCGGCGCGTCGTGCCGCGGAATGATCTCGCTATCGTGGAAGTGTTCGTACAGGTTCCGGCGTTCGCGATAGCTTAGCTTCATGATGAAGCCTTTATTGGGGGTGACTCCCCACTCGTCGGTTTCCTGGCCCTTGGTGCTCAGTTTGTTCAGGTTCTTGCCATTGGGGCGCCAGAAGGAAGCCGTGGTTACCTTCATCTCGCCGCCCTCGAACGGCATGATGGTTTGAACGCTTCCCTTGCCATAACTGCGCCTCTCCCATGATGACGGCGCGTTTGTGATCCTGAAGACAAGCGGCCACGATCTCGCTGCCCGACGCACTGTTCGAATCGACGAGGCAGACCATGGGGAAGCCAAGGTAGCTGCCTTCGTGTTCGCCCGTGTAGGACGCCTCGCGCCCTTCGCGCGGACGGATGGTAACGATCAGACCGTCGTCGACGAACATATCGGAGATGTCGACGGCGCTGGTCAGGAGGCCGCCTGGGTTCTCGCGAACGTCGAGAATCAGTCCATGGATACCGGTTTCGCTGAGCTTCTTCATGGCCGCCGCCACATCGCGTGCGGTGTGCCGTGCGAAAGAGGCAATGCGGATATAGGCGATTTTATCTTTAGGATCGATGTAGAAATCCCAATCGTCCTTGGCGTTGCGCCGGGCCCCGGCAACGGTTTCTACATCCACCACATCCCTTTTCACTTCGAATTCCAGCGGCCCGGTGTGTCCCTCGCGCTCGACCCGAACCTTCACCTTGGTGCCCGGTTTGCCGGTGATGAGCTTGGCGGCATCGGAAGTGGACATGCCCTTGGTCGAGGTGACTTCAGGCTTCGGCAAAGCATGGCCTTCACTGTCGACTTCGCGAATGATATCCGTGATGAGATCGTTGGCCTTGATGCCGGCTTTGTAAGCTGGGCTGCCCTTAATGGGCGAAATCACCTGCAAGTAGCCTTTGGTATTGGTGGCGTTGATGGTGATTCCAATACCCGTGAAATTGCCGGTGGTCTCCGTTTTGAACCGCTCGATCGTCTCGGGATCGATATAAGTCGTATGCGGATCGAGATGAGACGTCATCCGCTTGAGCGAAATGTCGATATCTTTGTGCTTGTCGAGATCCTCTCGGGAACCCAGGCGCTCGCGAACGTCTGTGAGAATCTCCGTGAGTTGGCTTTCCTTCAGGCTCTTGACCTTGTCGAGTTTTTCCCTGATGTCGGCCGGAATCTTCTCTTCGATATCCTTGTAAAGACCCCGAATGGCCCAGGCGATCAGTTCGCCCTGATTGGTCGCTTTCACGTAGGAATCGTGAATGTGCTGGCTAGCTTGAATGACCTTGGCCGCATATTCGCGGGCCTTCTCGTGGGTCATCTTCATGCCGGCAACTAGTTTGTCCCGGTTCTTGGTGAATTCATCCGGCGTGACGGCGCCGTCGACCAGCTTCTGATATTCCTTGCGCAAATCCTGATGCATTTTGAGCTTGGGCATGCGCTCGAGCAGTGCTTTGCCCTCGGTGGCTTCCTCTGCCGTAACCTTTTTCTCTTCAGCCAAGCTCGAAAGGGCGTTGATTCGCTTGCGAACCAGGGGCTCTACTTCCGGATTGCGGGTGATGACGAAATGCGTGGAAGAACTCTCGAATACCGGAGCGAACTGTCTCTTTTCGGCCGGGGTTTTGCCGTATTTTCGTGCCAGAAGCGGCATTTCCTTTTCGAGATAGCTACCCAGTTCGTCCGTGGTGATGACGCCGTCCGGTTCGTAGCCGTCCTTGTCGGCCTTGCCCCGAAGAGCTTCGAGCAGTGCGTAGGTGAAGATGCCGTCCTTCTCGGTGTCAGGGGAAGCTGCCAGACCGCTGTTCGCCAGGTAAACCGCCCGGCCAGGCAACGCTGAGCTCTCTTCATCCTTATCGACAGGGCCCATGAATTCGCGATAGGCTTCCGCCGTAAGAGTCGGATCGGCGATTTTGACCGGCTCCTTCTTGTACCCATGGAAGTTGACGTCGACGAAAGCGCAGAAAAATGCCGGCTTTTCATCTTGTCGAAAGCTTCCGAAATGTCGGCGGAGCTAACCGCCGTTTTGGGCCGCTCTGCCAACTTCGAATCGATGCCCAAATAGCATAGGCTGCCGGCCTTATCGCCCAGCGGGGCGCCTTCCCCTACGAAGGCAAAGATAGCCAGATCGTCCTTTTTGCTGTTTTCCGCGAGCCAGCGGATGGCCTTCAGAATATTTGCCGAGGTAGCCGGCTGGCTTTTGCGTTTCTCGTCCGGCTTGCTCAGCAGCAGGCGAACGTGATCCGTCTCCGCGCCAAATAGCCTTTGTTCGTGAACAGATCGTAAAGGGCCTTGGCGTCGTTGTCGGCCATGGGCCGCGGCTTGATCTGTTTATCCCCGTAGTCGCTGACGCCGACCAAAACGACGTAGCTTTGGGGGCCATTATCGGCAGCACGCCGCCGGTCCGCTCAGGAGTAGCAATGCCACCGCTAATCCGATGATCGCGGCCAGATATTTGGACTGGGTCATAATGAAAAGATCCTTTCCCAATTTGGTCGGCTGGAATATAGATCCGACCGCCTCTCTCTGAAGATCCTCTGTTATTCTGACTGACCGCCTAGACCAGTCAATGCAAATTGCCGGCAAGGTTGATGCCGCCTGCCCTGTTTTCACTCATTTTCCCTGTTTCGCTAGGCTCCGCAAAATCTCCAAGCCGCGGTCGAGAACGTCATCGTGAACCGCATAGCTGAGCCGAAAGTGGGTATCGCGGCTGCTAAAAGCCGAACCAGGTACGATCAGCAGATTTTTTGCGATGGCCGCTTCCACAAATTGGGTGGCGGTGCCCCACGGTGCTTTGGGAAAAACGTAGAAGGCTCCGCCCGGTTTTTCGATTTCATAAGCACCGCTCAAGGCTTCGAGGATGCGGTTCCGCCTGCGCACGAAGGTTCTTACGGAAGGTCCCGTATCGACGTCAAAAGCCGCCACGCCGGAGTGCTGGACCATACTGGGGGCGCACACGTAAGTGATTTGGTGCAGCTTAGTCATCTGTTCGAGCAGGGCCTTGGGGCCATGCGCGTAACCTAGCCGCCAGCCCGTCATGCCGTAGGCTTTGCTGAACCCGTCGATTATGAGCGCCTCCGGATTGAACTCCGCAGCACTGTGGAATGGCTCCTCGTAACAGAATTGCCGATAAATCTCGTCGCTAAGGAGCAGGATCCCGCGCTCAAAGGCCAGCTGGGCCACCGCGGCCACTTCCGCTTTGCTGTAAACGGTGCCGGTCGGGTTGCTCGGGCTATTGAGCAGAATCGCCTTGGTTCGCGGGGTAATCGCCGCTTTGACACTATTAATGTCAATCCTGAAATGCGGATAGGTGTCCACGAGCACCGGAATCCCGCCGACAAAGCGCGTCAGGTGCTTGTAACTGACGAAATAGGGATCGAACAGGATGACCTCATCGCCGGGATTGACGGTCGCGCTTAGTGCCAGAAAGAGCGCACCGCTGGTGCCGCTGGTGATGAGCACATCGCGGTCTTCGTGAGCATATTGGGCACGGAGATCCGCTGAGAATCCGTCGCGCAAGTTTGGGAATGCCCGGACTGGGAGTGTAGCCATTCTCGCCGGCCTTGATGGCGTCGATGGCCGCCTGCTTGATGGGTTCCGGCACGTCGAAATCGGGTTGGCCTATGCTGAGGTCGACCGCGTTCTTCAGCGTCTTTCCCAGAGCAAAGATCTTACGGATGCCCGAGATCTCGATGGTTCCCATCCGCTCGGAGATCCAGTAGTCCTTCATGGAATTGCACTTCCGCTCTCGGCAGGATTAGCGAAGAAATACTTTGCTGCCCTTTCCGTAGGGCATTCCGCCAGCAGGCGGATTGTAACGAAGCCCAGGGTCGCAGGTCCAGCGCGATCGCTATTTCTATTACCAATGGGGGCGGATAGTCTTTCGCTGGCGGGCGAGCGTCGAGGCGTAAGCCCGACGAGTTCCAAAGCGTCAATTGCGTCTTTTCATATGGGCGACTCGTCCGGCTTACGCCTCGACGCTCGCCATCATCATTTACACGCTGCGAAAGCGCACAAGATCCTATACTCCAACCGGCCCGCTCGTGGTAGACTTGCTAAGGCCAACCCCTGCCCCAGAGAGCCCCTACCGAAGATCCTGCCTTTTTCCGACCCCGCCTGGAGAGATCCATGCAAACGCCGACAGCGCCATCCATTCGATCCTACTGCCCTGGACAAAAGGCCATCGCGCCGCTCATTTCTCAAGATCGGCTCGCTTGCCCTTGGCGGTCTGACTTTGGCGGATCTCTTGAAGGCCGAGGCATCTGCCGGCATTCGATCTTCGCAGAAATCGGTCATTCTGTCTATTTAGTCGGTGGACCGCCCCACCAGGACATGTTTGACCTCAAGCCCGACGCTCCGAAAGAGATAGCGGGTCCCTGGCGGCCGACTGCGACCAACGTTCCAGGCATTCGCATCTGCGAGGCGTTTCCGCGCCTGGCTCGGATCATGGACAAGCTGGTCATCGTGCATCCTTGGTCGGCAACCAGATCGATCATGACGCATGCCAAGTTTTCAATGGCCACCATCCTAAACAACGCATGCCGGCAGGCGGTTGGCCGCAGTTTGGGTCTGCGGTTGCGAAGATTCAAGGTCCCGTCGATCCTGCCACACCGCCTTACATAAGCCTTTGTTACCCGTGCACGCATGGCCCCTACAACGAGCCCGGTCCCGGCTTCCTAGGAGCTTCCTTTGCTTCGTTCCGCCCGATGGGACCAACCCGGAAGGACATGGTTCTTCGCGACATTTCCTTGTCCCGACTTGCGGACCGCAAGTCGCTGCTGCATGGATTCGATCAATTCCGCCGCGAGACCGACGCTGCCGGCACGGCAACGGCCATGGACGCGTTCAACGAGCAGGCATTGGGGCTCCTCACCTCGTCGCGGCTGGCGGAAGCGCTGGACATTTCCGCGAAGCACCGGCCGTCATCGAACGCTACGGCACCGGCAACCCGAAAGTGTTTATCGACGACAACGGCGCTCCGCGCGTGCCGCAAAGTATGCTGATGGCCCGGCGCTTGATCGAAGCCGGAGCGCGTGTGGTTACGCTGAACTACAGCAAGTGGGATTGGCACGGCGGATCCAACAATTCGATTTTCAAACGCGAGGAAGAAGACTTCCCCATTTTCGATCGCTGCGTCAGTGCACTGGTCGAAGATCTCCATCAGCGCAGCCTGGACAGGGATTGCACCGTAATGATTCTTGGCGAGTTCGGACGCACACCCAAGATCAGCGCCCAAGTAGGCCGCGACCATTGGCCTCAAGTGAACTGTGCCCTAATGGCCGGTGGCGGCATGCGGACAGGCCAGGTGATAGGGGCAACCGACCGGATCGCGGGCGAAGCTGTGGCCCGGCCGGTGACGTATGGTGAGTTGTATGCCACGCTATATCATAATCTCGGAATCGACGTTAACGGCACAACCCTAAAAGACCTCAGCGGCCGGCCGCAGTTTCTCGTGGAAGATCAAGGGCGGCCGATGCGGGAATTGGTGTGATGGCAGGGAACAGATTCGTGCTGTTCGCACGGTAACGGGGTGGTCTTGCCAAGCCCCATATTCGTCGCCACGCCCGTAACCGTTCACGGTTAGATACGATATTTCGCACTGCGCAGGGTTTGGCCCAGTTCGCGCCCGAGCGTTGGAACGAACGTAGCCATCCTGAGGAGCGAGTAGTTTTGGCGGGGTGACACTGACTTGGCATATTTCGTGAGAGTGTGTTTCAGCGACTTCCCGGTTGTCATCAACCTTGCATCCACTGCAGCACGCGTCCCCTATCTGCCTGCATCCCATGGGATACTGGACCGGATTCCAAACCCTCCTTGGTCTTCTTTGTCAATTCCTCGAGCACTCTGGAACCAACGACGGCGCCGGTTGGTTCTCGAACCAAGCGTTGATCGCTGCACACAAGAAATCGTATACAGACTTCCCTTGCTGGACGCAGGTGGCGATGACGGTCCAGATGCGCTCGCTCCAGCGCCGTCCACCTTCGCTGCGTGTCCCTTGCGTTATGTGACGATCAATCACCACGAAGCGGATTGCCTGTTCGGCCAGGTTGTTCGTTGGTTGCACGCCCGGAGTGGTGATGAAGGTAAAGTACGCCGCCCCGTGTTTCCGAAAACGCTCGGCCATATTTTGGCCGTGCTGCGTCGGAGGCGCTGCTTCCAACCCCACTTGCATGACCTGTTCGCGAACCATTTCCAGATACGGTTGAAAGACCTCTGCCGGCAACTCCGCCTGCTGATGAAATACTGCAAACAACTCTTTTAACGCCAGACACAAAGCCTTCCCATACTGCTGATCGCGTCGGTCCGGCAGCGTCATCAGAAACTTCACGTCGCGGATCAGATGGGCCAGACAGAACTGCAGGCAGACCGAGCATTCCTTCATATAACGCCGATACGCCGAAAAATAGTCGCAACCCACGACGCCGGCGAACTCGTGGCCCAGCGTGTCCATCAACACTTCGGCATTGCGGTGCGCATCAATGCGATACAGCGTGTACAACTCGGCACGGAAACACCAGGTCCACCAAGCCTTGCCATTGTCCTTATGCCCCGTTTCGTCCACATTTACGACGGCTTCCTGCGGCAACAAGTCCAGCAGTTCTTCGTAGGGTTTCTCCAGAGTGGCGCTTACCTTGCCGATAATCTTGCTCAACTCGCCTCGGGAAATTGTCACTCCCACGACATCGCGAAGAAAAGTCCGGATCGTCGAAAACGAGGCATGGCAAGCTCCTTTCAGGTAGGCGATCAGGGCGGTCAGTTGCGGACCCACCAGACCGCCCTTTTCAATGTGAGCCGGCATCGCCGCCCTGAAATTTCGTTGGCAATGGGCGCACCAATAATCTGGACTGGTGTGTTCTTCGACTGTCAGGGGTGGCTTGGTGATTTCTATTTGTTGCACGGTCTTGGCGAACCAACCATTGCGTTGCAGATGACCACCACAGCCCGGACAGGCCTGAAGAAGATGCTCTTCGAAATGGGTAACCTGCTCGGCAGGAAACGGTTCGCGTTCGTGCTTGGGGTGACCGGGCTGGCCACCAATCTTCCGCTGACCGGAACTATCCGCCGGCGGGGGCATAGGGGGCTTGGCGATGTCCGAAGAAGGAGGTTTCGACGAGGTCGAGGAGTTTTTAAGGGCGGCCGCCAGTTTCTCGCGCAGGTCCAGCAACTCGGCCCGCAAAGACTTGATCTCGACAGCCTGTGCTTCCACCAGGCGCTGCAGCCGAGCGCATTCTCGACACGACTTCCGTGCGTGCTTGCTCATGAAGCTACATGATAGCAATCAGCAGCTGCAACGTGTATCCCACCGTGAACGGGTACCCACGCCCTGAGACGACAGTCTATCAATTCCTCCTTCACCCGAAGGGGTTGTATCGCAAAGCCCAATATTGGTCGGCAAACGCCGAGACGACAACTTATCAATTCCTTCTTCACCCCAACGGGGTGGTATTGCAAAGCCCAGGGTCGCGCAGCGCACCCTGGGTCACCTACTATAAACTCCTTCTTCACCCCAACGGGGTGGTATTGCAAAGCCCAGGGTCGCGCAGCGCACCCTGGGTTAACGATAGCATTCCATTTACCCCGAATGGGGTAGTATAAGACTCAATCCCAAACATATCGTTCGTCACACTCCATCCCGTAAATTGTCAGCAATCTGCGAAACTCCTCCTGAAACGTTTCCGTTTGATGGTGTTTTTCTTGCCCTCGGATGTACTCGATCAACCCTTCCACGTGTGATGGACTTATCGAAAAAGCTCCGTAACCATTTTGCCAATAGAAATCCGCCAAGACATCGCCTTTGGTCTTGGTCCATTTCGATGACTCGATTTTCAATCCTCTGAGCAGGTCGCGAAGCGAAATCGATCGGCCGAATCGACACAGGATGTGAACATGGTCCGCGACCTCGCCAATTTGCAAAGTTGGACAATTGAGATTGTTGCAGGTACCTGCCAAATACTTGTGTAGTTCTTCGCGTACAGTTTTGTCGTGAAGGAAGGGCTTGCGATCTTTCGTTGAAAACACCAGGTGAAGATAAATTTGGGCCAGCGATTGGGGCATGGAAGGTCCTCTATATTTCCCCTTTGGGGAAAATCAAATCGGGCACGTAACCCAGCAGGGTACGCTGCGCGACCCTGGGCTGTGCAATACTACCCCATTCGGGGTAGCAAATCTAAGATGTTTGGAACGCGGCAAGGCGGCCGATTCGGCAGTTTCGGTCGAGACATCGCTTCACGTCGCCGCAGTCTTCCACCGTCCGCTAATCTCCCCTTCGGCCGCCAGCAAGATTTCGCCCACGAAAGTTGTCCTTCGCTTGGCTGATCGGCGGTTGGGTCGATTTTCTTCATTAGTTCCCATGGGGCGACATAATTTGCCGTGCTTGCACGTGTCGACCGGCTAAGATTGGAAGCCTTTCTCATCCGCAATCCTGAATCCATAGATTAGTCCGGACAACTTTGCGTTCGACGACCCTGACGTCTGCGACAGAAAGAAACCAGATGAGTATCGCTGCCGGCGAAAGCGAAGTAGGTATTGTTCCTTTGGAAGAGGACAGAGAAATCCACGCTTCTCAGCTGGAGGAAGCGGGCTTCAAGTCGATTTCAAGGCCGGCCGGCACGAGGCCGACTTCTGCACTTTGGGGGTATTCAATTGCCGTAGTTGCGTTTCACCTGCTGCTGCCGTTGGCCTTCGTACCCTGGCTCTTCAGCTGGACGGGACTCCTGCTTATCCCGCTCGGTAACTACGTTTTTTGTTCGCTCGGCATCGGCGCTGGTTTTCATCGACTTTTGACTCATCGCAGTTACCGTTGCAAGCTCTGGCTCGAACATACCTTTGCGATCCTCGGCGTTTGTTCTTTGCAGGATTCGCCAGCCCGTTGGGTCATGGTCCATCGTCTTCATCATCAGCACTCTGACCGCGAGTCAGATCCGCATAGCCCGATGGTCAACTGGTTTTGGGGCCACATGGGCTGGTTGTTCGTCTGGAATCGGCCTTTGAGCAGGCTGGAGACCTACGATCGCTATGCTCGCGACGTGCTGCGCGATCCCTTCTATCTGCGCTTGGAGCGAGGCGGCCTTTGGATCTGGGTCTACCTGATTCATGCCGTTTTGTTCTATTTCGTCGGCTTCGCGATCGGCTGGGCGACAACCGGAAACTTGCTTGGCGGCGTGCAATTTGGTTCCAGTCTTCTGCTTTACGGTGTCGTTTTTCGGACCATTTTCTCGTGGCACGTCACCTGGGGAGTGAATTCGCTGGCCCATCGGTGGGGCTATCGCAATTACGAAACCGACGAGAATAGCCGCAACAATTGGCTATTCGCTCTGGCAACCAACGGCGACGGCTGGCACAACAACCACCACGCCGATCCGCGCAGTGCGGCCCACGGTTTCCACCGCTGGTGGGAGTTGGACGTGACTTACCTTTCGTTGCGTTGCTTCGCCCTGGTAGGGTTGGTTTGGGATATTGTGCCGCGGCGGCGGCAGGTCGGGGCGTAGGGCGCAAGGCGATAATAAATTAAACCAATGGCGAGCGTCGAGGCGTCAGCCCGACGAGTCTTCACGCGTGCATTCGCGTTGATTTTGATTGAGAAGGCTTGCGTTTGAATGGCATGCGGACCGTAACGTGAAGGCCCTCACGCTGGCGCGTCGTGCTAACGGGAATCTCGTCGATCTAATAAGAATCGCGTCGGGCTAACGATTACCAGTCCAACTCTTCCACCAGATCGGGCGTCGGGCTGCCGACTTTTTCTTCCAGGTGGTCCAGCACTCCGTGGATTTCACTCACCCGCTCGGGGCGTTTCGCGGGATTGAAGGCCAGGCATTGGTGGATCAGGTTGGCTAATTCCTCGGGCGCTTCTTTGTTGCATTGCTGCACGGGGATCAGCATCTGGGAATGCGTCTTGGAATCGAGCGCGAGATCGCCGGCAGCCGCGTTGTTCGGCGGCAGCCGCAAGGTCGCCAGGCGATACATAGTGGCGCCAAAGTTGTAGATATCGGTCTTTTCATTCACCGTGCGATGTTTTACCTGCTCAGGCGCCATATATTCAGGCGTTCCCTGAATCCGGCCCTTGGCTTCGCCGCGCAGCCAGGCCAAACCAAAATCGATGACTTTGACGTCTCCCGATTTGCTCAGCATGATGTTGCCGGGCTTGAGGTCGGCGTGGTAAATGTTGCGGCGGTGCATGTGCACCAGCCCTTCGGCAATCTTTACGAAAATCGAGATGAGCAACGGCGTCGGAATGCGCCCCACCGTGTCCAGGGTCTTGCCGTTGACGTACTCTATGAGCAAATGGAGTTTGCGCGGTCGAAAGAGCCAGTCCCGGACCGTTTCCAGTGAATAGACTTTTATCAAGTTGGGATGATCGAGCATTTGCGCAATGCGCAGCTCGTGCTCGGCCTGCTCTTGAAACTTGTGATCTTCGGGGCCAGTAAGAGGCACTACTTTGAGCGCATACGATTTGCCATCCGCTCGCCTACGAATATGCAGGATTATGCTTTGAGCGCCGCTGCCCAGGGTGGAAACCACTTGAAACTTGCCGATCGAGCTGATTTGCATAAACGTTCCAGGCCAATGAGGAGTTCGGACAAATATTAAGGGAAGCCTGCCTCCCTAAGCAAGGAGGTGTTTAGAGATACTCGGTTTGGCTTCCGGCCGACGGGATGAAACTTCATGTCAAGCGCGGCAGCGAACGCAACGGTGGAAGCCGACACTCAGGCCATAGGCCGGACGATTTTCGGCCGCATCAATCGCCGCGGCCCCTTTCCTTTGAGTCCAGCCTGGTGGGACGATCGCCTGATGGACTGGACCATGCGGGAAACGGCGATCAAAGTCCAGCTTTTTCGTTTTATTGACGTGCTGCCACTCTTGAATCGCTCCACCGAAATCACGCGGCACCTCCACGAATACTTTCAACAAGCAGAGGAGCATCTGCCCGCGCTGGATGCGAGGAGCCCTACCCTATATGCCCCAGAAAGGCCTGGGCGGCAAGCTGCTGGCCGGCGCCGCAGCTTGGAATGCCCAGCGTCTGGCCCGCCGATTCATCGCCGGTTCGAATCTTGCTGAAACGCTCGATGTGGTTGCCGCACAACGCCGACGCTCGCTCGCGTTTACGGTAGATCTGCTCGGCGAGGCGACGATTAGCGAAATGGAGGCGCTGCGCTGTCAGCAAGAATATCTCTCGCTCATCGACGGGCTCTCCAAGCAAGTAAATGACTGGCCCAAGGTGCCGCTGATTGACGAAAGCCCGGCGGGCCCGTTGCCCAGGGTGAACGTATCCGTCAAGCTTTCCGCGCTCTATAGCCAATTCGACCCCGTCGATCCCGAAGGCACCAGCCGCCTGGTTCGCGAGCGTCTGCGACCGATTCTCCGCGCGGCTCAGGCTTCACGCGCTTTCGTCAATTTCGACATGGAGCAATACTCCTTCAAAGATTTGACGCTGCGCATTTTCCGCGAGATTTTGGATGAAGCCGAGTTCCGCGCGTGGCCGGACGTGGGCATCGCTATCCAAGCCTATCTGAAAGATTGCCTCGCCGATCTCGGACAGCTGCGCGATTGGGCTTCGCGCCGGGCGCCAGTGTGTGGATTCGCCTGGTGAAGGGCGCTTATTGGGATTACGAAACGGTTGTTGCCGCGCAGCAGGGCTGGCCAACGCCGGTTTTCGATGAGAAGCCCGCGACTGACGCCAATTACGAGGCCTGCACGCAATTCTTGGTGGCGAACCACCAACTGCTGCATCCGGCATTCGGCAGCCACAATGTTCGCAGCCTGGCTTATGCGCTTGCCTGCGCCCGCGACGCCGGACTCAAGCCCGGGGCCTACGAAATCCAGATGCTTTATGGAATGGCCGACCCTATCAAGGACGCGTTGGTCGGCATGGGTGAGCGCATGCGCGTTTACACGCCCTACGGCCAGCTCTTGCCGGGAATGGCCTATCTCGTGCGCCGGCTTTTGGAAAACACTGCCAATGAATCTTTTCTTCGTGCCAGTTTCATCGATCAATTATCCGAGGAGCATCTCCTCATGAATCCGCTTCTCGAAAAGAAATCCTCGCGCAATGGAAAGGTCGCCAGCACCGCGACGCCAGGCCCCTTCCGGAATGAACCACTCGCCGACTTCAGTCGTGCCAACGCACGCGACAGCATGGATCAAGCGCTGGCGGAGGTGCGGAAGCAACTGGGTCGGTCCTTTCCAGCCGTGCTCGACAATCCGCGAACGCTGCCGACGCAGCTCGAGTCCGTCAATCCTTCGCACAGCAAAGAGGTTGTCGGTCGGTTCACTCGATCCACGCAGGCCTTGGCGGAAGAAGCTATCGGCATAGCGAAGGCTGCGTTCCCGGCATGGCGGGACACTCCAGTCGAACGTCGAGCTGACCTTCTTTTCAAGGCGGCCGCACTCATGCGCAGGCGCCGCTTTCAGCTGGCGGCATGGGAAGTTTTCGAGTGTGGCAAACAGCGGCGTGAGGCAGACGCCGACGTCGCCGAGGCCATCGATTTCTGCGAATATTACGGCCGCGAAATGCTACGTCTCGAAAAGGGCCAAACGCGGAACGTCGAGGGTGAAGAAAACTTCTATTTCTACGAACCTCGTGGCGTGGCTGTGGTGATAGCGCCCTGGAATTTCCCGCTAGCGATTCTCTGCGGGATGACCTCTGCAGCTCTGGTGGCTGGCAACACGGTTATCATGAAGCCCGCCGAGCAATCGACGGTGGTGGCGGCACAGCTCCAGGAGATTTGGCGAGAAGCGGGATTCCCCCCGGGCGTCGTCGAGTTCCTGCCCGGCATCGGCGAGGAGATTGGCCCCACGCTGACCAATCATCCCGACGTCGCCATCGTGGCATTTACCGGCAGCCGGCCAGTCGGCCTGGCCATCAATCATCAGGCATCGGAAACCCCGCCGGCGCAGGATCACGTCCGGCGCGTAATTGCGGAAATGGGCGGCAAGAACGCCATTATCGTCGACGACGATGCCGACTTGGACGAAGCAGTGCTCGGCGTCGTTCACAGCGCTTTTGGCTACCAGGGGCAGAAATGCTCGGCGTGTTCGCGCGCGGTGGTGCTGGAGAGCGTTCATGATCGTTTTCTGGCCCGAGCCGTCGAAACGACACGAAGCCTGCGCATTGCCCCAGCTGAAGATCCCGGAAGTGTGATCGGACCCGTGATCGATGAAGAAGCGCGCAGACGGATACTCCAATTCATCGCCAAAGGCAAGGAAGAGTGCAAGCTCGCTTATGCTGGCGACCTAGGCGCGCTGGCCGAGGAGGGATTCTACGTCGCGCCGCACATTTTTGCGGACGTCGACCCGAACGCGGCAATTGCCCAAGAAGAGATTTTCGGCCCGGTGCTTGCCGTCATTCGAGCACACGATGTAGACCATGCCCTGGCCATCGCCAACGGCACGCGCTATGCCTTGACCGGCGGACTCTATTCTCGAAGCCCGGAGCGCATTGCACGCATCAAGCGTGAATTCCGCGTGGGTAATTTGTACATCAATCGCAAAATAACCGGGGCTTTGGTCGACCGGCAGCCGTTCGGCGGGTTCAAACTGTCAGGCATCGGCACCAAAGCCGGCGGCCCCGACTATCTCCAGCAGTTCCTTTTGACCCGCACCATCACGGAAAACACCCTTCGCCGCGGCTTCGCACCCCAGGCACAATATGAACCGGGAGCAAAGGTGTAGCAGGCACCGCTATCGTTGGCCTGAGCGGGTAGTCATGACGAACTTCGATGGCAAAAAAATGTTTGGCAAAAAAATAAGAGAACGCAATTATGTTTTTGCCAAACCTTTTTTTTGCCAGTGCGATCAGTCCCGAACCTGTTGTCGAAAAGCCTCAAGAAGGGGTCCGCCTGGATTCTCGACCATTTAGTGGATTGACACCCCTTCCTAATCGCTCTAGATTGGGCCACTTAGAGACTGCCTGAGAACTCTGGACTGAATCTGCCACTGCCACATGGCCGCGAGGAATGTGCCGGGAAATGCCTTTGAGGCATATGCGGAAGAAGCCCGCTGTTCTTCTCGTGGACAGGTTTTCTCTTTAGGATCGATCCTTGCGAGCGGGCCACTTGGGGGAGTTTCCCTGGTCGTGGTGCTCGGCGAGGCTCGAATGGACACGACCCAGGCAGCGCCGCCATGCAACCTCCCGTGACGCCGACCGAACCTGAACCGCAAGCAACTCCGCCGGGCGCGCCGCCCGAGAACGTCGTCCGCCAGGACAACGCGCTCGATCTTTCGCGCATAGCCCAGAGCTTGCAAATACGCAAAGTTCAAGTCGAGAACGTCGTTCAGCTTTTGGACGAGGGGAATACGATTCCTTTTATCACCCGCTATCGCAAAGAGCGAACCGGCGGCCTCCAGGAAGATGTGCTTCGGCTTATTCAAGCGCGCGTTGCCTTCTTGCGCCAGCTCGGCGATCGGCGTCGGACAATTCTGCGCAGCATCGAAGGCCAAGGCAAGCTCACCGACGATTTGAAACAAGCCATTCTGGCCGCGGACACGGTCAAACGCCTCGAAGATCTTTATCTGCCGTATAAGCCCAAAAGGCGTTCCCTGGCCAGCGCGGCACGCGAACGCGGCTTGGAGCCTCTCTCCCAAGCCATTTGGGACCGCGACGCTGTTGTCGCGAACCTCCAAGAAGTGCTTGCAGGGATGCTCAATCCCGAAAAAGGCCTGAACACCGTCGACGATGTGCTGCTTGGCGTCGGCCACATTTGGGCTGAGCGCTTTGCCGAGACGGTCGAAATCCGGGCTAATGCAGCAGAATCTTATGGGAGACCGGGAAGGTTCGCACCATCCGCTCGGAGAAACTGCCGGCTGATAAGGGCCAGGAATACAAGGACTACTTCGAGTTTTCGGAATCGGCCCGGCGCATCCCGCCTCATCGCATTCTGGCAATCAATCGCGGAGAAAAAGAGAACGCTCTTAAAATTCGCCTCGAATACGAGGTCAATCTCGTGCGCCGGATGGCGCACGAGGTTGCCAATTTCGGCGATCACCCGCAACGCGAACTCTTGGAAAAGGCACTTGAAGACGCTCTCGAGCGGCTATTGCTTCCCAGCCTGGAGCGCGAGATTCGCAGCGAGTTGACCGAGGAAGCCGAAGAGCATGCAGTACGCATTTTTGCCCGCAATCTGAAAAGCTTGCTGATGCAGCCGCCGTTGCGCGGTCGGCGCATTCTGGCGATCGACCCCGGCTTCCGAACGGGCTGCAAACTGGCGGCCCTAAGCGAAGTCGGTGAGCCCCTCGGTCACGGTGTCGCCTATTTGATCGGTAAAGGGGAAAAGAAGAAACCGCGCGATGACAAACCAGTCGCGGCTTCTCCCGGTGTCCCGGCGGCAACGAGCGCTCCCGACGCAACCGCCCAAAGTGCGCCGGCAGTGGGACTTTCTATTCCAGATACGGCAACTCCGGCAGCAGAGCCGTCCCAGCCCCCGACTCCCGTGTCGGACGCTGTCGGGGCAGCGCTGCACCGCCGCTGGAGCAGCCAGCCTCAGCCGCCGGCGATCCGCCTGGGAGTTCGACTCCGACCGTCGAACCAGCCGCGGTTGCACCGCTCGCAGGCCCCTCTTCTACACCTGAAAATGTTGTCCCGACTTCAGAGCCCGGACCCGCGACCCCAGAGCCGCCACGCGCCGAAGGAACCGCCGCCGACTGCTAACGTTCGTACTGAGGCCAAGGTGCGCATGGCCGATCTTATTCGCAAGCACAACCTTGAGGTTATTGCCATTGGCAATGGCACGGCTTGCCGAGAAACGGAAGAGCTGGCAGCAGAGCTAATTGCCGAACAATTCAACGAGCTTGCCTATGTGATCGTCAACGAAGCCGGGGCCAGCGTCTACTCCGCCAGCCCCGTGGGCCGCGAGGAGTTCCCCGATTTCGACGCGACCTTGCGAGGCACGATATCGATCGGTAGGCGCTTGCAAGATCCGCTGAGCGAATTGGTCAAAATCGATCCCCAAAACGTTGGCGTGGGGCTCTATCAACAGGACATCGAGCCTAAGCGGCTCAAGGAATCGCTCGATGCAGTGATTGAAACTTGTGTCAATCAAGTCGGCGTCGATTTGAATACCGCAAGCGTTTCTTTGCTTCGGCACGTCTCTGGTCTCAACCAATTGGCGGCGCGCGAATTGGTCGATTTTAGGTCGAAAAACGGGCCGTTCAAATCGCGGCAGCAATTGCTCGAGGTCCCTGGCATCGGGCCAGCGCGCTTCACACAAGCTGCCGGGTTCCTCAAAATTGTCGGCGGCGATAATCCACTCGATGAAACGTGGGTCCATCCTGAGAGCTATCCAGGAGTCTCGGCTCTCTTAAGCGAGTTGGGCATCGAGCCAACCGCGCTTCGCTCCAAAGATCGGCTGCCGGAACTGACGGAGCGATTACGGACGGTTCCGAAGGAAGAAGCCTGTGCTCGCTTGACCATGGGAATGCCGACTTTTCAGGACATTTGCCAGGCATTGGTCCGACCGGGACGCGATCCGCGCGAAGACTTGCCGCCGCCGATATTCAAGAAGGGCATTCTCAAGCTCGAAGATCTGCAACCGGGCATGGAACTGAAAGGCACCATTCTTAACGTCGTTGACTTTGGCGCTTTCGTCGACGTGGGGCTCAAGGACAGCGGGCTGGTGCACATTAGCCAGATGTCGAATCGATTCATCAGGAACCCATACGAAATAGCGGCAGTCGGTGACATCGCCACCGTATGGGTGTTGTCGGTCGATCGGGAACGTCAGCGGGTCTCGCTGACGATGATCAAGCCTGGAACGGAGCGAAAACCAGTCGAAAAGAGCCCGCCGCCCCCGCAGCAGCGTCAACCGCAGGGGCAGGGGTCGCACCAGGGCCAAGGGCACGGGTCGCATCAAGGTCAGGCCCAAGGACAGGGGCAGGGGCAATTTCGGGGACGTCGCCCTGGGCCGCCGCAGCGGTCCCGCAACAGGCCGCCTGCGCCGAATCAGGAACAACGACAACCGCCTCCCCCGCCTCCGCCACCCCGAAAGCCCCAGCGGGCGACTCCCAAGCCTAAGCTTTCCCAAGCGGCCCTGGAGGGAGAGGCCCCGTTGCGGACATTCGGTGAACTCAAGGCTTTCTTTGAAGCCCAACGAACGCCGGAACCACCCAAACCGAAGCCGGAAGAACCGGCCAAGGATGGGGCCGCGCCTCCCGAGAATCAACCTTGAGCCGATTCAGCCGCTAACAACCGTTCGAGCAGAACGCGGTTGACTCGGCCATGAAAGCGCTCGCGACCGTTGACGGTGATGACCGGCACCCGGGTTCCATAAGCATGCTGCAGGGGAACCGCTTGGTCCACGTCGATCAGGTTCAATTCGAACGGATAACGGCTGCGGGCGCTGGCCAGAATCTTCAGAGCATCGTCGCACAAGCAGCAGCCTTCGCGCGTATAGAAATCGATGCAAATATGACGCCCCGACGAGGTTGCGTGCCATTTCCGCCAGATCGCACGAATCTTCGTACCAAGTGTTCGAAACATGTCGGCAAACGCTGCTGTCGAGAAAAAGAGTTCCGTGAACCTGGAGAGACCGCTCGCTCGCTGGTGTAGTCTTCCCTATTTTTTTTCAGTATCTTAACAAGGTTTCATAGAGCGAGACAGGCGCAAGCCGCCCATCATGCGCGCGAGGAAAGTTCATGCCGCAGCGTCAGACCCCGCCCCAGCCGCCCGCGAACCCGCGTCGCCGCCCCGGGCCGGCAGTGCCCACGGGATGGATCTGGTTGGTGCTTCTCGCCATGGTTCTTTTGGCGCTTTGGTTTGCGGGTAGCGACACGGCCAACCTGCCCTATATCGATTACAGTGATTTTCTGAAACTCGTCGCAGGTAAAGACCTGAAACATGTCACTTTTGTCGGCGCCGATCGAATTGTCGGCGAGGTCAACGACGTCGACCATTTGCCCGATACCATTACCAACCAAGACAAGTTTCGCGAACACCTCAGCCACGGCAAATTTCAGGTTAGCCGGATCGAACACACGGAACTAGACAAGCTGCTGGAAGAACTGCACAAGGGCAATATCGACTTCACACAAGAAGCGGAGAAATGGGCCTGGCTGGGGCCGCTTACGGTATTGCTGCTTCCGGCTCTGCTCCTTTTGGGTTTCTTGTTTCTCTTCATTCTCCCGCGGATGCGCGATCCCTTGGGCGGCTCGTTTCTTAGCAATTACATCAAGAGCCCGGCGCGCCGCTACGAACGCAGCAAGATGCGCGTGACCTTCGAAGACGTGGCCGACATGGAAAGTGCCAAGGGCGAACTCCAAGAAGTAGTCGATTTCCTTCGCGGCCCCGAGAAGTTCAATCGCTTGGGCGGCACAAATCCCCAAGGGCGTTTTGTTGGTCGGGCCGCCGGGCACCGGGAAAACCCTGCTGGCTCGCGCTTGTGCTGGTGAGGCAGGCGTCCCATTTTATAGCATCAGCGGATCAGAATTCATTCAGATGTTCGTGGGCGTGGGCGCCAGTCGCGTTCGCGACATGTTCAAAACCGCCAAGGAAAATGCCCCTTGTCTCTTATTCATCGATGAAATTGATGCGGTTGGCCGCATGCGCGGCGCCGGGGTCGGCGGCGGGTCGGACGAACGCGAACAGACACTCAACCAGATTCTGAGCGAGATGGATGGCTTCCAACCCAATGAGATGGTCATCGTCATCGCCGCGACCAATCGGCCGGACGTCCTCGACTCAGCCTTGCTGCGCCCCGGCCGGTTCGATCGGCACGTCACCATCGACCGGCCGACCTGGCAAGGCCGGCTGGCCATACTTAAAGTCCATACCCGCAACAAGCCCTTGGCCGACGACATCAATCTAGAATTGATTGCTCGCGAAATGATCGGCATGACCGGAGCGGACTTGCGAAACCTCGCCAACGAGGCAGCGCTTTTGGCCACCCGCCACAACAAGCCCAAGATTACGCACATCGATTTCGAACATGCCGCCGATCGCATCCTCATCGGTCCCAAGCGCGAAGAAGTGCTGACCCAGGAAGATCGGCGCAAGACCGCTTTTCACGAGGCCGGTCACGCGCTGGTCACTTGGCTTGAGCCAGGGGCCGACCGTCCCCACAAGGTTTCGATCATACCTCGCGGGCAATCCTTGGGTGTCAACGTAGCCATACCGGAGGAAGAGCGCTTCCACAATGGCGTCGACTACTTCAAGGCCAGGCTAATTTTCATGGCGGGCGGACGTGCCGCGGATCGCCTGATTTACGGGCAGGCATTCGCCGGTGCTGAATCGGACATCAAACAGGCCACTCGATTAGCCCGTTACATGGTCACCCATTGGGGTATGAGCGAGCGCCTGGGGCCCATGGCTTTTCGCATCGGCGAAGAACACGTGTTCCTCGGCAAGGAGATCCAGGAAGCCAGGGACTTCAGCGAGGGCATGGCCCAGGTCATCGACGAGGAGGTTCAGCGGTTGCTGCGCGAAGCTGAGGAAGCGGCCTATCAGCACTTGGCGGCCCACCGCAACGAACTAACGGCTCTTGCCGAGCAGCTCCTGCAACGTGAAGAAATGTCTCGCGAAGAGATCGACCAACTAATGCGCAGCCACAATATCCACTTCAACGGCAAGGCCGGCGAGATTCCGGTTCTGGCGCCTGGCTCGCCAAAGTGACAGATTCGGCGATAACAGTGATCTCGTTTAACCCGGAGCCAACGGCGACGGCGGACTGAGCCACCCGCCGAATCATGATTGCCGTCACGAAAATCGTAGAAGTCAACTGTCGCCGCTGGATCCGGGTTAAACGAGGTCGGTCAACTAGGTGAGCTGCGCCGCTTCATTCGCCCCCTCCCTTCCCGGAGTGCCTACAATGATTTGGTAGATAAGATGGGAATCCAACGGAGTCGAGCAGAGTGACAGAAGTCAGAACCCGGCCGCGGACTTTGCAGGAATTGCGGGCCAGCGGCTACCAATCGCGCACGGTCAAGAAAGAACTCTACGACAACTACGTCCGCCTCCTTAAAGAAGACGCCGAGCTTTTTCCTGGAATAATCGGTTATCAGGATACCGTGATACCCGAAATCGGGCTCGCCATTTTGGGCGGGCACGACCTGCTTTTCCTGGGCGAAAAAGGCCAGGCCAAAAGCAGGCTCATGCGCTCGCTCGTTCGCTTCCTGGACCCCGAGGTTCCCTATCTGGATATCCCGGGCTGTCCCGTTCATGAAGACCCCGAGCACCCGATCACGAAAGCCGCCATCTCTTTTCTGGCCGGCAAAGCCGATCATGAGGTTCCCATCGCCTGGTGGCCACGAAAAGAACGTTACGCCGAGCGCTTGGCCCCTGGCACCAAATTCGCCGACATCATCGGCGAAATCGACCCGGCCAAGCTTGCCGGCGGCATGAGCATGTCCGCTGAGGATGCACTCCACTTCGGGCTGATTCCGCGCATGCATCGCGGCATCTTCGCCATGAACGAAATCCCGGAGTTGGATGAGCTGGTCCAGGTCGGTCTCTTTAACATCCTCGAAGAACGCGACGTGCAGATTCGCGGCTACCCCATCCAATTCGATATCGACGTCCTCATCCTGTTTTCCGCCAACCCCGCCACGTTCAACCGCAGCGGCAAGGTGATTCCGCAGCTCAAGGACCGCATCGGCAGCCTGATCCAAACGCATTATCCGCGCGATCGCTCCCTCGGCATCGACATCATGGAGCAAGAGGCGGCCGTCGATCTCGGCGGCGAGTTCCCGGTGCTGGTTCCCCCCTTCATGCGGGAAATTATCGAGCAAATCAGCATTTGCGCCCGTCAGTCGAAGTATGTCGACCAGGCGTCCGGCGTCAGCGCCCGTCTCAGCATCGCCAATTATCGGACCATGGTCGCCAGCGCCCGCCAGCGCGGCATCCGGCTCAATGAGAAACCTGCGGTCCCGCGAATCAGCGATCTGGGGCATCTCTATTCTTCATCGTTGGGCAAACTCGAGCTCGATTTGATGGGCAGCCACCAGCTTTCCGAAAAGCAGGTGGTCGATGCCATCGTGGGTGAAGCGATCCAGATCGTGTTCAAAGAGTATGTCGATCGCCACGGCCTGGACGAGATCGTCGACATCTTTGCCAAAGGCATGAAGATCGAAGTCGGTGACCTGCTGCCTTCGCAAGCGTACGCTGATCGATTCAAACGAGTGCCCAATGCCTGGGCGAAAGCCTTCGAGGTCAATCCCAGCGAAAGTCCCGCGGTGCGGGCGAGCTGCGTGGAATTCGTCCTCGCCGGGCTTTACGCCAGCGAACGCATCTCCCGGTCTCAGCAACACGGCAGAATCTACTATGAACTCAAATGAACTGGGCGGCGTCATCCACGTCTATCAGAAGTACGATCCGGTCAACGTGCCGGCCCGGCCACGCCGCCTCCCGATCTGGTTTCCCCCGCCTTCGAGCACCTTCTCTATTACGGCAACACGCGCCGATTGACTCCTGAAGAGTTGGCCCGGATGGTCAAGCTCGATCTCAGCCAGATCAAGTCGCTAGGGCCGAGCTTGGAAGCGTTGATGGAGATTTTGCGCGAACGCAAGCGCAAGATTTTGGCGCAATTCGAAACCAATACTGTGCAGCACGAAGCCAGAAGGATCTTTCAGGGCAAAGCGGGCGACGTGCGGCCGCCGGGCAAGCTCGCCAAGCGATTTCATGAAGCGGTTCGCGGCGAGCAGCTTCACGATCTCGAACAACTTTGGTACCAAGCCGGCGATGAGCGCGGCTCGTTTGCCAAAGACCTGCTGCGGCTGGCGGAAACTCTGGGCGAAAAATATCAGGTCGACGAATTGGCCGCCAAATATGAGTTCACCGGCAAACAGGGCCTGACGATTCCGCAGGCCCTTCAGGTAAAAGCAGAGTTGGAGATGATCGATAAGCTGCTCAAGCAGCTCGAAGAAGCGATGAAGACGGCTCAGCTTGGCGTCATCGACATGGACGAGCTTGCCGAGTTCGTTCAGCCTGGCGATTTGGAACAGCTTCAGGCCCTTCAGAAGCAAATCGAAGAATACATGAAGACGCTGGCGGCGGAACAGGGGTTGGAGCAGGGCCGTCGCGGTTTCGAGCTGACGCCCAAAGCTTATCGAATTTTCCAGGGCCGGCTGCTTTCCAAGATTTTCGACGCTTTGCAAGCATCGCGCAGCGGCAGGCACCAAGGCCCCGTCGTGGGCGAAGGCGCCACCGAAATGCAGCAGACCAAGCCCTACGAATTCGGCGATTCGGTCGCCAATATGGATATCCCGGCGAGCATGGTCAATGCCATGCTGCGAGGCGGCTGTACCTTGCCCGTGCGCATGAAGGCCGAGGATATCGAGATTCACAAGACCAGGAACAATCCGAAATGCGCCACCGCACTGCTTCTCGATATGAGCGGTTCGATGCGCTATGACGGCCAATATGTGAACGTCAAGCGGATGGGGCTGGCCCTGGAGGGCCTGATTCGCAAAGATTACCCTGGCGATTTTCTGCAATTCATCGAAATCTATTCATTCGCCAAGCCCCGCTCGCTTTCGGAAATCCCGGGGCTCATGCCCAAGCCTGTGACCATTCATGAATCGGTAGTCCGCCTCAAAGCCGACATGAGCGATCCCGAGATGAGTGAGGTGCTGATTCCACCACACTTCACCAACATCCAACATGGCTTGCAACTGGCCCGTAAGTTCCTCTCGGTTCAGGACACGCCAAATCGCCAGGTTATCTTGATCACCGATGGTTTGCCCACGGCCCATTTCGAAGGAACCGAACTTTTCCTCCTCTATCCGCCTCATAGGCGAACGGAAGAAGCAACGCTCCGTGAAGCCCAGCTCTGCGCCAAGGCCGGGATCACCATTAACATCTTCCTGCTCTCGAGCTGGAGCCAGACGGAAGAGGACGTGCACTTCGCCTACAACATCGCCGAATCGACCCGTGGCCGCGTCTTCTTCGCCGCCGGCCGCGAGCTGGATCGCTATGTGGTGTGGGATTACGTAGCCCGGAGGCGGCAGATCATTGGGTAGTAGTGTCATTCGGATTTCGCTAGAACTCTGAAATTCGCCCTCGCCCTCATCTTCCCTTGCTTATCTCGATAATAAGTCAACTAATGTCGCGATCCATCAATCCGCCTAACGGTCAAACTCGCTCTCATCCGTAGATCCCGCAAAGACGATAAGAACCATACAGATGAATCGGTTCGCCGCATGGGCACACGGTTGGCTCACCCGCGCTGGAAGGAGACCAAGGATGGTCCGCTCACTTTGGGTCAGGACGTTGGCCATCACGATCGTTTGGACCGGCGTGGCCTGGGCACAACAACCAACTGCCGCAACCGGCGACAAAAAAACCGAACAAATCCTGACGATTCAAGAAAATGGCAAAAGTCCGCAGAAGTGCAAAGTCATTAACGCCTGGCGCACGAGCGACGGCCATCAAGCGTATCAGGTCCGCGCGATCGATACCGGCGAGATGATG
The DNA here is from genome assembly GCA_963748025.1 of uncultured Gemmataceae bacterium. Taxonomy (GTDB): domain Bacteria; phylum Planctomycetota; class Planctomycetia; order Gemmatales; family Gemmataceae; genus CAVVHZ01. The sequence goes on from CAVVHZ010000052.1 coordinate 199,196, forward strand.
ACCATTACCGAAAAAGCGACGGCTGCCGGGACCTATGGCGCTAAATCCATGAGCGTCGCCACGGAAATATTCCACTGGGGACCTTCCCAAACATCTCCGGCCAAAGTACCGGCGCCGCCTGTGGATTCGCCCATGCGGACCAGCACCTATGGAGCTAAAATCTCAGCGCCACCGAGTGGACCTATCGCTTCGCCCTATAGCCCCGTGCCCACCGCTCAGACTAAACCAGTAGTCCCCAGCCCCTATTCCTCTCAGAACAATGCGGCCTCGCCGGTTCCAGTCGTCGGCGCCAGCGCAGTCTGACGCCGATGCCCGAAAAGGACTGGCGCCAATCGTGGGCCAAAACCGACGATAAGCCGCTTCAAATCGCCGACAAGCCAGCCGCCAAAGATTCCATCGCCGACGTGCCGCCGCTTAGAATCGAGGGTAAAGTGCCTACCAAGGATATTGTCTTCGATGTAACGGCAAGAGAGAGCGCCAAAGCCAGCGACAAGTCGGTCGCGAAACAACAAGTTGCCCAGCCCAAAGGAGCGCCGAGCCCCGACGATCCGCTGTTGAATCCCGAAAAGTACATGCCTAAAGTTCTGGACATGACGCCAAGAACGAAAGTTTCCGAACCAACACCGGCGCGGGTGCCGACCATCGCGGATTTGGCCGGAGCACGGCCTGAACCCAAGATCAAACCGGCAGCGGCCATTGTTCCGACTGGGCCGGTGGCTGCTCAGCCGAACCTTGCGCCATCGGCCCCGGTGGCAGCGACGTCTCCCACGGTCGTTTTTGACGTCAGTAAATCTGCCGGCCCGGTAACCGTCCCGGCAATGCCGGCTCCCGCTGGATCGGCCATCATACCTATGTTGCCGGTTGCCTCGGACAAGCCCCTTGTGAGCGCGAATCCCGGAAAGAGCCCAGACAAGCTGTCGGCTTCGTCCGCGCCGGTGATCCCCCTCGCGCCTCTCGGCGCTGCGGCAACGCCTCCCCCGAATGTCTCTAATCCTCGTCTGGCTTCCTCGTCTCCATCAGTAGCTTCGGCACCGGCAGCGCGAAGCGAGCGCCCTAACTTCCTGGTAATGGACGGTGCTCGTGCCGAGTCCTCCGATGGTTCCATAAAATTACCGGGAATGCCGAATGCCGTTGTGGCGTTCGGCCAGCCGGTTACGGTTACGGCGCCTCCTCCCGACATGGTGCGTAAAAAGAGCCTGGAGGCGCATTCGATCCAAGTCATGATGACTCAGCTCAAGGAGTCGCTTTATCCATCCCAGCGCGAATGGGCTGCCGAAGGGCTGACGTCGGCCAACTGGAAGGTTCATCCCCAGGTGGTGGATGCTTTGTGTGCGGCCGCTCAGAATGACCCTGCCCCGACCGTTCGCTGCCGCTGTGCGCGTAAGCCTGGCGACTATGAACGTGCGAACGGAGACAGCTTTAGAGGTAATTCATAAGCTTCAAACGGATAAAGATGAGGCAGTGCGAGCGCAGGCGGACGAAGCGCTCAAGTTACTCGAACCCGCGAGTGCCCCGCACTAAGTTGCTTGATCCAGGTAACTCACCGAAGCGAATCGGCTGGCGCTTCGCTTCCCTCGAAATCTTGTTGGTCGAGGACGCGCATGATTCCGATCGATTTAAGCGGCAAGGTGGCCCTGGTTACCGGCGTAGGCGATAACGTGGGCTTCGCCTGGTTTATCGCCAAGGCCTTGCAAGCAGCCGGAGCTGCGCTTAATCTTCGCCTGTCACCCTCGGCTCGTCGGCATCGTCGAAAGCATATTGGAGCGCGAGGCCGACGCCGAGAGTCGCGTGCTGCCGTTTGGCGCCGGCGTGTTGAAAGTCGAAAAGGTCATTGCCTGCGATGTCGCCTTCGACACGATGGCCGACGTCGACGAAAAGACGCGCACCGATCGCCGTTATCAAAAGCATGGCGATTACTCCATTGCCGGCCTGTTCGAAACGGTCCGCAAGGATTATCCCCAGCTGGACATACTCATCCACAGCGTCGCTTTCAGTCCGGAAATAAAAAACCGGATGGTGGACACCAGCCGCAGCGCCTACCTGACCGCCCTGGGAATCAGCGCTTATTCGCTGACAGCGCTTCTGCATGCCTTCGCGCCCATCATGGAAAATCTGCCCGGCGGCGCTTCGGCAATCGCCCTGACCTACCTGGGTGGAGAACGGGTCTTTCCGCATTATGGCGGCGGCATGTCGTCCGCAAAGGCAGCTTTGCAAATCGATGCCAAACAACTTGCAAGCAATTTGGGGCCCAAGGGAATTCGCGTCAATTTGATTTCGGCCGGCCCATACGGCTCGCGTGCGGCCCGCGCCATCGGCGAAATCGACAAAATGATCCAATATGCGGCAGAGCGTTCGCCGTTGCCGCGTGGCATCGAAGTCGAAGAGGTCGCCAACGCCGCCGTTTTCTTGTGCTCGCCCCTGGCATCGGCCATCACGGCGCAGACTCTATACGTCGATTGCGGCTATCACGTCATGGGTGGGTGATGGGGTGAGGCCAAGGGCCATAGCTTCGGCGGATCGCAGGCGAACGCGCCATACGCCCTTTGTCTACAATCCGTTGCGAAGAAAATCTGCGCCAAAAATTAACATTGGATCTTGCATTTCCGTTCCATCCTAAAGACAATAGCCCCAGGCGCTATAAGGAGACCGGCATTTGCCTACTTCTCAGGCTTTTCCGATCTGAGTTCGAACACGCCTGCTCGCCAGTTGGCTGATGGAGCCCTCCCGAGTGAAACCAGTTAGCGTCGTCGAACCGCCGCGATCCAAGAATCTGAAATGGTTTAGATCGTTCCGCCCGAACAGTAGCGTTGCATGCTAACCTACCATTGAACGCAAGTTCAATTTCCCGCATGGTTCGAGAAGTGACATGCGGCCGGAACAGCCTTATGAACGAGGGGCGTTTGGATGGACTCAGCACCTGTTGGCCGGACAGCATGGTTTGAAGTCATCGTGCCCAAGGCGCCGTAGTTTTCGTACCTATTTTCCTGGAGAAGCGCGCATGGTTTCCTCGAAGCGTCGATCGGGTTTCACGCTGATCGAACTGTTGGTAGTTATTGCGATCATAGCCGTATTGGTTGGCTTGCTGTTGCCCGCCGTGCAAAAAGTTCGGGAGGCAGCCGCTCGTATGAGCTGCCAGAACAATATGAAACAAATAGGCTTGGCCAGCGCAAACTATGAAAGCGCCTATAACCGGCTCGCCTACGGCAGAAACCGTGCTAGCGGGATTGGAACGCTCGCTTTGCTCCTGCCGTTCATGGAACAAAACAACATCTACAACCTCTTCAATCCAGCGGTTTTTCAGATTCAGCCTGCATCGGTCCCCAACGTGGTAGCCGGCGCCGATTGGCTCATGCAGAACTACCCGACGAACTATAACGCCTCGCGGAATCGGGTGAAAAGTTTCGAATGTCCCTCGGACAATCTTACGAACATCAGTGCCGCGGGGGTCGTCTACACCTTTTTGACATTGACTCCGAGCAATGTCAGCCTAACAGGGCAATACAGCGTAGCGAGCATGCAAACAGCCGGCGGCATCCCTGGTTTGACAAACTATTTGCCCAGGCGCTGGGACCTTGGGACATATCATCAATGCTACGGGCGCTGCGCAGGCCTATCGCGCACAGCATGAGGGCGTGTTCGTGGACGAAACACCCAACACCATCGTTTCGGTCACCGATGGCTCGTCAAACACAATCTTCTTTGGGGAATACCTTGGCGGGTTCGTTGGCGGCGGCACGTCGGGTGGGCATCTGTCTGCTTTTACCTGGGCGGGTTCGAATGGATTCCCGAGTTATTTTTCGATGACCTCGCCGAATACGAACCTTTCTTTCAACAGCTTGCACATCAGCATTTGCAATTTCGCGTTCGGCGACGGTTCGGTGCGGCCATTGACCTCTGGCAACACGCTTCCTATGCAGCTCAGCGACATGGTCACGGGAGGCACTCTGCCGACGTGGGAAACCCTCCAATCGCTCACCGGCAAAGCCGACGGCGATGTCATTCAGCAGGGCGTCATCGGTAACTGATGCCCACAACTGTGCCAGCCCGGCAGATCCATCTTGTCGGGCTGGCCCCTAGGGCAAGGAGACTGCTTTTGAAATTATCCGTGAAATGGATCTCGCTTTTCGCTTTTGTTTGTTTAGTCGGCTGCAGCAGGAATCAAGATCCGAACAAGAACTTGAAATCGATCGACAAATTGGGGCCTAAACCTCAGGCCGTGAAAGACAACAGCGAAGACTCGGTTGGTAAGATCCTAAAGAAGTAGCTTCCGAGCGAGAAGTTCCCTTCTCCGTTCAGGGTTCCCGGAGAACAGCACCAACGTTTCGGGCCTGCGTGGTAATGATTTCCCCTGTGCGGCAAAGATGGCGGGCGCGAGCTGCTGCTCCGGTTGCTGCTTCCTTGTCGCTGCAGATGACGAAGACAGCAGGCCCCCAAGAGCTCTGGCCGACCGCCAGGCAACCTTCCCGCCTCAAGCATTCGACGATTGCCGCGACTTGTTCCGATGCAAAGGGTCCCGCTTGTACCTGGGCGAACCGCTCGCCCGCTTTTCGATTGAATTCATAAAGGGCATCCCCGAACGCTTCATAATTCCGTTCGATCAGGGCGGGGATTACGCCCAACAAAAGTGATCGGCACAATGTTTCCGCGCTCCGGAGCGCAGTGCGCTCGGCCTGCAGATCGTTGAAAAGCCTGCCTTCCTCCGCGCCATGAATGGCATTACCGTTCGCGGGGAGCACAATGACGATCGGCCAATCCGCCGGAAACTCGTGCCTGGCAATCAGAGTCGATAAGCCGGTATCTGCATGTTTGCCGGCTTCGACTAGAAAGCCGCCTTCCGCAAAGCCATGGGTGCCGATGGCAGAGCGTTTGCCGCGTCCCACCCAGCGAGCCAGTTCCTCGGTAGGACACTCGGTTGTTCCATTCCTCGCGGCGATAAGCCTGGCAACTGCCAGACCCATCTGCGTGCCTGAGCCGAAGCCGGCATGCTGGGGCGGCGCGGACTTGCATCGAAAGGCCAATGGCAAACATTCCTTTTTGCCCAACTTGCTCCAGCAGGCATGAACAAATGCCATGATCTGATCTGCGCAGGGACCTTCGGCGCTCCAACTTTCCGCCGGGTGAGCTTCCAGCCGCAGGCAGGGGTCAGCGATCATCAAGCCGGCGCCGCCAAAGGATCGCACTTTGGCACCAGCGTCCGCCGACTCGGCTTCCGGCTGGCCGGGAACGTGCAAGAGCCCAAAGTGCAACCGGCTTCCGGTAACGATTTCCATCACTCTTGTCTCTCGAGTCGGACCGCCGATTCTGCTTCTTTCGGGCCCTTTGCCATAGTGTCGTTCAGTTCCTCGAGCGCACGGGCGAGATCGTCGCGCAGGAGACGAAACGCTTGGATTTCAGGAGGCCCTCCGGTTTTCTGCACCAGCACTCCCAAACGGTCGTATTCGCAGGCGATTTCCGATAGCGGAAGCAAGTGCAGGCGCAGTTGCCAGAATCGCTGCCTCCACCACGGCATGCTTGCCGCGATTGAAACCGAAGAAATCGCGCAAACTGGCTTGGCGAACGACTTCTGCTTCCAGGCGAGCGCGGGGCTGGCTCAGGTTGCCGTCAACGATGCGGAACTCCAGATATCGACAACAGCCACAGAGATAGAACCCCCGCACCTTCTCGGAGGGCGCGGTGGGCGGGACTGGATCGATCTGGCCAATGGCTGCCTGGGCGAGCAGAAGCACGTCATCCGTAACATGCACGACACCTTCGGGGTGCCGTTGGAGGTTTAAGTAAGTTTGGGACGTTTGGAAGGGTTTGAGCACTAAACGCTCGAAGCCGGGCTCGACTTCAGGGCCCATGGCAGCGATATGGACGCGACCATCCGTATTCAGCGTGGTGACGATGCCTTCGAGGATCATTCACACCGCCTCGCTTTTTAAGGGACCAGGGCACGCAACATGCCTTCGGCCTTGTGCCAGGTTTCTTCGTATTCCCGAAGGGGATCCGAATCGGCAACGATGCCGCCGCCGACGGAAAACTGCACCCAGCCTTGGTGGAGCACGAACGAGCGGATGAGCAGGTTCGTATCCATCGTGCCGTTGAAGCCGAGATAACCGAGCGAGCCGCAATACCAACCGCGGGCACAGCGTTCGAGTTCAGTAATGATTTGCATAGCTCGGATTTTTCGGCACCCGGTAATCGACCCTCCGGGAAACGCGGCGCGGAGCAAATCGGCAGCATTTTGGCCGGGACTCAGCTGGCCCCGAACCTCCGACACCAGGTGATGGACGTAAGCATACGATTCCACCGCGCAGAAGTTCGGGCACATGAATGGAACCAAACTTACATACTCGACCCAGGTCGTTCCGCAGCAAATCGACAATCATGACGTTTTCGGCCCGGTCCTTGGGGCTGCCGGCCAAGGCAGCTTTTTGTTGGCGCGTCAAGAAACGAATCGACGGAGCGGGGCCTCGTTCCTTTGATGGGGCGCGTGCGGACCAGGCCTCGGTCGACCTGCAGGAAGCGTTCCGGCGAAGCACTGGCCAAAACGAAATCGCCCTGGTCGAAAAAGCCCCCAAAAGTGGCAGCGTTACGTTCGCGCAGCCGGACGTAAAGGTCGACTGCGTCGTCAGCAAAAGGGGCGCGGAGCCGTTGAGCGATGTTGACCTGAAAACAATCGCCGGCATGAATGTATTCGATGGCTTGGCGGATGACTTCTGCATAGCTTTTGGGATCGAAGTTGCTCTCCAAGCCTTTGAGGCCAGGCACCGTCCAGCCGGGCCGAACGCTCGCCCGCGAAGCCGGGACAGTCTCGGCGCGACTCGCGCCCGGCTCGTTCAACCACTGCAGAACCCGAGCAAGCCTGTTGGCCGCGCGGCGCTTGCGGTGCGCGGCTTCCAACTCCGGAAATCCTGTAGAAATAATCCACGCTTGCTGGCGCCGATGATCCCAGGCAATGACCCAATCGTAAAGGCCGATACTCAGGTCGGGGACCTGAAAATCGTCGGCAGGTGGAACCGGCAGGCGCTCGAAATAGCGGCACAGATCGTATCCGAATACTCCTGCAGCCCCGCCCTGAAAAGCCGGCAAGCCGGCTTGGCGCGGACTCGCGAATTCCGCCATTTCGCGGCTCAAGAGGTCGAGCGGAGTCGTGCCGGCGGGAATTTCCTGCGACTTGCCGTCTACCCAGAAGCGGCCGTCGCGAACCTCGAGAAAACGAAAGGGATCGGCGGCCAAATAGGAAAATCGGCCGAGATGCTCGCGTTCGAGCGCACTGTCCAAAAACAGCAAGTGCGGGAGTGCCGTCAAGCGCCGAAAACAGTCGGCCGGGTTGGGCACAGGCGACAGCTCGTAAACCAGGGGGAAACTGGATGCTTCACCTCCATAAGTGTCCCCAATGCGCAGCTCGGCCCGCCCGGGCATAGGATCCTGATTCTCCAAAAGGGACTTCATAGCTCGCCTGCATCGTTCGGCTCCGGCTTCCCTGTTATTGTAGTGTGCCGCGTTTTTTCCGGCACGCTGAGAAAGCCCCAGCGCAAAGCTTGATCCTGCACATAGTTTTTCCCCAGCGTGAGAGCCGTGACCGCCTTGGCCATCTCATAGCCCAAATAGAACGCATGGGCGGAATCCAGTTTGGCATTTTGCTGGATTTGTTGGAGCAGGGCGAAGGGGTCGTCCCCCGAGATGTGCATCGAGCCATTGATGACGTGAAGCTGGCCACGCTCGGCAAAGATGCGAAAATTGGGGTCCCTGATCCGCTCGGCCAGCGCATTCAGTCCTGCTTCACCATGTTCGTGAAGGCGCGGATCGCGCAAGAGCACCAGGTTCGGCTCCAAACGCTTCGGCGGCATACGCCGGCTCACAGCGCAATGAACGAGCCGGCACGCCAAAACCAGTTCTTGGACCGATGAGCGGCACCAATTGATGACTTGCGTGGTCAACACCGAGCGAATGGCCAACTCCTGACAGAAGCCCAATAAGAGGACGTTTACGCCAGCGGAATCCACGTCGGTCAGCTCGGTCAGGTTGCCGACACCCATCATCATCGAAGCTTCTGGATAGCGCCGGCGAATTTCCAAGTAACGCCCCAACGATTTGGCGAAATCAAAACCGATCGGTTCGAGAATGGGGTCAATACGAAAGGGCACGCTTTCATTAACCATCACGTTAATTGTTGCATCCAGGGTCCCTAGCTCGCGCGGGTCGTCGGGAATGACCACGACTTCGACTCCCCAATCGCGAGCCGCCTCACGATTGCTGCCATTGACGCTCAGGACCAATTCAGCCCCCGCGCAGACTGCAGGTTCGATCTCGAGGCGATCGAGACTGTCGATCGAGACGCGCCAGCCTTCGGCCCTCAAAAACGCGCACGGCGTCGGCAACGCCAAGCCAGGGGCCGCCCGGATCGCAGCCCACATCGATGACGTCCGCCCCGCAATGGTGTAACCGGCGAGCTTCCCTCAGGAGTTCTGTGGCATTCAGGCGTGGGGCGTGGTTGATTTCGGCAATGATTTCAATGTCATAGGAGCCATAATCGTTTTGCTGGTTGGAATGCAATCCGAGCGCTTCGGGGAGATCGCGCAAGTCGGCCGGCCCACGAACTACCGGTTTGCCCAGGTGTCGCTCCAATTCGTTCAGGTCGCCTGCACAGAGCCCGGGAAGGTAAACGCGGTCGATATGCGAAGCCACGCTGAGGTGACGGCCGATCCAGGGAGTGGTCGCCAGGGCGGCCACCGAAATCGGCAGCACGGCAATTTCTGAAGTGAATGCTTTTGTCGCGCGAAACTCTTCGAGGGTTCGGCGCAGGGCCGGTTCCGCGAGCCGGCCGGTGACAAATAGCAAGTGCAGTGGAGCAAGGGCGCTGGCCACCGGCTTCAAATTCGCATCGCGTTCAGCCATTGGTCGCCGCCGCCAGGCCGCCTTCGGTCGTCGGTTCCAGGCTGATCCGATCGGGATCGGCCGGCGACTCGATCAGTGTGCTTCGGCCACACATCATTTGGAAGCGGCTGCTCGTCATGAGCCAGAGGATTCCGGCTATCACCAGCCAGGCCGCTAATCCTGCCAGTCCATAGAAGATCTGGTCCGCTGCATCGGGGCTACGTGGCGACGTGTCTACAAAAAACGACAGCGCAAGCGCGTAGGGGGGAGTAAAACCCGCTTGCATGAGCACCAGATAACGCAGAGGTTCATATTGGCCCGCGAAGAACAAGGGGATCATGCACAGCATATCGAGCCAGTGGCCTACTCCCAAACCTGCAGCGCTCAGGTAAGTCCAAACCGTGGCGCCGGTGCTGCTCTGGCACACCACCGAATACCAAAGGCCCAGGATGGCGACGACAGCGGTATACGTGGCCCAGGCCAAGAGCTGGAGGGGGACGGTGATCCAGTGAACCGCGCCTTCCCAAACCCCAAGAACGTAGATCAACGTTAGACAGACTACGCCCCAGCGGATGCTTAACACGGCGCCGGCCCATTTGGCAAACAGGATGGAGTTGGTGCTGACCGGCGAAGTCAGCAGACCATCCAGAGTCTCCTTGTCGCGCTCGTTGCTCAGGCTTGTCGCGGCCCTCCCCGCAACCGTGAGGACAAGCAGGCATGCTCCAAGCATGCCAACCACCTGGATCCATGAGGCGATTACGTCGCGGAGCGAAGCACGATTCTCGACCTCCACGCTATACCAAAGGGCGGCCCCGGCTACAGCGAGAAGGAGGCAGAAGATGATCCGCCCCAGGAAATTCACGTGTAAGCCTTTTTCGACGAACACTTCTTTCCAGAGCAGCGGTTCGGAGGTCACCCCTGGCCGCGGCCAACGAATCCGCCAGCGACTCCGCGGTTCTGCGGTGGCTTGGCGTAAGGCAAAGCGACGCAGGAGCAAAACGGAAAGCACGGAACAGAGCAAAGCCAGCGTCAAGTGAAAGAGGGCGAAATCTCGAACATAGGTCGTCAGGACGGTGTCGATCGAGTGGCCAATATTTAGCTCATCCGCGGCCAGAATGGCCATGGCCAACGGGTTGCCCGTGCTGCCGACATATAAGCATTTTTCGAGAGTCAGGGGATTGAGCCACGCAGGAGCGAAAGCCGGTATCCTGAACATCCAGGAAGCGCCCGAAAGAATCAGATAGCCCAGAACGCAAAAATACGAAAGCGCGATGGCGTCGCGCGGCCGGCGGTTGAGGACGGAATTGAGCATGCTCAAACAACAAATGCTCACCAGTCCGATCGCCGTGGCCGCGGCCCAGGCGACGATAAGCGTTGGATCGACGCCCCCCATGAATTGCATGATGCTCAAAATCGGCAAGCCGCTCAGAAAAAGGATCATGAGGTTGGCGATGCGCGAAACCAACTTACCGAAGACGATCTCCCGGTTGTGCAGATCAGTCGCGAGAATGAACTCGAGCGTTTTCCGCTCTTTCTCCTCCGCAATGCTGCCCGCCACATAAGCGGGCGCAGCGTGACGAGAAAGACGGACTGCACGACGACGAAAACCAAGAAATACAAAAAGGTGAAGTTCTGGGCCTCGCTCGTGGTCATCTCGTTGGAAGGATTCCCGGAATTGGACGCCCAATGGACAAAGAAAAAAAGCCCCACAAGCGTGAGCAAGCAGAGATAGCGAATGACAAAGTAGCGATTGCGCTGGCAGTTCGTACCAGGTCGTAAAACAGAATCGGCCCGAAGAGATGGATCCAACCGCGGCGCAACATGAAAGCGGCCAAAGCCGCCAGCCCAGCGAAACTCAAAACCAGCTGGGTCGTCGACAACCTGCGGCTAAACCAAGCGAGCAAAACAAAGCATACGATCAGCCCACTCCCCGCCAGGCGGTCGACCCAGGCTCGGCGCGTGTTCGACCAAGCGAACGTTTGCTTGAGCCAGGTGCGGCCGACATCGATCAGAACGGACATCGTCGCATCCTTGATTCGCAGGAAGAGCCCCCCTGGAAGACCAGTCTAGAGCCTCCGCGCCAGTCGAGCAACTATCTCCTTGTTCCGGTTCGCTTTGCGCGTGACCGGCGGCCGCGCAGCCTTATAATTGGGTCGGCCCCCTGAACGAACGCCTGATAACGACAACGGAAGACGGCAATCCATGATCGTCGGCAACTCCATCTTCCAGGAATTCAACCTGCCCAATTCGACAACGTGGTTCTATTTCTCGCTGTTGCTGGCCATCGCACTGTTCTTCCGATTCACGCGGCTATTGAGCGTTCGCAATGTCGATGTCATTGCACTCTTCCTCCTCGTTCCGGGCTTGCTCCTGCTTCTGGAAGCGCAAGCGAGAGCTCGAACCGCCCACGCGGTGCTGCCTCAGGGCGTTGCCAATCTGCTGATGGAGTCCGCCTCGGTGCGCATGACTTCGAACACGGGATTTGGCGGGGCATTGGTTCTGGGCAGCGCGATGGCGAGGGTGTCCGATTCCTCGTCGACGCTCGCTTGGTACGGCTATCTCTGGTTGCTGTGCGGATCGGCGTTCTTCTTTCTACGCTGTCTACTCGACCTACGCGCTGGTAGGCAGGCCGGCGTTGGCCCCCAATCTCAATCCTTCGGGTCTGATCTGGTTGAGCCTGGCGCTGTTCGTTTGCCTGGTGGTGGTTGCCTTCGGGAAACCGGCCGGCCCGCCTGGTTCGGTTGGCAAGCCCAGTGTAGCGGTCAACGAGACGCAAAGGCGCCGATTATCTCGTCAAGGAAGAGTTCTTCTTTGCCCCGAACCTCATGACCGATGATTCCGCTGTCCTGGTCGAGCGTCTCTTGGCAGTAATCTGCCATTTTTTCATCGTCTGCACTTTGGCCTTCATCGGCTGGAGGCATTTCCAGGACCTTCAAGGCGGCGTGGCGGCTGCCGCCTTTTATTTGCTCTTGCCTTATACCGCCTACCATGTGGATCAGGTACATCATGTTCTGCCAACGGCTCTCTTGCTCTGGGCGGTGGCGTCTTATCGCAAACCGGTGCTGGCTGGCCTCCTTTTGGGGCTCGCGGCAGGAACCGGTTATTCGTGCTTTTTCTTGCTCTTTCCGTGGCTCGGTTTTTATTGGAAGCGCGGGCAGGGACGATTTCTCTTGGGCTTTTTTCTGGCAGTGCTGCTTTGCGCCGGGGTAATCGCCGCGCTGCTGTGGAAAGACGACAACCTAACTCTGAGCATCCAGTCGTCGTTGTCGTTGTCCGATTGGCAGCCTTGGCAACAACCACATCCCGAACAGACGAAGGGTTTTTGGACAGGCGTTGCCTGGGCGCCGGCTTATCGACTGCCGGTATTTGTTGCTTTCGTCGGCTTCGTCCTTACGACAACGTTTTGGCCGTCTCCCAAGAATCTAGGGCATCTTATCGCGTTGTCGGCGGCCATTCTCATCGGCATTCAATTCTGGTTTGCCGATCAGGGCGGAGTCTACGTACTGTGGTACCTGCCGCTTCTCTTGCTCATGGTTTTTCGGCCGAACTGCACCGACCGAAGGGCCCCGTTGCCAAAAGCAGGCTCAGGCCGGCTGCATCGTTCGCTGCGTCATTGGGGCCGCGCGGCGTTCCGGCGGTTGCGCACGCCGGAACCAACTGCTCAGTTGCATTGAAGGGGTCGGGAGCTCCCGACCCCTTTTTCACTTACGGCAGCAGAGATACCGTCAGTTCTCAGCCATCCGTGCGCGATTTGGGTTTGGCGTCGACGGCATCTTTGGGTGTGAGTTTGCGGAGATAGATGTTCCGCCAGCGAATTTCGCCGCCGTGGGTTTGGAGCTGGATGGCGCCCTTCTTCAGCAAAGGTTTCTTCCTGTCCCAAAAGTTCTCCAACTTGGCGTTATCCACAACCAATTTGTCGTTCAGGTAAACGGTGACCCGATCGTCCACCATCTTGATGCGAAAAGCATTCCACTGGCCAAAGGGCTTATCGGCAAGAACGAGCGGGTCCTTGCCGGGAGCGCCCGGGCTGTTGTTCCAGAGGCCGCCCGAGCCTTTGTCGGCGCCAAGGTTCCACTTGCCGCCTGCTTTGGTGTAGTCCCAGATTTGAACTTGCGGAGTATACCGTAGATAGATGCCGCTATCGGCCAGGGGCACGGTTTTATAGTCGATCAGCAACTCGATATCGCCGAACTCCTCGTCGGTGGTCAGGTAGGGGCCGTTGCCATCGTTCACCAGTTCGCCCTTGTCGACTGTCCAATGCTTCTTGGCGTCGGCGGTCCATTTCTCGATCTGAGCCTTGCGTTGATCCTCGGACATGGCCGCCAATTTATAGGGATCGAAATGGGGCATGCCATGCCAGCCGGTCAGATCCTTGCCATTGAAGAGGGCAGTGAATCCCTTCGGCGGCTTGGGCTCATCGGCCCAGCCCAGAGCTGGAATCAGGAGCAGGAGAAGCACGGGACAAGTTCGGAGGAGACGGGTGCGCATGAGTGGGTCCAGAAAAAAGGTGAAATCCCAGGCGGGTACAGACGGCGCCATGTTCTAATTGAACAGCTAGATCATAAGCCCTGGAACTTCCGAAATCAAAGGTTGCGATTCGATGAATTCAGCCAAGAAATTCGCTATCGTGACGGGCGCCGGCAGCGGCATCGGCCGCGTAACCGCTCAGGCTCTCCTGTGCGACGGCTATGCGGTCGCTCTGGCTGGCCGCCATCGCGAATCGCTTGCAGAAACGGCCGCCCAGTCGGGTTCCGCCGGCGAGCGTGTCTTGATCGTGCCGACCGATGTCTCCGATGCCGCGGCGGTGCGCACTTCTTCGAAAAAGTGACGGAATCCTTCGGCCGACTCGATCTTTTGTTCAACAATGCCGGAACCGGCGCGCCGCCTGTTCCCCTGGAAGACCTGACGGTCGAACAATGGCGGCACGTCGTGGACGTCAATCTGACAGGCGTCTTCCTTTGTCTGCAGCAGGCTTTCCGCCTCATGAAGAACCAATCGCCGCGGGGCGGCCGCATCATCAATAACGGCTCGATCTCGGCTCACGCGCCGCGGCCCCGATCGGCCCCGTACACCGCTACCAAGCATGCCATCACCGGCTTGACGAAATCGGCTGCCTTGGACGGCAGAGAATTCGACATCGCCTGCGGCCAAATCGACATCGGCAACGCCGAAACGCAGATGACCGCACGGATGAAGGAGGGGGTGGCGCAGGCGAACGGCTCGCTGGCAGTGGAACCGACTATGGCGGCAGAACACGTTGCCCAGGCCGTGCTTTATATGGCCAGCCTGCCCCTGGACGCCAATGTCCTTTTTATGACCGTCATGGCGACGAAAATGCCGCTCGTTGGACGAGGGTGAGCGATTGACCAACCCCCCAATCCGAATGAGTGAAACGAATTCGTGGATCGGAAGTCGTTGTATGGACGGCGCTTGTGATAGTTCGTTTCTGAGATGCTCGGACACCCCGTATCGACGAGCTTTGGGCTGCCTTCGATAAGCCGAGCTATCCGCAACCCCAATTGCCACTTTTGGTTGCGAAAATCGTCATTTCGTTTCTGGAGTGCGCTAGCCGGAAATGACAGGCGTTTCGGTCATCCTGAAAGCGGGGCTCCGCCCTCCGCCGTTTCTTCCAAACGCTTCAAGCGATAAAGGAGGATGCGGATTACGAGGCGGACGGTTTTTTCGCGCGAAATTCACTTGCTATTCCACGTTCCCATCGACACTATACTGCTCAGACTCGAATACCCCTCGTTGCGAGGTTGCCCAAGCTAGACTTTCAATTCTGAACCGGAATTTCGGTTTCGGAAAACGATGTCCGTCCGCGGTGCTGCCTCGCACCCGTTCAGTCTCTCGGTTTCCGTTCGGCATAGTCATTATTCGCATTCGTAGCGCTCGGCGATGCTGCCTGCTGAGCGTGGTGCAATCGGATGGCGGCATTGTCGCTAGGGGTTTGTCATTCAAGTAGAGAAAAGCACTCTCTCCCGGACCGATTTGCTTTTTTCCAGTTTGCCTTACCCTTGGCAGCGGAGCAGGAAATTATGTGGAGAAGAAAATCGCGGCCCGATCTTAGATCTATTGCCCCATCAAAGGCGCGGAAATCTTGGCCGCGCCCTGGCTTCGAGTTGCTCGAAGACAGAACCTTGCTGACTCTGTTTACCGTTCCCTCCTCGGTCGTTTTGGCAGCCGGAGCGTCACCGCAAAGTATTACCAGCGGCGATTTTCGCGGCGACGGCAGAGCCGATGTCGCCACCGCCAACCATGGGAACAGCACCGTCAGCGTAGTCTTAAGCAACGGCGATGGCACGTTCCAGGCGTCGACCAATTACAGCCTCGGCGCCAACCTGAATCCGGTGTTCATCACGAGTGCCGATTTGAACGGCGACTCCAGGCCCGATCTAATTGTGGTCGATGACGCGAGCCCCGGCTACGTCAGCGTACTGATCAACAATGGCGACGGCACATTCGCTACGCCCGTAAAATATGCCGTTGGCAACAGCCCTGAGGCTGTCGCTGTGGCCGACATGAATGGCGATCAAAAACTCGATTTGGTGGTAGCCAACAACGGCAACAGCTCGTTGACCGTTCTGATCAACCAAGGCGCCGGCACTTTTGTGGCGCAGACACCTTTTAGCCTTCCTGCCGCTCCCGAATCGATCGCCGCCGGCGATTTCAACAAAGACGGCAAGAATGACGTGGCGCTGGTAGCCAACAATTTGGTCTACGTCTATACGGGCACCGGTACAGGCAGCTTCAACGCGACCCCGGTTCAATACAGTGCCGGCACGTTTCCTGGCATCCTTGCCGCCGGTAATTTCCGAGGGGCGCAGGGGAAGTTGACCTGGCCGTAGTCGATTTCTTTCCCTCTTCCACCGGCGTGGCTGTCCTGCTCAACAACGGCGACGGCACCTTCGCCAGCGCCGTCCAGTACGATTTGGGAACCGCGACGGGAAGCTCGTCCAACGGGATCGCCATTGGCGATCTCACCGGCAATGGCATCATGGATCTGGTCGTTGCCGACAATCAATTCGGCAACAATGACATAAGCGTTCTTCTGGGCAAAGGCGACGGCACCTTCGGGAGTCTCACTAACTGGGTTGCGGATGAGCAGCCGGAAGGGGTTGCCATCGGCAACTTCGATGCCGACGGCAAGGCGGACTTGGCTGTTGCCAACGAAGCGAGCAACGATGTCAGCTTCGTTCACGGCAACGGCGACGGCACTTTCGCTGCCCCGCGGGACCTCGTGCACGTTACCAGTCCCGGTCCCGTAGTCACGGGTGACTTCAACGGCGACGGCAAGCAGGATTTCATCGTAGGCGATACTTTCAGTTTGGACGGCACCATTCTGACTGAGTTTGCCGGCAACGGCGACGGAACCTTCAAGCCACCCACCACCATCAACGCCAACATCACCAACCCCACGACAGGCCAAGCCAAAGCTCTGGCCGCAGCCTACATGAACGGCGATCACGCGCTCGACTTGGTCATGCTCGACGGCAACAACAAGCTGGACGTCTTCATGAATAACGGGAACGGCACGTTTGCCGCCCCGGTCGTTTACTCGGCTGGCACAAGTCCCGTGGGGTTGGCCGTCGGCGATTTCAACGGTGACGGCAAGCCCGATGTTGCGATCATCAATGCACCGGCCTCGGGCGCTACCGATGGCAGCGCTACCATCTACCTCAACTCGGGAAACGGCGTTTTGACACTGTCCGGCTCATCTCCCGATGTCGGTCCGAGCCCATCAGCCGTGACGACAGCCGACGTCGATGGGGACGGGAAGGACGACCTTATCGTCACCGATGATGGCTCGGGCAACACCGTCAGCGTGCTTGTCAGCAATGGCGACGGCACCTTCCAAGCCAAGGTTACTTATGCCACGGATGGGGATCCGACGGCAGTGGCGGCGGCGCCGCTTCGGATCGGCGGCAAACCCGATTTGGCGGTGAGCACCTTTTTTGGCACCGGACTCGACATACTCCTCAATAACGGCGACGGCACATTCGGCGTCAGCAAGAGCTTCGCGACGGGATCCAATCCGAACGGCGTGATTATTGACGACGTCACACGGGACGGCATCCCCGACGTTGAGGTGACCAACGATTTCGGCGATTCGGTCACCGTCTGGGACGGCAACGGCGACGGCACTTTCGCTAAGGCGCCGCAAACCTTTACGGTAGGCGATCGCCCCGCCCTAAGCGCGGCGGCCGACTTCAATGGCGATGGTTTTCTCGATCTGGTGACGACCAATAGCAACGCCAATGACGTTACCTTATTGTTGACGGGGGCGCCGGCGGCCACAAAGGATGTTGGGGCCAGCGCCTCGGCGACCTATAGCGGATCGAGCCAGCTCGTGAGCCTTAGCGCCTCGGTTTCCAGCCTTGGCGCAACGATCAATGAAGGCGCCGAAACCTTCACCGTGCTGAACGGGGTGGTGGTCGTCGGCTCTCCGGTCACCGTTGCCGTCATCGGCGGCCTGGCCACGGCCGACTATTCGCTCCCAGCGGGAACGACGGCAGGCAGCTACACCATTCAAGTCGAATACAGCGGCACGGCCAATTTTGCGAGTTCCGAAGATTCGAGTCAATCGCTCGTGATCGGTGCGGCCAACTCGACGACTTTTGCGTCGCCTGCCACGACAGTCTATGACGCTGCCGATCATAATGTTTCTCTGAATGCGACCGTCACGAGCTTTCCGGGCATCGTAAACGAAGGCACGGAGACATTCACGCTGTTGCAAGGGGCGAACGTAGTGGGCACTGCCGTCACCGTCGCCGTCGCCAATGGAGCGGCTGGCGCTAGCTATGTCGTCCCGGCCGGAACTGCGGCCGGCGCCTACACCATTCAGGCAGTCTATAGCGGTAGTGCCAACATCGAAGGTTCGGCAGATGCGACCCAGTCGCTTACTATCAGTGCTGCTACGACGACCACAACCGCTGCATCGGTTTCGAGCAGTTATAGCACCAGCAGCCAAATTGTCGGATTGAGTGCCACCATCACCAGTAGCGCTGGGATCGCCGACGAAGGAACCGAAACCTTCACCATCTTGAAAGGCGCCGGCATCGTCGGCTCGCCCATCACGGTTAACGTCGTCAATGGAGCGGCCAGTGCCAACTACACCTTGCCCGCAGGAACGACCGTAGGTACCTATGTGATCCAAGCCATTTACACGGGGGCAGGCGATTACGCGGCGTCGAGCGATGCCAATCACTCTTTGACCATTACCTCGGTCGCGACGAACACCAGCGCGATCAGTGCGGTGGCCTCATTCAGCTCCCTTAGCCAAATGGTGCCGCTCAATGCCTCAATCACCAGTTCGGCAGGAATTGTTGGTACCGGGACCGCTACTTTTTCGATCTTGAGCGGCGCCGCCACCATCGGTTCCGCCGTAACCGTGAACGTCGCGAGCGGTGCAGCTCAGCGCCAACTACACCTTGCCTGCCGGCACGGCCGGTGGAGTTTATGTCCTAAAAGTTACCTACAACGGAACCGCCTTATTTGTCAGCTCCACCGATAGCAGCCAGTCCCTCACGATTCTCCCTGCGGCCGCGACGAGCGTCGCTAATGGCGTTTCGGCTTCTTTCAGCGTGAGCAGCCAGATCGTTGCTCTCAACGCTACGGTAACCAGCAATGCGGGAACGGTAAACGAGGGGACCGAAACTTTCACGCTTTTGCAAGGGGCCACCACCATCGGCTCCCCGGTCACCGTAAATGTCGTGGCCGGAGCGGCCTCGGCCAGTTACACCCTTCCGGCAGGAACGCCAGGCGGATCCTACGTCATTCAGGCGACTTATAATGGCACGGGCAATTATGGTAGTTCCACCGATAGCAGTCACGCCCTGACGGTCGGCTTGGCCGGTACGACCACCCTCGCAGCAGCAGCATCCGCTCCGGTGAGCGCGGCCAGCCAAATGGTTGCTCTTAGCGCCACGATCGCCAGCGCTGCCGGGACCGTGAACGAAGGCACAGAAACGTTTACGGTGCTTCAAGGGAGCACTACCATCGGGACGAGTGTAACCGTTAACGTTTCCAGCGGAGCCGCCACGGCGAATTACACATTGCCTGCCGGGCTCTCGGCGGGAAATTATGTCATCAAAGCCGTCTACAACGGCACGAGCAACTTTAGTGGCTCCATGGACAGCACGCATAACTTGGCTATTTCTTCAACTGGCCATTTGCAATTCAACAGCGCCGCCTTTTAGCGCCAATGAGAGCGATGCGATGGCGACCATCACCGTCACGCGCGTCGGCGGTTCTTTTGGCGCCGCATCGGTCACCTTCGCGACGGGAGGCGGCACTGCACCGGCGGGAGTCGACTACACAGCCACGACCACGACCATTAACTGGGCAAACGGAGACGCCACTTCCAAGACCGTTACGGTCCCCTTGATCGATCACAATGCCACAGGCGCCGCTACCGAAACCGTTGGATTGACGCTGTCCCAGGTAAGCGGGGCCACACTGGGCAGCCCCGTGGCTGCTACCCTGACGATTCAGGAAACGCAAAGCACCTCACTTGCCAGTCAACTCAACTTCAGCGATTCGATTGGTCGAGTGGCACGTAATGCAGGCAATGGCGTGGTCACGGTGATTCGTACGGGCGGGCTGAGCGGCACGGTTACGGTTCAGTACGCCACTGGCGACGGGACCGCGGCGGCGGGCACGGACTACACTGCCGAAAGCGGCACGTTGACCTTTGGGCCCAATGTTACGGCTCAAACTATCAGCATTCCGATCACTAACAATCAGCAAAGCGGGAGCAAGACGCTCAATCTTACTTTGGGCAGTCCAACAGGCGGCGCGGTTTTGTTGACGCCGAGCAGCATGGTCCTAACGATCACGAATCCGCTTACCGTACAGACTATGCCCAAAAACCTAACCAGCCTTGCCAGCGGCCTGACGCACGGCACGGAAGCATTGTCCATCTTCGTCACCAACGCTTATCACCTCTACCTGAAGCGATTGCCCGATTCCCAGGGGTTGTCCTACTGGGTCGATCAACTTCAAAACCGCGGCTTGACTGACGAACAGCTCGAAACCGGCTTCATTAGTTCGACGGAATACATTCAGAGCCACGGCGGCACCGGCCAGGCTTGGGTAACCGGCATGTATCAAGACCTGCTGGGCCGCAACCCGGACCAGGGCGGCTTGACGTATTGGACGAATGCTCTGGCGACGGGGACCTCTGCCTATTCCGTGGCGTTTGGCTTCGCGGCCAGCGCCGAGCGCGAAAGCCAGCGGATCGCGGGCGATTACGAGATCTTCTTAGGACACGCGCTGGATTCTGCCGGCCAAAGCTATTGGGTCAATCAGTTCCTCAACGGCGCTCGCAACGAAGATGTAGTAGCCGGGTTCGTCGCTTCACTCGAATACTATCAGAATCCGAACAAAGGCCAGAGCAACCACACTGCCTGGGTGGATAGTGTGTTCCAAGACATTCTGCACCGCGATCCTTCGGCCGCGGAGCTGGCTACTTATCTCGGAGAGATGAACTGAGTGAATCGGCGGCGAAATCTCGGCGGGCATGAAGCCCGCAGCTTCTTGCCGGCAATTCATTTCCGATCGCGAAAAAAGCGGACCGTGCTGAATAACCTCAGCACGGTCCTTTTGCGATGATGACCAGATTCATCGTTGCTTTTTCCTGGCCCCGCCTTTGCTAAGAATCTTTTCTGACGCAGCTTGGGCAGCTTTGACGACCGACGGGTCGACCTTCACATCGAAGGGTTGGATGACATTGGCACTCACAGCGTCAACATGAGCTTTCAGGCCCGAGGTAGCGCCCTTGGCGTATTTACCTCCAAGCCTGTCCGGACCGTTGCCGAGTTTTTTTCGAAAAGTCGGCCAGGTCAGTTCGACTCTATAGTCTCCAACGGGGGCGCCATCTTCCATGATGTAAGTCGTCATAACGTACTTGCCTTCTTCGTCCGTGACGGCCATCGGCGCAAACGGTTTACCTTCTGTGTCGCCTTGGAAACGAAATCCAACTTCAACACCAGCGGCGGGTTGCCCGTTTATCAAGACCTGCCCAGAGGTGGGATAGGTCTTGTGGCCGTACTCCGTACTACCACAAGACGTCAGGCACAAACAAGCACAGAGCAAAAAAAATCGCCTCATGCCGTTCCACTCCATCAAAACGAATTGCTGTTGATTACCTGACCGTCGTTGGGAACGAGCAGTAAGATCAGGGTTCTTGGTGTTACGGTTTGGGAAATGAACTGCACGTGCCCGTCGCAAAACGCCACATTGGCGCCGCCGGTATGAAACGCAAAGACCTGTGCAATGTTCACGCAATTGACCACGCAGGGGCCGCCAGTGACCGGATTTCCCAGGGCGACTCCACCATCGAAAGTGCTGCCGCCAAGCCATTGATCGCCATTGGTTTCATCCGCCCAGGCATTACCGGAGATGTAGAAATTCGTGGCATTATCGTCATAAGGCGGCGAACCGTATTGTTTGGGGCTCGCAACGTAGACGTTGGGGGCTCCAGCCATTTCCCCAATGCACACTGTATTGGAGGTGCCGTCGGTAATGCTCTGAATAGTGAAGTTGCGATTGTCGCTGAAAACGCCATCGTGGGGTATACCCAAGGCTGCCAGATCGGGCGCCTGATTGCCTACCAGGCTGCCCAGCACGCCACCGAAGCCAAAATAGTCGCTGGCGGAGACGGTCCAGCTGGTGGTGGCGGTGCTGAAAGAGTAAGCCCCATAAGCATCGTTGTCCCAGGTGTCCTGATAAACCGCTCCGTTGCTGGGTGAAGAAGGACAAATGTACGTTTTAACCTTGTTGGCAGCAGGATTGAGCGTGGGGTCCGCCACATTAGTGTTATTGGGTGGATTGTTCCACAGCAGCGTCGGGTCCGTGCCCGGGACTTGTCCATTCAAGAGTTGGCTGCCGTTCGTACCGCTGATGGATGCTACATGAAACCTGTTATAGAGATTTCCTTGTTCGATATAGGGTAGGAGGTAAACGCCCCATGGAAGCGACGAAGCCACGTTGCCATCGGCAGGGTTCTTCCGATCGTCGGCCGCCCCGTAAGGAAAGGCATTGAATGAGGAATGATAATTCTGCATCGCCAAGGCCAGTTGCTTGAGATTATTCGAGCAGCTCATGCGTGCGGCAGCTTCGCGCACTTTTTGTACCGCGGGCAACAAAAGCCCAACCAACACGGCGATGATCGCGATCACCACCAGTAACTCAATCAGTGTAAAAGCCGTCCGCTTTGGGAATCTGGTTCGAATCATAGCAGTCCTCCCGAATGAAATGATGACCTTGCGCCCCTTTGCCGATCTTCATGTTCTGAAATGCCTGACAGAGCAAGTTTGACGACCGGCGCATAATTGCAGGCAGTTAAGTCGATTGCAATCGAAAAAATGAAAAACTTGCGAGTATGACATCATAGAGTTCTCATAACTGGTTGCCTCTGGCGGCTCAGGTCAGAAGTGAGATAGTTACGGTTGATTACTGTTCAAACAATTGTTGTTGTATTCTTGTTCAAACAATTAACTGTCTCACGTTACCAACACTCTTCGCGTCCTATCGGCCGATAGGGTTGTGGCTTTGCAACTTGCGCACTTTCGAGGTTTCGCGCCGGCACAGAGTCGTTCGATCGTCGACGTGACCGTTCGCTGAATTCGGACAGAAACCGTTCGCGAGCGGACCTTGTTGGTAATCGAACGGCTCAAGCGATATATTGCGAGAACGGAGTTCCAGGCCGTTTTCTCTTCCGAGCAGGATCATTGACGTGAAATACTGCCTTGCTTCTCTTGCGGCGCTTCGATCCAGGGCCATTCTGGCTGGCGCCATCGTGGCTTCGGTTTTGGCCGGAGCTTCCGCTGCGTGGGCTCAATCCGCGGAACACGCAGCTGGCGCTGAGCGGCCGCGACGGCACGAACGGTGAGCATTTACCGCGATAGCTATGGCGTCCCGCACGTTTTTGGGCCCACCGACGCATCTTGTGTCTTCGGTTTTGTCTATGCCCAAGCCGAAGATTATTTCTGGCAGATCGAGGACAACTACATCCGTTCGTTGGGCCAAGCCGCGGAAGTTTACGGCGAGAAGTCACTGCCGGACGATTTGCTGAATCGCGCCTTGGAGATTCCGAAGCTTTCCCAGGAAGAATTCGAAAAGGCTTCCCCTCAGACACGGGCGTTTAATCAGGCAACTGCCGATGCGTTGAACTATTTCCTTTCGATGCATCCGCAGGTAAAGCCACGACTGATTACGCACTTCGAGCCTTGGCAATCCATGGCCTTTGGGCGCTTCGCACTTTACCAATCGTTCATTTATCAAAAATCCGGCTTGAGCGCTGCGGACATCATTCCGGTCGTTCAGGAAGTTCGGGAAAAGAAGGTCGGCGCCATCCGTTTGAAAGCGAACTTCTTCGCTGAGTTGGCCAGCGCTGAACGCGATCGGCAAAGCATGGCCCAACATGTCGGCTCCAACATGTGGGCCATCCGTCCGGAGAAATCCGCTTCCGGCAAAGCGCTTCTGTTCATCAACCCCCATCAGCCATTCTTCGGCCCCGGACAATGGTACGAAGGCCACCTCGTCAGTGGCGAAGGCTGGGACCTAGTCGGCGCCTCATTCTTTGGGTCGCCATTTCCGACAATCGGCCACAACGCCTACCTTGCCTGGAGCCATACCGTGAACAATCCCGATGTGGTGGACACCTACGCCATCACCTTCGACAAGGCCGATCCGCTCAAATATCGCTATGGAGAAGGCTGGAAGCAAGCCCAGACGTGGGTTGACACGGTGAAGGTACGCAGCGCCGAAGCGA
Source organism: uncultured Gemmataceae bacterium (assembly GCA_963748025.1). GTDB lineage: Bacteria > Planctomycetota > Planctomycetia > Gemmatales > Gemmataceae > CAVVHZ01. Next base: position 222,834 of record CAVVHZ010000052.1, read on the forward strand.
CGACGGCACGACAATTCCGCTTCACAAAAACGCTGCAAGGCCCCATCGTTGCCATTCGTAACGGCAAACCACTGGCAATTAGATTGGCCAAGTTCGAACAGGGCGGGGCACTGGAAGAATGGTACGCCATGAGCAAGGCCAAAAGCGTGGCCGAGTTCAAAGCTGCGATGAAACCTTGCAACATCCCCATGTTCAATACCATGGTTGCGGATTCGGGTGGCAATATCTTCTACGTTTACAATGGCGCCGTGCCCAAGCGATCGACCAAGTTCGATTGGTCCAAGCCGGTGGATGGCTCGGACCCGGCCACCCAGTGGCAAGGCTATCACAGCTTTGACGAATTGCCGCAGATGGAGAACCCCAAGTGCGGATTCCTGCAGAACTGCAACCAGCAACCGCTGACGACAACGCCCTACGGCAAGGAATTGAAGCCGGGAGAAAAAGACGAGAACCCTAAAGCTAGTCAATTTCCGAAGTATATGATCGGCGACTCCGATCGCGACAACGGGCGAGCCGCAGTTCGCGGCACATTCTCGAATCGACCGCGAAATTCAGCTTCCAAGATTGGGAAAAGGCAGGCTTCAATACCAAGGTGATCGAAGCGGCCGATCACGTGCCTCAGCTTATCCAGGAATGGCAAACCCTTTCAAGCAAGGAACCGGAGCGAGCCGCCAGATTGAAGGAGCCGGTCATGCTCCTCAAGGAATGGGATTCCACCAGCACCGTCGATTCCGTTGCCATGACCTTGTTTGCCTTCACCTACGACGGTGTCATGATCATGGTCAAGCAGAGAGACGTTTTGAACTATCCTGGCATTCGAGCCCTGGAGGCGACCATCAAAGAATTGGAAAAGGCGCATGGCACTTGGAAGGTAGCCTGGGGAGAAATCAATCGGCTGCAAAGGATTCCGGGCTGGCAAATTGATCTGCGCGGCCACGGCGACTTCCGCGACGATAAGCCGAGCCTGCCCATTGCCGGCGCCCGGCCCGCTCGGCATCGTTTTCAGTTTCTACGCCCTGCCCCAGGCTGGACAGAAACGACTCTATGGCGTTGCCGGTTCATCGTATGTTGGCGTAGTGGAATTGAGTGCTCGGCCCCACGCCAAGACGGTGCTGCAGTTCGGCCAATCGGGTAATCCCGCTTCGCCCCACTGGTTCGACCAGCGGCAGATTTACGCTAAGCGACAATTTAAGCCAAGCTGGTATGAAAAGACCGAGGTAGAAACCAATAGCAAGCGGCCATATCATCCGGGCGAAAACGCCAGTGCGGCCAAATGATCTGTTCAAGAAGAAAAGGAGGAACTTATGCTACGCATTCTGTTGGCAGGTTTGACGGTCATTTTGGTCGGTGCTGCGGAAGACGCCAAATCCGATGCCAAAATGCTGCAAGGAACGTGGCTGATGGTATCGGGAGTCGATAACGGCAAGAAACTGGATGAGGACTTCGTCAAGAAGTCCAAACTTGTCGTTAAGGGAGACCGGCACACGGTTACCTTAGGCATCCAAACAATAGATGGCAGCCAGAAGCTCGATCCATCGAAAACGCCGAATACCATCGATATTCGCTGGGCTGACGGCGCTGATTTCTACGGCATTTACGAGCTTACCGACAACGAGTTCAAGATCTGCATCAGCGCCTGGAAAGCCGCGGCCCGTCGACTTCACGGCGACAGAAGGGTCAGGCCGGATGGTGCACGTTTGGAAGCGAGAGAAGAAGTAACGATTAGGGACCAAGCGAACAGCCATTTGTTGGGTCACCCGAGAAATGCCCCGAAGGGGCATCGGGCTGTAGCCACGGGTGGAGCGGCAAGGTGGCGAAGCCGCCTGCCGCGGAACCCGTGGATACATCGCGTCATTGTTATTGCCCCAGCAGGGGCAAAGGTGACGTGCCTTCGACGATGTAACGTGAATCACAGAGCGAGTGGACGTTCCCGCCGCCCCTCCCGGGGCGGAGTCATGTGCTTTGTTGCTCCACGGGTTTCGCTTTGCTCCACCCGTGGCTACAATCCGCTGCCCCTATCGGGGCAAAAAGTAACGGCTCAAGATGGCTTGTCAAAATACTGCACTTTCAAAGCCTGTGCTTCGCTAAAGCAAACGTTCGAGCGGCGCTTTTAGCTCCGGCAGGACTTACGTTCTTCCGAGTGCCCACAACCTGATTTCGAGCCCGCGTCAAGCACATGCGAATCTCATCGGCGGACATACCGCGATTGACCATTTCTTCTTTCAGGGCCATTTCGCGGATTTTGTGACAATGTCCTGCAACGATGGCGACGATAGCGACGAGCAAGCCGCCTCCCACTGCAACCAACCCAATCAATTCGCCTGCCTTGAAATGCGACAATAGCTCGACCATGACTAAACCTCATGAGTAGATGCCGCCCATTTGCATGGAGAACGCCGACTACTTCTTGTTCGCTCCCGCGCTCCCGTTATTTATATCTCTTGAGCGAAAAGATTACTTGGCCCCATCCTTCTTGATGCTCTTGCGAAACTCATCGAAGGAGTGCGGCAGCACATCCGGCAGAATCTGCACTTGCGTAGTGAACTTGTAGGGCGGCTCGGCCCAAGCCGTCATAGGTCAGCTCGACGAAAAAGGCGGTCCAGCCCGTTTCGGGCGTTTTGACCCGGGCGATGTACTCGCCGCTGCCTTGGTACTCCAGCTTGGTGCTGGTATACGCCTTCCCGATCGTCTGCAGACGAAAATCGCGAGCCTTGGGGTTGGTCGCTTGCCACATCACGACTTCACGCGGCTTATCTTTCGTTTGCACGTGAATCGAACCATCTGGCAGCACTTTCCACGAGTATTTCGGCACCGGTTTGCCGGTCAGGATCGATTGGTAAAAGGCCAGGATGCTCTCGCCGGCATCGGAACCCGCCAACGAATGGTTGGTGTTCGGCACATAGCGCAGATACTTCTCCCCTTGAAGATCGCCGTAGTAGAACTTGGACGAATCGGGAGGGAAGTATTGATCGCCCGAAGAATTGACGATGAACTTCGGCATGGTCAGGCGATCGCGATAGAAATACGGATCGACGATCCGAAGGAGCGCTTCGTACTGCGGCGTATCGAAGCGCTGGTGAATGTGATGGTTCGTGTAGTCTTTCACGGCTTCGGCCCAAAAGCCATAGGCAGCATAGTGGTTCATTTTACAGGCGCGGACATTGACGACGTCGATGACAATGGGCACGATCGCGACCACGCGTGGATCGACGGCCCCCGTCAGCCAGGTAGTCCAGCCACGTTTTGAGCCGCCGGAGACCACATACTTCTTGACCGCAATCTGGCCGCCCTGCTCGGTGGCCAGGAATTCCGTCACCGCGTCCATGGCGCGCACGGCGCTATTCACCATCGGCAACCTGGGCAGCCAGGTCGGGTCGCCCGTATCCAGGTATTTGACCTGTCCATAGGCAATGAGATCGTCCTCTTTGCGTGGCTTACCGTCGCCGTTGAACGTGATGGGCTGGTTGGGAACCATGCTGAGATCAGCCACGACGCTATGGGTGAATTTGGCCATGTTCACGTACTGCGGCGCAGCTTTGGTGGGCGGAGCGCCGCCATTGGCGCCGCCTCCAATGCGCATGAAAGCCACATCGTGGTCAACGACATCCGGCTTAACGATCACGACCCAATGCTGCCAGACGGGGCGATCTACCTCGGGCTTGGTCCGCCAGCTCTGGGATTTCAAATCGAGCACGTAGGTCGTGTAGCCATCGCCCGGAATGGTGCTGACCAGCTTCCAGCCATAGGTTGAATCGCGCTTGGCGACATAGTTATCGAGCGGCGTCGGTTTGAAGGCCGGGGCCTGAGCCGTGGCAGGCCGCGTCGGCAAAAAGAACAGGAACAAAGTTAGGGCGCTGGCAAAGAGAATCCGCAGAGTTCGCATGTTGAATCGCCCGCATCGAGTTCTCGGCTGGAGAGACGAACTGCAACGCGAGCTTATTCTACCCCGGCGGCTTTCGGGGATGATAGGGGCAAGTGGTGAGGTTGGCTCATGAAAATTGGGGTGATTAGTGGCCCGACTTCTAGCCTTGAAGAGGCGCCCCCCTTTGGTGGCTCACAGGATCTCAGACCCCTGCCGGCTCGTCCGGCAGGTGAACGAGTTCGGTAGCTAACTTGGTTGGCTATTTTTTTCTGCGACCCCTGCCGGCTTGTCCGGCAGGTGAGAAAGTTCCCGTGCTACCTGCAAGCCGCAAGAACTCCTTCACCTGCCGGGCAAGCCGGCAGGGGTCGCGGACGAAAGGGCATTTGACGATTTGGCCGTCGAACTGATTCACCTGCCGGACGAGCCGGCAGGGGTCTGGCCATGCTGCATGTGATATCCGCCGTCCACGAGCTAGACTCAAATCTGGACACGTCATTTCTGGCCCACCGCCATTTCCATTTGCTTCTCCAGAAATCGCTCGATGACTTCGCTTGCCTGGACTTCCGTAATGGTTTTTTCGTCAAACCCCAGTGTCTTCACGATACCTAGAATGCTGTTTTGATGGCAGCCTCGTCATCGCTTCGGAAAGCGATTTTGCCGCCGCGATCGATCAGAAAATAAGTGGGATATGCTTTTATCCCGAAGCGTTCGGAACTCACGCCGAGCTTGTCGATATCAGCCCGGGGCAAAGCGACATCCAGGGAAAAGTAAGGGAAACCTTTTTGGTATCGAGCAGTTGACGAATCGTTTTCTCGTTGTCTCCTGGCGTGTGAATGGAAAGGAAGACTACACCGCGTTTCTCATATTTGCTTTTGAGTTTTTCAACAATGGGCAGTCCATGAAGGCAAGGTCCGCACCAAACGCCCCAGAAGTCGAGAAAAACCACCTTGCCCCGATAGTCAGAAAGCTTGCACGTTTCCGTCGGACCAAGACCCAGTATTCCATTCGGGGGCAGGCGCTCACCACCGGCGGAGTCGGTCGGCGCGGCAAGCCTCGCTTGGATGGCCTTGCGGGCCTGTTCCGCAGACGCTCCTTTCGCAGGAACAGGAAGAGATCTCAAGCGAACTATCACGGGCTGAAGGACTGGGACCGGTCATGAAACTGCTCCTGGCATAGCTTTGGCCGAAGGTGAAACGAATAGCAGCCAAACCTGCGGGCAGGTTCTGAACCTTGAATCGGCCCTGCTGATCGGTTTTAACGAATTGGGAGCGCGTTGCAAAAGGGCCGGCAGGGATTACCCAAGCCCTTTCGGCCGGCTTCCCATCAACATCGAGAACGATACCGTTCACAGACATTCCTGAGGTGAGATGAACGGGGTCTACCGTTTGGAGGCCATCGGCGGCTGGCTCGAACCGAAACGGCTTCGTGTCAATTCCAGCGAAGCCCTCGCCCCCTACCGCGAGTTGAAGCATCACTGGCTCCTTCTCAGAGGTGCCCAAAGCTACCGATTGCAAAAGATACTTCCCTTCCGCATCGGTTCTAACTTGGTGTCGCCTGTCGGACGACATAAAGATTTCCTTCCCGGCCACATATATGAGAGAGACGAGTGCCTTCTCAATGGGCTTGCCGTTTTCATCCAGCACTTTGCCCGTTAACTCGCTCTTAGTCTTGGCATCGGGCTGCCGAATGGCGACCCGAATGACCAGGCTCTCATGTTCCAAAATAGGCTCGGTTTGGTCGGTGCTGGAAATCGATGCCTTTTTTCCAGAAGCGTCAGTCAAAGAGTATTGAGCCGGGGTTCCGTCAACATGCGCGATCGATTTGACGGAATTGGTTCGAAAGCCGTAGTCTCAGTCCAACGTCACTTTGGAGAATGTAGAACTCTCATCTCCTTCCGGATTATGGCTGAGACCTGGCCAGCCTCGATTGGCAGGGTCAGACAAACGAGTCCGGACTCGGTCGCCACGCCCTGAAAGTTCCCCCAAGGTCCTTTGAGTCGCTGCCCGCTAACATATCCGGGACCAGCATCTTTGCTCGCTTCAGGGGAGATCCGAAAGTTCCAGCGCGTTTCCGCGACGAACGAGGTAGTCTTGACGGGCGACCGGCTCCGCCTTGGTAAGCGCGAACAATTCCCTAGCTTTTTTGAGAGGAAACCAGTAACCAGCAGGCGGGACTGGAAACGACGGTTGATAATGCCCGGCACTGAGGCCCAAGGCGTAAGTTCCATTTTTGCCCGATTTGGCAGTCGCAAAGTTTGCTCCGTACTCCTTGCTGCGGTAGCCGGTAACAACTTCAACTGTAACTCCGGCCACGGGTGCACCGGTTGACTCGTCACGCACCGTGCCGGTCATCTGGAATTTCGAGCTTTCGGCCCTAGGCGCCGTCTGCGTCACAGGGCGTTCGGTAGCAGCCGGATTCGGTTTTGATGGGTCCGAATTCTGGGCTGCAGGAATATAGGTAAGGCCAAACCCGATGGCCGCAAGCAATCCGGCCGCGACGACGAGAAAGCCCAGACTCGCTTTTGCCTTGGCCAGGAGAATGGTTTTACCCATTCCATTCGCCAACTCAGCTACCCGGGGAGCCAAGGAGATTGGCGATGCGGAGCTGCCGAGCACCCAAAGAGCTGCGAGCTTAATTGTCGATTTCACAAGCCCCGCAGGCACACCGCCTTCTCCGAGGCATCGCGCCAGTTCCGTTGCCCAAACCGATTCGGCTCCCACGCCCAAACCCCGACGACCAGCCGAGCGCGAAGCTTATCGCGGCCGCGGGCCATCCGACCCAACACGGTCCCGTATGGCCAACCGAGTTCTTTCGCGACCGCGGTCGCCGGCTTCGATTCCAAGTAATGCAGAATCAGTGGCGCTCGATATTTCTCCGGCAACTTGCTCAGCTCTTCATCGAGAGCAAGCCGAAAATCACTTGCGTCGATGGGACGCCCAGTAACCTGGGGCGGGCAATTCCGGCAGATCATCGCCCAAGGGAACCTGTCGCAGGCTATCGGCCCGCAGCTTGAGGGATATCCTCGCGGCTACCTGATAGAGCCAGCCGGCGACCGAATCTTGTCGTCGAATGGAGCGTGCTTTTCGGCAAAGCACCAAGAAGGTGGCTTGAAAAGCGTCTTCCGCGTGATGAGGATCGCGGACAATGCGCAGGCATGTGCGATAGACCATCGGGGCGTGCCGCTTGAGCAAGCAGTCGAATGCAGCTTGGTCGTCGTTCCTCGATGAACGATTCCAGAAGGATCCGTCAGGCGATTCCATAATGGCGGGGTTCCCCACCATTCGCCGGAGTTGATGCAGGAGGGAGCTCGATTGAATGCCAGGCATGACCATCGTCCTCGGAGCTGATCGTTCTCTACATATATAGAGCAGGATGATTGATCCTCCATTACAGTTTTTTTTCGGGGGGAAGTGTGCAGGGACGCGATTGAATACCCGGAAGGCAATCATGATGCCTACGACAGCATTGCAAGACTCACTTGTTCCAATCTGCAAGAAAGATGACGATTTTTGTTGGATCTAAAAGATAGACGACTGACGAGAGAAACGAATGCGAATTCTATACCTTGACGACTCTGGCAAGATCCACCCCAATGATCCGGCAAAGATGGTCGTTTTTGGCGGTTTTTCCGTCGATGAAGAATCTTGGCATCGGGTCGTTCGACGTGTGCCCGGAGCAAAATCGAGTAGTTTTCCAAATCGAGGCAGCCCGCATGACTGGGAAATCAAGTGCCATGATCTATTGACATCGAACAGCTGGAATCGACGAAAGAACCGCGAGTTCTGCTTTTCGATTCCGGCAATTCTTCGCGACTCTGGTTGCTATGTATATGCCGTCTCGATGGAAAAATCGAACGCCGTTGGCATCCTGAATGAAGAGAGGTTTGTACCGCTAGCGTTCCAGCGATTGGTTGCGAAATTCAACTCCGAGATAACCTTCAGCGACACGACCGGTTCAATTGTGTGCGATTGGTCCACTCATCAGCTCGATCGACACTTGACTCATTGCATAACGAGCATGGCCATAACCAGATACATGTTTCGATTGCGTGGAGGAATTACCTATGGAAGTTCACGGGCGTTGCTCCCTCTGCAGGTTGCAGATCTTATTGCGGGAACAATTAGGCGTTCGCTCGAAGGGCAAGGCAGCTTGATCGACCTGGCTAAGCAGTTTGAGGCATTACGCTATACCAAGCCAGGTGCCCAAGATGGATTAGGCTTCCCTGTAGATTGCATTTTCAAGTTGTTTTAGAAAAGACTGAGGCCGCCTCGCCGGCGGCCTCAGAAAACGCGCTTCCTTTATCGCCTGCATTCGGGATCACTCCCTACTAGGCAAAATTCGGAAGCACACCTGCAGAGTAATCCTAATCGGTTCAGACGTCAAGAATAATTGATCAAAGATAATAGAAGGAGAAACTGGGTATTGGACCCAAACCTCCCCGGTTATGCTCGGGTGTCTAGTCCCCAAAGGTTACGTTTCTTAGGCGCTTTCTCGCGCAAACAGCTCCTTCACCGGCAGCCCCTTGCCGTCTTGGGTCGCGAAGAATGGTCGTTTCTCGATGTCGAACGCGGTTTTGGGCGAGATGCCCATGGCGGTGTAGATGGTGGCATGCAACTGGTCGATCGTGACTGGATTCTTTGTGGTCAGCAAAGGTCGTTCAGGAGCCGTTTCACCGTATAGGAAACCCTGCTTCATGCCGCCGCCCCAGAGGACCACCGAGCCCGACCCGGTGAAGTGGCGGTGCAGGCCGTAATGCTTGGGCAGTTTCATGACGTCCGTCTTGGCCAGCGACTGATCTTTCGCGGTGCTGCCGGGAACGCCCTCGACCATCATGTCGCGGCTGAATTCGCTGGCCAAAATGACGAGCGTGCGGTCGAGCAAGCCGCGCCGTTGGAGATCGACGATCAATTGAGCGATGGGCCGGTCGATTTGCTTTTTCATCTCCGTGTAAGTGGCGTGGCCGTTTTCGTGGGTGTCCCAATTCAAGAAGGGAACATATTCGGTCGTCACTTCAATGAAACGTGCCCCCGCTTCGGTCAGCCGGCGAGCCAGTAGACAGCCCAGGCCAAAGCGGCCCGTGTTGTACTTGTCGAAGCTATCCTTCGGCTCCTTGGTGAGATCGAAGGCGTCGCGATCTTTCGAGTTGAGCAAGCGGTGGGCATTGTCGAACGATTGCATCATCGACTGCTGGTGATAATCGCTAGCCAATTCGCCGACGGGACTTTGCTGCACCAACCGCTTGTAGAGTTTCTCCCGGTTCTCGAACCGGGCCCGTGTCATGCCTTTGGGAGGACGTACAGCGGCAACGGCATCCATCGGGTAGGGGATGTTGAAGGGGCCAAATTCGCCGCCAAAGAAACCGGCAGTGGTAAAAGCCTTCAGTTCTTCCGATTCGCCGACGCCCTCCAGGCGTTGGCCGATGTTGATGAACGCCGGGAGGGCGGGATTGTTGGGTCCGCGCACCTTGGCGATCCACGATCCCAAGTGCGGCGCGGCCACGGTTTGGGGCGGCACATAACCGGTGTGCCAATGGTATTGATGCCGGGAATGGAGAATGTTTCCTAAATCGGCGACCACATGGCTTCGAATTAGCGTCGCTCGGTCCATCACCTGGGCAACATATTCGAGCCCTTGTGAAATCTTGATGTGGTCCACCGCCGTATCGATGGCGGGGAAAGTACACAGGATCTTTTCGGAAGGCACCCCAACTTCGAAGGCAGTATAGCGCTTGGGGTCGAATGTCTCCGGGCTGGCCATGCCGCCGCCCATCCACAGCAGAATACAGGTATCGGCTCTGGACGCGGGGTGCTTGACAGGCTCATCGGCAAAAGCAAGCCGAGGCGCAGCCCCTGCCAAGGTTGCCAGCGCTGCGCCGCTCATTTGACGGAGGAAAACCCGGCGGGACTCGTCATGTGGTTGAGAATGATTCGGCATGACTCTATTCCTTTCAACGACTGAGCGATTTGGTTAGCCGCGATCATCTGAGAGCGCGGACTTCACGACCTAGCGGATCAACTGAAACTCCGGCAACATGAAAATGGTCCAGAGCAAATCTTCCAGCGATTCTGGAGAAACCGTTTTGCCCAGAATCTCTCGAGCCGTAGCCAGCTCCTTGGGAGTGGGATGCCGGCACAATGCCTTGAAATAGAGCGAATCCGCCAATTGCTCGCCCTTTATTTGCGGGTTGGCCTTGAGCAAATGGTCCGCGCCCTTGGCGAGCATGTCGTACAGAACCTGCCCGTTGGCCAGGTCGAGCGCTTGCAGCGTGCTTAGGACATTCGGGCGCGTGGTAACTACTTGTTCCCGATTCGGCCGGCCCAGCGAGCGCATCAAAAGATTGGCCTGCACCAGGGAGGCGCGGATGAACTGCCGTTCCGGCGGAGTAGCCGGATCGGGACCAGGGCGCTTGATGGGAGCGCTGACTTTGGCGGGCGCGGTTTGCGTAATCATCCATAGCGCATCCAGAAATTCCTCGGCAGTCATGCGTTTGACTTCGGGACCTGTGAAGACGAAATCGTCTCCTGAGATTTCCGAGGCGGTAGCAACACTTCTCGACTGGTAAGCCCGCGAACTGACGATGTGCTCGATCACCTGCTTCAAATCATAGTGGTGGTCGACAAGATAAACGGCCAGGTAATCCAGCAGATCTTCGCTCCAAGGCTTATTCGCCATGACGTCGACAGGATGCACGATGCCGCGGCCCATCAAGCGCTCCCAAAGTCGATTGACGATGGTGCGGGCAAAGCGGCCATTTTCTGGGTGTGTCACCAGGCCGGCCAATTGCTCCAACCGTTTGCTGCGCGGCAGCGTCGCCGTAACCTCGCCGAGCTCGGGCCACATGAACTTGGGGCTGGCCATTTTGCCCGTGGGCTTGTCGCAACGAAAAATCTCCAGGGGCTTGTTGGCAATCACCGCGGCCAAACCGTAAGAATCGTTGAGCTTCCAGGAATCGATGAAGCTATCGTGGCACGAGGCACACTTCATGTTGATGCCGAAAAACACCTGCGAAACATTTTGGGAAAATTGAATCTCGGGAGTTTGGCTGGCGTTGATCCGGCCCCGCCACTTGATGCCGTTGATGAAACCTTCGGAGGCGGCTGTGGGGCTGATCAACTCGCGGACGAACTGATCGTAGGGTTTGTTCTCCAGCAACGATTGATAGAGCCAAACGGTGATTTGTTTGCGGCCGCCGTCGATATAGCCGGTTCCCTGATAGTCGTTGCGCAACAAATCGTTCCAAAACGTCAGCCAGTGCTCCGCATAAGCACGCTTTTCACCTAAAACTTGGCGAATCTGCTTGGTGCGTTTGTCGACCGACGAATCATCGAGGAATGCCTTCTGCTCGATGGGGGTGGGCAACTGGCCAATCACATCGAGGAAGAGCCGGCGAAGAAAAGTGGCATCGTCCAGGGCCGGGGTGGTAGCCAATTTGTGGTCCGCGAAATAGGCATCCACGATGCGATCGATGGGATTTTCGCTCGCGGGGCCACGAGCGGGTGGCAGCGTCGGCCTCCGCGGTTTAAGAGGGGCGATATAGGCGGCGACTTTGAAAGAGAAGCCCGCCTGCCAGGGCACGCCTTGATCGATCCAGGCTCGGATTGATTCGACTTGTTGGGCTGTGAGCCGCGCGCCTTTGGGTGGCATGCGCTCGGTCGGGTCGTTGCTGGTGATCCGCTTCAACAAATCGCTGGCGGCACTTTTGCCCGGAACGACCACTTTAGCCTTAAGGAGCGACTCGCGCGTATCCAGCGACAACGATCCTTTGGATTTGCCATTGGTGTGGCACTCGGCGCAGCGAGCCTTGATGATGGGTGCGATATCGTGCGAGAAATCGATGCTCGGCGGCGTCTGAGCGCCGGCCTTCGCGCTGCCAGTGGCTGTCAGTAACGTGGCAAGAAAGAACGAAGCGCACGTGAGCGCCTCCACGCATCTTCGCATCAAGCATCATTTTGCTCTTCAAAAACCGCGGCGAGACGATGCCCAAGGTAAGCCATGAGGATGACGCCGATAGTTTTAGTATACAGGCGCAACGAGCGGGGTGGGTGCTGTAATTCTTAAGCCAAAGCCGTGAGACCGGGCGATCTCTCTCTTCGTAGGACGGGTTTTTAACCCGCCCGTCCTTTACTGGGCCGAACGGACGGGTAAAATCCATCCTACCAAGTAGCAATCTTGCCGGTTTCAGAGATCGTCCAGGCTCTGGCCCGTCCCCAGCCAGGAGTTATGCTCCTTTTTCGAGCCTGTAAGGCTCGTTCTTATAGCCCTGGCCGGAAGGCCAGGGAACTGTCGCGTCCGTTTATTGAGCCTGTAAGGCTCGTTCTTGATGCCAACATGTTACGTCCTTTTTCATTGAACAACTTAGTCAGATATCGGACAACGGTGGATGAACGGCCCTTGCAGGGCCGACGAGTATGCGTCGATAATTCCTAGCCCTTCGGGCTAGGCTTTAGGAACGAACCTTTCTGGCTCGAAATCCAAATTGGTGTTACCAAAACTCAGAAAAGCTGGACGATCACTTCAAGGAGAAGGAATGGTCTCCGCACTGCGTTTGCGTGCCACCGACCAGCCGCTCCACAGTAGAAAGAGCACCGTCACCCCCAGCGCCAGCGGCCCCAGAAAGTACAAGCGGCCGCCCAGTGCGAAGCTGGTGCTGCTGGCGAAGGAGACCACGATTTGCCCCGTCTCGCCAAAATCGAGGTGCTCGCCGGAGGGCACTCCATGCGGATCGACCGCCTCGCTGCGGCCGGAAGTTGTCGCTCGCAAAACCCAGCGATCGTTCTCCACGGCCCGGAGCCGAACCAGCAATTCATGGTTCGCATGCTGCACTCTGCCCCACGGAATTAAGTCGCCTGTGGGCGCCACCAGCACGGTCGCCCCTGAGGCGGTCAGCGAGCCGGCGATTGCCGGAGCGTCGAAATCGTAGCAGAGGCCGATGCCCAGCGTACCGAACGAGAAGGGGAACACCGGACGGCGATCGCCCGGCCGCCCGTCCACCATCAGCGGCACAGGCCGCTGTTTCGGGAAGGTTCCCACGAGATTGCCTTCGCCATCGAGAACCGCCGCCACATTTTGAAAGTTCGGCGCTCCGTAGGTTCCGTCGACGGTGCCGAAGATCACTGGGCAGGCCAGTCTTTTGGCGAGTGCCACAGGCCCTTGCTTCGATTTCAAGGCGGTGTCGATGCCATAGGGATAGGCGTATTCCGGCAAAACCACGAGGTCCACTGGTTCGGCAGGTAGGGCCGACAAGAGCGGTTCCAGCTTGGAAGTGTCTTCACATTGCACCAGAACGGCCGAAAGGTTTGGCGCTTCAAATGTGGGCAAGAGCAACGAGCCTGCCGGCAAGATCACATAGGCGAGAGCATAGTAAGGTTTGCCGAAAGCCGTCCATGCCGCGATTCCCCAAATCAGCCCGGAAAGCCCGTAGGTGCCGATCCAGTGACAGTCCGCAATCCACAGGGGCGATTGAGCCAGTGCATGCGGCGGTGTGTACCAGGGAAAACGCAAGTACCAGGCATCGCCGCGGAACCATTCGACGGCCATGGCGAAAACGGCTACCGCCAGCGCTCGCAAGGCGGCCGGCGATTCACGCGTCATGGCGATTAAGGAGGCCAATAGAACGAAGTAATTGGCCATGATGACGATGAGAACGAAAGCATAAACGCCAAAAAGACCGAAGAGCCAATACATCGTGCCGAGCCCAAACGCGAAGCCATAGAGCAGACCGATGGCCCGCGCTTCGCTCGGATTCTTGCTGCCGATGGCTCGCAGAAAGAGAAAAAGCGAGAGCAGCACCAGCGGCCACAATCCCACTGGCGGGAAAGCCGCCGCGCCCAACAGGCCGGAACCGAGGCTCCAGAGCGCATCACGGGTGGAGATGCCTACGCGCATGATGGGGCCCTGGATTTCATGAAATGAAAAGGATCAAGAACATTCTGCCGACCGGGCGGACATTATCCTTCCGACAGAGTCTGCAAGCCAGGGACTAAACAGCCGGCATACAATAGTCACCGAAACTGAGTCCGAGTGCCCGATTTTTTGAGAATTTGACCGGCGAGCCAACTTGAGGCGAGCAGGCCGACAGAACCCTGGAGGTAATTTGACTGATGTTTCATCTTAGGAAACTTGCACTTCCGCTCCTCGTGATCGGAGCCCTTACCAATTCGGTTTTCGCAGAAGACAAACCCATTGTGGGCCTCATCCCCAAAGCCCAGAAGCCGATCAAGATGGATGGCAAGTTGACCGATTGGGATGGCGCGTTTGTCGCCCCCGTTCACGTCGGTCATCCCGATTTCGCGAATCGGGGCGGGGAATTTCTCTACCTTTGGGACGAGCAAAATCTCTATATCGGCCTCCGCTGCCTCGATCGACACCCGGCGCATGTTGGCGGCGACAATCAGGTTTGGAACGGCGATGCCGTCGAATTCTACTTAGACACGAGGCGAGGCGATCAACTCGGCGCCGTGCCGTTCGGCCCCGGCACCTTGCATATGTTCTGGACCGCCTTCACGAAGACCGAGGTAAAGCCTCGCTTTGGCATTCGCGATCTGCCGGCTTTCAAGGGCTTTCATCTGCAAGGCGTCGAGATTGCGGGGGCGAAAACTGCCTGGGGCTACACGGCCGAGTTCAAGTTGCCTTGGGCTAATTTTCCGAATTTCGCGGCCAAAGCGGGCGAGATCATCGGCATCGAGTGCGAGCTGTGCAGCAGCGATGGCGGCCCGCGCGTGGATCGGACGTTTGTCTACGCTTCGCCGGCGGCCGTGGGCAGTCCGTCTGCTTTCGGCCGCGTGCAGCTCGTGGACAAGATCGATGTCCATGCCGCTGAAGCCGTTCGGGCGAGTTCTGTTGCCGCTAAGCCTGACGCGATCTGCGAATTACGCCTGGCTTTACGGGACGGTGTGCGTGTCGCCGACGATCGAACCATCGGTCGCGAAATTGGAAGGGAAGCTCGTGGACGCCGGCGGCAAAGTGCGCAAGAGTTCCGTGCTGAACAAGAAAGCTCACGATGGAGGATTCTCGCTTTGGACTGGAAGCTGGGAATTGTTCGATCTGCCGGCTGGAATCTACACGCTGAACCTTACGGCTTTCGACAAGGATGGCGCAGTGATCACTTCGAGGACAGAGAAAGTGCTCCATGGCAATCCGGGTTCGAAGTGATCGAACCTCGAGTTCAGAAGCGTTAGAGCGTTCGGATATAATGATGATTCTCTGCTAGCATCGGGACCTTGCACTTCAGAAGCGGAAGCCGATTTCCTCCCCCCCTTGCCACGGGGGGGCAAGGGGGGTCTGACGCGACTTCACGATCCGGAGAGGAATTGCAGCAGCCGCTATCTTCCGAATTGTCCCGATTACGGCTCATGCGTTTAGGTCCTGAAGACCCCCCCGCCCCCTTACCACTGTAGGTTTTTCGTTTTTGATTGCTTGGTAGAAGCCACTGTCATGGGTGGAATCGTCTCCGGGCCAGGGTTCTGGTATCCCTTTTCCCAATGGTATTTTCTGGTGATGCAGCAAGGCAGCCATGGATCTGATTGGACCCTCGACGAAATATCGGCAATAAAGCGCCAAGGAGGACGGCGTTTGCCCTGCGTCTGCGGGGCTTGTTCCATGGTTTCCGCGAGGATTTTGGCGTCGGCCTCCCCCACCTACCGACAGACAACCACCAGGTGGCGACCGCCACTGCCAACCACAGGCGTTCCGCTCGTCCTGGATCGCCATGCGCGTGTATTGCCATTGCCAGCCGCCACGCTTGATTCGATTGAAGCCCTGTTGATCCAGGCCCGCAGACCATACCAGCAGACATGGCTGCTTGGGGTGGCAGGTCGGTCACCACCAACCAAGGATCGTCGTATCCTTCGTCCCACCTGGCCAGCAGCGTGCATGTCCAGACGCGCCGAAGTGGTTTTGAACGCCGTGCCGCGGCCTTGCCAACCTGGCCGACGTGGGTCACCACATCCTGATAACCTGCCAGTGAAACCAGCCTTCGGGCCGAAATTTTCCTTGCGAATTGATACGCATCAACGGATGCCAGCCCATTGTGATGCGCCTGGAACAGCCTTGGAGTACAGACCGCGGTCGGTCAACACGATGACTTTCCAGTCGGCCGGGCACCACGTCTGGCAATGCCGCAGCAGGGTTTGCCATTCGGGATCCCAAGCATGAGCTTGGTTTGGCTTTCAAAATCTTCCAAGCCACGGGCACGGCCAGCCCGCGATAAAGGAGCTTATGCGCCAGCACCGTGAAACGCTGTCCAAGAGTCGTCGCATCCAAGGCCAGCACCAGTTGTCGGCCGTGCCAACCATCCACCACCCAGGAGCGCCACGGTGCCCAGCAAGTGCCCAGATCGAGTTCGCAACGCTTTGCGTCCAGCCTTGGCAGGCACTTCGCGGTACCAATCGCGAAGGCGTTCCCTCAAGGCGTAAAACTTCTCGTTCAGGACCGGCGCCAAAGCCCAAGCCACACGCGTCAGCGAACACGACCGGGCCACGATCATGCCGAGGCTCCACAAGGCCAAGCACCCGGCCATCGGCTTGCTCAAGTGATGGAAACGCTTGGGCGACAACATCGTTCCATTGATAAAGTGCAGGAAGGCGGGACATGGTTTTTCTCCGGTAAACGGAAATGCTTACCACACTTCATTTTACCGGTGCCGTGCCTCGCCTTCTTCATTTCCAAGCCCAAAAAACCTACACCTAAAAGCCCCCTACCCCCCCTTGCCAAGGGGGGGAGAATTCGAGGCTGGCACTTTTTCATTGCTTCCGAACGCTCTTTAGAGGCAGTGTTATCCAATGATTTTTCGGGTAGCCGCATTCGCCAGAATGCAGATTTAGCCCCCGCGTTCTGGCGAACGCGGCTACCAATCAACCTCCAATCAAGGCCAGAAACTGCCCTAGCCCAACTTGACCGTCACGGTTTTCAGTTCGGTGTAGTGTTCCAGCGCGGCCTCGCCGTTTTCGCGGCCATGGCCCGACATCTTGAAGCCGCCGAACGGCGTCGTGGTGTCGACAACGTGGTAGCAGTTGACCCACACCGTGCCGGCCTTGACTTGTTTGGCAAACAGGTGCGCCTTGTCGATGTCCTTGGTCCAGATCGCCGCGGCCAGGCCGTAGGTCGTGCGGTTGGCGCGCTCGAAGACTTCGTCGACGCTCTTGAACGGCAGCACGCTGACGACCGGGCCAAAGATCTCGTCCTTGGCGATCGCCATGTCGTCGTTCACGTCGTCGAAAATCGTCGGCTCGACGAAGAAGCCGTGCTCGCCGATCCGCTTGCCGCCGGTGACCAGCTTGGCCCCTGCTTCTGGCCCAGGGCGACGTAGCCCAGGATCTTGTCCATTTGCTCCTGCGAGACTTGCGGGCCTTGCTCGGTGGCCGGGTCGAGCGGATCGCCGATCTTGCGCCGCTTGGCCTTGGCCGCCAGCCGCTCGACGAACTCGTCGCGAATCTTCTCTTCGACGAACAGCCGGCTGCCGGCCGTGCAGCACTGGCCGCCGTGGAAGTAGATGGCGTGGAAGGCGCCGGCCACGGCGTCGTCCATGTTGGCGTCGGCGAAGATCGACGTTGGGGCTCTTGCCGCCCAGCTCGTAGGTGGTGCGCTTGAGCGTGTCGGCCGTGGCCTTTTGGATGATCTTGGCCGTGTCGACGTGGCCGGTGAAGGCGATCTTGTCGATCATCGGGATGCGACGCACATGCGCGGCGCCGGCCGTTTCGCCAAAGCCGTTGACGATGTTGAGCACGCCCGGCGGGAAGCCGGCCTCGACGGCCAACTCGGCCAGCCGCAGCGCCGTCAGCGGCGTTTGTTCGGCCGGCTTGAGCACGATCGGTGTTGCCGCAGGCCAGTGCCGGCCCCATCTTCCAGGCCATCATCAGCAGCGGGAAATTCCAGGGAATGATCTGGCCGACCACGCCCACCGGCTGCCGCAGGGTGTAGGACAAGAAGTTGCCGCGGACGGGCACGGTGCGGCCTTCGATCTTGTCGGCCCAGCCGCCGTAATAGCGCAGCGTGTTGACGACGCCTTGCATGTCGCCCTGCGCGTCGCTGATCGTCTTGCCGCAGTTGAGCGATTCGAGCGCGGCCAGTTCGTCGGCGTGTTTCTCAACCAGGTCGGCCAGCTTGAAGCAACACTAGCCCGCGATCGGCCGCGTCCGCCTTGGCCCAGGGGCCCGACTCCGAGCCCGGCGGGCCGCCTTGACTGCCCGATCGACGTCGGCGGCGGTTGCCGCGGCGACACGAGCGATTCGGCTCGCCGGTGGCCGGGTTGAGGGTTTCGAACGAGCCCCCTTCGGCCGGGTCGACCCAGGCGTTGTCGATAAAAAGTTTCGTGAGACGGATTTTCGGCTTTTCGGGTCGTGCCAACACTGCCTGGGACATCGGTTGGAACTCCATTAGGCGAACAAAGGTTATTTCTCGGAGCCAAGACCGTGTCATCCTATGCGGTGACTGTTGGGCGGCACTCTGGGCGTCCGCCTAGGAGTCAGGAGTGAGGATCAGGAGTCAGGGGTCAGGGGTCAGGGGTCAGGGGTCAGGGGTCGGGGGTCAGGGGTCAGGGGTCAGGGGTCAGGAATCAGGAATCAGGTGGGTCAGGAATCAGGGGTGGTGAAAAAATCGGGACTGGTTCCGGTTACGCCCGGCGAATACCTGAAAAATGTGACGTGCCAACCGGTGCCTATCCCGTTTTTTTCACAACCTCTCTAGTTGTGCGAGGTATCATGACCTCGCACCGCGGCCGCATCACGCTTAATCCGTAAAGAGCACAACAACATCGCCATGTTTGTGGTCTCCCGACCACCTTCGCGGGCGACGGCTCGATAGACAAAGCTAACAACCCCGACGGGCAGGCATTACCTTTATGATGACTGCATGGCCCAATTGGAACGTGATCGAAGCTCGTCGCAATCAGGGGGACTTCGATTTTGAAGTGCAGAACAACCCGGTCGGGGGCGAGCGGCGTTGACCTTGGTGGCTCAGCCAAAGATGCAACTCCCTCATGCCACGTCCCATGGAATGAGGCAGCCCAGCCCACCATCCTTCAGCGGCTCAGCCGCTGCTCCTCGAGCAAAAGCACCTTGAAGTACTCGCCCAAGGCGAACAAGCTCCCGGCAACTTCAGCCAGTGAGGCGCCAGCCTGGATCTTACCCAAGAAATACTGGAGTCCTCCTGCCTCGGCGGCACGATCAAGGTAGCGTCGCCACCCGCTCCGCCCCGCCGACGTAAGCAGGTTCGGTCGATGAAACCGAAGTAGGCTGGTAGGATTGCGATAGCAGCGGCGGTACGTCCGATCGGAGCAGGTAATGAAAAAGCGGGGCGGGCGGCTCGACCGATTCCGAGGAATTGAACCATCCCGCCTACAACCGCGAGCGCGGTCCCGTTTCCATTGTTTCTTTGCACTTGAACCTGGAGTCTTGAGGACGCTCGAAGGGAGTACCCTCCTTGACAGCCCGAGAATGAGCTGATTCACATTCGGAGGATCTGCCGATTGTAGTATTCTTGCGTTAGCAGAATGTCCACTACGATTTGGGTCGGAGTCTCGATGTCATTCTGAAGAGCTGCCACGAAATACTGCTCCGCCCTGTTTCCGGTGCCCGGCCCAGGAATCGTTCGAAATCTTGGTTGACCGCATCCTGGTAAGCTTCGCCGGACGTCACAAATGCCCGCACCACGGCACCCCGATCCAATGTCCCCGCCCCGAGCTGCTGTTGCCAACTTCCGACCTCACTCGCGCTGGCCGCGCGGGCCAGGACGTCTAGGTACAACGCCTGGACGAAGCTCGTGTCGTCGGCATGCAGCCCTTGGTATTCGGCGGACAGCAAAAAGTCCACGACCAGTTGTCGGGTATCCACTCCCTGTGCTAAAAGATTCGTCCAGAAAGCGAGCCCCGCCGGATCCGCGCCGCGATGGAGATACGTCGAGTAGAACTGGTCGACCTCATCGGCGTAGTGCTCCGGCGTGGCGAGGAAGCCGTTGACCACCTTGACGAAAGGGATCTGGCCCCCATTCAACTGGCCGAACCAAAAGCTGGCCCCGGTCGAGTCGGGGGCGCGATCGAGAATGTCCTTGTACCATCCGGCAACCAGAAACGGGCCGCCCGGTATCGAGGTCACCACGACATCGCCGCCGTTACCGCCCTGATAACTGACTTGCGCCGGATCATAACTGATCGGATTCACCGGCGGGTCGGCAAGGGCGATGCCGCCGCCTTCCGGCAAGCCCTGAAAGGTCCCGACGGTCGGTTGGGCATGGCGTTGTTGATCAGGGTAAAGCTGCCTGAACGGAAAGGCCCCTGCTCGGGGATCGAGGGTCGCGTCGTTGAGCACAACCCCGCCATCGGCAGTGAGCAACCCCTGGCCGCCGGCAAAGCCGAAATCGATTTCAAGGGTGCCTCCTGCATTGAACGTGGCCACGCCGTTGACGCGGAGAGACGCCGGATCATAGTTCCCATCACTGAATTGTCCGGGATGCAGCGTGCCGCCCTGGTTCACTGGTAGAGTCCCCCACATAGCTGTAACCGGACAGTGTGCCGCCGCTGTTCACCACCACGGAAGCACTGCCCATGCTCATGTCTACTTCCAGGTTGCCGGCGTTACGGTAACCGTGCCGCAATGCGATACTGTCTAAGATCGGGTCGGCGCCGATGAAGCGATCCTGGGCCTGCTTTGGTGATACCTCCCGTTCCGTATACCGGGTCACTCATGGAGAAGTAGGCGGCGCCGCTAAGCGAAACCGTGTACCGTTGATATTCAGGTCCGAGAATGAGAACGTTGTGCCGGAGTTGTCGGCGACGAAAGCTTGATTTCCAAGCAGCGTGATGTCGCTCAGGTTTTCGTTCCCCGTGGTATTCATGGCATGGATGCCGGCAACCAGCCCAATCTGCTTTGTGTTAGGGGGCGGAGTTCCGACCACAATGGTCCCATCAGACTCTGAGCCAATGCGGTACGCGTCGCCCAGAATTGTGATCGAATTGATAACGAACGTGCCCGGGAAGTCATCTGCGCTCGCCATGCTGGCGGCCGTAGCTGGAAAAACCAGGTCGTCGCCGGCGCTGGGAACAGTCGCGTGACCTGAATTATCCACCCAGTTAGCCGAGTTGCTCCAGAGGGCATGCGCCGCCGTACCGTCGCCGCCCGTCCAGATATCAGTCGCAAGCAGGAAGCGTGCTTCGAGAGGCTCAAGATTCGGCCGCGAACCGCACCGGCCGGGTGTGCCCGCCTTATGGGGGCGAATCCCCTCTTTTCTGCCGTTGCCCCAATATTTCCAGCCCGCTCGAGAACATCGCCATCACTTCTCCTCCGCCCGTCTGTCCCGCAAAGATCATGTGCCAAGTGATATTGGGCAATTCGGCCGGCCCGCAGCCCTGGCACCAAACGGGATCACGGCAAATTCGTGGAAAGGCATTCCCTCACGTTCAGCAGTTCGCGAGCATCATGCAAGATGACCGTTTCGTAAATCCTTGGGCAGTGAAGATCGTTACAAGATAAGGGCTGGCCGCATCGGCCCACAAGCCTGCCTGGTTTGAGCCCCCAACGGGGCGGCCTATGAAAGCCCAGGGCCCTAGCCCTGGGTGTCATCGGCGTTTTTGGCTCAGCCCCAATGGGGCGGTCTAGGCCTACGCACATTACCCCCGACTCACGATCAAGCTGCTCGCTAATGCGGAAAAGGAATTAGAAGGCGCCTCAATACAATTTTGCGCTACCACGCAAAGCCCTCCCCCTTACTAGCAGGTAATAACCGGGATGGCTGTCTAGGCCGCCCCGTTGGGGCTCCGATGATTCCTTCGGTTTTTCCCGGGGCTGGCGCCCTGGGCTAGCATAATCCGCCCCTTTGGGGCTGAATGTGAGTTTCCCAAAACCCTGAGCAATCGTCGTCCTTCCGGGATAAGGAATTGCGGCCACGGAGCTGCTCAGGGACTTAGAAAATGGACATCTAGCACCAAACGAGATGCCCACTAATTCGTGGAAGTGTGACAATGCATTATGCCACATGTTGTGACACGGTCTCTCGACCGTGTCACTCGGCCCGACCGAAGGATTCTTGGCCCATGCGGCCGGTTGGGTGGCACGGTCGCGAGACCGTGCCACAACAGCATTTTCTGCTTCAAGTCGGAAAAAAGACGCCCAATGCTCACTAAATTCAGCGGTTGAAGTACTCGGCTTGAGCGAGCATGTACGCAAGGACCGATTCATCGGTCACGCCGTCGTTCAACTGGCCCGTGAAGAAGTTAAGCCCGCCGCTGTCCCCCTGTCGGTGGTACATGCCAATGTAGTAGGTGTCCACCAGATCGGTACGGTACTCCGTGCTCGCAAGAATCTGTTGCGCCACTTGATTCCTGCTAGTTCCGCTGTTGAGCAGATATTGATAATAAGTGTTCGCTCCTGTGTCGATATTGCGGTTCAGGAGGTCGGGGAAAAGGTTGGCGAGAAAGGTCGAATTTAAGTTGCCGCTCTTCTGGTAATACTCGCTGGAGCCCAGGATGCCGGCCTGGACGAACTCGTTGGTCTCCCCGGCCTGGAACTGTCCGACCCAGTAGGACAAGCGCGGGGTCAGCAGCTCGGTAGAGGTACGCTGGTAGTAATAGTTCACCAGATCGTCGTAGTATTCGCTCTGTTGAAGGAGCTGCGTAGCCACCTGCTGGCGCGTCATGGAGCCGTTGTTCAATAGGCCTGACCAGTAGGTGAGCCCGCCGGGATCCGGGGCGCGATCGTAGAGATCCAGGTATAGATGAGCCACAAATAGCTGATTTTGACTGAGGGCGGGATTCGCCAAGTCGTAGAGGAGGTCCGGGGTGACACTCCCGCGTCCCGTCACGAGGTCGTATCCCCCAACGGCGGAGTAGCCGCCGTTGCTGCCTGAGAAAATGTCATGAAAATCAATCGGCGCCTTTTGATAGAGCATGGGAAGGGTCTGAGACAGACCGTTCAGCTGCATACCACGTGCCTGGTCGGCCCGAGCGATGAAACCGGACCATTGGGCGCCCGGCACTGGTGCCTCCAATATCATAAAACCCGGTCTGGCCTTGGAGCGGCGTCGAATCGTAGATCTGCACGCCAATCTGGGCCGAGCTAGTGCCAGGATCGGCCAGGTAGGAGACGTCCGGCACTTCCCGCATGTTGCTCTGCTGCACGCTTTCTTGATATGCCGGTTCACTTTCGACCGCACTCTTCCCGCCGCCGCTACCGCTCCATCCCGTTTCGAGACCATAGTAGGGGTTGGAGGTCGACGGTGGCGGAAGGGCCGGATAGTTGCCGAAGGCATCCAGAGGAAGACTCGTCCCCCCCACCGCCAGCACGTTGGGCGACACGGACGGATAATTCGGGGTCCTCGACGAGCCCATGTCCCCTGTAGCGGCCACGAACGTGATGCCCGTATGGCCGGCCGGCGTCGTGAAGTACTGGTCGAGCGGGAGTTCCCCGGATCCAATTGAGTTTTCAGATTGGCCAAAGCTCATGGAAACTACATCAACGTTGGGTTGGTTCCTGGTGTAATTAACTGCGAGAACGAGGTCTCCCGGCCCGCCGTTGTTGTAGATGGATTGGGAGTTTGCTTCGACAAGGAGAATATTCGCCCCAGGGGCAGTCGCATGCGTCCACTCCACGTCGAGCGACGTCTCCGCTTGCCACTCTCCATCTCCAGTCGGATCGCTCTGCGGCAGCGTTGTTCCGCCCGTCTGATTCACGACGGTCAGATTCGCCGTTGGGAGGTTCGCCTTTGCATCGAACATCGCCAGGTCGCTGGCGATATTTGCATCATTGTAGGCCACAATGATGGCGATCGTTTCGCCAGCCCCGTTGTAATTGGCAAGAGTGTTGAACCCGTAAGCATTAGTGACTTGCGACGGAAGCGATCCGCCCGGGGCTGCCGGCGTCGGATCGATAAACGGAATGGCATCGATAATCCCGCTCGGCGGTGGCGCAAGGGAAGTCGATGCTGAGGAGGAATTGCTTGCGCCGGACCCGCTCGGCGCGAGACCTGTCCAGGGCGCCGGGGCCTGTGCGGGCGGAGGGGTGATGTACGTCGGCGGAAAGTTGATGCTGAGGTCCGGCGGCGGGGCCGGCAGCCCAGAGGGGTCGTAGCCCAGGGGGAACGCATCAAACTTCCCCTATGTTATGAGCGCCAGCCAGGACTTCTTCGAGAAAACCAGTGTCCAAGGCAGCTGCCTTGCGTTTCCTGGCGATGCTCTTTTTGGCGGGATTTCGCTTGAGTAAAGTCAGTGCTATCTTTCTGAGCAAGCCAAAGTTCTCTGCCCCATGCCGGTTTTGAATGCGACTATCGTCTTCACCAAAGCTAACATCCAATTGCCAATGAAGATTGTTTTCGATCTTCCAATGATTTCGTAATGCCTGAGCATGTTTCCGTGCCCCCATCCGGCGGCTACCGATGAAGTAATGGATCTCGGAACTGACTTTGCCTGCCACTGTTCGTTCACAGCGGCACATACCTACGGTGCTTGCTTTCGACCACACATCGATGTCCCGAATGCCTTCGACGTTATGGACTACCACATAGGAGCGTTCCTCGTGCCGACCATGCCCGTTTTCGCGTGTTGTGTACTGCGCGACCACACCTTTTTCCAATTCGTCATTCAATGCTTTTTCCACCGTCGTTTGGATGTCTTCGAGCAGGTGCTCTTGGTTGCCTTTGACTGCCAACAGATAATCACCGCCTCTGTCCACTATCTTCTTGGCGATCTGCTTCTGGCAACCCATAGCGTCGATGGTCACCAAAGCGCCTTGCAGATCCAGTTGTTCCAAGAGCGTGGGAATGGCCGTAATTTCGTTAGATTTCTTGTCCACGGCGACCTGGCCCAACGTCAGATTTGCTTGCGTGGCCCAAGCACTCACCACATGCAGAGCCCCAAGCTTGGCACTCGATGAGCCACGCATCGTCTTGCCGTCAATGGCGATGTGTCCGATGCCGAGCAAATCGGCGGCCTCGCGAAACCAGGCCAAGCAACAACGCTCGAAGGCTCGGCTGTCGAGGGCGGCGAATAGGCGTTCGAAGGTATCGTGTGCTGGAATGCCTGCGGGAAGCTTCAGGAAGCGTCGAAACCATGCTTCGCGCTTCTGAGCGAACTGGACGATGTCCGACCAGTCATCACAGTCGGCTATCACAGCACAGACTGCGATAACCACCACGTCGATTAGCAAATGCTTCGTCCGCCCAACGACGCGAGGATCGGGCAGAGAACGAAAGTGCTTTTTAATTGACCCCACGCGAGTAGTAGCAACCATGCGTTCCTCCGGAAAGCGGGCAAATTCCAGAAGAATCCTAGGCCTGTACACTTGTCCAAATCAAGGCTATTGCAATAATCGGCGTGGAGTTTGACGCGTTCGCCCTGGGTCGTAGCCCCACAGGACAATCCTCGACTCTAGCTCTTCACAGAGAAGACTAGGATGCTTTGAGGGAGGGGGTAGGCGGCGTTTTGGTGAGCGAAACAAGTTGCAACTGCTTCCATTGAATCCTTGACCGACCGAAAGTCTCTCCGCGCCTGCAAGGCCTAATCAGTAGATTCAAGGATTACTATGAGATCCGGGCAAAAAGATGGAGAGTCAGAAAAGTTGTAGGACGACGCACGGGCTCTGGAGCAATCCCCATTCCCGTTTGACCGAAAGCTATCAAGCCGGTTGGTGAATGTCAAGAAGCTGTTTTCGATTTTCTCGAAAATCCTGCGTGAGGCTTCTCGAGGTTAGGGGCATCCAAGATTCGTCACGCACAGCCCTTGGCCGGCCTCTGCGACGCGGCGGCGCTGGCCAAACTCACGGCATACGAGCAAAAAGCATTCACCCAACTGTGGTCCGCTGTGGCGGCGGTGCTGAAGAAGGCGGAGGAAAAGCCACAATGGCAACGGTGTACGCAAACGGGCAGGATGTTTCCAGCTGCGTGGCGGTCTCGACACGGCCGGCACGGGTAAGCCCCAGCCACATGCAGCCTGACGACCCGCAGGCGCCCTGGTCATCGTCGCCCGTGGCCACAACGTGCTAATCTTGTGCACGCCATGCCCTGCATGAAGTAAAACTTTACGCGATTGGGGCCGCCCCTCCTTAAGTAACATAGCGTTTGGCCGTTTCCCGCTTCGGCCCTTTCGACCAACGCACGCAAGCCGAAGTCGCCAGGGTACTTCGGTCCGCCCCGCCGACGCATGTTCGAGCGTATTCCAGCGCGGGGCCTTTCACTCATTAGTCGATGGCGGCGGCTGGTCTTGAACCTGGTAATTCGCAGGACCAAGAATGAGCTACAACCTTTCGTGGCATCGGGAGCGCAGGGGTCAATCATGAGCATTGCATGGCTGCACAGTAACCCGAATCAACCTCTGCCGCTGCCGAATGCAATCCTCTCTCCCTCGCCCCTACTCCCACGCCTCGCGTGTGTGCGACGCCGCGCAATGCAATCCATTTTCGCGACTCGTCACTGGCCCCTGCTCATTCGCCTCGCGTGTGTGCGACGCCGCGCAATGCAATCCATTTCTCGCCGCTCATCACTGACCTCGCTCATTCGCCTCGCGTGTGTGCGACGCCGCGCAATGCAATCCATTTCTCGCTGCTCATCACCGACCTCCGCTCATTCGCCTCGCGTGTGTGCGATCCGCGCAATGCAATCCATTTCTCGCCAGAAACCACTCGCCCCCGACCATTGTTTCTCGCACTTTGGCCAAGAGTTGATGTGTCGGATGTATTTGGCCAGAGGGCTCGCGCAGAACTCGAGGATTTCGATATGCGCATGTCGGATTTTGCCTCAGGGCGGGTCGAACCCACCCTGTGCCCAAGGATGGCAACGAGCGATCCGCCATATGCCCATCAGAGCGCCGCGCATCGGTCCGTATTTGCGTAC
The DNA here is from genome assembly GCA_963748025.1 of uncultured Gemmataceae bacterium. Taxonomy (GTDB): domain Bacteria; phylum Planctomycetota; class Planctomycetia; order Gemmatales; family Gemmataceae; genus CAVVHZ01. Next base: position 249,505 of record CAVVHZ010000052.1, read on the forward strand.
AGCAAGAATGAAGTATTGACTGCAACTCGGATGGAAGCGGCATGTGGCGGGCAACACCGGTCTAATGAAGATTTGATAGCCGCGCACACCGGCAATCAAGAACAATTCGAGGCCGCGGCGCACCCAGCCAAAGAGTTTGGCGATCATGGGGGACCGCCTTCCCGAGCCAACTTTCCGGCCAGGCGGGTCAACAAGGACGTCAGCGATTTTTTCAACTCGACGAGCGTGGGCGTCTGATCGGTTTTGGGAATAAGCACCAGATCGAAGCCAGTCGGCAGGTCATTGCGCGTCAACCGGAACGCTTCGCGACAAAGGCGCTTGAAGCGATTGCGGCGATGAGCCGGGCCATACTTCCGAGAAACCGACAGCCCCAGCCTCAAGTAGGGCAAGCCGTTCTCGCAAGCATAGACGATAACCCAGCCATCGCTGAGCGAGCGGCGGCGTTCGTAGACACGGCGAAAGTCCGCGGGCCGCCGCAGATGCTCGTGAGGTCGAAAGCGAAACATAGGGCTCAAGGTTACCACAAGCCGGCGCGCGGGTTCTGAGGATTGAGCTTGGCGAACTCTTCGATCAAGCGTTTGCTTTCGTCGTCGTGGGCCGCGGGCGTGACGATCTTGATCTCGATGAATTGATCGCCCCCGCTGATGCCTTTGCCGCGCAAGCGAGGCGAGCGCCGCTCGAGGTTCCTGGCGGAATCTTCACCGACAGCCTCAAGCCATCGAGCGTCGGGACATCGATTTTGCCGCCCAAGATGGCCTCGGAGATGGACAGAGGCGTTTCGAGAACGATATTTTTGCCTTCGCGGCGAAAATAGGCATGCGGTTGGATGCGCAGCTTGAGAAGCAGGTCGCCGCCGCCAGGCGCTTGCCCTTGGAGCCGCAAAGATTGGCCTTCTTCGATACCGGCGGGAACTTTGACCGAGATTTCCTTGCCGTCGACCGATAAGTTGAGCGGTCCGCCCACGTGCAGCCACAATGAACGGCACCTGAACTTCGGCCTGAGCTTCACTCGGCGCTTCCGTGCGCCGGCCACGCTTCCGTCCGGCCGATGGGCCGCCATCGAACGGGCTTGCCCCGCCGCCAAAGAAACTGCGAAAAATCTCGGCAGCATCCTGGGGATCCATTTCCGCGCCGCCGGGGCCGCCGCCCCAGTGGAATTGAGCGCCTCCAGGCCCGCCCTGCTGGTTCCCAGGCCCCGCCTTGCCGAAACGGTCGTATTGCGAACGCTTCGTAGCGTCGCTCAATACGTCGTAGGCTTCCTGGACCTCTTTGAACTGATTTTCGGCCTGTTTATCCCCGGGATTGCGATCCGGATGATACTGCCGAGCCAGCTTCCGATGAGCCTTCCTGATGTCATCCTCGGAGGCGGTCTTCGACACCCCCAAGACTTCATAATAATCGCGGGCCATAGTTGCTCGTCTATCTCAACCCAAATAAACCAGCCAGTTCTTCTATTCTATGCCCAACGCCATTAGCTCCAAAGCCGCTTCCACGGCGGCTACGGTGCGGGTCACGTCCTCTTCGGTATGCAGCGCTGTCGTCATGCCGCCCAAGCCCGTCAGATCGACCCCGTTAAGAAGCATGGCTCGCCGGAAAGCATGAACGAGCGAGCGGTCCTGAGCAACTTCCAGTTTCTCATAAGCGCCATCGAAGGGAATGAACGAATCGTCCGTTGGCCGTGGGCCTGAGTAGTTAGGCACTAGCCGAAATCCGGAGAATTCGCCGTAGGCGATCCAGGGCAAGTTTCGTTCGCGGAAGAGACGATTGAGCTGCTCGCGGAGGCGTTTGGCAATTTCATTGGCTTTGTGGCAGGGCTTGCCCGTGGCAACGAGTTCCAGCGTGGCGATGCCGGCCGAGGCAGAAAGTGGGTTGGCGTTAAAGGTTCCCGGATGTTTCATTTTCCGTTGCCCGGGACGAAATTCGAGTGCCGCCATGACTTCGTCGCGCCCTGCCAAGCAACCGCCCGGCAGGCCGCCGGCGAGGATTTTGGCTAGCGCCGTCAGGTCAGGCTTGATTCCGTAATAGGCTTGAGCGCCGCCTGGGCTGACGCGAAAACCGGTAATGACTTCGTCAAAAATCAGCAGGCAATTCCGCCGCTTCGTCTGTTCGCGCAACTCCCGCAAGAAAGGCCCGCGAATGGGCACCGCGCCCCAGTGACCGCCCGTGGGCTCCAGAATCACACAGCCGATGCTGGGATCTCGAGCAAGCGTGCGCTCGACCAGTTCGATGTCGTTGGGTGGGATTACCACCGTTTGAGCTGCGACTTCGGCAGTCACTCCCGGCGGCAATTGCTCATCGAAGCCGTCGGCTCCGGGCGTGAGAGCATCGTGCCAGCCGTGAAAGTGGCCGGCGAATTTGAGCACCCTCGACTTACCCGTGAAGATGCGCGCAGGCGCAGCTGCCATCAGCGTGGCTTCGGTCCCGCTCGACGTGAATCGAACTTTTTCGGCCGAGGGGATCAACTGTTGCACGAGCTGCGCCCAACGGATCTCCAACTCGTGGCAAGCTCCCGGATGAGTGCCGAGCGCCATCTGAGCTTGCACCGCGGCAACGACCTTGGGGTGGCAATGCCCCAAAAGCAACGCGCCGTGGCCGGCCCAATAATCGATCAATTCGTGATCGTCGACATCCCACTTGTGAGCGCCCAGGGCTCGGTTGATGTAAATCGGGAAGGGTTCCAAATAGCGCAAATCGTGAGTCACGCCACTGGGAAAAACGTTCAGAGCATGCTCGAAAAGCGCTTTGGATTTCGGAAAGGCTGCCTGATACCTGGGCCGCGAGCGACATGACGATCGGTTCCTCGGTGACGGATTATCTGCCGCAATTCTATCCTATAGCGGATGCTTTACGACTACTGAGGAGAAAACGAAAAGAGCCGCATCGTCCGATGACGAAGGCGGCTCACGAATCACATTCAGCTCTCGTAGACGCTACTGATTGCCGGAGCGGGAACCGGCGAACGGCAAGGTCGGATACTTCGTGCTGTAACTCGAGTCACTCGGCTGGGCAACCGGCGGAGGATCGTTGACATTCGAGCCGCTTGCGTAATTGCTCGTCGTCGGGAATACGGGAGGAGGCGGGGAAGCTTGGGGCCCGAGCCCGAATACTGGCCGCCGTCCGTATTGCGCGACAAGTTGCGATTAGGCGAAAACCCGCTGGAAGCTGGATTTGTTGCCCAACCGGTCTGCTGGACGCCGCTGTTGTTTTGGTTCGAATTGAAGCTGGCAGGCTGCACGTTTCCGGCGTTCGAATTCTGATTGAAGCCAGAAGATGGTTGGCCGCTGCCTGCGCCTTGGTTTTGATTGAAGCCAGAAGATGGTTGGGCGCTGTTCGCAAAGTTGTTTTGGAAGTTGCCATTATTGCCGTAGGTCACGCCCGTTTGCGGGCGCGTGTTTGCTCCATTCGTGGTTAACATGCCGTTGTTCATGCCGGACGCGGTGGCCATGCCGTTGGCAGCGGTTTGGTTGGCGGCGCCGGTTCCACCTGTGGCGGACTGATTAGTCCGAGCGGACGCAGGGCTTCCCCAATTGGGGGATGCCGACGCTCCCGGCGTGCCGATCGTGGGAGCCGAGCTCTGACAACCGGCGAACATCGACATGGCAACGAAGGCGGCGGCCGCTGCTTGGCGCGGAGTCTTTCCCATCAAAGATCCCCTTTCTCTTCTTCCTGTGAATTCGCACTGGGCTGGGCTGCAGGCAAGAACCTGGCCGTGGCCTGGGCTGCTTCCCCAACGGGTTGGGCTTGTAGCCACCCTGTCGGCACGAATCAAGCCCAACATGAGTCAATTCTTGGTGCAGTTCATTTGGGGACAACAGCAGGCTGCTGAGGAGCTGACATGCGTTGGTGGGTGAGAACTTCGGTCATTTCTTGGGTTCGGTCCAAGGCCTTGACCTTGCCCGGATCGAACGTGAAGGCCGCGCTCAGTTGCTGAGGGACCGAGGCGCCTTTGAAAAACTTGGGATCGCGAAATTCCATCTGCGTGAGAATCACATCCTCGCCGCCCGCGGAAACAGGCCCCAACCATTCCAGCCGATGGGGCCATAGCGTGGTTTTGTCCAAGTAAACCCGGCACCTGCGCGGCACAAATGGGGGCCAGGAGCTCGCCTCTTTCCCCGCTGCCTCGGCAGCCATGCCGGACAGCGCGTAAACGTCGTGCCCCTTCCAAGTCTCTATTTCCTGCTTGGTGTAAACCATGTGCTGTTCCAACGACTGGATCAGCGGCGCCAGGCCAGCGAAAAACTGTTCCCGATAGAATTGCTGGCGTAATTGCGGGGAGGTCCCCGGAGCGCTAAGAACCTCCTGGATGCGTTTCAAATTCCAATGGGAAATACTCGCAGGCGAGGCGCCGACTTTTGTGGAATTCCAGACCGTGGTGCCGTCGCTGACGATCGTCGTTTGGCCTGTCGTTTTGCCTAATTTGACTTCCAAATCGAGCCGCATGCGTAGATCGGGGCCGCCGGAATACTTGCCTTCGGACTCGTAGGAAAGACCCAGCATTTCGACTCGCTGCCACAGGGTGGTCTCGAACCAGCCGAGTTTCTTGGCGTCCAACATCTCAGCGGCAACTTTGAGCGTCTTGACTGCTTTCTCGTCCGGCGCCGGGGCCTTGGTGCTGCTGGCTGCAGACGGCGCCTTCGCTTTCGCAGGTTGGGAAGATTGCGGCGCCTGGGGCGTCTGCTGAGCGATGGCCCCGGTCAAAAGGAGGGCAAAGGCGGCGAAACAAGGCGGCACAATATACCCAAAGCAACGAATCCACCACATAGGCCGGCAATTCCGATTTTGTTGAAAGTTCAGCGACTGCTTTTGACGAGTATATCCGCGGACGAGCGATGGCGAAAGATGAATGAGCGCCGGAGGATTATATGAAGCGAACCGCGGGTGCGATGATGCTGCTGGCCGCGCTGGGCGGCTGCGTATCGACGGAGCACGGACCCAGCATTGTGGACGGCAACAACCCCGGCAGCGGCTCTGGTCATGCGACCATCGCCAACGTTCAGGGCCCTTGGGGACTGCCGGTCCCCTACAATCCAGCACGCGCCGCGGCTCAAACCCCTGCGCAAACGCCTGCTCCTGCTGACGGCGTCGTCAGAGCCAGCTACGCAGGAATTGACAACCTGCACGGCACCGGCACGGACGGCGGCATCGTGAAGGCCAGCTACAACCCACCGCCTACCCTGCCCAGCTTCGCCGGCATGTATGGCCAGGGCGCCTGCGTTGCCAATGCTGGCGGCGGCATGATGGCTCCGGGCATGGTTCCGATGAACAAACGCACCGAAGTGCGTTTCGTCGGGCCCAACGGCATGAAGATTTCGTGGTATGTTCCCTCGGCCGACGGCCGCGGAGCATTCAGCCCGAGCTTCTTGACCGCACCGGCTCGCTACAACTTTCTCCAGGGCGCACTCTATCGCTTGAAACTGAGCGACATTGCCAATCGGCCTGGCTTGGAACTCTATCCGACCTTGGAAGTGGTGCCCTCGGGACCGCATAGCGATGCCTTCCTGGCCCACTCTGCCGTGCCCATTACTTTCACGGATGAAGATCTCGATCAGGTTGCCACCGGCAACTTTGTCGTCAAAGTCATCTATCTGCCTGAGCCGCAATACCAGGATCTGGCGACGGTCGGACCTGACGAGGTGGTTTCGAGCCGCCTCGAGCCGGGCGTCGATCCGCTTGCCGAGGCCCATCGCCGCGGCAACATCCTGCTCGTCGTCCGCCTGGGCAACATCGACCTGGAAGCAGCCAATACGCCTGCCATGGACGCTCCAGTCGGCGGCGCCAAGGTCGGCATGGTCAGGACCGCAGCCGGTCCGCGGATGATGACTGTGGACGGCAAAGCATCCGCGAACGCGATGTATATGAACGCCAAGCCGACCGTTTCGGGCATGCCCGGCGACTCGAAGCCTGGCACTGCCAACGCATCGTCGAGCAGCGGAACGAATGCGAACCCTGTCAGCTACAACGTAAAGACGGACGGTGCGACGGGGAACTGGTGGAATAACAGCAAGTAACGTCAGCTCTCAATGCCAGAGGTTGATGGAGACGGAGCGCCAAGGAAGGCCAGCCGTCTCCCGCCTCTGGCTTTTGGCACTTCTCGGGGTCGTGGGAGTCGCCGAGGGCGACGATGACGCCGGCTTCGATGCTAACTTCATTTATTGGGTGGCCGATGTCGCGGCATACTATTTGGCTCCGTCTTGATTTGCTTCATGATCTGTCTCGATCCGGCCTGGGCCAGCCGAGCATGCCCGTGCTGCTTCCGGGAGGGGCGCCGCTCGTCTATCTGCGTTTCGTCGGCCCAAGCACCATGCAAGTCGGCATCTATCAAGGCGCCGCCACCGGCAAATTCTTTGCGGCCCCTGCAACCTTCGGCATGCGGCCCGGCTACCTCCATCGCTTGCAAATCACCAATCCGCCAGGGCATCCAGGCATCGAGCTCTTTCCCACTCTGGAAGTTCGCGGCACGCTCTATCTGCCGCCGAAATTGCACGCCGCCAGTTATCCAGCCGCGGTGGTTTTCACTGCGGAAGAGATAGATCGGGTGCTTAAAGGCGTGCTGCTGACCAAGGTCATCTATTTGGAAGATCCCGAAAAAGCGTTCGCGGTCAACACGAGCGTCGACGGGCCTGTGGAGCTCGACGCCGCGCGAGGCGAAAATCCGCTGGTCGAGGCGCTGGAACGGGGCAGGCCCATGGTCATCGTCCGCTTGGGCTCGCGGCAGCTCGAACCTGCCGAAATGGCTCAGCAGACCAAGCCCGGGCTGATTTTGGCGCCAGATCAACAACGATTGGAACGTCCTCCCGTGGCCCCTTATCTGCCCTTCGGCTGTTGGCCGGTTTTTGACCCGATTGCCGGGCCGCGTCCTCCACAGGAAGAGTGCCTAAGGGACGGCGGCGACCGCGGGCTGAAGGCAGGCCTCGACAACGAAGGCAAATTGCACGGACTCGATCCCGCCGACACGGTAGCCGAATACAAGGATGCCGGCGGCAAAAAGCAGTTGACCGTTTCGAATCAGGTATGCATCTGCGTGCCGCGCTTTGGAGTCATCCGCTCGGAGACTTGCTTGGCGGGATACGAGACGCTTGCCGGATTGGGCGCGGGCAAGATTTCTTTAGGCCAGCAGCACCTGGAAGCCAAGACACCAAGCCTGGCAACCGGGCAAGCCACCCCCACGTTGGCTTTGGGCAAGCGTGAGCGGCCTTCCGGCATGATCGCTTCGCAATTCCCGGACAGGCTCGTGTGGCTCGAGGTTCTGACCGCGCGCGATCAATATACCGAGACGGAAATCACCTTCCTCACGACCGCACCGCACCAGTTGACCGCGGAACAACGAGCGGAGCTGCGCAAACAGATCGAAGTCGCCTATCAGCTCAGCGTACATGAAAACGTCCAAGCCGCCATTGGCTTGGAAGGACCTGCCGTGGTGGGCCGCACGAGTGAAACGCAGCTCAAAGCGAGCTTACAAGAAGCGCGATTTCACGGCCTGTTGCAACGAGAAGATTGAGGTTCCGGAGAAGCCATTGCAACTATGCAAGTGGGCCGAACAGAAGGAATACCACATTGGCGACGTGGTAACTTTCCATCTCAAGTACAGCAATTTGGGCGGCAAACCGATCACCGACGTTGCGGTGTCGGACAGCCTGACGGCGCGCCTGGAATACGTGCCTGGAAGCACCGCTCGGACCGCGACGCCGTCTTTACGCTGCAGCAGAACGAAGCCGGGTCGGTGATCGTGCGCTGGGAAATCACCGGAACGCTCCAGCCGGGTAAGAGCGGAGTGGTCACTTTTCAGGCCCGGATTCGATAGATGCAAAAAAATTCGAAATCCGAATATCGAAATCCGAAAGAAATCACCACGACGAAATATGAAGTCCCAAGAAAACCTGCATAAGCGCCTCGGCTGTCGTCCCGTTTTCTTTTTAGTTCGTAATTGAAAGTTCTGATTTATCTCGAGTTTCGGATTTGCTTCGGTCTAGATTTTAGTTTCGGCCAGCGAATCGGAACCCATTAAGTAGCCGCGCAGGTTACACATGATTTGATCGCAGCGTTTGTGCCAATTGGGATCTTCGAAGACGCTGGCATGCAGCGGTCGCAGGACGATCGTAACATGTAGCTGTCCCGTTCGGCCCGGATCGTTCTGTTGGAGGTGTAGCTCAATATTGACGCCCGAGCTATTCCTTCGGGTTAGTCCCAGCCAAGTCAACGTGCCACCGCCTAGACTCGAACGATCGCCAAGCCGCACGCGGATCAGGCCGGGAACACTCTCGACCACCTCGCCCCCCACGTCTTCCACGAAGCCGCGCAATTTGTAGGCCGCGATTTTTTCGGGCATCCAGGCGTCGATTTCGTGAATTACCGAATAGGGATCGTTGAAGCGGTCGGGGACTTCCGAAACGGGCTCAGGCGTTTCCGGCGCCGGCTCGTTCTCGGGTTGACAAGCTCCGGGCGCAGGCGTGTCGTCGAACAGAGCGGCCTCGTAGCGATCCGCCAACTCGCGGGCATTCCAGGGCCGATCCGCTGGGTTTTTTGCCAAACAACCCATCACCACCGATTCGACCGCCGGAGTCACGAAGCCGTTGCAGCCCACTTCCAGGAAGCTTGGCGGTTGTTCCGTGGCATGCGCCATAAGGGCGTCCATCGAGCAGCGCCCGGCAAAGGGCGTTCTGCCCGTGAGCAGCTCGTAAAGGATTACCCCGACGCCGTAGAGATCGCCGCGTTGATCCATGTCTTCGCCGCGAACTTGCTCCGGGCACATATAACCTGGCGTGCCGACGGCGAATTCCGCATTGCTCTGTGAGAGCTTCTTGAGCGTTACCGGATCGAGGAGCATGGCCAGACCGAAATCCATCACTTTGATTTTTTCGTAGGGCGTATCGGGATCCACTACCATCAGATTGCTGGGCTTCAAATCGCGATGGACGATGCCTTCGGAATGCGCGGCTTGTAGCACCTCGCACAGCTGCCCTAAGAGCCGGCCTACGCGCGGCGCACTCAATCGGCCGTTGTTCTTGAGCAGCACATCGAGCGTCACGCCTCGGATATATTCCATGACGATGCACGGCCCTTGCGGGTCGTCGAGCGTGGCATCGTAAAGGGTTACGGCAAAAGGATGCTGGAATCGCGCCATCAGCAGCGTTTCCCGCTGAAATCGTTCGCGAAACTTGGCGTCGGCGGCGACGTGATCGTGCATGACTTTGACGACGACATATCTTCCCAGGTCGATCTGGCGGGCGAGGAACACGCGTCCCATGCCGCCTTCGCCCAAGAGGCGAATGGTTTCGTACCGACCCATGAAGATCCGAGCAGACATGCGCACCCAGCTTCCGTGAAAACTCGTGTTCCTATTGGAAATGTAGGTCGCAGACGATGGTGATGCGCGAAGATTTGCATGGCGGATAAGGCGGATCGTCTAGGCGCCCAATCCGAGGGCATCCAATAGGAGATCGCGAACTCCTGTCATGGGCAGGGTTTGGGACGCGGCTCGCCTTCCCGGGCCAATAAGAACCGGACGCTGGGACGAGTCCGTTGCAGGCAAACCATGGCTGCCGCGTACCAGGCGAGGATCCAGCGGAATGACATCGAAAAGCGTTCGAAAACCCAGTTTTTTTTGTAACAGGCGGCAGAGAACGCGACCCGCGGGCCAGCGTATGGCGGGGTCCAGGAATAGTTCGCAGGGGTCATAGCCGGGTTTGCGGTGAATATCGACGGTGCGGGCGAAATCGGGCGCCATTCGGTCGTCGAGCCAGAAAGGATAAGCGAACCAGGCATTTTTGTTCGCCAAGGCAATGATTTCGCCCGACCTGGGATGATCCAGGCCCCATTGCTGGCGGTCGTCGCCCACGGCGACGGCTGCCACCCCGGGGAGTGCTGCAATCGTCTCATGCACACGTTCGATATCGGACCAATTCGCCACGTAGATATGGGCAAGTTGGTGATCGCAGACGGCAAAAGCCCGGCTGCCGTAGAGATCGAGCATCTCGCCGAAAGGGCCCGAACGAACGTTCAAAAGTCCGGCGTGGCGGAGCGCGCGGTTGGGTTCGATCGGCTGATCGACGGCGACATGGGCATATTCATTCACGATCCAGATAGCTGCCCCTGCTTGTTCGCTTCGTCGATAATCGGCTCGATCGCCTGGTCCAACTCTTTGATCCGCTGGGGCATTGCACAGTGTTCGGGCCCCAGACGCTGCGGCGCGTAATCGAGATGAGGCAAGTAAACCAGCGTCAAATCGGGCTTCTCATCCGCGAGAACTTTCGCAGCTGCCCGCGCGATCCATTGCGTACAAGGCAGCCCGGCATTTGGTCCCCAAAAACTGGAGAAAGGAAAATTACCGAGACATTCTTGCAAACGATCGGCTAGCCCCAAGGGTTTACCTTCAATGCCGAACACCTTGTTACCATCGGCCCCATAGAAGGGTTTCGGGGTAATGCTGACGGCCACAGGAGCGCCTTGATTGAACCACCAAAACAGTTTAGCGCAGCGAAATGGGTTTTTGCGGCTCCGCTTGGCGGCCGTCGTGTAGAGGGGTTCCGAGAGAAGTAAGCGGTTCGATTGCTGCCAAAAACGGATTTCCATGGTGTCGCGAAAAAGCCAGCCGTTGCCAACAATTCCGTGGACGCTGGGCAGTTGACCGGTTAGCATTCCCGCCTGAGCAGTACAAGTAACGGCTGGAACAGGTTCGATGAGGCCTGCAGTCCAGCCGGCATTCGCTAAGGCTTGAAGGCGGGGCGCATGAGCAAGGCCAGTAGTGGTAAGTCCAACGAGATTGAGGACGACTTGGGGTTGCACGAGACTCGTACTCCAGGTTAGGTACGCCTGTTCACATTTCCCATTAATGAGTGGTTGCGCTTTTGAGGATGACACGCTTTTGGCTTAAATGCACAAAAAAACAGCGGCAAGTTTTCATATAACGGTCGTTCTACCGAGGAATCAAGACATGCACGGAAATAGGTTGCTGTTGCCTTGCTATTAGGCGACAATGCCGATTATAGTTGTACGGGATTAAAGTTTTCCAATTTCGTCGCAGCCACGTATATCCGGCCTGCCGGGCGAGGTAGGCTTGGGCCGAGGAGTTTTTGCCGTCGCGTAACGTTCCTTTTCATCTTCATGGGAATGACAATGATTGGTTTCTCACGTTTCCTTCCGTCACTTGCTGCTGTCGGAATTGTTGCTTACTCCATTTCCGGCACGCCGTGCTTCGGGCAAGGGTTTGGCGGGATTGGCGGCGGATTCGGCGGCGGCGGCGGCATTTCTGGTGGCATTAGCGGCGGCATTTCTGGTGGCATTAGCGGTGGGATCTCGGGCGGCATTTCCGGCGGCATCTCGGGCGGCATCTCCGGTGGCATTAGCGGAGGTGGCGGGATTGCAGGCGGTCAGGGTGCGATAGGACAAAATACCCGACCAGATCGGCTGCTCATGCAGCCCCAACAGATTTCTGGTGGCGTTCACACGGCGCTTATCGGGATCGGCCTCCTGTCAGGTGGGATAAATGGTAGCGGCAGCGGCGGCATTACCGGTAGCGGTTCTATAATCGGCTCCGGCCTTATGGGCGCCAGCGGCGGCATCGGCGGAATCGGAGGTGGGATTAGTGGCGGTATCGGTGGTATCGGAGGCATCTCCGGCGGCATCGGGGGCGGCGGCTTCAGCGGGGGCCTGGGAATCTCAGGCGGGATTGGGGGCGGCGGTCTGTCTGGGTTCGGCGGTGGTGGGTTTGGCGGCAGCCTGGGATTTGGCGGCGGCGGTTTTTAATGAACCTGCCAGATGCTGGTTCAACGAGCATAGATCAAATGAGACCAGGCCCCTCGGGCCTGGTCTCGTTGCGTTTGCCGGCCTCATTCCTCGTCGTCGTGATGGACCTTGGCCTTGCTCACGATCTGTTGCTGGACATTGCCCGGGACTTGGTCGTAATGACTGAACTCCATCGTATAGGATCCTTGCCCTTGCGTGATACTTCCCAGCTGCGCCGCATAACGGGTAACTTCCGACAACGGCACCTTACAGTGGATCGCCGAAAGGTCGCCGGGCAGGCTGTCCTGGTTGTCGATCCGCGCCCGCTTGGTATTGAGATCCCCTAAGATAGCGCCGGTATACTTGGTCGGCAACGTCACTTCCAAGTTGACGATCGGTTCCAACAGCACCGGATGCGCCGCCAAAAAGGCATTCTTGAAGGCAATCCTTCCTGCGATTTTGAACGCCGCTTCCGAGCTATCTACGGGATGGTCCTTGCCGAAGAAGACCTCCACGGCCACATCTTGCAACCGATAACCGGCTAAAGCCCCACGTTCGAGCAATTCGCGGCAACCTTTCTCCACTGCCGGAATGAACTGATTGGGTATCGAACCGCCCACGATGCAATCGATGAAGCCGAAATTGAATTGCGTGTCGTGGTGCGCAAGGCGCATTTTCTCGAACCGCGATTTGTTGGCGAACTTCTCCAAGAATTCCTGATCGGTGTGAATGTCGCGCGGCAAAGGATAAACGCGCAGATGCACCTCGCCAAACTGACCGCGGCCGCCTGATTGCTTGCGATGCCGATACTGCGCCTCGGCGTTCGTCGTGATCGTTTCTCGATAGGGAATCTTCGGTTCCTTGGTTACGATCTCCAGATCGAACCGCCGCTTGAGACGATGTTGGATCACGTCCAGGTGTAACTGGCTCATGCCGGTTATGACCATTTCCTTGGTCTGGCTGTCACGGGTGACGTGAAAGGTTGGATCTTCGTCGGCGATTTTGCCCAGGCTGCCGGAGATCTTCTGCTCGTCGCCCCGCGCCTTGGGTTCGACGGCCAAGCCATACATGGGTGTCGGGAACTTGGTTTTGGGCAGCTTGGGAGCGTGGGCGTTCCCGGCCACCGTGTCGCCGATGTGGAGATCGTCTACCTTGGCGACCGCCACGATATCGCCGGCAATAGCTTCGTGCACGGGCTTCTGTTGTTTACCCTGCATGAGCAAGAGGCCGCCAGTGCGCGACGGTTTCCCGGTGCGCAGATTGATGAGCGGGTGTTCGCCATCGATCTTTCCGGCATAAACCCTTATGAAACTCAAGTTGCCGACAAACCGATCGGTCAGCGCCTTGAACACCTGACCCACGAACTCGTTCGATTCGCTCGGTTCGATCACCACCTGCGCGGCCGATTCGCCGGCGCCCTTGGTGGCCGTCCTCTTCTTGCCCTGAGCGGGAGACATCGCGAAAGACGCCAGGGCTTCGAGAAGTTCGAGTACGCCGACGTCTTTTTTCGCCGCGGTGCAGAAGATGGGAATGACCGTGCCGGCGGCCAACGCCTTGGGTAAGGCTTCGGCCAACTCATCGCCCGTCACGGAGCCTTCGGTCAAGTATTTCTCAGTCAAAGCTTCGTCTACTTCGACGATGGCATCGACCAACTGCGAACGTGCTGTGGCCAGATCGACTAAACAATTGGCCGGAGGCGACGCGGGCGGATTCAAGACGTTGACGATGCCCGAAAAATCGTGCCCTACACCAACAGGCGCGTCGAGCAAAACACAACCCTTGCCAAAACTGTCTTGTATCGAGCGCATCAAGACGTCGAACTTGACATTTTCCGCATCCATTTTGTTGATAACGAGAATGCGGGCCAGGCCCCGTTTGCCGGCTTCGGCAAACATGCGCCGCGTATTCACTTCCACCCCGTTGGCGGCGGAAATGACGATGACGGCCGTTTCGACCGGTTCCAGCGCTCCAGTGCCGCGCCGACGAAATCGGAATAGCCGGGGGTATCGAGCAGGTGGACCTGCTTGCCTTTGAATTCCAAGTGCAGGATGCTCGTGTCGATTGAGAAATGGCGGCGTTTTTCTTCGTCGTCGTAATCGGAGACGCTGGTGCCGTCCTCTACGCTGCCCTTGCGATCGACAGCGCCGGCTTTGAACAACAGGGCGTCCGCCAGCGTCGTCTTGCCGGACGCCCCATGTCCAACGAGCGCAATGTTCCTGATGTCCTCGACTTTGTACTTGGCCATGAAATCCTCCCAGTCATTTTGCAAGTGAATGAGACCGGGCTGCGGCGCCACGTACCCCTAGCCGGCCTCCTGTGCTACACGTATCGCAGATTCCAAATCGATGCATCCTTCATAAAGGGCGCGGCCGATGATACAGCCGGCCAGGCCCAACCGAGCGAGCTTCCTGACATCCTCCAAACTGGTGACGCCGCCTGAGGCAATCAGCGGCACACTCGTAGCCGAAGCCAGCTCGGCCATGACTTCGACATTGGCGCCCTCGAGCATGCCATCGCGGCTGATGTCCGTATAAACGAGGGCGGCCAAGGGCAGCGCGGCACACCGCCGGACCACTTCCAGCGCGGGAGTTTGGTCGACTTCGAGCCAGCCGTTGGTCGCAACCAATCCCTGGCGCACATCCAGTCCCAAGACAATCCTGTCCGGAAACTCCCGAACGATTTCTTCGAACCATGCCGAGTCTTTGAAAGCGCGCGTCCCCAGAATGACCTTGCGCACGCCCCACGCTAGGGCTTGCTCAATATGTTCCCGTGAGCGCAAGCCGCCGCCCAGCTGGCAGGGCACGTCGATCGAACGCACGATCGCTTGAATCTGGGTGGTGTTTACGGGACGGCCTTCCCTGGCGCCGTCGAGATCGACGATGTGAAGCGCACGCGCGCCTTGACGAACCCACTCCCGGGCCACGACAGCTGCGTCGCTGCCGAAGACCGTTTCTTGAGCATAATCACCTTGCCGGAGCCGAACGCATTGTCCGCCCCGCAAATCGATAGCCGGAAGAATGAGCATGGAGCCTCACGGTTGCGGGCAGTGGCTCGAGGGAAATCGGCAAATGATCCCCTAACCCTTGCGCCGCCATTCTCACTCGGTCGAGTTGCAGTTTACCCCCTGGCGAAGCGTTTGTGAAGAATCCATAAATAAGTTGGTTTGTTCCGGCTGGTTAGCCGGGAGTTTCCGCGAGAAGGTAAGGCCTTCGTTTAGTGGCGATTCAACAGATATAGTTTAACCCGGAGCCAACGGCGACGGCGGACAGGCTCGCGCTGGGGCTGTCAAATCTGGGCAACGGCTGCATCAAAGGGGCGATCCGCGAGGTGAAGTCCGCCGTCGCCGCTGGCTCCGGGTTAAACGAAATCACCTCGGCCCCGGAATTCATGGCTAAAGGGATGGCGAATACAGAGAGGTGAGTGTCCCTAGAATGATTACAGATAGCTGCCTTCGAGGGAGGGTGATAGATGGCGCTGACTATGCAACGCGTCCAGGTTTGGACCGGCGAGATCCCGGACCGCCCCGGAGCTGCCGCCGGCTTGCTCGCCGTCTTGGCAAAGGCCGGCGCCGATCTGGCCTTCATTTTCACGCAGCCTGTCCCGGGCAAACCGGAACTGACCGCTTTGTCTCAGCGCCGATTCAAGGCCCTTCGCAAATCGATGCCGCCGAACGTGCCGGTCTGGCGCCGGCAAGGAAGCTGGCCATGCTTTGCGTACAGGGGACCAATCGGCTAGGAGTAGGACACGACATCATGTACCGTTTGGCGGTCGCGGGGATCAATCTGCGGGGCTTGTCGATCTCCGCCATCGGCGATCAATTCGCAGCCTATTTAGCGGTAGACGATCTCGACGTGGTGACACAAGCCATCCAGGTTTTGGCAGGGTTGGAAGACTAGATACCCAACGGGCTAAACGAAAAACGCTGCCGGGCCAGTCGAATCAATAAGCCTTGGCAAAAACCACCCGCCCAGCCGAAGGTTGGCCGGTTACCATACACTTGCCTGTTTCCGGAGATCGCTTGAAGGGAATGCAGCGAATGGTCGCCTTGGTTTCCGCTGCGATTCGGTCCTCGGTCTCGCGTGTGCCATCCCAGTGAGCCCAGAGGAAGCCGCCCGGTTCATCGACCTTTTTCTTGAACTCGTCGTACGAGTTGACCTCGAAACTGTTCTCTTCGCGTAGTTTCTTGGTGCGCTCGAAGAGGCGCTGCTGCATATCGCGCAGGATTGCGACGATCCGCGCCCCGGCTGCCGCCAATGGCACCCCCATTTCTTTGCCCTCTTTGCCGGGGACGTCGCGCCGCGCCAAAACGCAGGCGTTGTTGGCAATATCCTTTGGCCCCAATTCGACCCGGACTGGCACGCCGCGCAGCTCCCATTCGTTGAATTTGTAACCGGGTTGGTAATGATCGCGATCGTCGATTTTCACTGAAATGGGATCGTAATTCAGCCAATCGCCCAGCGGCTGAGCCTTGATGTCTTCGGCGAGCTTTCGCGCCGCTTCAAGGACCGCCGCCTTTTCTTCCTCCTTGCGGAAAATCGGCACGATCACCACGTGAATCGGGGCTAACCGAGGCGGGAGCACCAGACCCTGGTCGTCGCTATGGGTCATGATCAAGTCGCCTACCAAGCGGGTCGATACGCCCCAACTGGTAGCCCACGCATACTCGAGTTGGCCGATTTGATTCTGGAACTTGACGTCAAAAGCCTTGGCAAAATTCTGGCCGAGAAAATGACTTGTACCTGCTTGCAAGGCCCGCCGATCCTGCATCATGGCTTCGATGCAGAGAGTGTAAACGGCGCCTGGGAATTTTTGTCCATCGCTCTTGGGACCCGTCAGAACGGGGGTCGCCATCCACTCTTCCGCAAAAGTGCGATAAACCTCGAGCATGCGGTGAGCTTCCTCTTCCGCTTCTTTTTGCGTCGCGTGCGCGGTGTGACCTTCTTGCCAAAGAAATTCCGACGTGCGCAAAAACAGACGCGTGCGCATTTCCCAACGCACCACGTTGGCCCATTGATTGATCAGCAGCGGGAGATCGCGATAGCTCTGAATCCAATTCTTGTAGGTGTTCCAGATGATCGTTTCGGATGTCGGCCGGATGATGAGCTCTTCTTCCAGCTTGGCTTCGGGATCGACCTGGATGCCCTGACCGGGAACGGCTTTGAGCCGGTAATGCGTGACGACGGCGCACTCCTTGGCAAACCCGGCTGCCATCTCCTCTTCCCGGGCCAAGAAAGACTTAGGAATAAAGAGGGGGAAATAAGCGTTCGAGTGGCCCGTGTCCTTGAACATGCGATCGACGCGCGCTGCATCTTTTCCCAAATGGCGTAGCCATGCGGCTTGATGACCATGCAGCCGCGCACATCGGAATTCTCTGCCAGCCCGGCGTGCTGGACGATGTCCAAATACCATTGCGAATAATCGTCGGCGCGTTTAGTAATCTTTTCAGCCATGTTAATCCAATCCTTGACCCAAAAGGCCGCGTAAGACCTCATCAGAGCGCTGGAGCGTATGTGTGGGGCTCCATTGTCCATCCCGCACGCCCCTGCGACAAACTGCGCACTTTGTCCGAGTAATCGAACATGGCACGAAGAGGGACGTAGGCCTCGATCATCCGGAGTTTTCCCCGCGTGAGTAGTTGCGCAATTTCCGCGCGGCACGTTTAGGTCCGAAGTCACCTGACCCAAATACTCTTCGGGCAGCGTCACTTCCAAATGCATCACTGGTTCGAGCAAAACGATGTTCCCGCGCAACGCTTTGTTGACGGCATCGGCAGCCGCCCCTTGCACCGCGATATCGGTAGTTAATTGCTGATCGACTGTATAGCCGGTGATTCGTGCCTCGACGTTGATTACCGGGAACCCCAATTCGCCCGATTGAAGGGCGCCCGCCACTCCCTGCCGGGCGGCTTCGCGAAGAGCCAAAGGAATATCCGGAAAATCGGCCGACTCGCGGACGACGGGCAAAGCGGGCGTGTCGGATTGAACCGGGTGCAGCTCTACGTCAACATAAGTTTCCAAGCGGGCGACGCCGCCCTTGGCTTGTCTCTTTTCGCGAAGCGTTTCGCGGAAACTGACGTACGGTTTACCGACGCGTACCTTGAGATTGAAATCGCGCTCCATGCGATGGCGTTTAATTTCCAGGTGGAGCATGCCCATCCCGCTTATCAGCGTTTGTCCGGTATCGGCGTCCACTTTCCAAACAAAGGTAGGGTCCTCGCGCCGCAGGGACTCGAGGGTCGCCACCAAGCGATCTTTGTCGGCCGACGACTGCGGCTCGACCGACTGGCTAACGACAGATTCGGCAAAGTGAATGGCCTCGAGCAAGATCGGATGTTGACTATCGCAAAGCGTGTCGCCGGTGATGGAATCGCGCAGACCGACTAGAGCGACGATGTCGCCGGCAACTGCTTCGTCGACTTCTTCCAGGTTCCGCTTGGGGTCGGCGTGAACGTGGTAGATCTTGCTCACCAGTTCCTTGGCATCCTTGCCCGGATTGTAGACCCGGCTCTGCGTCTTCAACTTGCCCGAATAAACGCGCAGGAAGAAACGGTCGCCATGCTTGTCCGCTACTACTTTGAAAACCAGAGCAGAGAATGGATCCTTGGGATCCGGCTTGCGTTTTTCTTTCTTGTCGGGCTTCTTGGGGTGAGTACCCTCGACGGGAGGCCGATCTAAAGGACTGGGCAAGTAGCGCGTGATGGCATCCATCAATAGTTGAATGCCGATGTGTTCGCGACCCGAGCCGCAAAGCACCGGCTGAATCAGCCGTCGCAGCGTCTGTTCGCGCAAGAGCTGATAGATCTGCTCCGAGCCGACTGCTTTGCCTTCGAGAATCGAACTGGTTATCAGATCTTTTTCGTCGTGCTCGGTTAGCTTGTCGAACAACTGCTCGCGCCATTTCTTGGCCTCTGCGAGGAAGGGTTCGGGTACTTCTGTCGAGACGTAAGTTTTGCCTTGGTCAGTCGCCGTGTAATGAATGGCTTTCATCTCGATCAAGTCGATAACGCCTTCGAATGGCGTTTGACTATCCTTGATCGAACCGCTGCCGATGGGAATGGTCAATGCAAGGGGATGGCCCTCGAGCCGTTCGCGAACTTCATCGACGGCATTGGCGAAATTGGCTCCCACGACATCCATCTTGTTGATGAAAACGAGACGCGGGACGCCATACTTTTCCGCTTGCCGCCAGACCGTTTCCGATTGTGCTTCGACGCCTTTCTGGGCATCGAACACCACCACGCAACCGTCGAGCACGCGCAACGAACGCTCCACCTCGGCGGTGAAATCGACGTGGCCGGGAGTATCGATCAGATTGACCGTGCAATCGCGCCATTGGAAGGGAATGCAAGCGCTGTAAATGGTGATGCGCGCTCTTGCTCTTCCGGATCGTAATCGGTCTCGGTGGTGCCGGCGTCGACCGAGCCGAGTTTATGTTTGGCGCCGGCAAAGTAGAGAATGTGATCCGTCGTCGTGGTCTTGCCTGCATCGATATGGGCGATGACGCCGATGTTCCGAAACTTAGCCAGGTCGTAAGATTTGTCGGCGGCCATGGCTAAGAGTTTATCCAAAATCACGAGCGCGTGTCAGGGAAGCCGGTAGCGGAACTCGCCAAAGTTTCGATTTCGCTTCACGCTTCCACGTCGTTTACCCGCTCGACGGAAGTCTGGCGACTTCCGCTACACCACTATAAACGAAACGAGGGTCAGGAATGGCAGATATAGTTCTTCTGCCCAATCCCTGACCCTTGAAACTCTCAGCAGGTTCACCAGGCGAAGTGCGCGAACGCCTTGTTCGAATCCGCCATCTTGATCGTGTTTTCGCGCTTGGCCATGGCTTCGCCTTCACGGCGATAAGCCGCCATGAATTCGTCGGCCAGCCGAAGGTACATCGGCCGGCCCGTCTTGGCTCGACTGGCGTTGATAAGCCAACGAATCGCCAAACTCTGCTGGCGGATCTTGTTCACCTGCATCGGCACCTGGTAGGTGGCCCCACCGACGCGTTTCGAGCGAACCTCCACCGTGGGCTTCACGTGCTCGACCGCCTGATTGAAGACCTCGATGGGATCGGCATCGGGCATGCGTTTCTTGATCTGATCCAGGGCGCCATAGAAGATTCGCTCGGCGGTTCCCTTTTTGCCTTGCCACATCAGGCAATTGACAAATTTGCTGGCCAGCTTCGAGTTATAACGCGGGTCGGCTTTGAGCGTCTCCGCACTGGCTGTTCGCTTACCCATTGGACTCTTTACCTTTCACTAGTTCATCGAAGGCTCTGGGAACGGGCGTGAAGGCCGATCGGGCTCGACTCCGTGAATGCGACCGCTGCTAGGCTCAAAAAGAGCTGGTTCACCAACCCGCATCCAGGACAAGGAATCTTCACCGTGGCGATCGTCCTAAACCCTCCCAACAAACCTTTGCCTTCACACTTAAGCGTTACCCCTACCGGTTGATTGCATTGGCAGCATTCGAACTGCAGAGAAACTTCAAGCTCCATTACCTAGTCTCGACTTGGCCTCGGGATAGGAAATCCAGGATCCGACAGGGCAGATCGTGGACCTCCGACGCGTGCCGCTCGGAGCGATGGTCGACAGTGGTTCCGGCTCACGCCGGTTGGAAAGCGAGATCAGCTGCCATCGCGCTTGGCGCCGTACTTGGAACGGGCCTGCTTTCTGTCGGCAACACCCTGAGAATCGAGCACACCGCGAACGATGTGATAGCGCACGCCCGGGAGATCGCGAACGCGCCCGCCACGCACGAGCACGATCGAATGCTCCTGCAGATTGTGGCCTTCGCCCGGGATATACGCAGTCACTTCAATACCGTTGGAGAGCCGAAGCGCGCCACTTTGCGTAGGGCGGAGTTTGGCTTCTTGGGCGTCATGGTTTTAACCTGCAAGCAAACGCCGCGTTTTTGCGGACAAGCCTGCATGGCTGGATGCTTTGGTTTGCGCGATTGCTGCGCCGTCCGGTGCGCACCAGCTGATTAATGGTCGGCATTACACTCGGTACTCCCAATATCTAGTGGACATTTATGTCCGCTATACTGCCGCCGCCCGGGCCATTGCACGCAAGCAACCGAGCGCGGGCAAGAATCGATTACGCTATTCGCCAACTTGCATCCGGTCAAGACTCTCTTTTCAAGTCGGTCGATTTACCCCGCTCATTCGGATGTCCCGGCGGGCTCCAATTCGGCCGGATGAGCCGACGTAAGGTTATCCAGCGCCTGCGGATGAATGCGCACCTCGGCAGACTGATGCGAATGGAAACCCGTGCCCGCGGGCACCAAGTGCCCCAGGATGACGTTTTCCTTGAGGCCGACCAGGTAATCGACTTTCCCCGCCAGGGCAGCCTCGGTCAACACCTTGGTCGTTTCTTGGAAACTGGCCGCCGAGATGAAACTGTCGGATTGCACGGCCGCCTTGGTGATGCCCAAAAGCACCACGCTGCAAGTGGCCGGAGCGGGCGGAATGAAGCTCGGCGGCTTCTTGCCTTCCACTTCGAGTCGAGCCTTTCCTCCTCGAATTGTTCCTTGCCGACGATTTTGCCGGCCTCGAACTTCGATTCGTGGGGATCTTTGATTTTGACGCATTCGCGCAGCCGTTCGTTGACCTCGCGGAAGCCGAACTTGTCGATCACCGAGCCGGGCAACAGGCCGGTGTCGCCCATGGTCTCGACTTTGACTTGCCAGCATCTGGGCGACGATAATCTCGATGTGCTTGTCGTCGATATCGACGCGCTGACTGCGGTAGACCGTTTGCACCTCACGCACCAAATAGTTTTGCACGGCGTCGACGCCGCTGATTCGCAGAATATCGTGCGGAACCAAAGGCCCGTCGACCAGCGGATCGCCTTCCTTGACGTAGTCGCTACCGTGCACGCGCAGATGCTTGCCGTGCGGCACGAGATGTTCGCGTTCTTCGCCGACGCGTTCGCCCTTGTCGTCGATGGGCTGAATCATCACCGAACGTTTGCCGCGGCGGCGATCGCCCAAACGGATCTTGCCCGCAACTTCCGACATGACAGCCGGCTCGCGAGGCCGGCGTGCTTCGAAGATTTCCGTAACGCGGGGCAAACCACCGGTGATGTCTTGCGTGCCGCCCACTTCACGAGGCGTCTTGGCGAGCAAGTCGCCTGGGGTGACCATGTCGCCATCGCGGACCTCGAGATGTGCTTTCTCGGGCACGTAATATACGAACTTAATCTGCCCGGCGGCATCCAGCACGCTGATCTGCGGATGCAGATCGCCTTTATGCTCCATAATCACCCAGCGTTCGGCGCCGCCCGGATCGCGTTCTTTACGCAGCGTTTCGTTTTCCACGATTTCATCGAGGCGGACTTTGCCGCCCTCTTCCGCAAGAATCGGGATCATGTGCGGATCCCACTTGCACAGGACTTGTCCTGGTTGAATGTCCTGCTTTTCGTGAACGAGCAGAATGGCACCGTTGGGGATGCTGAAAGTCTCGAGAATGCGGTCTTTTTGCGTCGGACTGGCGATGATGAGTTCGCCATTGCCAGCCAGGGCCACCGACTCGCCTGCTTTGTTCGTGACCGGCGTGATGCGCTCGAAGCGAACCCGACCTGCCTTCTTGCATTTAATTTCACTATCTTCCACCGCTCGGCGAGCCACGCCGCCGATATGGAACGTACGCATCGTCAACTGCGTTCCCGGTTCGCCGATCGACTGGGCGGCAATGATGCCAACCGCCATGCCTTCTTCAACCAGGGCTCCCGTTGCCAGGTCCATGCCATAGCAGAGCCGGCAGACGCCCAGCGATGCCTGACACGTCATGGGGCTGCGCACGACCAGCTTATCGACGCCGAGCTTTTCGATGTGGCGAGCCTGGTCCCGGGTGATCATTTCATTTTCATCGACAATCACCTCCCCGGTGATTTCGGTGATGCGATTGCGGCTCACCCGGCCGCGGATGGCTTCGCTCAGCTGACGCTCGATTTCCTCGCCCTTGTAAACCACGCCCTTGGCGATGCCCTGCGTGGTGCCGCAATCGTGCAGGGTAATCACAACGTTTTGCGCAACGTCGGCCAACTTGCGGGTCAAGTAACCGGAGTCAGCCGTCTTAAGCGCGGTGTCGGCCAATCCTTTGCGGGCGCCGTGTGTGGAGCTGAAGTATTCCAACACGCTCAGGCCTTCACGGAAATTCGCCTTGATAGGCGTTTCGATGATCTGGCCGGATGGTTTGGCCATAAGGCCGCGCATGCCTGCCAATTGGCGGATCTGTTCGACGCCGCCACGAGCGCCCGAGTGAGCCATCAAATAGATGGGATTCAAATAGGCCTTGCCGTCGCGAGTGTCGTGCTGGAGATCCAACATCATTTCTTTGGTGATTTCGTCGCGTGCGTGCGTCCAGAGATCGATCACACGGTTGTAACGTTCACCCTCCGTGATGATGCCGCGTTGGTATTGTTTTTGGACCGCCTCCGCTTCTTTCTCGGCCTTGCGAAGGATCTGCTCCTTGTTGGCCGGAGTTTTCAGATCGTCCGTCGCGAAGCTGAGGCCGCTGGCGTCGATTCGCGGAAACCGAGCTCTTTCATCCGGTCGAGCAATTCGATCGTTTGCCGGCGACCCAGCTTTTGATAGCAGTCGGCAATGATTCGGCTCAAGTGCTTACTGGAAAGCGAAAGATCGTAAAACGCCATCTTGGAATTCAAGATGTCATTGAACAGAACGCGACCGACCGTGGTGGAAACCAGCCCATTGGGCTCGCGCTTCTTCACTTCCACGCGCACCTTGTCCTTGTCGTACTTTTCTTCGGAAATGACTTCCTTTTGTACGGGAAGGCGCACCCTGACCCGGGCATGGACGCCCAGCTTGTTCTGCGCAAAGGCCATGAACACTTCGGCCGGCGTCGTGAACACCATGCCGTCGCCCGCTTCGATCTTATCGCCCGGCTCACCGCGGCTGGCGGTGAGGTAATAGCAGCCCATGACGATGTCCTGGCTGGGGCTGATAATGGGCTGGCCGTTGGCCGGGCTAAAGATGTTGTTGGTAGACATCATGAGCACGGTCGCTTCCACCTGCGCTTCGATCGACAGCGGCAAGTGCACTGCCATCTGATCGCCATCGAAGTCGGCGTTGAAGCCTTTGCAAACCAGCGGGTGGATGCGGATGGCGTTGCCTTCGATGAGCACCGGCTCGAATGCCTGGATGCCCATGCGGTGCAGCGTCGGGGCGCGATTGAGCAACACCGGGTGGTTCTTGGTCACCTCTTCAAGAATGTCCCAAACTTGCTCGTCCTTGCGTTCGAGCATTTTCTTGGCCGACTTGATGGTGTCGGCGTGTCCGAGCTCTTTGAGCCGGCGGATGATGAAAGGCTGGAACAATTCCAGCGCGATCTTCTTGGGAAGCCCGCACTGGTGCAAACGCAGTTCCGGCCCGACCACGATCACCGAACGAGCCGAATAATCAACGCGCTTGCCCAGCAAGTTTTCGCGGAAACGGCCCTGCTTGCCCTTGATCATGTCGGTTAAGGACTTCAGCGGACGGTTGCTGGAGCCCAAGACCGGACGCTTGCAACGATTGTTGTCGAACAGGGCGTCGACCGATTGCTGCAACATGCGCTTTTCGTTGCGGATGATAACTTCAGGCGGCGTTGAGGTCGACGAGCTTTTTGAGCCGATTGTTGCGATTGATGATGCGACGATAGAGATCGTTCAAATCGCTGGTGGCGAAATTGCCGGAGTCCAGCAAAACGAGCGGCCGCAGATCCGGCGGAATGACCGGAATGCATTCCAGCACCATCCACTCGGGTTTGTTGGGCGTGCCGCCGAAACCGCTATCGCGAAGCGATTCGACGACCTTGAGGCGCTTGGTGAGATCGCGCTGACGCTGACGTGAAGGCTTTTCCTTGGCCGTCAGAATGGCCAATTCTTCGCGCAGTTCGCGGGACAATTCCACCAGGTCGAGTTTTTCCAGCAACTTGCGAACCGCCTCGGCGCCCATTTCGGCTTGGAATATCTCGCCATAGGCCTCGCGGGCTTTGCGGAATTCGTCCTCCGTGAGAAGCTGCTGCTTCTTGAGCGGCGTGCCGCCCGTATCGGTAACGACATAGTCCTGGAAATAGATGACCTTTTCGAGACTGGTCGTCTTCATTTCCAAGAGCGTGCCCAGGCGGCTGGGCATGGCTTTGAAGAACCAGATATGAACGACCGGCGCTGCCAGCTCGATGTGGCCCATGCGGCTTGCGGCGGACACGGCTATGCGTGACCTTGACGCCGCAGCGGTCGCAGATCATACCTTTGTACTTCATGCCGCGATACTTGCCGCAGGCGCATTCCCAATCCTTCTCAGGACCAAAGATGCGCTCGCAGAAGAGCCCATCCTTTTCCGGCCTGTAGGTGCGGTAGTTGATCGTTTCCGGCTTTTTGACTTCGCCGAAAGACCAACTGCGGATGTCGTGCGGACTGGCAAGGCTGATCCGCACGGCCCCGTAGTCGTTGATGCGATCGTAATTAGCTTCGCCCGTACTCATGGCACTCACTCCTAAAGTGGAGGCAAAGTGGTGCGCGAACGCCGGCAATAGCCGGTTCAATCCTGTCGCGGCCGAGATCCGTTAGTTCGTTTTTGACAACTGGAAGGCGCGGAAAAAAGTTGCAATCGTCGAATCCAAGGGAACAAGATTCCGCATAGGGTGGCACTCGTGCGCAGGCAAAAAAGTCCAGGCATGAAGACCTGGGGCCTTAGTCCGCTCTAACCTGGAAATATGTATCATATGCTCCCGAGCAAGCCTCGTCCAGACTGCCTTCCTTGCATCTTCGCCCAAGCTTGCCAAGATCGTCAATTGTTTGACATACGCTCTGTCCTGGAACATCCATCATGCCGGCTGACGCAATCGTTCGGAAACTGCCGTGTTTCTGTCGCCCTTCGTCGGGGATTCGGAGTGTGGACTTCAGTCCACAGGCGTGGATCCAAGCCTCTCACTCCCAATCCATCAAACCAAGCATGACTGATCGTCATATGCGTTTTTTCTCCAGCTGCATATTCAACGCCAGCCCGCGGATCTCATTGGTCAACACGTCGAAACTGGCGGGAGTGCCGGCTTCCAGCGTGTTTTCACCCTTGACCATCGATTCGTAAATCTTGGTGCGGCCCTCGACGTCATCCGATTTGACCGTGAGCAACTCTTGCAAGATATAGGCGGCGCCGTACGCCTCCAGCGCCCAAACTTCCATTTCGCCGAAACGTTGACCGCCAAAGCGGGCCTTGCCGCCAAGGGGCTGTTGGGTGATGAGCGAATACGGCCCAGTTGCACGGGCATGCACTTTGTCGTCAACGAGATGATGGAGCTTCAGCATGTAAATGTAGCCTACCGTCACCGGTTGTTCGAAACGCTCACCGGTGCGTCCATCGTAGAGGAACGATTTGCCGCTTTCCGGGATGCCCGCTTCTTTCAAGCAACTGCGGAGCTCCTCTTCGGTGCCCCGTCGAATACCGGCGTAATGGCCTTGAAACCAAGCTTTTGGGCGGCCCAGCCCAGGTGGGTTTCAAGGATCTGACCGACGTTCATACGGCTGGGCACGCCCAGCGGATTGAGCAGAATATCCACCGGCGTTCCGTCGGCCAGGAACGGCATGTCCTCTTCCGGCAACACTTTGGAAATCACGCCCTTGTTGCCGTGGCCCCGGCCATCTTGTCGCCGACCGAAATCTGACGCTTGGTGGCCACATAGACCTTGACCATCTGCTGGACGCCGCTGGCAAGCTCCTCGCCGCGCTTCAGCGAATTGAGCTTCCGTTCCCGGTCATCGAAGAGGAACAGAATCCGCTCGTGATGGCGCGAGAAGATTTCCTGGCAATGCTTCAAACGATCGGGACTGCGAATATCCAGCTGATCGAACTTGAAGGTAGCCGCTTGCTCGACGACAACCTTGTCGTCCTTGTCGGCGGCAAAAATCTTGCCCGACAAAGGATCCTTGAGCTCTTTTTTGTCCAGAGCCGTTGACAGTTCGCCGATCATGTTTCGGAACTGACCGGAGATGAGCCGCGTGTAGCGGTTCTCGATCTCCTTTTGATCCTTGTCGAGTTGTTTGCGTTCGTCTTCGGTCATGCTGCCGCGGCGGCTGAACCGCTGGGTGCCGATGACGATGCCCTCGACGCCGCTGGGCACTTCCAGGCTGTCGTTCTTTACGTCTTCGCCAGCCCGACCGAAAATGGCGTGCAGCAGTTTTTCTTCCGGTGTCAATTCGCTGCGCAACTTGGGAGAAACCTTGCCGACCAGGATATCGCCCGGTTTTACGAAGGTGCCGATGCGGACGATGCCGTTTTCGTCCAGGTTGCCCAAAGCTTTGGGGGCCACATTGGGTATATCGGCCGTGAATTCTTCCTTGCCGAGCTTGGTTTCCCGGATTTCGATTTCGAATTCTTCGATATGGATCGAGGTATAAGTATCTTCTTTCACCAGCTTTTCGCTGATGATGATCGCATCTTCGAAGTTGTAGCCGTCCCAGGCCATGAACGCGACGAGCACATTGCGTCCCAAGGACAGCTCACCCTGGTTCGTCGCGGCTCCGTCGGCAATGACCTGTCCCTTTTTCACCTTCTGGCCGAGTTTGATGATCGGCTTCTGGTTGAGGCAAGTGCGTTCGTTGAGGCCTACGAATTTGCGCAACACGTATTCGCGTTCGTCGACTTTGATACGTTCCGCGTCAACATAGGTGATCGTGCCGGCGCGTTCGCTGCGGATCACCATGCCGCTATTGTGGGCCACGGCCTTTTCCAAACCGGTCGAAACGAGCGGCGGTCGGTGACGAGCAATGGCACGGCTTGCCGCTGCATGTTCGATCCCATGAGGGCGCGATTGGCATCGTCGTGTTCGAGGAATGGGATCAAACCGGCCGAAACGCCTACCATCTGCTTGGGCGAGATGTCGATGAACTGAACGTGCTCGGCGCCAATGGAACGGAAATCGCCGCCGAAACGAGCAATCACCTTGTCTTGCGAAATCTTGTGATTCTCGATGGGCGTGTCGGCGGGCGCGAGGTAGGCTGCGCCTCCTCATCGGCGCACAGCCATTGCACATCGTCGCTCAGCTTCTTCTTGTCCACCTTTCGATAGGGCGTAATCAGGAAGCCGTATTCGTCCACGCCGGCATAAATACTCAAGCTGGAAATGAGGCCGATGTTCGTGCCTTCAGGCGTTTCGATCGGGCAAATGCGGCCATAGTGCGATATATGCACATCGCGCACTTCGAAGCCGGCACGTTTCCGATTGAGCCCGCCCGGCCCAAGGGCCGTAAGGCGCCGCTTCGTGCGTCAACTGGGCAAGGGGTTGGTTTGATCCACCACCTGGCTCAGCTCGCCGCGACCGAAGAAGTATTCGATGGCCGCCGACACGCTCTTGGGATTGATGAGCGAACGCGGCGACATGTCTTGCTGATCGCGGATGCTCATGCGTTCTTGAACGGTGCGGCGAAGCTTCAAAAAGCCCTTGCGCAGTTCGTCGGCCGCCAACTCGTCGATCGTGCGCAGGCGGCGGTTGCCCAAATGGTCGATGTCGTCGACGATCCCTTCGCCGCCGCGCAAATCGAGGACGTACGGATCGCATTCAGGTAATCGAGCGGCCGCAAGGTCATTTCCGATTCCGGAATGTCCTGATTGAATTTGCGGTTGATTCGGAACCGGCCGACTTTGCCCAAGCGATAGCGGTTGGGATCCTGGAATTTTTCCTTGAAGAGTTCCTTGGCCTTCTCCAATTGGGGGGGATTCCCAGGCCGCAACCGTTGGTAAATCTTGAGCAGGGCAGCCTCGTGAGTTTCCGTCTGATCTTCAAGCAGCGAGCTGTAGGATGATCTCGGTGCTCTTTGATGGTTCCCAGAATGGAAATTTCCTTGACGGAGCTAGTCAGAAGTTGTCGAGACCCAGGTGATGGGGCTTCGCCGCTCTCGGCGAAAACTTCGCCTGTTTCGGGGTCGATAATGTCGTCGGCCAGCGATTGGCCTTCGAGTTTTCCCGATTTGCCGGATTGACCTTGACCATCTTCGGTCGGGTAGAAAGCACGAATGATGTCGGCATCGGTCGAGTATTCCGGGCCCATCGCTCGCAGCAGCGTCATGGCGGAAAACTTGCCGCTTTGATCGATGCGGACGCCGAAAGTGTCTTTCTTAGTGACGTTGATCTCGATCCAGCTGCCGCGTTCGGGAATGATGCGGCAACAGTGCAGTCGCTTGTCGCTTGCTTCCGTTTCAACGACAAAATCAACGCCCGGGGAGCGATGGAGCTGGCTGACGACAACGCGTCGGCGCCATTGATGATGAACTCGCCGCCGCCGATCATGATCGGCATATCGCCCAAGTAGACTTCTTCTTCGACCGGCTGCTCCTTGTTGAGTCGCAGCCAGACGCGGAAAGGGCGGCCGTAGGTCATGCGCAATTGCCGGCACTCATCGGCGTCATAGCGCGGTTTTC
Source organism: uncultured Gemmataceae bacterium (assembly GCA_963748025.1). Classification (GTDB taxonomy): domain Bacteria; phylum Planctomycetota; class Planctomycetia; order Gemmatales; family Gemmataceae; genus CAVVHZ01. The sequence continues at coordinate 278,635 of CAVVHZ010000052.1, forward strand.
CCAGTTCGTATTGCAGGTAGGCGAGATTGATCGTCTTGTCGTAGCTCTCGATCGGGAATATCTCACGGAGGACCCCTTCGAGTCCCGTGGGGGTGCGCTTTTCCGGCGGCGTATCGAGCTGCAGGAATCGTTCGTAGGAGCGCAACTGCACATCGGTTAGGGGGGGAACGTCGATGGTCTCGCCGATCCGGCCGAAATTGCGAATCTGCTCAGGTCTGACAATGCGTTGTGCCGGGATGGGCATAGTAGAGTGCTCCTCTCCCAGAAGGGATTGACTCGATGAGGTCCAATCGCTACAGAAGGTCGTCCGTTATCTTGGACCGAATCCTCGCTGTATCGCCGGGAACCAGCCGTCCTTCCTGAGACAAACCAGGCGCCAAAGGCCACAGCCCGTGACGCCTAGCCGCGCATGCGACGACCGAGGAAGCCAAAAGAACGTGCGTTCGACCGCTCCATTCTTCCAGCCCCCTCAGTCATGAATGAACAAAATACCGCAAATACTGGCAAGGCTAACGACCACTGACCGGCATTCTCCGGGAACCGTCGCCGGCTTACTTGAGAGAAGCCTTGGCGCCACCCTCTTCCAGCTTTGCCTTGATCTTGGCGGCCTCGTCCTTGGAGACATTCTCTTTCACCGGCTTGGGAGAGCCTTCGACCAAATCCTTGGCTTCCTTGAGACCAAGGCCGGTGATCTCGCGAACCACCTTGATGACATTGATCTTCTTGGCGGCGTCGAAGCCCTCGAGAACGACCGTGAACTCGGTCTGTTCGGCGGGTTTTTCAGCGGGGCCGGCAGCAGCAGGACCTGCCGCAACGGCAACTGCCGACGCAGCCGGCTTGATGCCGTGAACTTCTTCCAGATAGTTGCCCAATTCAACAGCCTTGGCAACCGTGAGAGCTACGATCTTGTCGCCCAGATCTGTGATCTCCGGCCCCCAGGCCTTTCCGTTACCTTCGGACATCGTTCGTCTATCCTTTCTCTAGCAGTGCTGCCTGAAGCTTGGCAGCGGCGTGCGTAACAGCTTGCTTTTATATCAACGACACCGGCCAAACCGGGCCGATGTCTGCCACTTCATTCTCGATTAGACCGCTACCGCTACCGGCTCTTCGGTCTTTTCCATTTTTTCGCTCAGTGTCTTCAATTGACCGGAGATGCGCAGCGCCTGGGGCCATCAATTGGCCGATGAGGCGCGAAGCTGGGCTCATGGCCAAGCTGACGACCCGGCCAATGGCCTCCGGCGCGTCGGCATCGACAGGGCAGTTCCGAAATCGATTTCCAATCCTTCGGAAATCGCCCCTTTGACTTTCAGGGTCTTGTTGCTTTTCTTGACCAGCGCATCAATGTCTTTGCTGAAGCTCTGCCAGGCTGGCGCCGCCCAAGCGACCAGCGTCGTGCCCGCCCAATACTTTTGGACATTCATGCCCAGCTCGCCAAAGACGCGGCGGGCCAAAGTATTCTTGACCATTTGCATGTGGATTTTTTTCTTCCGCAGCGCCATGCGCACGCCGTAATCGAGCTGACAGGTCAGTTTCTCGCTGCTCAGCACGACCAAATCGCGAACGTCCTTGAAAGTGTTTTTCAAGGCGTCCATTTCCATCTGCTTGATGACCTTGCTCATGTAAATCCCTGTCTAAACCGTAACCGGAATGCCCGGGCTCATGGTCGCTGAAAGCGTAATCGTTTTGACGTAGTGTCCCTTGACGCCCGTGGGCTTTACCGCGCGAATCTGTTCCACAAATGTGTGCACGTTGGCCACGCAGCTTTTCATCGTCGAAACTGAGCTTGCCCACCCCAGCGTGGACGTTGCCGCCCTTGTCGGCGCGATATTCGACCTTGCCGGCTTTGAATTCGCGAACGCCCGCCGTCACATCGGAACCGGCCGGGATCACGGTGCCCGCTTTGGGTGTCGGCATGAGGCCGCGCGGCCCCAGCACCTTGCCGAGGCGACTGACCACGCCCATCATGTCTTGCGTTGCCAGGGCCACGTCGAAATCGAGCCAGCCGCCTTGGACTTTCTTGATAAGATCGTCGCTGCCCGCGAAATCGGCGCCGGCTTCTTTGGCTTTGGCGACGTTATCGCCCTGACAAAACACCACGACCCGGACTACCTTGCCAATGCCGTGCGGCAAGGGCACGCTGCCGCGTACCATCTGATCGTTTTGCGTCGTGTCGATTCCAAGGGACATATGAATTTCGACGGTTTCATCGAACTTCGCCCGCTTGGATGATTTCAGGAGACCAATAGCCTTCTTGAGCGGCATCGTTCCTTCTTTGGCAATCTTGCTCCTGGCAGCTTTCATTTGCGCCGCAGTTTCTTGCCGCGGAGGGGCGGAATGCCAGGCTGTTTGCCCTTTTTCTTTTCGCTCATTGGCTGGGCGGCAGGAGAAGTAGAAGCCGGCGGCGCTGCCGGGGCGGGCGCGTTGCCGTCGGGCGCTTCGGGAGCCGCCTTCGCGCTAGCCGGTTTGGGCGCCTTCGGTTCCTTGGGCTTCTTCTCTTTAGCCGGAGCCGCCTCTTTCGATTTTTCGGCCGCCTCAGCAGCTTCAGGCTCGGTGGCTTTTTGCTTCGCCATAGTGAATCCAGACTTCTTCTAGCCGATGAAGCCTCCCCGCAGGAGAGGCGTGATACGTCCACAATTCGAGGTGAGGCGGAGGGATCGCCTCGTCGAAACTCAACCCTCGACGGTAAAGCCCATGCTGCGCGCGGTTCCGGCAATGATGCGGACCGCGTGATCGAGGTCGCGGGCGTTCAGGTCTTGCAGCTTTCGCTTAGCAATGTCCTGAAGCTGCGTGGCGCTGACCTTGAAGCCTTTGTATTTGCCGCTTTGCTTGGTCTTTTCTTCGGCGGGAATCAAATCGCCGCCCCGTTTCTTCTCCAACGGAATGCCGGCCGCTTGCTTGAGCAGAACCGCTGCAGGCGGGCTCTTGACGATGAAATCGAAGCTCCGGTCCGAATACACGGTGATAACCACCGGAACCGTGATGCCCTTGCCTTCTTTGGTTCGGTCGTTGAACTGGCTGACGAATTGCCCGATGTTCACGCCATGCTGACCGAGGGCGGGGCCAACGGGAGGCGCCGGCGTGGCCTGGCCGCCAACCACCTGCAAGCGAATCTGGGCCGTTACCTGTCTTGCCATTACCTATTCCTGAATCGAGTCGATTAGTGCACCCCGAGCGCTGTGTTTGTTACACGTGCTCGACTTGCCAGTATTCCAATTCCACGGGCACCGGTCGCCCGAAGATCGTCAATTCCACGCGAACCTGTCCCTTGGCTTCGATCAGCTCCTTGACCTCGCCCTCCATGCCGGCAAAGGTCCCTTCTTTCACCTTGACGCGATCGCCGCGATCGTACTTGGGCTTGTGATGTACGATCTTGACGTCTTCTTTATCTCCCTGCCGGCCCAACATCCGTTCGACTTCGCGATCCGTCATGGGCGACGGAGCATGTTGGAGGCTTCCCCCCACGAAGTCGCCGACACCCGAAGTCTCACGGAAAAGGTATAAGATACGATCGTTGTACTCGACTTCCACCATCAGGTAGCCGGGATAGAGCTTTCTTTCCTTGACGACGCGCTTGCCATTGCGCATTTCCGCCGTCTTCTCGACGGGGATAATGATCTTGGAAAAGAACTCCTCGAGGCCCTCAATTCTGACGCGCACGCTCGATCGCTTCCTTGATCGATTCTTCCCGGCCGCTTTGCACCTTGACCACGTACCAGTGCTTCTTGTTCTCATCGACCGCGGCCGGCGCCGGTGGTTCCGCTTCGGCTGGCTCCGACATCTGCCGTGGCATCAGTCGCCTCGGCCGCGACTTCATCCTGAACTGCTTCCGGCTCGGTAGTCGAGACCGTTTCCGGCGGCATACCATTCGCCTCGACGCCCGAATCGCCAGGCAGCGACGCCTCCGGACGATCGGATTCGTGATTGGCCATTTCTTCCGGCATGCGTCGCGACTCCCGCAAGGGACTAAAGTCCGTGGAGGTCCCTTACCACTCTTGCTGCTTCAGTTCCTGGCTCTTCGTCGATTGTTCGGTTTGCAGAATCGGCACCCACGGGTTGCTCAGGACCTTGAACCACACGATGTCGACGACAAATAAGAACAAAGTAATAAGCAACATAGTCGTCAGCACGATGAGCGTGTCCTGAATCAAGCGCTTCGCGTCGTCCAGGAAACCTTGTTCATCTCCGCTTCGGTAGCAATCAGGAAATCGGCAAATGGCGGGAAATTGACCAACCGCCAACCAATCCAGAGAGAGCCCCCAACGAGCAAAATCGGCAAAGTATAGGCCACGTCGGGCAAAAGCCGGATCATGTACCCACCGCTGAACGGCAACGGCACTTCCAAGTGAGGGTGGCCAGACGCTGACGAACGTGTTTCTATTCAAGAACGAATAAACGCCGCACCCGGCCAGGATCAAAAATCCCAAGATCGTGGCCCGGCAAACGCGCATGCCTTGCGTCCTCTTGTAGGAGGTCGCACTGAACCAACCCTGTTCCTCGAACGCAACCAGTGTTCTGAGCAGCGGCAGGACGGAAAAAGAGAAACACCTCGCCGGCAAGCAACGCCACCGTCAAGCACACTGACCATTATCAGTCCGGCTTGCGGATCGATGCGGCCGGTGCTCTGGAGCATACCGCCGATGAGGCTGACCACCAGCACCACCGCCAAGAAGCCCAGAACGGCCAAGAACACGCCTGCTCGCATACCGACCGGCTGAGTGGCGCCGGCGAGCGTTTTCCCCAAAACGGCCAAGCCGGCTGCAACCGCAACCAAGGCCAGGGCCAAGAGAGCCCGGTCGACGGCCGAAACCGCTTGTCCTTCTGCCAAGAAAAACGGCGTAATCGCACGCGTCCAGATGCGCGGCAGGGCATAAAAGAGCAGCGCCAGGCTGGCGATCACGTAAACGGCGCCGAGAAGGCTGCTCAGGGCAAGCGCATTATCGGATCGAGCTTGAGCCGCTTTCTTTTCGTTCTTAACTGCCACTGCCATGGCACGACCTTTACTGATGAAATCTGCCGCGCTGGACCCTGCCGCGACATCGGTGCTTTCCTTGCAACCCGATCCAAAACTTACAATCGAGTCCAGTCGACCCAGAGCAGGGGCGGAGCGACTCGAACGCTCAACCGCCGGTTTTGGAGACCGGTGCTCTACCAATTGAGCTACACCCCTAGGGTGGGCTTGGTTGCAAACGACTAGTGAAAAAGGACGAGCGAGCCAGCTTTTCTCGCTCCCGGTTCACGGGCCGTCGGCAACCAGTCGCCGGCCTCTATTTCTTGCGCGTTTCCTTGTGAGCGGTGTGTTTTCGTTCTTTCGGGCAATACTTCTTCAACTCGAGGCGTTCGGCGCCGCGGGTTTCTTTTGGCGTGCGGTAATTGCGGTTGCCGCATGCCGTGCATTCCAGCCAGACATATTCCCGCATGGCCCAGCCCCTCGAAAAAATGCGAACAGGAAGCGAAAGAGAGGAACAAGCCTTCTAATGGCTTGTTCCCCCGTTGCCTGTTTCTCCTCAAGCACTTGCTGGCTTCCCTTAGGCAAGCACCTTCGTCACTACGCCTGAGCCCACCGTGCGGCCACCCTCACGGATAGCGAAACGGAGGCCTTCATCCATGGCGATCGGCTTTTCGGGCAGCAGTTCCACCGTCACCTTGACGTTATCGCCCGGCATGCACATTTCTACGCCGTCCGGCAACTTGACGTCGCCGGTGACGTCCGTGGTGCGGAAGTAGAATTGCGGCTTGTAGCCGGTGAAGAACGGCGTATGACGGCCGCCTTCATCCTTCGACAGCACATAGACGCTGGCCTCGAATTTCGTGTGCGGCGTAATCGACCCGGGCTTGGCCAACACCTGGCCACGTTCGAGATCGTCTTTTTCCATGCCGCGTAGGAGCACGCCGACGTTGTCGCCCGCAGTTCCGTAGTCGAGCGTCTTATTGAACATTTCCACGCCGGTGACGACGGTCTTGCGGGGGGCCTTCATGAGCCCGACCAACTCGACTTCATCGCCGACCTTGCACTTGCCGGCTTCGATGCGCCCGGTCCCTACCGTGCCGCGGCCTTTGATCGAAAAAACGTCCTCAATGCTCATCAAGAACGGTTTGTCTTCCAATCGCACCGGCGTGGGAATATAGGTGTCGAGCGCTACCATCAAGTCATCGATGCACTTGCAGGCAACGTCGTCTTTTCCCAAGCTCTGCATGGCGGGCAAAGCGCAACCGCGCACGATCGGGATCGTGTCGCCGGGGAATTCATATTTGCTGAGCAGCTCGCGAAGCTCGAGCTCAACCAATTCCAGAAGCTCAGGATCGTCGACCGTGTCGATCTTGTTCAAGAACACGACAATACGGGGCACGCCGACCTGACGAGCGAGCAGGATGTGCTCGCGCGTTTGCGGCATCGGGCCGTCGTTGGCGGCAACCACCAGGATCGCGCCGTCCATCTGGGCGGCCCCGGTGATCATGTTCTTGATATAGTCGGCGTGCCCCGGGACAATCGATGTGGGCATAGTGCCGATTGGGCGTTTCATATTCGACATGGGCAACGCTAATGGTAACCGTTTTGAGGTCATCGCGTTCGGTGCCGCCCTTGGCGATATCCTTATAGCTCTTGATCTTCGCTACTTTGTTCTTGTATCCCTGACGAGCCACTATGGCGGCAGTCAATGTAGTCTTGCCATGGTCGATATGCCCAATGGTTCCAACATTGACGTGGGGCTTGGTCCTGGTGAATACGTCCTTAGCCATCGCTCCTCCGCATACTCGATTGCCGTCTGGTCCGGGCCTACGGGAGAACCGGAATTAACCTGAAACACCAACATCCGGAGAGCTGCTGCTGGGGGTTGAACCCAGGACCTCGTCCTTACCAAGGACGCGCTCTACCACTGAGCTACAGCAGCAAGTTCCGTTTTCGCTCCTTCAACACTCAAACAATGGAGCGGGTGAAGGGAATCGAACCCTCGTCACCTGCTTGGAAGGCAGGAGCTCTACCATTGAGCTACACCCGCGACTTCATCAACGGGCCTTCAACGCTTCCGCATTCGCTTCTTCATCTTGGGATCAGTGGGCAGGGAGGGATTTGAACCCCCGTAGGGACAAGCCCGTCAGATTTACAGTCTGATGCCATTGGCCACTCGGCCACCTGCCCATCCATGTATGCAAAGATCTCCGCCAAGGATTCAGAGCTTGATCCGGCGGAGACACGTCTGGTCATCGCTTCATTACGTCGTTGGCCGGCCGGCCGCCACAGACTATGGTTCCCTGCCTGGGAAGCTAGCGGTGGGATTTGAACCCACAACCCCTGGTTTACAAAACCAGAGCTCTGCCATTGAGCTACGCTAGCGCAGCTTGATTCGTGCAAAGCGTCAGTATAGGACGCTGGCACGGACCTTGCAAGGCGATTTCCTTGCCGGCAGCCGCTCTTCGAACGAAACCTCACTTTGGACAAACCCAGCGCAAGCGATTTCCCTGACTTCGCCTCTGCTATATATCAGATGGTGTCTTATGGAGATCGGTTCGCTCGAAAAGGGGTTCGCGGCATTTTCGGCCGAAACGGTGACGTTGGGCTGGTCTGGGTACTGAAGAAAAGGGCCGGAATTATCGCTGTTGCTCGTTCCGCTGGGACCTAGTAGGCTGCGAACTGATCATCGAGGCTGAGCCGCTATCAGCTGGCCGAACCGGACAGGATTGTAAATCGGCCGAGATTTTAAGGGGTCAGGCTTGGTGCTGGTGCCATGCCCACGGTACTCCGTGGGCATGTGAGGGCCGTCGATTTCGAGCAGTGAATAGCGCGCTCGATGGGATTGACGCATTTGTAGTGCGGAAGCCAAAGCAACGCGGAAAGCATGTCGCGGTGTCCGATGTCTTTGCCTCACATGCCCACCCAAAATGCGGTGGGCATGGCACAAAGCACACATCACCGCGAACCGATTTAGCCTGTCAAACCCTATTTGGCTTTGGCTAGACAATGCACGCTCGAGAAGTACCAGCGCCTCCTCTCGCGTGGCGATGATTCCGTCTAATTGCGCATCGCGAACCGTTTCGAGCAATTCCTTGTAACCCGGCCCTGGTCGCATTCCCAGCGCTTCGACGTCGTGCCCGGTCACGAAAGCGGGAGGATTGAGTTCGTCCTCCGACCAACGCTCTAGCATTCGCTCGCCGTACTCGACGTGATTCACCGGGCGCTCATCTGCCAAAGCATCGGCCCGATGTAGCGCCAAAAGCTCGCGTATGCCAGGATTCGCGAGAATCTTTTTCAGCTTGTGCAACGGCAGATTCTCGGCATTGCGGAGGCACTCTTGGTGGACGATCAGCCACGCGACTCGCTCCCGTTCAGCGACAGACAACTTCAGCCGCCGGCAGATATTATCCGCCAGTAAACTGCTTACCTTCTCAGGAGAATCTGCCCTGCCGTGGGAAGACACGGTTACGTTCGGACCCGACTTTCCGAGCTCGTGCAACAGGCAGCCAAACGCGAGAGGGAATGACGCATCCTTGCCGAGGTGAGCGAGCGTGCGCAGGATGTGTCCCCATGTGTCGCTTTTCGACTTGTCCGAGGGGTCCGCCGCCAAACCGCGTAAGGGTACGATTTCAGGCAAAACCGCTCGAGCGAGGCCGAGGTCCATGAACAGGCCTAGCGCCTGAGCTCGTTCCGGAAGTGCCAGCATTTTTTTCAATTCATCAGCGATTCGTTCGGCGCTGACCACCGTGATCTGATTCGCCATCGCTTTGATGGCGTCGAGTGTCGACGGCTCGATTTCGAGGCCGAATCGGGCTGCCATGCGCACTCCGCGCATGAGCCGCAATTTGTCTTCGGCGAAGCGTTGATGCGGGTCGCCGATGGCGCGAAGCAGACGCGACTCCAGATCGGCTCGGCCACCCACATAGTCGATGAGCCGATTTTCCAGCGGGTCGAAGAAGAGGCCGTTGATCGGTGAAATCGCGGCGCTGGGCGTCCTCTTCCGCCGAGCTGAATCGAACCGCCTGCGGATGACGGCCATCGATGTAGGCGCCGTCGGAACGAAAGGTCGCAACCTGCACATGTACTTGCGGATCTTCACGTGGCCCGAGAACCTCGACCACCCCAAAGCTACGCGCCGACGGCGATTGTGCGACGAAAAAGGCGGGCGACTTCTTCAGGCCGAGCATCGGAAGCGACGTCAAAATCGTCGGGCTCCAAACCGAGGAGCTCATCGCGCACGCAGCCGCCAGCCCACAGGGCTTGATGGCCGGCTTCGCGCAGCCGGCGCACGACCGCAAAGGCGAATTCACGCTCGGACATAATGAACCTTTGAGCGAGTGCATCACGCTCCGCTGCGCGTCGCGGCTAACCGACCGGACTTCGCCAAACGGATAACCGATTTCTCCCGTAGAGCAAGTGCCGCCAAGCGTCCGATTGCGGCAATAGCGCTTCGTCGAAGGCCTTTTCCGTCTGAATGACGAGCACCGAATCGCCAGGAAGCTTCGCCAGGAGAATGGCTATCACTTCCATCAGCTTTTCTTGGCGCTCGGTGAGATCCGGAAAGGGCGGACCTAGAAATACGGTCAATGGCTCGGCCGGCGGCAGCCAGCGCGAAGCCCAACGGTAGACGTCGGCCCGCAAGACGATGCCTCGATCGGCAACGCCGAACTCTTTCAAATGGCGACCGATTTGGGACGCGGTTTTGCCGTCGAATTCCACAAAAGTGACGGGACTGGCGCCCCGGCTCAGGGCCTCCATCCCAACTGCCCCCGTGCCGGCGAACAAGTCGAAGAAGGGCCGGGAAGCAATCTCGCTGGTCAAAATGCTGAACAGTGCTTCGCGGACACGGTCGGGCATGGGGCGAAGGCCCGGCTCGACGGTGCAGTTCAGCTTGCGGCCCCGCAAGAGACCCGAAACGATGCGCAACGACGTTTGCATGCGACCACCCAACAGAATGAATCAACCTTCTCGGCTGATTCTATTCTGGCTTGATGGTCGTCGTCGCACAATTGCTGGTGCAGGGACCGTCATGCCCCGTCGAACCGGTCAGAAGAAAAAGCCTGAGTTGGGCCTGATTGTAGGAATGGACCGCTGCAAGATAGCCGGCTTGGGCCAGCGAGGTTGCTTGTTGACTCTGCAGGATTTCGCTGTAGGTCACGCCCGCCACGTGAGCGTTCATGCGGTCTTCGGTCAATTTCTGAGCTGTTTTGGCTTCGGCAATGGCTTGCTCTCCCAGGTGGATCTGCTCCTTGCCATAGACCACTGCCTCATGCGATTCTTGCACGCCTGCCGTCAGTTTGCCGCGCAGGTCCCGGTAGGTCAGATGCGCCTGTTCCGTGCGGGCGCGCATCAGGTGCTGTCTTTCTTGCTGGGTGAAGAGCTGAGTCAGGTCCCAGCGAACTTGCAGGCCTAAGTCGAAGCGATTGTCCCAGCTGGTAGAGCCGCCCGGCCCAACGCCGAAGGCGCCTTCGAGCATCTGCATTTCCAGAACGGGCAAATACTTGGTCGGTCCATTTGCCTGGCAAATGCCCTCTTCGATTTGGGCTAGCATCTGCTCCATTTCCTGAATTCCCGGACCGGTCGTCAGCACCTGATTCACCAATTCCGCGACAGGCTTGCCCGGATCGATCAGATCGAGCGGAACAAGATGATCGTCGGCAACGACAATCGACGCTCCGGCATCGACGCCCAAGAGATAAACGAGCTTGGCGGACGCACGGGCAGCCTGTTCCTGCAGGTGCGCGATCATCTGCTCCCGGCCACGCAAAGCCGCCCTGAGCCTGGCGACTTCCACCGCGGCCTCGGGCGCTGCCGAGGCTGCTTTTTGGGCTCGCTCGAGGAGCGATTGGATCTGCTTCTTGGCTTCCAAACCCATGGCTTCGCCGGTGCGGGCCGCCAGCAGATCGATGTAGGTATTGGCGGCATCCAGCAGGGTTTCGGTCGTTACGCGGCGCAGGTCGCCCTTTTGCTGCAAGACTTGGCGCTCGGCCACGAAGCGTTGATAGATGGCATCCTTCAGATCCAGTTTTCCGGTCATGTCGCCGCCGATGAGAAAACCGCCGAAGCTGGAGCGCTGCAGCGTGCCATCCTGGTTGGCAATGCCGCCTTCGTGCCGAAACCAAGCGCCGCCGACACTGACCTGAGGGAGCCAGGCTTTATCGGCCAGTTCTTTGGCGGCGTAGGCCTCGTCGATTTTCGCGCACGAAAGGGCAATTTGGGCATTCTGATCTTCTGCAAGCCGGAAGATGGTGCCCAAGCTCAAGGGCACAGGATGAGCGATGGTCTGCAATTCAGGAATCGTTTGGATCGAAGGGTCAGGAAGCTGAGCCGGGGTTCCCGCCGGGCCGTCCGCCTTGACGAGAACGATATTTTGAGCGGGCTGGGCTTGGGCCGCTAGCGCATGAAGAGGAGCTGTGCCGTTGGACGCTACGGAGTCGCTGTAACTGGCGCAGCCGATCGGAAATAACGAGAGCCCGGCCAGACAAAACGAGGTTCGCATCGAACGGGACAGACGGGCCGAGGCCGGTTTCCTGCGCCATGGCAAATGCCTCCACTCGAATCGGGAAGAGGGCTTCACGGTATTCATTCGGATCGGGGTAAGATGCGGCTTGATCGGGAAATGCCGGAAATGCCGAAAGCGATGGACTTGAGGGGAAAATCGACGGCGCTGATAAATTGGGGGAGTTGGGTATTGCATTACTAAGTGCGTTGTGCGCGGGTCTCCGGCCCCGCACCGCCGGAAACGTCACGCTAGATCGGCGAAGACCACAAGGCTAAACCCCGTTTGTGGTCTCCCTGACCACCTGCATGGGTGAAAAGTTGATTCCTGACGAATCCGCGTAGGTGGTCGGGAGACCACAAACGGCATTCGGATGATGTCGGATATCTTTGTCAGGCATGGCGATGCGGCGGTGCGGGGTCCGGAGACCGCGCACAACTTGGGATTGTCCTCACGACGGGACAAATACCGCCCTTTGCGCTTTTGGCCGGAATTGCTATAAGGCTTTCCTTGACCCAAGCAGGACAATGCATCCTGCTCCGTTCGCAAATCCATTCATGAGGGAGATGGCTCATGCGTTATTCTGGGTTGGTCTTGGGCCTCATGCTGACGTGTGGATCCAGCGCAGTTGCCCAACAAAACCAACAACAGCAGCAACAACAACCGCGTGGCGTTCAATTTGACCAGGGCGGTCGTCTCGACGCGATTCTCGCGCAGTGGGAAGCGAAGATGACCGGCATCAAGTCGCTGCGAGCTCAGCTCGAGCGCCAGGATGAAGACAAATCATTTGGCAGTAAGGAATTGTTCGTGGGCTCTGCCCATTTCCAAAGCCCGAACTTGGCGCGCTCGATCTGAAGCGCAGCGACAACCCGAGCATTTTCGAATGCATCGTTTGCACCGGTCAGTTCACCTTTCAGTTTGTCCCAGCTCAGAAACAGGTCCGCGTTTACGACATGGGACCGGCCAAGAAGGGCCAAATTGCCGAGGATAATTTCTTGTCTTTCTTGATCGGCATGAAAGCGGCAGATGCCAAACGCCGCTATGAGCTGAAGTTGGTAAAAGAGGACATCAACTACGTCTATATTGAAGTGAAGCCGCGCAACGCGGCTGACCTGGCCGATTTCAGTTTGGCCCAGCTGGCGCTGACGCAAAAGACGTTTTTGCCCCGCATGTTGATCTACACGGCCGCCAACGGCAACAAATCCACTTGGAACATTCCGTTCATCGAGTGCGATATGCCGTTGGATCGGAAAATGTTCCAGCAGCCTCAGACACCACCCGGCTATCAATTGGTGCGCCAGCCCCGCTTGGACGCCAAGCCCAATCCGAATGCCGGGGCTCAGCCTCGCGTCATCCGTCAGCAAGGACCCAATTAAGAAATCCCAAATTCGAATGTCGAAATCCGAAATACAGTCGGATTCCGGAGGCACTCGACCTTTCGGGTTATGAGCCTTGCGACAGGCACTTGTCAAGCGGCCGCCATTATTTGGCGGCCGCTTTTCGTTTGCTCCTGGCCACAGAGTCGGTAAACTGCGAAACTAGCGACATAAATTGGGGTTCATACCTTCGTAATCCCGTTCTGGGCGGGAGGAGTCGACCGACTCTGAGAAGGTTACACGTCGTTGCAGTTTTACGAGGGAGTTTGCACATGCGTTGTCTTAGCAGGTGGTTGTTGGTGGTTGGCGTAGCGGCGCTAATCGCTTCGCCGGTCATGGCGCAGGGAGGAAGAGGTCAAGGTCGCGGCCGCGGCGGGTTCGGGGGCGGGCCCGCTGCAGCTAATCAACTTGGTGCCGGTTCAGAAGGAATTGAAGCTTTCTGAAGAACAGGTGACCAAGGCCAAGGAAACAGTTACGGCAATGAGGGAGAAGTTCCAAGAGGAACGCGGCAAGCTTCAAGACCTGGATCCCCAGGAACGCATGCCGAAGATGATGGAACTCATGGCCAAAGAGGCCGATGAAACCTACGCCGCGCTTGCCAAGGAATGGAAGCCCGAACAGGTGAAACGCCTCAAACAGCTTGGCGTTCAACAAATGGGCCTCAACGCCTTCACGAACCCGTCGGTCGATAAGGTTCTGAAGCTGACCGACGAACAAAAAGAAAAGGTTCGCACGCTCAATGGCGAACAGCGGGAAGAAATGCAAGGCATTTTCCAGGGCGGTGGCGACCAAGCCGAAAATCAAAAGAAAATGGCAGCGATGCGTAAGGATTTCTTGGCCAAAGGCGTGGCCATGCTGACGGACGACCAGAAGAAAGAATGGAAAGAACTGACGGGCGAGCCATTCGAATTCCCCGCGATGGCAGGCGGCCGCGGCGGTAGGGGCAAGCGTAAGAAAGACAAGGGACAACTAAATAGCGCCATTCAGGCGGCAGCGCATCCGAAAGGAAGCCGACACTCGCCGGCTTCCTTTCTTTTTTGTGCGGGGGGCAAGTCTCTCGTCCGATCGAAAGAAAGCGGCGAGCGTTTTCCCGTGGGACGTACATCGTTTAACCCGGCGCCAACGGCGACGGCGGACTTCACGAGGTACGTAATGGCATTGTGGAAGCGATTGCCAAGGCCATGCAGTCCCACCAGCGCCTGGCCGCCGTCGCCGCTGACTCCGGGTTAAACGAAGGAGGGTCGCGGCAGCAAGGGCGACAGTTCGGAGCGACCGAAGTTTATCCGAGGCCGCGTTGGCGTCGATGGCCAGCATGCCTTGACCAGCCCCCAGACTAGGGTACGATTGAACAAGATTGCCCTGCCCGGCTCAAACATGCTGTCTGGAGGCAAGCATGGCTCGACGCTGGATCCCTGGATTGAGCCTATGCGCCGCGGTTTTCTTGGCAGTTTTTGCCCCAAGTGCCATTGGCCAAACCGAAAGCGGAGAGAAGATCTATCAAAAGACTCTCCGCGGCACCACCTGGATCCTGGGAATTCGCAATGATGGGGCAGCGACCGGCACCGGGGCCCTTATCGACGCAACCCATAAATGGGTCATAACCAATTTTCACGTCGCCGGCGAAGCCAATCGCATCTTGGTCTTCTTCCCACGTTTTCGAGACGGTAAGCTCATTGCGGAAAGAAGTGAGTATCAGGACCTGTTGCGCAAAGGGGGCGGCACGCCAGCCAAAGTAATTTACCGCGACCAGCGCCGGGACCTGGTTCTGCTTCAACTGGAATCGGTTCCACACGGCGTCGAGGTTATTCATTTGGCGCGCACAAGCCCCTCACCTGGGCAGAGAGTGCACTCGGTCGGGAACCCTGGCAAGAGCGGCGCACTTTGGCTCTACACGCAAGGAACCGTCCGCCAGGTTTATGAAAAGAGATGGCGCGTTCGCGACGCCGGCTCCTTTCTGGAATTCTCCGCTCGCGTGGTTGAAACCCAATCGCCTACCAACCCCGGCGATAGCGGCGGCCCGCTGGTCAACGATCACGGCGACTTGGTGGGTGTCACGCAAGGCATGGCGGCAGACGCATCGCTGCTCAGCTTGTTCATCGACGTGAGCGAGGTGAAGGCATTCTTGGCCGCCAACAAGGTGCTTGCCAAATTGCCGGCAGCGCCAAGCGTGGAGGGGAAGAGCGGGCGCGCTCCGAAACGGAAACCAAACCAGACAAAGCAGCGGATGAGTCAAATTTGGAAGTGAAAGCCTCCACCATGCTATCCTTGGCCAAAAGTTTGGCCGACGAAGGGAAGCTGGAACGCGCCAAGAACGCGCTACGAAGAGATCATGCTCAAGTATCCCAAGACCAAAGCGGCCGACGAGGCCAAGGAATTGTTGACCCGGATCAACAAGTAGGGATCGGAAATTTCCGACGCCTGCTTACTCACTTCATCGAGGCCTTACGTGTCTCCCGTGTCCAACGGCGAACGCGCCTTAGCCATCTTCATCGATTTCGAAAACCTGGCGCTCGGCTTTCAGGGCCGGCGCGATCGCTTCGAGATCGCTCGCGTGCTCGAACGCATCGTCGAAAAAGGCAAAATCGTCGCCAAGAAAGCCTACGCCGACTGGAGCCGCTTCGGCAATTACACGGCCCCGCTGCACGAAGCCGCCATCGAGCTGATCGAGATTCCGCGCCGGCCCAAAGCGGCAAGAACTCCGCGGACATTCGCCTGTGCGTCGACGCCATGGATTTGGCCTACTCCAAGGAGCACATCAACACCTTCGTGATTCTCTCGGGCGACAGCGATTTTTCACCGCTCGTCTCCAAGCTCAAAGAGTTGGGCAAACACGTTATCGGCTTAGGAATGCAGGATTCGACGTCGGACTTGTTCCGCGATAATTGCGACGAATTCATTTACTACGAAGACCTGGGAACTACACCGGTTTTGACCCCCGGGATCAATCCGCAATGGTCGGACAATAAACGCAAAGCGATGGCCCTGCTGCTCGATTCGTTGCTGGCGCTACGACGGGAAAACAAAGAAGTGCTCTGGTCGTCGATGATCAAAGACACCATGAAGCGCAAGAAGCCTTCGTTCAACGAGACCTATCACGGCTATAAAACCTTCAGCGAGTTATTGGAAGACGCCCAGAAGGAAGGGCTCCTCGAACTGGATACCGATAGCCGCAGCCGCACCTATGTGGTCACGCGCTTCGGTTCGGACAACACCGGTGACGAGATTCCTGCTGCGCCACGTAAAAAAACGTCGCGGCGGCGGCGACCGTCCGGCAGACGGCGGACCGCGCCGCCCGCGGCTGGGGCGCCGGCTGAAGGTCCTGCAGCGCCTGGGGCGGAAGGGGTCAAAGAGAAGGCGGCCATCGAGCCGCCGAGCCCGCCTGCGGTCGAGGATCACCAGATCACGTTCTAGCAACTTTGCCGGACAGTCTCTTGTCAGGGCGCTTTGTCGTGCCCACAATGAGAACGCGGCGGCGCGCTGCGCTCTTGCTTTCGGATCGGTGCTATGGCTGAATCAAGGACGTCACCGCAAACCACTGTCATCACGGCGGAAGTTTTCCTCCGGGCCATCCTGCGCAGCGGAATCATCGATCGCCCCACTCTCCAGGCCGCCTTGGGAAAAGTGCCGGTCGAAATGCGCCGGGACCCGGAAGCCCTTGCCGAAGAACTGATTCACCAAGGCAAACTCACACGCTTCCAGGCCGGTAAGCTGCTGCGCGGCATGTCCGTGGGGTTGATTCTCGGCCCCTATCAGGTGCTTGCCCCGCTGGGCCGGGGCGGCATGGGCACGGTTTATCTCGCTAGGGACGCCCGCAGCCAGATGCTGGTGGCGCTCAAAGTGCTGCCTCCCAAACGGGCCCGCGAGGAGGAAAGGCTGCTGGCCCGCTTTCGCCGCGAAATGGACATGTGCCAACGCGTTTCCCATCCCCATTTGGCTTGGGCTTATGAGGTGGGGGTTTGTCAGGGCGTCTATTACATTGCCCTGGAATACATTCCGGGCAAGAGCCTTTTCAGGCTCGTGTCCGAGGAAGGTCCGCTGTCCGTGCCACGGGCAGCACGCTTATTCGGGGAAGTCTGTTCAGCGCTGGATCACGCCCATAACCAAGGCCTAATTCATCGCGACTATGAAGCCCTCGAACATCATGATTACGCCGCACGATCGGGCCAAGGTGCTCGACCTCGGCTTGGCGCTGGTTCAGGGGAAGCGCCGGCGGATCGCGAAGTAGTCGGCGGCCAAGGCTATGTAGTCGGCACCATGGATTACATCGCCCCCGAGCAGGCCGAGAACGCCGCCCTGGTGGGCACTTCTTGCGATATTTATTCCCTGGGTTGTTCGCTCTATTTCGCGTCTGACGGGGCAGCCGCCCTTTCCAGGCGGCACGGCCCTCGAAAAGATCCAAAAACATCGTTCCGCTGATCCGCCAGCGATTCCGGTCCTCAATCCGACTGTTGCCCCGGCGTTCATCGGCATCGTTCGCAAGATGATGGCCAAGCAGCCTGCGCAACGCTTCGCCTCCGCAGCTGAAGTCCGCGACAAACTCGCTATCTGGGCTTCGGAGGACTTTGTCCTGCCGCTCGACGAGCGTGGCGATCGCGAATATCAGGAAGCCGTGGCAGCATGGAACAGGCGACGCCACCGACCGACGTGCTCTTGGAAACCTTGCCCGTACCGCCGCCAGCTACAGGCGTCACGGACAGCGGAACCAACGTGATCGCTCTAATCCCAGAAAGTCCGTCGCGCATTGGTCCCTTGGCTTGGTTTCTCGGCGCCCTGGGGCTGGCGACCATGGTGCTGATGGGATTGGCAGTGGCGATTTTTCGACATTGGCGCTAGCAGTAAACGCATCGAAATCGAAATAGATCCCGAAGCCAAGGGCGGAAATCGGCGATATCTGCCAATCCCCACGTTCGGTTCCGGCACCTTTCAAAAGTTGCCTTTTTGGGCCGGGATAATCGAGGTAGAGCCCATGATCTAAGCTCACGCCCCGAACGGGGCGCTGGATTGTAGCCACGGGTGGAGCGGCGTTGCGGCAAAGCCGTCGCCGCGCAACCCGTGGAGCTTTTCTCGGAGACATTCTCGCCCCGTGTCACTCGATCCCTTCAGTTTTTCCCCGAATTCATCCATCTCAACCGATTACCCATTGCCGCCGACCGCGCTCGCCCTTATACTTTTTGCTGACAACTTGGTGAGTATCTTATCGAGAGTGGCTGAGGGACAGGCCCGTTGAAGCCACAGCAACCGGTCTCTAACGAGACGCAGGTGCTAAATCCTACCCGGTACGGCCGGGAGAGATAAGATGGTGCTAGTCACGCCACTTCTTCTCTAAATCCACTTGGGGCTATTTTTGCCTCTGCTGGGTTTCTCTTCTCGACAGATCCATCACTGCAACATCGTGCGATAGCGTTCTTGGTCTGGCCGACTTTAAGCAGTTTCGGCCGCCTCGAGAAGGAGAATCCTTTGAGCGTTGATTTCGTTCGCGGATTGAAGTGCCGCGTGTGCGGCAAATGTACCCGAAGCAGGCAATCAATTTCTGCACCGAGGACTTCGGGCCGTTGGAAGTTGATTACGATTACGAATTGGTCCGCGAATCTCTGTCGCGCGAAAAAATCGAGATGCGACCTGAAAACATGTGGCGCTATCGCGAGCTGCTGCCGCTCGACGGCGAGCCAACGGTGGGCGCGCAAGTGGGCGGCACGCCGCTGGTGAAAGCCGATCGCTTGGCGCAGGCTTTGGGAGTGGCCCAAGTATGGGTCAAGAACGACGCCGTGAATTTTCCCACGCTTTCGTTCAAGGATCGTGTGGTTTCCGTCGCGTTGAGCAAAGCGGTCGAGTTCGGCTTCCGCACCGTGGGCTGCGCATCGACGGGCAACCTCGCCAACAGCGTGGCGGCCAATGCTGCCGCTGCCGGGCTCGAAAGCTATATCCTCATTCCTTCGGATCTCGAGCGCTCGAAGATCCTGGCTACGCAGATCTACGGCACCAACCTGATTGGTGTGACCGGCACCTACGATGAGGTCAATCGCCTCTGTACCGAAATCGCCTTCAAATACGGCTGGGGCTTCGTCAACATCAACCTGCGGCCTTATTACGCCGAAGGCTCCAAGACCATGGGCTACGAGATTGCCGAGCAACTGGGCTGGCGCATTCCGCAGAACCTGGTGGCGCCGATGGCCGGCGGCAGCTTGATCGGCAAGATCCACAAAGCCTTCGGCGAATTGGTTCGCATCGGTCTGCTTGAGGAATCTGCTTGCAAGATTTATCGCGCACAAGCCACCGGTTGCAATCCCATCACCAACGCAATCAAGTCCGGTCTGGAGGTTCATCGTCCGGTTCGTAAACCGAACACGATCGCCAAATCGCTGGCGATCGGTGACCCGGCTGACGGTTTCTTCGCCGCCAAGATGATCAAGGGGACGGGCGGCTGGGGCGAAGATGTGACCGATGCCGAAATCATCGAAGGGATGAAGCTGTTGGCCACCACCGAAGGAATCTTCGCGGAAACCGCCGGCGGCGTCACCGTGGCAGTCACGCAGAAACTCATCGAACAAGGCCGCATTCCGCGATGAGGAAGTGGTCATCTGCGTTACCGGCAATGGCCTGAAGACACAGGAATCGCTGGAAGGCAAGCTGCTGCAACCGGCCGTGATTAGGCCGGTCCTGGCGGCGTTTGAAGGGTTGCTCGATAAGAAATTGGAAAGCGTTTTGGTTTAGCTTTCGCGAAACAGAGTTGCGAGGAGGCCGGGCGAGCGTCGAGGCGTAAGCCCGACGAGTCGTCACCATCGTGTTCGCGTAGTTTTGCAGGAAGACTCGTCGGGCTTACGCCTCGACGCTCGCCGGTTCCAATCAAACTGAAGACTGCATGAGGATTTCATGTCGATTCGCGTACAGATACCGGCGCCGATGCGCCAGCATACGGATGGTTTGACTGTGGTGGAAGTTGCCGGCACGACCGTGCAGGCGGCGCTCGGGCGGTAGCGGGAAAGTATCCCGCTCTGGCTCAGCGGGTCATGGAAAACGGCCAGGTTCGACGCTTCGTCAACATCTATCTCAACGATGAAGACATTCGCTACCTGGATAATCTCAAAACTCCCACGAAAGACGGCGACGAATTGAATATCGTCCCGGCCGTGGCGGGCGGCTGAAATGGCGAAGCACAATCACGATGACGAAGAGAACCAGAAGAAGATGTCGATGATGAAGGCGACGAAGAAGGCGCCGCGACAGCAGAAGGCGAAGTGCCCGATGGCGCTGCCGTTTTCCCGCTGATCCCGCCCGAGCTGGGCGTCAGCCCGTTGCTGTTGGCCGTCGTTCACGCGCTCGTTTTCTTGGCGGGTTCCGACGAAGATGTCGTCGCTCCTCCCGCTGCCGACGAAGCCGTGCAGGCTATGGCGGTCTATTTGCAACGGCTCGAAGGGCCAGCGCTCGCGAAGGTCCGCGAAGATATGGTTTGCCTGACAACCTACGCGCGACAATCCAAATGGCCCAAACAGCTCATCCGCGCTTTGAAGAATTTGCTCGGAGATTGCGGTCTGGAGGTCGAAGACAAGGAATGACTGAAAGCGTCGCTGCTCGATCGCTACAGCCGCCAAATGCGCTTCTACGGCATGGGCGAAACCGGGCAGAAAAAACTTCTGGATTGCCACGTGACTTTATGCGGCTGTGGAGCGCTGGGCACCGTTTTGGCCAATGCCTTCGTGCGCCCGGCGTTGGTCATTTGCGGCTGGTTGACCGCGACTTCATCGAAACCAACAATCTGCAACGGCAAGTGCTGTTCGACGAACACGACGTGGCAGAGAATCTACCCAAGGCCGAAGCAGGCTCCCGAAAGCTGCACGCGATAAATTCCAGCGTACAAGTGGAACCGGTGGTCACCGACATCGACCGGACCAATATCCTCGACCTGGTTCACGACGCGGATTTAATCCTGGACGGCACGGACAATTTCGAAATCCGCTATCTGATCAACGATGCCGCGGTGAAGCTGGACAAGCCCTGGATCTACGGCGGCTGCATCGGCAGTCATGGCCAAACCATGACCATTCTGCCAGGTCAGACTCCGTGCCTGCGCTGTGTGTTCGAGGCCGCCCCCGCGCCCGGCGAAACCGGAACCTGTGAAACCGCGGGGGTGCTCTCACCCATCGTCAATATCGTGGCGAGTTTCCAGGCTGCCGAAGCTTTCAAGATCCTCACGGGACAGCTTGACAAGGTCAACCGCGAGCTGATCTATATCGACGTTTGGGAAAACATCCAGCGTCGCATCAAGATCGCGCCCTTGCTCGGCAAAGTCGATTGCCCGTGTTGCCAACACCGTCGCTTCGAATGGCTCGAAGGCCAGCATGGGGCGCAGACCACGAGTTTGTGCGGCCGCAATTCCGTGCAGGTCTCGCACCGGTCGGCGACCAAGCTCGAATTCGAAGAATTGGCTCACCATCTCGCCAAGATGGGACAGGTATCTTATAACCGCTTCCTTCTCAAATTCGACGTAGACGAGTACCAATTCACGGTTTTTCCGGATGGCCGAGCGATCATCAAGGGAACCAGCGATGTCGACCGAGCCCGCACACTTTACGCCCGCTATATCGGCAATTGACGCCCCATCGGAGCGCCGGACGCATCCCATGATTTACCTTGATAATGCTGCCACCAGTTTTCCCAAGCCTGAAAGCGTCTATCAAGCGCTCGACCGTTTCGCGCAGATTCTTTGGCCAATCCTGGTAGGGCCGGGCACCGCATGGCCTTGAGTTCGGAACGCGTCCTCGAAGACACGCGCCACTTGCTCAATCAGTTTTTCGAAGGCGACGGCCCCGAGCGGTTCGTCTTTACGCTGAACGCTACGGACGCCTTGAATATGGCTTTCAAGGGCGTGCTCGAAGCCGGCGATCACGTCATCACCACCGACTTAGAGCACAATAGTGTCAGTCGCCCTTTGCGGGCCCTCGAATTGGCCGGCCACATTGCGCTGACGCGGATTCGCACAAATCCGACAGGCGTCGTCGACCCCGCAGAAGTGCGCCAGGCGATTACGCCACGAACACGTTTGATCGCCCTCACTCACGCCAGCAACGTGCTCGGAACGGTGCAGCCGATAACGGAAATCGGCAGAATCGCGAGAGAGCGCAATGTACTGCTGCTCGTGGACGCCGCCCAATCGGCAGGTGTGATCCCCGTGAGCATTCGTTCGATGGCGATAGACTTGTTGGCCTTTCCCGGTCACAAGTCCCTGCTCGGGCCCACGGGCACGGGCGCCTTGTACGTCGGCGGCCGAGCGAAGCTCAAACCTTGGCGTGGAGGGTGGCACCGGCGGCGATTCCGCTAGCGAGACGCAACCGACCGATTACCCTTATTACCTCGAAGGCGGCACGCCTAACGTGCTTGGCATCGCCGGTTTGGCTGCAGGTCTCAAGTATGTAATGGAGCGCGGACTTGCGGCCATCGAGCAACATGAACTCGAGCTGACCGAACGATTGGCACAGCAGCTCCAGGCCATACCGAGTTATGAGTTATTTGGCGTGAATCCCGGCAGTGCACGCGTCGGCACGTTGAGCTTTCGGCATCGGGACCTGGCGGCGGTCGAAGTCGGCGGCATCCTGGATCAGTCCTTTTCGATCGCCGTACGCCCTGGCTTGCATTGCGCCTCCTTATATCCACCGTGCCATCGGCACCTTCCCCGATGGAACCGTGCGTGTCAGCCCCGGCCCCTTTTCCACGATCGAAGACATCGATGCTCTGGCAGGGCATCGAAGAAATTGCCTGAGGATCACGACTCAACAACGAACGCACCGTCCAATGAGCGCGAAATCAAAAGCACTTTTGTCGTGGAGCTCGGGGAAAGATTGCGCGTGGGCGTTGCATCTTCTCCGACAGCGTCCTGATTTTGAACTTGTTGGCCTCGTCACCACATTCAATGAAGCCTTCCATCGCGTTGCCATGCATGGCGTGCGCATGGAGTTGGTTCAGCTCCAGGCCAAGGCGGCTCGATTGCCACTCTGGGCGATTCCGTTGCCTTGGCCTTGCACAAATTTGATCTATGAAGAACGGATGCGGGGCGTTGTCGAACGAGCCCGCTCCGAGGGCATTCAGGCATTTGCCTTTGGCGATCTTCATCTCCAAGACATCCGCGACTATCGTCAAAAACAACTTTCCGGGACCGGCATCGAACCGCTATTCCCTGTATGGGGAACGCCTGCCGATATGCCTGACCTGGCGCAGGACGATGATCGCGTCGGGATTGCGAGCAACCTTGGCTTGCGTCGATCCCAAACAACTTGCCGCCGGATTCGTTGGGCGAGCATTTGACGCTTCGTTACTTGCAGACCTGCCGGCGGATGTGGATCCCTGCGGAGAGCGAGGCGAATTTCACACCTTTTGCCATGCGGGGCCGATGTTTGACGCCCCAATTTCTGTTGCTGTCGGTGAAAAGGTTGAGCGAGATGGGTTCTGGTTTGCGGATTTGGTGAGTGATGTTTAGCGAGCCTCCCACGTGAGTGGGGGGAGGTCCCGGAAAACTCCCCCCACTCACGTGGGAGGCTCGCTCTAGAGCTTCATTTCCCCAGGCAACGGCCAATTTCTCAGTGTGCCCATGATGCCATCTGACAGATCGAGCCCGCTTGCAACGGCTCGTTCCACACCGAGCCAGGGCAGTCCGATTGCGTTGGGTTGTTCCAGCACACCGGGAGCCGCGACCAGGAAGGAAACGCCCGGGATTTGTTCCTCTGGCAGCTTGTCGACCTCCAGACCGATCAGAGGCGCCGATCCCGTGTAAGTGGTCCCATCGAAGCTTTTCAACTTGAGGCCCTCGAGCGCAGGGCGTCCTAAAATCCATCCCAAAGAACTGGGCCGGCCCTCCAGGGCTCGTGCTCGGTACCAGTCCGCCACTTGGCTAATCCGGCCCAGCACGAAGAAACCGTAACGGTCCGCAATGTCCCAAGTCGCGGGCAATGCATCCCCAACGTTTACTACCACGCAGTTCACATGCTGTTCGCGAAGCCGACCCGCAGTTTCCACGTCCAGCCGGGCGACAACGGCAGCCTGCAGATCCAGATATTTGCCGTTCACGCGCAGGCCGCGCGTACCCAATCCCCAGCCGATGAAACCGACTTGCACCGTTTGCTGTTCGAGGAGTTTGTCACCCTGCCAGATTCCCAGCGGCCCCGAATAAAGAAACGGACTCTCGGGGTCCCACATGCTGGGTTCCGGAATGACGGTTCGGAGCAAAATGCTCCTGCCGCTCGCCTTGTCCTTTTCGCTCGAGCTCGCGCAAGGGATAGGCAACCTCGACGGTCGCAGCATAAGGGCAGCGGGGCCCCATGAGGCGGCCGCGAACTTGCCAATCGCCAGCCGATTCCGCGCAGGAAACCAGGAAGCGAATTTCGGCTTCGGCATGGGTGAGCCGAAAAATGTGTTTTCGAATTGAGAAGGCTGTTTCCGACATTGCTCTATCTTAACGCAGGCTCGCGAGGACGCGAACAAAACTGTCAACCAAAGGGAAGCGATTATAGGATCAACATCGCGTCTCCGTAGCTATAGAACCGGTACTCGCGCTTGATAGCTTCGCGATAGGCGCGGCGCATCAAGTCAACGCCTGCAAAGGCTTGCACGAGCAGCAACAAGGTCGTTTTGGGCAGATGAAAATTTGTCACCAGTCCGTCCACCTGCCGGAAGGCATAAGGTGGGCGAATGAAAAGATCGGTATCGCCAACCCAGCCGTTGCCAGGGTGCAATGCTGCGGTTTCGAGGACGCGAACCGAAGTGGTGCCCACGGCAACCACGCGGCCGCCGCGGCTGCGGCAAGCCGCAATCGCTTGCACGGTATCGGCAAGAAGTTCGCCCGCCTCGCGATGCATGACATGATCTGCTGGATTGCCGGCCTTGATCGGTTGGAAAGTTCCCAGCCCAACGTGGAGCGTGACAAAAGCAACAGCGACCCCGCGGTCTCGTAAGCGGTCGAACACGCGTTGGGTGAAATGCAATCCAGCGGTGGGCGCCGCAACAGCTCCAGGCCGTTCGGCATAAACGGTTTGATAACGGGCACGATCGGCCGGACTATCTTTCCCGCCACGAATGTAGGGCGGCAAAGGCACGTGGCCAAACCTTTCCAAAAGCTCTGCCGGCGTCCCCGGCGACAAGGGCTTCATAAGCCAACGGCCTGGACCCGCATTGCTCACAACCTGGAGAAAAAACTCGCCCGGTTCGACCGCGATGTGCTCCCCCGGTTGCAGCCAGCCGCGCGTTTGGCTGAGTAATTCCCAGATGCCGCCAGCGGTTTCGCGGAGGAACAATCCCTCCCACTTGCCACCTGTCATTTGGCGTCGGCCATAAAGCCTTGCAGGCAACACGCGCGTGTTGTTCAAGATCAGGAGATCGCCTGACCTCAGGAACTCGGGTAAATCGACAAAATGTAAGTGCTGGATGTTTCCCGACGAGCGTTCCACGACCAAAAGCCTCGATTGATCCCGCTCGGCAGCGGGATCGTGAGCGATCAATCGAGGCGGCAGTTCAAAATCGAAGAACAATTCGGACATGCTGAATGCTTGCAATACTTCTCTGAGGAAGCCTGGCCCTTATCATTTGAAGTTCTTGAGCCATTCATCGAACGCCTTCTTGTGGCGCTCAACCGTTTGAGACGGGCCGACAACTCTTATGAAATAAGGACCTTCCTTGCCTTCGAAGACGATTCCCAGCATGCGCTGATCGGGCTTGGCCACCGTCTTGGCGTTGGGCGAAAAGGGAGGAACCTTGGAGAGATATGTTCCTTGGATGTCGAGATAGGTGACTTTTACACCGCCGATTTTCATCGTGTCCACTTTCCCCATCTCGTCCTTCTTCTTGCCATCGGCCGTCGTAAACATGTCGCGCAGCGTTTTACGTTGGCGTCCGCAGTGCCGCCTTGGCCTCCTCCAAAATAGTAGATGCCCAATTCTGCGGAATTTTTGCCGTTGCGCCGGGAAGTTTGAACTGCTTTACGCGCATTTGGCTCGAAGGCGTCTCTTCCACCCAATCGGCGGGCAGCTTTCGAATGGAGGCCATCGAGCGTGACCACGACGCCCTTATCGTCGCGGTGCGGCAGAGACCGTGGTCCTGTCAAAGGCGAACAGGGCCGCAAGAGCAACAAAAAACAACATCACTCGTGAGCGCATGGTTGTGCCTCGGCGTGGGTCGAGAAGTGGCGAAAACATCAAGCATATTACACAGTAGAAAGTGTACGGTAGACAGGGGAAAAACCAAAACGATTAGCCTTGAGTTTCCGAAAGTGCGGGCAAGTATTCTGGCACGTGGTTAACGGAGTGCACATCGACAGGGTCGCTTCAGGCGTGATGACCGCTTTCACCAAAGGTCGCGGGTAACTATCTTCTGCATGTCTCCTGACTCCTAATTCCTGACTCCTAATTCCTGACTCCTGACTCCTACTCTGAATTCCTGACTCCTAATTCCTGACTCCTGACTCCTGACTCCTGATTCCCGACTCCTGACTCCTGACTCCTAATTCCTGACTCCTGATTTGTCCTGACTCCTGACCCCTGATTCCCGACTCCTATCTACCCCTGATTCCTGACCCCCTGCCTACCGGCCCTTCGGACTCGCCTTGCCCGTTCGCGGGGCAGCACTACCGCGGCTTTTCTTCCGATGCGGGCCGGGGAACGGCGTACTGTTGTTCATCGCCAAGGTGGCTTCGATGGCTTGTCGCAAGGCGCTGCTTATCGGCCGACGGCTAATCGCTTGGATGCGTTGCTTGCAGCGCAGAAAGGCATCGACAATATCTTTATCCCATTGCGTTCCGGCCCCGGCTATCAAAGTTTCTTCAACGCGGTGATAGGGCAACGACTCTCGGTCAGGGCGCTGATGGCTCATGGCATCATAGGAATCGGCGACGGCTAAGATGCGCACAAGCAGCGGTATTTTGTCGCGAGCCAACCCGGCCGGGTAGCCTGTACCGTCGTAGCGTTCGTGATGGTGCAAGACGCCGGGAAGCAGATGACGGATAGGCTTCAGCTCCGCCAAAATCCAGTAGCCAATCATGACGTGCTGGCGGACCTGATCTTGCTCTTCCTGAGTCAAGGAGCCGCGCTTTTGAAGGATGGTGTCTTTGACGCCGATCTTGCCGACGTCATGCAGAAGTCCTGCCAAATAAACTTGTCCAAGCTCTTCGCCTTGCAGCCCCATCTCTTTGCCCAATTCAAGGGCGACGCGGGCGACGCGTTCGCTATGGCCAAAGGTGTAGGCATCCTTGGCATCAAGGGCGTTGGCCAGCGTTTGCGTCAAACCTACGAGCAGGGCCTTTAGATCTTTATTGCGCGTGCGACCATCGCAGATGGAGTTCCAGCAAAGCGACGAATGGTAACAAAAGTGCGGCATCGGTGTGCCGAAAGAGAGACCGGCCGCGCTTGTTCAGAGCCACGAACCACCCAAGCGGTCCTTGGTCGGTTACGAGGAAAGCAACGAGTGTTTGGATCTGCGGAAAGCGCCAACCCCAACTGGTCATGGCGACGCGATTGAAGAATAGTGGCGCAGGCGCTTTCAATTCGGGACATTGCCCAAGCGCGTGAGCGAGTTGGCGGGCTTCCACGTCCGTAATTAGGTTTTCGCCTTCGATAAGACTCGGGAGTTCGGGGCGCTCGGGAATCCAATAAAGCGCATGAGCATTGGCAAAACCAAAAGCCGCTTTGAGAATCTGTTCCTGATTGCTCGATTGCCCCTTGGGAGCGCGGAGTTGCCGGGCCAACGAATTCAACGTCATCAGCGCGTCCCAAGTGGTCGAATCCTGCACGGTCTTGGCGCCCACCGACCGACGCTCGTGGCGCAGTTGGCCCTCCAGCAGCAACCGATCTCTCACGGCGCCCAACCAGCGGTGGAGAATCCGCTGCTGCTGACGAATCGCCGCTTCTCGGAGAGGCGGTTCGGCTGGGCTGAACGCCATCCGGCCCTCGGCAAGCAGGGCGGATCCTTGGCTGACGAAAATACGGAGGGAGAGATGGAAAAAACCATCCGATGAAAAACGCACGCGAATATCGCCCTCGGCGCCATCCGCAGACGCCTGGCCTTCAGATTGAGATAAAAAAGGTGTTCCTGGCTCGCCGGTGAGGCAGGCGCCGCTCTCCTTGTCGAAGACGAGAAAAGTGATGCCGAACTCACGTTGAAGGATAGAGCCCAGCGAGTGAGCTTGCATCGACAAAGAACGCCTGCCCGCGGACTTTTGGTTCACGAGTTCTTTCGCCATGAGATGTCTTACACCCAAATGTGGAGCTACCTTGGTTCGACACGGCCGCTAGGCGTCAGCCACGGTGTGGGATGCTGATTCATGCGGGCACAGCACGAAGGCTTAATAAAGTGCCTGAAAGACGTGGACGCTAGGGAGTTTAGGGGTCTTATCGGGAATGAAACGAATCTGAGGGCGTTTTTTCCTGCCTGACAGGAATTGCCCGCTTTCCTAGCCAAACCGATACATCACCTTTATTTGACGCAACCGACACTCTCGGATATGGATCGTCAAACTTCGGGCACGTTCGGGAATCTCGGCTACTGTTCAATCGTCCACAAAATCGGCCATCAGCGATATGGCTACGAGATCGTCGCGATTGATTAGCACTCGTTTGCGATTACGTTTAATACCGGTGGCAACGGAAGCGGCAATATAGTTTTCCCGGCTGGTTTGAGTATCGCGAGGAAAATCGTGAATATCGGCGTTCTTCAATTCGAGCAGATGCTCTCCCACCGTTATCAAGGTGCCCATGCATACATAGGTGCTGCGCAGATCCATAACGACCTTTTGGCCGATAAATGAGTCCAGCATGACCTCAACCTCCGAAGCGGGCAGGCAAGAAAAACGGCAGCGTTACCTGGCGCCGCCGGTTTCCTCTCACCGTCGTGTAGCGTATTCTAACGCTCGGGACAGTTACGACCCAGGGAGTGGCTCATGACCTCGCCCAGATTACCCGCTCCGAAGCGATTCCCGTTAGTTGCAGCAACACACGTCCATTAAGAAAGGCGCTAACCCGGTCGTTGCCGAGCTCGATGACAAAAAAAACGTGGCAGCGGTCCAGGAGTTGCCCCTTTCGAGAATGTGCGTTTCGGCCCAGGATAACGAGAGAGAGGTTGGTCGTGCGGTCGCTTCCCGAAGTTGCCCAAGAAATGATCGTCACACCACAGCAGTTAGTTGCTTGCTGTGCCCAGCTGGCCCAGAGCCCTGTCTTAGGGTTCGATACGGAATTCGTCGGCGAACAAACGTACCAACCCAGGCTCTGCCTTATTCAAGCGGCCACCGCCAGCCACCTTTTCCTGATCGACCCTCTGACCGTGGGCCCACTCGATGCCTTTTGGAAAATCCTTATCGACCCCCAGCACTTGACAATCGTACATGCCGGCCGCCAGGACGTTCATCTGTGCCGTATGTGGGCTGGCCAACCCCCTGGACGAATATTCGACTTACAGATTGCCGCGGGCTTGGTGGGGCCGGTTTACCCTATCGGTCATGGAACCCTCGTCGCTAAAGAACTCGGCATTCAAATTGCCAAGGGCGAAACCTTAACGGAATGGGGGGACCGTCCGCTGACGCCCAAGCAGATCCGCTATGCCTACGAAGACGTCAAGTATCTGCTCGTGCTGCAAGAGATTCTTGCGGCCCGCCTGCATGATCGGAACAGGACGGCCTGGGCGGAAGAGGAATTCCAATGGATGAAGAGCGACGTTCGCAACGAGGAGGCCATCCGCGAAAAGTGGAATAAGCTGCGTGGGCTTGGCGGCCTCGACCGCCGCACGCTGGCCGCGGTGCGGGCGCTGTTCACCTGGCGCGAAGATGCGGCGGCAGAACACAATCGACCGCCGCGCACGTCTTGCGCGACGATCTCATCATCGAGATCGCCCGCCGCATGCCCCATTTGGAGCGCGATCTTAGCAGCGTTCGTGGAGTCGGAAAGAAATTCATTCCCGCCATTCTTCAAGTTATCGAAGAGGCGCAACAGCTGCCCCTGGATCGTTGTCCTCCGTTTGTGGAACGGGAGCAGGAGCCGCCCCAAGTGCCCTTAATCGGCAGCATCTTGGTCGCGGTGCTGGGCAATTACTGCCATCGGGCTCAGCTGGCGGTCGGCTTGGCGGCCAATCAGGAAGATCTGCGCACGCTCGTCCGTTCGCGCTTGAGCGGCAAGCCTTTGCCGGAGCGGTGCCCCTTATCCCGCGGCTGGCGGCGCGATCACATTCTGCCCGAACTGGAAGCCGTCCTCGAGGGCCGGCGAACAATGCGCATCACCGACATCACGTCCGAAGCGCCGCTGGCAATCGTTGAAGAATCGCGCAAGCAATAAGGCAACAAACCTCGGGACCGGAATCCCGAGGTTTGTTGCCAAGGCAATTGGGCAGGCACTTCCTTTTAGAACATCTTCCAGGATACCAGCCAAGCCAAGACCGACAGCAGAAACGCGCTGATCGCCAGCCCGAATGGGCCGAATTTTGGACTAGGCTCTTCAGGTTCGCCGAACGATGCGCGCGTGGGAGGCATAGGCGTTGGCTTCGGCGCAGCCTTGGTTGCCGTCGCCGGGGCAGGTGCTCCAGCCGGCGCTGCCGGCGGCCGCAGCGCCGCGGCGGTTCGCACCGAGGGCCGGGTCGGCAACTCTCTCGCTGACGGCGCCATCGGCCGTTTGTAGGCTCCTGATGCCCGCGGCATTGCTTCGGGAACATTGACTCTGGCTGGCGCCACGCGTGGTTCCAGCACGGGCCGAGGGCGAGTGCCCGAAACTGCTGCGTGGGTCGCGACGGAGCCAGTGAATGGAAGCAAGGCTTCGACAATTGCTCCGGATGTGGCGAAGCGGCGTTCCGGGGCTTTGTCCATGAGCTTTTGAACTACGGCGCTCAAACCCGGAGGCGTGTCCGGCGCAAGATTCTGAATCGATTCGGGTTCGCGGGTCTGTTGTGCGATCATCTTCTCCGCAGCCGTCCCTTCCGGGAACGGGAAGCGGCCGGTCAAGCAGTAATACATCACGCACCCAAGACTGTATTGATCGCCCGCAGGCGTCAGATTAGTTGGATCCATGATGCTTTCCGGGCTTGCGCAATCGAGCCCGCTGACGACCGAGTTCGCCGTCGACATGGTGTCGACAAGCGATTCGCCTTCGGATTCGGCCAACAAAGAGCCGATCCCCAAGTCCAGGATGTAGACTTCGCCATTTTTGCCGATCATCAAGTTCGATGGCTTGATGAGCCCATGGAAAAGTTGTTTGCCGTGAATTACTTCCAGGCCTTCGGCCGTTTTCAGCGCATACTGGGCAACGACCGCGGCAGGCAGCTTGCCGGCTGCCACGGCAACCTTGTCGAGCGTCTCGCCCTCGACGAGCGGCCAAGAAAGGTAGTGCATGCCGCCCGAGGTGCCGACGTCGACGAACGGGACAACGGCCGGGTGCACGCATTCCTCGAAGACCCGCACTTTTCTCCGCGCCAGGCGGACGTTCCACATGCTCCGCCGGGGAAGCACTTTCACGGCGTACCATTTGCCATCGGTTTTGGATTGAGCCCGATAGACCGTTCCCATGCTTCCGGAGCCCAAGGCATCCATGACGATATAGGCCCGAGGACAAATCCCTGGGTCTTGCCCTGCAAGAGGCGATCGGCCTGAAATTGCGTAAGAATTTCTTGTTCGATCAGGAATTGGGCCAACTGAGGAGGTTCTGCACGCGGATTCTTCTCCAAGAATGTACTGACGATTTGATCGAGGTGCCCCCGATCGAGAAGATTGCTTCGCCGGAGATCCCAGAGGAACCATTCACACGCGCCGAGGTCTGAGTTTCCCATCGAGTGGGCATCCTTTCATTATTCGGGAGGAGATGGCGAACGAACCGGCTGAGGCGCGAAACTGCGCTGCTCGAGCCCTTGAGCGCTTGGAGGAAAAAGACGCCGCCAGGGAGCGCCAAGAACGCCGTCGGGATTCCCTAAAAAATCATGGGTCACAAAACCAGGGCTGTCAATTTGCCGTGAAAGGCTTAAGAGCGGTAAGCCTTCCCACGGCGCTGGTTTCCTGCGGAGTCCACTTCTGCTAAGGTGAGTCCAAACGCCTTGGCTCGCCACCTTTGCTATAGAACGGATGAAGATAATGGCCCCCGATCTCTATTCCCCCTGCCCTTGCGGCAGCGGCAAGAAACTCAAATGGTGCTGCCAACCCATCTACGGGCAGTTGGAAAAGATCTTCCGCATGGACGAGGACGGCCAACACGAAGCGGCCCTAAAATTGATGGACCAGCTGGTTGCCGAGCATCCGACCAATCCGGAAGTCTGGGGCCGTAAGAGCCAGCTGCTGTTTCTGAATGACAAGGTGGATGCCGCCGACGAAATGTTGAACGAGGCCCTACGCCTCAATCCCAATTACCCGTTTGCCTTTCTGATGCGCGGCTGCTTCCGCCAGCACGAAGGCGAGTTGACCGGGGCACTCCTACTGTTCCGCAAGGCCGTCGAATTGTACGACCCCGAAGCCAGGGATATGCTCAGCGACATCTATGCGCGCATCGCGGGGTGCGAGCTGCGATTGAGTCATCCCGTGGCAGCTCATTTTGCCTTTGGGATGAGCTTGCACCTTCGCGCCAACGCCGAATTGCAGGAGGAGTTCGACAATCTTTTTGGGGCCGCGTCACAACTGCCGCAGACTGCTCGCGAAGCGCACGCTCTCCGGCCTCCGGCCGACTCCACAAGCGCCGAAGCCCGTCAGCTTTCGAATACTGCGACTGCAGCAGTCAAATCGGGGCGGCTCTCCGCGGCGCTCGCAGCCTGCGAAAAGGTGATCGAAACCGACCCGGCGAATGCTGTTGCGCTTTATAACTTGGGCCTGATTCGGGCTTGGCGTGGCGACAACGCCAAGGCAATTGAAGCGTTCGATCAATATGTGCGGCTCGAATCCGACGAGGCATTGGCCGCAGGGGCATGGAAGCTGGCCCTGGTGCTGAGTTTTGGACGCGGCCTCGAAAATCAGGCCGATTACGTTCAGCACACGCTGCTCTATCAGGTTCGAGACGCCAAGGTCTTCTTTGATTTCTTACAGAAGCTGCGTGAAGAAAACCGCCTGGTCAACGTTCAGGTAAGCGAGGATCAAAACGCTCTTAGCGGGGTACTCCTGGAAAAAGCCGCACTGGGACTCGTTACCACAACAGGCCTGCCGAGCGGCCCAGCAAAATTAGGGGCGTATCTTTTGCTCGTGGGAGGCATGCTGCGGTTCTGGAACACGAGCCAGCCGGCTATCGATCAGCTGCGCCAGGAGCTGCTCGCACGGGGCGGCGTCGGTCTCGGGGAGCCGCGTCAACAACGCGTCCAGGCTGGTTTCTCTGACGTACTCACCGAGGTGCTCGCTTTTCCGTTAGGCGCCGCCAGTCAGGAAGCAGCCATTGCGGAAACTCGAGAGCATATCCGCAAGTACTTCGAGGAACAGTGGATCAGCAAGCCCATACCATCTCTTGGCGGCGTGACACCTAAGGACGCAGTGGCCAATCCCGAACTACGCAAAAAACTCGTCGGCCTGGTCGACTTCATCGAAGATTGCTCGCACCTCGTGGCCGACACCTACGACTTCCAGCGCCTGCGCGAGAAGCTGGGGTTAGTCTTGAATCCGCAGGCTGCCGCTGCGATGGCAACAGCATCTGCTCCGGCGAGCGCCAGCGACATCGACATTGATTCTCTAAGCTCAACCGAACTTGCGGCACTGCCCGCCGATAAATTGAATCCGGCACAACTCGATCGAGCCTTTCGCGCTGCTCAGAAGGTGGGCAGCATGGAATTGGCTAGCCAATTCGCCCGAATTCTCATTGACCATCCGAGCAAAGAAGAAGCCGCTAATCAGTTCCAGGCTTTCAATCACCTGATCGCGCAATCCTTGTCGGCCGGAAAAACGGCTGAGGCGCTCGAGCTGGTCGATGCCGGGGAGAAATCGGACTGCGAAAACAATGAGGGGCGACGGCGCAACGATTTCGAGCTGCGCCGCGGTCAAATCTTGGCCAAGTTAGGCGATTCGGACCAGGTGCGCGATGTATTTCAGCGTTTGCTGGATCGAGTACCGGCCGAACTGCGTTATTGCGGGTCAGCAACGGAAGCCATGCTGGGCGCCAAGCAAGGGAAGACGGCATTGCAATTTGCCGAGCGCGGTTTGGCCAAATTGCGCGAAAAAAATGATCGGGATTCCGAACAGTACTTCATGGAATTGGCGGCGGCGGCCCGAAAGCAAGGTGGTTGACTGGAATCAGCCCTTCGTTTGTAAGCCAGTGTGCAATCGCTTCTGCCGCCAAATGATTACCGCGGACGTTCCAGTGCGTATCGCGTGGAGCATAGGCGCCAGGGTTGCGCTGAAAAACCGGCAGCAGATCCAAGCACGGCGTGCCGCGGGCGGCAAAAAAATCGCGCAACCGCTTTTGCGGATGATCCAGGATCAGGTCGGCTTCACCAACCCCTGCCGTGTTTCTTGCCGCTTCAAATACCTTGTCGTTGACCTGGAATTCGTCTGGGATCAGTACCACGGCGCAGCGCACGCCAGCCTTTTTGCATAGCTGGGCGATGGCATCCATTCGGTTCAGTGCTCGATCCCATTTCTTCTCGAGCAGGTCCGGTTCAGGGTGCCGGCAAATTTCCAATCGCCTCGCTTCGATGTCCAGGAACTGGCTCTCGCTGAAACCGGCCCCCGCAAGCCGATTGGAAACGCCTTCTGCTGGACCCGATCGGTGCAGAAGCCGCATACCGCGCTCTGCCGCCAGAAAGAGCATAAATTGGCGCGGATCTAGCCCCCGCGGCACGGCAAGCGATTCGGTGACGTCGTTGCCAATGAAGAAGGAAACCAGAACCAGATCGGGTTCAAAGGGCGAGCATGCGTTTGCAGAATCTCCAAGTATTCGCGCGGGCCTGTTCCGGCGACCCCGAAATTCAGCACCTCGACGGTTGGCATAGCCTGGTCCAGGAGGGTAAGGTAATTGTCATCGAATGCCACCGCCGGCCCAATGGCGAAAGAATCGCCCAGAGCAGCGATGCGGTAAACCCCGGGCGATTTTTGCAACGGGCGATCGTCGCCGGGATACCCCAGCCGGTTGCCATGCAAGCCGGCGCCATAATCCCGTCCGGGCTCGAGGCGAAACGAATCGAGCGTGCGAGGCAGGAGCAACGCTGTAGGCGAGTAATGGTTGAGCATGCGCAGGCTGCCTTCGCCCAGCACGAGGAAAATCGCCAGATTGAAGAGGAGCAGTTCGACTGGCGCAGCCAGCTCGCGCTTGGCGAGCACGCATAAGCCAAGAACCAAGACATAAGAGAATAGCAGCAACGGCAAGAGAAGCCCTGAAAACCAGTAGATCGTGGCGCACACCGCCAATTACCAGAGCCGCTAGCGCCAACAGAATAACCCAAAGCGTGCCCAGGCGGCGCACAAGGGTCAGTGCAGGTCTTAGGAAGAGTTGGGGTCGCATGGGGCATCCTTGCCTTTTGCAATTTATGCAACTGCAGTGATTTCGTTTAACCCGGAGCCAGCGGCGACGGCGGACTTGTCGCCCTCGGTCATCTCATTGATTCTTTGGTTGCCTGTTCCTTGACACCCGGCTGGGTGCCTGTCCGCCGTCGCCGTTGGCTCCGGGTTAAACTATGTCGAGGAACCGCATCCCCTTACCTCACACGCGCTTTGTGATCAAAACTCATCGACTCATGCAGTCACCTGCGTATCCGCTCTCCCCTCAACAGCTCCTGCTGCCGCTGTCTGCAAGGGTTTGCGGAGGAAGTTGAGGAAATCGCCGATCTGGGAATCGTTGATTTGCCCTTTCCGAATCCGATTGGGATCTGCGCCGGTCAATTGCATTGTTCCATCTTTTTCCACAAACGGACCGGTTTGTTTTTTCGGCTGAATGATGGCGTAAAGCGGATTACTCGAATCGTTGAATGTGTTCTCGCGCAAGCCGCTGTTCCGGGCCCCCCGTATTGCCGCCTCCGATGCGGACAGTGAAGGATCGGGAACCGAATCGGTGTACAATTGCACTGCGCACGTATTTCTTCAGCTCTTGCTGAACGTCCGGCAAAGGAAAGACGTTTTTTTCGTTGTAGCGGCAGTTCGGACAATTTTGGCCGGTAAAGTCGATGAAAATCAGCTTGCCGTGTTCGGCCGCATCTTTGTAGGCAAGTTCATAGTCGCTGTACCACTCTTTTTCGCCCGGTTGTATGCGAGTATCGAGGGGGAGAAAAGCGACCACATTGGCGCCGACGAACCCCTGAGGGG
The DNA here is from genome assembly GCA_963748025.1 of uncultured Gemmataceae bacterium. Taxonomy (GTDB): domain Bacteria; phylum Planctomycetota; class Planctomycetia; order Gemmatales; family Gemmataceae; genus CAVVHZ01. The sequence goes on from CAVVHZ010000052.1 coordinate 314,664, forward strand.
TAACGTCGCCACAAGGCAGGGCTGATGTAGATCGCAAAGCTGAGAAACATACCGGCCAGCAGCATGCGCGGCACGCTGAGATGCTCCACCGGAGAATCGTGTGGCAGGCGGAAGATACCCAGAAGGTATAAGCCGCAAGCGAGCGAAAGACCGATCCAGGCGCACAATACGGTTTCATAGTTGAAGAGCATGGGCCGGCCCGGAAAGAACGCCAGGTCGCTGTTCGAAAGAAACTTGAACGCCAGGGCCATCTCCACGAATCCCATGACGACTTTCACCGAATTTAGCCAGCCGCCGCTCTTGGGAAGCTTGCGCGTCAGGCTCGGGAAGCAGCGCCAACACAAAGAAAGGAGCCGCGAAAGTGGTCGAGTAGGTCAAGGAGGCAAGGAATTGCTCCCCGAAGGTCATCTTGGTTTCTTTGGCGGCGGCCAGAATCGGCGCGACCAGCGGGCCGGTGCAGGTGAAGCTGGTGATCGTGAAAGTGAGGGCCATAAAGATGACGCCCGCATAGCCGCCTTGCTCTTCGTGGGCATTGGTGAAGCTTGCTAAAGCGCGGGGCAATTCGATGTCGTACATGCCAAACAGGCTGAGAGCAAAATAGACCATGAGAATGCCGAGCCCCAGATTGAGCCAAACATTGTTGGCAAGGGCCTGTACCAAAGTGCCCAGGAGCATCATGGAGGCGGTCAGCATGACAATAATCGTCAATGCATAAACGCCTGCCGTCAGAAGCGCGTTGTGATGTTCCTTCTGCGACTGCTTCAAACAAATGCTGACGGTAATCGGAATCATAGGAAAGACGCAAGGCGTAAAAAGCATGGCGAAGTGCCGCCCATGTAGATTGCAATAATGCCCAGAAGCGAGCCACTTCCTGCCGGCTTCGTATCGGGAACAATGATGGCGTCAGTGGCACCTTTGGTGCCCGGCAACGGCACAACGGTGATTGGAGGCTGGACTTCCTTGAGGCGTTTTTCGATCTCTGGCGTCAGAGCCAGTGCTGGCTCATCAGTTACCTCGATGGTTTTTTCGTAAGTGGGCTCACCCGGGAATACAGGATTCATCGCAGACGACCAAATAGAGGCCGAAAATCAAAATCCTTTGCCCCGGCTTCGAATCGGGCAAAACCAAGAAATCCTGGCTGAACGTGAACTCATTGCGATAAACCAAATACGTGCCCACGTTCTTCACAACATCGAATTCCGTCTTACCGGTCTCCTGACCTGGAGGAAGGATCTTCAGCCCCGGCATCTCTTTGAAAACGAAATGCGAAAGCCCGCCGGTGCCTGGGCCTCGCTGTCTGCACGCATGGTCATTGGATAAGTGTGGAATCCGGGTGCAGCACGCCCCTTATACTAACTTTGACGATTTCGCCACGGCGCACTTTTGTTGGGGTCACATCAACATAGAGGTCGATACGATCGTCAATTTTCGTTGGTTTGAGCTTAGCGGTGCCTAAGCTTGGTATGGCCGAATTTGTCACGCCGGGAATCGCGAATCCATCAAGTGGAGGAACCCTGGAAGGATTTTGCTCCTGAGCCTTTTCTGGAGGCTCTCGCTTTGTTCGATTCATCAAACGGATCTTTTGTCTGGGCCTTTTCTGGAGGCTGCGCTTTGTTCGATTCATCAAACGGATCTTTTGTCTGGGCCAAGGCGGCCCCGCTGTTGACCAGCACACAGCCAACGACCAAAAGCTTCAAGAGCTGAGCTAGCTGAGACATTCCTACTCTCTCCTCCCGGCGAATCCCAGCGCCGCATCGCAACGGGGACTATTTTGGTCCCGTGTTACCCAAATCTCGTTTTCGGCACACGTAATCAGCCGCCGATTTTGTTGAGGCCCTTGATAGTCAAGGTGGTGACGGCTTTGGTTTTCATATCCACCACGCGAATGCGGTGGTTGTTGGTGTCGGCGACATACATCTTGTCGCCCGCGAAGCTCAAGCCGCCTGGCTCGCTGAAGGTGCCCGCACCCTCCTTGGGCCGAGTCTTCTCGCCAAGAAACGATTTGCTGGTCCGTGTGCCCGGATCGAGCTCCTTGATCTTATTGTTGTAAGTGTCCGCGACATAAAGCTTGCCATTATGAAAGGCTACTCCCAGAGCGTGCTGCAAGCGAACCTTGCTCCCCGTTCCATCGACGTCGCCAAACTCGAACAGTCCTTCTCCCACAATCGTGCTGCACGTTGCCCTTATCGTTCAAAGGCAGTGACCTCACGGCACTGACTTCGCTATCGGCGACATAAAGATTGGTCCCGTCCGAGGTCAAACCGCTCGGCTGCGCGAAGCTGGCATTGGGAAGCTGGCCGTCGACAATGTCTTCGCGACCATTTCCTGCATAAGGCTCGAGCTGGTGCCGATCCAGATCGAGCGTCCAGATCTGGTGATGGCCTGCCATGGCGATGAATAATCGCTTGCCGACCAAGTAGAGATCCCAGGGGCTGTTGAGCCCCGTTTTCAAGGCTGGCCCGCCGCTCATGCGGTCGCTGCCCTGCTCGCCGGTGCCCGCGATGGTCTTTACCGTCTTGTTCTTGAGGTCGAGAGCTCGAATCAGATCGTTCTTGCGATCGGCCACATAGAGGATGTCGCCGTTGAGGGCCAGCCCTTGCGGGTCATTGAAACTGGCCTTGTCGAATGCGCCGTCGTTATGGCCCGCCTGACCGGTGCCGGCGACCGCCAGCGTGTTGCCTTCGAGGTCCGTCTCGACAACTCGGTGATGCGTGCTGTCGCTGATGAACAGTCGCTTGCCGGGACCGTCCGCCAACACTTTCCCAGGGAAGAAGAGTGGACTCGCTGCCCTGTCCTTGAATTTGTCGCGATCGAAGTGCAGCGGCTCCTCGTTAAGCGTTTTCTTTTCTCGGTGGATTTTGATCAGCTCCTTGATGCGTTCATTGACGGCCGAATAGAGCCCTTCGCCTGAACCTTTGCCGACCACATTGCCTTCGGGATCGATCAGGACAAGCGTAGGCCAGGAATTGACGCCGTACTTTTGCCAGATCTTCATGTCCGCGTCATTGACGACGGGGTGGGTAATTTCGTAACGCAAAATCGCTTTGCGGATGCTTTCCGAATTCTTCTCGTTCTCGAACTTGGCCGAGTGAACGCCGATCACCACCAATTGATTCGGATACTGTTTTTCGAGCTTTGCGAGGTCGGGGAGCGTATGAATGCAATTGATGCAGCAGAAGGTCCAGAAATCGATCAGCACGATTTTGCCTTTGAGGTCGCGCATGCGGATCGGGCTAGCGGTGTTGAGCCAGGCGACTCCTCCGTCCAACTCAGGGGCGGCCACGCGCTCCTGGCGTTCCGGTGGCAGTTCGCTGGCAGCAGCGCGATTGGTTAGCCCCGACTCAAGGAACGACGCAACCTGATTCGATTTCTGGCTGCCCGAAAAAGGGATCATCGCCACGGCAACAAGAACAACGATGATCCCGAATATGGAGATACCCAGTGATGGCTTCGCGCGCATGGAAGCCCGGCCCCAAAGACCAGTCGGCGGCGATCGTCTACCGAAGAACATTTCGCGTACCCCCTCGATCCCAGGGAACTCCGTATCATGCGTGTCCGCAGTTATTGACGATTCGGCGAGCGGCAAATTCAGTCCTATTCTAGCCAGAAGGCCGCAAACGCGAACAGATCATCTGGCTCGAGGAGGGTTTGGAAAAGCCGCAAGCGAGCCCGCCAAGTTCTTGACCCGCCAGGGGGTTCCTTCTACCGTGGTGAAGGATCATTCATAATCGTGTTTCATCCAACCGCGCTATTTCCGCGAGAATTCTTGCATGTCCCATCAACCCGAGTCACAGCCAGCCCCCTCCGACGCATCAGCGACCGCGAAAAACGACGCAGAAATGTCGAAGGGGAGCATCCCGCTTGCCCCCCTGACGCCGGATGCCGCCCAGCCGGTTACTGCCACCGATCTCCGCAGCGAGGCCCTACGCCTTGACCTGGTCTTGGTGTTCTTGGTCGTCGTGCTGGCGGGTTTGTTGGCCTCTTTCCCAGTCAGAAACAGCGATTTTTGGATGCACCTGGCCACGGGTCGACGAATCCTGGCTGGAGAAGCGAACTTTGGCGTCGATCCTTATTCCTTTACGACCGCGGGCGTCTACTGGGCCAATGCCGCATGGGGCTACGACGTGCTCCTCTATGGGCTGACTCGTCTGGGAGGAGGCCCGGATCAGGCCCTGGCAGGCTATCTGGTGGTCGGCGCCAAAGCCTTGCTCATTGCGCTGTTGGCTCTGGTCATGCTGCTGACGAGCCGCCGGAATCAAAGCCTCTGGATGCCGGCCGTCTGCACCTTGGTCGGGCTTCTAGCCATGAGTTTTCGCCTTATCTTACAGCCCACCCTGATTTCCGCGCTCTTCTTGGCCCTCACCATTTTCATACTGCAGTTTCCCAGGCACGAAGACCGAACGCGCGGCTCGCGGCCGAACTCGAAGATTTACTGGCTGCTGCCGGTTCTCTTCTTGATTTGGGCCAACATGGATGAATGGTTCGTTCTCGGCCCCCTCGTCGTCATCCTCTTTCTTTTGGGCCAAGGCTTGCAGCAATTCTTTCGCCTTGCGCACGGGCGAAGACGCTCCCGAACCAGGCCAGTTCGGCAAATTGATAGTGGTGCTGATCGTGGGTTTGGCCGCCTGCCTGGCCAATCCTTATCACTATCACGTTTTCGCCATACCCAGCCAGTTCTCGCCGAACTTGCCCACGGAACTCCTCGGCGCGGATAGCTCCTTGCGCTTTTTTCGAATCTCCATGTTCGATAGGGCATTCCGCCTAGGCGCCGGCGATGTTTCCATGATATCGGCCTATTTGCTGGTAATTCTAGGCATCGCATCCTTCGTCCTGACTTTCCTCAAGAATAGTTGGCGTTGGTGGCGGCTGCTCACTTGGGGAGCTTTCTTTTTCTTGGGCGCTTACCAGGCCCGCTTGATGATTTTCTTTGCCGTTGCGGCGGCTCCCATCACGGCCCTTAATCTTCAGGATTATGCGCGGGCCCAATTCGGTAGCGACGATCAGTTGGGCCGCTTTTGGAAGATTTGGTCGATCGGCGGCCGACTGGTGAGCTGCCTGGCGTGCATCGTGCTCATGCTGTTGGCGTGGCCGGGCTGGTTGCACGGCTCCCTCTCGGACGGACGCCGGCAACACCAAGTAGCCCTGAAGATCGAGCCGGACGAATCGATAGCGGCGGCAGCGCGGCAGCTAGCCCTCTGGCAGAAGAACGGCCTGCTCCCTGCCGACGCTCACATGTTCAACTGGGTTGCGGATCTTCCCGGTTATTTTGCTTGGTATCAGCCTGACATGGAGATCGGCAAAGGCTTCCTGGACTATCGCTTCAGTCTGTTTCCCAAGAACGTGTTCAAAGATTACCTGGAGATTCGCAGCACCATCAAAGAGGGGAGCGAGCAGGGCAACCCCCAGCGACCTGAGCAAGCTGTTTGGCAAATATAAGATTCAATATTTGGCGCTCAACTGGGCCGATCCGATCGGCATGGAGCTCTTGCTCACGCTGCGGGATTGGAGCCAGTGGAAGCTGCTGTTCATGGAAGGCAACACCGTTATCGTGGAGTGGCTGGACTCCAAGAATACCAGTGAACCCGGCACGCCTCCCCGCTTGAATGCCGAGTTAATGGCCTTCGGTTCGCCCACCATAGAGGCGCCGGCCGTAGGCCCGGGACGCGGCCCGCGCTTGCAAGAGGTTTGGCAGCTTTTTGCCGACGGACCGCCCGCTCGCCCCCAGCAAACGCTGTCGGCTGTCGAGTTTCTTGCTTATTATGATGCCGTCCGCCAGCAATGGCCAATGCATTACATTTTGGCCACCGAACCCGCAACCTGGAGTGGGGTAGCAGTCGCCGGAGCATGCTCTCCCGTTGTGATAACGGGGGCTGTTCCCATGAATCTCATCTTTTCGTCGCTCCGCGTTTTTGCTGTCTTGCGCGGGCTCGCACCGCTCGAAGTATTCACACAAGGCTCCGAGGCCGGTCCTCCCGGCGCACTCTTGCTCGCCATTCGTTATGGCCGGCAAGCGCTAGCAGCTGAGCCGGATCACTTCCAGGCCTACGATCAGTTGGCCTCGGCTTACAACTACACCTGGAGGGCGCAGGAAGATCGTTGGGCGCCGAATTCGCCAAGCGAGACCATGCCGCGCCAGGTGTTGCGGCGCGTGCAAATCACCACGGTTCTCGAACAAGTTCTCCAGGTTCGGCCGAACGACATCGAAGCCCATCGGCTGCTCATGGGGATTTACGAACAGATCAAGTGCCTCGATTTGCGCAGGAACATCGCCGCTTCGTCGCCGAAAGGGTTGCCAGTGCGGGGCCCGAGAATGGCGAAACCATGGACGCCTATCGCAAACGCATGGAAAATATGGAGAAACAGCTCCAAGCGTTGGATGACGACCTCAATAAACGGCGCAATGCCTTCGAGCTGGCGGCCCAAAATCAGCCGTTATTCAATAAGGCCAGGCTGGCGGTGAGCCACGGCTTGGCACGCCAGGCGCTGGAAATCATGATGGAATCGGACCTGACCGCTTTGAGTGAAGCGGAGATGCGCTTCGTCCTGGAGTTGTTGCTCAGCCAAGGCCGCGCCGAAGAAGTCGATCGCGACCTAGGCGAGGAATCCCGTGTCCGCTTGGGTTTGAGTTACGATTGGTACAAGGCTCAGGCAAGCGCTGCCCTTGGCAATTATGACGAAGCCTTCAAAGCCCTGGAGAATGCGGCTGACCAGTTGGAGAATGCAGCCGTTCAGACGGCGCTCCAGGTTTCGATAAGCCAAACGTTTCATGGCGAGACCCCCAACAATGTCAACGGTCAAAGGTCGCTGGTGGAAGTGCGGCGCCAACAAGCCGATTTTCTCGCGCTGGCCGGCATGATCGCCCTCGAACAAGGCAACAACACAGAAGCTCGTTCGAGCTTCAAAAAGCTCTGGCTGTCGGCGGCAGCGACGAATTCAATTTCGAAAGCAAGCCGATAGCCAAGCGTTATCTCCAATTGCTGGAGCGAGCGACAGCGGCGACGAGGAAGTGAGCGATGGCGGGCGGTCGATCTAACCGGTCGGCCAACCCTTCGTTTAACCCGGAGCCAACGGCGACGGCTGACAGCACCACGCGCCGAACCATGCTGCCTCATTCGCACACCTGGAAGTCCGCCGTCGCCGCTGGCTCCGGGTTAAGCGTGAACCGCAGGTGTGGTAGTTCAGTCTCAAACGGTGCAGTCCACCGAAAGGAGGACCTAATCCTACCTGGGCGGGGCCGTGCCCGTCCAGAAAACCTTGCTCGAAGTCCTGTCGGACCTACGCAGCCAGCGTCGGGCAGCAATGCCTGGCGACGGAGGGGCCAGGCAAGGTCAATCCAGGAGGGGTCACTTGGGCCTGGTCGGTGTGCCATGCTCCTTAACCTGCTGAAGCATTGGCCAAGCTCCGCTTGGTCCGGATCGAGCACGATACGGTTTGCTCGAACGACCGACAGGGTGTTACGTGATCTCGCCCGGATACAACGGCTCACCACACTGACCGGTGAAAGTCCCACGCTGTTCCAGGCTAGCTCTGGAAAACTTCGGGCCCATAAGTCTATGACGAAACGGCTCGGACTACGAGCGGCGCCCGCGGCGGCCCTACGCCACGGGTTCGGGGATGGCAGCGTCCCCAAAGTAAGGCACCCGCCCGAAAGGGGGCACCGTAGTTGGCAGATACACCACCGGAGACTTCACGGGAACAGTTAGCCTCTCCCAAACAGGTCCCCCTTCGGGATCGTCCGGCCTCCCCGGACTCAAGAGAGTCGCTAAGAAACATTCTCCACGAAGACTCCAGCGGGTGCATCTACCGATCCTTCGTTCCATGGGCTCCTGCTGGAAAGGAGCGGCTTTGACCAGGATCAAGGCGCATTCCCTGACAGGTCGTATCAACCTGGATACCCTTGAGGGGGCCTTCTGGTGCGTTCGTCGCAACCGGGGGGCCGCGGGCATCGATCGCGTGTCCATTGAACTGTACGAAGGTCAACTTCTACAGAACTTGGCCGCGCTCGAACGTCGTTTGAAAGGAGGGACCTATCAATCCCTCCCTCTCCGACGTGTCCACATTCCTAAAGGAAACACAGGGGAAACACGCCCGCTGGGCATTCCCGCAGTCGCCGACCGCGTTGCTCAGGAGATGGTTCGCTATCTCCTGAACCCTCACTTCGAGGGTATCTTCCATGACGACTCCTACGGCTTCAGGCCTTTTCGGGGCTGTCACATGGCCGTGCGAAGGGTGTTGGAACTCAAGCGGCAAGGCTACCAGCACGTGCTGGATGCCGACATCAAGGGGTTCTTCAACAACATCCCCCACCACGTCATCATGGACGGCGTCAGCGAGCTCATCGCTGACGGCAACATTCTCTATCTCGTCGAACGATTTCTCAAGGCCGGAGTGATGGAGGACGGCGTCTTCACGTCGACAGACCTGGGCACGCCGCAAGGGGGTGTCATTTCCCCTCTTCTCGCCAACATCACTCTCAACAGCCTCGATTGGGCACTCCACAACGCCGGCTTCCGCTTCGTGCGTTATGCCGACGATTTTGTGGTCCTGACCAAATCTCAGGCTAAGGTCCGTGAGGCACATGACCTGGTGCTCCGGCATCTGGCCAGCCTCGGCCTCTCCTTGAGTGCCGAGAAAACCAAGATGACGACTTTCCGACAGGGCTTTGCCTTTCTCGGATTCGACATCGGGGCCTGGTCGGTAAAGATGCGCGCCAAGTCGGTGGAGAAATTCAAAGACAAGATTCGGGAACTCACCCCCCGTCATCAAAACCTGGATGCCAAGGTCGTCAGGAAGATCAACCAGGTCGTGAGGGGCACGGCCAACTACTTTGGCACGGCCTTCTCCAATTGCCGCAGTCTCTTCCGTACTTTAGACCGCTGGATTCGCATGAGAATCCGCTGTATGAAGTTCAAACGCAAGCGGATTACCGACAATTGGCGATTGCGTCTGAAACACCTGCGCAACCTGGGTCTGCTTTTCCTCGGCGAAATCCGCGCACCCCCGGCGAAGGGACGCTGGGATCGCCCCAGACTGAGGGCAACGGCTATGGCGTCGCCCGGTGCCTGAAAGAGGCTCGCCGGTAAATATGGGGAATCGACCCCATCGCGACAACGGGGAGGGAGAGGAATGGCCCTCTCCCTTACCCACTACTTGGACGCCGCAATCCGAGTTTGTGGGTCCACTTACTACTCGTTTCTACGGCTAGCCTCATAGGTAACAGGAATCGTACCGAATTGGCGCCTCAAACATTTTCGACCAATATCCCAAACAAATAATGAAGGTTTGGCCCGCCGTAGCGACTATAGATGCGGGAACACTTGCGCGGAGACCTTCGCCATGGCTAACGGACAGCTTACTGCACTGCTTCGGCACATCAGACAATTGATGGTTCCGCAGCAGATCCGGATGCAGAGCGATTCGCAGTTGCTCCAAGCGTTCTGCGCCAACCAGGATGAGCATGCCTTCGCCGCTCTGGTTCAGAGTCACGGACCCATGGTTTGGCGCGTTTGTCATGCGGTCCTTCGTCAGACCGAGGAGGCGGAGGACGCCTTTCAGGCGACCTTTCTCGTGCTGGCACGCAAGGCGTATTCTATTCGCAAAACAGATTCGTTGTCGAGCTGGCTTCATGGCGTGGCCTACCGCAGGCTCGTGCGGGCGACTTCGATACTGCTCTCAAAACCATTGAGGACCACATATCACAGTTCGGCTTCTTCGAACGTCAAGATTTGCAAAGGCTGGCTCTGATGCAAACGGAGCACAACCAGGAAAAGGAAGGCCCTGGCTTGGGCTAGAAAGATGACTAAACCGGAAGAGCAAGCCTACGCGTTGTTGGGAGTGGCGGAAGGATTGTTCAAACGCATCAAGTAGGTCCGGCGAGCCGAGCCGGACAGCGGATGCTTCACGCACCTGCAGGGATCCTTAGCACCTCAACGTCTTTCGCTTCCGTTTGCGCGTGAAGTCCCCGCAGTGCCGCTCCGCTCGCATTGCGGTTTCAGCTACACGTGAAGTCCCCGCAGTGCCGCTCGGCTCGCGGCACCTACTTGCTCCGCTCGCATTGCGGTTTCAGCTACACGTGAAGGCCCCGCAGTGGTGCTCGGCTCGCGGCACCTACTTGCCATGCTGGAAGCAATTGGCGGCAGCGCAAATATCAAAACGGCTGCTGAATTCCGAACCAAAACTGCGTTGGCGCTGAGCCGTCGACGGTTTTGGCAACGTCCGCGCGGAGCGTTGTGCGTTCGATCAAACTGAACCAGGCAACATCCACGCGCAGGCCCATACCCAGCGCGTGCGCTACCGAACCGATGCTGTGCCCCTCTACATAGGCGTCGCCCACGTCGTAAAACGGCGCCAGGTAAATGTTCTTCACTGAGGCCACGTGATCGCAATAGTCCCAGGTAGTGCCGCGCACCAGCGGGATGCGCCATTCCAGGCTGCCGACCCATACCAGGTTTCCCTGCCGCTGTCTCAGGTCGTAGCCGCGGAAAAGCATGCTCCCGCCCAGCGTATAAAGTTCCCCATTGTTGGGTGTGGCGGCGGCGCCATAGATTCGCATGGCCAAACGGGTGTCGGAGAGCGGGCCGTCCAGCTAGGCAAACTGCTGATCGTCGAGAATTGAGCGTCGACGCGCTGGAATGCTCGTTGCTCTCCAAAAATAGGAACGCCGGCCGAAAAATTGCTATCGAATCGATACCCCGCTTCCGGGTCCCAATAGGGTGTCAAATAGTCGATGTGATAGTGAGCCCCAAGCATGGTCTGTTGGTTGAAGTGATCCGTGCCCGGTATGTAACCGTAGGGAGTGGGCAGCGCGTGGTTTTCCATGGCCGTGTAGGCTTCAACATAATGCGCCGGAGGAAGGTAGAGGCTGCTGCCATACATAAAAATGTAGCGGGCGAAGAGCACGCCTCGGCTGCTGGCCGTATCGTCGCCTTCAATGGGAGTCAAACTCCGTTCGGCGTTGAAGCCAATCTGCGTTCGCGCAAAAGGGAAATGGTCGATCAAGGCGTCGACGCCGGCGACGAGGTCTGCATTGTCGGTCCGATAGCCAACGTAGGCGCCGCCGGAAGCTTCTTGGGTGCGGTAGAAGCCGGCCCGTGCGCCAAACACATTGGAACGCGTGTACCAGGGGTCGTACTCGGCAACGCCCATGAAGCCTGGTCCGAAAATGAAATTCCATTGATCGTATTCGTTGGTCACATCGGTTTCTTCGAGCGGTGTATAGAACGGCGTGAATCGCGTATGGCAGCGGGTCTTCCACGAATTGTTGACCGGATTCCCATCCATGAGCACCTGGTCGGGATCGACGGTGATCTGCGTCGGTTGACTCGGCAACTCGATGACCACACGCATGCGGTTGTCGCCAAGATTCTCGACGTGTGCCGGCGGGTTTTCCAAATCCAGCGTTTCCACGCTTGGTTCGATCGGAATGCGAATTTGGTAATTCTCGGTGCCGTCCAGTGAAATGCCCAGCACGGTTGGTTCATTGATCTGGGCTTTCTGGTGCAGCACCACCACGGCACGGCAGGCCTGTTTGGACTTCCTTTTGCGATCAAAAAGGTCCGTGACAAACCCGGGCGCCCACGACGCACGATCCAGCGGATCTTCCGCCGGCTGCAACATGACTCGCTCCACGGCCCAGTCCGTTACTCCCGCACCGTAAAGCCAGTCGTCAAAGAATTGCTTCCAAGATCTACCCGTGTAGGCTTCCAATTCGACTTGCAGGTCGGCGACCCTAAGGATGCGGAAGTAGTATTTGCGATAAATGATGTGCCAAAAATCGAAAAAGGCTTCTTCTCCCATCCTTTCCTCGATCATCCCCACGATGCGACTGCCACGATCGTAACAACTGCTGAGCAGATTGTTCAAATGACGATATTTGGGCATGTCCTGAACGGTGGGCTGGGCGTCGCCACGTGCATAGGCGCCCCGGTACGAATAGTTGTTGAAGGTTTCCCGGTGAATGTTCGGCAGCCAAGAGAGGGCCGAAGGAAATTCCAAAAGCAGATTGTTGCGGCCGCGTTTGCGATCGATCAGACGATTGCTGAAATAGGTGACGACGCCTTCATCCATCCACGTTTCCGCATAACCGTTCGTGCCGACCGCGTTGTAAAACCATTGATGGCAGAATTCGTGCGAGACCAAGCATTCCACGTAGGGAGCGGCCGCGTGGGGCATGTCGAACACGCGATTGGCGATCATGATCAAGTCGCCGCATTCGTTGCCCGTCCAGCCGAAAAACGATTCCACGATCGTAAAGTGCTTGTAGGGGAAAGGGCCGAACCAGCGCGTGTAAACGGGCAACGCTTCGCCGACCCACTGGACCATCTTTTCGGCGTAAAACCCATGCTCCGGCAGAGCCAGGCAACGGATCGTCACTTCGCCTGCCTTGGCTTCGATAACTTGATACCGCGCTTGCCAAGAGGGCGAAAATCGCGCAGATATTGAGGCGCGAACTCCACTTCCTTCATGCCCGCTTCCTTGGGAAGTTCGCGCACGATCGGCAAACTGCAGGCAATCTTCTGATCTTCGGCGACATGCAGCTTGGCGGAGTAGAGCCCTGCTTCATTGAAGAAGGGCTGATGCCAAGGGATAAAGGGAACGTGATGCCAGCCCGCTTCGTCGTACACCGCCAACACGGGAACCCAGTTGCAAAGGAACGTGACGCCCTCCCACTGGCCCCAGCGCCCCTGTTTGGCCGGCAAGCGGACTGAATAGTCGAGCTCCACGACAACGGAATCGCCCGGTCCCACCATGTTGCCCAGTTCGATTCGAAGCGCGGTGGGATTCTCTTTCAAGTAGCCGAACTGCTTTACTTGCCCCTCCACAAGCACACGTTCGACTTCCAGTGCCGGCCCCTCGAGGTCCAAGCCCTCATGCGGCGACATGCGCAGCAATTCGAGCGTCTTGGTGCCAAAACCGACTTCATCGGGCGGGATGGCGTAATGAGCGTGGGCGTTGAAGATCAGATCCGCGGCCGGACGTTGATGATGATTTTTCCAGGTGACGAACTGACGAACGTGAACCTTGGCATTTTCTACGTCGAGGTGAATGTCCAAATCGTAACGTGGCAGCCACGGAGGGACCTCCGCGGCGCGCGCCGACCCGGCAAGGGCTGGCAGACAAGCCAGGCACAGTGCAATCCGAAGGCTAAGTTTCGACAAAGCCATGCGCGTCTCAACAACGGCCCCCTAGATTCTGATTTGGCAGCAAAGTCTATTTGGGGGGAAATGACGCATAACCGTAGCGTTCGAGTCTGTAAAGCCCAGGCCCTAAAACCTCGCGAAAAGGGCAAAGCTGGGCAAACTTTACCCCTAACGGCTAGCGATCGTTCCCACTTCTGAGGTCGACGGCGCCGGGTCTTCTCATGCCGAGGCGTGCCGGAACAGCGCGTGGCAAGCATGGCAGAGGCTGAGGGTCATTCGGACCATCCGTGCTGGGAAGCGCGGCGAAGGGCGTATGAACCGGCAAATAGGTGACTTGGCGAATTTGCCGCTGCCGAAGTTAAGGATTGCCTGGCGCTCCTTTTCGCCACCGAAGAATACCAACGATTGCCAAGGCGCCGGCGCTCGAACAAGGGGAATCGCATGAACGGGTTACTGGCAGGAAGCTTGAGCCTCCTATGGCTCAGTGCGGGACAACTCCCGGCGGAGCCGGTCACGCCGCCCCCGGGCCCGGTCGTAACGCTCGGAAAACCGGTCGTGAGGCTGGGAAAGCCTGTGCCACTCGATCCCAAGAGCGCCCAGTGAAGCCTGTGCGCGCCGCTGGTCGATCGCAACGTGCAACCGGTCATCTACAGCCCGCTCCTGCCTCAGTCCGGCGGAATCTTCGCGGACCGCCCACAGGCGGTGCAGCCGCTGCCGTTGCCGCGGAGCACAATCATCGACAATTCGTCCAACCTGACTTCCGATCCTGGCGCGGACCTGGGACCGATGCCACGCGTCGGCGCCTCCCAGACCGCCCCGCTGCCGGCAGCGCCATTACCCGCCATCGCCTCCACGCCCGCCTATGGCGGCGGTACCTCTGGTCTGAGCTCCGAACCCTTGCCGGCGACGTCTTCGGGCCCCATCTATAATGTGCCGCCCGGGGCTGTTGACGGACCAACGATCGTTCAGGGTGGCGTCGTCGGCTTCGCAGGGCCGGCGGCTGGAACGTGCGAAGACACCTGCGACGCTTGTGAACAAGCCAAGCGGCACTTGCTGCCCTTCTTCGAGGGCGGCTGCACCGACTATGGCAATCCGCCTAGCCGTTTTTGGGCCAGCGCTGAATATCTGCTCTGGAACGTGAAGAACCCGCGGATCCCTGCGCTAGTCACCACGAGTCCGCCCGGCACACCCCAATCGGCGGCAGGCGTGCTGCCGCCCGCTTCTACCCTCTTCCCACCAGACAATGGCTCTCTATTCGAGGGGCTTCGCTCGGGCGCACGCTTCACGTTCGGCATGTGGCTTTGCGACGATCAATGCCTAGGCATCGAAAGTTCCTCCTTCTTCTTGGGCCAGCGCGGCACCAACTTCGACCTTGCTTCCACGGGGACTCCCATCCTGGCTCGGCCGTTCACCAACGTTCCCACCAGCCTCATCGCTCCTCTCCCCGGGCAGCTTTCGGAACTCGTCGCCTATCCGGGCGTCGTCGCCGGCTCAGTCAATGTGCACACGACTAGCGAGCTGTATGGGACGGAACTCAATCTTCGCTCCAACCTGTGGCGCAATTGCTGCTGGCGGATCGATGTCATCGGCGGTTTTCGCTACGTCAACTTGAACGAATCGCTCGACGTTCGGGAGAACCTGGACGAATTGGCCTCGATGTCCAACCCGGGCGGCCCGGTGATGGTTCACGACAGTTTCGAAACGACCAACAATTTCTACGGCGGCCAGGTCGGGCTGGATATGGGATTCAAACGCGGGCGCTGGTCGCTCGATCTCATCGGCAAAATCGCCTTGGGCGATATGAACGAGAGCGTTCGCATCGACGGGTCGACGGCTTTCCCGAGCATCGGCATGGCCGCTCCGGGCGGCTTCTTGGCCTTGCCTAGCAACATGGGCACCTACGATCGCAACCGCCTGGCCTTCATACCAGAGGGCGGCCTCAAGCTCGGCTTCCAAGCCACGCAACACTGCCGGCTGTTCGTTGGTTATTCGTACATGTATCTGAGCGATGTGGTCCGCCCCGGCGACCAGATCGACACCCGCGTCGATTTGCGTCAGGTTCCGATCGCCAGCTTCCTCACCGGCGGCAGCCCGATGCCGGCGATGTTGATGCCCCCCGCCTCGTACCCCAGCGTGCTGATGAAACGCAGCGACTTCTGGGCTCAGGGAGTCAACTTTGGGGTGGAGTTTAAGTTTTAGCGAGGTTCTGCTGCTTAAAGACCAAGCTTCTCATGCATGACGACCCCTGCCGGCTTGCCCGGCAGGGGTCGATACCAAAACGCCTGATCTTTCAAAATCATCGTGCCGCGATTCAGCAGCAACACTTCAAGAATCAAGATTGCATCCATGTGGGCATCTCTAGCGAGCCTCCCACGTTAGTGGGGGGAGAATACCGTTTCCTCCCCCCACTAACGTGGGAGGCTCGCTAAAGATCGGATCGTCCTTGCCGTGAGAATTTGTACTGCGAAATCGCGCACGGTGATTTAGCTGCGAACTCCTTCACCTGCCGGACGAGCCGGCAGGGGTCGGTGATTGGCAATTCTCAGCAAGCTGACGCAGATGCTGCGATTTTTGCTTTCGTTCAAGCAATATGAGGTTCGCCCTTCATGAATTCCTCAATAACGGCATCCGCTACGTACTTGCCTTCGCGAGTCAGGCGGATGCCGTCTTCGTCTAGGTGCAGGAGGTTCAGCTCCTGCAAACGAAATCGCGTTGGGCCGGCGACATCCAGCTAGCGTGAATCCCGTCTGATCCCAGAACGCCGCGGCTTGAACGCCTTCGCAGCGCCTCAATTGAACCGCTAGCGTTTCCAGTGCTCGCTCCCGGGGCTCGAGTTCTTCCGATTGGATTACCGCCGTGCGGCCCGCTTTGATGCGTTCCACATACTCGGTGAGGCTGCGCGTATTCAACTCGCGCCGCCCGCGAACATAATGTGCCGCCCCCATGCCGAATCCAAAATGGGCGTGATTGGCCCAATAAGCCTGATTGTGGCGACAACGGTGCCCCGGCTTGGCGAAACTCGAAATCTCGTACTGTTCGAAACCGGCGGCTTCCAAACGGTCGATCGCACTGCTGTACATCGCCAGCTCGTCACTCTCGGCAAGCGGCCGAATCAAACCTTGCTTCTTTTGATGCCATAAGCGCGTCCCTTTTTCGAAGGTCAGGCCGTAGGTCGAAATATGATCGGTCCCGAGTGCCAAGCCCGCTTCCAGGTCCGCCTGCCAATTGCCCAACGATTGTCCGGGAACGCCGAAAATAAGATCCAGCGACAATTGCAGCCCGCGCGATTTCACTTCGCCGACAGCGGTAGCCACAGCCTGACGATCATGCTGGCGCTCCAGGGTGCGCAGCGTAGCTTCATGAAATGACTGTGCCCCCAAACTGATGCGGGTTACGCCAAATCGCATGAGAAGATCGAGTTTCGAGGCAGTCAGAGAATCGGGATTGGCCTCGGTGGAAAACTCCGCGCCGGCGCCGGCTCGAAACGCTCTGCAATCAGACGCAATAGCTTCTCGAGTTGCTCGAGCGGCAAGTGACTGGGCGTTCCGCCGCCGACAAAAATAGTGTCGACAACGGGCCGGGTCCCCATGCCGGCCATCTCGATTCCCAGCGCTTCCAGATAAGCGTCCATGAGGTCGTCGTGACCTATGGCGACGGCGAAATCGCAGTAGCCGCAATGGTGAGCGCAAAAGGGGATGTGGATATAGACGGAGCGTGGCCAGATCCAAAGCGGTTCCGCGAGTTCATGAGTTGGGAATTGCCAGGATGCAACAGGCTTCTAGCCTAGGTGGATGCGTGATACGATCGTCCTCGGGCAACCTCAGCATACCGTGTGAAGGACATTCATGAAACTGGCGGGACAAGTTGCACTGGTTACCGGGGCATCATCGGGTATCGGCCATGCCACCGCCTGGGCCTTGGCGGAACAGGGGGCGGACGTTGGCCTGAATTATTGGACGTTGCCCGAGGAAGCCGAAAAACTGGCCAAGAAAATCGAGAGATTGGGCCGCCGCTGTCTTCTGTTCAAGGTGGATGTTGCTCAACAGGACGCAGTGGAGGAGATGGTTGCGGGCATTGCTAAGGAACTAGGACACCTGGATATTTTCGTGTCGTCGGCTGTCTACAGCGATCGCGAGCCGTTTCTGACGGCCAACATGGAGGGATTTCGGTGCACGATCGACGTGACCATGTGGGGCGCCTTTTACGGATTACGGGCCTCGGCGCGCCAGATGATGAAACAGGGCCGGGGCGGCAACGCCGTGCTGGTTAGCTCGGGTCAGGCCCGCATCGCCCACCGTGCTTGCATGGCTTACAACATGGCCAAAGCAGCCATCGATCAGATGGCCCGAACGGCCGCTCTGGAATTGGCTCCCGCGGGAATCCGCGTCAACATCATCTACCCCGGCTGGACGGACACCGCGGGCGAGCGGAAATTCTTTTCGGATGCCGTAATCCAGAAAGCCGGAGAAGGATTGCCGCTAGGCCGGCTGGCTCAACCAAGTGAAATCGCCCGCGGCATCGTGTTCCTGGTCGACCCAGACTCGGCCTACATCACCGGCAGCACCCTCATGATCGACGGAGGGATCTCGCTGCCCTGGTGGTCGAAACGAGGGACGGGAGATTATTGAGTGCATCAATGAATCCCCATGGCAAGCCACTCACCATCGACGTGGTCGAAGGCGATCTACTCGATCAACCGGTCGAAGTGATCGTCAACGCTTGGAATCGCAATATTATCCCTTGGTGGCTCCTTCTGCCTCAAGGAGTCTCCGGAGCTATAAAGCGTCGCGGTGGAACGGCGCCCTTCAAGGAACTTTCCAGGCATGGCGCCATTCCGCTTGGTGGGGTCGTGCTCACTTCGGCAGGTAGACTGCCGTATAAAGCCATAATTCATGTTGCTGGGATCAATCTGCTCTGGAGGGCATCGGAGCGCTCGATTCGGGGCTCGGTGCGAAATGCTGTCCAGTTGTGCACGAACGGGGATTCCAGTCGATTGCGTTTCCGCTGATCGGATCCGGGTCAGGAGGCTTTGACCAGGGCCAAGCAAGAACGATTATGCTCGATGAACTAAGCAAAATTGACGCTCCATTGCTCGTGAAAATTGTGATCTTCAAGGTGTGACGCGGCTCACGCTTTTCGGAGTATCGAAAGATGGGTACCTTCTTTCTTCGACTAGGTGCGAGTAACTGAGAAATGGGCGAGGCAACATATTCCCCAGGCCCCACTCCGAATACCGTCCGTTCTCCCAGTGGCCAAGTCCTGACCGCACCTGCAGGCTGGATTCTGCTCCCGCCAGGTGACGCCGCCTTGACCCGCCGGGTGAAAGTCGCCGGAGATCATTGGGTCGTCGCTGAAAAGCGGGGCCGCAAGGTCTTTTCTCGGGGCATTTGGGCGCCCACGGCAACCATCGAGCGAATTCGTGCAGAACTGGCGGCAGAACGGTCCACCGAAGCGTTCGCCAAGCGCAGAGAAGCCGATGGTCGCCGCCGGGAGAAGGCGCAGGCCGAGTACGTTGAAGATTTCGGCGCTGCGGTGGTGGCTTTCCTCGACTTCCATCCCCGCTATGTGGACCTCGCCAATCGCCTGGCGCGAGCCGTCACGGAGCATGCCACGCCGGTGGGCAGTGGGACCGTTGCCCGAACGAAACGCATTCCGGTCGAACAGAGGGCCGAAGCTGCCATAATCGCCTGGATGCGTCACCAGACGACCGGCTACGACAGCCTCGCAATTCCGCGAGTCAAAGGGGAACGCCGCGAGGTGCGCCGGATGCTTGCACAACGATCTCGCGAACTGCTGGATCGCTATCGCCGAGGAGAGCCGGCCCCGCAAGGCTGCCCGCTTCAGAGGGCGCTGAGTTCGACGAGCGTCGAGGCGTAAGTTTGGCAAGCGCCCGGAATCTTGGAGACTGTCATGCAAACGAGCGATCGCATCCGTGCGGCAGTGGCGGAGAACCCTCGGAAAATGACGTTGCAACTGGCACTCGATCTGGGCGTGCCGGAGGTCGAAGTCATCCGAGCCTTTCCCCCCGATCGCGTCGTAGATTTGGACATCAGCCGCTGGGAGGAATTGATTCGAAGCTTCGAGGCATTCGGTTCGGTCCGCGTGCTGGTATCTAATGGAGCGACGACGATTGAAGCTGATGGAACCTTCGGCGGCTTCAGCACGTCCGGTGCATTCTTCAACGTTCAGACCGATTCGCTCGACATGCATATTCGCTGGAAACAATTGGCCGCTGCCTTCGCCGTGGAGAAGCCCGGCCACATGGACGGAACTGCTACGCGCAGCTTCCAGTTCTTCGATCAAACGGTGCCGCCGCATGCAAGATTTTCCTCAACTTCGGCGGCCCGATTTCAGCGGAGAAGGAATCGCTTTTCATCGAACTGAGAGATAGATTCAAGCGCTAGTGGATAGCAATTGGCAGGCTGCCGGAGTACGCTCGAGACGGATCATGCTCGGGTTACCTGGCGTCTGCAACGAGGATATCGATAATGGCTCAATTGAAAAACAGCTTCGGGAATCAATTTGCTCTTTCGGTCATCGCCTCAGTGATGTTCTTGCTTAATTCCGGATTCGCGGAAGCCCAGAATCCCGCGAAACTCTCCGTGCCGGAGAATGTCATCTTTGAGCCGAATATCGAATATTCCAACCCCGATGGTCAGCATCTTCAGCTCGATATGGCCCGGCCGAAGACAGGTTCCGGTCCTTTCCCGGCCATCTTATGCATTCATGGCGGCGGCTTCCGCGCCGGCACGCGCCAAGGCTATGACGGACTGTGCCTTCGGCTGGCACAACAGGGGTATGTCGCGGTAACGGTCACCTATCGACTGGCGCCGAAATTCCAATTCCCAGCAGCGATTTATGACGTGAAAGCGGCGGTCCGTTGGCTGCGAGCGAACGCCAAGAAATACTCGATCGACCCCGAGCGGATCGGGGTCACGGGCGGCTCAGCCGGTGGGCATCTCGCCCAGTTCCTCGGCGTAACCGGGGACGCGAAACAGTTCGAGGGAGATGGCGGCAATCCCGAGCAATCGAGCAAGGTGGCCTGCGTCGTCAATTATTATGGTCCGAGCGACTTCACCAAATCCTATGGCAAAAGCGTCGATGCTGCCGAAGTTCTTCCGTTGTGGTTAGGAGGCAATCTGGATCAGGCTCGGCAAAAGCATATCATGGCGAGTCCGCTCTATTGGGTAACGCCGGATGCGGCTCCAACTCTCTGCATCCATGGCACGGACGACAAGTATGTGAATCACGAACAGGCGGTTTGGCTAGTCGATAAGCTCAAGGCCGCCGGCGTGGAGGCTGAACTTCTGACGCTGCAAGGCGCCGGCCATGGATTCAAAGGCGGCGGACGCAGATAAGGCCGAGAAGGCTATGCTGGCGTTCTTTGCCAGCCACCTGAAGCCTCGGCTGTAGGATTGGCACAAGCTTCGTGAGGCGGCAGGCGCGCTCTTATGCAATATCGAACTGCAACTGCGACAGATTGCGATAAACGCCATCGGGCCGAGCTACCAGCTCGGCGTGCGTGCCTGCTTCCACGGTTTCTCCGTCTTTGATGACGTAGATGCAATCCGCTTTCCGAACAGTCGACAAGCGGTGGGCGATGATGACCGATGTGCGGTCTTGCATAAGCCCCTCCAACGCTTGCTGCACCAGGCTTTCGCTCTCGGAATCGAGTGAGCTGGTGGCTTCGTCGAGAATGAGGATGGCGGGATTTCGCAGAATGGCTCGGGCAATGGCTACCCGTTGTCTTTGGCCGCCGGAAAGTTTGACGCCCCGTTCGCCGACCACCGTTTGATAGCCTTCGGGAAATCCAGCGATGAAAAGATGCGCGTTGGCTTTGCGAGCCGCATCCTCGATTTCGTCCTGGCGCAGCGCCCGGACGGCCATAGGCAATGTTCTCCGCGATGGTTCCGCCGAACAGCAACACGTCCTGGGGCACGATCGCCATGTGCTTACGCAACTCGTGCAAAGGATAGTCGCGAGCGTCGCGTCCGGAAATGACAAGTCGGCCGGAATCGGGATCGTAGAAGCGCAGGAGGAGGGAGACAATAGTGGATTTGCCCGCGCCGCTCGGCCCGACCAAGGCGATTCGCTGGCCGGAACTCGCGGCCAACGAAAGATTCCGCAACACGGTGACTTCAGCGCGAGGGATAAGCGAAGGTCACATTCTCGAAAGCGAAGTCGCCGGAGAAACGCGGCGGGCTGCCGTTGCGACCGGCCAACACTTCTCCGACTTCGACGGCTGGAGCGTCCACATTCTCGGCCTGTTCCGACAACAACTCACGCACGCGTTGGGTCGCGCCCACGGTTTGCTGCAGTTGTGTGTAGAGCTCGGCGAACTGCCCAACGGCTCCGCCGACGTACATGGTGTAGAGGAGGAATTGCGTCAAACCGCCAAAGGTCAACGCGCCCTCTTCGACAAGCCTGGCCCCGTACCACATCACCAACACGATGGCGCCAAAGAGGGCGAATGTGACAAAGGCCCCGAACGCACCGCGATAGCGGGCGCCGCGCAGAACGGCTGCCACAAAGGCATCGATGCCGCCTCGATAACGTTTCGTTTCATGCCCTTCATTGGCGAACGCTTTTACGCTGGCGATGCCTTGCAGCGTTTCCTCGACGATTACATTGGTGTCGGCCAGTTTGTCCTGAGCTTCGCGCGAGATGCCGCGCACCGCTCGGCCAAAGGCGACGGCCACGCCCATGAGAATCGGAAACGACGACAACATCACGAGCGTCAAGCGGCCCGAAGTAAAGGCAATGAGCGTGATGCCGCCGATCACCAAAATCGATTGACGAAGAAACTGCGGGATCGATCCCGTCAGCGTGCTTTGAATTTGCGAAAGATCGGCAGCCAGCCGGCTAGTGAGCTCGCCGACGCGGCGGTTGGCGAAAAACCCCATCGGCAGGCGGATCAGGCGGGCATAGGTGTCGCGACGCATGTCCGCTAACGCTCGTTCGCCCACCTGGGCCAGCCAGTAGGTATGGCAAAACGTGCTGATCGCCTGTACCGCCAACACCGCTAACAGCATGAGAGCGATGGTGTTAATGTTCAGAGTCGCCAGCGGCCAAGCCGAAGCGCCAGGGGCCGAGCCCAAACTGCGTTGGGCACTATCGATCAATCTGCCGGTAAAATAGGGGAAGGCGAGACCCAGCATGCTGGAGCAAAACAAGCAGCCCAGGGCGGCAATGAATTTCCACCGATAGGGGAGCAAATAGGCGAACAGCCGCAAAGCTTCGCGCAGGCCCTCGGAGGTAATTTTGGCACGGGGAGTCTGCGAGGAAGCTCGCGTTCGGTCCGTCATGATCGCGTTGGGTTTCTCAGAAGTTGATTGTCCAAACGGGGCGTCACTCCAGATTCTATACGATGCGCGTGTTTGGGGTGCGTCCAGTCAGTGGCCATCACGCTCCGCGTGATGAATCCGTAGGTCAGTGGCCATCACGCTCCGCGTGATGATTCCTCACGCCCTGCGCGTCGTAGGTTGACGCGGTAAACGTGAAGTGATCGATTCATCACGCGGAGCGTGATGGCCACTGAGGGGCATTCCAGAAGTGGAGCAAGTTGCCCAAGCTTGAAATTGCGCTAGGAAATCCATCCCCCCTTACTCGTTCCCACGGTCCGCCGTGGGAACGCGCGTGCCGACGCTCTGCGTCGCGACCGAGAGATGGGCTGTCCGAGAGACTATTGCCCCAACATACGCAGCGCCTCGTCTGCCGCGTGTCTGTCGGTGCTGCCCATCCACGATTCTCTCTGGAATGTCTTGAGTGATTTCTGTGCCACAAGCGTCAGCTCTGCATCGCCGCTCGCCGAGGCAATTTGGCCAAGCGCTATAGCGGCGAATGACTGACCCGAGCGCGGTTGGGCGCTGGGCTTCCTTCGCTTGCTATGTGAGCTTTGCTGACTTCTTCCCGATTTCTGGGATCACGCAAGGCCGCGCAGAGGAAAGGAATTGCAGCAGACGCTTGTTTTCCGATCTTGCCAAGAGCAAAGAAAGCCTGAGCTCGAGTATCCAGCGAATCTCGTTGGGCCGCATCGCATAAGCTCGTAACAGCCGGGGCCGCCGAGGGCCCGATGCGTCCCAATAGAAGAGCGGCCAGCTCTGGCACGTCTCGATAGTGGCTTTTGAGCTCTTCGGCCAGAAGCGAAACCGCCGGTTGAGCATTCCCCGTAATAAGCCAAGTTGCACGCGCTGCGTAGCAGCGGACCACCGGATTGCCGTTTTTCAGTGCCACATTCAAATCCGGCAAAGCATCTGCGCGGTTGGCCCCAGCTTTCCTAATCCCACCGCGGCCAGAGCCTTGGTTCCCGCTGACGGATCCGCCAAGGCCGCGCGCAGCACTGGCACAAGAATTGTTGAATCTTTTGGGTTGGGAGTGCAATAAGCGGCGAAAAGAAGCAGAAACCGAGGTTGTGTTGTCACATCGATTGAACGGTCGGTCTTGACTGGATTTGGTTTACTATGGTTTTCGCGAAGCAGCTCATCCCCCAAACGATTCTCATCGGTCGCTCAACTCCGCCAGCGTCGTCATCCGGCCGATTTCTTGACCTTCAAATAGATACTCCAACGTTATGAGAAAAGTGAGGTCCGCGGGGTTGTTGATGCTGCCGATGATTGGCGAACAGTCCGAGGTTCCGAAAGGAATTTCGTATGTTGGGCAGATTGACGATTCCGCGCATAAGCGATGAAAGAACAGTCGTTCCTGAATTATCTATTTCTGCCGCGGCGAAGGGCGGGCTTTGTAAATTGATTACCTCGCCTTGACAACCGACAGCGTACATCATGAGAGAAAGGCCAAGCCATAATCTGGCAGTCAGTCGGCTCATGATACGCCTCGTGAAACCAATCGGCGGAAGATGGGGAGGCTGGATAATAAAAGGCATGCAGATCTGTCAAGGCGGGTCTGGACGGGGATCAGCCGCCCAGTTGGCGTTTCGTGCCCGCACCACCGGGAGTATAGTCTCCTGGGAGAAATCGGGCCGGCGGATGGAATCCACGAGCAAGGAGCAAGGGATGGGAAGATCGATCTCCAAAGTGCTTGGGCTGAGCTGTATCTTTTGCCTGCCATTGACGGTTTGCTCAGCGCAAGAACCATCAGAAGTTAGGCCAGCAGCACTGGGCTCACGGTCGGAGCTACGCTGTCCTTACTTTGGCACATCTGTCCATTCTCAGTTGGAATTGTTTCTCTTTGCTGCGGAGCCACCGAGTCAATCTGGCATTAATTTGCCGAAAAAAGCAGGCGAATTTCTTTCGGCCGAATTCAACCTCCATGCGGGCCAGGAAATCCGTATCTGGATGGCTGGACAGAAGGAGCTGGATAAGGCATTGGGCAAGATTAGCGCCATCAAAGAATGGGACTATGACAGGGTCGACGAAGCAGCAGAGGAGGAGGCGCTGGCCTTGATGGCCTTATATCTCGATAAGCAGCATTTTGTTCGTTTTCAGGAGGTAGCTTGCCAACTCGCTGGCCCCATGGTGCTCCGTCTTGACTTTTATGCAGCTCGGTTCGAGCTCAAAGCCGACCAGCGAAAAAAGATCGCCGGCTTGGTTCATAATGATTCTGATAAGGCAACAAGTTCTATTAACTCGCTATTCCAGAAGACGTCTCCTGCAGATGAGGCAAAGGTTAGCGGCCTTGCGCGAGAACTCGACGAGAAAATCCTGGCCGCCTTAACGGAGAAACAGCGCGAACGATGGAAAAAACAGGTAGGCCAGAAGTTCGATTGGAAAAGGTTACAAGAAGATTGAATTGCGAAAAAACAAGTATGTTTCGGAGACAATTTAACGGGACAGGTCTCTTTTAAAAGAGACCTGTCCCGTTAAATTGTCCTAGACATCCCGCCTGGCGAAGTAAGCCATCCCAGCGGCGCCCATGCCCAGACAGGCGATGGCTGCCCAGCGGAGCAATCTGGCAAAGTGCTCCATGCTGTATTCGCCCTGCAGGATCAAAGGCAGGTTGTTCAAGGCCCGCTGGGGCGAAGGATAGCCGGCTGGCATCAGCGATAACAGAAAGCCGCAGCCGTAGAGCGAGATCCACAAGACAGCGATGGCGCCCACCGTGCTGTTGAAGATCGCGCTCGCGGCCACGCCGCCGGTCACCACGGCGGCGAGCAAAGCCCCTACGGTCGTCAAAGCAACGATGCAGCCGCCCATCGATAGGTCTTCGTGGAGCAGGCAGAAACTGCCCGCGATGGCGACGATCCCGAGAATCAAATAGGTTCCCAGCACGGTGGTCAAACGCGAATGCCATTTGCCCAGGAAGTACTGAAACCGGCTAATGCCGCGGCTGAGCACCGAATCGGCCAGGGTGCCTCGCTCGGAGGAAATGCACCCCGCCGTGAGGACAATGATCAAGGTAGTGCTGCCGTAGACGCTCCAGCGCAGCAGATCGCTCATCAGCTTACTCGCGTCCTGAATCATCCCGGCTTCTTTGTAAACGCCCAGGCGATAGAGGAAATAGCCGACGGCAAAAAGCACCGAAGCCAGCACCCACATGCGGTAGACCCAGCTGCGCATGGTTTGGCGAATGTCGGCTTGCAAAACGGCCCAATAAGGCAGCCAGGCGGCGAATCTGCCCGGTCTTGCCGCTGTCCATTTCGTTCACGGTCTATTCCTCAATGCTCAGGCCGCTTCGCCAAATTGATAGGCCCGTGTGAAGCCCTTCGATTCTTCCTTCTCGACCAGGTCGAGGAAGGCCTGCTCGGTTTGTTGGCCGACGCTGCGGATGCTGATGACGTTCACTTTGCCATCCGCCAGCGTCATGAAAATGTTGGCCAGGGCGGACGAATTCGTGGAATCGTCGTTGAGCCGAAGTTCGAGCCGGCGACCGCGCAGGCTGCACGTTCTTGAATTCCTGCATGCCCTTGATGGCTTGCAGTGCCTTGGAGACTGCCTTTTGATCTCCCTCGAGATCCAGCTCGTAATGGTTCCGACGCATCCGGCCCTTGAGGTCTTGCAATGAGCCCGAATAAATCAGCTGGCCGCGACTGAGCACAGCCGCGTGATTGCAAACTTCGTCGATATCGCTCAGGTTATGGCTCGAAACGATCAGCGTTTTTTCCCGGCTCAGCGTCTTGATGAGCTCCAGCATGCTGCGCCGGGCCTCGATATCCAGGCCATGCGTCGGCTCGTCCCAGATGAGCAGGTCGGGCTCATTGATAAGGCTGGCTGCCACCGCCAAGCGCGAAGTCATGCCGTTGGAAAAGCCGGCGATGGGTTCCCCGGAAGCGGGCAGCAAATCGACGGCGCGGATGAGCGACGCCAGCCGCGGCTTACGCACGCTCGCCGGCAAGCCGAAAAGCCGGGCCACGTAATCGAGATAAGTGATCGGCGTCATGCCGCGAGGAAACTGGGGATTGGTCGGGATATAGCCGATCCGGCGGCGCAGATCCGCGGCGTTGGGCGTCATGGTGCGGCCGAATACTTTGACCCAGCCGGCAGTCGGCCGGTGCAGGCCGAGCATGAGGCGCACGAAGGTGGTCTTGCCCGCACCGTTGGGCCCGAGCAACCCCAGGACCCACCCGGGTTCGATTTTGAGAGTCACATCATTGATAGCAATCTGGCGGTTCTGGTAGATTTTGGTGAGCTTATTCGTTTCGATCACCAGATTGCTGGAACTCTCGGCCACGAGGCTCCCTCCTCGACCGCCACGATGGGCCGCCGGCATTGACAGGCGTCGTGCAGAGCCGTTCACGGCTTTGGGCGGCAGCGCGATACCGACTATGAATACAACCGATGAACGCCGACAAGCCGCTATCCATTACCTTCGGAATCTTCAGGACAAAATCTGTGGGGAACTGGAGCGGCTCGATCAGAAAGCTCAATTCCGCGAGGATAACTGGGTAAGAGAGGAAGGCGGCGGCGGCCGGACCCGCGTGCTTGCGGAAGGTGGGGTGTTCGAGAAGGCGGGGGTAAACTTTTCCGACGTTTTTGGCAACATGTCCCCGGAGTTTGCCGCCCATGTCCCGGGGAGCGGCACGGCCTTCACCGCCACCGGCATCTCGGTGGTGCTCCATCCGTGGAATCCGTTCGTGCCGACGGTCCACATGAATTTTCGTTTTTTGACAAAGGGGGATCGCGAATGGTTCGGTGGTGGGGCCGACCTGACTCCCTATTATCCCTTTCGAGAAGATGTCATTCACTTTCACCGGACTTGGAAGCAAGTCTGCGACAGGCATCGGCCTTCAGCCGACTACGCCAAATTCAAAAAGGCTTGCGACACCTACTTTTTTCTTCCGCACCGGAACGAGCCGCGCGGAGTGGGGGGCATATTCTTCGATTATCTGGAAGGAGATTGGACGCGCAATTTTGCCTTCGTGCGTGAGGCAGGGGAAAGTTTCTTGCCTGCCTACGTGCCGATCGTCGAGCGCCGTTTAGCGATCCCCTTCGGCGCGCAGCAGCGAGCGTTCCAGGAATATCGCCGGGGACGATACGTCGAATTCAACTTGATTTACGATCGCGGTACGTTGTTCGGTTTGAAGACAGGTGGGCGCGTGGAATCGATTTTGATGTCGCTGCCGCCGGTGGTGCGCTGGGAATATGACTACGCCGCGCCACCCGGCTCCGCTGAAGCGGAACTAAGCGCACACTACCTGAAGCCGCATGACTGGGCGGATGAACCGGATTGAAAGACAGGACTCGACCTTGCCGCCGTCCCGAATGATTTAGAGAGGACGCACGGCCTCTTAGGGGTTAACCTTTGCGGTGTCGAATCTTCGCACGCATGCGCCGCTCTTGCGACCTACCTTCCGACGACCGCTCCCCCTACGTCGAGTTGCCATCCACAACCTCCACCCAACTAAACGATTGCGACTAAGATACTAGAGAAGCCGAAATTATAGGCACGAGTCTAGTTGTGACAAGGCCGGACCCAGCAAATTAAGCAAGTCCCGAACCCAGTTTGGCCGATATTTAACGAACGCCGCATTCTTCTCCTTAGAATCCATTCTCTCGATGCAAACAGACCGCAATCGTCAAATTACCTCTCTTTTGCAAACTACCCGAATTGCTAAACATTCACCTGGCTGTAACGATAGTAATCTGTGTGTCGCAGGCGCAATGCAATTGATGAAGCGTAGAAAAACGGACCGATGATAAACTAGCGTCCGCTAACTTCTCTTTTTCGGGAGTGTGCTTTAGGGGTTGCCGGTCTTTTCTCGTCCCGGTATACTGCCTCTTTTTACCTGCGAATAATGCTGAAGATGATACGGCGAACATAGTTAGGTTATTGGCGCGTTTATGCGTTTCCACTTGATCGACAGAATAACCGAACTGCAGCCCGGCAAGATGCTACGGGCTTACAAAAACTTGGCGTTGGGAGAGGAATATCTGGCGGACCACTTTCCGGGCTTCCCCGTAATGCCCGGTGTCATGATGCTGCAGACGCTCGTGGAGGCCGGGAGCTGGTTGATCCGTTTGACCGAACAGTACTCGCACAGCGTCATAGTGCTTCGAGAAGTGAAAAACGTTAAGTACGGCGCGTTCATGGAGCCGGGCAAGCAGATGCAAATCTGCGTGGAATTGGCCGAACAGGATGACTCGAATTCGACGTTCAAAGGCAAAGGTGAAGTAGCAGGGCAATCGACAGTAGCGGCCCGGTTCGTCCTGGGACGATACAATCTTAGAGACCGCCACCCCTCCTTGGCTGCCACCGACGAGGAATTGATCCTGGATCTCCGCCGCCATGCCGGACTGTTATTGGCGACGTGGGCCGGGAACTGCGATTTGACGAGAGGCTTGCACTCGCCATGAAACTCAAGGATCAGGTAGCCCTGGTGACGGGCGGCAGCCGCGGTATCGGACGGGGGATTGTCCAGGCATTCGCGGCCGAAGGCGGCAAAGGTTGCATTCGTGTATCGCGGCAACCAAGCTGCTGCGGACGCACTCGTTGGGGAGATTGCCAAAGCGGGGGGAACCGCCTTGGGGCTGCAAGCCGATGTTGCGGGGCCGGAAGCCGGCCAGCAATGTGCAGATCGGCTCGAGAAGGAGTGGGGCCGGATCGACATCCTGGTGAATAACGCCGGTATCGTGCGGGACGATCTGTTTGTACGCATGGAACCGGAAGCTTGGCACAGCGTTTTGCAAACGAACCTGGGTGGAACGTTCAGTTTCTGCAAAGCGGTTGCCTATACGTTCATGAGACAGCGGCATGGCCGGATCATCAATGTGTCCAGCGTGGCGGCCGATCACGTAAATCCCGGCCAAACGAATTATGCCGCCAGCAAGGGCGCCATCAACGCCTTTACGCGAGCCTTGGCGGTAGAGCTGGCCAGCCGCGGAGTTACGGTAAACGCCATTGCTCCAGGTTTCATCGAAACCGACATGAGCCAGGCGGTTCGCAACAAGGCTGGTGACTTGATCAAGAAGTTCATTCCGATGCGCCGGTTCGGTAAGCCCGAGGATATCGCCCGCGTGGCGGTGTTCTTGGCGAGCGAAGATAGCTCCTACATTACCGGGCAGGTTTTGACGGTTGACGGCGGGTTGAGTTTGGGAGCCGCCGGAGTTTGAGTGTAACGTTTTTAGGGATTGTCGGGGCGGGCCCGCCGGGGGCTATGGACCGACTGGTTCTGAGAGTTCTTTGGAGGATTGAATCGATGCCAAGTCAGGAAGAGATTTATTCGAAGGTGTCCACGACGCTTGTGGAAGCGCTCAACGTCGATGAAGATGAAATCAAGCCCTCGGCTACCTTGCAAGGCGACCTAGGCGCCGAGTCCATCGACTTTTTGGACATCGTCTTCCGGCTCGAGCGTGAATTCGGGATCAAGATTCCGCGCGGCGAGTTGTTCCCCGAATCGATTTTCCAAGGCGATCCCGACCTCATTCAGGACGGCCGGGTCACCACCAAGGGCCTGGACGAGCTACGCACCAAGATGCCGTTTGCCGACTTCAGCGGTTTCGAAAAGAACCCGGAAGTGAACGCCATCAGCGATCTGTTCACGGTCGACATGATTGCTCGCTACATTCAGGGAAAGTTGAACGGCAATCTTCCCCAACCCAGCGACAACTAAATGCGCTGGATTTGGATCGACCGTTTTCTGTCGTTCGAAAGTGGCAAAGCGGCTCGGGCCGTCAAGAACCTGAGCCTAGCTGAAGACCACTTTCGGGAACATTTTCCCGGTTATCCCGTCATGCCCGCTTCCCTGATGTTGGAGGGGCTGGCGCAAACGGGTGGTATTCTCGTTGGTGAAGCCAACCAGTTCCGGGAAAAGGTGGTTCTCGGGAAGATCCCCTGGGCACGCTTCAGCCGAGAGGCATTTGCAGGGGATCAACTGGTTTACGATGTGGAGATGCTTCAGCTCCGAACGGAGGGGGCTTCGGTAAAGGGCCGCGTCACGGTGGACCAGACCCTGATCGGCGAAGCGGAAATCTTCTTCGCCCACCTCGATCGCTCGCGCTCGCAGCAGCTTTTCGGGGAGCACAACTTTGTTTTTAGCGGCGAATTGAAGCATTTGTTGGGATTGGCCAAGGTAGCGGCCCAGCGCGACGGAATGCCGGCCCCGTGAATTCACTCACAGGATGGGGCAAGAAATCGGTCAAGCGGTGCGCCTAATTTCAGGCGCGTTGCGGAAGCTGGCGGATCTGACGATTGAATCGGGTGTGTTATGGCTTCTTCCAAGCGGCGTGCCGTCATCACCGGTTGCGGCGCTGTAACTTCGCTAGGCCACTCCGCCCAAGCCTTTTGGGACGGGATGGTTGCCCAGCGCAGCGGCATTGGCCCCATCACCGGGTTCGACGTTAGCGTTCTTCCCACGCGCATCGGCGGCGAAGTGCGCGATTTCGAAGCCAAACAATTCATCGACAAGAAGGAACGCAAGAGCCTCAAAGTGATGTCGCGCTCGATCCAGCTCGCTGTGGCTGCGGCCAAGCTAGCCATGGACGATTCGGGCGTGGACAAAGATAAGCTGGACAAACCTCGCTTCGGCGTCGAATTTGGCGCCGGACTCATTGCCAGCGAGTTGGCCGAACTCGGGCCTGCTTCCAATGTCAGTTCGAACTGTCAGCCTGGCACGGTCGATATGGAAAAGTGGGGCGTTCAGGGATTGGCGAACATGCCGCCCCTGTGGATGCTTAAGTACCTCCCCAACATGCTCGCTTGCCACGTTTCGATCTTGCACGACGCCCAGGGACCGAACAACTCGATTACCGAAGGCGACGTCGCCAGTCTGCTGGCCTTGGGCGAAGCCTTTCGCATCATGGGTCGCGATCTTGCCGACTTTTTCTTGGTGGGCGGAGCCGATAGCAAGCTTAACCCGTTGAGCTTCGTTCGCCACACGCTCTTCACGCCCCTCTCGCGCCGCAACGATGCCCCCGCCGCCGCCTGCCGGCCGTTTGACCGCGGCCGCGACGGCGTTGTTATGGGCGAAGGCGCCGGCGTCATCGTCCTGGAAGATCTCGAACATGCCCGCAACCGGGGCGCGACGATTTATGCAGAAATGGTGGGTTTCAGCTCCGCGTTCGACGTCAAAGGAACCGGCGCCGGGATCACTCGGGTCATTCAGGGCGCGCTTCCGCGAGGCGGGAATCACTCCCGATCAAGTGGATCACGTCAATGCCCACGGCTTGAGCACCCCGCGCTCCGATGCCATCGAAGCCCGAGGCATTCAAGCGGCTTTCGGCGCCTATAAGGTCCCCGTTTTTGCCCCCAAGAGCTACATCGGCAGCTTGGGCGCCGGCAGCGGCATCACCGAAATGATCGCCAGCTTGGTGGGGACGCAGCATGACGTCGTTCCCGGCACCCTCAATTATGAGGAGCCCGATCCGGAATGTCCGGTGACGGTTGTCAGCGGTGGCGGACGAAAAATCGAACGTGAATACTTCGTCAAACTTGGCTTGACGGACATGGGGCAGTGCGCTGCCGTGGTGTTACGCAACGGCAAAGCCCTGGCAAACACCTAAACGAACGAAGGCACCCCAATGCGCAAGCGTGTCGTAGTTACCGGAATGGGAGTCGTAACGCCTCTGGGCAACGACGTTGAGACGCTCTTCAGGGCAAACGTGGAAGGACGCAGCGGAGTCGCGCCGATCACGATTTTCAACGCGAGCCGTTTCCCGACGCAGTTTGCGGCACAAGTCCGGAATTTCGACATAGGCAGTTATGTCGGCGAAGGGGAACGCTGGGCCAATTGCGGCGCCAATACCCGTTTCGCCGCTGCCGCTGCCCAACAAGCGCTGGCAGATGCCGGCTTGATCGACAACCAGAAGGTCGATCGGACGCGGATCGGGGTTTATCTTGGCTCAGGCGAGGGAATTCAGGACTTTCATCACCTGATCAGCCTGGTGGCGAAGAGTTACATTCCCGAGCAAGCCTCGGTGGATGGTGCTGTGTTCGCCAAAGGCGGCTTGGAACAATTCCATCCGGCCCGCGAATACGAGCAGGAGCCTCATACGACCACCGCCCATTTGGCTGCTCATTTTGACCTTGAAGGTCCCAATTACAACTGCTTGACTGCTTGTGCCGCCAGCAGCCAGGCCATCGGCGAGGCCACCGAATTCATTCGGTTCGGCGATGCCGATGTCATGTTGTCGGGCGGCTGCACAGCATGATCCATCCTTTCGGGTTGACCGGCTTCAACAAATTGACCGCGCTTTCGACGCGCAATGAGAGCCCGACCAAAGCCTCGCGCCCCTTCGAGTTGAATCGTGACGGCTTCGTCTTGGGTGAAGGCGCCGGCATGCTCGTTCTCGAAGAGCTGGAACATGCCAAGAAGCGCGGCGCGACTATCTACGGCGAAATCACCGGCTACGCCACGACGGCCGACGCTTTCCGCATGACGGACAGTCATCCGGAAGGCCGCGGCGCCATCGCCTGCCTGGAATTGGCGCTCAAGAATGGATCATTCAACCCTGAGGACATCGGCTACATCAACGCCCACGGCACCAGCACGCAGGTCAACGACCGCGTGGAAACGCTTGCCATCAAGAAAGTTTTTGGCGAGACTGCTTACAAGGTGCCCATCAGCAGCAGCAAGAGTATGTTGGGGCACTTGATTGCCGCTGCCGGCGCCGTGGAATTGATCATCACGATCATGGCTCTCAGGCGCGGCGTCCTGCCGCCCACGATCAACTACGACGAGCCCGATCCAGAATTGGACCTGGACTATATCCCCAACGTCGCCCGCGAGAAACGCGTGCGCCATGCGGTCAGCAACAGTTTCGGGTTTGGCGGCCAAAACGCCTCCGTGGTCGTGAGCCGATTCGACGGTTGAGCGTCAGGAGCGTTTTCCCCACTAGGAGTAGCATCCGTGTTTTGGCTCTGGCTCTTTTTGGGCATAGTTGCGTTCGTGGCGCTCGTCATTGGCTTGTCGGGAGCGGCGTTCTTTTACCACTTATGCAGCCGCTATCTGGATTTCGTCGTGCGCGTTTTCGAGGAGAAGCCGCTGTTCATCGTGCCTTGGGGCTCGCCGCGCGAAGATGCCGAAGAAGTCCGGTTTCCCACCGAAAATGGCCTCTCCCTCTGTGGCTGCTATCTCCACACCACCGCGCCGGTACGCAAGGGCGTAATCCTATTCGGCCTGGAATATGGCTCGAAGCGTTTTGCTTGTATCCCCTACGGCCAATCGCTGTTGGACGCGGGTTACGACGTCTTCAGCTTCGAGATGCGCTCGCAAGGCGAGAGCGATGTGCAGCCGAATTATCAGCCCTTGCAGTGGGTAACGGACTATGAAGTTGCCGATTACCGCGCTGCTTTGGCTTATTTGAAGCAGCGACCGGACGCCGACCCCAGGGGGGTCGGTTTCTTCGGGATCAGCAAAGGCGCTGCGCGGGGTTGATTGCCGGCGCCCAGGAGCCTTATATTCGCTGTTTCGTCACCGATGGCGTGTTCGGCACGCGGACGACGATGCTGCCTTACATGAGGAAATGGGTCGCCATCGTCAGCACGCCGCTATTGGCTTCAGAAGGTGCTGCCGCTCTGGTTTTACGGGCTCATCGCCGACAAGGCTTTGCGCCGGATCAGTCAGCTTCGCTCGTGCGTCTTCCCGCATTTGGAAGACTGCATGCCCCGCCTGGCCCCGCGGCCGCTGTTGATGATTCAGGGCGGCGGCGACACCTACATCAAGCCGGAGATGGCCCGATCGCTTTTTAAGTGCACGCGCAATCCCAAAGAATTGTGGATCGTGCAAGGGGCCAAGCACAACCAGTCCTTCCAAGTTGCCGGAGCCGAATATGCTGCCCGTTTGGCTCGGTTCTTCGACGCCAATCTGGTGGAACCCCTCCCGGTGAGCGCTGCCCATCACGCTCGTTCGGCGCCAGCCCCGAAATCTCGACCCAAAGCTCAAACGGCAAAAGCGGAATTGACGGAGAACCGTGCGGTGGCCGTCGAGCATGCTTAGAGGAGTTTATGTTCAAGGATCTCCTCCGCCGTGTTGCCGGGAAGGTGCTGTCCAGCGATCGGCTCCGCCGCGTTTCGGCAAAGGTGGTGGCCATTGGACTGAGGCGCCAGTTGCGGGCCTTCGAGGCAGCCACCAGGAACCCGCAACAAGTGCAGGAAGAGCTTCTCCGTCGCATCGTTCAGCAACATGCGGAAACGGACTTCGGTCGAGACCATGGTTTCGGCAAAATCCGCACGTCCGCGGATTTTCGCAGACAATTGCCGGTTTCTCCTTACGAGTATCACGAACCCTATCTGTCGCCGCGTGCGCAAGGGTGACTGGAAAGCGCTGCTCAGCGAGCCTTGCATCCGCATGTTCGCCCTGACCAGCGGCACCACGGCGGCGCGGAAACATATTCCGGTTACGTCACAGTATTTGGCCGATTACAAGCGCGGCTGGCACAACTGGGGATTGAAAGTTTTCCGCGACCATCCCCAGGTCAAGATGCGGGCCATGGTGCAGATGTCAGGCGACTGGGAGGAATCCTTCACTGAATCGGGCATGCCCTGCGGCAGCGTCACCGGGCTGACGGCCAATATGCAGAAGGGCATGATCCGTGCCCTCTATTGCGTGCCGGCCTGCGTAGCCAAGGTGAAGGATCCGGCAGCCAAGAATTATCTCGCCTTGCTCCAGTGCCCATCGCACCGTAGGCATGGTCATCGCGGCCAATCCCAGCACGCTCATCAATCTGGCCCGCGCCGGAGACCTAGAAAAAGAAACGCTTATCCGCGATTTTCACGACGGCACGCTGAGCTCGCGCTTCGCCATTCCGCAATTTGTTCGCGATGAGCTGGCAGGCCGCTGGAAGAAGAAGCAGCCCGACAAAGCACGCTTCTTCGAGGAAATCGTTTCGCGAACGGGAACGCTTTATCCCAAAGATTACTGGCCATCCTATTGTCTCTTGGGCAACTGGACGGGCGGCAGCGTCGGCGCTTATCTGCGCCACTATCCCAAATACTTCGGCTCCATGCCCGTGCGCGACATCGGCCTCATCGCCAGCGAAGGCCGCATGACCATTCCCTTTGCCGATGGGACTTCGAGTGGCGTGCTCGACGTGACGTCGCATTATTTCGAGTTTATCCCGGAAGATGAAATCGACAGCAAACAGCCGACTATTTTGAGCGCCCATGAAGTGCAAGAAGGCAAGACTTACTACATTTTGCCGACGACGTCTTTCGGCCTCTATCGCTATCACATCTCGGATGTAGTTCGCGTCACCGGCTTCTTCAACGGCACGCCCCTGGTGGAGTTTTTGAGCAAGGGCGCATCATTTCGCCAACATGACGGGTGAAAAGCTCTCCGAATACCACGTTACGCGAGCCGTTGCCGACGTGCTCAAGAAGCTCGATCTATCGCTCGATACCTACAGTTTGGCGCCCTGTTGGGACGACCTGACGCCTTTCTACGGTCTCTTCGTCGAGCGTGCGGAATTCGCCGAAATCGGCCAAGGCCAAAAGCTGGCGGAGGCTTTGGACAATCGCCTGGCCGATCTCAACATCGAATACGCCGCCAAGCGGCAAAGCCGCCGGCTCGGCTCCGTACGACTGCAGCTTTTGCCCGGCGGCGCCTGGGCCAAATGGGACCACCATCGCCTGGCCAAAAGCGGCGGCAGCATGGAACAATACAAACATCCCTGCCTGATCGCCGACCCCGCCTTCCGCTCCTCCATTCCCCTCGAAAGCGAAGTCGCCTGCGAGTCGGCTTCGACTTGCGGGTAGAGGTCTCCGGTCGATTATAGTTTGCCTGATGCAAACCACGCTACAGGGCGTCAAGGGTTCTTGTCGTTGAGGATGATAAGAATTCAGAGGCTATTTATGCGCCATTCCTTCCGTGGGATGCCTGAACATCACTTCTCCATCGTTATGGCGATACAAAACGGCGCCGCCGGGCTGTCGCCCGCTTTCGAATAGTCGATGCTGCTGACTTTCTTTTCAGGGTGAGGATTCTTCCAAGCGGTGGCGTAGAGTCGGATTTGCCAGTTCATGGCTTTAGTCAAGCCGTTGACGCTTTTCCAGGCGACCTTGCCTCGGCTCACGCCTTTCGATTTCTCGTTGAACCACCAGTCGCGAACGTCCTTGCCGTAGATGACCGGGATGGTCTCCGTCGTGCCATCCGCGTAGTGAAGCGTGTATTCCGCGATTTTGGTGTCGTCCGCGATATAAAGGGGGCCGCCGTCCATTCTGCCGGCGGCGGTGGCGTTGCCGGTTCCATATTCGGTGGCATGTAGGATATGGAGCTTGGAAAACATGCTTTCCACGTTGATGCCCTCGACCTTGTCGGGCTTCGTCTTCCGCTCTGCAGGCCGCATCACTTTGCTGCCCAATTGAATGTACGCATCCGCGATTTTGAAAGTTATGCCTTCGAGCTCCTGCTCGTTTCGCTTTAACTGCCCCAAGCTGTTGCCTTCCTTTGCAAGGCTATCGTCAAGCTTCTGATTGGCATGCGAGCGCAAATCGACGAAGCTGAATTTTGCATCGTCGGCCTTTGCCAAACTTGAATGCACAGACTGCAGGCAGCCAAAATCATCAGGATTCTTGTCATGAGCAAAAGTCCTTGGTTGAGGAGGGTCGAGCCAAGTTTTGCAGGTGCAGGCTGACGATGAGTATACCTTTAGCAGAGGATTGAATCGAGTGTCAGCGCGGCTAGATTGGAAACCGCCGGGACGGCCTTCTGCGATGATGGCCGGTTACAGGTTGCGCTGCATTCGGTAAGTTCGAAGTAGAATGCTTATGGTTGGTATCGGGTCTTTCGTTCGGCGCCCGGAGAGTCGTGGCGATGGATCAGACGATCTACAGCTAACGATCGGGAAGTTCATCGTCATTACCCCCCCCAAGCTCCGCGTCCGCGACCTCCTCACTGATTAGTAGGACAATTGCAAGCAACTGGGCAGTCTGCAGAACCTGGCTAACTTCAGCCGTCTTTTCCTGCCAAACTCCTATCGTCAAGTTGGGTAACGATCTGTTAGATTCTGACCGCCTATGGTCAACAGGGCCAACGGTTAAGCTCCTTCGCCGGAGCAAGAACAAAGGGAATTGTTCATGCGCGGCTGTTTCGTTCAAGAAATCGACGCACTTGGCTCCTCGAAGGCGGGTGCCTTCCAGGGCCACATGGGTAGCCCTTCTCCATGCTTTCGCGGATGGGGCGTTGCTCGCTGGCGTTGATTTTGGCGCCTTGTCTGGCAATGGGCTGCTCATCGTGGCGAACCAGGCATGGCATGGAGGCCGTGCCGGCTGTTCCTCCGGCAGCAAATGCAGCCACCGCAGCCGGCGACACCAAGCCTGAGGCCTCCCCTGCCCTCGTTCAAACGACCGGTCCCGACAGGTCCAATGCTCCTTTACTTCCGCTCGATTTTTGCGCGACACCACGCCTCAAAGCCAAGCAGCCACGTCGGCTGCAGCAAGTTCTGGCAGCCCGGCGCTCATGCCCAATGTTCCTCGAACGGCCTGCGCACCAACCGACCAACCGATTGTTCCCCCGGCGAACAATCCTGGGATGCCGGCAGTTGCCGGCACCAATAACCGCATTGCCGAGCTATCGCGGTTAGCCACCGAACGCTATCGAAGCATGGACTCTTACATCGCCCGCTTCCGGCGTCGCGAATTAGTCAACGGCAAAACGAAACCGGAAGAACTTACGCTGATTAAGTTCCGCCAGCAGCCCTGGAGCGTTTATTTCAAATGGCTGGGGACCGAAGGGCATGGCCGAGAAGTCATTTTCGTGCAGGGCAAGTACGACAATAAGCTCAACACGAAGTTGGCGGCCGGGGACGTTCCGTTCATGGCCGCCGGCAAGCGATTCGCCATCGCGCCGGATAATTCCATGGTGCGTAACAGTAGCCGGCATTCGATTCGCGAGGCGGGAATCGGCAATCTGATTCAACAATTTGCCGGCCTGGTCGCAGCCAATGGGCGAGGGGACTTTCATTTTGGAACGCTTCGTTATCTCGGCGCAATCCGACGGCCAGAACTCGAGCAGCCTTGCGAGGCGGTAGAACAAATGATCCCTGCCGCTAGCGAGCCTGGTTTGCCCAAGGGCGGCAAAAGACTCTGGGTATTCGACTCGGCGACCAGCCTGCCCGTTTTGGTGACTTTACGCGATGAAGCCAACAAGGAAGTCGAGTTCTACTGCTACGACCGCATCGAATACCCAGCCAGGTTGACAGACGACGATTTCAATCCGGATCTGATTTGGGCTCAGCCCAAGCCATAGTCGCCTCGCCTTTCGGTCTGTCACTATGGCAGGAGTCTGGAAAACTCTGGCAGTCCAGCTGACATCCGTAGGAAGATCGCCTGAACCAACGATGCTTGACATGATTACGCAACCGTTTATGCTGTAATCTATTGCAATGCGTTGCCGACGATGCTGAATGCGTGGTACACGGTTTGCTGTATAGCTTTCCGAACCATGGTGGAGGTGGCGCCTCCCAGCGGTCGTGCCGTTAGCCTCCGTCGGTCCAATTTCTGTGCGCCCGGTGAATGTGGTATGACGGCGGCCATGGGTTTCAACCCTTATTCGATCCTCATAACCGATGATGAATCGGGGTGCCGGGAGGTTCTACGTTCTCTCCTCGATGAAGCTGGCTATCGGACGTTCATGGCTTCTTCGGGTGAGGAAGCAATCGAAATTGTCCGGGTAGAACGCGTGCATGCGGCCTTGCTCGATATGCACATGCCGACGTTGACGGGGCTTGAAGTCATCGAATTAGTGAGGCAGTTCGACTCTCTGCTGCCTTGCATTTTGGTGACGGCGGATGCGACCGAAGGCCTGATGCGACAAGCGTTTCACGCTCGGGTTTATAGCGTGATACCCAAACCGGTTAGCCGCAATGTCGTACTCTATACCGTGGTTCGGGCATTGACGCGAGCCTATGGCGGTTCGCCTGGCGAGAGGACTGCTTAGTCTAGCCAATATCGATTCAGACCTTTCTTCTTAGGAGATGCAACGGCATGAAGGTCGTTCCCTTGAATGACAAGATCGTGGTGAAGCGCGTCGAGGCCGAGGACAAAACTGCGGGCGGCATCGTCCTGCCCGACAGCGCCAAGGAAAAGCCCAAGCAAGGCAAGGTCCTAAGCCTGGGCGACGGCAAACTCCTCGATAGCGGCGCTCGGGCTGCTTTCCAAGTGAAGGAAGGCGATCGCGTTCTCTTCACTTCTTATGCCGGCAACGAGGTGTCGATCGACGGTGAGGAATATCTCATCATGACCGAAGATGACATCTTGGCCATCGTCGACTAAGCTCAACAGAGCGACGGATAAACGACCCACGGCTGTCCGCCGTGGGTTTTTTGTTGCGCGGCTCTGCTCGAGGAACAACATGGGTAATCACGCAGCGCAGAGAACGGCCCTCCCGGAAAAGCTCCGGACGCTGCTCATTCGCTCGGTGGAGGCAGGGGCATCCGATCTGCATTTCATCCCCGGCCACGCTCTCATCACTCGGCTTCATGGCGATTTGACCGAAGCGCCGGGGCCGAGCATGGAACTCGAGGAGACCCAGCAGATCATTCAGGCACTTTGCCCACCCGAAGCTAGCGCGCGTTTGGACAAAGAAACCGATCTCGATTTTTCCTTCGAATTGCCTTTGGAAAAAGGCTGCTTGCGCTTCTGCGCCAACATATTTCGAGCCGGCGGGGAACTCGGGGCTTGCTTGCGCGTGATACCGACGGAGATACCCTCGTTTGGCTGGGCCGGGTTTCCCGGCGACTTGGCCGAACGGTTGGCTCTTTTGCACGATGGCTTGGTATTTCTCACCGCGCCACCGGCTCGGGCAAAACCACCACGCTGGCGATGATCGTCAACTTGCTCAATCAGTCGGGAGGCTATCGCATACTAACGGTGGAAGAACCGGTCGAATATGTTTTCCCCTGGTCGACCGGGTCTGCGGTCACGCAGCGCGAAGTAGGCCGCGACGTGCCCACTTTTGCCGATGGGCTAAAGTACGGCCTTCGCCAGGACCCGGATGTCATACTGGTCGGCGAGGTGCGCGATCACATGACGGCGCAGATGGCCTTGAGTGCGGCGGAAACGGGCCACCTGGTCTTCACAACCTTGCACACGCGCAATGCCAAAGGCGCTATCACGCGATTCGCCGACTTATTTCCTCAGGAAGCTCAAAGAGATGTCCGCAGCCAGCTCGCCATGAGCTTGCGGGCGATTTTGAGCCAGCGACTGCTGCCGGGCGCCGACGCGGCAGCAAACGCCAACTGGCCCTCGAAGTGCTTTGGAATACGCATCCGATAGCCAGCGCCATCCGCAGCGGTAAGGTCGAGAGCATCGACACTTATCTGTTGACCGGCCGTGAAGACGGCATGCTCAGTTTCGACGAATCGATCCGTCAACTCCTCCGCGCAGGCAAAATCACGCAAGGAGTCGCCGCTGAAAATGTTGCCGATGCTACCATGCTAAATCGCTGACGCTTAGCTGCGATGCGCAGCGGAGCGCTAGCATCACGCTCCGCTGCACGTTGCGGCTAACCTTTGGCGGTATCATGGACAGCAGGGGTATAAGGAGGGAAGCAACCCATGGCCAACATCAAAAAACGCGTCCCGGAGAGCGTGCCGGGCGAGTTCTTCGTGGATTCCACCTGCATCGACTGCGATACCTGCCGTCAAATTGCTCCAGCTGTTTTCAGGGAAGCTGCGACCACTGCCTACGTCCATCATCAGCCCGGCGATGAAGCGGATCGCGAAGCGGCGCTGCGGCGCATCGTTTGCTGTCCGACCGGATCAATCGGTTCCTTGGGGGATGCCCGGCCGCAAGCGGTCATGGGCGAATTTCCGTTGGTTATTGAGGCCCCGGTTTACTATTGCGGGTTCAATTCGCCGAAATCGTATGGCGGCAACAGTTATTTCGTCCAGCATCCTTCGGGAAATTGGCTCATCGATTCGCCCAAATTCTTGCCCCGCCTGTTTCAGCGTTTTCAAGCTTTGGGAGGCATTGCCAACATCTTCCTGACGCACCGCGACGACGTGGCCGACGCCGAACGGTACGCCGACGCCTTCGGCAGCAAGCGATTCATTCATCGCCAGGAACTGGCGTCTCAGCCCGATGCGGAAATGATTCTCGAAGGCACCAAACCACTGGAACTGGCGCCAGGGTTTCTCGCCATTCCTACGCCGGGCCATACTTCCGGCCATTGTGTGCTCTTGTTCAATCAGCGGTTTTTGTTCACGGGCGATCACCTCGATTTCGACCGCCACGAAAAAAGGCTGTCGGCTTCTCACGACCATTGTTGGTATTCGTGGCCTCAACAAATCGAGTCCATGCAAAGCTTGGTTCAGTTCCCATTCGAATGGGTGCTGCCCGGCCATGGCCAAAAAGTGCATCTTGCTCGCGACGAAATGAAAGAACAATTGAAGGCTCTGGTGACGCGAATGCACGCGGGTGAAGGCTAGGAATTCAGCATAGTGCCGGCATCTTTCGGAAGCGCAAAATCCGTGGCACACGCATCTCTGACGGATGTTGCTCGAACGTTTTGGGACGTTATTGCCGTTGGAGCGGGCCCCGCCGGCGCCATGGCCGCTCATGCCTTGTCCCAACGAGGATTGGCGGTTTTGCTCGTCGACCGCGCTGCCTTTCCCCGCTGGAAAGTGTGCGGCTGCTGTCTGAACCCGTGCACGTTGGGCCTCCTTGCCAAAGCGGGGCTAGACGATTTGGCAACTCGATTCGGCACGCACGCCCGTGCGACAAATGCAACTTGCCGCCGGCCCGAGCAGCGTCGCGTTCCGCTTATCGGGCTGGCAGGTATTATCTCGCACCCAACTCGACTCCGCCTTGGTTGAAGCAGCCATCGCTTCGGGGACTCATTTCCTGTCGGAGACGCAGGTGACCCTTGGTCCCGCATGGGCAGACC
Source organism: uncultured Gemmataceae bacterium (assembly GCA_963748025.1). GTDB lineage: Bacteria > Planctomycetota > Planctomycetia > Gemmatales > Gemmataceae > CAVVHZ01. The sequence goes on from CAVVHZ010000052.1 coordinate 357,018, forward strand.
GGCGAATGGTTAGCCTCCGCTGTGGAAATGAGCAGTTGGAGATTGCAGCTCGGCTCATCCTGGCCGCCGATGGCTTGGGCAGCCGGCTGCTACAAGATGAAGATAGTCGGGCTATCCAGACCGCGCCAGGTTCGCGGGTCGGCGCCGGCGTTGTCGCCGATTCCTCTCCTGCGTTCTATGAACCCGGCATCATTTACATGACATATGGCGCCGGCGGTTACGTGGGCCTGGTTCGACTGGAAGACGGGAGGCTCAATCTGGCGGCGGCCTTCGACCTGGAGTTTCTCAAGAAATCGCAAAATCCCGGGATAGCAGCCGCCAAGCTCTTACATGAGACCGGTTGGCCTTCAGTAGAGGGCCTTGCCGAACTGCCCTGGCAGGGCACTCCAACGTTAACCCGGCAAGCGGATCGTCCGGCTAGCGCCAGGGTATTCGCCATTGGTGACGCCGGCGGATACATCGAACCCTTCACGGGCGAAGGCATTGGCTGGTGCTGGCGAGTGGCCGAGCCGTGGTTCCCTTGGCACTCCGAGCTTCGCACAACTGGCAGCCATCCTTGGCCGACGAATGGACAAAGCTAACGCTGCAAAGCAGAGCGCGTTCCGGCGCATGTGTCGAACCATCGCCTGGGTATCACGGCGGCCGCTGCTGTCCCGAAGCCTAGTCGGACTGGTGGGGCGATTGCCGTGGTTGGCCCGGCCCGTCGTGAATCGCATCGGATAGAAAAGGCCAGCGAGCCTTCTGCGTGAGCAAGTGGAGTTTTGCCGGAGCCTTCCCCCGCTAACGTGGGAGGCTCGCTATATTGCCTCGTTCACGCCAAGAACATGTGCGGCTTTCGAGCCGTTGGCTTTCGGCCTATAATGCGTCTTATCTCGTGTTCGCCCGAGCTTCGCCCGTAACGAGATTTGCCATTACTCGAGAAGAGGACCTGCCATGTTATCGCTGCGTGTAAGGCTCTTGTTCGGTTTCTCCCTCGTTGCGCTCAGCTATCTATGCGTTGGAGTTGGCCAAGCTAAGGGCGATGAGCCCGCCGATCTGAGTAAGAGTTGGACCGAAACGGTCGATCGAGGCATTCGCTTTCTGCGCGGCACGCAGGGCGACGACGGCGGCTGGAGCAGTGCCACCAATCCCGGCGTGACCGGCGTGGTACTGACCGGCCTTATGGAAACGGGCCGCATGGGCCCCGATGATCCCGCCGCGGCCAAAGCCCTGAAATTCATTGAGGCGCTGGTGAACGAAAAGGAAGGTCACATCGCCGGCCGGAGCCCGCGCGTGCAGCTTCAGAATTATGTGACCAGCATAAATGTAATGGCCTTACGGGCGGCCGACCGTAGCGGCACTTACAAGAAAGTTGTGGGCGATGCCGTTCAATTTTTGAAGAAACTCCAGTGGGACGAATCGGAAGGCAAAGGCCCGGAAAGCGAGTATTATGGCGGCGCCGGCTACGACTAGAACTCACGTCCCGACCTTTCCAACACGCAAATGTTTCTGGACGCCCTGCAAGCTGCCGGGGTGCCCAAAGACGATCCTGCTTTGAAAAAGGCGTTGGTATTCGTTAGTCGTTGCCAAAACCTCAAGGGCGAACACAACGATCAGCCCTGGGCGGACAAAATCAACGATGGCAGCTTTATCTATAGCCCTGTTGCCGGCGGCCAGACCAAGTCCGACAAACTGCCTAACGGCGGCTTGATCGGCTACGGCAGCATGACCTATGCCGGCATGAAGAGCATGATTTATTGCGGCGTTTCCAAAGACGATCCGCGCATCAAGAAGGCTTACGAGTGGGTGCAAAAAAACTACGACATCAATACCAATCCCGGCATGCCCAAGGTCCACGCCGAATGGGGCCTCTATTATTACTATCACACGATGGCCAAAACTTTATCCACCATGGGGATCGATGAAGTCGTCGATGCGAAGGGCGTCAAACACAATTGGCGACGCGAACTAATTGAAGTTCTTACCAAACGCCAACAACCCAACGGCAGTTGGGTCAACGTCAACCATTGGCTCGAAGCGGACCCGAACCTGGTGACAGGTTATGGTGCGATGACTTTGAATTACTGCAAGCCCAAGAAGTAATGGGAATATCCTCAGAAGGCCCGGCAGCTGATAACGGTCGACCTTCTGACAGGCGAGCCAGGAGGGTCAGCGACCGGAGAGTATGGAGGCCGTCTTGCTAGGCGAATTCTTCACCTGACGGTCGACCGGCGGGGTCGCGGGAATCGAGATCGTTGGCCGACAGACACACAAGAGAACTACACCATTCTGGCAATGACTGGTAAACCTATTGTCGCTCTGACGCTAGCCTTGTCCGCTATCTTGGGCGCGACCTCCCTCGCCCACGGCCATCCCGTGCCCAAGCGGGCCCACGATCGGACCATCGAAGTTCGCCTGGTTCCCGGCCTCAGTAAGAATCAGATTCTCATCCAAGTTCACTATCGCCTGGAAGTGGACGAGTTCACGGTCGTGTTCGACGATTTGCCTGCGCTGGGCGACAAGATCGACCTCAAGAAGCTTCGCGAACCGCGCGAGTTTTTTGACGCCTATGTCGCGAACTATGGGCCGGTTTTGGCCGACAATCTTCGGGCCAAGCTGGATGGCCTGGTGGCGCCATTTACGGTCCGTTCCGCCGTGCATACGCTCCGCGACGAGCACGATGTGCCCCTCGGACATTTGCGCTGCCGACTTCGTTTTCGAAGCTTCGAGCCCTCTTGTACGCGATTTGTCAGGCCACCATTTCAGTTTCCGGGAAGGGAACTACGAATTCGAAGAGGGCCGGGTTCTTCTCTCTTTGGCAAAAACCTCGGCGTTGAATTTCGAAACGCTGGTCGAACCGGATCAAGCTTTGAAAGAGAAGGCTCGGGTCGATTTACAACCAGGCGAAGAAGCGAAGCTGCGGCGTTGTGGACGCCACATTTCACGTCCCCGCGACACTAAGACCTGCCGGTTCTTCCGGGTCCGTGGCCAACGGTGATGTCAAGATAACCGCGTCGCCGCCTGAGCCTCAGCAAACGACTGTGACCGAACGGTCCACTCTGCTCGATCTGCTGCTGGACAATAATCGTGGATTCATGGTCCTGCTTTGTTTGGCTGCGGGGTTTGGCGCGGCTCACGCACTTACCCCAGGCCATGGCAAGACTCTCGTGGCAGCCTATTTGGTGGGTGAACGGGGCACGGCTCTTCACGCGGTTATCCTGGGATTCGTCACAACGATCACCCATACCGGCGCCGTCATTGTCTTGGCCGCACTTTTGGTTTTTATGTTTCCCAAGGCTGTTCCCGCGGAACTGCAAATGATTTTGGGCTTCGTCGGCGGACTGCTGATAACCGGCATGGGTTTATGGCTGTTGTTGCGCGGCTTGGCGGGGGAGCCGACCACTTTCACGTGGGCGGCGGGCATCATCATCACGACCACCACCATTTAGAAATTGCTCCGGACGATAAAAAAGTAGGCTGGTTCGGCCTGGTGATTCTCGGTGTCAGCGGCGGCATTGTCCCTTGCTGGGATGCCATCTTGATGCTCGGATTCGCGATCTCGGCCCATCGCGTTTGGCTGGCTCTGCCCTTGCTGTTGGCGTTCAGCGCCGGCTTGGCCGGGGTCTTGGTTGCTATCGGGTTAGGCGTAGTCTATCTGAAGGGATATGCTGATTCGCGCATGAGTGAGTCGCGGCATGATCCGGCTGCTGCCGCTCGCCAGCGCCGTTCTGGTTACGCTCATGGGGCTCGGTCTCTGTTACGAGAGCATTCACGCCAACCGGCCCGGGCGCCAGCGGCTGAGCACCGAGTGAGCGGAGTTTGAGTCCAGGGAAAACCGCATGCGCGTTCAGAGTGTTTCGATCCATCACGTTCGCATCCCCCTGCGCAAGAGAATAAAACACGCCTCGCATGTCCGAACGGACACGGAGAATCTGGTCGTTGGCGTAAGGCTGGCCGACGGCACGTGCGGCTTCGGCGAAGGCGTTCCGCGGGAATATGTCACGGGCGAAACCTTCGACGTCTGTATAGTCCCTGCTCCGCAACATGGACCGCGGCCCAGTTCAGGCCGACTGCGAGCGCCTTCGAAGAAGCCGTCGCCCTAGCCGATACCCTGACCCTGCCTGCGGTTCCCGGTGACGATCGCCTTTGTCAAGGAAACGCAGCTCGCTGTGCCCTGGAACTTGGCGCTGCTCGACGCCTTCGGCAAGCATTTCAAGCGGCCGCTCTCGGACGTCACGCGCCAGCTCGCGCCGCATCTTTACGAATTGAAGCCTCGCGTTCAATACAGCGGCGTCATCACTTCGGCCAAGGGATTCAAGGCCCGGACCATGGGTCTGATGATGCGAATCTATGGCTTCCGGCAGGTAAAAGTTAAGGTGGGCATGGCGGGCTACGACGATCCCGAACGGCTCCGCGCGATCCGCTCGCGGACTGGGGCCAAGATGGATGTTCGAATCGACGCCAACGAAGCCTGGTCACCCGAAGAAGCATTGGCCAAGATCCAGGCTTTGGAGCCATTCAATATCTCTTCGATCGAGCAACCGCTACCTCATGCGGCGGCGGAGCATCTTGCGGAATTGCGCCGGCAAGTGCGGACGCCCATCATGCTGGACGAGTCGCTTTGTTCGGAAATCGATGCGAACCGGGCAGCCGATGAAGGTCTATGCGATATCTTCAATCTGCGCCTTTCGAAGTGTGGTGGTTTTACGCGTTCCCTGCGTTTGGCAAGCCTGGCAAAACACCGGGGCTTGACCTGTCAGCTTGGCTGTCAGGTGGGCGAGACAGCGATTCTCTCGGCCGCCGGCCGTCATTTCGCGACCAGCGTTTCAGGTTTACGCTATTTGGAAGGGTCTTACGATCGCCGGCTGGTCGGCGAAGCGCTGGGAAAAAAAGATATCACTTTTGCCTGGGGCGGTTGGGTGCCTGCGCTTCCGGGCGGCGGCTTGGGAATTGAAATCGACGATCAAGCCCTGAAACGGGTGACCGTGCATTCGGAGCAACTCCTTGGCTGATGAACCGATCTCTTTCAGTTCAAAGGTGTTCAGAGCCAGCGACGGCTATGATCTCTCGTATCGCGACTATCCCGCCCGTGTGCCTCAACGAGTCGCAGATCGTTGCCATACACGGCATTCAAAGCCATGCCGGCTGGTACGAAGGCTCCTGCCGTGCCTTGGCCAACGCGGGATGTGCGGTAAAGTTTCTGGACCGCCGGGGATCTGGAGCCAACCCGGATCAGCGCGGCGATTCGCCAGGCTATCGGCGGCTCGTCGACGATTTGGCGGAGTTCATCGAGCTGACTCGCTCGCAGATTGCTGCCGGTCAACCGCTGCTTTTGATGGCCATATCCTGGGGCGGTAAACTGGCCGTTGCGTTGGCTAAGCGTCATCCGGACTTGGTCGACGGCTTGGTGCTTATCACACCCGGCTTCTTTCCGCGAGTCGCCCCCCGTTTTCGAGAAAAACTGCAAATCGTCTGGTCCCGGTTGACGAAACCGAGCAAGCTCTTTCCGATTCCGCTCAACGATCCCGAGTTGTTCACGTCGAATCCGCAGTGGCTCGAGGATTTGCGGAAAGATGAACTGTCGCTCCGCCAGGCGACCGCCCGATTTCTGGTATCCAGTGTGCATCTCGATCGCCAGATGCGCCGTGCCGCAAGTTGCGTTCGAGTGCCCACACTTCTTCTCTTGGCCGGGCAAGACCGTATCATCGACAATACGCGGCACGCGGCGTTTCGTGGAATCCTTTCCATCGGCCGATCGGCAGGTGATCGAATATCCTGGGCGAGCCCATACGCTCGAATTCGAGGACCCGCGCCAGCTCGAACACGATTTGATCGATTGGCTGCTTCGCCACGCCGGCACACGGGCTTAACCGTCTTTCTTCCGGATCCGATCTATGCAGCGTTCTCACCCCTTTGCGCAGCTTTTCATCTCTCGGCTCCGCGAATTCTATCGCGAGCCCGAAGCCATTTTCTGGGTCTATGGCTTTCCCATGATCCTCGCCATCGGCCTGGGAATCGCATTCGCCAGCAAGAAGCCGCAGCCGCCGGCCATCGACATCGTCGATTCTGCCGATCATCTATCCGTGGCAGCCGAGCTGCGGAAGAGGCTGCGCGACGGAATGGAAGTGGAACTCCACGATGCCGCAGAATGTGGCCGGCGCTATTGGACTGGGAAGACGGCCTTTTACATTGAGCCGTTGGCAGATGGATTTGCTTACCACTACGATCCGGCCCGCGACGAGAGCGTTATGGCTCGCTACCGTGTGGAAACCATCGTACAGCGGTATGAGGCGGACATTCAGGCCGGTTCAAATTCGAGTTCGCCCTCGCAATTGTGGAAGAGCGGTGTTCATCAATGGACCACGCGCGACGACATCACCGACGAACCGGGCAACCGTTACATCGATTTTCTTATTCCGGGAATCATGGGTTTGAATTTGATGGGTGGCGGGCTTTGGGGCGTTGGCTTCGTGCTCGTCGACATGCGCGTCCGCAAACTCCTGAAACGCCTTCTGGCCACGCCGATGCGCCGCACGCACTTTCTCGCTTCGGTTTTGTGCCCCGCATGATCTTCATTCTTCCGGAAATGCTCCTCATGTTGCTGCTTGGCAGGCTTGGCTTCGGCATACCCGTCTTGGGAAGCTTGTTCACCCTGTCTGTGGTAATCGTCGTCGGAGCCATGGCATTTTCCGGCATTGGCTTGCGGTCGCCTGCCGGGCCAACAAAACGGAAAGCGTCTCTGGACTCATGAACCTCGTCATGTTGCCCATGTGGCTCCTCTCGGGAACGTTTTTCTCTTCCAAACGCTTCCCCGAAGTCACCCAGCCTTTGATCCAGGCCCTGCCGCTCACGCAGGTGAACGATGCGTGACGTGAAGTGATGTTGGAGGGGGCATCCTTGGCGAGCATCAACTGGCGGTTGCTGATTTTGGCAGCCTATGCCGTGATCTGCTTTGTGGTAGCGCTTCGTTTCTTCCGCTGGCAATAATTCGCCTCCAGCAGGTTTTTTGACTGAGCTGAAATAGCGACCTAGGCTCGAATGGGGGATCTGCATGCGCAAATGGTTAGCTCGCCCGAGGAGGACGTGGTGTTCGAGGAATCTGGATGCAAGATTCTAATCGTCGATGACGATGTGGCTACCAGCCGCATGCTGGCTCAACTGCTGATCGGCGAGGGGCATCGGACCTCTATGGTGCACGACGGCCTCGACGCTCTTCTCATGGTCGAACAAGATCCGCCCGATCTCATTCTGCTGGATTTGGAATTGCCCGCGCCAGCGGTTATGAAGTTTGCCGCACGCTGAAGTCGAATCCGGCGACGCATTGGATCCCGATCATTATCCTCACCGGCCATTCGGCTGTCGAAGACCGCGTGCGCGCGTGGGACCTCGATGCGGACGACTTCCTGACCAAGCCTTTCCAAATGGTAGAGGTGGCGGCGCGGTGCCGGTCGTTGCTGCGCAGCAAACGGCTCCGCGATGAACTGGATTCAGCGGAAAATGTGGCTTTTGCTTTTGCTCGCGCCGTGGAAGCCAAGAGTGCTTACACCCACGGCCATTCCGAGCGCGTGCAACAGTATTCGCTCTTCTTGGCGAAGGCCCTGAACATTGGGCCAGAGGATTGCGAGATCATTCGCAAAGGCGCATTGTTGCATGATATCGGCAAGATCAGCATTCCCGATCATATCCTGGATAAGGAAGGTCCTCTGACTTTTGAAGAATATGAAGTCGTCAAAACCCATCCGCGAACGGGCGTGCACATTCTGGAGCCTTTGCACTCTCTTCAGAACGTGATTCCGCTCATCCGCTGGCACCACGAACGCTGCGACGGCCGCGGCTATCCGGACAAGTTGGTCAAAAGCCAGGTGCCGAAAATTGTCCGCATTCTATCGGTCGCCGACGTCTACGACTCACTGTCGAGCAACGTGTACCGGCCCGCCATGAACGCCGAAGAATGCCGGCGGGTTCTCTGGCTAGAAGCCGACCAAGGCAACCTCGATCCCGAATTGTTGGAAGCGTTCTGCGATTTGATGCCCCTTCCCATCTGGTCCAATTACCGGACGGATGGGGCCGGAAATGCCAATCCCAGTAATGCCCGCAGGGCAATTTCCGAGAACATCGCGGTGGCTTCATCCTAAACACGATTGACGAGCCCCTGAGATCCTTCGGAAGTAATGAATGAGGCGCAGCTTTAATTCTCCCCCCTTGGCAAGGGGGGGGGGGGCCCTTTTAGGTGTAGGTTTTTTGGGCTTGACAAATGAAGAAGGCGAGGCACGGCACCGGTAAAATGAAGTGTGGTAAGCATTTCCGTTTACCGGAGAAAAACCATGTCCCGCCTTCCTGCACTTTATCAATGGAACGATGTTGTCGCCAAGCGTTTCCATCACTTGAGCAAGCCGATGGCCGGGTGCTTGGCCTTGTGGAGCCTCGGCATGATCGTGGCCCGGTCGTGTTCGCTGACGCGTGTGGCTTGGGCTTTGGCGCCGGTCCTGAACAAGAAGTTTTACGCCTTGAGGGAACGCCTTCGCGATTGGTACCGCGAAGCGCCTGCCAAGGCTGGACGCAAGCGTTGCGAACTCGATCTGGGCACTTGCTGGGCACCGTGTGGTCCCTGGGTGGTGGATGGTTGGCACGGCCGACAACTGGTGCTGGCCTTGGATGCGACGACTCTTGGACAGCGTTTCACGGTGCTGGCCATAAGCGTCCTTTATCGCGGTTGCGCCGTGCCCGTGGCTTGGAAGATTTTGAAAGCCAACCAAGCTCATGCTTGGGAACCGGAATGGAAAACCTTGCTGAGCCATTTCCAGAAGGTGGTGCCCGCCGACTGGAAGGTCATCGTGTTGACGGATCGCGGCTTGTACGCCAAATGGCTGTTCCAAGCGATCACCAAACTGGGCTGGCATCCGTTGATGCGTATCAATTTGCAGGGAAAATTCCGGCGCGAAGGCTGGTTTCACTGGCAGGATATCAAGGATGTGGTGACCCACGTCGGCCATGGTTGGCAAGGTCGTGGTACGGCGTTCAAAACCACTTCGGCGCGTCTGGAATGTACGCTGCTGGCCAGGTGGGACGAAGGATACGAGGATCCGTGGCTGGTGTTGACCGACTTGCCACCCCAAGCAGCCAATGTTTGTTGGTATGGTTGCGGGCCTGGATCGAGCAGGGCTTCAAACGAATCAAGAGTGGCGGTTGGCAATGGCAATACACGCGCATGGACGATCCAGCACGAGCGGAGCGCTCGTGGCTGGCAGTGGCTGTTGCCACCTGGTGGCTGTTGTCGGTAGGTGGGGAGGCCGACGCCAAAATCCTCGCGGAAACCATGGAACAAGCCCCGCAGACGCAGGGCAAACGCCGTCCTCCTGGCGCTGATCGCCATATTTCGTCGAGGGTCCAATCAGATCATGGCTGCCTTGCTGCATCACCAGAAAATACCATTGGGAAAAGGGATACCAGAACCCTGGCCGGAGACGATTCCACCCATGACAGTGGCTTCTACCAAGCAATCAAAAACGAAAAACCTACAACTGTAAGGGCGTGGGGGCCCCCCTGACCCCCCCTTGCCAAGGGGGGAGGAAGACGGCTTCCGCTTCTGAAGTGCAAGGTACCGATGCTAGAAGAGAATCGTCATTATTTCCGACCTGCGTAAGGCAAATCGATCTCAATCGTTTGCACGCCAGGATGAATTTCCTGCGCAAAGGCGATTCCAATAGTTTGCTTATCTGGTCGGAAACCGGACTGGCGGCTTCTTGATCAGCGTGCCATCGGGTAAACGCAGCGCCGTATAGAGAGCCAAATCTTCGACAATTACGGTGTAGAGTCCTACGACTGGTCCTTCGTCGTCGTCTTCATTTTGCAATTCGAACCTGCCTTGAGCATCCGTAACGCCCTCGGCCCGCGATATCTTTTGCCCTCGGTTTTCCGTGGGCACAAAAACCACTTTGACATTGTCCAATGGCTGTTTGCCATGGCGAACGACCCCCGTCACATGGCCGCGCTCGAGTTCTGTTTGCGCAGCCGGCCACCGCCAAACAAAAAACGGCGACAGCGGCCGCTCTTACCCAATCCTCGTTTCACGGTAGTTCATGCAGGCAGTTGTCCATCCTGGTCCGATTAGAACGTCGGAATCACCTTGCCGTCGTTGCGAACACAAAGGAGCGCCAGGGTCGTTTGCGGAAGCGAATTCTGCAGGAAAGTAACCGATCCATCGGCCATGGCGAAATTGCGCCGCCCGTGTGGCCGCTGCCGAATAGCACAAATTCGTTGTTCGTAATAGGGCAGATATGCACTATAGCTACTGCCCAAAGCTGGGTAGGGCCGGAGATTGTATAGTTAATGGGAGCGAAACGCTCAGCGTCACGTCTCCGGAGGCCAGACGACCGCCCGAACTGCCCCACCAGCCCACGCCGTTCATGACGTCGATGAAATTAGGGGCAGCCGTGAGCGGTGCACTGTAGGTGTCGTTGTTCGGGTCCAGGTGGCTCCGTTCGCCGAACAAAACGGTGCTGGACGTTCCGTCGGTGATATCAGAAATGCGAATGGCCGGGGCATTCGGAGCCGTCTGCGACCGGCGCGAATTACGAAGAAAACTCCATCGTTCGTGGCGAATTGGGGATCGTAAGACTGCGTGCCGCCGTTGCCGCCGTAGCTGGTGATGCCGTAATAAGTGGTGCCGTTTTGCATATAGGGGTTTTGAGGAATCACATCCGAGGGGCACACGTAAGGCTTGATCACGTTAGACGTGTTCGAGGTGGTTCCGGTGAGGGTGTTGCTGGAAGGACTGGCGAGGTTCCATCACGCATAGAGGTTGCTTTGCTCCATGTAAGGCAGCAGGTAGACGAAAACCGTGACCGGCTGGTAGGGAGGTTTCACGGCCGTGTTGTAAACCTGGTAAACGCCCGGGGGAAACGAGTTGAAGCTGCTGTGGTAGTTGTGCGCAGCCAGGGCGATTTGCTTCAAGTTGTTGGAGCACGACATCCGGCTGGCGGCTTCGCGACACTTTCTGTACGGCGGGGAGCAGCAAACCGACCAATACTGCAATGATGGCGATCACGACCAGAAGCTCGATCAAAGTGAAGCCCTCGGCTCGTTTGCTTCGCCGCATCGAGGCTCCGGACATTGCTGCAGTCTGCCTTGCCATAGGGATTTTCTCCGGGAGTTGGGTTGGAGAAGTCAGTCGAAATCTTGGTGACATTATCCTGTCGAGCTATGATACGATTGTATCGACAGAGAGCAACGAGCAAATGGAACGAGCCTTTGCCTCCGGGAGACAACTATGCTTTTTTTCCGATCGTTGATGGCGATGATGCTGGCTGCCAGCATTTCCTTGGTAACGGTGAGGGAAGACAAGCCGCTCACGCCCGAGCAGGCCCGCAAGAAGATCGGCAAAAAGATTACCGTCGAGATGACGGTTAAAACGGTGAAGGATCGCCTGGAAAAGCGAGGCGAGGTCTATCTGGATGCGGAGCAGGATTTCAGGGACGAGAAGAACTTTGCCGTGGTCATTACGCGTAAAGGCGCCGGATCGCTCAACGAAAAAGGCGTCACCGACTTCGAGCAACATTTTCAGGACAAGAAAATCCAAGCGTCAGGCGAAGTGAAAGAAGTCGATAAAGTGCCAAGAATCGAGATCGACGAAGCCAAGCAAATCAAAGTGATCGAAGATAAATGAGCGTTGTCAGGCTGGCCGGAAGCCGAGAACATTCAGCGTTCGCCCGTTCGTTTTGCTACCTCTGCCGGAATTTCGGTACTCGGATCCACGGAAAAAGCGTGCCGCAATCGCGATCGCGACATTGCTCACAAACAGTGCTGCGACTATCATCTCTGAACATGCTGGGGGCCGCTATTGATCCGACAGTGAGCTCTGCGCGACTTATCATTAGGTCAAGACCGGCCCTGGGACGTAGCGGTCGACCGATTTTAGAGCAGGAAGCCGGAAATCTCGATTATGTTGCACGCAGTAATCATGGCAGGCGGCGGCGGCACGCGTTTTGGCCGCGCAGTCGGCAACCGCCGTCCGAAGCAATTCCTGACGCTGGCCGGCGACCGCACGCCTGCTGCAATCCGCGCTCGACCGCATCGAAGCCCAGGCCCCGCTCGGAACGAACCTGGGTCATCACCGGCGACCGCCCACTGCAGCGAGACCGCCAAGCAATTGCCCGCGCTCGCCGCCAGATCACATCGTCGGCGAACCGTGCGGCCGCGACACCGCCGCCTGCATCGCGCCTCGGCGCCGCCTTGATGGCCCGGCACGACCCGGACGCCGTGATGGTTGTCATGCCGGCCGATCACGTCATCGAGCCGGTGCAGGAATTCCGCCGGGCCGTCCACGTCGCCGTACAGATGGCCGACGAACATCCCAGACGCGCTCGTCACCTTCGGCATTCCGCCAACGTTCCCTCAACGGGTTATGGCTACATCCACCGCGGCCGGCCGATGTCGCAATCGCCAGGGCATCGGCGTTTCCAAGGTGGCCGCGTTTCGCGAAAAACCGAGCGCCGATGCCGCCGAGCGTTTCGTGGCCTCCGGCGAATACTTCTGGAACAGCGGCATCTTCGTTTGGCGTGCCGATGCCATCTTGGGCGCCTTTGCCGAGTTTCAACCAGTGCTCCACCAAGCCGTCGAAAGAATCGCCGCCGCCTGGGATGGACCGAGTCGCAACGAGGTATGTGCTCGCGAATACGCCGGCTTGGCTAAAATCAGCATCGATTACGCCGTCATGGAGCGAGCCCATGAAGTGCTCGTCGTGCAAGCTCCCTATCGATGGGACGACGTGGGCAGTTGGCTGGCCTTGGAGCGGATGAACCCGCAAGATGAGAATGGCAACACGATTTTGCGCATCACTGCGGCCTGGATACGCGCAACTGCGTCATCGTCGGAGACCGCGACCGCCTACTCACGACGGTAGGCGTGCAAGACCTCATCATCATCCAGGACGGCAATGCAACGCTAGTTGCTCACCGCACGGAAGAAAGCGCCATCAAGAAACTCGTCGAAGCGCCGAAGCAGAAGGGCCTGGAAAAATACCTGTGAAGCCCCGCACCCGCCTGCTCGGGATCGACTTCGGCACCGTGCGCATTGGTCTGGCCGTGAGTGATTCGGAGTGCCGCATTGCGAGTCCGTTAGAGCAATATCGGCGGGCTGGTCGAGACAGGGACTTGCAGTTCTTTCGGCAACTGGTCGAACGCGAAGAGATCGGCTCTTACGTGATCGGCCTTCCCATCCATCTAGCGGCGCGAAGGAGAAAAGGCCAAGGAGGCCCGAGCCTTTGCCGCCTGGCTTCAAGAAGCCACTGGCTTGGCCGCGGCGTTTTGGGATGAGCGCTTCACCACTGTGGAGGCGGAGCATTCACTCTTGGCCGCGGGGCTGACGAACAAAAATCGCAAGGCCCGTCGCGACCAGGTCGCCGTGCAAATTCTTCTTGCAGTCCTATCTCGATGCGGGTTGTCCGCCCTCGGCAGTCCTGGGACCGCTCGAGGGCTAGGAAACCGAATCGCCTCGTTTAGCCCATCTGCTCGGCGGCGGCCCAAAGCATTTGGGCCACGCGTTCGTGAATGAGGCGTGAGCGACGATAGCTAACCTCGCAATAGGCTCGCCAAATGATGAAGATGCTCGCGACTGCGCTCGTTGCCACGCTGCTAAAAAAGACCGGCATCGGGTATTTTCCTTCCCGGGGAGGGCCTGAATATGTTCCTTAATTGAAGGCTAGTATAAGACTCGCAAGCAAGCAAACGGGGCGACCCAATGCTCGCCGGATTCGCGATTTTTCCTGTAAACCATCTGTGTAATTATTCTTGCGGTCTCAATTCTTCAACGCAATCGCTACTATTTCGGGCCGCCAATAACCAGCTGAAATCAGGGGAAAGCTGAAAGCCTCGATATCACGAAAAAGCCCACGTCAGCCAGATGGTCAATCCAAAGGCGATGCGAACGCCCACCTGCACCGTCACCCACCAAAGGGTCGAATTTAACATTTTGCTCGTTTCCAGCAGTGCTTTCCGCACTTCTTCGTGCACCATACGCCGGGGATTGATGTAGCCCAAAGTGAAGACGCGCACGACCGGAGCCGCCCAAGAGCGGAGCCAATACTCTGCTTGGTCGAAGTACTTTTCCAAGAGCGCGCGGTCGGCTTCCCTACGGTGAAAGTGGCATAGAAGTCGACGCTGAACATGGCGGCGGCCGTTAACCCTGCGCAGAGGGCCGCGAGCCAGAGGTGGGCTAGGTCGTGCAAGGTCAAATCGGCGTTGGGCCAAATCAATCGGCAAGCCAGCGAGTTGACAATGGTAAAGACCAACGCCAGCAAGGCGGGAAGAATAGTAGTCCAAGTGAGAAAGATATTACGGTGCCGACCGACGAGCTGCATGAGCAGAGGCCAGCGATCCGGCAGGGCGCAACAGCCGCACAATGGCTTCATATTGGCGCACGTGCATGTAAATACTGATTAGGAAAAGCGAAGCGAGATAGAAATCGAAGACCCGAATGAGGTTCAAGTCGAAGAGATGGGCCATACCGATATCCCGAAGCGCAGGGCGGTGCAGGGGAACCGCCCGTTTGCGCCGCCTGCCATTGTCGCGGGATTCTGGCTAATTCGGGCAATTCTGTCCAGGCCGGATCCGATCACCGGGCGACAAAACAGGCAGTCGATTTCTGCCATACTGTATTTGATTGCCCATCAATGAGCGTTAACGCTCACCGTTTTGTGCCGCCGACGGGCCGCTAGCTTGGCTTCGTTGCCTAGAATCCCAATAAATGCAGACATCTGGGTTAGGCACGATATGTGCTCGTAACTTAGGCATAGAATTTTGTTCTTCTCACGGAAGGGGATAATCATGCTCGTACTCAGCCGCAAAGCCGGGGAAAAAATCATCATCAATGGCTCGATCGAAGTCACGATCGTCTCTCTCGATCGAGGCAAAGTGCGGATCGGCATCGTGGCGTCTCCCGAAGTAACCGTTCATCGCAAAGAAGTGTTCGATCGCATTCTCGAGTTTGCGGAACCGCAAACGCCCATCGCTCATCGCGAGACGGTTTCCCACTAAGTCAGGTTCTTGAATTCCGGGATCTCTTCTGCGACGATTCCGCAGTGTCAAAATCGGCCCCCACTCAAGGGCTGCACTGCGGAAAGGCGGCGGGGATCATGAATTTGCTCTGGCGATGCGCTTCTTTTCCTCGTTTGTCCCCTTTGGTTGTCCGGCGCAGCTTTGGGGCGTCAATTGCCCGAACGGGGCGGTGCCAAGCAGCCCAACATCATCTTCCTGCTCACCGACGATCAGGGCTACGGCGACCTCTCCTGCCACGGCAATCCGATTCTCAAACGCCGAACCTCGACCGGCTGCACGACGAGGGCGTGCGCTTCACCGACTTCCACGTCAGCCCCACCTGTTCGCCGACGCGGTCCGCCCTGATGACCGGCCGCCACGAGTTCAAGAACGGCGTCACGCACACCATCCTCGAACGCGAGCGGCTGACGCTGCAAGGCGACGACGCTCGCCCAGGTGCTGAAATCCGCCGGCTACACGACCGGCATCTTCGGCAAGTGGCACCTCGGCGACGAGCCCGACCACTGGCCCGACAAACGCGGCTTCGACGAAATGTTCATCCACGGCGCCGGCGGCATCGGCCAAACCTACCCCGGCAGTTGCGGCGATGCGCCCGGGCAACACCTACTTCGACCCGGCCATCCTGCACAACGGCAAGTTCGAGAAGACCAAAGGCTACTGCACCGATGTCTTCTTCGCGCCAGGCCACGCACTGGATCGAGTCGGTGAAGGGCAAGCAGCCGTTCTTCTGCTACATCGCCACCAATGCCCCGCACGCCCCGCTGCAGGTGCGGCCCGAGGACGAGAAACGCTACACGGACAAGGTGCAGACCCAACGTGGCCAAGTTCTTCGGCATGATCGCCAACATCGACGACAACGTCGGCCGGCTTCTGGCGAAGCTGCAAGGAGTGGGGCCTCGAACGCGACACGCTCGTCATCTTCATGAACGACAACGGCGGCACGGTCGGCGTGCAGCGTCTTCAACGCCGGCATGCGCGGCCAAAAGGTCACGCCCTGGCTGGGCGGCACGCGGGCGTCGTCGTTCTGGCGCTGGCCGGGCACGCTGAAGCCGGCGCGACGTGAAGCGCTCTGAGCGCGCACATCGATTTCTTCCCGACCATTGCCGAAATTGCCGGGGCCAAGCTTACGGATCGACGGTCAAAGCTCAGGTCGAAGGCCGCAGCCTGGTGCCGTTGCTGCACGACCCGAAGGCCGACTGGCCCGATCGGATCCTCTTCACGCACGTCGGCCGCTGGCCGAAAGGGACCAATCCGGACGAATACAAGTATCGCCATTGCAGCGTGCGTTCAACTGCGCTGGCACCTTGTTTGCGACGGGAACAAGGACGGCAAGAAGCACTGGCAACTCTTCGACGTGCAGGCCGACCCTGGCGAAAAGCTCAACGTCGCCGAGCAACATCCGCAAGTGGTAAAGAAACTGGACGCCGCCTATGACAATTGGTGGGCCTCGGTTCAACCGCAACTGGTGAACGAAAACGCTATTCCGCCCAAAACAAATCCCTTTAAGGATCTGTTCGAACGGCAATTCGGCAAAGCCATTTCTCCTGAACCAGCGAGCCTCCCGTGACCAGCGAGCTCTCCCACGACCAGCGAGCCTCCCACGACCAGCGAGCCTCCCACGACCAGCGAGCCTCCCGTGACCAGCGAGCCTCCCACGACCAGCGAGCCTCCCACGTTAGTGGGGGGAGTTTTCGGCTGACTCCCCCCACTAACGTGGGAGGCTCGCTAGCATTGCGCCGGAGGCTCGCTAGCATCGCGCCGGAGGCTCGCGGCGCTAGCATTGCCGCCGGAGGCTCGCTAGCATCGCGCCGGAGGCTCGCTAGCATCGCCCTGAGGCTCATCAAACCTCATGCAGCGGCTCCTTGGCATCGCCGAACTTTCGGGTCGGACGTTCATCTTGTCCATCATCGAAAGGTAGAGGCGGCACATCTGGCGGTCGGGTTTGTCGCGGTAGTCGAGAACGCGGCCGCCCTGGATGCGTCCGCCGCCGCCGCCAAGCATCACGACCGGCAACTGCGTGGCGTCGTGGCCGCCGTTCATCATGCTCGAACAGTAACAGCATCATCGAATTGTCCAGAGCCGTGCGTTCGCCTTCCTGGATCGCGTCCAGCTTGCGGGCGATGTAGGCCACCTGCTCCACGAAGAATTGGTTGACCTTCAACCAGTCGGCTGTATCGGAATGCGATAGCAGGTGGTGGATCATGTAATCCACCTTCAAATTCGGGAAACGCAGCGACGAGTGATCGTTGTTCAGTTTGAGCGTGCAGATGCGCGTCGTGTCGGTCTGAAAGGCCAGCACCAGAATGTCGCTCATAAGCCGCATGTGATCTGCGATGTCTTGCGGGATGCCGTCGGCCGGTCGCGGTAAATTGGGCTTGGCCAGCGTCGGCCGCCAGCCTTGGATCTCGCCTTTCTTGCCGGCCTGGTCGATTCGCTGTTCCACGTCGCGCACCGAATCGAGATATTCGTCGAGCTTCCGCTGATCGTTGCTGCTGAGATTGCGGCGAAAGTCCGTGGCGTCGCCGAGCACGGCGTCAAGCACGCTCTTGTCGCCGCGCTGCACTTCGTCCTTGAACAGGCGGTCAAAAGCCAGAGCCGGATAAATCTCCAAGCGGCGTCGGCGTGGTCGGCGAACTCCAAGAGATATGCGAGCTATAAAGCATCGAATAGTTTTTGTGCACCGAAGGGTTCGATTTCTCGCAGCCCAGCACCAGGCTCGGCACTTTGGTCGAGTGGCCGTAGCGCTGCGCCAAGAGCTGATCGATGCTGGTGCCGGAACGAATGTCACCGCCGGAGGCCAGCGGCGCGCCGAAAGCAGGTTGCCCGTTTGTGAGCTGTGAATGTTGCCTTTCAGGGCCTCGGCGTTGTAAAGGCCGCGGATGAAGAGCATTTTTTCGCGAAAGTCGGTCAAGCGGCGCCAGCACCTTGCCGAGCTGCATGCTCTTGCCTTCGCCCTTGGCCCACCATTCCTTGCTGTGAAATCCGTTGCCGGAAAAGAGGACGGCCAGGCGCACCGGCGCTTCGCTGGCCTGGCGCGTCGCCTGCGGCTCATCGCCCCAGACCGGCAACGATTCGAGCCAAGGCAACGCCATGGTGACGCCCAGCCCACGCAGCATCGCTGCGACGGGAAAACTTGATGGTTGCTCATGGATATTTCGTCCCTGGTTCGAGGATCATTCCTCGGCAAGCGGCGAGCTTGCCGCGAATCTCACGGAATTGCCGGCTTCTCACGATTGTCTCAATCATGCTGCTAAAGCGACAGCCTTTGACTTTAAGCTGGCCCTGCATCTCTGCCAACAACGGTTCGTCTGAAAGTTGGACGGCGCGTCCCAGAGCGTAGCCCAGAAGTTTGTGGCAGAATTGCCGCCAAACCGCGTCCCGACGCTGCGTCAAGAGATAGGTCTCGCAAGCCGTCCAGCCCGTCGAACTCGGTGCCGTCCATGGCTTTGCACGCGCGTGTCGATCGGCCTGTCGCCCAGGTCCTTCTCGCGGCGGCGGCCGATGGCGTCGAAGCCTTCCAGCGAGAATCCGAAGGCGTCGATGCGCTGATGGCAGACCGAAACACTTGGGATCGTTGCGTATGCTTCTCCACCAGCTTGTCGAACGGTCAAGCCTTCGGTGGCCGTTTCGTCGTCCGGCAGCTTCGGCACATCCTTGGCGGGCGCGGCAAACGCTCGCCGAGCAACACTTCGCTGATCCAGTTGCCGCGCAGGATCGGGCTGGTGCGCGAGGCGCCCGGATTGCTTAGCCAGCGTGGTGGCCTGCGCAAGAATGCCGCCTCGCGCAAATTTCTTCACGCCATCGACGCGACGCCATTGGGGACCGTTCACTCCCGGAATGCCATAATGCTTGGCCAACGCCTCGTTCAAGAAGGTGTGATCGGCGTCGAAAATGTCGAGTCACGGGGCGGTCGTTCTGAAACAGGTCGGTGAAGAACTGGATCGACTCTTCATACATCGCTCCGCGCAAGCCAACGAACGTAGGAAAGTGCCGTTCGCTCTTCTCATCCAGGTGATCGAAATCGCGAATGTGCAGCCATTGGCAGGCAAATTCGGTGGCCAGTCGCCGGATCGCGGCCATCGCGCAGCATTCGCCTGGTTTGGGTAATCGAGACCTCTGGGTCACGTAAACGGCCTGCCGCCGCAACTCGTCGAAGCTCGGCATCGGGCTGCGACGACCACAAGAAATAACTGAGCCGATTGGCCAGTTCCCAGTCAGAAATCGGACTTTGTTCGGCGCCGGAAGAAGGCTGTTCGAGACGATAGAGAAACGCCGGCGCCACCAGCACCCGCGCCAGCGTGAGCCGAAAGGCTTCCTCATGCGGTCATCCCCTCCTTTCGCAGCTTGTCGTAAAGCTGGTGCAATTCTCTGTTTGTCGCCGTCGGTCAACGGTCGCCGATAGGCGCGGGCTGCGAAATCCATGAGAGCGTCGAGGTGGCGTGGTTGCGTGTCGAGAAGCAGTCTGCCGGAACGCCGCCGCCCGATCGTTGATGGGTTTCCGCAACGGCTCGAACACTTTCGGGTCGGCGTCTTGCGTGGCGTATTCCATCAACTGAGCGAAGGCATCGACCAACGTCAGCGCGTCCTGGCTGATATAGCGCAGTTCGTCCCAGAGCCGGTCGAGATGGTGCTTCTGCTTGTCGTCGAGCATCAATCGAACGAGCTGATTATCTTCGCGATAGAAAAGCGTGAGCGTCACGACTTCATCGACGGGGACGATTTTGGTGTAGCACAGGGCCGCGGGAAAGAGATTGCCGGAATTCGTCGAAGCCGCGTTCCAGACGCTTTCGTGCATTGCTGCCGTTGTGCACAACGATTGGGGTGCCGGGCAGAAGGGCAGGTTGGTTCGGCGGCTTGGCCGTGAGCAGTTGCAGTTGGACACTGCCCTCGGCGCCGGAATCTTGTCGAGCACCCCGGTCGTGACAAGCTCGCAGCCGGCGACGAGATCGGCCGGAAGATGAATTTCGACCACCGAGGGAGCCTGCACGCACAGACTGCCGGCGTCAATGGACGTTCCCCGACGGATGTTTCCCGAATGTCGCCGGAGTCGAGGCCCCACTCCGTAGCTCCGTTCGACGGCCCGACGGGAGCTTTCGCTTTCTGGACGCCCCTTTTCTTTTGGTTGCCGTCTCTGAGCATCCCGCGGAAAGCGGCCCGCTCAGCGACACGAGCTGGCGATGAGAGTGCCCCATCGGGATTGTTTTTGCCGTCGGGCGGCCCGGAGTCGAGCAGCTTCTGCACGCTCGCGGCCAGCTTCTGTTTTCGA
This sequence comes from uncultured Gemmataceae bacterium, assembly GCA_963748025.1. GTDB lineage: Bacteria > Planctomycetota > Planctomycetia > Gemmatales > Gemmataceae > CAVVHZ01. The sequence goes on from CAVVHZ010000052.1 coordinate 377,316, forward strand.
TTCCGCTCCTTGTGCGGTCTGCCATTTTGCCAGCAGCGATCCGGCGGGAATAGTTGGACCGAGCGCTGCAGCCCCTTTGTCCGGTTCGGTATAGAAATGCCACACGCCTGGATTGCCGAACCGATCGGCCTGGGGGTTGCCCGCCAGCACGTTTCCCGAGATGTCTCGGGCAAGGTCCCAGATCTTAGCGTCTTTGCCGCTGCTGGTGATCTTCAACTCGAGCGAGGTCAAGATCGCAGGCATGATTCCCGTCACGCGGGCCAATCAGCAGCGAAACCAGATCACCCGGTTGGATGGCGAGATTATCGAATGGCCCGACCGCGACGGGCTTGCTACCCTGTGCAGTGCCGGCAGCAAGCCGTTGCCGCGTGGCGCCCGCGGCGAAGTTCCAGCGACCAGGTAATGCCGTTGCCGCATTCGGGATGGGCGTGTGTTACTTGCGCTTGCACTCGCATACGTTGCCGCGACTGGACTACGCCAACCCACCACGGCCTGCAGAGTGGGCGATGGATGAACCGCCACGCTGTGCGGCTTCATGTTGCCTGGAACGCGGACGTGCTGGTCGGAGGAGTTGGCGATCAGGAGAGGCGTTTCGGACGTGCCCCAACCCTTGATGAAGTCGTAATTCGCGACGCCGTTGATTTTGCTCGTGAAGTGGCCGTCGATCTTGGTTGGGCCCGCCGTGCCGATGCCGAGATAATCGAGCCAGGCAAGCAGACCGTCCGACTTCGATGCCATGCTTCTTGGCCCAGCGCCGCCACATCCGCTTTACCCTGGGCCGTCGGCGGCTTCGGCCGCCGCTTCCAAATAGCTTGCAGTCTTAGCGAACATGCGCTCGGCGCCGCCGCCAGGTCGCGGCTGACTTCGCGCACATCGCGCAACAGCAGGTCGGGTCGGCCCGGCGCCACCAATCGCGGCTGCTGCCACGACGACAAAGTCGTGTTCGTTGCCGTCGCCCGCATCCCCGGCAACGAGAGAGAGCGTGACATCTTTGCCGGCAGGTGCAGTCGGAATCTTGAACCGCAACTCCTGTCTGGACACGAGCGGCGTCACCGGCTCCAGCCAGGCCTTGGGGCCGCCGATTTTGCCGATGTGTCCTACGGTCCCGAATTTCCACAGCGGCTTTTTGCCACGCGGCGATGTCGGCCGTCAGAGCGGCGGCGTCCGCCGGCTTCGCGGCCCGTCCATCGGGAACGAAGCCGATCCAAAAGCAGGGAAGGCTCATTGCCATGTTAGGCTCTTCCAGAGCGTGCCAAGGTATTTGGCGTTCAAGCCGCGTTCGTCGGGCCACGTCTTCGATGGTTTTACGCTTCGTCGAGCAAGGCGTCGCGTTCGACCAACGTTGCAGCAAGATATTTTTCCACGGGCAGGCGGCCGCCCTTGTTGGTGTCGAAAACGATGCCTTGCAGATTGACTTTATCGCCGCCCGCGGCATCGGTGAACTCGCGATAGAATTCGCGAATCCGGGCCATCGTGTCGTCGGTCCAATCGCGCCGCGTTGTATGTGGCGAAAAACGAATGCCATCGGGCAATAGCACGGCATGGCTGGCGACTTCTTTGGCGGCATCCAAATATTTCGTGAGCAGCGTCGGCGACATCACCAGAGCGTTGCCGGTGTTAGTGAAGCCTTCGCCCGCTGCGCCATCGACGGGAAATTCGCGTGCCGGCTCCAACGAATCGATGCCCGTCAAATCGCGAAGCGTGTAGGTGTATTCCGCATTGCTCAGCCGGCGCAGCACCACCGGTCCGGGATCGCCGGCACGGCCTTGGCCTCGACCGTCAAGTAGCTGTGCACCCAGCGCTGCAGCTGCGGCTCGTCGGATCCGTCGGCTGGTCGGGCTGTCTTCGGGCGGCATCTGGCTGCTGTTGAGCATCTCGGCCACTTTTGCCAGGATCGCGAATGCTTGCGAACCTCGTCAAAGGTATTCATCGCCTCCAAATTGAGTTCTGCTTCACTCCGTTTGGCTCCGTGGCACCGCTGGCAATAACGGCTAACGACCGGACGACCGCCTTGAAGTAATCGGCCGCGAGGGCAGCCAATTCCGAATCCTTTGGCTACGCATTGGTGACCGGACTGCCCGAGTCTGTCGCAGCCAAGGCGCATGCCAAGCCGCCGACAACGCCTCCGAGTCGCCATCGTCGGGCCCGAGAGTCATTCCGTTATCCTCATGCATCAAGATGCAGTCATTTCTGAAGAATAGCATCGGGCATAGGTGTGGAGCAGGCGGGCAAAACTACTCGGCAGGAGGGAACTTAAGCAGCCATGATTATCCGACAATCTCTTAATCGCGTCAATACGCGCCGAACATTACCAGTTCGGTGGCAGCGGCCACGTAAAGCGGATGCTTGGGGTGGCCGGCCTTTGTCGTGCCCAAGCACCAAGCCCGGATTTTGTATTAGCAAAAGCGTCAGCCACCGATTCGCCTCGGCCGATTAAAGTGCCATGAACGCCCCAACCTACAACAACCTTGTTGGCCTTCTTCGCCATGCGGCGAATGTGCTTATCGTTGTCGGGGCCGATAGGATCGTCGGCCGCATAAACGTGGGGCGGATAAGGCGAGCGGAACGCAAAAACATTCAGTATCACCATGGAGCCAAATCCCCAACCCCGCGAAAAACCCAGGCAGCGCTTGAGGGTCGGATCCAGCTTATGTTCGTCGGCCGTGCTGGGGTTGAGCAAGATCCAGACAAACAGTGGGAGCCGGCTCGCTCCAGGTTCGAGTCAACGTATAACGGAGGTGCGACAAGGCGAAAACGTGGCCGTGGCTGAACAGAATTCTTGGTGGAGTCGCCGGATGGTCATGCTTATGCTACCCTGGTGCGCAAAAGAAACGAAGGAACGGGAGAGCCGGCGGATGGCGAAGCTGTATTTTTATTACTCCACAATGAACGCCGGCAAGTCGACCGCCTTGCTTCAGGCTGCTCACAACTACGCCGAACGTGGCATGCGGACCGTCCTCTGCTCGGCGAATCTGCGACGACCACAAACGCGGCCAGGTCGCCTCGCGAATCGGCATCGCTTCCATCGCCCATCATTTCGGCCCCGACACGGATTTCTGGGAACTCTGCGTCCCACATCAGCCCGATTGCGTCTTGGTCGATGAGGCTCAATTTCTCGCGAAAGCTCAGGTCCGACAGACTGACGCGCATTGTGGACGAAGCCAACATTCCCGTCATGTGTTATGGCCTGCGCACCGATTTTCTAGGCGAACTATTTCCGGCAGCGCGGCCCTTTTCGCCTGGGCCGATACCCTCGCCGAAATCAAAACCATTTGCTCTTGCGGCCGCAAAGCCACCATGGTGGTGCGCGTCAAGCCCGATGGCCGGGTGGAACGCGAAGGCCAACAGGTGGAGATCGGCGGCAACGAGCGCTACGTCTCCTATTGCCGCAAGCATTTCTGGGAAACGATGCACATGGGAAGAAGCTTCGATTGGACGCCGGCGCCGAAGGTGAAGGCAGTACCGAAGGCCCAGCGAGCCAAGCCAGTAAGCTCAGCGAGCCTCTCATGTAACATTTGCGAGCCTCCCACGTTAAATAGCGAGCCTCCCACGTTAGTGGGTGAGGTTACGGAGAACCTTCCCCCACTAACGTGGGAGGCTCGCTCAATCGTTTTATCTCGGAGACTCGCTGAGAAGTTACCTCCCTGTAAACGCCGGGCTCGCTTCTCCACAAAATGAGCCACGCCTTCTTTGAAATCTTCGCTACGAAAGCTCTTGAGCAACTCCTGGTTCGCGGTGTCGATCGCCTCGCCGAGAGATTGGAAAAGTGCCTGATAAACTTGTTGCTTCATCACCTTCATCGAGCGGTGAAACCATCGTGGCCAGTTCTTTCGCATAAGCACGCACCTCGTCCATGAAGGTTGCGTGCGGGAAGACTCGATTCACCAGGCCCATGCGCAACGCTTCGGCGGCATCGAACAGCCGGGCCGAAAACAGCAGATCCAGAGCGTTTCCCAGCCCCACCAGGCGAGGCAACATCCAGCTGATGCCATATTCAGCGATCAGCCCGCGGCGCGAAAAGGCGGTGCTGAACTTCGCCTGATCCGAAGCAAAACGCAGATCGCAATAAAGCGGCAGAACCAGCCCGAGACCGACCGTGGGGCCATTCAAGGCAGCAATAATCGGCTTGGCGATGGCAGGGAAATAGGAGTAGGTCTTCTGGAAATCGGGAAGCGTATCGGGGCGTTTCGGGCCTTCGAACCGAGCTGCGAGTCCTTTTTCCACGTCCTCCACGGTACCGCGCCCGCCGGACGACAAGGCGTCCAGATTCTGCATGTCTGCGCCGGCGCAGAAGCCGCGGCCGGCCCCGGTGAGGATGATGACGCGCTTGGGTATCCGCCTCGGCCTGCGACATGGCGTCGCGCACTTCGTGTTCCATCACCGGCGTCCAGGCGTTCAGCCTCGTGGGACGATTCAGCGTTATGGTGGCAATGCCGTCGGCCACTTCGTAGAGGATTTCCGCAAAAGCCATGGCCGCTTACCTCCTGGTCAAGATTTGTTGGCGAGCGGCTCGAGGATGGTTTCCTGGGCCGTAATTTGTTCACCAGATCTCGGGCAACGGTGTAGAGTTTGTCGGATGAATGGCACGTTGTCTAGCAGCAAGGGAGAATCACGCATGCCGCCACGCGTCATCGAGGGGCTCGTTGAACTCAAGAGCCTCGTTGGACAGCAAGTTGGGCTAGGCGATTGGTTCGTGGTGGATCAGCCCCTCATCGATGCATTTGCCGAGGTGACGAAAGACCGGCAGTGGATTCACCTCGACGCCGCTCGCGCCAAAGCGGAATCGCCTTACGGAACCACTATCGCGCACGGTTTTTTGACTCTCAGCCTGCTGAGTCATTTGCACTCGCAAGCGGTTCAAGTACACGGCGATTTCACCCGCGCCATCAACTACGGATTCAACCGCGTGCGTTTTCCTGCTCCCGTTCTCGCCGGCTTCGCGCATTCGCGTGCGTTCCACGCTGCAAGCCATCGAAGAAATAGCCGATGGCGTTCAGGTCACGTGGAATATAGCGGTTGAAATCGAGGGAAATGCCAAGCCAGCCGTGGCCGCGGAGTGGTTGGCCAGGCTCTATCGGTAGGAAGCGAGATTCAAAATTCGAAAAACGAAATCCGAAAGAGACGCAACCACGAGCGCGGAGCATTCCTTTCGGATTTCGGAGTTTCGGATTTCTCTCCTAAACGTGCCAGGGCCCGCGCATCGGCCTCGACAGAAGCTGCGAAGCTTGAGCATCGCCGATGATCTCTTGCTTCTCGGCGTCCCACTTCAGCTTGCGGCCTACCACGGAGGAGATGTAACCCAGGTGGCCGGGAGTCGCCGAACGGTGAGCGATCTCGACGGGGGTCAAGGTGCGTTTGCGCGACTTGACGCAATCCAGGAATTCGCGCTGGTGTCCGGGGGAAATCGCCAAAGCCATTTCCAGATCGTGCTTCTTTTCGCGCTGGGCAATTTCCGCCTTCCAATTAGGTTCGGAAGTTTCAAACACGCCGCGATCTACCCGAACCCAGCCGTGCTCGCCGATCCACTTGGTGCCGCTTTTGATGTCGTTGTAGCCGCCGGCGATCACCAGCTCGATATCGTTCGGGTATTTGCAGTCAACCCGGTATTTGGTGGCCGTATTCCAAACTGCCTCGCCAGCAGGGAACTCGGCTTTGCACATGACTTCGAGCGGTCCAATCTTATCGTCAGGCCCGACGCCATATTTCGGATTGGTCAAGCCCCAATGGGCAATGTCGTTGTGATGGCCAATCCAGTCCATGAGCTGGCCGCCGCCAAAGTCGTAGCACCAGCGCCAGTTTTTGTGGAACCGGCAAGGATTGAACGGAATCATCTGTGCCGGGCCGACCCAGAAATCATAATCGACATCCCGGCGGCGGCGCACAGTTGGGCTTGTCGTGGCCGGTATGCTCGAAGTCGGCATGGCCCGAAGGCAACCCAACCTCGACGCGTTTCACCTTACCGATGTAGCCATTGATGACCAACTCGGTTCCTTGACGGAAGTTCGCCACGCTGCGCTGCCACGAGCCGGTCTGCCAGATACGCCCGTTCTTATGCACGGCTTCGACCATCGCGATCCCCTCGGCGAGGGTATGCGACAGCGGCTTTTCGCAGAAGATATCCTTCTTGGCCTTCGCGGCTTCGACGGCAGTGATGCAATGCCAATGGTCGGGCGTCGAGATGCAAACGGCGTCGATGTCGGAGCGACCAAGCAGTTCGCGGAAATCTTTGTAGCCCTTGCAATCGGTATTCTTGTAATGGCCGTTGACCCTATCCACGGCCGATTTGAGATGGCCTTGATCGACATCGGCGATCGCCAAAACCCGGCAATCCTTCAGCTTCAGAAACTCGCCTAAGTTGCTGCCACCCTGCCAGCCGACGCCGATGCTGCCCAAGGTGATTTGCTTCGAAGGAGCGTCGTCGCCGAACAGGCGACGGGATAGTAAAGCCGGGGCAGCGGAAGCAGCGAGCCCCATTTGGAGTGCACTTCGGCGGGTAATTTTGCGACTTGGATTCATGGGAAGTGGGTCCTCGTACAAGGGAAGGCAGGGAGTGGTTTGGCAACTGAACCCTATTGTAGTCGGCGACGAAGCAGTCGCCCGCACAGAATCGGCTGGATGCACATGCACCTCGGCGGTTTTTTGACAGAGTTTACCGAACGGAGATAGAATTCCGCCTGAAGCTGCTTTCCAGGAGTGATTCATGAATTGTCCGCTTGCCAAAGTCCCGCTGCTCGCAGCCTTCTTCATGCTGGCATCCTTCGGGGCCGATGTTCGGCCCGCCCAAGGTGACGGGCCCGACTTCGATAAACAAGTTGCGCCGCTAATTGTCCAACGCTGTCTCGATTGTCACTCCGGCCCAAAACCCAAGGGCGGCCTCGACCTTAGCCATCGCGACAAAGCCATGGAAGGAGGCGATACCGGGCCGGTCATCGTCGCTGGCAAAACCAGCGACAGCCTGCTTTGGGAATACGTAGATCAAAACAAAATGCCGCCCAAGAAACCGCTGGGTGCTCTGGAAAAGGCTGTTTTCCGCGCCTGGATCGCTGCTGGGGCTCGCTGGGGCTCGGACCCAATTGACCCCTTTCATTTCACCACCGACAAACGAGCTGGCCGCGACTGGTGGGCGCTTCAACCCGTCGTCAGGCCTCCGATGCCGCTCGGTGTAGACTCCAATTGGTGCCGCAACCCGATCGATGCGTTTATCGCCGCCAAGCTCCAGGTCAAGGGACTGAGCCCTTCCGTGGCGGCCGACCGTGCAATCTTGATTCGCCGCCTATCGTTCGACCTGCTCGGACTTCCGCCCACCCCGGAGGAGGTGGCGGCTTTCGTTCGGAATGATTCGCCTGGCGCTTACGAAGAATTGGTGGATCGCTATCTCGATTCGCCGCGCTATGGCGTGACTTGGGCGCGGCACTGGCTCGACGTCGTCCGTTTTGGTGAGAGCAACGGCTTCGAACACGACGAATTCCGCCCCAACGCCTGGCCCTATCGCGATTGGGTGGTCGATACTCTGAACCAAGATTTGCCATACGACGAATTCGCCCGCCAGCAATTGGTCGGCGACTTGTTGAAGCCTGGTGATCCCGACGCTCTGGCCGCGACGGGCTTCCTGGTGGCAGGCTCCTACGATAGCGTCGGTCAAACCCAACAGAGCGAAGCGATGCGGAAGGTCGTGCGGCAAGACGAAATGGAAGACGTCGTAGGCACCGTCGGTCAAACTTTCCTCGGACTGACCGTTCAGTGCGCTCGCTGCCACGATCACAAGTTCGATCCCGTCAGACAGGTGGAATACTACCGCTTAGTTGCCGCTTTGAGCGGCGTGCGCCACGGTGAGCGATCGTTGCCGCGTCCCGAACGAGAGCTGGCTGGGGCCAAGCGAGAACTAGCGAAGGCAAGAGACGAATTGGCGGCTATCGAGGAGCCGGTCCGCAAGCAATACTTCGCCGAACGAGGCGCACACAAACAACCGCGCCACGTCCGATGGCCCGCTGGGATTTCACCAAGGGCTTGACAGACATCGAAGGCGACTTGCCCGCTGTCATCCATGGCGGCGCCCGCTTGACACCGGAGGGGCTGAAACTCGACAGTCGAACCGGGTTTGCTGCTACCGTGCCTTTAACCAGAGATCTCCGAGCCAAGACGCTCGAGGCATGGGTATCTCTCGACAATGTGCGGCAAGCCGGCGCAGGGGTGCTGGGCGTCCAATCGCTGGGGGGCGAGGTCTTCGATTCCATCGTTTTCGCTGAGAAAGAGGCGGGCCAGTGGCTTGCCGGCAGCGACAACTTCAAGCGAACGCAAAGTTTTCACGGTCCTGCCGAAGAGTCGTCCCAGCGCGTTATCCATATTGCGATCGTTTATGCAGACGATGGCACGATATCCGCTTACCGGGATGGCAAGCCATACGGCGCACCTTACAAGAGTTCGGGCCCGTCGCATTTTCGTGCCGGTCAAGCCCAGTTCATTTTGGGCATGCGTCATGCGCCGGCCGGTGGCAATCGCATGCTGGCTGGCTCGATCTGCGCGGCTCAGGTTTATGACCGGGCATTGACCCCAGCGGAAGTAGCGGCGTCCGCTTTGTCAGACGCCGATTACCTACCAACCTCTGTCCTGCTCGAACGTCTGGGAACCGCGGAGGCGGACCGCTGGCATGGTTTGCAGGCCGAGATCGCCAAGCCTGGAAACGCGCCTCAATCCGGAGGCTCGCAAAGTGTACGCCGTGACGCCGAGACAGCCTGAGCCGATGTATGTTTTGGCCGGCGGCGATCCCGGCAAGCCCGGCCCCGTGGCGACTGCCGGAGGAGTTGCCTCGCTCGCTGGGCTTAATGCCGAATTCGGCCTGCCTGCCGACGCCAGCGAGGCCAAGCGCCGACAAAAACTTGCCGGCTGGATTACCGACGCCAAGAACCCCTTATTTGCCCGCGTAATCGTGAATCGGTTGTGGCACTATCACTTCGGAACGGGACTGGTGGAGACTCCCAACGATTTCGGATTCAATGGCGGCCGGCCCTCCCACCCTGAACTACTCGACTGGCTGGCCGCCGAGTTGGTGGCAAAGAAGTGGAGCATCAAAAGCTTGCAGCGGCTGATAGTGACATCGGCCACTTATCGCCAGGCTTCAGCGTTCAACGAAAATGCTGCCCGCCAGGACGCCGCCGATCGGCTTCTCTGGAGGAAGAATCCGCTGCGCTTGGAAGCCGAGGCCATTCGCGATGCCGCACTGCTCGCTTCCGGCCAACTCAACGAAAGAATGGGCGGACCAGGCTTTCAGGAGTTTCGCCTCGAACAATCCGTTGGGACGATCACCAATTCCTACAAACTTGCCGATCCAGTTGGCGACCAGTTCAATCGCCGCACGCTTTACCGGGCCTGGGCGCGTGGCGGTCGCAACAAGCTGCTCGATACGCTTGACTGCCCCGATCCTAGTACGACTGCTCCTCGTCGCGCCGTCACGACTACGCCTCAGCAGGCGCTGGCTCTCATGAACAATGCCCTGATGCTTCGCGTATCAAGACGGTTTGCTGACGCTTGGCCCGCGAGGCCGGGCCAGATGTGGATTGCCAGATTCAGCTTGCCTACCAACTCGCCTACGCCCGCCCGGCCAAGCCCGAGGAGGTCGCCATGGTTCGTCGCTTGTTGAAGGACAACGGACTGGAGGTGCTAACGCGCGCTTTGCTCAACAGCAATGAGTTTTTGTACGTGGACTAACCTAAACAAGCGTCGCTTGGTTATCTATGGAGTGTGGACTTTAGTCCATACAGCCGCGAAAACTAACGCCTCTTGGTTAGCTGCGGAGTGTGGACTTTAGTCCACACTGGACAGATGCGAAGACATTGGTGTGGACTAAAGTCCACACTCCCGCTTAGGTACGCTCTCATGATAACAGATCACCATGCAGTTTTGGACCGTCGCGACTTCTTTTCCTGGGTTCGCAATGGACTCGGAACTGCAGCACTTTCCTCCTTATTATTGGGCGGGAAGACCGCCTGCGCATCCGAACCCAATCAACGGCCCCCGCATTTCGCGCCCCGAGCCAAACGGGCCATTCACATTTGTTGTTTAGGCGCCGTCGAGCCAGGTCGATACCTTCGATTACAAGCCCGGCCTCATCAAGGGCCATGGCAAAGCGCTGGCGTTCAAAGAGAAACCCGATGTTTTTTTCGGGCAAGTCGGATTGCTCCGCAAGCCCGACTGGAAATTCGACCAGCACGGCCAAAGTGGGCTTTGGGTCTCTGAACTTTTCCCTCACATTGCCCAAGTCGCAGACGAACTGACCTTAATCAACTCGATGGTCGCCGAGACCTCCAACCACACTCCGGCAACCTTTCAAGAGAACACAGGATTTCGTTTGAACGGTTTTCCCGTTCTGGGTTCATGGCTGGCCTACGGGCTCGGAAGCGAAGCGGAGAATCTACCCGCGTTCGTGGTCATCCCGGACGCACGCGAGTATCCGGCGGGCGGCTCGATCAACTGGACTAACGGCTTTCTTCCTGCTCGTCACCAAGGTGTGGTGATGCGGAGCAAGGGCAAGCCGATCGACGACCTGTTCCCTGCAGAACCAATCCCGCCGGAAGCCGAGCGGGCCACGCGAAGCCTGCTCGACGCCATGAATCGCCGCCATCTTCAAGAGCGTGGCTCGAGCGATCCGCTATCGGCCCGCATCCACAGCTATCAGTTGGCGGCGCGCATGCAGCTTGCGGTTCCGGAGGTCACCGATCTGAGCCGCGAAACGCGCGAAACGCAAAAAGGCTACGGTCTTGAACGCCCAGAAACGGAGGACTTCGGCCGCAGTTGCTTGCTGGCGCGGTGACTTGCTCGAACGCGGCGTTCGTTTTGTCGAGCTGTTCTCGGGCGGCACTTTCGGCAGTCCCCGACGAAATTGGGATGGCCATGAAGATATGGTGGCGAACCACGGCCAAGAGGCCAAACGAATCGATCAGCCTGTCGCGGCCCTACTCAAGGACTTGCGCCAGCGCGGGATGCTGGATGACACGCTCGTGCTCTTCACCACTGAATTTGGTCGAACGCCGTTCACGCAATCGGCCAAGGACGTGGTCGGCAAAGGCCGCGATCACAATCAATACGGTTTCACCGTCTGGATGGCAGGCGGCGGACTCAAACATGGCATGACTTATGGCAGCACAGATGAAGTAGGCTGGAAGGCTGTCGAAAAACCAACCACGTGGTACGACTTCCACGCCACCGTTCTCCACTTACTGGGCATCGATCACGAACGGCTGACCTATTACCACAACGGCATCAACCGCCGGCTGACGAATGTACATGGACAGGTGATTGAAGGCGTTTTGGCCTAATTCTATGGCAGACCTCCAGGGGCATGGATCAAACCGCCCGAGCTGGGACAGACAGTTTCCCTCTGGCTAGCCGGGAGCGTCAGCGACTGGAGAACTTAGCCCAGCAAGCACTTATGTACTCCGGTCGCTGACGCTTCCGGCTCGCCAATTCCAAACCGGGCTTCCGCGGATTGAGCAGGCCGGCTATAAAAATGACCTCGTTACGTTGACTCTTGGGACGTATCGCCAGGCATGGAGGCCTTCTGATGTTGCGTTCATTCCACCTTGCCTTTGGGTTGTTCCTGACCGTTCTGATTATCGGCGCCCCCGTCGGCTACGCCTACGTCCGCCAGAACCAGCTTCGCAACTTGAAGGTCGTGCAAGATAACGTGCTCTATCGCAGCGGCCAGTTGACGCTGTCAGGGCTCAAGCAGACCATCCACGATTTGGGAATCAAAACCGTCATCACCCTGCGGCCTGGCGACATTGGCCCCGATCTGGACGAAGAAAACTACTGCCATAGCCAGGAAATCAGCTATTACCGCATCGCCCCGCAACGCTGGTGGGCCAACGGCGGCGCCATTCCTGCCGAGGAAGGCGTCAAGACGTTTATAAAAGTTATGGACGATCCTGCCAATTTCCCCGTCCTCATCCATTGCATGCGCGGCGTCCACCGCACCGGCGCCTTCTGCGCGGTCTATCGCATGGAATATCAAGGCTGGTCCAACGCCAAAGCCATCGAAGAGCTACGCACCTGCGGTTACAAAGAACTGGAAGACGAGTTCGATATTTTGAGTTTTCTGGAGACTTATAAGGCTCGCAACGCAAAGGCAGTTGCAAAGTAACGCGTTTCGCCACGGATCGAACCCGACTAAGCAAATCTTTCAATCTGACGCAGCGAGCCTCCCCCGTTGACGCAGCGAGCCTCCCACGTAGACGCAGCGAGCCTCCCCCGTAGACGCAGCGAGCCTCCCACGTTAGTGGGGGCAGTCTGCGGCTACCTCCCCCCACTAACGTGGGAGGCTCACCAATGGCAACCAACGTGGGAGGCTCACCAATGGCTACCAACGTGCAAGGCTCGCTGGAGGCAACTCATAATTCCTACCATGGACTGATCGCAAGCTACCGATAGGATAGAAGGCAACCGGGGGGTCCCCAGAGCCCGCCTTCTAAATCTATCCACCATCCATTGGTCTCGTGCCGAGCGATCATGCCGAAACGTACTGACCTGCGCAAGATTCTTCTCATCGGCTCCGGACCCATCATCATTGGCCAAGGTTGCGAATTCGATTATAGCGGCACGCAGGCGTGCAAAGCACTGCGCGAAGAAGGCTATTCCGTGGTGCTGGTTAACTCGAATCCCGCAACCATCATGACCGATCCGGAGATGGCGGATCGCACCTACGTCGAACCGGTGACCTGGGAAGTCGTCGCACAAATCATCGAGAAAGAACGCCCCGACGCTCTCCTACCGACGCTGGGCGGCCAGACTGGCCTCAACACGGCCATGGCACTTCATCAGCACGGGGTTCTGGAGCGGTTCGGCGTCGAGATGATCGGCGCCAAAGCTGAGGTCATCGAGAAAGCCGAGGATCGGGCCAAGTTCAAAGAAGCCATGGTGCGCATCGGCATCGCGGTGCCCAAAAGCGGCGTGGCAAGGAATCTCGTCGAAGCACAAGCGTTGCGCGAAGAGATCGGCTTGCCTTGCGTACTCAGGCCCAGCTTCACACTAGGCGGCAGCGGCGGCGGCATCGCCTACAACCGCGAAGAATTCACCGACCTGATTTCGCACGGGCTCGAGTTGAGTCCCGTCCACGAAGTCCTCATCGAAGAATCGGTCATCGGCTGGAAGGAATACGAGCTCGAAGTGATGCGCAATTGCGCGGACAACGTCGTCATTGTCTGCACCATCGAAAACTTCGATCCCATGGGCGTGCATACCGGCGATTCCATTACTGTAGCCCCGGCACAAACGCTCACCGACAAGGAATATCAGCGGATGCGCGATGCCGCCTTGGCCATCATCCGCGAGATCGGCGTCGAAACCGGCGGCAGCAACATCCAGTTCGCGGTCAATCCGGAAACCGGCGAAATGGTGGCCATCGAGATGAACCCGCGCGTCAGCCGCTCGAGCGCGTTGGCATCCAAGGCAACCGGTTTCCCCATCGCCAAAATTGCCGCCAAGCTGGCCGTTGGCTATCGCTTGGATGAGCTGCGCAACGACATTACGCGCGAAACGCCAGCCTGCTTCGAGCCCACGATCGATTACGTGGTCACCAAGATCCCGCGCTGGAATTTCGACAAGTTCCCCGACGCCGATCCCACGTTGACGACCCAAATGAAATCGGTCGGCGAAACCATGGCCATCGGCCGAACTTTCAAGGAATCGCTGCAGAAGGCCCTTCGCGGACTTGAAACCGGCAGGTTCGGTTTCGGGTCGGATCGTCACGATTATTGGGGCACGCCGCGTCAGCCTTCTATCGAAGAGATTTACGCCAAGCTGGCCACGCCGAACCCCGACCGCATTTGGTATCTGCACGATGCCTTCAAAGCGGGAATGTCTATCGAAGACATCTACCTGCGCACGCGCATCGATCGCTGGTTCCTGGCCAATTTGAAAGAGATCGTTGCCTGCGAAGATCGCTTGCGCAATTGCCCGAGCCTGAGCGCGGCGGGCAAAGAGCTCATGCTCGAAGCGAAGCAATACGGCTTCAGCGATCGCCAGCTTGCCCACATTTGGCACACCAGCGAGACCGAAGTGCGCCGGACTGCGCTCGGACCTGCAGGTCACGGCTGTGTTCAAGCTTGTCGATACTTGCGCCGCCGAATTCGAGGCATTCACGCCTTACTACTACTCGACCTATGAATCACCGGTGGTAACGCCCGAAGGCACTGCAGTCGAAGACGAAAGCCGGCTGTTGGGCGACAAGAAACGGATCATGATTCTGGGCGGCGGGCCCAACCGCATCGGTCAGGGAATCGAGTTCGATTATTGCTGTTGCCAGGCTGCTTTCGCCCTGCGTCGAGCTGGTTTCGAAATCATCATGGTGAACTCGAACCCAGAAACCGTCTCCACCGATTACGACACCAGCGATCACCTTTTCTTCGAGCCGCTCACTGTCGAAGATGTCTTGAACATCTGCGAGCGCATGAAGCCGTCGGGGGTGATCGTGCAGTTCGGCGGCCAGACGCCCCTCAATTTGGCCAAGGCGTTGGAGGCGGCGGGCGCGCCCATCATCGGTACCAGTGTCGACAGCATCGACATTGCTGAAGATCGCGAGCGCTTCCAAAAATTGGTCGAGAGGCTTGGCCTCAAGCAACCGGACAATGGCACGGCTCTCGATTTCGAGCAAGCTCGCCAGTGCGCCCGCCGGATCGGCTTCCCCATTATCGTCCGGCCCAGCTATGTGCTGGGCGGCCGTGCCATGGAAATCGTTTATGACGAAGAGGCGCTGCTTCGCTATGTGACCAAGGCTATGGACGCCTCACCCGATAAGCCGATTCTGATCGATAAATTCCTCGAGTCAGCCATTGAAGTGGACGTCGATTGCCTCAGCGACGGCGTCAATACCTTCATCGGCGGGGTCATGCAGCACATCGAAGAAGCGGGCATCCACTCGGGCGATTCGGCGTGTGTCATTCCGGCCCACAGTTTGCCGGAGGCAGTCTCCGAGGAGATTCGCCGGCAAACGCGAGCCATGGCGTGCGAGCTCAAAGTCAAAGGGCTCATGAACGTCCAATTCGCCGTCGGCCGCGACGGCTCGATCTACGTTCTAGAAGTCAATCCGCGGGCCAGCCGAACGGTCCCATTCGTCTCAAAAGCCATCGGCATTCCTTTGGCGCGGCACGCGGCTTTGGCGATGGTGGGCCGTACGCTTCCCGAAATGAAGCTGACGCGCGAGATTTTGCCGAAGCACTTTTCCGTCAAAGAAAGCGTGTTCCCGTTCAACAAGTTTCACGGCGTGGACATCATTCTTGGTCCGGAGATGCGCTCGACCGGGGAAGTGATGGGAATCGACGACAGTTTCCCGATGGCTTTCGCCAAAAGCCAGATGGCCGCCAACAGTGCGCTGCCTCGTTCGGGCAGTATTTTCATTTCGGTCAGCGACCGCGACAAACAGGACATCGTACCCGTGGCCCGCGCCCTGACCGAGATGAAATATCGGTTGCTGTCAACGGCAGGAACCGCGCAGATGCTCCGCAACGCCGGCATTCCTGTGGAGGCCGTGCCCAAACTCCAGGAGGGCAGGCCCAACGTCATCGATTTCATGAAGAACGGGGCGGTGAGCTTGGTGATCAATACTCCCAGCGGCAAAGGGGCGCGTACCGACGAAGGACGCATCCGCGCCGCCGCCGTAGCCCATGGGGTAACCTGCATTACCACGCTCGCGGCGGCCCAAGCAGCAGTTGAGGCTTGCAAGGCTTTGCGTGAAGCTCCCATCACCGTGGTGGCCTTACAAGACCGTTATCCGCCCTCATCGGAAGCCCCGCTAAAATCCTGACTTGAATTTGCAGGACTGTATTTTGCCCGACTTATCGGCGTGTTATAGTATCCCTGGCGGCCGCACAGCTGTTCGGTTTCCTATTTAACCTGGCCTGCCTCATGCTCGCGCAGCTTGTTTCCCTGGGGGAAGGCCAGCATATTGCTGGATAAGCCCATTCTCTTGATTCGGCGCGATCCCGAGTGCGACATTCAAATCGATTCCCGCAAAATTTCCCGCCGCCATTGCTGCATCGCCCAAGTGAACGATTACTTGGTCGTGCGCGATTTGGGAAGCACTAACGGCATACGCATTAACGGCATGCGCGTTCAGGAAGGGAACCTCAAGGCCGACGATGAATTGACCATTGGCGGCAACCGTTATCGCGTTTCCTGGGAGGTTGCGTTCGAGCCTGTGGATCGCCTGCAAAACCAGCAGCGCCACCTCGAACCGGCAGGCGATCAACCATTTGCGGCTGAGGAAGATCTGCTATTGGAATCTTGCGAAGAGCCGATCGCGTTACCCGAAGCGGGGCGACCGGCGCCCCTAAAGTCCATTCAGCCCGCATCCTTGGCGAAACGGGAGGGCACTGCAGGACGGCCTGAAGGGAAAACGCCGAAAGAAATCCTTCATCCCGAATCGCTGCAACGGTTTGCCCAAAGTGAAAAAACGATGCCGCCCATCATCCCTGAAGCCATTTCCTTGGCGCCGGGAAGTGACTCGGATGTCAATGTCTCGAAGCGATCCAATTAGCATGCATCTCAACGCCTAATCACGATCTGTAACGCGTAATCTCCCGTTCCCACCTGCTCGTTTTGAGCCTCGCGGCCTTCTATGCGCCAGACAAAATTGCGCTTGATGGGAAAGACGGCCGATTGCCCCTTTGCAAGATTGCGCGTCTGGTTTTCGAGCATCACTTTGACGACGTGGTCGCTAAGGTTCGTGAAGGTGACGGAGCATTGATCGTCCACGGGTTTTTGGGCGTCCTTCAGGACGATCGGATAGGTGTCGTAGAACGGGCCTTCTTCGCGCACGCCAGCACCGCGCGGCTTGCCGGCCGGTTCGGGTTTAGGAAATTCCGCCACCGCGGGCCGGTTCTCCGGCTTCTTTTCCAACTGCATTTCGAACTGCAGCTGACGGAGGCGCCACTGTGGGTTGGGCCAGTTTCGGCGTGGCCGGTTTAGAAGCCGTAGTGGGAATCGAGTTCGGTCGAACTTGCCAGCAGATCACCGGGACGCAGGGCCAGTCCGCACCGCTAGCTAATGATTGGGTGCCGACCACGCATAAGGATAGGCAAGCGAAGATGGCTGGAAAGCCGATCGGCAAAAGGTGACACTGCGACATGCCAGTTCCTCAGGGACCGAGCCGAACGCGAATCCTTTACACGCGTCGCATTCTAGTGCCCTGGCGAGGAAGGCCCAAGAGGAATCTGCAGAAGGGCGAGCGTCGAGGCGTCAGCCCGACGAGTCCTCCCCTAAGAATACGCTTCGTTTCTATCGAAGACTCGTCGAGCTGACGCCTTGACGCTCGCCGAATCTAACATGATCGTTAAACATACTGGCACCCGAGTGCCCACCCGCCGCGGTGCGGGCGGCAGTGCTTGATGATGACTTGAGACTGGAGGCGATAGCCGGAGTTTTCCGTGCCTCGAAGATCGAGCACGGCTCCTTCGGGCAGGTTCTTCTGCACACAGATGCACAAGCCTCCTAAAGATTGGTTGAGCACCAAACCTTCGATTTCGTGGCCGTCCTGGTTGAGTGTGATGCGCAATGGAAACGGCTGCGTTTCATAGCGCGGGTATTCGCGTTGCTCGCTGGCTGCGCCCGTAAGTTTGCGCGTTGCCGGGTGGGGCGGCGCGAATAAGAGACCACCTTCGGCGGTTTTGGTCGGCCTACTTGTCTTGGCCACGAAATAACCAAGCGCACACATGCATATGCCGAAAATGCCAACGGTTCCGATTCCGAGGGGGGTCAGTTCCAAGCCAAGAAGGACAGAGGTTTGCACTGGTTTTTCCTCGAGCGAGCCAGGCTCGCAAGGCGCTAGGTGTTGCACATCGCTTCCTAACGAAGCCTAGCATGTAAGCGAGCTAGCGGCAAAAACTGGTGGCGGAAGGACGCTTGGTAAGTCGTCGGGCTTTGCATGAGCCAAAAAAGAAACCTAGGTTTCGAGTGTTGGAGAAAGTCTATGCCGAAGCGGAATTCAGGTTCGGACGAAAGAGACATTGAGGTCAAGCTGCCGAGCGCCTAGAGCTGCATATCGGCACAGCGGAGTGCGTTGATGGTAGGCACCTACACCGAAGGCGATGAGCCGGTCCCCGGCTTTCAGTTGTCCCAGCTCTTGGGCTGGGGCCGCTTCGGCGAAGTCTGGAAAGCATCCGGCCCGGGCGGAATTACCGTGGCCGTGAAAATAATCCCGCTGAGCAGCCGGCAAGGCCTGAAGGAATTTCGCGCGATTCGCCTAGTCAAGCAAATCCGCCACCCCAATCTCGTGCCGATCATGGCTTTTTGGCTCAAGGATCGCCAAGGCAACTTCATCGACGATTCGTTGGCCGACGATGCCGAATCGATGCAGGCGCTGGCATCGGAGCTGATTATCGTGATGGGGCTTGGCGAAAAAAGCCTTCACGATCGTTTGCTGGAGTGCATCCAAGCCGGGTACTGTGGCATTCCTCTCGAGGAACTGTCGGGATACATGCTGGATGTCGCTCGCGCCATCGACTACTTGAATCGTCGCGCCCATCTGGTCGACGATGCCTCCGTCGGTATTCAGCATTGCGACATCAAGCCTCACAATATCTTGATAGTAGGCGGTGTGGCCCAGCTCTGCGATCTGGGAGTTGCCCGCGTGCTCGAAGACACGCGTGCTTCTGCCGCCACCGGCTCCGCGGCCTACATAGCCCCGGAATTCATCCAGAGCGGCAAACCCAGCTCGTCAACCGATCAGTATTCGTTGGCGGTAACTTATGTCGAGCTGCGCACCGGTTTGTTGCCCTTCTTGGCGCGATCGGCGGCCGCTGCCTATCTCGTGCACCTTAACGGCGAGTTGGATTTCTCCAGCCTGTCGACCCCTGAAAAAGAAGTGATTGCTCGGGCGACAGCTCGAGCGCCCGAAGATCGCTTTCCAACCTGCCTGGCTTTCGTCAAGGCCTTGGAAGAGGCCTTCTCGCGAATTCCTTCCGAGGAGCGAGCGATCATCCACGGCGTCGCCCTGCTTAACGCCTCAGGCCTCATCGCCGGGGAACGCTCGGCCGCAGCCGGGCCCAAATGCTTTGGTCCCTTCCATACCTCGCCCATAGACGAGCCGGGCGAAGACCTGGCGTTGTCGGACGAGGAGGAAACCATGGCGGCATTCGCCCGCCGGGGCGGCCCCAAAGAAAATGCCTCGTTCAAAGACGAAACCTCAAGCGTTGTCGCTCGTTCTCAATCTCCTGCTCCTGAGCCGATTCACGAACCGTACGGCGATCTCCGGGCTGAAACTTCCGGATTGGCTGTGCCGGATTCACCGGCACGCTTGTCGGTCTGGAACAAACTGAAGCAGAGCTACCTCACAAACATGGAAAATCCAACAAACTGGCGAGCAGAATCACCGCGCTCTTCGGGTGGGTCTTTTGGCCCGAAGAAATTCTGGAATGAGTTGACGCCAGGCGCCAAGAAATGGCTCCGCTTCGGCAGCCAACTTGCTCTGCTCGCGGTCCTGGGTATTGCGGCAGGGCAGGCGACCAGTTCGTTTAGCGCTGCCGAAAAGGCGGGATCCGACACTAAGGCGACTGTTTCGACTGCGAAAAAGCCGGCTGCCGCAACGAAGGGCGATCGCAAGCCACCGGATTCTCGTTATGAGTCGATTGTCGCCCTACGCGACGAAGGCAAATATGCCCAGGCACTGGAAAAGCTCAACAAGGTAATTGCGGCCCAACCGGACGATTCCCTGGGCTACCTTTATCGAGCGCAGTTGGAGAACCAGCTGCGGGGCTGTTGTCCCAAGCGATTGAAGACTCGAATCGCGCCTTGAAAGATCGCAGCGCCGATCCTGCAGTTCACGCTTGCCGGGCTCAAATCTTCCTTGCCAAAGGGGACTATTATAAGGCGTTGAACGAGTGCGACCGCGTCTTGAATTACGATCTTCAAAATCCCAATGTGCTCTACATGCACTCCCAGGCATTGACTGGGATCAAACAGTACGGCCTCGCTCTTTCGGTTTATCGCGATGCGCGAAAGATGCTTCCCAGGGCTTTCCAGCCGAGCACCGGCCTTGCTGTGGGAGGCGCCGGACTGACGGTGGATGCCTGCAAGGGCGCCGACCTCAAGTCGCGACTGGAAATCCGGCGCGATCGAACGGATTCCTCACCCAGGCTCATGGACGGCGGCCCGGCCTTGGCGCTCGCCCCCGACGGCCACACCCTAGCTTATGGCGCCGACAAATATGAAATCCGCATCGCCGATTTGACGGATCAGAAGCCAGCAATTATTTTGAAAGGCCACACCGGCCCGATTACCAAAATGGTCTTTTGTCGCGAAGGACGTTGGCTGGCGTCGGCAAGCGACGATCGCACCATCAAGGTGTGGAACATTGCCGACGGTACGCCGGTTTACACGCTCGAGGGACATTCCAAGACTATTGCCGCCTTGGCCTACTGCCCGGGCGACGATCTGTTGGCTTCCGGTAGCGCCGATCAAACGATTTGCCTTTGGAGCCTAAAACAAGGTACTTGCCGACAGACGTTGACCGGTCATCAGGCCGCCATCGATGCTTTGGCTTTCGCCCCCTTGGGGCGTTTATTGGCCAGCGGCGGCTCCGATAAGCTCATCAAACTGTGGGATTCCGTAACGGGCGCCGAAGTTGGTACCCTTTCCGGCCACTCTGCCGAAGTGACTTCGCTGGCATTCAGCAAAGACGGCCGCATGCTCGGTTCGGGCTCAGCCGATCTCACTTGGCCGCTTTGGCCCGGTCAGATCAAACTCTGGGACATCGTTTCCGGCACAGCCATCACCACGTTTGGCGGTCATCCGCATGGCGTGTACCAACTCGCCTTCGACCCGGACGGCACGCGCTCGTTTCCGCCGGCGCCGATTTCGAGCTGCGCTCTTGGGATCTTGCACCCTTTCACAGAACGCCATTACAGCAAAAAAATAGCAGCGAATGTCTACCAGCGCGAACCTGCCTTTGCCCGGCAAGAGGTCGCTGGGAACAGGAAGGCCGAGTTCGTAGTAACTCTTGGCTAAGCGAAACGCTTGCCACGCTTACCCCGTTTTGCCAGTCCGCGTGATTCCCGGGTTCCTTTTCATCTGGACAGCTTTTCAGCGCTTTACTATGGTCGCGGCCTTGAAGAGGTGAGACCAAACGGTCTAAGTGAGGCTTTGCGATGACACGGTGGTCTGCCGGCCTGTCCATGGTGGGATTGCTCTCAATCATAGGCTGCGTCACAACTGACACGCCCTTAACCGCGGTGCCCGGCAGCGTCTTTGGCTTCGCGCCCACGCCTACTTCGGATACCAAGGTTTCCTATGCTGCGCCCCGGCTTGGAGGCGGCTGCGCGTGTTGAATACTGGGGCACCCAGATCCGCAGATCGAATCCTCAAATCGCCTTTACGCCTCTGTACCAGACGATTGGTTCTCCACAACCGGAGATTTTCCATCGGGGCGTATCGGAGATTCTCATTACCGAAGGGCTGGTCAAAGAGTGCAAAACCGACGCCCAGCTTGCCGCAGTGCTCAGTATGGAACTTGCCAAAATGGTCAGCGAACGCATGGCGGAAATGCCATCGATGGTGCGTGCGGATCCACCCATCAGGGGCTCCCGTCGGCAACGACGGCGGCGGCTCGTTCGGCGACGCCGATCAACTACGCCGGGCCGAGCTTGCCAAGTACCAAAAACAAGAACGCCAGCGGGCCATATCGTCAAGCCACGGCCACAGCCGATCCCAAGACTTTGGCTGTCGCCATCCTGCAAAGAGCCGGTATACGCCCGCCGATCTGGACTCGGTCAGCCCCATGCTCGCCGACGCGGCCGAAAATGGCAGCCTGGCCAAACAGCTCCTCAACGCTCCCCCAATCAAGCCCAATTAACCCTCAGTGGCAAAAAATGTACGCAAAAAGATAAAGAAATTCATTTATCTTTTTGCGGATGTATTCCAAATTAACGGCCCCTCATCGGTTGATTCATTTCGCTGGAAATCGAACTCTTCCGCCTCTGTCACGTTCAATTCAGCTGGCAAAAAAATGTATGGCAAAAAGATAATCAATTGAGTTCATATTTTTGCCGTACATTTTTTTGCCAGCCATTAAGAACCACCAACCTGAACGAATTATTGGCGGCCAATGCAGTTTTTTGCGAGAATGCGCTGAATTCTCTCAACTTACTTGCCGAGGCGCAGCCATGAATCTCGCAAAGCACTTTTCTCGTCGCAGGTTTTTGCAAGGAGCGGCGGCCGCCGCGCTGCCCGCTTGGTTCTTGGAAGCCGAACGCTCTTACGCGGTGCAGCCGGCCATCGAGCTCCCGAATGAGAGGCCCAACATGGCGCTCATCGGCTGCGGCGGCATGGGGCAGTTACGACGTGAAGCTGGCGGGGAAGTTCGCCAATGTCGTGGCATTGCGACTTGGACGATAATCACGCGGCCAGAGCTTGCCAGTACGATCCCTCGCGCTAAGACCTACAAGGATTTCGCAAGTCCTGGACCGGAGCGACATTCAGGTCATTCTCAATTGCACGCCGGACCATTGGCATACGCTCGGTCAATCTGGCGACGCTCAAGGCGGGTAAGGATGTCTACAGCGAAAAACCGCTGACCCTGACGATCGACGAAGGCAAACGCGTCGTGCAGGCAGTGCCAATCACAAACACATTTTGCAGACCGGCAGTCAACAGCGAGCGATCCGCGCTTTCGTTTGGCTTGCGAGCTAGTTCGCAATGGAAGACTCGGCAAACTCACTCAGGTGACCACCATCATCCCCAGCGGTTTGCGCGGCGGGCCTTTCAAGACGGCGGCCGTGCCTCGCGGCCTCGATTGGGATTTCTGGCAAGGACAAACGCCCAGCATCGACTACATGCCCGAGCGCTGCCATTTTTCGTTCCGGTATTGGTACACGTACTCCGGCGGCACAATGACCGATTGGGGCGCGCCACCACAACGACATCGCCCTCTGGGGCATGGGCCTGGAAGACAGCGGCCCCGCGACCATCGAAGGACGCCGTCTGGTCGAGCCGATTCCCGGCGGCTACACCGCCGCCAGCGAATACGACGTGCACTACACCTACACCAACGGCGTCAAACATCGCTGCATGAGCACGCAAATCAACGGGCCGACGGGGAGCGTCCTGCGTCAGCCCAAGCCCGGCGAATTGCCCAACGGGGTCAAATTCGAGGGGCCGGATGGCTGGATTTTCGTGACGCGCGGCAAGATCGAGGCAAGCCGGCCGGAGATCCTTTCCGAGCCGCTGACGTCGAAGAAGGTCAGCCTCTATGTCAGCAACGACCACATGAAGAATTTCTTCGATTGCGTCAAATCGCGCAAAGCCCCTATCGCCGAAGCCGCCGTCGGCCACCGTTCGGTATCGGTCTGCCACCTTGGCGTGCTCGCTATCCGGCTCGGGCCGAACTGAACTGGGACCCCGTCAAGGAGCAGTTCATTGACGACAAAGAAGCGGACGGGTTCCTGACCCGCGAGATGCGCAAGCCATGGAGCTACGAAGGAATCGGCGTCTGATTGAAGCAAAACCAATGGCAAAAAGATGTAGGGCAAAAAAATAAAGCAAATGCAATTATCTTTTTTCTCCTACCATCTTTTTGCCATCTGCATTTGGTTACTTATGCCCATCAAAACTCAAATCCCAATCCGCAGACTTTCGCAATCGGAATTCACCGAAAGTTCATTCGAAGTGATCGAGGCATGTCTTTGCAGATTCACAACGAAATTGGCCGCTTTTTTGAGGAGAAGATCTACAAGCACAGCGCACTTGCCCATCGAATGCCAGGCGTCCGGCTTGAAGACCCATCGAAATCTCATTCGGCTCGTTCAGCAAGACGCTTTTCATCGACGTCCTCGTCGGCGATGGCGACAGTATTCGAATTCAAAGCGGTCGATGCATTTTCCGGCCGCCACCGTGCTCAACTGATTCAATACATGATGCTCGCCGACGTCGCTCATGGAAAGCTAATCAACGTCAGGCCAGAAGTCGTCGATCACGAATTCGTGAATACGCAGTGGAAACACGCCGAACAAATCGCTTTCAAGATTGATACTTCTCGTTGGAATTCGACACTCCCGGGCATGGTTCAGTTTCAGGATTTCCTGACAGGGCTAATGCGGGATCTCGGCGCCGGCTAGGTGTGGAACTTTACGAAGAAGCCATCGAGCATTGCTTTGGCGGCAAGGATCGTATGGACTCAGAGGTTGGCGTCACCATCAACGGCCATGGTCTCGGCCGTCAGCCCTTTCGACTCATTGCTCCGGGTATCGCATTCAAGATTACCGGATTGGACGGCAAACTAGATCACTTCGAACATCATGCAAGAAAGCTTCTAACGCACGTCGATTTGCTGGCGATTGCTTGGGTAAACATCACTATCAAGCAGGTCAGGTTCACAACGCTAGAACAATAGAAGACCGATGGCAAAAAAATGTAGGGCAAAAAAATAAATGCATTTGTATTATCTTTTTGCCCTACATCTTTTTGCCATCGAAAGCCACCACCCTCGCTTCTTGTCCACACCGCATTTTGGGCTACTCTCCGCAGCTGACTTCAGTTGTTGGCAAGTCGAGATTCTTTGGCAGGTTCTCATTCAAACAGCGTGCTGACGGATTCGTTTAGGTGAATCCGCTTGACAGCGTCTGCGAGCAAGGGGGCGACGCTGATGACCTTGATGTTGGGCAACTGCTTATTGGGCACCAGGGGGATGGAATCGGTGACGATCACTTCTTTGATCGGCGAATCGCGGAGCCGTTCGATTGCCGGGCCGCACAAGACAGCGTGGGTGGCGCAGGCGTAAATTTCTCGGGCGCCGTTGTATTTGGCCACGTTGGCCGCGCCAACGACGCTTCCGGCTGTCGAAATCATGTCGTCGAAGATCATGGCGACTTTGTTTTCGAGCGTTGCCCCGATCAGGTTTGCCTGCTTCGTCTCAGTTGCGCTGGAGCGCCGCTTGTCCACGATAGCGATGGCGCCGCCCAGCTTCTTCTGATGGCAGCAAGGCGCGCTTGATGCTGCCTTCGTCCGGGCTCAAAACGACGAAATCGCGCGTCGGTATTTCGAGCTGGCGAATGTATTCGTTCATGACCGGCCCGGCGTGCAGGTGATCTACAGGGATGTCGAAGAATCCCTGGATCTGCGCTGCATGCAAATCGAGCGTGACGACCCGATCCGCGCCGGCAACCGTGAGTACATCCGCCACCATCTTGGCGGTGATGGGCACCCGGCCTTGATCTTTGCGATCTTGCCGGGCGTAGCCGTAATAAGGCAGAACGGCGGTTATGCGCCAGGCGCTGGCCCGTTTGAAGCTATCGAGAAGAATCAACAACTCCATCAGATTTTCGTTGACGGGCGGACAGGTCGGCTGCACGAGAAAAATGTCTCGGCCGCGGCACGTCTTCTTCGATGCGAATCGAGATTTCGCCGTCGGGAAAATTGGAGATGGTGATCTTGCCCAGCGGATCGCCCAGCACGGCGGCCATCTTTTCCGCCAACGCGATATTGGCTCGGCCGCTGAAAACCTTCAGTTTATTCACGGTTCGATTACCGAGAGAGGAACCAGACTTCTCGGGCCCACGCACGAACTCAGCCCATCACTCCATATCCATATGGTGTAGTGACCAGGTCCCTCTCGTCAAAGCGACTGAGTCTCAAGGGCCGAATATCCAGCGTTTTGCAGCTTGCCATCCAGGATCATTTCGGCCATCAGGGTGCCCACGATGGGCGCCATCTTGAACCCATGCCCGCTGAATCCGGCGGCGACATAAAGCCCCTCAATTCCTGGGCAGCGATCCATAATCGGGTGCCAATCGGGCGTGATGGCGTAAAGAGCGCCGTAGCCGCCGCGGCCAAAACTCCGTGCCATGGCCGGAACGCGCTGGGACAAACGCCGGCGAATTCCCGGCAGCCAGTGAGCATCGGCCGCCTCGGGATAATTATCGGGATCGACAGGGTCTTGAATCTCTTCGCCGCCGATGCTTCCCGCATGAACGATGTCCCCGTGCGTCGGCTTGAAATAAATCCCCTGGGAAAAATCGCCGTAGACCGGTCCGCCGTGCTTCACCGACGTGGGCCGGCGGAAAAGTCCGACCTGCGTTCGGCAGGCTTGAATCGGCGCGGCCAAGCCTAAAGGCGCCAACAGGCGATTCGCCCACGGTCCGGCGGCCACCACAACGGTGCGGCAAGCCCAAGCGCCGGTTTTTGTCTCAACGCCGGTGACACGACCACCTTTGACATGAACTGCTTCTACTGGAGCGTCACATTCGATGGCAGCGCTTGGCGCTCGGCCGCGGCAGCGTAACTTGCGACAACTTGCACGGCTTCAACGTAACCGGCTTCGGCCTCGAAGGCCGCCAATTCGTTTTCGCCCAGGCTTGCTTCGGGATCGATGTCGCCAACTTCCTGGGCGCTGACCATGCGGACATCGATCCCGAGGGACTGCTGCAGCGTACATTGGTTTCCAGGGCCTTCCGATCATCGCTTCGCACCACCAGTGAGCATGCCGGTATGTGTGAAAACGCTGGGAGCCCCGATCTGCTCGGCAAAATCGCGGTAGACCGCCAAGCTTTTTCGCGCCATTAACGCGGTCAATGCATTGGAATAATGCTGCCGGCAGATGGCTCCGGATTTGCCGCTCGAACCGGCGACCAGGTAGCTCTTTTCCAGGAGGACAATGCGGCCCGCTCGACGAACGGCCAAGGCGTGGGCGATGCTCACGCCCATGACGCCGCCTCCCACGATCGCGATGTCCGCCATTTTCATGACGCCTGCTCCTTAGCCGGGAACCGGGGCCGGCACTTCCGCAAGACTCGCCCAGCCTGCAGTGTTTACCAAAAATGCCTGAGTGGCCAGCGAATTTCTCCCGGTTGGAAGATGGTATTTCGCTCTGCACCGTGATAATCTAAACGCTCTACAGCATGGGGCCGGTTAGAACGGCATTTATGCGTGAACTGTATCCCCCAGCCACTGGGTTCCTCGAGCAATCGCTCGAGGCGGCCGCACATTCGACGAACAAATTCGCCAGGTCGCAAGGAGAAGGCAAAGGTCATGACAAAATCGAAGGTCAATCGTCGGGAATTTCTGCAAACGAGCGCGGTTGGCTCTGCGGCTCTGACGATGACAGCGGCCAGCGCCGCCCGCGTCATCGGCACCAACGATCGCATCGGCATCGCCTTCTTGGGCGCCGGTGGTCGCTGCAACTATGCCCACGTTTACAACATCCTCAAGATGAAGGCAGAGAAAAAAGGCGTCGACCCCGTAGCCGTTTGCGATGTTTGGGACGGCAACAAGGAGGTGGGCCGCGGTTTGTATTTCACCGCCGAACGGCTGGGCCTGAACGTAGGCGATAAGACGCACGTCACCAAAGATTACCGTCAGCTTTTGGATCTGAAGGAAGTGGACGTCGTTTGCGTGGCCGCGCCCGATCATTGGCATGCCAAAATGTCGATCGATGCCGCCGCCGCCGGCAAAGACGTCTATTGCGAAAAGCCCATGACCAAGACGATCGACGAGGCCAACGCCGTTGTCGACGCCATGAAGAAGTATAAACGGGTCATGACGGTTGGCGTGCAGTCGATGGCCGACCCAACCTGGCTGCAGGCGAATGAATTCATCAAGAGCGGCAAAATTGGCCACGTTGCTCAAGGCCAGACCAGTTACTACCGCAATTCCTCCGAAGGCCAGTGGCGCTATTACAAGCTGACCAAGGATATGAACCCCAAGACCGTCGACTGGAAACGGTTTTTGGGGAACGATTTCCACGTCATCGATGGCGTACCGCTCGGGCCGGTGATCCCCTTCGATCGCGCCGTTTATGGCCAATGGCGTTGCTACTGGCCATTTGGCGGCGGCATGTTCACCGACCTTTTCGTCCACCAGACCACCCACATGATTTCTGCCATGGGCGTGCGCTATCCGGGACGCGTCGTGGGTGGCGGCGGCCTCTATCTCGAATACGATGGACGCGACGTGCCGGATGTGGCCACGGTGGTTGCCGACTACCACGAGGGATGCCAACTCACCATCACCGCGACGATGATCAACAAATATCCGGTAGAAGAAGTCATCCGCGGTCACTTAGGGACGATCAAATTCGTCAAAGGCGGGTTCGAGTTCATCGCGGAGGACCTTCGTAAAGGCGCCCCGGCCGTTTCCGCTCGCCTCGAAGATACAACGACTGTTTCAAGGAAGGGCGAGTTCATCGATTGCAAATCGCCGCAAGGCACCCACGATCCGGAAACGTACGCGCTGTGGGAAAACTTCCTCAAGTGCGTTCGCGACCGCAATTTCGAAACGCTCAGCACGCCGGAACTTGGGGCCGCAGCATTCAGCACGGTCAACATGGGCGTGCAGAGTTACCGCAAAGGGCTGGCACTCTTCTGGGACAAGGAAGCGCCAAGCCGGTCCAGGCCGACGCCAGTTGGGCCGAAGCATGGGAACAACGCAGCAAGCAGCGCGGCAAACCCAACCAGATCATCGGCTGGCACGGCGGTGAAGCAGGTAGCCTGCTGACGCCCGAACCCTACCAGAGGCTCGGCGGGCCTTGGATCGACGGCAAAGATCCGGCTGACGGAATTGCCAGCCGCTGATCGGAACGAGTTGTCGCTAATGCGAAAATTGAGCCCGCGATGAAGTGCATCGCGGGCTTTCGCTTTGACGACCTCCATCCGTCCGCCGATTCTTCTTTCAACTCGGAGCCAACGGCGACGGCGGGCAGGCACTAAGCAAGGTCGTAAAGTCTTGGCAAGGGCCGCATCGGTGAAGTAACGAAAAGCGTGCAGTCCGCCGTCGCCGCTGGCTCCGGGTTAAACGATAGAAGAACCATTGATTCAAGTGGGAGCGCTGCAACCCAGCAGCGACAACATTATGCGCAAATGGATCCTGGCCGAACAGAATCATGCTCATGTTCGCGCACATCACTGGGAAGTTGCAGTTTTGCCCTTTGGCGCGACCGAACCGCACAACCTGCACATGCCCTATGGCACCGATATCTTTCAGGTGGAGGAAATAGGCGACCGCGCCTGCGCCAAGGCCTATCGGGCCGGCACAAGGTGTTGTTGCTTCCGGCTATCCCTTTCGGCGTCAACACGAATCACCTGAAAGTTCCCGGCGATTTGGCCTGCAGCCTCACGCCGACAACGCTCTTGGCCATTTTAAGCGACCTCGTGGAAGCTTTCGAAAAGCAAGGCTTGCGCAAGCTGGTTTTGCTCAACGGCCATGGGGGCAATGAGCTCAAGCCGCTGATGCGGCAGCTTCATCACCGGAGCAAGGTCTTTCTCTGCCTCTGCGATTGGTTCCGCATGGTCGCGGATGTTTATCCGAAGATTTTCGAAAAGCCTGGCGAACATGCAGACGAGGTGGAGACTAGCCTCGGCTTGGCGTTTTTCCCGGAGCTGTTGCAAATGGACCTGGCCGACGAAGGCCGGTCTCGGCCTTCCAGTTTGGATGCCGTCAATCGCGGTTGGATCAGCATCACGCGGCCGTGGCATTTGGCGACCACCAACACCGGTATGGGTGATCCCCGCGCCGCCAGCAGCGCCAAAGGGCAGGCATTGATGGACGTCCTCGTCGATCGGCTAGGGGATTTTCTCATCCAGTTGGCTGCAGCGCCTTATCACGAATCTTTCCCTTATAATGCCGAGACCAAGTGATTGAGGAACATTGCAGGAGTGGTCGCCTTGGTCGCGGACAATCTCAAGGAACGGCGCCAGCATGCGGCTAAAATCGTCCGCCTTCTGAAGCAGCTTTATCCGGATGCTTCGTGCGCACTGATTCACGAATCGCCCCTGCAATTGCTTGTAGCCACCATTCTGAGTGCCCAATGCACCAATGCGCGGGTGAACATGGTAACCCCCGCCCTGTTCGCCCGATTCCCCGACGCTGCCGCCTTCGCCGGCGCCGACATTGGCGAATTGGAGAAAGCCATTCAATCGACGGGTTTCTTCCGCAACAAGGCGCACAACATCAAGGCGTGTTGTTCCCGAATTCAAGAGCGTCATGGGGTCGCGGTGCCCAGCGTTTTGGAAGAGCTGGTCGAAGCTGCCCGGCGTCGGTCGCAAGACCGCCAACGTCGTTTTGGGCAACTGTTTCGAAACGCCCGGAATCACGGTGGACACGCACGTGGGCAGGCTCAGCAGGCGGTTGGGCCTTTCCAAACAGACGGACCCCGAAAAGGTTGAAAGGGACTTGATGGCTCTGCTGCCCGCCAAGGAGTGGACGATGTTCAGCCATCGGTTGATTTTTCACGGCCGTCAGGTCTGTTTCGCGCAAGCCCGCTTGTTCCGCATGTGCCCTCTTGAAGATCTGCCCCCGCGTTGGACTTCCCTGAGCAAAATCAATCCCTTCTGAGATGCCTGTCATGGATGTTCTACCGAGGCTTCTGTCGTTATGTCCGGATCGATACGCAGGCCGACGAAACTGCGGCTAACTACCCCAGTTCGCCGGGACAACTCGTGCTCGGCCGTCTGCTTGCGGAAGAGCTGCGAGCGTTAGGCTTGAGCGATGCTGCGCAGGATGAACACGGCTTGGTCATGGCTACGGTGCCCGCGACGGTCGACCAAAACGTTCCAGCCATAGCTTGGATAGCCCACGTCGATACTTCACCGGAAACGTCCGGCCGCGATGTCCGCCCGATCGTCCATCGGGATTATCGCGGTGGGGATATTCAGCTGCCCGGTGATTCCACCAAAGTCATACGCGTAGCCGAAAACCCGGAACTCGGCGATCTGATCGGCAAAACGCTTATAACTACGGACGGAACCACCCTGTTGGGCACCGACGACAAAGCCGGCATAGCCGTAATTATGCAGGCGGCAGCATTTCTGCTGGCCCATAAAGAGTTGTGCCATGGGCCGATTCGCCTTTGTTTCACCTGCGACGAAGAAATCGGCCACGGCGTAGATCACGTCGATCTGCAAAAACTGGGAGCGGTCGTCGGCTACACCTTGGATGGCGCCGGCGTCGGCCAGATCGACGTCGAAACCTTTTCCGCGGACCTGGCGACGGTTCGCATCCGCGGCGTCAACCTTCATCCTTCCATCGCCAAGGGCAAAATGATCAATGCAGTGCGCCTGGCCGGAGTGTTCATCGAGCAGTTACCGAGGGACAGGATGACGCCCGAAACCACGGAGGGCCTGGAAGGGTTTTTGCATCCCTATCGCATCGAAGGCGGCGTGGCCGAAACCACGATGCGAATTCTTATGCGCAATTTCCGGACCGGCGAGCTGGCTCGCCAGGGCGATTTCTTGCGTTCCATGGGCCAGTCGCTCGAAAAAGAATTCCCTGGCAGTGCCGTCGAAATTGCCATCAACCCGCAATATCGCAATATGGCCGACGGCCTGGTGCGCGAACCCAGGGCGGCGGCCTTCGCCGAACGGGCGATGCGCCGCGCGGGCATCGAGCCCTGTCGCACGAGCGTTCGCGGCGGCACCGATGGTTCCCGTCTAACGGAAATGGGACTTCCCACGCCCAATTTGTCGACGGGGGAGCACAATCCGCACTCGCCGCTGGAATGGACTTGCCTGGAAGAAATGCAGACCGCTGTCAGGGTGCTATGTGAGCTGGCACAGGTGTGCGCACGGCAAGAGCGTCGAGGCATAAGGCGAGCGGCAGAAAAAAGTAGACTTCACGCTCCGCGTGAGGAACGCATCACGCGGAGCGTGAGGTCTACTTTGGGGAAGCCAATTCATGCCGATCGCCTAAGCCCCACGAAGCGTACCGGTAGAGTTCGCGTAGTTGAGCGTGAAGACTCGTCGGGCTGACGCCTCGAGGCTCGCCTGCGCTATCTTGCTTACTACGTCCCCCTTTTTCGGCAGATTTCCCAGTCGCCTCCAATTCTTGCCGTCGAGCCCGCGCGCAGCCACTTACAAAACTGCTCTGGTAAATAATCGGCATTGTTTCTATACACGCCGGCCAACGGAGACATAGTCACTATTTGACGGGTGCGACACAGGAACGGTGCGGCCAGCTGCCGTCCGTTTCGACGGGGGGAACTGTGGTCGTGCCGAGTCTCGGCCTTCGGGCCGGAGCGCGTTGCCGATTGCGCTTTAAGCTACGTTGCGTTGCGACAAACGGTTGCACGCGACGCGAGTACCGCGCCTCACGTCGACGCCTGCCGCTTCGATGATGAGAGGGAATCTGCGCATGGATCAGTCATCCCTTCCGAGGGGAAGAGAAGCCATGACCACGCTTGGCAAAAGCATGAGTCTGCTCGTCTGCTCGATAGTGCTCGTCGCGCTCGACGGCTGCACCATGTACGAATCCGTAGGGCGTAACGCGATCATCGAGCCGACGGCAAGGACCAATACCACCCTTTCCTGCATTCGCGATCATCTCGTCGCCAAGGATGTTTGGAACACGATAAAGTCCTCGGAGCCCGATCAGAATTACAGTCAGGATTACGCCGAAGGCTTTCAAGCCGGCTTCGCGGATTTCTTGAAAAAAGGCGGCATAACCATTCCGCCCTCGATGCCGCCTTACCGGTATTGGGGCCGCAAGTATGAGACGCTTGAAGGGCGCACAGGCTGTGGATGACTGGTACGCCGGCTATCAGCGCAGGGCGCGGCTTGCAAACGACAGTCCCTGTCGCGATCTGGCTACGGTGCCAACGATGGCGGTATTGCCTCCCAGTAAGGACAAAGTCAGGTTAGCCGATGTCGACTACTCCGGGACCAAGCACAATGCCTCCGTTCAGCAACTGGGAGGGCCGGGCTCGGCCCGCGCAACCGACGAAATAACGAGCCTAGAAGCTGGAGACCGGCCAGATTTCGGCCATTCGTTCTTCTGGTCGGCGTCTTTCGGATCTTGGGGCGATCGAACATTCAGATGCCGTGAGGGGATTCGCCATGGATGTCGCTTCCGATGCTCTCGTCCGGGCGAGAAACACCATGCGTTCGAGCACAAAGATCGTCATTTTGTTGGCCGCCTGTCTCGGTCTGAGCGGCTGCGCTCCCATTACGAATCCGGTTGCCGATGGCATACCGGTCGGTCGCATCCGGCCGGAATTGCTTGCGCACCAAAGAAGACTTGCGGGATATCCCATTCGTATTATTGCGGCGCCGCCCGATCGATCTCTACTTGGTTGGTCCGGGTGACATTCTCGGCATCGTAGTGGATAAAGTGCTGGGCGATAGCGAACAGTTCGTGCCGGTGAAGCCCGGCGAAAGCGCGGATGTGCCGCCCTCGCTTGGGTATCCCGTCCCCATTCGCGATGACGGTACAATTTCGATGCCTCAAGTGAAACCCATTATGGTTGAGGGACTGTCGCTGGCGCAGATCGAAGACGCGCTCAAGGAAGCCTACACCGTGAAACGGCACATCGTCCTACCCGAGAAGTTCAGCGTCATCGTCACCTTGTACCACAAACGAACCAACAAGATTATTGTCATTCGCCAAGATTCCGGCGGCAACACGGCCGTTTCCAGCAATACCATTTTCGGCAGCACTTCCGTGCAAACCAGTCCCAAACGCGGGACCGGGCAACAGTTGGACCTTCAGATTGGAGAAAACGACGTAGGCACGGCCCTGGCGAAAACCGGCGGCATGCCAGGCATTGATGCTATCAACGAAGTAGTGATCGAGCCTGCACCGGTGCCGCTCACTCCCGAAGAGTTGAAGGCGAGCGGCGATGAAAAGCCTACTTTGCCCTCCGGCAAGCCCAAGGTCAAGTATGTGAACCAGTACATCCGCATTCCGTTGCGACTGCGGCCCGGTGAGCCGTTCCCGTTCACCGAGGACGACATTATCCTCCAAAACGGCGACGTGATTTTCATAGCCGCCCGCGATGCCGATGTCTTCTACACTGCAGGCCTGCTAGGCGGCGGCCAATTTGCCATGCCGCGAGACACCGACCTGGATGTCATTCAGGCCATTTGTTTGGTGCGTGGGCTGCCTCAACGGTGCTTTCAGCGGCAATAACCTGCAAGGCAGCGTGGTCACCACCGGCCTCGGTTCTCTCAATCCCAGCCGCGTCACGATTCTCCGCAAAACGGCCGGTGGCGGCGAAGTTCGCATCAAGGTCGACCTCAACGTGGCCTTCCGCGACATCAGACAGCGGCCGCTCATTCAGTCGGGTGATATGCTTGTCTTACAGCAATCGCCGGCAGAAGCAGTTGCGGGTTACGTGTCGCAGGTGCTCAAGTTCGATACTGTCATACACGCGATCAAGTCTCCGACGGTGACGTCGGACGCCACTGCGGTCTTGCCGTAAGCAAAGGGAACAGCAAGGAACGATTCCGGCGCGGCCAGTGCCGGAATCGTCTGCGGATGGGCGGTTCGAGGTTCTTCTTGGTGCGTCGTCCGGTAGAATGAGCTCTTGCAGCCATCACCCTGCCGGAGCATTTCCTCCATGCCTCGAATCGCGATCGCGCTAATTTTGTTCACGCTTCTTTCGGCAGGCGCTCGGCGCAAGAGCGGCCCAAGGTTCTCGTTCAGCCTCCGGTTCCTTCCAAGCCATCCAAAGATTCGGGTAAGAACCCGGCTCTTCCGGATATCTTGAAAGCAATCCAAGACGCTTACGCACATACTTCTGCAGCGGTTTTGCTGCCGCTGAGTACTCCCGATTTTCAGAAAAACCTACCCGCAGTCCGACTGAATGCCGTCTTGGGCGCTTGGAAAACCCGCTATGGTGCCTGGAACAACACCCTGCAAGAAGTGAAGCACGAAGGCGCGATGCGGGTGTACGAGGTGAAAGCCGATCGGGGCATCCTGCATCTACGCCTCATATTCGATGATTCTCAACGGCTGCAGGGGATCGGACTGGCGCCCTCGTTCTTGGATAACTTACCTGCCAGGTTGGACTTGTCGGCGGTTCAACAGCGCTTGACCGATGCGGTGCGCGAAACGCTAGCGAACTATACGGTCCCAAGCATTTCTCTGGCTCTCGTCAAAGGTGACCGAATTGTTTGGAGCCAGGCGTTCGGCTACCAGAATTTGCGCCGTCGCGTCCTTGCAGAGCCTGACACAGCCTACCTGACCGGCTCGATTTTGAAAGTGGTGGTGGCCACAGCGCTCATGCAGCAAGTGGATGCCGGCAAACTCGATCTCGACGCCCCCGTAAACGACTACCTGCATGGCCTGGTCATTCCCAACCCTTTCGAAAAGGACCGGCCTCTGACGACCAGGCATTTGCTCAGCCATCATGGCGGCATTCCCAACGAGCGTTGGATGGTTGCGCCTGTGGCGCTACGCGAGCTGCCATTTAGCCTCGAAGAAGTGGTGCGCAAGCGCGTGAAAGTGACCCGGAAGCCAGGAGAAGCATTCCAGTATTTGAACTATGGCTTTGCCTTGAATGGCTATTTGCTGGCCCAGCTAAAGGGTACGACGTTCGAGGCGCGCCTCTGACCGAGGAACTCCTCGAACCGCTGGATATGAAGCACACGGTGTTCGAACCGACGCCGGCCATGGTGGAAAATTTGGCGCATGCCGTATGAGAATTCCGGCCCCGGAACCGGCCCGACGCCAACTTCGTTTATGCGCCTAGACGTGCAGCCCGCCGGCGATGCCTTCAGCACTCCGACCGATATGGCGCGTTTTTTGATTCCGCATTTGAACGAAGGCAAATACTTGGGCAAGCAAATCCTCAGCGCCAAAGCGGTCAAGGAGATGGCCACTCTTGCAATTTGCAGCGCCCAACGCGCGCACAGGCGTCGGCCTGGGCTGGATGATCACCAATCTTCGCGGTCGGAAGCTGCTCTGGCACAATGGCGCCGTTCCGGGGTTCTTCACTTACATCGCCATCAACCCGGAGAAGAAATCCGGCGCCGTCTTGTTTTGCAACAAGTACAACCCGCTCGAAGGCGGCTTG
Organism: uncultured Gemmataceae bacterium; assembly: GCA_963748025.1. GTDB lineage: Bacteria > Planctomycetota > Planctomycetia > Gemmatales > Gemmataceae > CAVVHZ01. Next base: position 413,074 of record CAVVHZ010000052.1, read on the forward strand.
GGCCTGTTGGCCGATCCGCTCGTGGATCTGCGCGAATTGGCGATCGAACTGCTGGATCGACTTTAGCGCGCTCTCCCACGTCAGTGGGAGGAGGTTGCGGAAGACTTCTCCCCCTAACGTGAGAGGCTCGGCAATGATTTTTGGTCAGGCAGCAAAGGCACTGAGGTCTTACTTGTGCACCCGATGGCAACCCATGCAGGCAGTTCCAAGTGCCTGTTGTGCAGCTTTAGCACCTTTCAGGTCCATCTTTTCGGAGGCGTCGGCAAGCGCCTTGGCACTCTTCGTGTAGCCAGCGGTCAGCTTTTCCCAACTGGTCTGGTCGCCCTTCTTCGGCATATTGGCGGCGAGCCCTTCCGAAAGAGTTACGATCTCCTTGCTTTCCTTGGTAATCGCTGCCCAATCCGGATCGGCTTTAACGAGCTCCTTTTTCACGCTGGCGAAAATCCCCTTGGTGCCATTGATTTTGGCCATGATTTGCTTGTTGGTCAGCTTCGCGCCATCCCCGCCCACCGCCAGGTTGGTGCCGAGGAATAACACGGCCGCCAGCAGAAGGAGTTTCGTGAACCATTGCCGCTTCATCTTGCAAATCCTCTCAACCATAGAACTAAAGAAAACGATGCCGAACGAATCGGTCCGAGCCGGAATCCGTAAATTGCCGTTGGGAGAGCTCCAGGTGCTGGGAGAGGAACATTTCCCGGAGCAACTTCAGGGAGGTCCGCGCATTCGAGTCTTCGGAGACGATAGAAAAAAACGTCCGTCATGGAAAGGGCGCGACGCGATTTGCTTCTTCTTTCCAAGAAGGGTTTTGGGCCGCTTGCTATGCGTGACGACAAGGCAAGCAAGGTCATAAACCCATGACGCTGGTTTTGTGGAGCATAAAATGGCCACGCCGATATTCGGTCCGACACGCATTCAGTCCGCCGGCAACAAGCCCAAGATCATCGAGGAATTTGTCGGCCGGGTGAACACCGGCACCGAGCAGGTGAGCATCGCTCGGATGCGCAGTCCGGCCGGTTGGATCGAGCAGGGGCAGACTCCCTTGTTCGACGAATATACCGTGGTGTTAGCCGGGCGCCTAAACGTTCGCACCCGCGACGCCGTCTTCGAGGTGCCCGCAGGTCAGGCTTTCATCGCCCGCCAAGGCGAATGGGTGCAATACAGCACTCCGGGAGCCGACGGCGCAAGAATATGTTGCGGTTTGTCTCCCCGCTTTTTCGCCTCAGACGGTTCATCGCGATTCTTGAAGACGAGAAGTAACTAATGCCGGCGAGCACCATGCAGGTTTGCGAGCGAGGATGAGCATGCCGCCACAAACTGACGACACCTGTGTCTTTTGCCGCCGGTTTTCTCGGGAAGGAATGCAGGCGGGCGACTTGGTTTGGGAGTTTCCTCATTCAACGGTGATTCTCGGGCCTTGGCAGTTCTTCGAAGGCTATTGCATCGCCATCAGTCGCTATCACGTGCGCGAGCTTTATGAACTGGAAGCAGCGGTACGCCATGCTTTTATCGATGAGGTAACAGTTTTAGCGCAAGCTCTGGCCAAGGAATTCGAGCCGCGCAAACTCAACGTGGAAATGCTCGGCAACCAAGTTCCGCACTTGCATTGCCACTTGTTCCCGCGCTATGCTCGTGATCCCGATCATCTCAAGCCGGTTTGGGTTGCCCTCGATCGCGCTGAACGAGACCCGGAGGAGAAGCGCAGGCTCGAATCGGGAATCGTCGGCCGCGACGCGTTGCGCGACCGAATCCGAGCGCAGCTCGCGCACCTGACATCATGAAGTTACGCATCGCTACCCGTGGCAGTCCTCTGGCACTTTGGCAAGCGCGACACATCGCCGATGCTTTGCGCACTTCACCGCGCCCGATCCGGTCGAGCTGATCCTCGTCGAGACCACCGGCGACCAGGTGCGCGATCGCCCGCTTTCGCAAATCGGCGGCGACGGCTTGTTCACCAAAGAAATCCAGCGTGCCTTGCTCGACGGCCGAGCCGACATCGCTGTCCACAGCCTTAAAGATTTACCGACGGAGCCTACCTCTGGTGTGACCCTGGCGGCCGTACCGCCGCGCGGCCCCACGGGAGATGCGTTCGTTTCGAAGAAACACCGCTGTTTCGACGACTTGCCGCCGAATGCTTTGGTTGCCACCGGCAGCCTGCGCCGGCAGGCCCAGCTTCGTTGGCGTCGTCCCGACGTTCGGCTGACCAGCATCCGCGGCAACGTCGAGACGCGCTTGGCGAAGCTGGACGAAGGAGACCTGGACGCCATCATCTTGGCGCAGGCAGGGCTGGAACGATTGCAAAAGGCGCACGCCATCACGGAGGTGCTCGATTCCAATTGGATGTTGCCGGCTGTGGGGCAAGGGGCTCTAGGACTGGAATGCCGAAAGGATGACCCAGCTACGTTGTCCATCCTCATGCAGCTGAACGACGCCGCAACCGTGGCGACGGTTGGCGCCGAGAGGGCTTTTTTGCGTACGCTAGGCGGTGGCTGTTCGTTGCCCGTTGGTGCGCTCGCACAGCTCGTTGGCGATCAGATTGCCATTCGAGGCGTGCTGCTCGATCCCTGCGGCAAGCAGCGGCTCGAGGCCAGCCGGCGCGGGCCCGTCGCCGATCCGAACTCGCTGGGGCGGCGGCTCGCACAAGATTTACTGGAAAGAGGGGGAGAAGCGATTCTGCAAGCCCTGCGCAAAAGCCCGGAAGCGACAAGCTTATCGTGACGGTTCGAGCCTTAATTGGACAGAAGGGTGAAATCCGCAACTCGAAACCCGAAAAAAGAACAACAATTCCGGTGCGTCCTTCATGGACTCGACTTTGGCCTTCGGAATTCGACTGGTGAGAGTTTGGCTAGCCACATTTCCTGGAACTTTCCGCCCGGCCCCATCGTCTCATGCTAGGAAGGTTTCGCCCTCCGAGCCTTGAATAGTTGACAGTAAGCTTGATGCCGTGCTAGTTTAAGTAAACTAATGCTAAGATGCATCCTGTCGCGGTCTTGGATGAAAACGAATCCCCACAGTTCAGGCATTTGCAGCACCTCTTTGTCTGCTTGAGAGGAATCTAAACCCATGGCTATCCAACCGGGAGTTTGGGGCATCGACTTGGGTCAATGTGCTCTCAAAGCGCTCCGCGTCGAACTAATCGACGGCCAAGTAACGGCGACGGCTTTCGACTACGTCGAACATCCCAAAATCCTGAGCCAGCCCGATGCCGACCCGGATCAATTGACCCGCGAAGCGCTCGACGAATTCCTGTCGCGGAATGAGCTGCGCGGGGACATCGTAGCGATCAGCATCCCCGGGCAGAGCGGCTTGGCGCACTTCGTCAAACTGCCGCCTGTCGAGGAAAAGAAGATTCCCGACATCGTTCGCTTCGAAGCCAAGCAACAGATTCCCTTCAACTTGGACGAGGTGGTTTGGGATTATCAGAAATTAAGCTCGGGAATGGTGACCGACGGCTTCGCCATGGAGACCGAAATCGGCCTGTTTGCGATCAAACGCGATACGGTCAATCGGTATCTGCAGCACTTCAAGGATGTCAATGTCGAAGTCAACATCGTGCAAATGGCGCCCTTTGGCGCTCTGTAATTACGTCTCCTACGACCTGCTCAACAATGAGCCCACGGAAGAAGCCAATCGCAAGAAGTGCATAGTGGCCCTGGACATCGGCGTCGATAACTCCAACTTGGTCGTCACCGATGGCGGCCGCATCATTTGGCAGCGGCCGATTCCCCTGGGCGGCAATCATTTCACCCGTGCCCTGACCAAGGACATGAAGCTCACCTTCGCCAAGGCCGAGCACTCGAAACGCAACGCCACCAAGTCGCCCGATCTCAAGCAGATTTTGTCCTCGTTGAAACCGGTGTTGAACGATTTCGTGGGCGAGGTGCAAAGGTCGCTCGGCTATTTCACCAACACTCATCGCGACGCCAACATTGCCTTCATGGTCGGCCTGGGCGCCGCCTTCCGCTTGCCAGGCTTGCAGAAATTCGTTTCCGAGAAGTTGCAGCTCGAAATTCGACGTTTGCAGCAGTTCGATCGACTCGTCGGCGACGAGGTGATTCAATCGCCTGTTTACACCGAAAACATGGTGAGTTTTGCGGTCGCCTACGGGCTGGTGCTGCAGGGGCTGAAGGTCGGCCGCCTGCAAACCAACTTGTTGCCTCGCGAAATTCAAGTGGAGCGGCATGATTCGCGCAAGAAGCCCTGGGCCTCTCCGGCGCGGCGGCCATGCTCCTGGGCACCTCGCTGTTGGCACTTGGCTACAACGCTCAGTATCGTGCAGTGGCCTCGGCCGGCGTCATCGACGCCATGAAGCGCTGCAACGACACGAAATCCACCGCCGATCGCAATAAGAGCAATGTCGACACTGTCCTTGCCAAAATCGAGGCCGACAAAAAGGCGGTCAAAAGCGTTATTGTGGGCCAGGACGAGCGTCTGGATTGGATTCTCTTCAATCAATTCGTCAACAATGCCTTGCCTCGGCCCGATGCCAGCAATTTGTCGGTCAAAGCCAAGAAGCTGTTCTGGAATCAAAGTGCCAAGGATGCTTATCAGAACTACAAGCTCCTGAATATCTCCAAACTGAAGCCGGGTGAGACGACCCCGGATGAAGAAGAATGGCGTGGCGACCTACTCCAGGCCAATGTCGAGGGCATGTATTGCGTCTATTGCTTGGATCTCGCGAAATTCCATGCCAAATTGAAGGCCGACAAGACCGTGCAGTGGGAGACCATGCTCCCTGCGGACTGGGCTAAAGCGCCGGAAGGCAAGGGATGGATCGCCGAAGTTCGGGGTTACACATACTATCACGACGGGCTCAAGTTCATTCACGACACCCTTGTCGACAACTTGGCTTCGATGCCCATTAAGCCTGAGTTCTCTTCTGCTGACGGTACGGCTGCTCCCGGTGGCGCCGGACCTGCCAATCCAGGTGCGGTTGCGGGCAATCCTTCTTCGGCAGCGGCTAACCCGGCAGGCTCGCCGGGAGGTTCAGATGCCCCGAGCGGCAAGGCCGAGCATCCAATTTGGAATCGTGTGAGCCACGTTGTTATCTACCAGTATCTTCCCGACGCGAATCCCGATCCTGGTCCTTCATACAAACTCATCGGCCAGCACGTGCTCGACTCCTTGCTGGGCGCCGGAGTTGGTGGCCCTGGCGGCCCGGGGGGACCAATGCCAGGGAAGCAAATGAGCTTTGGCCCGGGAGCTTTGCCGGGAGGAAGCGGCGAAGGGGGCGCAGGCGCCGACCGCGCTAACCAACTCCTGGTCCCCACTGGGCTCGGGTGGCTCTTCACGCGGCACGGGCCGTGGTTCCGGCGGGAAGGGGCAGGGGCCCGGCGGGCTTGGTTCGAGCATGCCCAGCATGGCCAGCTCAGGCGTCGGTTCGGGCAGCATGAGCGACATGATCAGAAACCGGAAAGGTCCGCCCGACCTTTCCGGCCCTGCGCAATATGAAAATGGGGGCATCCGGGATGCCCGGCAGACGCCCGGAAGGCGGATTTCAGCTGGAAAAGCCCGACGCCAAGGGCAAAACGAGATTGACGCGCACGGAATTCGTCATCCTGTTTATCTGGAGGGAGCCGACGCCTTCGGATCTGCTCCTGCCGGAGGATACGGGCTCGCCAGGAGATATTCCTCAAGCCAGGTAGCGCGTGGCGCAAGCGTTCTCAGGGCGTTTGGGGCGGCAGCACGAGAAGCATTTAAGCAAGGTCTAACCCCCCGAGGGTTTATCATGGCGGTTAAAGTCGACAAGGAATTTCTGCTGAAGCATCGCTTCTGGATTCTGACGGGCGTATTCGTCATCCTGGCGCTGGTTCCGTTGTTTCTGCTCACCATGAGCGTCAGCGACGAAGTGGCCAAGAAGCGCGAGGAGTACGACAAGGCCAAGAAGGCGGTGGAAGGCATCACGAATCCAATGAACGATTCGTGGGTTGCTGCTTACAACACCAAGGACAAATTCGTCTCGGATAAGAGAGATGAAGTGCATGGCCAAGCCTGGCGCAGCCAGGAGACCATGATGACTTATCCCGAATCGCTCAAGCCCCTCATGAAGGATAAGTACTTCGGCGATCCCCTGGTTTTTACCGATCTCGACAAGTTTGCCAGAGATTACCAAACGCAGCTCGGCAGCGCCGTTGTGGAAGTGCAGCCTCTGCTCCCGGTCGAAGGATATGAGAGAGGCGTGGTGCAGTTTCCAAACAACGATATCGACAGCGTGCTCCGGCTGAGCGTGGAATTCCAGCATTTGCCTCCGACCAAAGAAGATTTCTGGCTGGCGCAGGAGGATCTTTGGGTGAAGCGCGAACTGCTGCGGATCATTCGCGCCGCCAACGATTCCGTGGCGATTTTCCACGCCGAGGACGAAGAACAACCGGTCGCCGAGAAAAAACAGCCGGAAAAAGCCGATCCGGCCAAGCCGGCTGCTGAAGGCGGGGGCGTTGAGAACAAGCCCGCGGACGGAGCGGCTCCGGCGGCCCCCAAAGTCGCCGCCAAACCTCCCGCCAAGAAGCCGATCGATTTCAATCATCGCGTGTTTCGCAACCAACACTGGGAATTGGATCTCACGCTAAAGCAAGGACTTAACGACCAGAAAAAGCCAGCGTTCACCATCGGGGGCACGATCAAGAACATCGGCAAACGCCGCCGGCCTTTGGGGATCGAGTTCAAGGTCCTTTTGCAAGACGGGCCGGATCCCGCCGGCATCAAGCTAGCGGTCGACCGGGAACCCCTGGCTGTGGGAGAGACCTGGACCATTCCTCCGACCAAGGAATTCACCGCCGATCAAATTGCTTTCGACGGACTGCATGGCGTGGAAGAAATCCTTACCTGGCGCACGGCGCCGGTTAAGCGAATCGATGTGGTCGAGCTCGATAAATCCTCGAGTCGCATGGCGAATCGCACCCTCAAACCGCCGCGCTGGTACGTGCCTCCCGTCACAGAGGAAGCAGCTGCTGGGGATGGAGCGGGCGGGCCTTCTGGAGGCCTCAGCGCCAAGCAATCGATGATGGGGATGGGTGGCATGGGGCCGGGCGGTCCTGGTGGCCCGGGGGCTGCACTTCTGACCTTGAATGGCTTGACGCTCAATCGCTACATCGACGCCAACGAGCAGGTACGCCACATGCCGGTGGGCATGGTGGTCATCGCCGACGACGAACACTTGGCGGAGCTCTTGAGTGCATACACCAATTCGCGCCTGCGCATTCAGGTGACGCAATGTCACTGGCAAGTCTGCCGAGATAAAATGGCGCCGCAATCGGAAGAATCTCCGGCGCGCCTTCCGGTCCTGGAAGAGGCGGCCTTCCCGGCATTGGTCCGCGCGGAGGCAAGAGGGGAGGCGGCGACGAAATTGGTTCGATGGGAGGCCGAAATAACAACGCCTACCGCAGCCCGATGAAGGGGATTGGCAAGATGGGTGGGATGGGATTGGGCGGCGCCGGCATGACCATGTCTGGCAGGGGAAATACGCCAGCTGGGTTGGGAGGACTTGGCGGCCCGCCGGGTGCCGGCTTCATGGGCAGCAGCGCCGACGGTGAAGACGAGGAGAACCTGAACTTGCTGGAAGTCGCCGTCTATGGCGTGGCGTCGCTTTATGAGCGTTATCCGCCCAAGCCGCCTGCTCCAGAGGGGACGGCGCCGAGCGCAACCGGCCAAGCAGGCGCCACGCCGCCGAAACCCTGAGGCCGACAGGCCGGTCATCCAAGCAATTAGTCCGCCGGCAAGGCTGGCAAGTTCGAGATACGCAGGGCCCGATCGTCAGTCTGATGGATCGCCGAGGGAAGATGCGATGAATCTCAAGAATTTCGATTTCAAAGAAATGATGCTCAAGCATGGGCAATACGTTGCCTTGGGCGTCGGCTTGGCTTTCTTGATCCCACTCATGGTCATGGGGTTGGAGAAAGTCTTCAGCAGCGGGCGGGCATCGGCAAACGCCAAGCTCCTTATGGATCGCAACAAGAAGGCCAGCGATGCCATCGCTCAGAGCCATCCGCCGGAGGATGCCTCCAAGCCGCCCTTGGAATTCTTGATGGACCTGAAGACCACGCCGATCGATCCGATTCCTTACGACACCGACAATCCCTGGTTCGTCCCCAGCACGATCGAGGACACCAAGAGGCGCATGCCGGAAGTCTTGCTCGCCGGCGAGCTCAGACCGGATTTGGTGCGCACCGGCGTCTTGAGCTACATGATTGTGCCCAACGGCAAGGGTTTCCAGGTCATGGTTTTGGAGGAGAAGACTGTCGCCAAGAATAAGCTCTCTGCCAAGCAAAAGAAGCTTCAGGAACGGATTCAGAATCGACTCAAGCAACTGGGGCTTTCGGGCCAGCCCGGGCAGGGCATTGCAGGTGGCTTTGGCGGTGGTCTTGGGGGCAAAGGGGGCATGGGAGGCCCGGGCGGCCCGGGGGGAGGCATCGCGGGCGGCATGGGATTAGGCGGCATGGGATTTGGTGGAATGGGGCCCGGCGGCCCGGGCGGCAAGGGAGGAGGGTTTGGCGGCGGTGACGCTGGCGGCGGCGGTTTTGCGGGCGGCATCGGATCCGGTGCCGGCTCGATGCCGGGTCAGCGCATGTCCGGCTTGATGGTGCGGCGCATGGTGCCCGTGGATCTCGACAAGATCACCGACCAGCAGAGGCTTGCGGAAGAGATCAGGCCCTGCCGGCTCGTAGTCATCAACGGCAGCTTCCCCTACCGCAAAGAGCTCGAAGAGTTCCGAAGCAAACTGCGCCAGCATAGCTTGACAGAACTGATGGCCTTAACCGCCAGCGGCGAAGCCACTTTCGAATTTCGAGGATTCGAGGTGCAGCGGCAGGTTTATAGCCCGGATGGCAAGATCAAAGTGCCTTGGGAAGACCATACCCAGGCGATGATCGATGGCATCAACGCCATCAACGCTTTGGCCGACGATTTTGCTCCCGAGGACCAAAAAATGATCGAGTATGGTCTTCTGAATCCCGGGCTAGTTGCTTCGCGGCCTAAACTGGCGCGCGACGCTCAGTATCCTCCGACCGACATCAAGGGCTTGGAGGATGCGATCAACAACTTGAACAAGATGATGAAGCCCGACAGCAAGCGGCCCACTTCCGACCTCGCGAGAAAGCTTAAAGGCGGCAAGGCTTTCAATCCTTTCAACCCCTTCAATCCTTTCAAATTTGATGAGGACGAGGAGGCCAAGCCCTCTGCTCCCAAGCCTGCCATGAATGCCAAAGAGGCCGAGAAGAGGGCATCGGACGATATGGACGCCGAGCTGTTCATTCCCGACAGCGTATTGGTTCGCTTGATCGATGTCGTTCAGCCTGGCTACACCTACGAGTATCGCCTCAAGGTCAAGATGGCTAACCCGAATTTTAAGATGCCCAAGGCGGTGGCTTATGCGGCCTTGGCCAAACCGGAGGAAATCATTGCGGGCGATTGGTCGATGGTGCCCAAGATCGAGGTGCCCCTCGATACGTTCTGGTATGCGGTCGACGGCAGGGCCGAAGCGGACAAAGTGACGCTGCAGATGCAGCGCTGGGTCGACTACACGCTGCCGCCCAACGATCTTACGGATTCCAAAGGATTGGCCGTTGCCGATTGGTGCATTTACGAAAGGGAGCCGACTTTTCGCGGCGGCTACATAGGCCGAGTGGAGAATGTCGAAGTGCCCGTTTGGTCGACTGAAAATGAAACCTATGAAATGGCTCACATCAACCGGAGGACGGCGCGGATTCCGATCGATTTTACGGTTAAGGAAGCAGGCGCTCACTCGCCGGCGCACTCTTGGTCGATTTCGCCGGCGGCAAGGGGCACATCACCCGTGCCTGGGGCAAAACGATCCGCGAAGATCTGCCTTTGGAACTCTTGGTGCTGAATCCGGACGGCAAACTGGTTCTTCGCAATAGCGTCGACGACGAAGCAAACACCGAACGATCCACTCGCGAACAGGAATGGAAGGATTGGCACACGAAGGTGCGCCTCGGACGATCGGCTCGGCAACAAGCCACCCCTCTCCTGGCCGGTAAAGGCGGCGGTGGCGGCGGCATCCGATAACTCGAGTGGCGGCCGATTGACTTGAATTCGATGTCGACAAAGCCCACGGAGCGCCCGCGCGTTCCGTGGGCTTTTGCATGCGCGCAAACGAATTCGGGCTGGAAGCCGAGTTTCGATTGGGTTTGACACGAACGAAAAGTTTGCCCTATGATTGCCTTGGGCGAACCGTGTCAGGAGGACGAATTCGCCCCCGGAACAATGCGAGGTGCAGTATGTGGTCATTGTCACCCGATCACCCCCTCCGGCGCATGCTGGCGGGTCTGACAGAGCACGCCTTCCTCGACGAGCTGGGGATTGGCGACCCGCCACTGGTGGATTACATTTCCGCCATGCTGAGCCGGTTCATCAACATGGACGAGATGTACCAGCTTCACGATTTGCAGGGCCGCCGTCTCGAAGAAGTCGCCGACATGATGATGGAAGCCGAAGCGCTGCCGACACAAGGGCGCACGCGCCGCGAAATCTATCGGCACATCGGCGACTTTACGCTCTTTTGGACCGGAGTTTATCCGGAAGCCGTCAAGCGCGCATACGCCGTTCTGAGCGCAAGGATCATTTCATCGATTACTGCGAGCAAGGCAAACGCTCGTATTACATTGCCAGCACTTTCGACGACGAGCAGTTCCGCGACGAAGCCCCGGTCTTAAGGCGTCTAAGCGATGAGTTCATGCTCTGCGCCCTATGGACTCAATCAAGTTCGCCGCGAGTGGGAGAAGGCGGGGAGCTAGCGAGGAAGATTCGCGCAACTTCGGTAGTGTGGACTTTAGTCCACACGTGCAGTTCGCCCACAATCTGTCCGCTCTAGTGCAGAAACGTTAGTTGGCCTTAGCTCTACTTATTCCTCGCTTCGGCCCTTACTCGCGTTGAGCGATGCGTGTGGACTAAAGTCCACACTCCAGGGCACGCGGCGTGCCTTCTCGCTCGCTCAATTGATCTCCTCAATCCACTGGCGCCTTGAAATCCGCGCTATAGAGCTGCGAAGGCTGACGGCCGTCGCGGGTGGAGGTCCACATACTTTCGTGCCATCCGGACTGAACACCGGCAGCACATCCGCGCCGGGCGCAAAGGTGAGCCGCGTCTTTCTTGCCCGTGTCGATATTCATCCAATAGAGATCGTAGTTGGGTCGCACGGTCGGATTGCTGTGATCGGCGGCCGTGTAGATGATGTGCTTGCCGTCCTTGTACCAGTACGGTGCCCAGTAGACCCAGTTCAGGTCGTCGGTCAGGGCCTTCTCGCCGGTGCCGTCGGCGTTGATGACGTAAAGCTGCAGGTGATCTTTCTTCTTGCGGTCGCTGCGGAAGATGACGTGCTTGCCGTCGGGCGAAAAGAACGGCCCGCCGTTGTAGCAGCCCGGCGCGTGCGTCAGTTGGCGGACGTTGCTGCCGTCGGCGTCCATGATGTAGAGTTCGAGATTTCGGCCGCCGCGGTTGGAGCAAAAGACGATCTGCTTGCCGTCGGGCGAATAAGCTGCCTTCGGCGTCGTAGCCGGGCGTCTGGTCAGCCGCTTCAAGTCCGAGCCGTCGGGATTGGCCTCGAAGATGTCCATGTAGGGATCGAAGTCCCATTGATAGCGGCGGTGCTGGCCTTCCTTCTTGTCCGTCTTCGCCGCTGCTGAATCTCCTCGGCATAATGTTTCTTGGCGTCGGGATCGAGATGGCTGCTGGCGAAGATGATCTTCTTGCCGTCGGGCGAGAAGTAGCTGCAGGTCGTTCTTGCCGACGCCGGGGCTGACGCGGCGATACTTGCCCGGTGGCCAGGTCCATGCACGAAGATCTGGTAGAACGGATTGCCTGTTCCTTTTTCCTCGGCCTGGAAGATGATCTGTTTGCCGTCGGGCGAGAAATAGCCTTCGCCCGCTCTGACAAAATCCTTGGTGACCTGCCGGATATTCGTCAGATGGACCGCTTCCTGTTTTTGCCAATCCTCGTTATCGATCAAAAGCAACAGGCAGAGGAGCCAGGTGGTCATCGGTGCTATCCTCGAAGCGTGAAGGCATGATTGCAGGATCCCGTTCCTTCCAGCATTATAGAGAGAGGATCTGCCTTCACTAAAGCTTTCCGAGAGCTTGCCGTGGACGATTTAATCCAATTGCTTCGCCCGCTCACAGAACGCCTGCCCCCTTCCTGGCAAGATTACCTGGCCAACGGCGGTTGGCCCGTCGCGCTGGGCGTTGCCGGCGTTCTCCTTTTGTTGGTGATCCTGGGCATCGTCGATCGCCTTTGGCTCAGGCTGTTTCGCCGCAAATCTTCGGCCACCTTTAAGCCCGGACCTGTGGAGGATCTCGCGCTCATTCCCCCTCCCTTGTTGCCGCCTGGCGAGAAGCAGTTCATGATTTATCACGTCCCGGCCAGGTTGCGCTTGATCGTGGCTGCGCCCGCCGGAGCAGATCGGGTTACCGACGAAAAGAAGGTAAAAAAGGAATTGGAACGCCTGTGGCCGGGCGTTCGCGAGGTCCTTGTGGCGGACAAGCCGCGGATTCGACTCTGGCCTGCCCAGTTGAGCCAACAAGGATTTGTGGCGACATTTCATCAACACTTGTGCCGTCCCGATCCGGAGGCCAAGTCGTCGCCGTGGATATCGGTTGCCGGCAAAATCCAGCTCGAAGATCAGGCGCTGCTCTTGGGATTGGTGTTTCGGACGGAAGAAAAAACGACATTCGGCCAGATGACGCTCGAACCCCATCAATGGCGCGACATCTTGCGGCTCGGGCGCAAGCGACTTGATAGGCAATTGCTGGCGTTTCTGACTGCCGTTGAAACGGCGTGTGGACTTTAGTCCACACTTCAGAACCGAACCGCTCCCCCGCGCATGCAAGCCAACGCGTGTGGACTAAAGTCCACACTCCAAACGGAGTCGGGCGGACTCAGGATCTGATCGAATATTGGCGAATCGGAAGATAATTCGAGAGTGTGGACTTTAGTCCACACTAGGGGAACAGAACGATTCCCTTCGATGCACGGCAAAGAGTGTGGACTAAAGTCCACACTCCGATTTGAGGCAGCATCGGTTGCGGGATCGACTCAATCAATAATCTTGTTCAGCGGATATTCGACAATCCCGCGCCCCCGCTTGCTTGAGCTGCGGCACGATGTGCCGAACGATGTCTTCGTCGAGGATCGTGTTCACCGCGACCCAGTGCGGGTCCGACAAGCGAGGAAACGGTTGGGTTTTGCAGCGCCGGCAAGATCTTGAGCACCGCGGCAAATCGTCTTTGCGGACGTTCATCATCAGGCCGACGTTGCCTTCGGCGGCCATGGCGCCGTGCAGCATCAAGATCAGATCGTCCATTTTCTGTCGCTTCCACGGATCGGCAGCGGCCTGGTCGATTGGCGATGAAGCGCGTCGTGCTTTGCAGCAGATCGGCGACGATGCGGAGATTGTTGGCGCGCAGCGAACTGCCGGTCTCGGTCACCTCGACGATGGCGTCGGCCAGCTGGGCGGCTTGACCTCGGTGGCCCCCCAACTGAACTCCACCTGCGCCTTCGACGCCGTGCTGCGCCAGCCAGCGCTGCGTGATGTTCACGACCTCCGTGGCGATGCGCTTGCCTTGCAGATCTTGACCGCCTGGATCGGCGAATCGTTCGGCACCGCCAGCACCCAGCGCACCGGCCGGCGGCTCACTTTGCTGAACACCAGCTCGGCCAGCTCGATCACCTTGGCGTCGTTTTCCAGCACCCAGTCGTAGCCGGTCAAGCCGCAATCGAGCGAGCCATCCTGCACGTAGCGCGGCATCTCCTGGGCGCGGATGAGCGTGCAGTGGATTTCCGGGTCGTCGATGCCGGATAATAACTGCGGCTGGCGAAGGTGATCTTGTAGCCGGCCTTGCGGAACAGATCGCCGGTGGCTTCCTGCAGGCTGCCGGCCGGGATGCCGAGTTTCAGAACTGCGGTCGTCATTTCTTATACACCTGCTTGCGGATCGAAGACGGGCGTGCCGACCACGGTCCAGCTTCGTCGCCGTCCACGCGGCGGTGAAGAAGCAGCTCTTGTGCCCGTGTGGCAGGCGGCGCCGCCGATCTGGTTCACCTTGAGCAGGATCGGTGTCGGCGTCGCAATCGACGAAGATGGCCCGCACCTCCTGCACGTTGCCGCTCTCTTCGCCCTTGCGCCACAGGCGATTGCGGCTGCGGCTGAAGTAGCAGGCCCGGCCCGTGCGCACCGTTTCCTCGTAGGCCTCGCGGTTCATCCAGGCCATCATGAGGACTTCGCTGGTCGGGCGTCCTGGGCGATGGCCGGCACCAGTCCGCCGGCTTTGTCGAAATCGATATTCATTTCACGCTCTCTCAAGATATCGAGCGAGCCTTCCCGCTCCTGGAACGAGCCTCCCAACTCCTGGAGCGAGCCTCCCAACCCCTAGAGCGAGCCTCCCCAACTCCTAGAGCGAGCCTCCCAACCCCTAGGGCGAGCCTCCCAACTCCTAGAGCGAGCCTCCCACGTTAGTGGGGGGAGTTTTGCCAGGACCTCCCCCCACTAACGTGGGAGGCTCACTTCTGCGAAGGCTCTCTTCTGCGAAGGCTCTCTTCTGCAAAGGCTCTCTTCTGCGAAGGCTCACTTCTGCGAAGGCTCACTTCTGCAAAACCTTCTTTGTGAGACTATTCAATACTGAATCAGGCTCATCACCTCGTGCGGCTCCAGGCGCTGCGGCCTTCTAAGAACGTCAGCTCGACCAGAAAGGCGCAGCCAACCACTACGCCGCCGGCCTTCTCTATCAATTTACACCCCGCAACCATCGTGCCGCCCGTCGCCAGCAGATCGTCGACCAGCAGTACCCGCGATCCCGGCGCCACGCCATCGACGTGGGCATGAAGCTCGGCGTTGCCGTATTCGAGCTCGTACTGAACCGAGTGCGTCCGATAGGGCAACTTGCCCGGTTTCCGCAGCGGAATGAGAGGCTTGCCCAGCTCATAAGCGAGCGGGGCCGCGAACAAGAATCCCCTGGCCTCGGCGGCTGCGATGGCATCCAACGGGAGGCCACGGTAGTGATCGCGCATCCGTTCGACGGCGTAACGAAATGCTCGGGGTTCGGCCAAAAGCGGCGTAATGTCCTTGAAGAGGATGCCGGGCTTGGGGAAATCCGGTATATCGCGTATGTAAAGAGCCAGATCCATTTTGCATCTCCGGTTGGGGACAGTGGAAGGCTATGGACTTGAAGAAATGGAGGCAACCTTGTTCAGGACGGTTCGGTCGGCTCGCGACAGCGACGCGGCCATCCTCGTTGAGTTCAACATCCGGCTGGCAGCGGAATCCGAAGGCAAGCAACTGCAACAGGACGTGGTGACAGCCGGCGTCGCCGCGGCGCTTGCCGATCCCAAAAACAAGGGGCCTTATTACCTAGTCGAAGAAGATGGTCAGATCCTCGGCTCGATGCAGATCACCTTCGAGTGGAGCGATTGGCGCAACGGTTGGGCTTGGTGGATTCAGAGCGTTTACGTCCGCGAATACGCCCGTCGCCAGGGCGTCTTTCGCATGCTCTACTCACATGTTCTCGAGGAGGCGCAGAAGCAAGGCGACGTCATCGCCCTGCGGCTCTATGTCGAAAAAGAAAATCATCGAGCGCAACAAACCTATCTGAGCCTGGGCATGGACTGGCTCAGTTACGGCATTATGGAGCGACCGTTCTATAAGGCTTGAAGTTGCTGGGCGAGCGTCGAGGCGTCAGCCCGACGAGTCTTCACGAATCGCACGATGTATCTTTCAACGACGCAAGACAACTCTTTAGATCACGACTCGTCGGGCTGACGCCTCGACGCTCGCCTTTTAAGTTAGAAGAGATCCATAATTGCTCGCTCGTCAGTAGCTATTCCCAAAGCGTAGAGCACAGTTGCAGCCACCTGATCCGCCCCAATTGGCCGGTCCCGCGCTCTGCGCCCTCTCGATCGCTGCTGCCGATTACCTGTCCGCCCCGCACTCCACCGCCCGCGAACAGGCCGCTCCAAACGCCAGTCCAGTGGTCGCGGCCGCCTCGAGGATTCAGCTTTGGCAAGCAGCCAAACTCGCCGCGACAGACGACTAACGTTTTTTGCAACAGGCCGCTTGTCGCCAGGTCGTCGAGCATGGCCGAGAAGGCCCGATCAAATACGGGGCATACGGTGTCGCGATAGTCCTGCAAAGTCGTGAACTGATGGGCCGCATTGGCGTGGCAGTCCCAAGTAATCGTTTCGTACAAATCGGGGAACATGTTAATGGTGACCATGCGCGTGCCGCGCGAACTAGCCGCACAGCCTCCAGACACCGGCCCCGAAATGATTGCGGCCATAACGATCCCAAGCTTCGTGGGTGAGAGTTCGCGCTCCCTGGCAGTCTTCAACCGCTCCCAGAGAAACGTAACTTGGTCCGTCTGCAGACGGTCGCTGCTGCGCCACCGCGCACCGATAGGCAACCTGGGCAATCCCGATTTCGAAACGCTGCCGGTTTGGAGAATCTGCATTCCCGTTTCGTGCACCGGCGCTTCGAGGTGGAAGAGCGAGCGCACGATAGCGAATTGCTCGGCTTGCCGAGCCAGCATGGGAAAGAGTTCGCTCAGGTGCATTCCCGGAACGCTGGTGCGAAGGGGACGGAATGGCCCGCGAATCGTTGAGGGCGCCTGTGGCTTGGGGTCCCAGGTATCGAGTTGGCTGGGGCCTCCGGAAAGGAAGATTTGGATTACCGCATCGGCCGTTGCGGCCGGAGAGGCCGGGGCGGGCCTTGGCGCCGCAAGTTCGGAGATTCCAGCCAAGGCGAAAGAACCAGCCTGCAGGAATCGCCGTCGCGAATGGAGTCTGCTCGTTAAATGTGCGCCATCTGTGCGATACACCTTCATCGGCACATCTCCTGGAACCGAGACGAGGACTCTGGCTTGGGCACTCAGTCGCCCGGATCATAGCTCGCCGCATCACGCTCCGGCAAGCAGAATGTGGAGAAGGCAACGGTCGATCCAGCATCCCGGAGGAGTCCAGCGAGCCTCCCACGTTAGTGGGGGGAGTTTTGCCGGAACCTCCCCCCACTAACGTGGGAGGCTCGCTCTAGTACAATCTCAGTGGAGAAAAGTTTCTCCACGAATGATCGTCAAGCGAGGATCGTCACCCATGTCGCGCTACTACCTGTTGTTTCTGGCAACGCTGCTTTCGCCAAGCTTTCTTCTGGCTGCCGATACGCCGCCAGACCTCATCGTCTGGTCCGGCGACAATCCCCAGGGGCAAACGTGGGCCAAACTGGGGCCGCATGGCAGTATCACCGTCGTCGACGGAGCGGGGTATGCAGGCAGCAAGAAGGGCCTCGCTATCCACATGGATGGCGACAACTATCGTGGCTGTGGACTCAATTGGAAGGGCTGGTTTCCTCCGGAGGCTTGCGACGACGCTTCGAAGTTTACCAGCCTCGTCTTCTACATCAGGCAGACCACAAGGGTAGCCGGAGTCGATCTTTCCATCACGTTGGTCGACAACGTTAAGCACAAGGAAGGCGAAACAGTTTCCAATACGCTGCAGGTCCTGACCGATGGCGGCCTCGAAGCGATCGACGGCAAATGGCGACGCGTCGTATTGCCGTTGGCCAAGTTTACGCAAGGCAAGCCGTTGCAGCTGAGCAGGCTCTGGGGACTGGATTTCGTGAATTATGGCGACAAGGAGCTCCGTTTCGAGATCGACAAGATCGGCTTTTCGACACTACAATCTGTCTCGGCCCATTTCTCACCAGGCCGCGTCTTCGCGGCTCAAGCTCGTGTCGACCCCGCCAAAGTGCTTCGATCAATTCCCGATGAGATCTTTGGCGTTTGCGGGTTGCCGCACAACCAGTTGGTGGAGTTCGGCATCCCGATCACACGTTGGGGTGGTAATCCATCGAGTCGCTATAACTGGAAGCTGAACGTCGACGCTGCCGGCAACGACTGGTATTTCAAGAACCGCGGCAAGCTCATCACTAATCTTGCGGACACCGGCTATCTCAAGCTGATCCAGACCAATCAAGGTTTCGGCGCAACTGCTTACATCACAATTCCCATGATCGGCTGGGTGGCCAAAGACGATCATAGTTACTCGTTTTCGGTCGCCAAATATGGACCTCAAAAGGCCACGGAGCCAGGCGCTCCCGACGTGGGCAATGGCGTGCGCCCGGATGGATCCTTCGTCACCGGCAACAATCCGCGCGACACCTCGGTTCAGGCCCCGCCTGAGTTCATCGAAGAGGCCGTTCGCTTGGTGGCCGAACACGCCGGCACTGCCGACAAGCATGGCGTCAAATACTGGACGCTCGACAACGAGCCGATGATCTGGAATTCGACCCACCGCGATGTATTCCCCGGTCCACTCAGCGGGGACGAACTGTGGGACCGCACTGTGCGTATGCGGAAGCCATCAAGCGCGCCGACCCAGCGCCAAGGTGGCAGGCTATTGCAGTTGGGGTTGGCTGGATCTCTATTTCTCTGGGCTCGATCAAGAGCGCGGCGCATAACAAGAAAGATTGGGAAGCGCACAAGAGGATGCCGCTTGCCGAGTGGTTCATCACGAAGTGTGGCGAATACAAGAAAACACATGGGGGCAATGCCTTGATCGATGTCTTCGATTTTCACTGGTATCCACAAGCTCAGGCGAATGGGCAGGGGCCATACTCCGGCAAGGGAATGAACGAGAAACTAAATGAATTGCGCCTGCGCTCCACCCGCGATTTGTGGGACCCGAAATACCAGCAAGAATCGTGGATTCGCGATGTGGACAAAGCTCCCGTGACCGTGATTCCGCTGATCAAACGTTGGATTGCCAAACACAACCCCGGCATGGAGCTGTGCATGGGTGAATACAACTTCGGCGGCAGCGACAATATAACCGGCGCTTTGGCCGAGGCCGACACGCTAGGCATCATCGCTCGCGAAGGATTGGATCTCGCCTTCCTCTGGCACACGCCGGAAGGCAGTCAAGTCTTGGCTTGGCAGCTCTTCCGCAGCTACGACGGGAAAAAGTCGCGCTGGGGCGAGCAACAGCTGGGTTCGACTTGCGATAACCCGGATGTTGCGGTGTTTGCCTCGCGTCGCAGATCGGACAATGCCTTGACCATCGTGGCCATCAACAAAAACCTGCATGGCTCCTGCCATCTGACCCTCGATTTGGGAGATGCAAAAGGCGCAGATCGTGTGGCGTTTCGATCAAGATAGTGGCGGCAAAGTGGTGGAAGTAAGTCAAACGACGGCCAAGGTTGCGGGCAAAACGGCGCTAACTCTGCCGGCCGCGTCGGCAAGTATGGTGGTTATAGCGCCCTAGGAATTTGGAACGCTGGCCTCGACAGAGTCCGAGAGTGTGGAATTTAGTCCACGCCCCTGAACACCGGGGCGATGTCCGTGTGGACTAAAGTCCGCACCCCGAAGGATAAGCCCGCGAATCGCTGCTCAAGCGACATCGGAATCCGGCCCTTTCCGGAGTTATGGAGAAATCACCGCGGCCAGCCTGATTCACGTGGCTGGCCTGGATGTTACGACCGCCGACAAGATTGGCCAGTGCGTCGGC
The DNA here is from genome assembly GCA_963748025.1 of uncultured Gemmataceae bacterium. GTDB lineage: Bacteria > Planctomycetota > Planctomycetia > Gemmatales > Gemmataceae > CAVVHZ01. Next base: position 432,564 of record CAVVHZ010000052.1, read on the forward strand.
CAGGAAAGGCGAAACGAGCTTCCGCAAACCTTAACCGCAAATACAATTTCCGGTTACCGGATTCAGTTCGCCGGTTCGGCATGGCCACGAAGAACTTCTTAAGGTGTTGAACTGTGGAAGGTCGATGGCGCCACGGCAACTCAGGTCCTGGCGGCCGGCTCCGACCCCGGTTACGGCGGCATAACGGCCGTCGGCAGCACCCTTTATTTCGTCAACGATTATGGCTTCGATTTGTGGAGCGTCGATGACACGCACGCTCCGGCTCAGGTCACGCTCGATCCGACCGGCGCCCTTTATGACCCCGAAAATCTATCGCCGATTGGCGGCGATCTCTACCTGGCGCGCCTACGACGGCAGCGGCGGGAACCAGCCGTGGCTCATCGTTGGCCCCTCCTCGGTGGCGTTCACCGGCACGCCCGATATCACCAATGCCAATGTGACCAGCGTCTCGGTGTCGGGCACGGGCACCGCGGGCGAACTTATTTCGGTGTCTATCAGCGACAGCGCGTCTCCGTCCAACGAGACCGACCCGCCCGCAATCGCGCTGGTCGGCCCCGATGGCACTTGGTCGGTCCCCGGCATCGACGCCTCGGGCCTTGCCAACGGTACCGTTATCTACACCGTTACCGAAACCGACGGCAGCGGCAACACGGTCACCGCAACGGAGACTGCAACCAAGGGCGCTTTGGCGTTCACCATTGCGCCCGATTTCTCCGACGACGAGGCAATTGATCTCTCCGCTTCTGGTATCGGCACAATCCCCGGCGATGCCATCTCGGTGACAATCACCGACGGCGCCAACACAACCGAGACCGCGACCACCACCGTCGCCGACGACGGCACCTGGACAGTGGACCTAATCGACGCCTCCAGCGTCGCCGACGGCTCGGTTACCTATTCCGTCACCGAGACCAACACGACCTTCAGCAACCCCACAGCCACGCAAATGGCGAACAAAGTCCCGGCCCCGGCGCTCGCCTTCACCAGCACGCCCGACATCACCAGCGCCAACCAGACCAACGTCACCGGCACCGGAGAGGAGGGCGACACGGTCTCGGTGACCATCACCGACGGCACCGACGACGACGGTTTGGATGACCCAACTGCCGTGACCACCACGGTCAGCGGCGGCGCCTGGTCGGTGAGCGGCATCGATGCCTCCGGTCTCGCCGTAGGCCAGGTTACCTACATTGTCACCGAGACGGACGCGGCAGGGTTCACCGACACGATTTTGCAAACTCGCGAACAAGGACACGGCCTCCGTCGGCTCCATCTCCGGCATCGTCTTCCACGATTTTAACGCTAACGGCAATCAAGATGGCGGTGAGCCCGGCCTCGCGGGCATCACCGTTTTCCTCTATCTCAAGAACGACGGCAAGCTCGATAGCGGCGACCCAACCGCAACCACCACCTCCAGCGGGAGCTTTACCTTCTCGAACCTCACACCCGGTTCGTACACCATTCGGGAGTTAATGCTGGGCGGCGTGGTGCTCAGCAGCCCCGCCACCGGCAGCATTCAGGTGACCGTGCGCGGCGGCGACAATTTGACAGGCGAAAACTTCGCCAATGTCATGACCAGCATCACCGTACCCTTGACTCTCCCACCAACCACTGCCTTCCCGTCTCAGGGCAACGGCAATGCAGACTATGTGGAAGCCATCTATCGCGCGGTTTTGGACCGCAATGCCGACACGGGCGGTTTGAGTTCGTGGACCGGAGATCTCAACAGCGGCAAGCTCACCCGTTTGCAAGTAGTGCAGGGAATCCGCAATTCTCCCGAGCACTTTGCCCAGGAGGTCGACGACTTTTACGTGACCTTGCTCGGGCGTCCGCCGATCCCACAGGTGTGTCTTACTGGGTCTCGCAACTCGAGACCGGGACCCTAGAGGAGCAGATCGCTTTCGACTTCCTCGATTCTCCAGAGTACCTCAGCAAGGGCGACAAGTATTTTGTCGATGCCATTTACGACTCACTGCTGGGCCGCGCATTCGATTCGACTGGAGAAGCGAGCTGGCTCAACGCGTTGGGTGACGATTCCACTGGAAACCCAACTCACGCCGCGACTCTGACACATGCTCAAGTGATCAACGATTTCTTGTACTCCGCAGAGTCCCTCGACCGGCTGGTGGAGGGCTACTACGAAGTCTTCCTGCAACGGCAGGCTGATCCGGGCGGACTGATGGGTTGGGTGACGGAACTCCAAGACGGCTTGCCCTTCCTGACGATCGGCGAGGAATTCCTTTCCTCGGACGAGTTCTTCAACAATGCCGCCACCAATAGGTGAGCGTGCATGACAGGCGCCATTCGAGGATCTCCTGCCCCGGATGCTAGAGGCGAACTTAGTGCAAAGATAATTGCACAACTTCCTGAGGTTGGTGCAGGTGCATTTGGTGCAGCCCGATTGGCCTTGGTCATCGAGCAACTCCGGTCTCGTCTGGTGCCAGCCCCCAGGGTTGCGGACGGGCAGGCCGACCGATGCCCGTTGGCAGCGACGTCCCAAAGTGCCCATGAGCGAGGAAACCGAACAACGGCTAATTCGCTTGGCTGCGGAGGCAAACACGCCGGGACGAAAGATTAGCCTTATGCAGCTAGCCGCCCAGATTCTCGAAGAGGCGCTGGCTGGCTGGCCAGGAGACAATCGCCGCTGACACGTCGACGTCGGCTCCTCGCCTTTTCGCGGCTCTCCGAGACCGCGCGTCAACTGTCCATCGAGCTCCATCCCAAAGGCACGGACTACCAAGTGTTGCCCGGGCCTGTCGAACACGGCTTTCAGGCTGGCCGGCCCTTCAGTTGGTGTTCGAGGGGGCATCCCAAAAGCTGACCCGCGAGGACATCCTGGCCGAATGGCCGGCCGATCATGCGAAGCCGAACGTTGTCATCCTGTGGCGCTGACAGAGTCGCGGCGTCGAGCTTGGTCAGATTGCTTGTGAAGGGGCAGGCCACCGCACCAATCCGCTTCGCTACTGGCTGCCCCAGCGCGAGGAAGTGTGGAAGCAGGGTTTCCTCTATACACTGATCGAGCGCAAGCGGATCGAGTTGAACCTGCCCTTCGTATCGCTGTGCGAGCGGAGGAAAAAAGAGGCACTTGTCGCCCAACGCGACAGGCTATGCCGCAGCTTTGTGATGATACACGCAAGGTCGCGATGCGATCGGATCTTGCGATTTTTGCTTGTGGTTGGTAGTGCTTTCGATTTGCTTTTTCCTCCAGCGGTCGGATGCCAGAATCACAAAGCGTACAATCGTTCGTCGGCAGCGCCATTTGTAACGCACTTTTTCCAAATAACGCAGCCCGCGATTGGTTCGCTCGACAGGGATGTCGGTTCGGATGTGTTTGCCCAGGAAACTGTCGAGGTAGGCGTCATTTTCTCGAATTTCTCCGCGGTCAACATCGCCAGGGCACGGGCCAAGTCGGGGTCGGTCAGATACTCGGGTGTAGTCACCAGACTGGCCCACTGGTTGGCGGCATAGCAAAAGCTTCGCGTCGGATCGAACAAGTGATGCATGTGAAACACGAACATCTTGGGATATAACGTGGAGCCATCGATAACCACTACCTTGGGTTGAAAACCCAAGTTCTTGAGGTTCAGCAGAAAACGCCGCATGTGATCCTGGTCGTTGGCACTTACCAGTGCGAAGGCGACGGGGAAATCGCTGAGGGGGTCGGTGGCCAAGAGTCCAATGACCAAGATGGATTTCGTCGACGTTGAGCGTGCCGGAGAAATTCTCCAAGGTCCACTGCCGGTAGACAGGCATGTTGACTTGATGGACCTTCCAGTCGAGGCAGTCGTACAGAAAGCCTTGCAAGAGATCGAGGTGAAAATCGCGCTGCAAGGCTTCGCGGGTGCGTTCCATGCTCATCGTGTCGTCGAGCAGACGGTCGATGACCGCCTCGCGGACTCGGTTGGTGTATTGGGCCCACAGTTCGATCCCCTCGACATGGGACCGGAAGGCCTTGCAACACGAGCAGCGGGCGCGGTATTCTCCGACGGTCAGTTCGATGATGAGAATTTCCCCATACGCGATATCGCGGACCGGCCGCGTGTGCCTCTTCTTGCGTCGCCCCGGCTTGCCGCAGTGCGGGCACGAGAAGGTTTTCGGAGCGCATTGACGTTGGACCACGCGAACGCGTGGCTGAAAAGCATCAATGCTTGTGTCCCTCTTGGGTTCGTGTCATAACACCCAGGAAGGCACAGGCTAGTTTTTTTGGCAAGACCAATTGGCGCAATGACCAAAAAACCGGTCGCGTTCAGCGACAAGTGTCCATTTTCTTGCCGGTGTTGCGCCATATCGAATTGTCAGTCAAGCTTTGAGTCCGTCGGCGGCCAAAGCGGGTGCGGAAGATCGGCGAAAGCTTGGTGACGATTCTAGTGAGGCAAAACGAATGGGAGGAATGTATTGTCGATCGGATGGCGGAAGGTAACACTGTTCGTGCCTCAAAATCTCAACATTCCTTAGTTCGGGCGACGGCCTTTTTTTCTTCAAACGCTTGATGGATTTGCGTGCTTCCTTGGTCAGAAGATCGTCGTCTGCTCCCTCAGCCAGATGTTCCAATACTGGGAGCCCCGAGAGGCCAATATGTTCCAATACCTCAATTGAGCGGAGAGCTTGGAGCTTTGCAGGATCTTTGATTGTTGAGGGGGTCATCTCCGACAGCAATTGTTCTATCCTTCGACGCATCTCTAATGACGGCTTGGCTTCCAGTGCTTTTCTCAGGGCCGGTTCAGCTGAGTCACCCATGGCTTGCAAGGCGGTCGTGGCCTGTTCTCGAACAGAGAACCGGTCACTATCCAATTGAGCTAGCAAATCAGGAATATGATTCACTTGAGCAGGCGCTGGCTGCACGTGGTTTTTGAGGAAGGCCACGGCAAGATCTCCAGATCGAACCAAACTCCAAATTGCTCGGTATGCCTTGGCGGCGTCCTCTCCTGCCAGTTCGCCCCACCATCTTTCAAAATCTCCAGCCGAGGATTTGGCGTTTTCGGATTGCGTTGTTCCACCGGTGACATCCCAAATCAGCACGGTAGTATCTTCCCCACCGGTAGCCAGTTTTGTGCCGGAAGGGTCAAACGCCACAGCCCATATATCACGGGGGCCATTCCCTTCAAAACGGAGCCGTTCTTTGCCCGTAATCAGCTCCCAGAGTCGCACACTTTTATCGCGTCCCGCTGAAGCGATTGTTTTGCCATCGAGAGAAAAAGTGATCGGAGAGATTCCCCAGCATTTGAACGAACTATGAAATTTTCCGGTTGCGGTCCGCCAAATGACAACGCCCTCTTGTGAAGATGCGGCCAAGAGTTCGCCATCCGGCGAAAAGGTCACGGATTCGGTCTCGCATGGCTGACCAGCAAGGGAAGGTCCCTCTTTTCTGGTCGCTAGGTTCCAAAGGTGTCCCTGTTCCCGCTTGCACCTATTGGGAGGAAAACTGCCCGTCATCATGGACATTGTCCCTGTTGCCAGAAACTTCCCATCAGGCGAGTAGGCAATGCAAGGACCCCCTAATACGCCCTCACCAAACTCTTGGATCTTTTTTGCCGTTGCCACGTCCCAAATGGTGGCTGGCAGAAAATGCGTGAGAGTGGCTAGCCGAGTTCCGTCCGGCGAAAATGCCATATCAATTCCGCCAGCCCACGGCTTCTTCCCCTTGTTCGCATCAATAAACCATGACATCTTTTGCTTGGAAAAATCCCATAATCGAACAAGTCCATAGCTGCATGCAGCCGCGAGAACCTGACCCCCCGGTGCAAAAGCCACACACTCGACAGAAGTATTACAACCGTATAATTGCCGGGTTTCCTCTCCGGTACTCGGATTCCATAACCGGACGGTATAATACACCGCCCGAAACCAAGCTCTTGCCGTCAGGAGAAAAAGCAAGTGCGTACACGGTATCGAGTATGCCCGGAAACTGGTCCAATTTCTTTATGCGTCTTCACGTCATACTTGCGAACTGCGACACCTTCGCCTGTGATCAAGGTTGATCCATCTCTGGAGAATGCCATCGACCGAACACCTGACGAATGGCCTCCAAGCTGGGCAACCTCTTTGCCAGTTGCCACGTCCCATAAACGCAGAAAGCTACCTTGATCCGCCAAATAATCTGGGGTGAACACCATCATTCCGCCGACAGCCAGAGTTGCCCCGTCGGGAGAAAATGCAAGCGAGCAAATTCCCTGCCGAGGACCGACAATACGTTTGATGGCATGGGTTCCCTCGACATCGCATACGCACACCGTACCTTTGGAGCTGCCTGCGGCGATCAGACGACCGTCCGAAGAAAATGCTAGTGGACCAACTCCCTCCTCAAGAACATCCATTCTGCGGATCAGCTTGTGATTTGCCGTATTCCAAATGAAGATGTCGCCACCGCGCCGGTGGCAAGAGACAAGCAATTTCCCGTTGGGTGAGAAGACCATCGAGCCCATCCCATTGCTATTGCCTTTCAAACCCTCGGGCTGAAGTAATGCCAAACGAGCCTCCGAAGCTACGTCCCAAAGAGCGATTCCCTCATTTAGATTTAGCGTTGCTAGAGTCTTACTATCTGGAGAGAAGGCTAAATCCGCCCACGCAGGGCACTTTAGTTGATGAACGATTGAACCGTTATTCGCATCAAACAGGAAAACTGAGCGGTCAGATGACAAGGCTAGAAGCGACCCGTTTGGGGAGTAAGCAAGGGGCCTCTCTGCACCGCTGCTATGCTCCACTGGAATCTGCCGCAGCTCGATGCCTGTCAGGGCGTCCCAAATACGGATTGCACCCATGGCCCCAACGGAAGCAATCAACTTGCCATCGGGTGACACGCACATTGATCTGAATAATCTCCCATGGCGAAATCGCACGGTCCTAGACGCGCCAATGCTCCTTCTGGCAAAGGATCGCCGAAATGGTCGAGTGCGGGCTGGGTTTCCTTCTTGACGGTTTGGCCTTCGACAGGTCCGCCGAGAGCGAACATCGTGCCAATGGTCAGAAGCAATGGTGCGATCCGGTGATCCACGGGCATTCTCCAAAATCAGATGGGCTTTAGTTCCAGAAGTCAGGCGAACAAGCCGACGATTCTCTGTCCGGTACAATTCGCAGGTAGATCGCGGAAATATCAAAACTTTGGGCGGACCTTTGGTTGTCCCCTACCGAATGAATCGACGCAATAGAAAAAGAGGCTGAGCGATGCTTAATCGGCGGATCAAGGCTAGCCAGCACCGCGATGCCTTGTGCAGCCCTCGTCATGCTTAACGCTTGCTTCGAGGTTAGGCGGTCATGTTTGGAGGCGTCATGGGCTTCTTCTCCAAGTTCATTTTTCCTCGGCTTTGCAATCTAATGCTGAACACGCCAATAGTGGCGAAGCATCGCCGAGACCTTCTTTCTCAGGCTCGCGGAAAGGTTCTGGAAATTGGCTTCGGCACCGGCCTGAACCTACCTTGCTACCCTGAGACGATTCGCCGACTCACGACGGTAGATCCGAACGCCGGGATGCACTCGCTGGCCCGCAAACGGGTCAAGCAGACAGGAATCGAAGTTGACCAGAAGCTCCTGAGCAGCGAAAAGCTTCCCTTCGACAACGATACGTTCGACACCGTCGTCAGCACGTTTACTCTCTGCAGCATCGCCCAAGTCGAGCAGGCCTTGGCAGAAGTCTGTCGAGTGCTGAAACCGGGTGGCCAATTCCTTTTTCTGGAACATGGCCTGAGTCCAGATGCGAACGTCCAGAAGTGGCAACATCGCCTAAACTGGCTGGAGATGCGGATTGCAGATGGCTGTCGACTGGACAGGAATATCCGCGGGATCGTGTCCAGTCAGCCATTTACGTCGGCTCGGATCGACGAGTTTTACCTGGAAAAGTCCCCGAAAACGCATGGCTACATGTACCGCGGGTTTGCGACGAAGTGAGTGCAGCAAGATGGATCCGAAAACTGATGAGAAACTTGAAGGAAAACTCAAGGGTGCTATCGCCGAGGTCATCATGAAAATGGGCCTCAAACGCCTACCGTTGCTGCCATCGGACCACACGATGAACATGATGGCAAAGGCTGCCGCCGCAGTCTATGTAACAGCAGTAGAAAACAGCCGGAAGTGAACATTGACCCTCTCAATGGCAGAATTTGCAAGTTCGGTGAGTTCTGGCGTATCTAATAATTGGTACATCAGCCGAGCTTCGACTATCGTACCTTGAGATTCTTTCGAGTCCCGACGTTGCTCGTGCTGTGGAAATCAACAATTTTTCGTACTTGCTCGGTCGCCATGGGATCGAGGCGGAATGAAGATAATGGTCATCTTCGCCTTGAGACGGCGCAAGAAAAAAGCCGGGAGAAATCGTCAGCTTGGGGTTTTTCATTACAAGTGAAGTAACCCAAACCTGCACCGCGCGACAGGGGGTCGGTCATCTTCTTGGTGCTCAAGCAACAATCTACTTGCGAAAACGGGACCCAAATCATGCTGTCGCCGAACAGAAACACCACCTTTGCCTGCGGTTCATCTCAGAGATTATTTGCGTTAACGAGGCTTATACTTCGGCTTCAGCCACAAACCGCAACGCCAGCACGTTGGTTTTGTACCACGCATGGCGAATAGCTTGAACGAGTTCGTCGACCGACGCCGTAGGTGCATAGCGGACCGCACCGTGCCGCCACGGGCGGCGTCGTGGAGCGAGCCGCAGGCGGCAATTTGCCGAAGCAGAGGCGCTTGCTCATCCCAGATAGTCACCCCGGCTCGATGTTCCCGATCGGTCAGCTTGGCAGGGTCGTCGAGCGCCGATGCGAATGCATCGTCGACCAAAGGGGAATCGAGACAAGCGTCGAGCAAAAGAACCGGGCCGTCTTCGTGCAACGTGGTGCGGATTTTTTCCAGGATTTGACAGGCGAAGGCGAGCGGCGGCGGATTTCGGCTGCAACAGAATTCGCCCAGCAAATCGCCAACTACCGCATCAAGGCCAATTGGGACCAAGAAGAGTCGAGCCTTCTCCAGGAAAAACCCTCGGGCCAGGATCGGCTGCTCTTCCTTGATTCGTCGCAATGCGTTCCGCTTTTGCGTCGCGGCACTTAAGGCCAGCCGCACGAGGCTCACCAGTTTCGTCAAGAATCGTTCGGGCGATTTGGGTTGGCCCATCTGTCGAGCTAATTGAGGCAGATGCAGTCCCACCGCCAGGAACGCCGCGTTATGTGAAGCCGAGATGCCTTCGGCCAGGCGTAGCGGACCACGCGGACGATTGAAGACGAAACAGAAAGGCTGTCCGGCTGCTGCTCGCTGGACCAGCATTTTCAAGAGCTCCCGGTTCTCTTCGGAGAAGTCAACTTCCGACAGGTGCCAATCGATGCGCACATCAGCTTGATCTCGCTTCAAGAGTTCGTCACAGAGCATTAGGCTGCACTGTGAGAGGTCGTGATAGGAGGGAGCTGCCGACGAAGGGGCGAAGAGTGGTCCCGAAAATGGCTCTGCGAATTCCCCAGGGCCAGCTTGCCGGTGCAGATTGACAATCGCCCGACACCCCTGCTCGCCTAATCCCAAATGGAAGGCACGACACCAAGGGGCAAAGGCTGCCGGTTCACGAGCGCCCGCGGACCAAAGCTGGCGATCGGGACTATCCAGAATCAGAGCATCGCCGGTCACACGTCGATAGGCGGCCATGCTTTCGACTAGATCGAGAAGATCGTTTTGGTGTGGTACAACGGTGGCGGTCAAACGGTGGACGGAGCGGATGCCCCCCAAATGAATCAGGCCGTCGGCCTGCGCAGCCAAAAGATCCGGAGCATAAACTTGGCTCATGCCGAAATGAGCGGCGAGATATTCCTCGAGCGTTCGCTGCGGATTCGGCACCGTCGTCGCCAGGCGAGCGCTCATGCGCAGGGCCAGCCATTCAACCTGTTTGAGTCCCCAGGTTCTGATCTTGTCGGGCGCTCGTTCCGGTCGCGGGGCTTTTCCTGCGAGAAACTGCTGAGCAAGAGCGGGATGGCCGAGTTCACGGACGACCTTGACCACCAGATCGGCAATGGCGCTGGTCGCGGGGATTTGGCCCGCGTATTCCTGGCCTATGAAATGCAGCACGCCGTCGGTCAATTCGCGGCAGAGAAAGGCGTCGGCGTGGCCCAGTTCTTCGCCGGCCGCGAAGAGGGCTCGGCTGATTTTGTCGGCTTCAAAAGGAACCTGACCACCGTCGCGCTTAATTACCCAGGAGACTGGCGCAACGGGCGGCGGCAACGGGTCGCTCATGTTCCTCGGGTGCTCCTTGCGGACGACAGGTGTTTTGCCGCTTAGCGGGATGGCTTCGTCCGGCGTTTCTTGCGATCGAGCATGGGCTGCACTTCTTGCACGAAATCGTTGATATCCTTGAATTCCCGGTAGATCGAGGCGAACCGAACATACGCGACTTGATCGAGCTTCTTGAGCCGAGGCATCAAGATTTCGCCAATAGTCGCGGCGGGCACTTCGGCGAAGAATTCCGCATAAATGTCGCTCTCGACCTGGCGAACGATTTCCTCAATTTGGGCCGAGCTGACCGGCCGTTTGTAACAAGCCCGTTCGAGCCCGCGTTGGATTTTGCCTGGATCAAATGGCTCGCGGGTATTGTCTTTCTTGATGACCTTGAGAGGCGCCTCCTCGATCGCTTCTGAAGTCCAGGCGCGGCGGCCACAACGGTCGCAGGCGCGCCGGCGTCGGATGGGGAAGCCGCCCTGCTGATTCCTGGAGTCGATGACGGCGAAGTCGCCTTCGCGACAGAAAGGGCATTTCATATAGGATTGCCAATTCGTCCTTCCGTGAATGCTCTTCTGTATTCTAGAAAGGAGGAAGCCAACGGTGCAGCATAATCGGCTTGAAGCCAGCTTCCAGATCGATGCCGTGGGATTCCAGGGACCAAGTTGTCGACGCCTGAAACGCGAGATCTATCATGCCGACTCCGCCGCGCATGTCCATTGCCGACACGGCTCTGCTCGTCATCGACGTGCAGGAGAAACTGCTGCCCAAAATCGCCGGCGTGGACCGTTTGACGCAAAACCTGGCATTTCTATTGGAATCTGCCCGCGTGATCGGCATTCCGGTGCTGGCCACAGAACAATATCCCAAAGGACTTGGGGGCACGTTACCTAGCTTGATTCCTTTGCTGCCGCAGCGCTGGGAGAAAACGGACTTTAGTTGTTGTGCAGTTCCCGAACTCGTGACGACCTTGGGGCGCAACTGCGCGAATCAAGGTTTTGCTCGCAGGCATCGAGACGCACGTGTGCGTGTTACAAACCGCCCTGGATTTGCTGGCCCGCGACTTCCACGTTTTCCTCGCAGTCGATACATTGGGTAGTCGGTACACTGTGGATCACGAAACCGCCATAAAGCGATTGGTGCGGGAAGGAGCCATTCTCACGACCTGCGAAACCGCCGTTTTCGAATGGCTCCGAGGATCGCGAGCGGCTCACTTCAAGGAGATCAGCCAGCTGGTTCAGCAACGGATGAAGGCGCTCGAGGCCATCTAATCGCCCACCAAATGCAGCGACAGTCGTATTCGATAATCGATCACTTTGCCCACGAGGATGCACCGGGATGAATCTTCCGGGACAATTGAATCCGTCGCGTCGAGTTCTGATGGGGCCTGGGCCAGCGAAGCACACCCGAGAGTGTTGGCGGCGTGCAGAGCGCCTCTGCTGGGTCATCTCGATCCCCAATTCCTGGAGATCATGAATGAGACGCAGAATCTGCTCCGCCGGACCTTCCAGACCGACAATCATCTGACCTTTCCGGTCAGCGGCACCGGCAGCGCCGGGATGGAAACCTGCGTCGTCAATCTGATCGAGCCGGGCGACCGGATGGTAGTCGCCGTCAATGGCGTCTTTGGACAGCGGATGGCCGATGTTGCCGGCCGGGCAGGAGCCGTTGTCACGACCCTCGAGCGCCCCTGGGGCCAGGTTTTTGACCTGCAGCAGATTCGCGAATGCCTGCAGAAAGTGCGGCCGAAAGTTTTGGGGATCGTGCATGCGGAAACGTCGACTGGAGCTTGGCAGCCCGCAGCAGAGCTGGGAAAGCTCTGCCATGAGTACGACGCTTTGCTCATCCTCGATACGGTCACTTCGCTTGGCGGCGTGCCGGTTTCACTGGACGACTGGGAAGTGGACGGCGCCTACAGCGGCACGCAGAAATGCCTCAGTTGCCCGCCAGGATTGGCGCCCGTCTCATTCAGCGCCCGTGGCGTGGATGCCATCAATCGCCGAAAAACCAAGGTGCAGAGCTGGTACCTGGACATGAGCATGGTTCAGCGCTATTGGAGCGAAGAGCGCTTCTATCACCATACCGCCCCCATCAGCATGATTTACGCGCTTCGCGAGGCGCTGCGTGTGCTTCATGAAGAGGGGCTCGAAGCGAGCTGGAAACGCCATGAACGCAATCACCTTGCTCTCAAGGCAGGTTTGAAAGTGCTTGGAGTGGAATACACAGCCGCAGAAGGCCATCAGTTGCCGATGCTGAATGCCGTTCGTATCCCGGCGGGCATGGACGACGCGGCGACGCGCAAGAAGCTCTTGGCCGATTTCGGCATCGAGATTGGCGGCGGACTGGGCGAATTCAAAGGCAAGGTTTGGCGCATCGGCCTGATGGGTGTTACCAGCCGTCCTGGCAATGTGCTTTTGTTTTTGTCGGCTCTCGAGCAGTGCATGCTGGCTCAGGGAATTGCTGCCAAACCAGGAGCCGGCGTGGCAGCGGCGAATCAAGCCTACCTCGGCAGCTCCAATGGGAAAGCAACGCGGTGACTCTCCACAAGAAACTCGATCAGCCAGGCGGCCAGGCAGGTTTTCCACAAGCGCGCCGCGCCGGCTGCGAAGCCATCCCCTGCTCCGCGAATTGGTGCGGGAAACTTACTTAAGCCCTGCGGACTTGATTCTGCCCTTGTTCGTTCGACCCGGACAAGGGATCCGCAAGCCGATCGCTTCCATGCCCGGGAATTTCCAGTTGAGCCCGGATACGCTGGTCGAGGAAGTGGCCGAAGCCGTCGCCCTGGGATTGCGGGCATTTGTCCTGTTCGGCATTCCTGCCACCAAGGATGCGACTGGATCGAGCGCGCTGGCCGACGATGGGATCGTGCAAGTGGCTTTGCGGCGCTTGCGCGAAACATTCAAGGATCAAGTCTATCTCATTACGGACGAGTGCTTTTGCGAATACACCGATCACGGCCACTGCGGCGTGCTCTCCGAACAATCCGGCAAGCTCGACCTGGACAATGATGCGACGCTGCCGTTGCTGGCACAACAATGCGTAAGTCATGCACGCAGCGGCGCCGACATGGTGGCGCCCAGCGGCATGCTCGACGGCATGGTGGGCGCCATTCGTGCAGCGCTAGATCAGGCCGGTTTCTTTGACCTGCCCATCCTGAGCTACGCCGCCAAATATTCCTCGGGCTTTTACGGTCCCTTTCGCGACGCGGCCGAGTCGCCGCCTCAATTTGGAGATCGTTCTACGTACCAGATGGACCCGGCCAACGCCGACGAAGCGTTGCGTGAAGTCGCGCTCGATTTGGCCGAGGGAGCCGACTTGGTTATGGTCAAGCCAGCCCTGGCTTATTTGGATATCATTTATCGAGTGAAAGAACGTTTCGGCGTACCGGTAGCCGCGTACAATGTAAGCGGTGAGTTCGCTATGGTGAAGGCGGCCGCCGCCAACGGTTGGATAGATGAACGCCGAGTGACTTTGGAGATTCTGACCAGCATCAAGCGTGCCGGCGCGGACATGATCCTTTCGTATTGCGCTCGCGATGTCGCTCGTTGGTTGCGATAATTGCATGGCTTCCCGCTAGTGCTCCCATCGATTCAGACAAAATCTCCTCCCTGTGAACGGAGAGCGCCTCATGCACGACGGGCAGAAAGTAGGCCCTTTTCAGATCGAGAACGAGATCGGTAGCGGCGCGATGGGCCAGGTTTACTTGGCTCGCTACATCAAGAATGGCCAGAAGGTCGCGATCAAGGTTATGGCGGCGGGGTTGAGAAATGCCACCGCCCAGGCGCGGTTTCAGCGCGAAGCGGAAGTTCTCCAGCAGCTCAACCATCCCAACATCGTGCGCTTTTATGTCGTAAGCGAATTCGAGGGCGCTCCCTATTACGCCATGGAATTCGTCGAAGGCGAGCCGCTGGATAGCCTGCTCGAGCGCCGCGGCAAGCTTCCTTGGGATGATGTCGTCGAGATCGGCAAGCAGATTTGTGCTGCGTTGCAGCATGCCCACCAACAAGGCATCATTCATCGCGATTTGAAGCCGTCCAACCTCATGATCATGAAGGACGGCACAGTAAAGCTCACGGATTTCGGCATCGCTAAAGATCTCGATGTGGCCCAGCTCACTGCCACCAACAACACCGTCGGCACGGCGGCTTATATGTCGCCCGAGCAATGCCGCGGCGAGCGCAATTTGACTCACAAGTCGGATCTTTATTCGCTCGGCGTGGTGCTCTACGAACTGTTGGTCGGCGCCAAGCCATTCGAGGCCGAAACGACCATGGATTTGTTCCTGCGCATGTCCAGGGAAGCTTCGAGCGGCCCTCGCGCAAGGTGCTTGACATACCGGTCTGGCTGGACACGCTGGTCTGCCAACTTTTGGAGAAGAAGCCCGATCAGCGGCCGCTCGATGCAGCCATCGTGTCACAGGCCTTGCTTCAGGTGGCCGAGAAGATTCAAGCGAAATTGAGCGCAGGGGTCGACGCCGCCCGATCGCGCCTCGCCGACCGCAATTTGAGGCGATCTGAATCGGACACCAAAGATCGCAAAGCGGCACGCACGTTGCTGGAATCTTCTAAGAAGAAACGACGGCGCAAGAGTCAAAAAAAGCGCGTTTACGAGCAGAACTGGTTTCAAGCGATCGGGTTGGCAAGTCTACTAGCTATAGTAGCCACGCTGGTTTATGTGGCTTTCCGTTTTCCCCCCAATGCGAAGAAATTATTCGATCAAGCACTGACAAGTATGGAGTCAGGTGACTGGGACACAAAGCTCCAAGCCAGGGAAGGGCCGATCAAAACGTACTTGGATAATTTCCCCGACTCGGACACGGTAGAAGGAAAGCAAATGCGGGATTGGGCTGAGGAAGTCGATAGGAAACAGCGCGAGAGATCGCTGCTAAGGCGCAAAAAGGCCGGCTTTGCTCCCGAGAACGATGCAGAGAAAGAAGCCAGGGATGCTTTCGATTCGGAAGCAAAATCTCGATTTTAGTAATGCCGCTGAAAGTTGGCAGAAAGTTCTCAAAGCGAGCGGAGTCTCGAACGCCGATAGGCTGGTTGCCAATCGACATATTAATGACATCGCCAATGCGGCCAAAGAGGAAAGCGATCTCAAGGACGAGGCGAATGCAGCCCGGAACGGCGGTTTGCGTAATGTCCGGAGCGGAGAACCTCGACGCAGTGCAGCAGGGGCGGTGCGCTATGAAATGATCGGTGACTGGGGCCAGGCCTTGGCCAGTTGGCAGCAGATCGTGCGAGAGTTCAATCAGGATGCAGAAACTCCTGACGCGATCAGGCCCTTCATCATCTTAGCGAAGCGAAAGGCACATGAAATCAGGTCGAAATTGCCGGAAGGCACGAATGCCGACGAGGAGAAGAAAATCCGGCTGGCAGCGCTCGATACCGAACTTGCCAAGGCAACCGTCGAGTCAAAAGACTTTCCCCTTACGGCCGTTTACCGCTGCAGGGATATTCTTGACCTCTATGCGAAGGACAAAGATCCCGAGGTGGTAAAGCGGCTGGCTCAGTTCCAAAAACTGCTGGAAACTCTCCCTAGGCCCCGCAAAGGTTAGCGATCATGACTCGGCGGACCATACGTAGCCAAGAGGCTTTCAGCGCGCCAAGCGAGTTATCCCAGGTGGGGTGAACAGTCCCGCCCGCGCTTTTGGCGCGGTGGGTGGCGAGCCTTTGTTCATCGCTCGGGGCGAAGGGCCGTTTCTCTTCGACATCGATGGGAATCGCTACCTCGATTACGTGGGCTCTTGGGGGCCTCTGATTCTCGGCCACGTTCACCCGCGCGTCCAAGCGGCCGTTGTTGGTGCGTTAGGCCGCGGCGCCACGTTCGGAGCCCCGACCGAGATAGAAAGTCAGTTGGCCGAAGTCATCGTCGATGCGGTTCCCTCGATCGAAAAAGTTCGCTTCGTCAGTTCCGGAACCGAGGCTTCGATGAGCGCCATCCGCCTGGCGCGGGTTCACGAAACGCGATTTGATTGTGAAATTTGCCGGCTGCTATCACGGCCACGTCGACAGCTTGCTCGTGCAGGCGGGGTCGAGCGCAACAACTCTAGGCGTACCCAACAGTCCCGGCATTCCTAAGGGCTGCACCAGCGACACGGTCGTGCTGAACTTTAACGACACTACCGAGCTGGCGCGTACATTCGAGGAACGCGGCGATAGGATTGCGGGCGTCATCATCGAAGCCGTTGCGGGCAACATGGGATTGATCCGAGCCCAGCCCGAGTTTTTGACCGCGCTGCGCGAGCTCACGACCAAGCATGGAAGCTTGCTGATCTTTGACGAAGTGATGACCGGTTTTCGCCTTGCCTACGGAGGGGCTCAGCAACTTCTTCATCAATCGCCCGACTTGACCGTACTGGGCAAAATCGTCGGCGGCGGTCTGCCGGTGGGAGCGTTTGGCGGCCGGGCAGACATCATGAATCAGGTCATGCCGGCGGGACCTGTGTTTCAGGCTGGCACCCTTTCCGGCAATCCATTGGCTATGGCTGCAGGATTGGCGACACTGCAAGAACTTCGCGATCATCCTCCTTACCAGGCGCTCGAGCGCCGCGGGAAGAACCTCGCTGAGGGCCTCCGGCAAGCGGCATCGGCCGCTGGAGTGGCAGTGCAAGTCGCTCAAATCGGCAGCATGTGGACGTTGTTCTTCGCTAGCGAGCCGGTTACCGACTATGAATCGGCTCGGAAGAGCAACGTAAAACGATTCGCTCAGTTTTTCTGGGGCATGATCGAGCGGGGCGTTTACTTGCCGTGCAGCCAGTTCGAGGCGGCGTTTCTTTCGATCTTGCATTCAGATGAGTTGATTGCCGAAACCGTACAAGCAGCGGCGGAAGCGTTGCACGCTATCGCTCGTTCGCCAAGCAGCTGCAATAAGAAAGGGCCGAAAGTCCCCGTTTTGGACTTTCGACCCTTACTCTTCTCGTTCGCCGAATTCGATTAGCTCTTCAACCAGCTTGTCTGGGCGGCCGACGATTCTCCAACTGCCCCTTCAAAATCCTTTTTGCTCATTTCATCCAAGACAACCGAGTGCCATCCCGTTTGGCGCTGGCCCCGCGGCACGTAGTTCTCGCGCGGCCAGCGGCGGAGACGCAATTCCTCAATTAAATCCAAATCGACGGTACTGACGCTCATCATAACCCCACCTCTCGAACGAACGCCAAAGGGTACGGGAGATATAGGGATTTATATCGGCGAAAGCGGCCTAAGCAAGGAGCCATTCACGATTTCTGTCAAAATGATTCTCGGTGCCCTTGCGAGAATTGGCCTGACTAGAAAAGGCGGAGAACGAAGCCAAATTGGGGGAGGCGTCTCCAGCAAGGTCCCCTATTTCTCAGGCCGCCTTTTCTTGAAATCGGAGAGGCTGCGCTGCCAATTCGCGGACTCGCGGCGGTGAGAAACTAGGCACGGCGGCCAAAATCAGCAAGCTAACCAAGGCTGCCCCTTGGATCTGCCAAAAGTAAGGAACCATGTGCTGCATCCACGGTCCGGGCTCAATCATTTGAGTGGCCAGCAATGCCCCCCAGCAGCTAAGAACGAAGAATGGCGGGCGCCAGTCCTTTCTATCTCGAAGCGCCAACCCCATGACGAAGAAGCCAGGGGCCAACAGAGGCAGAAACCAGCGGATGGAGCAACATTGGCCCGAAGAATTCGTCGAATTCACGGCATACATGAGCCAAGTCAGTGCGCACCAGGCAACGGAAAATGACACCAGTGCCAAATCGCGGCCGCGCTGGCGGAGGAGCCACCAGGACGCGGGGAACGCCAGGAAGAGCGGCAGATTGTGTCCGATAAAGCCCCGTTTGCCAAAGAGAAGCGAAAGCGAATAAAGGAAAAAGTCTCCCAAGCTGGCGTGATGCCAGCCGCCGGTCATGTTCTGAGCATTGAAACTGCACCCCGGCCATTGGAAATAGGCGGCGTTGGCGTTGGCCGGGCCCAGGGTTCCACCGACATGGAAATTGACTGCGTGATGCAGGATGAGCCAAGGCGCCATGCCGCCGGCGCACGCAGCCAGCGATGGCAGTTCGCGAGTTTTATAAAAAACGAAGGCTCCAGCAGCAGCGATCAGAGCGGGGCCTACGCCCAAATCGATGGCATAGCCGGCGCCGATCAGGCAGCCAATCCATGCCAGGCGAATGATGCCTGAATCTCCCGTTTCCAGCTGACGCGACCAGCGGAACAGCGCCAGCAAAAGCAGTGAGGCAACACCCAGGAATAGGCTGTGATTATTCACGTGCTCGGCGTAGGTCAGGGCAACCGTGCTCAGGCCAAAGCTCGCTGTTACGGCCAAAGCAAGGCCGAATTGCAGGCCCAGCTCCAGGAACAGTACGAACATTGCCGTCACGGAGAGAGCATAAGCCAGGCCGGAGGAAAGGATCGTGAGCACTCGACAAAAGCGATCAACCCGGTCGCGAGCGCGGATGCCAGCCACTTGCTGAATCGCGAAGTAAGCTGCCCCCAGGCCCAAAGCGGGAACGGGGGATTTGTCGGAATAATAATGGCCGTCGATAAAGAGCTTGTCGCCGGTCCCGAAAATAGTCGAAAGTAGATCGCTGGATGCGTAGGGCCCTGGTTTGTCGGTTTCCTGAATGGGTGGACGCACGAAAATGGATTCGTCGATGGCCAGCGTTCGGTAATCCACCAGACTTTCAACGGTCGCCAAACGGCTGCCATCATTCCAACCGCCGGCATAAGGGCGAGCGGCTGCGGCAGCCACGCCCAGGCCGCACCGAATACGGCAAAGGCGATCCACGGACGACTGCCGAATAGGATGGCCATGCGACGCATGTCAATCTCCACCAGGAACGCGCAAAGCTTGCGCGGGCCAGGTAGATTAGCGTGGCAGGCCAAGAGAATAAAGGCGAACCGGGATTTCGCCGAATAGCCCAGGTTCGCCAATCGATGCATTCAACTACTGCGATTTCTTGGGCGGCGCTACATCAGTCGATGTATGATCGTGAACGATGCGCCAGCCTTCCGGCATCTTGCGGAAGATCAAGGTGAAGATGCCCGTAGGCGTTTCCTTCTCCATTTCGAGCCGGTAGCGGCCGCGAACGAATGCGCTATCGGGACCGAGCGGTTCGATTTCGAGTTCGCTAAAGGCGAGCTTGCCCATCTCGCGGCCTTCACTCTGATAGCGCTGCTTATAGCGATCGAGGGTGGACTGCCAACCTTCGACTTTGGCACTGCCCGAAAAGAATGTGAGCTTGGGCGACTTCCAGTAACCAACCATGAAACCGGCCAAATCGCGCCGATTCCAGGCGGCCACCTGATCGTCGAGCACGGTCCGAATCGCCTTCTTGGCATCGGCATTCTGGTCGTCCGCCCGGGCGACCCGTGTGGCCAACGTCATAAAGGCGGCGAACGCACATACAAGAAAACTCAAGTAATGCCGGTACATGTGTTGAATTCCTCCTGGCGGCAACTAAACGGGACACGGCAAATAAACGGGACAGGTCTAAATTCGCCGCAAGATCCTGAACGCCATGAGAACCTGAAGGCGAAATTAGACCGGTCCCGTTTATTTGCCCTCAGGATCCCGAGGCGAAATTAGACCTGTCCCGTTTATTTGCCTTGAAAGCACGATTACAATGTCGGTCCAATGGCCCAGGGAGCAAATTCCTCCTCACCCACACCGCTCAGTTCGCTCTTGGTCTTCTTGCCGCTGGCGACGTCCAATATTTCTTCGAAGATTTGCCGGCCAACCTCTTCAACCGAAGTGCCTTCAAGGATGACGCCGGCGTTGATATCCATGTCGTCGATCATGTGATGGTAAAGCGGGGAATTGGTCGCCACCTTGATGCTCGGCGCCGGCTTGCAGCCGAACACGGAGCCCCGCCCCGTGGTGAAGACCAACACGTTGGCGCCGCCGGCAACGATGCCGGTCATGCTGACGGGATCGTAGCCGGGCGTATCCATCACCACGAAGCCAGGCGTCCGAACTGGCTCGGCGTACCCCAGCACATCGACTAGCGCCGTGCTGCCGCCCTTGGCAATGGCGCCAAGCGATTTCTCATAGATAGTGGTCAAGCCGCCTTCTTTGTTTCCTGGCGAGGGATTGTTGTTGATTTCGGCTCCGAAGATGCCGGCATACCACTCCCACCACTTGATGCGCTCGACCAGTTTTTCGCCTACCGCCCGAGATACCGCCCGCGCGTAAGCAAATGTTCGGCGCCATAGATTCGGTGTTTCGCCCAGAATGCTGCTGCCTCCCTGAGCCACGAGAAGATCCGAGGCAATCCCCAGCGCCGGGTTCGCCGTGACGCCGCTGTTGCCATCCGAGCCCCCGCAATTCGTGCCCAGTACCAGCTTGTCCGCCCCTAGCGTGACGCGTTTCGAGTCATTGACGCTGGGAAGCAGCGTGGCCACCGCCTTTACGCCCGCCTCAACCGTTTTGCCGATGCCGCCACACTCTTGGATATTCAAAACGAGTGGGGGCCGGCGGTCGCCATTCATTCGGTGCAGATGCTCGCCCTCGATCAGGTGTGCGGCTTGACCTGTTTCGCAGCCTAAGCCGACGATGATGTAGGCGGCAACATTCGGGTGCCTGGCGAAGCCTGCCAGGGTGCGATCGAGCTGTTGGTGATCCATTCCACCATATTGCATGGCGCAGCCGGCCTTGTGGGTGATCGGCACGACGCCATCGACATTAGGAAAACGCTGAAGAAGATTGGTTGTGCGGATACGCTCGGCTATGTATTTGCTGGTGCTCGCAGAGCAATTCACGGTTGAGAGAATGGCAATGTAGTTTCGCGTACCATAGCGGCCATCGCCCCGATCATATCCCGCAAACGTGCGAGGTTCCTGCCGCGGCTGAACGGGCGGACAGGCGCTGCAAAATGCGTAGTCACGCTCGAAAGCGTCAGCCGCGACGTTTTGCACATGCACGTGTTCGCCGGCGACGATCGATTTACTAGCGAAACCAATGACCTGGCCATATTTGTAGATGGCAGCGCCCTTAGCAATATCGTGCAGCGCTACCTTGTGTCCGAGGCCGATTTG
This sequence comes from uncultured Gemmataceae bacterium, assembly GCA_963748025.1. Lineage (GTDB taxonomy): Bacteria > Planctomycetota > Planctomycetia > Gemmatales > Gemmataceae > CAVVHZ01. The sequence goes on from CAVVHZ010000052.1 coordinate 453,740, forward strand.
ACGGGGAACCAATAACGTCCCGCCGGGAGTCGCTAGCTCGATGCCGGCGGGAATGGCACAGCGGGCCACGGCGACATTATCTTGCGGGCGCAGGTGGATGGCGTATTGTCGAAGGGGAAAAGCCGGCATGGCGGAGGGGTCCTTGGCGGAATGGTATTTTTAGGCGTCACGCACTGCGGAATGTTAGCTTAATCCTGGGCCGGAATCAGGAAGGCCATCACATCAGTGGCCATCACGCTCCGCGTGATGATTCCTGAACCCCGCGCGATATTAGTAACGCACCCGCACGGCCTGGCGATTTAATCACGCGGAGCGTGATTACTACTGACAAGACTTGGCAATTTCATCACGCGGAGCGTGATGGCCACTGATGCGGTTACGGCGGTCCACAACTAGCAACTGCCTACTTTTTGCTCCTCGAGCCCGGAAGCCGTCCCAGTAAATTCACCATTTCGATGGCGGAAAGGGCCGCATCGCCGCCCTTGTTGCCTGCTTTGGCGCCGGCCCGATTGATGGCCTGCTCGAGCGTATCGCAGGTAAGTATGCCGAAGATGACAGGCACTCCGGTGGCGAGGGACGCCTGAGCAATACCTTTGGCAGCTTCGCCTGCCACATAATCGTAATGATCGGTGTCGCCCCGGATGACCGCTCCCAGACAGATCACGCTGGCATATTGCCCGGAGCCCGCCAGTTTATGGGCCACCAAAGGGATTTCGTAGGACCCCGGCACTCGGACCAGGTCAATTGCCTTTTCGTCGACCCCGTGGCGGCGAGGGTATCGACGGCGCCGGCGACCAGGTGATCGACGACGAAATGGTTGAACCGGGAGGCGATCAGGCGCGAAGCGACCGACCGGCGTGGCGAAATCACCTTCGATGATGGTTGGCATGGATTGATTCTATCCGGGTCAGCTCAGATTCATGCTCTGTAAGAACTCGGTATTGGTTTTGGTACGATTCATGCGGTTGATGAGCAACTCCATCGCTTCGACCGGGTTCATGTCAGACAGCACCTTACGCAGAATATACATCCTGCGAAGCTCTTCCGGCGTAAGCAAGAGTTCTTCTTTGCGCGTGCCGGAGCGATTAACGTCGATAGCCGGCCAAATCCGCTTGTCGACCATGCGGCGATCGAGATGCAGCTCCATGTTGCCCGTGCCCTTGAACTCTTCGAAAATCACCTCATCCATGCGGCTGCCCGTATCTACTAAGGCGGTGGCCAGAACCGTCAAGCTGCCACCTTCCTCAATATTGCGAGCGGCCCCAAAGAATCGTTTGGGTTTGTGCAAAGCGTTGGCATCGACGCCACCGGAGAGGATCTTACCCGAGTGAGGCACCTCGGTGTTGTAGGCTCGGGCCAGTCGAGTGATGGAATCGAGCAGAATGACGACGTCCGTGCCGAATTCGACCAGGCGCTTCGCCTTCTCGATCACCATCTCGCTGACCTGCACGTGCCGGCTGGCCGGTTCGTCGAACGTGGAGCTGACCACTTCGGCGCGTGGCCCCTTCACGGAGCGTTCCATTTCGGTCACTTCTTCGGGGCATCGTCGATAAGCAGCACGATGACGTAGCATTCGGGATGGTTGCGGAGCACGCTGTTGGCCATCTTCTGCAGCAGGACGGTTTTGCCGGTACGCGGCGGGGCCACGATCAAGCCGCGCTGTCCTTTGCCGATCGGCGAAACCAGGTCCATGACGCGCATGTTGATTTCTTGCGGATCGGTTTCGAGCTGGATGCGTTGATTGGGATGAAGCGGCGTCAGGTCGTCGAACACGACTTTCTGCGTCAGCATCTCCGGGTCGTTGTAGTTGATCGCCTCGACGCGCAGCAATGCGAAGTAGCGCTCGTTCTCTTTCGGCGGCCGAATCTGGCCGGCGACGACGGCGCCGGTCCGCAGCCCGAAGCGACGAATTTGGCTGGGCGAGATGTAGATGTCGTCGGGACAAGGCAAATAGTTGTAATCCGGACTGCGCAAGAATCCAAAGCTGTCCGGCAAGACTTCGAGCGTGCCTTCGCCGAACATGAGGCCATTCTGTTTGACCCGCTCTTTCAGGATCTTGAAGATGAGGTCCTGTTTCTTGAGGCCCGTATAGTCCGTCAATTCTTCGTCTTTGGCCACCTTCAGAAGCTGCGGCATGTTCATCTGCTGCAGTTCGCTGATGTGCGTGCTGCCGCGCTTGATTTCCTCGTACCGATTGTTGACTTCTTCGTCGATGCCGCGCTGCTCATGATTGCGCTGCGCCGGCTCATGCGCTCGAGCAGCAGGCTCCTGACGCCGTGGCCCAGACTCATTGTTATGGTTGCGCGGAGCCGATTCATTCTGCCGGTGGGCAGGTTCGGGAGCTCGGGCAGGCACTCCCTTCGTGCGGGCTGTTCGCTCGCTCGAGTGACCTGTTCGGCACACGTGCGGGCGATTCTCTCGTTCTGGGAGCAGACTCGCTTGGCCTTGCCGGCACGTCATTCATCCGAGCCGCAGCTTCCCGAGGCCGCGCTGGCGGCTCGCTCGGACGGGCTGCTGGCTCGGCGGCGCGGGAAGCCGGTTCGCTGGCCCGTTCAGGAGCCTCAAGCGTCGCGCAGAAGACGTCTCGGCTGCAGGTGATGCGGGCAAGCCATCATCCGCCGATTGCCCGGGTTCGGCTTTGACGGGAGTCGGCAGTGGCGGCAATTCGTCTTGCAGGTCGGCCGCAAATTCGGCCTTGGCGCGTTTTTGGCGAGCAACCGGGGCTTCGCGACGACTTTTGGCTTCAGCCATGATAAGCAATCTCCTCGAACGAGCTAACGCACAACGCGACAGCGGGCCGGTCGACCGTGATGATTCTCGGTTCGAACCCGCTAGCGGCCGGTGAAACGAAGCCGAACGGCTTCAGCAGACGGTGTCCACGCGGCCTGTGCGAGCGGCAGGTAGTTAAACAAAACCCGGACATGAACATGGTTTCCAAGATTCAACTTTCAGACAAACAAAGAAGCATGGGACTCAAACCAGTGATCGATTTGACAAGCCAATTCCGCTGGCGAACCATCATTCATCAACACATCATCGGCTCGGGCACGTTTCTGTTCCGGGCTCATTTGGGCATGTTCCCGGGCCGTCAATTCCTGGGCTGTCCAGCCTCGGTTCTTGACCAAACGAGCTAAACGCAAGGCAAGGGGAGCATCGATGTAAACCAGGCGACAACACGCTTCATCCCAGCCAGTCTCCAGCATGATCGCCGCGTCGAGGACGATAAGTCGCACCCCGGGGTCGGCATCGGCCTGCGCAATTTCTTCCCTAATACGACGATCGATCCACGGAAAAACGATAGCCTGGAGTGCGGTCCTTTCTTTGGTATCGGCAAAAACAATCGCACCTAATTTTCTGCGGTTTATCTGGCCATCGCCTTCGATGACATCGGAACCCCAGCGGCTCCGCACCTGCACCGAATCGCCGGTTCCTTGAGCGCGGCATGCCCCAACGCGTCCGCATCGATCACTCTAGCGCCGCGCTCGGCGAAAAACCCGGATGCAAGACTCTTGCCTGCTCCAATCCCGCCAATCAATCCGACGATCGGCTTGGTCGCGTGTAAACGCTTCTTCGAATCGCCGGCGGGACCGTCCATGGTCTGTTATCTCCCCGGCAGGGATTCGACATCGAGCCAATTTGGTCCCGCGGATATGTCGACCCTCAGAGGGGCTTGCAATTTCAGTGCCTTTTCTACCGATGTCGTCATTTCTTCGCGCACCAAGGCGGCAGTTTCTTCAAGTTCCTCAGGCGGCGCCTCAAAAACAAGTTCATCGTGAATCTGGAGCAACATCCGCGTTCGCCGCTTCTCGTTGTGCAAGCGCCGGTGAATCTTCAGCATCGCCAACTTGATCAAATCCGCCGCCGAGCCTTGAATTTCCATATTGATCGCTTCGCGTTCAGGCTGATTCCTCTGCTGATAGGTGGAATCCGGGCGTACCCCTGTAATCTCTCGCTTCCGAGCCAAAATCGTGCCCACATAACCCCGCTGTCTGCACAGGTTCAGCAACCGGCTCTGGTAGTCGAGAACGCTCGCATAGCGAGCGAAATAAGCATCGATAAAGCGGCCGGCTTCCTCCCGCGGAATTCGCAAGCGTTGGGCCAGGCCATAAGCGCTCATGCCGTAGATAACGCCGAAATTCACGGTTTTGGCCATACGGCGCATGTCTTCGGTCACTTGTGCTTCCGGCACGCTGAAGATCTGGGCGGCGACCAGCGCATGCACATCGCGATCGAGGGCGAAAGCTCGCCTTAATTCCTCATCTCCGGAAAAATGGGCGAGCAGGCGCAGCTCGATCTGCGAGTAATCGGCAGTCAGCAACACCCAGCCGGCCTCCGGCAAGAACGCCTGGCGGATTTGCCGCCCCTGTTCCCGGCGCACCGGGATATTCTGCAAATTCGGATCGCTGGACGATAGGCGCCCCGTCGCAGCCACTGTCTGATTGAAAGAAGCATGGATGCGGCCGGTCGCATGGTTCACTAAGGCGGGAAGCGCGTCGACGTAGGTTCCTTTGAGTTTGGCGATTTGTCGATATTCGATGATCGCTATCGCAATTTGGTGACCCTTGGCCGCGAGTTTTTCCAATGCTTCCTGATCGGTGCTGTATTCTCCGCTAATGGCCGTCTTGTGTTGGGTATCGAGCTTCAGCTCATCGAACAAAACTTTGCGCAGTTGTTGTGGCGAGGCGATGTTGAACGCACGACCCGCTAGCTGATGAATGCCCGCCTCCATCGCCTCGAGTTGCTGGGCCATTTCCTGGCGCAGCACCTCCAGACGCGGCAAATCCACGCGAATGCCGTTGTGTTCGAGTTCCGCCAACACTTCGATAAGCGGAATTTCGAGGTTATCGTAGAGGTCCTTCAATCCGTCCGCGGTCAGGCTGGGTTTCGAGCTGGCCGGCAAGTTGCCAGCCGAGGTCCGCATCTTCGCCTGAATACTCCGCCACCTTGGCGGCCGTTACCTGATCCAAACGAAGTTGCTGCTTGCCCTTCTTCCCGATCAAGTCGGTGATGGGGATGACCTGGCGATGCAAGTATCTGTTGGCTAGATCCGCAATACTATGGCTTCGCTCGCCCGCATGCAAGAGATAATCGGCCACCATGGAGTCGCCGGCTATTCCTTCCAACCGAATTCCCTGCCCACGCAGCGCCAACAGATCGTACTTGATGTTCTGATTCACCTTGGCCACAGCCGGATCTTGCAAGATTGGCCGCAGGGCCGACAAAGTTGGCTCCAGCTCCAAAGTGGGCTCGCCTTCGGGAGCGCGAAACGCCAGGTACCAGGCCTCGCCGGCTTGCCAGCTAAAGGAGATGCCGACCAAATCGGCATGGACGGCATCGAGGCTAGTCGTTTCGAGATCGATCGCAAAGCGTTTCTGCTTGTCAAGTCGCCCAAGAAAATCGGCAAACTTTGCGGCGGTATCCACAAGCACATAATTATGCGGCTTGCTGGCAAGCGGAGCCGATTGGACGGGCTCGGGTGGCGCGGCCTCAATCGGGAACAACTCGCTGGCGCGGAGCCTTTGGATCGCCGGCAATTTTCTCCGTAATCTGAGGATCGGCGCGGCGAATCTGTTCGCTGAGCGAGCGAAAACCGCATCGTCGACAAAGCTCCAACAGTCGAGGACCATCCCAGGGCCGGAGCCGCCAGCCCTCCCAATCGAACGTGATCGGCACGTCGTAAGATAACTGCACCAAGCGGCGGCTCAAATCGAGCGTCGCCTTTCCGCCGCGCAGGCTTTCCTGTTTTTGGCGCCGGCCACCTTGTCGATATTCGCCAATAAGTTGTCGACGGTTCCGAACTCCTGCAGCAACTTGGCTGCGGTTTTCAGCCCAATGCCGGGGATGCCCGGGACGTTATCCACGGAATCACCAACCAACGATTGGAGATCGACTACCTGTTCGGGCGTGACACCCCAATCCTTGAGGAGCGCTCCCGATCGAGAACGGTCCCTTTGCGCAAATTGAGCAGACTCACCCGATCGTCGATCAATTGCCGGCAATCCTTATCCGTGGTGCAAATTAATACCCGAATCCCTTGAGGCGCTGGCAGCTTTGGCTACCGTGGCAACCACGTCGTCGGCCTCGAATGACGGCACGCTCAAGAGCGGGAATCCCCATGGCTTCCACCAATTCGTGGATGACGGGCATTTGCAGTCGCAAGTCGTCGGGCATCGGCTTGCGATGAGCCTTATATTCCGGATAGAACGCGTCGCGAAAAGTAGGCCCGGGCAAATCGAAGGCACAGACCAAATAGTCGGGCTTTTTTTCCAGGCGAATGGCCAGCAAATTGCGGCAAGAACCCGAATAGCGCGATTCGTGGGCGTGCCCGTTGGGCTGCTCATTTCCGGAATGGCGTGGAATACCTGGAAAATGAGCGAATGGGCATCAAGGAGATACATGCATCCGTTCATGACGGCCGCAGACATCGACAGGAACCTGTGAACACAATTTGAGCGATCTCAATATTGGTAGAGTGCGGGGAAGCCCATAGGGAGACATGAAGCACGAGAGAATCCACAGCGCCCCGGAACTTGGACAGGGCATTGTGCTGCTCGCTTCAGTGCATCGCTTTTCCTGGTCTAATACAGAGACTGTGCTGCCTGAAGTTTTCTTCAATGGCACGTCTCTATCATCGTCTTCTCATGGAGAGCACGCTGAAACAGGCCGGTCGCATGCAAAACGAAACCAATCGGCGTAGCGGCAGGGGCGTGCCAAGCCTATTTCGAAACAGCAAATGAACGAAGCGTGCCCACAACTGGACAGGACATGATTCGAGAGATCGCGGTGGCAATAAACGCAACGATTTGCATATTAGGGCAGCCATTTCGGCATGTCAAGAGCGCACGAAAAAAGGCCGAAGCGAGAACGCATCCATGGCGACTACCTTTGTCTTCTTGCCCCCTCAATCGAGCACAACCAGGCAGTGGGCAACGCGCCTTCAGGCCGCTGTTCCGGAGTTGACCGTCCTCCGCGCCGACGACCTGACCATGGCTGAACAAGTTATAGGTTCGGCCGACGCCGTTTTTGGATATTTGCCTCCGGAGCTGCTTGCCAAGGCAAAACGGTTGTGCTGGCTGCAGGCTCATCAGGCGGCTCCGCCAGCGGGTTTCTATTATCCAGCGTTGATCGCGCATCCCGTGATCGCGACCAATTTCCGGGAGATCTATAATGACCACCTGGGCGCCCACATCATGGCTTTCGTGCTCGCCTTCGCCCGTGGCCTGCACATCTATCTGCCCCAACAACTCGAGCAGACCTGGCATCCGCTCCCGCTCGATACGGGCATCGTGCACTTGCCGCAAGCAACCGCGCTCATCGTCGGTGTCGGCGGCATCGGCGCCGAAACCGCTCGATTGGCCTCGACATTTGGAGTGCACGTCATCGGCGTGGACGCCCGGCGAACCGAAAAGCCTCCTGGTGTCGCCGAACTCTATCCGACAGATGCGCTGGAGGAGCAACTGCCCCGAGCCGATTTCGTGATTCTGACGGTGCCGCATACGCCCAAGACCGAAGGCATGATGAACCGGGCCCGGTTTCAGAAGATGAAACGCAGCACCTTCTTCATCAACGTGGGCCGAGGCAAAACCACCCGGTCGGATGACCTGATCGAAGCCCTGCGAGCCGGCGAAATCGCTGGGGCCGGGCTGGACGTGTTCGAGGAGGAACCGCTACCCGCCAATCATCCACTGTGGACGATGCCGGGAGTCCTGATCACGCCGCACACGGCTGGCTATGGCCCGCATCTGGACGAACGCCGTTACGAAATCATCCTGCAGAATTGCCGGGCCTTTCTGAAGGGTGAGCCATTGCGGAATGTCGTGGATAAGGCGGAGTGGTTTTGACTGCGGGGACGAATCAGCGTCTTTCCCAGCACGGAGGATTTGGAGAGCGAGCAGAAATTGCAGCCTGTCGCAGGCTCAGGTATGATCCACTCGGCGATCTGACAGGAAGTTCGGCTTTGCTCTTTCTGCTAAGAATGAGATTCCGTCATGAGTTCAGTAACGCGGCAATATCGGCGACCGCCAGTTGATCGAGACGCCGAGCTCGCCAACGGCGATCGGATGCAACAGGAAGAATTCCATCGTAAGTACGAAGCCTATCCCGAAAACACGAAATTCGAGCTCATTGCTGGAACCGTTTATATGGCATCTCCCCTCAGACAGCCCCATGGGAGCCATCATTTCTTGCTGAACTGGTTGCTCGGGACTTACACTGCCGAAACGCCAGGCGTGGAAGGATTGGATAACGCCACGATCCTGCTCGATGACGACAATGAGCCGCAACCCGATCTGACTCTACGTGTACTGCCCGAGTTCGGCGGCAAAACGTCGTTGACCCCTGAGAGCTATATCAAGGGAGCGCCCGAATTTATCTGTGAAATCGCCCACAGCACGCGGGCGATCGACTTGCATCAGAAGAAAGATGCCTATCGCAAAGCGGGCGTTGGGGAGTACCTGGTTCTTTCGATTGAAGAAGGTGAGGTCGCCTGGTTCGATTTCAAAGCGCGGCGTGCCATCACCCCGAACTCCGAGGGAGTCAGCAAGTCGCGCATATTCCCCGGCCTTTGGCTAATGATCCCCGCGGCCTCATTGCTCAACGCCGCAAGGACCTGATGGCTACGCTCCAGTCAGGCTTGCAGAGCCCGGAACATGCCGCCTTTGTCAAGCGGATGAATGGCCGACGGGGGCGTAAAGCCTAGTCCGCCAATTGACCACCAAACTCCTCGCTGAATTAACGTAATGTAATCAAGAGGGCCGCGTATCTGCCAAGTTGGCCGCGGCCGATTTTTGACAGGATGAACAGGATTGACAGGATTATTGCAATGAGAAACCGACTCTTTGGTTTTCTTCCTGTAGATCCAGTTAATCCTGTCCAAAAAATCACGCTAGGTGCTCGAGAGCGTTTTGGCTTGATTCTCCACGCACCGGAATTCGCCTGAATTCCGGCACCCGCAACGGACCTGCCTCAGAATCCCCTATGAGGACGCTTGTCAGCTGTGTTGTTTGAGCCCGGGAAACCGTTGGCTAACGGTGGATTTTTCGCCCTTCGCCAAGTGCTCCGCACATCCTCACACCTGTAATATTGTAATCAAAAGGACCGGGTGTCTGCCAGGTTAGCCTAACGGCTTGGCCGTGGCTCTCTTCGCCAACCGGTCCACTGCCGCCTTCGCTTCCTGAGTCACACGTGCTTCGGGGGCGCCGGCGGCAAGTTCTCGAGAACGTCGCGGGCTTCGGCGCTGGCGATGTGTTCGAGGACTTGGGGGCGAGGAGGCGGCGAAGTAATTCGGGAGCGGTACTTTCCCCTTGTTTCGTGCCAAGAGATCGGCGAGTCGGCGACGAACCTCGGCGGAAGGATTGGTCCTCAGAGCTGTGCCGAGGCGCAGCTTCCGCTTCGGGAAGAAGTTCTTCCAGTTCTCTCGATGCGGCATCCCGAACGGCGAACTTGTCATTGTCGAGGTCGCTTTTCGTCTTGCGTTCATGGCCACCCGATAGGCAACGCCATAGAGCCAGTTGGCCAGCCCGGGGTCCCTACGCAAGGAAGCCGCCGTCAGCGCCAGGACGAGGAAGCTGGCTTGAAAAGCACCCTGGGCATCCTGTTCCTGGTGCAGGACCGTGTGGCAGACGTGCCAGACCAGCCCGCCATGACGGCACATCAAGGCGGCAAAAGCCGCTTCATCACGCCGGGCAGCAAACTGTTCGAGCAATTGGGCGTCGCTTAAATCTCTCGTTGCTTGCACTGGACCAGACTGCGCAAGTGACATACACCACGGGTTCGAGCTGTGCACCAGGCATGGATGGCGTTCTCCGGAATAGGCCGAGTACCCTTATACTGTCGCCAACCGGGCTCGTGGGTACAGTTTTCCAAGAAGTGGCTGCGGTTTTGCTTACCGGAATTGTGGCGACCCGCAGCTTCGGTCCGGATCGGTATACTCACAGGATGAAGGAGCGGGTTCCACGTTCGATAACCATTGGCGAGTTTCAGCGACGATCAGGGCGTGTGCGGCGGGTCGCGCGACGCATGGGATTCATCGGACGTGTTTCATATCGCCATGTGTATAATGATTCCGGCGGAGGACAGTATGAACTTGGTCCGCTGCCCGAACAGGACCAGCTGACCGTCAGCGCCGAAGCATTCGAACGCGACGCCGATCCGTCCGAGTATTCGTTCGGAGGCGATCATTGCCCATGAACGCGGACACCAGATTTGCTTCCGCGATCCGAGAGTGCACGCGATTTTCGCTCCCAAAGCTACTCTGGTATTGGAGGAGTTTGCGGCCTCGATAATTGGTTCGATATTGGTCGAGTCCACCCGGGATGAGCGAGACTTGATGTATAAAGCGTGCCTTTGAGGCTTGCAACGTGGCGTTCCCTTCGCTGAGGCTTGGCAATTGTGCAGAGAATCCAGGCAATTCCTTGAGGAGATGCTGTGTTTGGGACCAAACCGCTGAAAGAAATCCGTGCTTTTCTGGCCCGCCGCGCCACGCTGGAAGGAATCGACCCGGCTGAGCTTTTCACGGATCTCGCGGCTGCCCACAAACGCGAGGCCGATCTCTTGCGTTCGGTTCGCGACGATCTTTCCCAAGCCGTCCGTGAACTGAAAACGACGCGTCAAAAGACCAGCACCCGAGCAAGAGCGAAGAAAACGGTGTAGAGGCCCCGTAATCAATCAAGGGATCGGACCCGCTCTCCCGCTCACTTTCGTGCTGCATCCCTCAACAACTGCTCCGCTTCGAGCTGATAGAACTTGCCAGCCTCCACCTCATAGGCCGGCAGAGGATTCGCCCCTTGACGCCTTGTTCAATCGTCGCCTTGAGTTGTTTCATGGTTTCGAGATGGTCTTTAACAGCCTGGAGGCGATTCTGCCTCGTGTCGTCGACAGCTTGCTTGGCCTCCATCCAACGTCGGGACCATTGGTACACCTGTTCGGATGCCTCGAATTGCGGGTCTCCCTGCGCCTTCTTACAACGCCCTCATACACCTTCTGGGCTGCTTGAACGCGCGCTTCGCGGTCGTTGGCACCTGGTACATCGTTGTCGCGCACCTCAGCCTTAGTCTGACCATTTTGCTCGACTGGCCACGAGGCACGCGTCGCCAAGGTTACCGGTACGAGCAGGAGGCCAACTCCCAGTAACACAGCGACCGTCATTTTGAGTTTGGTCATGAACATGGCTTGCAACACTCCTTCCGCGATTTCTGAGACCCTCACGAGCGCCGTGAAGGAGGCCTCGTCCCTCACAGCGACAAATCGTTCAAGAAGGTTCCATAAGCGGGTTTACCCGCAGGGGAGCCGGCCAGGTGCGGATATACTGGAAAGGTGCACCATCGAGCACTCGCGCCAAGAGACTCTACAGTATACTGCCTTGGGAAGCCTCGACCCTTCCATTTTTCTTGGCCTCCGCCGTCAGACGATTTCAGTTTCCGAGCGGGATTCAGCCGGCGGGTGGCGGACCCTCACGTGAAACCTGGAACGCTCGGTGAACTCGGGAAACCCCTGGCTCGCCTTCAACCGTTGTCCAGCCTTCGTCGTCTGAGTTGACGGCAGGTTCGCAATGCAGATGGAGACTCAGAGGGCACCACCGGGCCGAGGGATTGGATTGCCCTCAGCGTTGAAGCAGTTCGTTGCCGTGCCTATAAAGGATTGGATAAACCTGCGACGCATATTTGCGTCTCCCTGGAACACACTCATCCACACGCAGAAGAAACCTCGGGAGACGGCAGTAAAAACGATTTGCCGGCGAGTTTCCTCCGTATCTATCCTCTGTAGATTGCCCAAAGACAGGAGGGCTACTCCCAGACCTCCTTGCCCTGGACCAGCGACGATCTCGTTGACTAAACTGAGCGTGTCCAGGGATTCGGTCCAATCCAGTGAGCTGCAATGTTCGTTGCGCTGTTCCCTCTGGGCTGGAGACAAACCACCGGCGATCTGAGGCGGCAGATCAACAGAGTACTCGAATGCGCGAAAGGTATTGTCGTTATCCGGCCAGAAGTAATTCGCGAGCACGACATCCGTATCTCCCTCGATCGGGTTGCAATAGTCGCAGCCGAGGAGGAAGTTATTCCATGTAAGCGCCAAGCCCGGATTTGGCTTTTTTGGCCGTACATGTTCCACGTCGATGCTTGCGTTGAGTGCAACCTCGCAATACGAGCAGTAGTCACCAATCCGCTGAATGAGTGGGTCGCGGACCTGGTGGTAGTGTGCGAATACTCGAATCACACCTGCTTCATCCACCGGGACCGCGCCACGGTCAACGGGCCGCATGATGGTTTCCTCCGTCGGTCCCAGTAGCTGCTCGCTGCATCCGCAAGAAAGCCTGGTAGGCTGGGTCATCACTGAAAGGGAGCATCAATTCATCGAGTTCTCGCTTGAATTGTTCGAGTTCGTTTGGAGGCGTTTCCTTGGCTTGTCCCAACTTGGCATAATACCGTTCCGCCGCTTGCATCATGTCCAAGAACCGCTGACTCCTTTGGGGATACTCAACGCCTTGAACCTCCTCGCTAATGTCTTCCACACTCTTGTCCGCGAAATTATTGGCTACTTGGTTTCTAGAAGCGTTGAGTAACTGAATACCTTCTTTCGGCACCAAGGATTGGATGATGAATGGCGAGTGCGTCGTGGCGACGAATTGAATCCTCGGAAACGTCAAGCCATCGGTCACAACACGACGCTGCCGTTTGGGGTGCAAGTGCAAGTCAATCTCGTCGATCAGGACAACTCCAGGCGTGCCGCGGATGGCCTGTTCCTTCAAGGCCGGGTTGAGCGTGGCACAGCGAAAAGCAATGTCCGCAACCATCGCCAGCATGTTGCGGTAGCCATCGCTGAGGTAGTCGAACGGCACTTCCCTGTCCGCGAATCGAAGCAGCAACTCATTCTGGGCCACGTTGAAGTAGACATGCGTGGCATCTTCAGATGCAGGCTGGCATCGCTCAACGCCTGGCCTCTAGAACTGCGATGGTTTTGCTTTCTTGAAGGGCCTGGATTTCCTTGGTCTTGAACCATGCCAGGAGACGCTTCTCGTCCGAAGCCGGATCCAGACAGTCGCGATATCCAATCCGGATCCAGGCGGGAGCGGGTCAATCGATTTCTGACGCTTTTGAAGCCAGAGCACGCCCGGTTCCGTAGTAGGAAATCACCGGCAGAACCTGGGGTTCTCCGGCTCGGACTAGAGTGTCGAGCGTAGAGGCGATGCCCTCGATCCAAGAGGCGTTTTGACGAGTGGTGCGCCCATCGAGGCTATACAATTCACGGCTCCACTCTCCTGTCTGGCCGTTGACGGTGCCCCGGCAAGCTACTACTACCGGGAACTGTTTTTCCCGCGTGTAAGTGTCCCCATGTAGGAAGAAGTTGAACAACCTCATCCCGGCGAATGTGCCGGGTCACACGTTGATTCGGGAAAGCCGAGAGACAAAACCACCTAGTCCCACGGATATGCCGTCGAGAATGGACGATTTGCCGGAACCGTTGTCGCCGATCAGCAGGTTGAACTGGTGGGCCAGAGCTGCAACTCTCGGTTTTTGAAGCAACAAAAATTTTGCAGGGTCAGCGTCTTGATTCTCATCGGAGTAATCCAATGCCAGATGAATCGCTGTTTATACCGGGACCCGGCCACGCCGGCAGCGTCATCATCAAACTCCGTTTGGAGTCTAAGTTTTCGCGGTAGGCTGCTTGAGGGATTCTATGCTCGGCTACTGCAATCAGTACAGAAATCCTTGTCTGCTCGGCGGGATTCGGCAGTGAAAAGCCATTATCGTAAAGCGATCTGCTTCAGGATATGCCACGGAGGTTGTTTGCTTTGCAACCAACCTAAAGCGGCCGGCATCGAGCCAATGCTCAAGGACAGCCGGACAGCACACTTGGTAGTTCGCATCCCGAGACGATCGTTTCCCATTGCTCGTGTTATCTCTGAGCTTAGGGAAGTCGAGCTTCTCGGCCGGAAGGCCCTAGCCGGGGCCAGCGACAGGGCGGTCAGCTGATCGCCTTCCAGGACGTAGGACCGCCTCCACGACCTTCTAGCCACTGCTGATGGTTTCGATCGCGTCCCGGATCCGTTTTACTAACGGGCCGTCGGTGAGTTCGTAGACATCAGTAAGAAGCAGACGTGTGGAGAAGGCAAGTTCTGGCCTGTTAATTGGGTGTTCGGGTAGTATCTTAGTGCGGTGGCAGAGAGGGGTTTCGGGCGGTGCACCCGGAACGGCGAACCCCTCCTTCTCTGGGAGCGTCATTCGGGATAGACTCACTGCGGAATCGCAACATCGCGGCGGTCAGTCCTGGCGACCGGTCGTCCCCCTACAAAGGCGCCCCATGAGCATTTTTCGTTCATCCGGGTCGAAGGAGCCGGTCCCGGAGTCGCCCAGGCGCTAATGTTCCGGGACCTAAAGGGAAAAGACAAGTCGATCAAATTCCTCTGGGAACACCAAGCCAAGGTACTCGACAGCTATTTGGCGGACCACCTCGACAAGAAGGATGTCGCCGTCGAGTTGCCTACCGGGTCCGGCAAGACGCTCGTTGGGCTTCTGATCGGCGAGTTTCGGCGTCGAACGAAGGGCGAGCGAGTCGTCCTGCTTTGCCCGAACAAACAACTTTGCTGTCAGGTCGAAGCTCAGGCGGGCCGATCCGGGCCGATCAAGACCTCGTTGCTGATTGGCCAGCAGAAGAACTATGACCCAATCGCGTTTGCGAAGTACCAGCAGGGCAAGACGATTGCGATCTCGACCTATAGTGGCGTGTTCAACACGAACCCGGCCATCGACGATCCGCAGACGATCATTTGCGACAATGCGCATGCCGCGGATGGCTTCCTTGGAGACATGTGGACGCTTCGAGTCGATCGCACAGTGTCGGAGCAGAAGGAGGCGTTCGCCAAGCTCTACGCGGCCATCCGTCAAGTCGTGCCATCGAATATTCGCCGACTCATCGAGTTGGAATCGGTGAGCCAGTTCGGATCGTGCTCCGTTGATCTGGTTCCCGCGATCCTTGCTGCGGACCACTTCGACGCTATCCGCGCGGCGATGGAAGTCGCCGACCGCAACAACAAGCTGATCTACGCCTGGCACAAAATATGCGAGAACCTTGAGGCGTGCCACATCTACTGCTCTCCCGAAGTGATCGAGATTCGGCCGGTGTTGCCGCCGACGCTCTCGCATGAGCCGTTTGCCATGGCCAATCAGCGGGTCTACATGTCCGCCACGCTCAGGAAACGGCGACATCGAACGGTCGTTCGGCATAAAGAGATGCCCGTTTCCCCATGCCAAAAGGATGGGACAAACGCGGAACCGGACGGCGGCTCGTGCTGTTCCCCGGCTTGACAGGATCAGACCCAGACACGGTGTTCAAAAATGTAATCGCGGAGAGCGAGCGTTGTCTTATCCTCGTGCCGCACGGCCCCGCGGCCACCAAAGTCAAAGAGAACTTGCCGACCGGCTGGTCGAGCATTGGGGCTGATGCGATTGGTCTGATCTCACAGCGTTTACGGAGGCGTCGAATGTTGCGTTGGTCATGGCGAACCGATATGACGGCCTGGATCTGCCCGGTGATGGCTGCCGCATGCTTGCCGTTGTCGGCCTCCCCGGGGGTATGAGTTTGAGCAGTTCCTCATCGAACGGGTGGGCGCCAAGGCGCAGTTCCAAGATCGGATTCGCACTCGTGTCACCCAGGCGATGGGACGATGCACTCGCGACGAGGGGGACTACTCAGTTGTGCTGTTCATGTCGCCTGACCTGATGAAGTGGTGTTCGACAAGTGGCAACGTGAAGGGTATTCATCCGGAGCTACAGGCCGAATTGCAGTTCGGAATGGAGAACTCCGACAATCGTTCCGTCGGCGAGATGGTCAAACTGGTCCGCGAGTTCCTCAGACAATCGGACGAGTGGCAGAATGGCGAAGAGGATATTCGACGAAAGCGAGACGATGCGACCAAGGTCAAGGACGCAACCACGGAAAAACTGAAGAAGGCGGCACCGCTAGAAATCGACTTCGTGTACGCCATGTGGAAGGGACAATATACTGACGCCCTGATGATCTCGATCAAGGTTACCGAGGCCTTGGAGGGCGGTACAGACCTGAAGCCTTATCGGTCGTTCTGGTACGAACTCGCCAGCCAAGCGGCATTTCACGCTTTTCGCCAGAGTCGCGACAAGGCATTGCACGAGACCGCAGTCAAGCATCTCCGAAATGCGGCGGCAAGCGCCGGGCTGAAGTGGGCCAACGAGGCAATCCGAAAGCTCGGCGGGCAAGTTTCTGCGGAGGAAGAGCTGCCGGTGCAAGAATGGTTCCTGGAGCTAAACGCTACGCTGGAAAAGCTCGGGACGATTGGCGGTGCGTTCGAGAAGAAAATCGCCGAGGCTCGCGAATGGATCACGTCAATGGAGTCAAGCCACTGGAGCCGCAGGCCTCGAAATGCTCGGCAAACTGTTGGGAGCCAAGGCGACACGATTCACCGGAGAAGGGAAACCAGACGGGTTGTGGCAGTTCTCGGATTGGTGGGCGACCGTATTTGAAGCGAAGACGCTGGGGGCGGGGAATCTAGGGATATCGAACACGACGTTCCCAGACGGCACTCCACAAGGAAACGATTCGTTCGGATGAACTCCTTGCAAAGGAGACGCCATGCACCACGGTAGTTGTTTCGACCCGTGGCTGCCTTCACAAGCTAGCGGTTCCGCATGCTGGCAAGATCACGTACGTTGCCCACTCGAATATCATCAAGCTGTTCGATGAAGCTGCCGATGCCTTCCGGCACGTACGAGACGTCGCCGGCAGCAGTTCGTACGAAGCTCTTTGCCAGACGTTTGCTGAGGTATACAAAGAACGGAAGCTGTTCCTGACGGACGTCAAACGGCTTAAGGCGGTGAAGCTCAGCGATTTACCAGTGGTTGAGTGAGCTCGGCAGCATCGCATTTCGCAACATGGTCTTCTGTTTTCATCAGCTTTAGCGAAAAAGCCCTGAACCGGCATCCATCACATCAATGGTCGGAACCACTCGCTGAAAAAGCCGTAATAGCGAATCTGAAAAGGCTGAAAACATAAAGTTCTCCTCAAACGGGGCCGCGAGAAAATCCAAACCACCGTACTTGAGGTTGGCGAAGGTCAGAAAGCTCGCAGGATCTTCCTTGATGATGGGGAGCACGTGAGAAGCTACATCCTGTATTGGGGCAGCTAAACGGGACAGCTCCAATTCCTCGGCACGCAAAGGAGCCGGTATTCAAAGTCGCGACACCTCTCAGGCTGGAGCATCAGCCGGTAGCGAATGGAGCATCACTTCCAGAAGTGGGAGCCCTTGGCGTTCGATTGGCTTGGCCTTGCCAGCCGATTTCCACTATTTCATTTCGCTCTCTTTTCTCTTGCCGCTCGCACAGCGATACGAACGGCAGGTTCAACTCGATCCGCTGCGCTCGATCAGTTCATACAGGAAATCCTGCTTCCACACCTCCTCGCGCTGGGGCGGCCAGTAGCGAAGCGGGTCGGTGCGGTGGCCCGCCCCTTCACATTCAATCTGACCAAGCTCGACGCCGCGACTCAGCCAGTGCCACAGCCCTATCGGAGATTGACCGTTCTGGTGGCTTCCGTAAGCCACGAACAATGCCAGGCGTGGAAGAATGGCGTCCCGTGCGTCCGCAGACGCGGGGAGACCGGCCGCAAGCTTGCCGGCCACTTTTCTGCTATGCTGCAAACATGAAGAATTCGGAACCCTCCTCACCGGCAGCGTCCTTTACCGGGCACGTGAAAAACGGGGTCATCGTCCTCGATGTCAAGATCGACCTCCAGGAGGGCCAGCCCGTGCGCGTTGAACCGCTTGGCCCTGGGCCGGAGGCCCAGGTCGATACGAAGCGCGCCGATCACGCCCGCCGCCTCCAGGAACTCTTCGCTCAGTGGACCGAGGAGGATGGCAAGTTGTCGGACGAGGAAGCTGGCCGCCTCCACACAGCCCTGAACGAGGGTCGCGGACTCCAATTCGGGTCACCGGCACTCGACTGATTCCCCCTATCTCATCACATCTAGCTCCTCGCTATCGCGCTTTACCTGTTGGACACCGGACCTCTCGGGCTCCTGGCACACGATCGGCCGGCACAGCGTATCCCGATTCAGACGTGGATCGTCCAGGAAGTGACTGCAGGGTCGACGTTCTTCCTTTCCGAGGTCGCAGACTACGAAGTCCGCCGCGAACTGACGCGGCTCGTCCGTTCCGGTCGGCTGCCTCCTTCGCGACTGGATCGGCTCGATCAGCTCGCTGCCCTTTGTGCGTATCTTCCCGTTTCTACCGGCGCATGGAAATGCGCCGCGGAGTTCTGGGCGGACGCCCGCTTGCAAGGAATGCCGACCACCGGTGCTGCGACACTTGATGCCGACGCCCTAATCGCGGCCCAAGCGGACGAGATTAAGGCCACCGTCGTGACCAACAATCCGGGTCATCTCGGCCGATGGGTACCGGTTCGGATTTGGCCGTGACACCGCGCGTTTCCGTCGGGACATATAGCGTGTTCACGCCCAGAGACGTCAGGGGCAGCCAAACGGTCCCGTTTGATTGCCCAAAAAATGGATTTGTGCTCTCATGGGGCCCGAAAAGTTGCCGCGATGCGATCAGTGATTAGTCCCCTTTTTTCTTCTTTCCGCACCCGTAACCGATTTTTTTGTTCTTTTGGCTTTGTTCTTTTCCAGTTTGCGATATTTCTCTGGAAACTCTCCAGTGCCTTTTGCATCGAGTCGACAAAGTTCCGTCATTACCGAAAGGGGGTCAGGGAATTGTACGGGAGCGTTGGGTCAACCGCATAAAGAGGTACATGTTCCCGTTCCCCGTCGGGCATCGATGAATGCTTCTCCTGATCTAAATTTGCTAGCCACAAAAGGAGTTTGGCAAGGGAACGAAGGCCCCGGGGGTCCCCGCCAATAAAAATCCCTTCCCGGCGCTTGGATATTTCAAGTGCACCCGTAATTACGGAAGGGCATTTTGTTGCTTTTTTTCGATTTGACCATTTCAGTTTTTCCAGGAACATGTCCCAAGGGGTATTAATGCCGTTGATCGGCATGCACTCCAATTCCTGTATCTGTAAATAGGAGCCTAAGATGCCATAACAAAACCAGTGTTTCTTAGAAAAAGAACCTGTCATTCGGTCAGTTTGCGCCTGCGTATGATAACCGCGGCAATTGAGTTCCCAGCATGATAAACTGAAGCCCCGACGATCGAACCTTACCCGCAAGCGTCGGGAAACTGCACTGCCAGCTGATGGTCCTTTCCACAACCCAACGGGCCTTGCCCACCCCACTGCGATGGGTCAGTGTTGCACTTGGCAATCAATGGGCTGATGCCCAACCACGTCAAGATTCCATCAACATAGGCTTCTTGGTGGGAATGATCAGGGGGGCAGCTAAACGGGTCAGGTCCAATTCCTCGGCACGCAAAGGGGCCGGTATTCAAAAGGCGCGACATCTCTCGGGCTGGAGCATCAGCCGGTAGCGAATGGCGAATCACTGCCGGAAGTGGGAGCCCTTGGCGTTCGATTGGGCGCACTGGCCTTGCCAGCCGATTTCCACTATTTCATTTCGCTCTCTTTTCTCTTGCGCTCGCACAGCGATACGAACGGCAGGTTCAACTCGATCCGCTGACGCTCGATCAGTTCATACAGGAAATCCTGCTTCCACACCTCCTCGCGCTGTGGCGACCAGTAGCGAAGCGTGTCGGTGCGGTGGCCCGCCCCTTCACATTCAATCTGACCAAGCTCGACGCCACGACTCAGCCAGACCACAGCGTGATGGCGTTCGGCTTCGCATGATCGGCCGGCCATTCGGCCAGGATGTCCTCGCGGGTCAGCTTTTGGGATGCCTCTTCGAACACCTCGATCAACGATAACGAAACGCTGCTGGCAAACTCCTTCGTTGTTACCGGAACGAAAGTCTGGTTGACCTCGCGGCCTCGGTTCGTCCTTCCGGACCGGCTTGACCAACAGGGTAGTCGCGTTGCGCCGGAACGCGGAGTCGTTGTTGGCTAGCTGCTATCACACCCGCGTTCTGGCAAGCGCGGCTACGTGAGAGGCTTTTGCTAAGAGAATGCTTTTCGCGAGTCTATTCCCCGCTGGCTGCCAGGCAGGCCCGATAAACACGATCGGTGAGATGAAACCCACAGGCGCGGAGCCGGTCCAGTTCCGGTTTCAGGGTCGGCGATCAGGCCCTGCTGTTTCGCCTGCATCAGCACTCCGACCGTGCCGATGAATGCGATGCCTCGTCCGGCGAGAACTGCGCCGGCCAGCCGATTCGTCCATGATGACGAGGTCGGCGTGCAGCTCTTCCGCCAATGCGATCGCTTCGCTCTCTCCGATATCCAGATTGGTTCTTCAGGCTGGCTACTTTCGCCGCGTCGCTGATCGCTATGCCGATTGACCCAGGTAGCCCCGGCAGTCTCGGCGGCACCCGGGCGTCCGGCGTCCCTGGAGCACGACTTCATCATAGACGGCGTCAGGAATGAGGAACCGTCCATACATGACACCGAAGAAGGTCAAACCTACCGATGGCAGCCAGGTAAATCAGCGGTGTCGCATCCGCGATGACGATCGTCATGGGCCGACGCCGAACCGTTGGGCCGTCTTCCATTCTTCGGCCAACTCTTCGTTCGGTTGGGTCGTACAGCGGGATGCCTTCGCGGCCAAGCAGGTCGAGGAAGTCCCGGCGCGACCAGCCAAGAATATCGGGCGGCCTTGCCCGAGGAAATCAGCCCCTGGCGAAAGCGTTTCAGGACCAGCAGGACCGGCACTTCTCGGCGGAGTTCCTCGTCACTGTACCCGAGTTCGCGGAATGCATCCGAAACCTGCATTTGCACCGTGATCTGGCTCATGCGTAACTCCCTTTTCCCGGATTATAACACGGCAGCAAGGCATAACCAGAAGGAAGGAATAAGGATGAGGAAAGGATAAGAAAGGAACTTGCCATGTCTGGATGAGGTTCGGGAACGTGTCACCCGCTGCCAGCGGCAATTGGAGCTTAACTTTGCGAGCCCTTGGCGTTCGCTCGGCCTCTCGGCCTTGCCAGCCGATTTCCACTATTTCATTTCGCTCTCTTTCCTCTTGGCCTCGCACAGCGATACGAACGGCAGGTTCAACTCGATCCGCTCTGGGCATCGATCAGTGTCATACAGGAAATCCTGCTTCCACGCTTCCTCGCGATGGGGCAGCCAATAGCGAAGCGGGTCGGTGCGGTGCCCCGCCCCTTCACAAGCAATCTGACCAAGCTCGACGCCGCGACTCAGCCAGTGCCACAGCGATGACGCGTTCTGGCTTCCTCCCCGCATGATCGACCGGCCATTCGGCGAGGCGGTCCTCGCGGGTTAGCTCTTGGGATGCCTCCTCGAACACCAGCCGCACGATGCCGGCCAGCCGGCCTTGAAGCCGTCCTTTGCCGAACTTTAACACCTGGTAATCCGTGCCTTCGGGATTGAGCTCGATGGAAAGTTGACGCGCAGGCCTCGGAGAGCCGCGAAAAGGCGAGTAGCCGGCGCCGACGAGTCAGCGGGTTGCCCCCGGGTCGGCGCATTTCGATGGAGATATCGACGTGACCGAGCAGGGCGCTTGAGCCGCGCGCCGCCTGGCCGGCCCGTTGAGGGGCCTTGGTGAGGTGATGGAGCAGCAGCACAGCCATGCCCCGGCGTGTGAGTGCTCCCAGCGGCAGCAGGGTCTCCAGCATACTGCGAGCATGGTTCTCCTCACGCCAAGCCGGCCAGCATGCCGCCGGCTTTGCGGCGGGCAAGCAGCAACGATATCAGCGTCGTCTTGCCAGCCTTCCAAAGGCTGGTCAACAAAGTGACATTTCCCCGGGCCACGAAGCCGTGCCAGAGCCACTCCACGGGCAGCTGGTGTTCAGCCGCAATCTCATTGTCCCAGATTTCCGTCGGGATAGTGACTGCGGACATCGTTGCTTCACCTCGAAACGCGATTCATTCAGGGGGTAGACAAGGGGGGTGCAATGAAACGAATCTTCGGCTCTAATTTGCCGGCGCTCCAACCTCCACAACGCACCGGCCAATTCGAGGGCACGACCTATACCCCATTCGCTGGATCCATTAGATCATGCCGGGAAGAGAATAGTAGCTTGGCAGGCGTGTGAGACGGAGAAGACGGCGGACTTCGCCCTTGTTGCCAAACTGTCGAATGCCCGCACCGGCATATCATGGGGCACGCCCCATTAACGAAAGAGTTTACTGACTCCATCGCGGACGTGGTGCTCCGGACTCACGGCTTGACCGTGGCTCTCTTCGCTAACCGGTCCACTGCCGCCTTCGCGTGTTGCGTCAGCCGCGCTTCGGGGCGCCGGCGGCAAGTTTCTCGAGAACGTCGCGGGCTTCGGCGGTGGCGGTGTGCTCGAGGACTTCGAGGGCACGGAGGCGGCGAAGTAGTTCGGGAGCGGTTACTTTCCCCTTGTTTCGTGCCAAGAGATCGGCGAGTCGGCGACGAACCTCGGCGGAAGGATTTGTCCTCAGAGCTGTGCCGAGGCGCAGCTTCCGCTTCGGGAAGAAGTTCTTCCAGTTCCCTCGATGCGGCATCCCGTACGGCGAACTTGTCATTGTCGAGATCGGCGAGAAGCTGCGGAATGCGTTTCAGGGGGTCCTCTTTGACCGGCTTTAACTGCGCCGCAAGGTAGGCGGTTGCTTGATTCCCGGCGCGAACCAGAGTCCAGATCGCCTGATCGGCTTTGGCCGCGTCGGCACTCTCCAAATCGGCCCACAGGGGGGTCACACCTCCCCGAGGCAATGGCTCCAAGGCGCGTGCGCGTTGGCGTGAAAACGGACGGCAGGTCCCAAACCAGCGCGGTCGTGTCGGCGCTTCCGGAGAACAACATCTTGGCGTTCGGCGACAAAGCGAGAGCGTTGACAGCGCCACAAAGGCCGCGGATGCGGCCCAGCTCCTGGCCGGTCGCCAAGTCAAAAAAGCCAATGGCGTCTTGCGAAAGTCCGACAGCAAGTGTTCGGCCATCGGGCATCCAGAGGACGGAAGTAACGGACTCCGACTTCTTCAGATCTAGAACTCGACGTTTTTTGCCCGTCACGACTTCCCAGATACGCAACTGATTGGTGCTGTCGGAATCCTCCCCCAGGGTAAGAAGCAGCCGGGTGTCAGGGCTGAACGTCAGGATCGATCGGGTTTAAGCTCGAGGCGTCAACTCGGCAACGCTCACGCCCGGACGCCACATCCCACAATCGCACCGTGGTTATTTCCGTTGGCACGTTTTCCGCGAAAAGGGCCAAGTTCAGATTCAAACTGGCGGACGCCAGCGTCTTGCCGTCCGGTGAAAAGGCAATTTTCTGAACGCGTGCCTTATGGCATAGGCGGATTGCATGCTTCCGATGACACTGAGCAAGCACAACCACTTCATCCAGAATCTCTGCTTTCTCCTTCCGGGATGCCAGCCGATAGCGCTTCCTTAACGCCTCCAGCACTTCACCTCTCGCCGCTTTGCTGATCTTGTGGTCCATGATATGCCTCCTGAGATGGGTAACATTCTCATGAGGCAACGACTCGTCTTCGGCAGCCAGATCGATGAGTCAATGCGCTAGCCGTAAGCCCATGAAAAAAGCCACGTTGCGCCCAAGCGCAACATGGCCTTATGTGGAGCGGAGGAGGGTCGAACTCCCAACCTTCGCATTGCGAACGCGACGCTCTCCCAGTTGAGCTACCGCCCCATTGTTAGGGCAATTATAGGGATCTCGGCGTCAAAGCTTCAAGACTGGCAGGGATTCTTCCTGTGCAGGTCGGCCAGAAATTGGCGCCCCGGCCTGCCTGCTCAACCTGCGAAGTCGCGCCGAAAGTTTGGTGCGGTAGAGTTTTGCCTTGGCCCAATCGCTGCGGGCCTCGAAGAGCCGGACCAGTTGCTCCACCGCTTTTGCATGAGCCGCCTGATCCTCGCTAAAAACTTGATCAACGCGCAGAAACGCCCATCAGCGCTTGGTCGTCGCGCCCTGCCAAGGTCTCGCAGTAGCCGCGCAACAACCAGAGAAAACCGCGATCCGCTGGGTCCTTCACCTGGTTTCCAAGTCCTTCGATCTGACTGAGTGCGCAGCTCTGGCTTGCCGTCAACCGCGTCGCGTAAAGCTTCAAGCACCCGCAATCGCAACGGTTCACTTCCGGTTGCTGGCGTTTCGACTCGCAGCGCATCGATCGCGGCCGACGCCGCCTTCAGGTTCTTGCCCAAAAGGTTCACGAGAATTATCTCACGTGCCTGATCGCGTTTGGCCGTCGGCGAAAGCCCTTTGCCGTTCAAAACCTGCCGGAGTGCTTGGGCTGCTGCATCGAAGTCGCCGCCATCGGCCTGAATGCGCACCAATAGGCTCGCCGCGGCAACCGTCTGCCAGGAATCGTTTTGCCGCACGAATGCCGTCAACTCCGCCACCGCCGCTTTGGTTTCTGCGCGGATTCTCGGAGGCTGCTTGCGCCGCAGCCGAGCGATTCGGAATTGCCAATGACGTCGCGCGGCTGCTGATGAAGTTTGCTCGCCCTCTTTCAGAAGCCCTTGGTACTCTTTGATCGCCTGGGCGATTGCCTGAAGCCGCTCGGGTTGCGTTGCGCCAGAGCCAGGCTCTTTCTTCTCCTCATTGCGCGCTCTGGTCAGAATCAATCGCAAGGAGCCCGGAACGCTGTAGACAACGTCAACCAAATCCGGCGCCGAAACATCGACCGGTTCACCACGGGCACCGACTCGGAAGCGAAGTCCGTTGATGTTTTCTTGCTCGATGAGGGCTTGTACTGCAACTATCGATTTGCCGGCGCGATCGAAATATTGAATCTCATCCTGAGCCCTGCTCACCGCTGGCCACGCCGCCAAGAGCAGCCCGAACGCCAGGCAAAATCGGGGGAGATGCCCCAAAAATTGGTTCCGCTCCGCGAGCATCACAGGCCCTCCTTCTTGAGGGACTCGTACTCTTCCTTTACGCGCCGATGCCTCGGTCAACAGTTCCCGCAAGCGTTTTTTGCAGGGTTCCGCGGCAGGATCCGGCTGATTTTCGAGCTTGAGGATATAGTTGGCGGCCAGGCGCAGCTCCTTTTGCTTTGTTTTCGCATCCGATTGGGCGAGGGCATTATGGTAGATGCAATAGGTGAGCTGATAGTAGCCCTCGAAATAAAGCTCTTTGATGCGATTGTCCTGAAGCCTCGGTTGGAGTTGGAGCATGAAACTGTTCCAACCCAGAATGGCGCCCTGCTTGCCGGCGTACCTTTCTTGATCTTGTAGAAGAAAAAGCCGTTCCTTTTTCAGATCGATCGAGTGGGGGCCCGCATGGCGTCGCCAGGAGGGCGCCGAGCAAAGCCTCGGCTTCTTTCCAGTGTTTTTGCCGTCTAAGGGAGCGCAGAACCAGCACGCGCCGAACGATAGACTTGTTCGGCGCGAGCATCGTCGGCCTTCTCCGCCGCGGGCGGCTCGATTCGCTCAGCAAACGCGCCAGCCTTGGCGAATTCGTCGATGCTGGCAAAGCTTTCCGCCAAAAAGAGCAGGCTTTCGGGCCGAGCGTTAGTTTTCTGTTGCTCGGCCAACGAATCGAGAAAAACCGCAACGTTAGCCGTCGTTTTTTCCAACAGTGGTTTGGCAGGTTCTCCTTGTTTCCGAAGAGAACCGATCTGTTCGCTGAGCGCTTGCATGGTGGCCCCCAGCAGATCGAGGGGGTTGTCCGGAAACAATCGCGTCAGGAGATCGAGTTGTTCTTTCGCGGCAGCCAGATCGTCATCGAGCAGCGCCGTGCGAATCGACAAATCGAGAAAGCGGCTAAGAACGACCGGTTCGCGCTGCTTCAATTCTTCGAGGACGGGGGCATTGGCCGGGTCGCGCACTGCCGCGATAGCTGAGGCAAGCGTCTGACGCCCTTCGTGAAAACGGCCGCTATGGCACGCACGATCGGCGGCGATGCTCTTGGCAAACAGTTGGAGTGCCAGCAGGGGAGCCCGGAAGCCGGCTTTGCTGTTTTCATCCAAATCCTGAAACCTTGCGACAGTTTCGTCCACCACTCGATACAGTTCGGGCCACTGCTTGGCCTGAAGATAGAGTTCAGCGAGGAGCCGTTTGGCCGCGAAAATCGTCTGCAGCGATTTGGCGTCGTTCCCACTGTTTGCTTGAGGAATCCGTTCCAAGAACCGGACGGCCCGATCGCGATAAGGCGCTGCAGTTGCGGGCGCAGTCTCCTTGCGGGCCTCCAATGCCAAGGTTGCCCCTTGATACAAAGCCCGAGGCAGCTCGGCATACCCGGCGGACAGGGCATCAATTTGATCCAAGGCTTCGGCGAAACGCTTCTCTCGTGCCAAGAGCAGGGAATAAAGATGGCGAGTGGTGTCGACCTGCGGGCGATTCGCCCAGGCGTGCAGCATGAACTCGGCAAGCGAATTGAAACGCGTCCGCAACGGCGTCGCCTTGGCGGCCTCCATTCCGGGGGCCGGCGTTTTGGCCATGAGCGTGGCCAGTGCCTGCAGGGCCAGATTGCCGGCTTGAGCCGCTGCCAGGTCGTGCGGATGCGTGCGCACCAACGCTTCCCCTTCATCGGCGGCCAGCGACAGACTCCCCAGATATATAGAGGCAATAGGTCAAAAGCTGTTTGCATTCCACCGTTTCCCGGGGGAACTGGCGCATGGCGGGCAGGGCCAAAACCTTTTCCAAGAGCCCACGCAATACGAGCCAGCGTGCCCGGCGTGCCTCCGGAGCGGTTTCAGCAGGGGCTGCTTGAATGGCGGCAAATGCCAACTGTGCGTGGAGCCAACCTTCGAACGGGGAAGCAATCTTTTCCGCCCCGATGATCGACAGATCGGGATAGAGAACTTTGGCAATTTGCAAGCGCCGCTTGCGAGCCAAACCGGCTTCGTCGCGCTCGGGCAAATCGACGTCGCTGCATAGTCGCCACGCGCGCTCAAACGCTTCGCGGGTTTTGCCGAACACCGAGGTTTTCTTTGTCGCGGCAGCCGTTTGGGCGAACGCAGCTCGAGCGAGAAAAGACCTGAGTTGCCAGCCCTCCGCCGAATCATACGCTTCGGGATACTGCTTTAGCCAATCTTCGCACTCTGCCTGAATGGTGGTTTGCGTGCGAATGTCGTTTTCGCGGATCAGCCAAAGCAGGCGAAGAGCTTTGATGAGGCGTTTGCCATTCTCGGCCGCCTTGTTCTTGGTGGCAGTTACGTCCGTCAACACTTTCTTGGAGGCTTTGGCATCGTCGTTGTCCAGGTGGCAGCGATAAAGCCAGGCCATGGCTTCCCAGGAGAGCGGGTTGCTATGGTTGCTCCGGGCCAGGCCGTCGAATTCTGCGATCGCCTGGCGCAAGGCCGCGCCGCGTTCCGTGGCCCGATCGGTGCTGCTGTTCGCAAAAGCGAGATCAAGCGCGGTCCGGCCGCGTTCCAGAGCCAGATGCCCAGCGAAATCGCCCTCGTCGGCAGCAAGAAAGCGGGCGTTGTCGGCGTTGGTGGGGGCTTTGCATTCCTTGAGTAATCGGGCCGCCTCCGCAAATTTGGCGCGTGTTAGTTTCAATTCGGCGGCCGACTGCTTGCCGCTGCCTCTGGGTTGCCGTTCGAGTAGCAGATGTCCCTCGGCTGCGGCCAGTCGAGCAAGCTCGAAACGGATGAGCGGCTCCAGAGGTTTCGCTTCGGCATCCTGCAAGCCAGCTTGAAGTTCGTGGCGGGCGGAATTGCAGAGCATGAAAGCAAGCGATCCGCCGGTTTTGAGGGCATATTCCCGCTGAGCTCGCGCACGTTCGACCGCGATAGCTGCTCGCCAGGAGCCGGCGACCGGGCTGGGTGGATGTTCGAGGAATGCAGCGGCCAGGTCGGGCAAGTAGTGAGCTCGCAGATTGCGGGCGAAAAGCAAATCATCTTGAGGCGTTTGGGACCGAGCCTGGCCTGCGAACCCCGCGCCGACGGCAACTGTCAGGAAGAAGATGCGTATCGCACGGATGAAGGAATGCCGGTCGGTCGACTCCAGGGCACAATGCCTTTGAATGGACTTGCCAGCCAACCTCGATTCGCCATAATTGGAATGCATACTGCGAAGCCCCTTTAGCTCAACTGGCAGAGCAAGTGACTCTTAATCACTAGGTTCAAGGTTCGAGTCCTTGAAGGGGCAATCATAACTTGGTTCGGCACAAGGCTTTGTGATATGAATCCGAACCGCTCTTTTACCCCATCTTTTTCTTCGTGCTACGCCCGTGCTACACTTGGCCTGAATCTCCTTGTCAAGCCGGCAATGCGCCAGCGGCTTTTTGATTCTATCTGGCATATCGGATTGCTTCCACAGTCGGAGCTGCCCGCGCCGAAAAAACCGCCATGCACGTCTAGGCACGTTGCCTCTGCCCGTCTATGCACGGCGGCTGCCCAGCCCTTTCCCCGTTCTCTCTTTTGGCTGTGGCGCGGCTCTCCAACGGAAGGCCGGGATTGACCGCAAGTTTCTCCCGGTCAGGCCGGCGCCATCGCCTTGGCTCAAACTTCCTGGCGTCACTGGCCGCTGCCGAAAGTCTGAAAGAATGGAAGCGCGTAGGTCTGGGCCATTTGTCCCGACGCGACAATTGGCGTGGGCGACAAGGGCTGCGCTGATGTTGCCGGCGGCCCAAAGTCGTCGAGCAGCCAGGGCGCCGGACCCTGGCAGGCCTCGTAAAACAGCCCGCCGGAATAGATGACGAGCACGAATCCAACTCCGTTCACCCATCTCCAAAATCCGGCCGGAATAGGCCAAAGGCCTCCGCAGGTGAAAAGCATGCTGTCTCCTCGATCATTGGTGAAATGGCGATCGAGAAAGACTATCCTGGAGTGTCTTTTAATGTAAGGTGACCTGGCATTCTGGCGGGCCAGCACTGCCTTGCGGCCAAGAAGAACGGCCCGGCGAGAATGCCGGTCTGCAACCGCTCGCGCCTGGGCGGGCGTCGGTTCCTTATCCCTCCCGCTTCCATCCAGCCTCGCGCAACTCCCACAGCTCGCGCTCGGCGTGATCCAGGTCTACCGGTATCGGCCTAGCCGGCAGCCCGCAGTCCCGATCGTCCACAATGCATGTCCCTTCGCCTGGCGCCGGTTCATCCACGCGGACCTCGAGCACGACATGCGGCCCGCACATTGGGTGCGAGTGCAGCTCGTCGCCGACGGCCGGCGGATTGGACAGCTCGACGGCGAGCGTGAGGACGACGGGCGTGCCAGCTGCGTCGGTTGCTTCGGTGCGGAGCGTGTAGCGTAGGTGAATCGGCATTTCCAGGAAGGTAGCACGCGATCGGATCGTGGCGAAGTTCAGCCGCAAACGCGCGACGAACGCCAATTCACGGACGGCACAACGCGACCAGTCTACCGGGACGACTGCCGTAGGTGCGCTCTCGACGATTGGGGCGGGGCGGTTTATGGTATCTGGCTGTATCCTGACGAGCATCAGGAACCGGTCACGTGGAACGACAGAGCTTTGGTTCGGAAATACCCAAGCGACGAGCAAATTAGGCGGCAGGTTCTTCTTTGGCTCGGGAGGCAACAGGCATGTCGGATGCAATCTCTGCCAGCCAAGTTCGCTATATCAAACTCGGAAAGCACGGCACGTGGGAAAAGGAATGCCTCGACACTGGGATTATGCGCCTGGGTTTCTACAGCGAGAATCCGGTGATACTCCGTTCTTGCAGAAAAGGAGCATGGGACAAATTGAGACAGGGCTTCCTTGACGCAGGAGAAATCCCAGGGAAAGCCACCGAATTCACCAATGAAATCCGCTACTTCTTTGAGGATGACGGGACAACCCTTTGGATAACTTTCCACGGTGATCGGCTGTTTTGGTGCTTTCTTGATCCGAATCCACCTGAATGCCACGCGGATGGAGTTGGAACGTGGCGGGCAGTTTTGAATGGATGGCGCTGTGAGGACCTGAAGGGAGAAGCATTGACCAAGCGTCGCCTATCCAAAGGCCTGACGAAGCTTGCAGGCTATCCAGGTACGATCTGCGAGGTTCACCTTGCAGAATATGTCATTCGGCGAATCAACCGAGGAATGACAACGCATGCAACTGCTCCCCAGTCAACACCCACGGCGTTGGGAGATGATTTTATTGGCCCACGCACGTACCCTGAGGGCGCAGTGTGTCAAAGAACCGTCAACGCGTATGAACGCAATCCGAAAGCCCGCCAACAATGTATCGATATACATGGCACGAATTGCTTCATTTGCGGATTTGATTTTGGCCGTACTTACGGGCCGTTGCCGCTGGTCGAATTCACGTTCACCATTTACGCGAACTATCCCAAGTCGGAGTCGGGTACAAGGTCGACCCCCAGAACGATCTACGGCCGGTCTGCCCGAACTGTCACGCCGTCCTTCACCTGCGCACGCCAGCGTATAGCCTTGAGGAGGTGATGGCGTTTCTGAAGAAGCATCGGGTGAGTACACCTTCGTAATGGGCATAGCTGCTAGCGGCGGCCCAGAGTAATCAGGAAGGACGTGGCGGAGATGGAGGCGGTGATGAAGGAGAAGGCGGCGGCGGTGCAACCCGACCTGGACGCGCACAAAACGCCCGATTCGTGGGCGCGAGAGGCGCAGAGCTGGCACGCAAAGCGGTCTACCTTGACGGTGAGCTGCTGAAGCCGCGTGGCGGTGAAGAGGCGGGAGACGTCATCCAGGCGCTGCGGAGTATGCGCCGGCGGCGGGGAGCGTGGCGCGGGTGCAGATTGGGAAGGCTGGGGCTCGGTTGGCAGATCTAGTTAAAGGCGTACAAATTAGATCCTTAGGCTGCGGAACGATTGTCACAGGGCGGATGAAGGATTTGAGCAGAGACGATCAATCAGATTTCAAAGGGATGGAGCCCTGGTTTCGCACCAAATTGACTGAGATGTCGGCCGTCCGGCCAATCTTTCGAGGGTACAATGGAGATTGAAAGACGAGGTAACCGGCGTATGGCCGGAAGTAAATCGGCCACAAAGTGGAAACACGGTAAAGAGCGAGTATCATGAAATCGTCACGATCGACTTAAGTGCGTTTGCGCCTTGCTCCCCCCTTGTTGCCAACCATCACGGTGAAGTATGGCGTTTCCGGACGATTTTGTCGCCTACATTCGCGCCCCTGGTCCAATCGCGCCTCCTGGGGCGATGGTGGCTGATGTGATTGGTCTCCTTGATGTCCCAGAAGAAAGCCTAGAGTCCTTGGCAGCTGATTTTAGCCAATATCCAGGATTTCTCGGGGAAAAGGTTCAACGTCAGTTAATTGAGAACCGAATTCAGGCCCCGGAAAAGCGGCGACACATCGCAAACTTCATGCGTTGGGCCAAGAACTACATCGGTCCTTTGGACGTAGCGGAGAATGCGTATCGCGAGGCCGGTAAGGCTGCCCATGTGGAGAATTTGGATAAGTTTGTCGCTGTTGTGACGATTCTTCTCAAACCCTTTCCAGCTCTTGCGCGGCAAATTAAAGCCGAGCAACTAGCGGCAAAAGCAGGCATGAGAGCAGAATCAATTGACTTGATTTGCGACATTAGACCGGTGTTCGATCAGGCACGAACCGCGGTAGAGGCAGTAATCCCCTTCACCACACTTAGGATCGTGGCCGTCGACATTGGAAAATTGCCCGTCGTTTTTGAACTGACACTTTCAGCAAAAGACGTCCAAGATCTCCGCAAGAAGGTCGACGATACGATTCAGAAACTCAATGCAATTGGAAAACTCACAGAAGACATACAATTGCGAATCCCCGATGTGGATTTGACTCAAACGGAAAAGTGAATCATGCCAGAACCCGACCAGAAACAAATTGAGTCGGAAGGGACTCAGGTATGGAGGCCGATTTCGTGGAAATTTGCTTCCACCAATCAAGCTCAAGCCTTGGCGAATGTCGAAGAGTTTAAATGCGCAAAGTTCAAAATCGTCGATTGGTCATCACAAAATCGCTCAGAGTTGAACTGGCTAGAAATCTCGCACCTCATGGAAATCATGGAAGGGGGGACCGAATTTATCCAGCGTCATTTGAACAATTCCTATACGGCCGAGGCCGGCCTTGCCATCAAGGATGAAGATGAAGAGAATCCTGGCAATACACAAATTATCTTTCGAACGAAAGATGGGGAAGAAAAGTACATTAACTTGATTAAGTGCCAGGATGCACCTGCCCCAGATGAAGATCAAGATTATTCGGACCCATGGTCAATCCTTAACGACCCCGGATCTCCGACTATTCGACGGGCTTCTGCTTTAGAAAAGGTGTTAGATCCCCCGACGAATGAGATCGCTCTCAAGTATCTTGTCGGCCAATTGGAAAGCTCTCATCTGACTGATGACTGGCTGGAGATACTTGTTGCCACGGCGGAAGCTATACATTTTCCTGAGAGTCTCCGCGGGATGCTATGCATTTCCCTTCTTTCTGTTGCTCGTAACCATCGAATTCGTTTGGATGGGCGAGAGAGCATAGTTTTGCCTTCGCTTCGTAGAGGCTCCACTTTCCTGCCCCAAGCTCAATCGGACCGCCTCCTTCCGTTTCTAGAACCGGACGGATGTGTGGACACTCGAGCAGTAGCCTTAGAGGCTATCGCTCGATTGTACGAAACTTCGCCTCCTAGTGTTCCCCCAATGGCGATTGCGGATCGAGTTCAGACTATTGCAACGCGACTTCTTCATCCTGATGTCTTTGCTTCAGGATTGGGTTCTGTAATTGCTCGTAAGGCTGTTGTCGCTATGGCCTCGATTGGGGATGCTCGTCTTTCGGAAGCGCTCGGACAGATCAATGGGCTATCACGTCCTTGGTTAAACAAGAGAGTGCAAGGCGATTTGGATCGATTGCGAGAATCGTGGCGGAAGCGTGGCGTCAATCAGGTACATCCAGCAGTTCGAAACCTGGATTCGGCTATAGCTTTTCTGAGGAGTGGGTCTCTATTGTAAAGCGAATGTGAGGGGGCAACGCGTATTGGATTTGTGACTCCGAAAAACTACGTTTTATTTGGAATTGTACATATGCCCGCCCAGATTGTTCCTTCGTTTGCGGGAATACTCGCAAAGCAGTATTCAATTATCGCCAGATATGCTACAAGTTCTGATCCGGTCAAGTTCGTTGTGCACTTATCCGTATTAAGAGAAGACGACAGAGTTTCTTATGGGAGAGAGGTAAAAGTGTGGGAAATGGGTCCCCCTCTTGTTCTTGGGACAGCGACGCGAATGAATACGGCTAAAGATCCGAAATGCATTGCTCACTTGCTTGCATGGGTCGAATTCAACCAAAGAGAAAAAGAGGCAATTACTGATTGGTTGGCAGAGATTGATCAACAATGCGCTTCCATTCATCGGTTGGCTCATTGTAAACAGTATACTGCATCCTTAGAGCCTGAAGATCAATGGATGGAGGACGAAAGAGGCATCAAACAAATAAGACGCTTTAATTGTGTCAGTTTTGTTCTTGCCGCATATCAAGAGGGGGCCGGTGTTCAAATACTTGGTGCCGATAGCAACGCTGAGTTGCCGCCTGTCAGCCTTGAGGTGGTTTCTGGTGTATACGGAGACCGTCTTCGCACGCATGAACAATTGAGAACGATGATAAACTTGTCGGGTAATGGACCGTGGCGAGTCTTGCTTCCTGGGTATGTTCTTCATGCACTCAATCGTACAGATAAAGAGATCCGGAGCAACGTACACTTCGTAGTGGATTCACAAGAGCAGTATTTCCCTATACCAAAAGGTTAGATTACTTTTCTCGGCTTTCTGGCTGAAGTTTCCTTCGTGCAGTTGGTTGAGGTGTTCTAAGAGATCGAGGTGATCCTAATCGTTTTTCCTCTTGAAGGCAAGCCGATGCATATTGTCAACCAGGAGAGCATTGAGGATGAGTAGGAGTATTGACCGTCACCAGTTCCGTCTAAGTTCCCGGCCCGCTTGAGCCGCTTCAGCAGTTTTGGCCTCTTCCACCAAGCTCCGCATCTTCGGATTCTCGACTTTGGCGGCCGTTTCCGCAAGGGCGACACCTTGAACGCTCGCCCCCACTGGCGCAGCCGACCAGGCAATCGAGCCAGTGATTCTCGGCCGTGTCCTTCCGGTAAGCCTGCCTGAACCAATTGTGTCCTTCCGGTAAGCCTGCCTGAACCAATTTGCCGAACGTGATAGAGTGTCGGTCCTGGTAGGGAGGGCCGACATGCGGACGGTTTCATCTGAGGTAGTTCCGGGGGATCTTGCGGAAGCTCGAAGCCGGTTCCGGGCTTGGCGGAATCGACGGGAGCGGGGCAGCCGCATTCCTGCGGACCTGTGGGCGCTGGCCGCCAAGTTGGCGGCTCGTTATGGCATCAGTCGTACCTCCATGGCGCTGGGGCTGGATTATTACGGCTTGAAGAAACGCGTCGAGGAAGCCGGCGACCAACCGCAGTCTGGCCGCCCCTCCTTCGTTGAGCTGCCTTGCCGGCCGTCCCTGGCAAGCAGTGTTCCGTCGAGCTGGACAACGGCTCCGGGGCCATGATGCGGGTGCAACTGAGCAGTTACGATGCGGCCGACCTCGCGGCGCTGGCCGGAAGCTTCTGGAGCGCCGGCTGATGCTGCAACTCACGCCGCAGATGAGGATCCTGGTGGCGGTCGAGCCGGCCGATTTTCGCCGCGGCATCGATGGGCTGGCTCGGCTGTGCCGGGAAAGCCTGGGCGCGGATCCATTCGTGGGCACGGTCTTCGTTTTCCGCAATCGCCGGGGAACGGCGCTCAAGCTGCTCACCTACGATGGTCAAGGATTTTGGCTTTGCCAGAAGCGACTGTCCCAGGGCCGTTTTCCGTGGTGGCCTGTGGCCGCCGAGGCGCGGCTCAGCGGCTGGCCGCTCACCAACTCTCGGTGTTGTTGGCCGCCGGGAACCCGACGCACACGGGTGCGGCAGCCGACTGGCGTCCGGTCGGCCCGCTTCCCTGATCCAGCATTTCTAGGGATTTTCGCAAACTTCTCTTGCCTGAATCGGGCGATCTTGCTTTCTTTTCTACCATTCGCTTGATCACACCACCGGTCTCACGGACGCGGCCGGCTCCCTTATTTTGCGGGTTGTCGCACGATGCGCAACTTGCCGGAAATTGTGGAAGTGGACGACGCACGCTTGGATGAAGTGCTGCGCCGCGTCGAGCAGGCGCTGGACGAGAAGGACGCCCAGTTGATTCGGGCGGTCTT
Organism: uncultured Gemmataceae bacterium; assembly: GCA_963748025.1. Taxonomy (GTDB): domain Bacteria; phylum Planctomycetota; class Planctomycetia; order Gemmatales; family Gemmataceae; genus CAVVHZ01. Next base: position 488,794 of record CAVVHZ010000052.1, read on the forward strand.
CCAGTCGTACGCCTACGTGACCGAAATGGTGGAAGACAAGAACACCTCGATAAGGCGGCTGCGTCAACTCTTTTTTGGCTCCCGCACGGAAAAGACCAAGACCGTGACAGCGGGCCAGTCCGAGACCGCTTCTCAGAAGCCTCCCGCCGAAGAGCTTCAGTCTACGGCGAATGAAACGGCCGCCGACGCCGCCAACGACAAGAACGACGGCGAACCTGCCGCCCCGGGCCATGGCGCAATGGCGCTGACGCTTACCAGGGCGGCACGCGGATCGACGTGCGGCATCCGTCGCTCCAGGCCGGTGATTCCTGTCCCACCTGCAGCCAAGGCACGATCTACGACAAGGCTCCCGGCGTGGTGGTGCGGATCATCGGGCAACCGCCGCTGGCGGCGAACATCTATCAGTTGCACAAGCTGCGTTGCCACCTGTGCGGCCAGGTGTTCACGGCTCCGGCACCGGAAGAAGTAGGGTGTCAAAAGTATGATGCCACGGCCGGCAGCATGATCGGCCTCCTCAAATATGGCAGCGGGCTCCCCTTCAATCGCCTCGAAGACCTGCAGGGGAACCTGGAGGTTCCTCTGCCGGCCTCGACCCAGTGGGACATCGTCAGTGCGGTCGCGGAGAACCTGGCCCCGGCCTTCGAGGAATTGATCCGGCAAGCGGCCCAAGGGGAGGTGCTGCACAACGATGACACCACCGTCAAGATCCTGGAGCTGATGGGGGAGGGCCGCTCGAAGATCCTGGCCCCTGCCGAGGGCGAAGGAAACGATGCCGACCAGCGCACCGGGCTGTTCACGTCGGGCGTGGTGGCGCTGCGCGATGGCCACCAGGTGGCCCTGTTCTTCAGCGGTCACCAGCACGCCGGGGAGAACCTGGCCGACGTGCTCAAGCACCGCGCCAAGGAATTGCCGCCGCCGATCCAGATGTGCGACGCCCTGTCGCGCAACTTGCCTGGCGAACTGCAGACGATCCTGGCCAATTGCCTGGCCCACGCCCGGCGGCAGTTCGTCGATGTCTACGATCGTTTTCCCGAGCAGTGCCGCTACCTTCTCGAAACGCTGGCCGTGGTCTATCGCAACGATGCCATCGCCCGGCAGCGTCAGCTTTCGCCCGAGGCGCGGCTGCGCGTGGCATCAACAAGAGAGCCAACCGACAATGCAACAACTGCACGATTGGCTGAGGCGGCAACTCGACGACAAACTGACCGAGCCCAATTCGGCCCTCGGCGGCGCTATTCGCTACATGCTGAGGCACTGGGAGAAGCTGACGTTGTTCCTGCGCCAGGCCGGCGCCCCGCTGGACAACAACGTGTGCGAGCGCGCCCTGAAGAAGGCCATCTTGCATCGCAAGAATGCCCTGTTCTACAAGACCCAGAACGGGGCTCGCGTTGGCGACCTGTTCATGAGCCTGATCTACACCTGCCAGTTGAACCAGGCCAACCCGTTCGACTACCTGACCCAGTTACAACGGCATGCCGACCAGCTCGCGGCCAGTCCCGCACTCTGGATGCCTTGGAACTACCGCGCAGCGTTGCTGAGCGAGTCGAGCGAACCAGCGAAGGGAAACTTCAACGGAGTCGAAACATGGCGCGAGCCGAACAACCAGACGGGCTCCAGCTCGGCCCGAGCCCGCCGCGGAACTAGCTCGAACACTGGCCAGGCGCACCAAAAAGGAACTGGTGGACGTTCTCGTGGAATGGTGCGGCAGACCGTCGGGTTCTCCGGCAACTCACTGCCCGGTTTGGCGTGGCTGCTGCTCCAGACGAACTGGTAGCCGTGACGCATCAGGCCATCGTCGATGCGACCGACTTCGACGAGCGTGACATCAACCGCAACTTCGAGTACGACTACGAAGCCTATGCTGAAGTGAAACGAAACCTGAGCCGACTAATTGAGGCTGGGCAGTGGCGACAGGCAATGGATCTCTCGCTGGAATTGATGAAGCAAGGTAGCTGCCAGGTTGAAATGAGCGACGAAGGTATGATGACCGCGGACATCGAAGACTGTTTAAGCGTAGTCATCGGCGCCTTCGAACGGTGTGACCTACCAGTCGCCGAAATCCTCAGCTGGTGCACGGCCATGCTCGACAATGACCGAGTGGGATTCATCTCTCGCAAACCACTCGAAGCGCTGCAAAAACGACTCCAGACGGACGCAGCCCGCAGGTAATGCCTCGCCATAGTCCCCCACATTTACCCAGGCTTCGCCCCCTCAACCCCTCCAACGACTGCCTGACCGCGCCCGCCGTCCACCGGGGCCAGATTTTGCAGCCTGGCCGGAAGGACACAGTGATTCTTGGCCCCAGGTACAATCTTCCACTCTTTGATTGTGCGGCCGCGGGACAGCACCTTGGTCCGCGTCTCGGAAAAAAAGTGCCCGATGAACATGCGGTGATCGGTCCGCTTGTCTCCGAATATGGATAGGGACCCTTTGCCGGGATGCGGGATCGACAGCCGGGCGCGGGTGAAGCTTTTCCAAAAGTTCGTGTCCCATGTCGCGTTCTTGGCGACAACCCAATTCAAGCCCTTGCGCCTCCCTGGCTTCCTCTTCCAGTCGCTCATCGGCGCGGCCACGGCCCCAAAGTAGCGGCTGTGCGACGGCATGATGATCGCGGTATATCTGCTTTGCCTGCACCATTGCCGGACAAGCTCCGTTTGCCAGTTCGCGTCGATCATCAGTGCTCGATCTGTTTCGAGCCCTTGTTCTCTTGCTCCCAGACTTTGCCCAGCAGCGAATCCTCGAGGATGGAAAGTCCGCGGAAGATGCGGGCCTCAAGGCCGGCTACTCCGGTTGCATCGGCCAAGGTCATGTTGGCGTCCCTGAGCGTGAAGTAGGTTCACTGCTGGTCGGGAAATGCGCCGTAGTCAATCACGCTGCCGCTGGACTCGTCTTTCCAGGCGGCAGACTGCCCAATAAAACAGCTCGCCCTGGACGGCAATCAAGGAGGTCAACCGCGTCCGCCCACTAGGGCACAAGGCCGCGTTGTAAGCCGGAGAGTTTCTCGCCGAACCATTTCCGGCGTCGCTTCGTCGACGTCGCCCTCTACGATACGAATCGGATCGTTCTGGTATTTTGCAGCGAAAGCCCGGGAGTCTCGCCAATTAAAGATGCATCGCGTGTCGGATCGCGGGCACTTCAGTCGGCAGGGCATGGTTCAAAATCAGCTATTCCCTGGTTACATCTTCCCGGAGCCGTGTGTGCAGGTAGCGCAATGCAATCCATTTAGCGGTCTGCCCTGCCAGACGGCACAAGTTCCGGTTCTGGGCGTGTGTGTAGGTAGCGCAATGCAATCCATTTCTAAGAAAGGTAGACTTGCGCTCGCAATCGGTTGGGCTCGGCGCCGCCATGGTGTTACTTTGGTTTGAATCAGGCCGTCGGCAGCTTGCGGGCGGTCCAGCTCGCCTCAGCGCCTTCGCCCAATTCGGCGCGGCGGGTAGCAAGCAATCTCGACCAAGCGAATGGAGTTTGGCCGCATTTCGTCTAGTTCATGAAGAGGTCCTCCAAAACGCCTAGAACAGATTCGAGACCGACATGATCCCTTTTTCCATTCTCGATCTTTCTCCCATCGTGGAGGGGGGCGATGCGGCGCAATCGTTTCGCAATACGCTCGACCTGGCAAGGCACGGGGAACGTTGGGGTTTCAATCGCTTCTGGCTGGCTGAACATCATGGCATGCCCGGCATAGCCAGTGCCGCGACGGCGGTCCTTATCGGCCATGTGGCGGGCGGTACCACGACCATCCGCGTCGGCGCCGGCGGCATTATGTTGCCAAATCACGCTCCATTGGTGATTGCAGAACAATTTGGCACCCTGGAATCGCTCTATCCGGGGCGGATCGATCTGGGGCTCGGGCGGGCGCCGGGATCCGATCAAGCCACGGCTCGGGCTTTACGACGTAATCTGAATTCCGATGTGGATGACTTCCCGCAAGATGTTGTGGAGCTGATGGATTACTTCGACGCCGAACCGAAGCAGTCGCTGCGTGCCGTACCCGGTGCCGGACTGCGTGTGCCGATATGGATTCTGGGTTCGAGCCTGTTCGGCGCGCAACTGGCCGCGTCTCTGGGGCTGCCGTACGCATTCGCATCCCATTTCGCACCCGCTCAGCTAATGCAGGCAATTTCGGTTTACCGCGCCAACTTCCGTCCTTCGGCTCAACTTCAGAAGCCTTACGTGATGCTCGGCTTCAACGTGTTCGCCGCGGCCACAGATGCTGAGGCGCAGCTACTGGCGAGCTCGATGCAGCAGGCATTTGTCAGCCTCCGCTCAGGCCGCCCCAGACGCCTACCGCCTCCTTTGCCTAACTATTTGGAGCATATCAGTCCTTACGAACGCGAACTGCTCGATCAGGTGTTAACCTGTTCCGCCATCGGTTCCGCACAGACAGTCGAGAAGAGTCTTATAGAATTTATCGCCCGCACCAAGGCCGATGAATTGATGATAGCCGCCCACATCTTTGATGCGCCGGCGCGGTTACGCTCCTATGAAATCACGGCCGAGATTCATACCCGGCTTTCGATTGATCAATGACCCCTTCCCGAGAAGCACTATTTTTTCGGCTCCTCGACGAACAGTTCGTACCGCGTTGCCCATTTTTTGGTCTCACCCGGCTCGAGTTCAATGTTCACAAACGGCTCAGGACAAAGGGTCGTCTTGTTGCCCCACACGTGCCACTCTCGGACTGGCACGTTGCCGGTGATCTTACGCCGAAACCTGTCTTCCTGTCCAGGGCCTTCACCGCAAACCCAGCCGATTTCTCCCCGAACCCGTCGAGTTCCAGGTAGATCGTCCCTTTGTCCAGCGAGCCGGTGAACGTCAAATCAGCCCCGTTAAGCCGCGCTACCTTGTTGAAGTCACTCTTCGCGCGGGGCTTCGGCGCCACGGCAAAGGTCAACGTGTAATCGGCGCCGACCGGTTTATTGTCGAAGCTCAGGAAGTGGTGACAGTAGTGATCGGTGCGGATCGGTTTCTTTCCCGTATTCTTCAACTCGCGGTGAATGGTAAAGGCCGGTTTATCGGTATCCAGCTCGACCGTTTTCGAATAACTGTACCCGTATTCCTGGAACTCGATGTCCTGGTGGAACGTGGCCGATGCGCGGGCCGGACGTCGTCGTCACGCGGCCGGTGCTCACAATCTTGTATGGCTTCCAGAATTCATATTTCTCCTTATCCGCCCGTTGCAAAATCCCGATCCCAATCTTCAAGAACGGTTCCCCAGGCCCGGCCGCATCGTAGCCGATCGGGGTAAGTATGCCGAATTCCTCGGCTGTGCCCCCCACGTCGTCGTGCCCGTTCGGGTCGTGCGGCATCTTCCATGCGTTGAACAGGGTGTGGCCAGCGTATTCGACCTTCGACACGATCCCGTGCCAGTCAAACCGGGATCCGCGGTAAAACCCCTTCGTATTGTCGGGAAGAAGCACGGTGAGCGTTGCGACATCATTCTTCAGGACTACGCTCAGCGGATCCTCGGCATGCGCACGGAGGCCCAGCGACGCGAGCGCCAGAAGGGCGGCCGTTGACAGAAAACGCATCATCATGGAGAGATCTCCAGCGGATTTGGGAACAGGTTCAGGCAAAACTCTCCCGCGTGAGGGACCGGCACGCAAACCAGTTGCCCGTCCCTGTATGTATCAAGAACTGATGCGGGATAGCCTATCGACTGATCTGCAGGCTGGCGGGGAATTCTCGAGATCCACTAAAACAACATCAACAGGCAGCTTTACGACGATCCGCCCCGACCACAGTTCAGCTGCGTGGTTTTCTGGAAATACTCTCTGAGGCGACCGCCCGGAGCACTGCTTGGACATCTGCATCAAGGCCGGTAACTTCGAGGGCGTCGCCCTTGGGTTTGAGCCCGTACAGTGTTGCCACGAAGACGCACGCTGCCAGGAAGCTACCCGCCAGGCTAGGGTGACTCAGATCGCGATCATGTAGAACGGGCTCATCGTGGTTGTCGAGAAACCGTTGCCAAATGGACCCGACCGGAACTACGATCGCGTTCAGCTCCCGGCCGATGGAATCGTAGGCGTCAGTGATCGCTTGCTGCTGATCCGGCAAATTCCGGCGCCACCCACGTCATGTAAAGCACGGTGTTCGAGCCGGCCTCCCTGATCACCTGATCAAACAGCCGGACGCTCTCGTGCATGCGCTCGGCATTCTTGACAGGAAGAGTGCTTTGCTCTTGCAAGACGACGAAATCGAACCCGCCATTGCGAATCGCCTCTGGCGCGACGCCGGCATTCCAGTGGCGGCGGAGCGAGACGCACCGCCGGCGCTGATCAACCGGTGCTCTATGGTCACGCCCTGGGCTCAGGCCCAAATCGGCGATTAGGCCGGGCAGGTTATTCCGCGCGGTGAAGCTGTTGCCGATGAACAGCATCTTCGATGACTTGGACTTTCGCGATTTCGCTACCATTTCGACGTTTCCATGATGTCGGGGAAGAGGGGCCAAACGCTCCGCTCTTCTGTCCATCGTCAGCCCGGTAGACGGGCCGCGTGGCGCCGTGGCTTGGCGTTCGCCGAGTTGCACCCGATTGGACACCAGCAGATTGGCTCGCGTAGACTCAGCTTCGTGACAGCGGCCGCCGCGTCAGTAATGGGCTAGGCCGCTAGGCAGTTCGGCCAGATTCAACTGGGCAAACGCGGAGGCAGATGGCCGCTCATTGCAGCGTTGAGCGTTGTTGTGGAACCACAGGAATTTAACAAGGGCATTCGCGTGCGAGCCAGAATGCGTGTCGCGGCAAGCGTTTTCGAGAATCTCGGAAGGATCTGGATTATCGGGGGGTGTCCACATCATCTACCGCCAGTAGAAGCAGGGTATAGGGACCACCGACGGGACGTAATTCTCAAACCCACCGGCCGCGGAAATCGAGGATGACCAGTTGAACGCCACAATCCTTCACTTGCTTGGAGTTGGCTTCAGCACTTTGTCGCTGAGTGAAAACGTCAGCTTGGCAACCCGAACGCGTCGGCATCTTCTCTCAAATCCTTCATTGCTCGATCAAAAGCGATGCCAGCAAATCCATATGACCGGCCGCGATTCTGCTGTAGCCGCATTCGCCAGAATGGGGGCTGGCCAGCGAAAGCCCCGCGTTCTGGCGAACGCGGCTACAAGAGAATGCTTTCGTATCATGCACGGTGATTTAGTACCGCGTTATCGTCTCATGCAGATTGAGAATCACGCGGCAAACGCTGGTCCACGCGGCCTGCTCGATGGTGTCGCCCGGTGGCTCGCCGGCCATGCCGATGCGCAGAAGTTTTGCCGCATCATCAGGCCGCCGCTCGATACTGTTCCCGAACTTTGGTCAAGAACGCCAGAAGTTGTTGGGTTTCAGCCGGACGGGGCAGGCGGCCCAACGCTTGCTCGTAGGCCAATGCGATGCGCGCAATATCACTTTGCTCGTTTGTCTGCAGTAACTTGCTGGCCCAAATCCGGGCAGCCTCGACAAATTCGGGATCGTTCAAAAGCGTTAGGGCCTGTTGCGGACTATTGGCGGTCTGCCGCACGGCGAGGCAATCTTCCCGACCACTGGCGTCGAAATTGGCCAGCATGGGGTGCAGGAAAGTGCGCTGCCAGTGCATGTAAATACCGCGGCGATATTGGCGTTCGCCTTGGTCCGCAACATATTGCCGATCCGGAAACTGCAAGCCGTCGTAATAATGGGCCGGTTGGTAAGGCTTCGCCGGCGGGCCGCCCATCTCCGGGCTCAACAAGCCCGCGATTGCCAGGGCGTTGTCGCGAATGAATTCGGCTTCGAGGCGGCGCGGTGTCTGGACAGCAAGCAAGCGATTGCCGGGATCGAGAGCATGCACATCCTCTCGCGGCCGAGAGCTTTGGCGATAGGTGTGGCTCATGACGAGGAGCTTCACCATATGCTTCATGTCCCAGCCGCTCTCGCGAAATTCGACCGCCAGCCAATCGAGCAACTGCGGATGCGAAGGCGGTTCACCTTGCGTGCCCAAGTCGTCAACTCCGCGCTGCAGAGCCCGCGCAAAAAACTCCCTCCACAACCGGTTCATGATGACGCGAGCGGTGAGAGGATTGTCCGGCGCCATAACCAGCGAGCCAGATCGAGTCGCGTGAGTTGGCGACTCCCCGAATCGGGCTGATGGCGAGAAATTGCGGTATGGCTGGCTTGCAGATTTCGCCGGACTCGTCCATCCAGTTGCCGCGGGCCAGCACGCGAATGGTGAGAGGTTTCTGCGTTTTTTCCGCGACCATGACGGGTGTGGTGCCATGGTGATATGTCAGTAGTTCCGCATCGATTCCCTTTAGCTTGGCCCAGGCAGCCTTGTCAAAAGCCGTCGAACGCAGGTGCATCGCTTCGGCGAATTGGGGCTCGGCAAGAGCCTTGTCGAGGTGTGCAGTAAACTGTGGATGTTGCACATCGACGGGCGCCAACGGCGCTGTCCGAATCCGCACGCTTGCCAGGGTGTTCCCAAAGATGCGAAAAACCAGCTTGTCGCCTTCCGCCAGACGAATGGGATTGTCCAGGAAAAACACGGCACTGTGCGGTTTGTCAAGTGCGTTAGGATCGAGCTTCCAGGCATCTTGCACGCCGATGATTTCAAAACCGTTGGAATAACGCGGTGCATAATGATCGGCGAGGGCAACGCGCACACGAAGCGTTTCCGATTTGCCGTCTGCACGTTTCACGGAGAGCGTTACGCCAATGGATCCGGCCTTGCCATTGCGAACGATCTTGTTCCCGTAACGAGCATCCGACAATAACTCGACGCGTGCGGCAGCCAGCCAGCCGGGCCCGGGCTGCATTTCCACTAAGGAGGTTACCGCCGGCGTGTTGGCGAAAACGATGCGCCCGTCGGGGGTGATATCTCTGGGGACGCTGGCCGGAACGGATTTGGCCCCCTTGGCGTTCGCTGCCGACCTGGCCGCAGATTGCCTTCTCGGCTGGGCCGCCTCCGCCGTCACGCTGAGGATTTGGGGAACTTCCCAACCAGAAGGATGTTTGACGAGGAAATCTTGAATCGTTTGCCGCCACGATGACAATGACTTGTCACTGGCGGCAGCGTCACGAACGATCGACGCAGTTTGCTGGGTCAGATTGTCGATGCGCCGTTTCAGGGCGGGGCTGCTGACGACAATCTCTGGAGGCCAGGGATGATCGTTCGACCAGCCGGGCAGGTCGGGATTCGGGGTGTAATCGTAGTTCTGATAGACGCCCCATTGCTTGAGGTCGGCGAAAAAAGCGCCGAGTGAGTAGAAGTCCTTGGTCTTGATCGGATCGAATTTATGGTCGTGACATTCGCAGCAAGCGAATGTGCTGCCCAGCCAGGCCATGCCCACGGTGCGCACGCGGTCGGCGGTATATTTGGCGAGATATTCTTTGGGCTGAGCCCCGCCTTCGCGGGTCATCATGTTCAAACGCAAGAAGCAGGTCGCGGTGCGCTGCTCGTCCGTCGCGTTGGGCAGAAGATCGCCCGCCAGTTGTTCGAGCGTGAACTGATCGAACGGCTTGTTTTTGTTGAAGGAATCGATCACGTAATCGCGATAAGCCCAAACATTCTGGTTTTGGTCGCCGTGATAACCCACGGTGTCGGCATAACGCGCCACATCCAGCCAAGGTTGGGCCATCCGCTCGCCAAAGTGAGGCGACTTCAGCAGCCGGTCCACCTGTTTCTCATAAGCATCAGGTGACTTGTCGGCGAGAAATGCCTGTGTTTCCGTTAACGTCGGTGGCAAGCCGATCAGGTCGAGACTCAAGCGACGCAGCAACGTGCGCCGATCCGCTTCCGGCGAAGGCTTTAGGTTTTTACTAGCGAGAACCGCCTGAACGAAGGCATCAATGGCATTGTGATTCTGTGCCGGAGGCCCGCCAGTAGGAACCGGAGGCCGCTTGGGAATGATGTAGGCCCAGTGTGGCTCGTATATGGCGCCGGCTGCAATCCAACGGCCGAGCGTTTCTTTTTGGGTGGCTGTCAGCGTCTTGTGCGCTTTGGGCGGCGGCATTCGCTTGTCGGCCTCTGCCGCATTGATCCGTTCGATCAATCCGCTCTTTTCGGGCTTGCCCGGAACGATGGCTTCGACAGCCACCGCAACCGCGCGCTGATCGAGCCGCAGATCGGCCTTGCGGGCAGCCTTGTCAGGCCCATGGCAAGCAAAGCAATTTTCCGCCAAAATCGGCCGAATATCTCGATTGTAGCGCGGCGCCTCCGCGCTGTGCGCCCCAGCCCCAAGAAGATAAAAACGCCAAAAAGGCGATCGCGGAGAATCCCAAGAACCGTATTCTGATCATTTTTCTCATCGCCTTAACAGTTCCCGAGAACTTCGAGAAAGCTCTCTCTTTCCCTCCACCGTTCACACTCCACCCATTAAGAGCGTTCGGAAGAAATGACCGGGAAAACGAGGATATTCTGCGATGGAGTCAACCTCACCCGCCCTTGCCCATCAGGAGAGGGAGCGAATAAACGGCTCCCTCTCCCCTTGGGGGAGAATAAGGGAAGGCGTGTAGTTGCGGGGCGTACGACGAGTGCTGACGCTGATAGCGGAAGTGTACGGTTTGTACATCGATATAAAAGACTGGACCACAGGTAGACTGTGGCTGATGCGTTTGGGCGATGAATGTAGACGATGCCTTAGGAGAAGGCGGAAGACTGGGATGGTAGGCAGATCAATAGGTGCAGATAGGCGAGGAGAAATGCTTGGTAATTCTGGGGATAAGCTAGCGTGACTAGAGGGAACAGGGCACATGCTAGCAACAACACGACTGCACTAGATCGCTTTGGTACGACGCAACTAGTGGACGAGAACAGAAGTGAACGACGCTTGGAAAAGGCGGCAAACGTAAAGGTGTGAGACGAGTGATAGTGAACGACTACGGCGTAGATATGCAAGGCGGGGTGCAGATCTAAGAAGAGCGGCATAAGCACACGCAGGAGATATACGATATAAAGCACAAGGCGGCATGACTGCTGAAGCATCGACTGGAAAAGGATAACGCTGGCAAGAGTAACAGAGACAGGTAGGGCAAACGCATTGCGCGGTGCAGCAGACAGAAGTGAGCTTACTGGTGAAGCGAACAAGGAAGAGCAAAGCGAGGTTAATGAACTTGCAATAGCAGTTGGAGTGGGCTGAAGGCGTACTGGAGATTTTGCGCGATAAGACTGCTCAGGTACTGAAGTGGGCAAGCGACGAACGCTTGCAGGACAAATTGGGTTGGCTGCACGAGTTCGCCGACGTGGTGTCGGAATGATGACACTGGTAACGGTAGTGAATATCGCAGTGGAGTATGTCAATCGCCATGGTATCTCGCGCTCCACAGCGAAGAAGATGTATCAGCAGATGCCGCGTCTGTTTGCCACACCAGTACCGCCGAGCTGGCGACGGAACTGGTTGAGTTTGTACAGTGCAGGCCCACCAAACGAAACCAGGCGAACGATTCCCAGGCAGCACCGAAGTGCTGGAGTCGTGCTGGGAAAATGAAAGGGAAGGGGTGAGGGGTCGCCCCTAACATAACGGAACCTTTCATTCTTTCCGAACGCTCTATGGTTTTTTCGGCAGTTCCTTTCGCGCCTCCTTGGGGATGCGATTGCCTCGCACGGGCGCCGACTGTGATTGCTCGCCGGAACAGCCAGCCCCGAGACAAAGGATCAAGGCAAGAACCGCGGCAAACTTGCTCATGTCAGGATAACCTGTTTTGATCTGAGCCATGGGAAAAAAACGAATTCATACGCTTTGCAATTGGAAGGTGATCCCTCAGTGGCCATCACGCTCCGCGTGATGATCGCACGGCCCATCGCGCAAAAGTATCCACCGCGCGGGCGAAGTATCCATCACGCGGAGCGTGATGCCTACAGTGGCCATCACGCTCCGCGTGATGATCGCCTGGCCCTTCGCGGAAAAGTGTCTACCGCGCGGGCGTGAAGTCTTCATCACGCGGAGCGTGATGCCTACAGTGGCCATCACGCTCCGCGTGATGATTGCATGGCCCTTCGCGCAAAAGAATCCACCGCGCAGGCGTGACATACCCATCGCGCGGAGCGTGATGACCACTGACGCACTTTCTCTCCAAGCAAGGTTTTAGGGAACCGTCACCGACTTCGCCGCCGCACGCGTCGACAAAGCGGGCATAATGGTCGCCGCGCCGTAGGTCAAAAAGTGCACCGAGCCATCGGCGAAGAGAAAGTTGCTGCCTCCCGAATGCAAGCTCCAAAAATGAAATTGATCGCAGGGCTCGTCGATGGTGCCGCTTTGAAACTGATAGGGCCCCATTGGACAGTCGTTCATTTCGGCAATGTCAATGGTGCGGAGGTTGATTTCCGCAGTCCCCAGCGTGACATCCAAAGAACCGGAGTTGGGCATGCCGTCGGCCACGTCATATTGGCCCGCGCCTGCGTACCACCAGCCGTATACCAGATCCCAGCTCGGCGGCCGTTCGCCCACGACCAGCGTGTTGCTCGTTCCGTCGGTGATGTCGGCGATGCGCACAGCCGAATTCCAATAGAGCACCCCATCCTTGGCTTTCAGGTTCGTGCCATTGACGCCCAAGAAACCCGTAAAAGCCACGAGAACCGGCGGTTGGTCAGGTTGAAAAACTATGGATGCCTGGTATTGGCGGCTGTCAGCCGGGCAGCGATAGAGAGGCAACGGCATGGCCAGGCCGACGTGCGGCGGATCGAACCAAGGGTTGGGCATGGCGCCTTGACCGGCGAAAGCGGCATCCATGGTGGCAGCCAGATTATCCTGTTCGACGAACCGAAGCGTCCGTGCCATCCAGCTTGCCCACTGCATGGGAACCCGCGTCGTGGTGACCGGAGATTCGGCGATCGCCGGCGGGTATGACCCATATACATCATGATAACCGGTGAAGCCAGGCCCATTTGCTTGAGATTGTTCTGGCAGAGCACGCGATTGGCAGCATCCCGAACGCGTTGCACGGCCGGCAGGAGTAAACCAATCAGAATGGCGATGATGGCAATGACCACCAGCAACTCGATGAGCGTGAATCCGCTGCGCTTGGAAGGGGACATGAGGTCCTTTACCGCTTGGTAGAGGGAATGAATGGGACTGCAAATCAAGAATAAGGCCGCCGCGACTGAATCGCAAGCAGCCTGGTCGTGCGCCTGCGAGTTTCCCCTAATCGAGAAGCGGCCAATCCGGACGGCCTTATAAGCAACGCATCCCATCTCAGATGCTTGCGGAATGCCAGGAAGAGAAGAAGATTGAAATCGACGTCGACGTTGCCTCATCGACATCGAGGTCAGCGGCTCCGATTATCGCGACCATTCGCTGAAGCGTTCCGATCAGTCCACACGTGAGCCCACGCTTGGCAAACGCCCGTAAGTCTTCTGGACCGCCTACGCCGGCAGCACGATGGAACGAGCTGGCGCCGGCTCGACGAACTGAATCGACCTTTGATCGAACGCTGGCTGCGCTTGGACGAATCTCTCGTTCACGATCGCGAGGAGAGCAAGGGCTTGCTGGATTAGGCGATCAATCCAAACCAAGTTCCCGCAAGGTTTTCGCTTTGATAACGATCCTGGCTATCCGAGCCAATTCGTCGGCAGTCAAAGATTGGATCCGCTTACGGGTTTCCTCCGATAATGGTCCAAAACCGTTTTCCAATTGGCTGCGTAACAATTCGCGTTGGCCCTGAAGACGGCCTTGTTCGAGGCCCTGTTCGAGGCCTTTTTCGAGGCCCTGTTCGAGGCCTTTTTCGTACCAAGTCGTGTTCATGGCTTGCAGTCCTTGGAATGATTCACCCATTAATAACTGCTCGAACAATTTTGCCTGTTCATCGTCCAAAGGCAAATAGGCTTGAACGCACTCGGCCAAAAGAAATCGTTGCTGGTCGCTCAGAGGCGACCCCATGATCCTTTGCAAAGCTTCAGTTCCGAGCTGAGTCACCTTCTCACGCGGAATCCGCATCAAGGCAGACAGGGCCACCCCCAGCCAGTTTTCGCCCTGAACATATTTAATCGCATCGAGGGCCGGCAGGCCAACATACAAATAGCGAAAACGCAACGTTTCGAATTCCCAGAACTTCTCCTCGTAGACATCAACTCCGATGCCTTCCAGCCCCACACGCAGGTACAAGGCGATGGGTAAAACGGGGAAACCATATTTATGCCGAAGGAAGCCATAGCTCTGCTGCATGCGTTGGCGCAGGGGCTTGGCTCGATCTGGCGACTCGATCTCGATGTGCACCAATGCTAGCCAATTTTCGGCTTCTCCCGGTGCTACTCCGGGAACTGACTGACGCGTGGGGAGCTTAGCCACTAAATCCAGGATCCGGCGCGCGCCATCCGGCGGATCGGGAAAGACCTCCTTATCCAGCCATTCGACGGATCTTGCATCCAGCCGCTCGGCCCACTCCACAAAAAAGAGTTCAAGAAACTCTGCGAAAAAAGTCTTGATCAACTCCTTGAATCGCTGATCGTGATCCATTTAAATCCCCAACTTCACCCCTCATCCCCCAACACCGTCATCCGCCAAATTCCCACGAAGAAGGCGACGACGCCAATCCCAATCAAAATGCCGCAGGGGAGCAGCATCTCCGACCAACTAAAGCCGCGCCAGATAGCCCCCTCCAAGGCCAGGATTCCCCACTTCACCGGGCTCACGTTGCTCACCACCTGCATCCAGCCGGGCATGAAGAAAAGCGGGATCATGCCGCCACCCAGCATGGCCATGCAAATCATGGAGGCGGAAGCGGCGCCGCCGACAGCATGCTCCGTTTTACCGAGCATCGAAACCATCACCATCACACCGACGAAGCAAAAGGCCGTGCAAGCGATGGCGGCTAGCAGGTAGAAGTAATTGCTCACACGCACGTGAAAAACCACGATGCCGATGATTAGGATCACGCAGGCCGAGAATGCCGAGGCAACATAGCAGGCGGCCCCCTTGCCTCCCAAAATCTGCGTGCGCGTGCAGTGGCGCCACGCGCAAGCGGAGCAGCGTCCCTTGGCGGCGTTCGACTACCATCGACACGGCAAACGTGATCATGCACCCCAGAACAGCCCAGAGCATGGCAGAGGGAAACGTGATCTCGAAGGCGCTGCGGTCCATTCTGATCGGCAGCGATGGGCAGTTGTTTGATGCGGATGTTGTTGCCAAAGGGTCCCCCAGCCCGCAAATCCTGCTGATCGACTTTTTGGGTGAAATCGTTGAGCGCGGCCAGAAATTGCTGAACGGTCGCTTTTTGCATCGGCACCATGCTTTGGGCCGCGGCAAGCTGTTCCTTGGCTCGAGCGATTTGCTTCTCCATTTGCTTGGGATCGCTCATTTGCTGGCCCATCAAGCTGTAAGCCGCCTCCATGATAATGCCTTGCAAGAGGCCGGATTCTGCTTTGCGGGCCGGGTCGCATCCGAGCTCGATCCCAGGGGGATTTTGGCCGGAAAAATCGATCAGCGATTCGCCGAAACCTTTTTGAAGAACCACGAAAGCCGCCAGTTTGCCGAGCCGGAGAGCATTGGCCGCGCTCTTCTCGTCGAGCCGATCGGTTTGCAGCGATTCAGCAGTCTTGACTTCCAGCGATTCGTGCTCTGAAAGCTTCTTGACGAGCGCCTGAGATGTCGGCGAATCGTCTTCATCGACAAAAGCGATCGGAATCTTGCTTTGCTCGCCAGCGCCGCCCCCGGAAATGACGCCAAAAAACAGACCAAAGATCATCGGGAAGACCAGCACCCAGAAGAGCGCCATCTTGTCGCGCGCGAGCAAGCGCAGGTCCTTCACGGTCAAAGTCAGCATGCTCTTCATCAGTCTCGCAGCCTCCGGCCCGTCAGATTCAGGAACACCGTTTCCAAGTTGGGACGCTCGATATGCAGGCTGGCGAACTGGATGCCCGTGCTTCTCAATCGAGCTGCCTCTTCGAAGGCCTGCTCCGAAGCAAACCGCAGCCGCAGCCCTTCGAGCTCGCCGGGGAGCTTTGCCGGGCGGAGGCAACTGGGCCAGTTCCGCCTCGACACTTGCCATGCCGCCATAGCGTTTGAGAAGGCCGTCCACTGAATCCAAAGCCAGGATTTTGCCATGATCCATGATGGCGACGCGGTTGCACAGGCGCTGGGCTTCCTCCATGTAATGCGTCGTGTAGAGAATGGTGCTGCCGGCCTTGGCCAGAGCCTCGATGCTGGTCAGGAGATGATTGCGCGATTGCGGATCGACGCCTGCTGTCGGCTCGTCGAGGAAGAGAACCTTGGGATCGTGCACCATGGCGCAGGCGAGATTCAGCCGCCGTTTCATGCCGCCCGAATAGCCTTTGACGCGATCGCGCTGGCGATCGGTGAGGCCGGCCAGTTCAAGAGCCCAGGAGACTCGGTCGCGCAGCGGATTGCCTGTCAGCCCATAGAGCTTGGCGAAAAAGGTCAAATTTTCCTGGCCCGTAAGCTCTTCATAAAGGGCTTCGACTTGAGGCGCCAGGCCGATCAACTGCCTTACCTGGGGTCGAGTTGGGTCGGTCGCTCCCTGGATCGATACCTTTCCAGAATCCGGCCGAATCGCACCCACTAGCATGTGGATTGTGGTAGTCTTACCCGCGCCGTTGGGGCCAAGCAGGCCGAAGGTTTCGCCTGGTTTAAGTTCCAAGCTGACGTCGTCCACGGCCTGAATAGCGCCGAATGCCTTCCGGAGGTTGAGCGCAGAAATCATGGTTCGATTCTCAGGAACGATGGCTAGGATGTCTCTGCATCCTATTTGGAAGGGGTGATGCAATCTTTAGGTATCGCGCAATCGATCTAGGCGAACCTATTGTGCGGGCTCCCGACTAAGGCGGGTTTGCAAACGACCTCGCTAACCGAAGTGAATTTGTTTAACCCGGAGCCAACGGCGACGGCGGACAGGCTCCTGCTCAGGTCGAAAGGTTCGGTCGACCGCTGGATCAATGAAGTGACAGGCGGCAACACGTCAGCCGTCGTCGCTAGCTTGGTTAAACGAATTCGAATTGGTTCTCGATTCGTGGCGATTTGGGGCTGAACACCAACAACCTACCGCCACAAAAAAAGCGGGCCGGGAGCTGTGATTGCTCCGACCCGCTTGGCTGCTATTCAATCGTGGCGGCCAACTTAATCGACCTTGCCGCCGAAACCCGCTTTGTGCAGGGTCGCGATGATGGCCGCGGCGTCCAGATCTTTACCGGTCACTTTGATCGTGTTCTTTTCCGGGAACTCGACCGTTGAATCCTTGAAAAGTTTCTTGGCGGCATTCTTGCAAGAACCGCAGCAGATATGCGCGCCCTTGACGGTGACTTCGGCGACCTTGTCGGTCTTCTTCGCTTCGGTCGTTGCCTCGGGCAGATCCTTGCCGTCAACCTTGAAGGTGCCGTAGAAGCCGGCCGCGATCAGGGCTGCTTTGGCAGCTTTCGCGGTCGCTTCATCCTTAGCCGTGAACGTAAGTTTCTTGGTGGGTCGGTCCGCCTTGGCGTCGCTGATGCCGTCCACTTTGGAGACTGCTTGAGTGGCAACCCGAGCGCAGGTGCCGCAGCAAAGGTGCACCCCCGAAACTTCCACGCCGTCAGCCTGAACCGACACGACGCCGACGGCCAAACCCGCTGCAGCAGCAATCGCCGCTATAAAGAATCGCTTCATTATCCAACTCCCCAGATAAGAATGAAAAACCAATATCAAGGCAGGTCTGTATTTAGACCAAAGTTACGCCTGAATGCAAGACTCTACTTTCGAGCAATTTATTTTGCGAAATTGGCTTGCTGCCTCTGTCTGACGTAGGACAGGCAGCCTTGCCTGTCCATTGCCAACGGTTAAGTAACGCACACTCGGATGTTTGGCCTGATTCCGCTACTATTCAGGTGCGACAGGCAAGGCTGCCTGTCCTACGATGAACCACGCACTGTGCTCGAGCTTACTGCAGGAGGATTACGTTATGAACAGTTCGTTGCTCTGCCTAGTTTTGGCGATTGCGCCGGCAGCCGATTACGCCAAACCCCAATTGCTCACCGAGGCGAATGATCTCGTCAAGGATCATACGGGGTTGGTCTTGGACGTGCGCGCCAAGCCGCAATATCTGCTTGGCCATATTCCTGGAGCCATCTGGGTGAACGCATCGGCGTGGGGGAAGGCATTCAAGCCAAGCGCGGCTCGCGCCGATTGGGAAAAACGGCTTGGCGACGCTGGCATCGATCTAAGCAAACCCGTCGTTCTCTGCGGCAGCGGTGACGTTCGCGAGGCCGCGCGAATCTGGTGGATCATGCGCTATTGGGGCGTACCCGACGTGAGGATTCTCAACGGCGGTTGGGCGGCCTGGCAAGCAGCTGGCGGCCAAGTCGCCAAAGAAGAAACGCATCCACAACCCAAAACTCTGGATCTGAAAACTCGAGCCGACCGCCTGGCCACCAAGGATCAGCTTCTCACACTGCTGAAAGGCGCCCCGCCTCAGATTCTCGATGTGCGCTCGACGGCCGAGTTCTGCGGCGACCGAGCGACGGCAAAGCGCAACGGCTCGATTCCCGGCGCCATCAACCTGGAATGGTCCGCGTGCATCGACCCGAAGACAAAGAAATTCAAGTCATCCGCCGAGCTGCATCAGCTCTTCCAGGATCACAAAATCGACGTCAACAAGCCTGCGATCACTTATTGCCAGTCGGGTGGCCGCGCGTCGGTAATGGCCTTCGCTTTGGAACTGATGGGCGGCAACCAAGTGCAGAACTATTATCAGAGCTGGGCCGAATGGGGCAACGATCCGAATACGCCGATCATGAAACCGAGTAGCAAGAAATGAGCGGCCCTCCGGCGAGCGTCGAGGCGTAAGCCCGACGAGTCCTCACGATTGCCGTGACTTGCTTACTCGTCGGGCTTACGCCTCGACGCTCGCCTTGCCAAGATCGTACTCGACGCGCCGAAACTGAACCGTCTCTCCATCCAGGAGTACGTAGCAAGCGCGCCAGTCGCCGTCGCGAGGCTGCCCCACTGAGCCGACATTGCAGATCGTCTTGCGGCCATCAAGGTGGTAGACGCAGTTGAATTCTTCAGGACTCCGGAACATGTACTGCCACTTACTCCCGGACGGTTGCTCAATAAAGATGCCCGGCACATGGGTGTGGCCTAGAAAACAATAGAGCTCCACCAGTCCGAATATTCGCTCCATTTTCCGTTGGTTATGCATATCCTCCGGGAACACGTATTCATTGAGCGGGTCGCGGAGAGCCGTGTACGAATAGAAAGGGCCCCTCGCGGTGTTGTCTGGCCAGCTTTGCCAGAAATGCCCAGCGCTCCTCCCGCTGCTGGTAGCTAGGGACCGGGGCATTGAGCTGCTCGTGCACCGCTCCAGAAAACCGGCCGCTTGCGATGCAGCCGTGCCCAGGCCCGTTGCTTCTGGCGTCACTTTATGATCAAAGTCGCCTAGGAGAGTGACTTTCCATTGCATCGCGAGATCCACACACTCCCGCGGATTGGGGCCGAAGCCCACAAGGTCGCCGAGGCAGTAGATTTCATGGGCGCCTTGCTTGGATGCATCGGCAAGCACTGCTTGCAGAGCTCCAAGATTGCCATGGATGTCGCTGAGAATGGCTTTCATTTGCTACGGACGACAGCTTGAATAACTATCGGACCATTTTAGTGGAAGAAGCGCGAGACCGCTCCAATTATTGCCGATTGACGCCGTATAAACCAAGCCCCGATAATCAATCAGCTCAGTTCGCACCCATCTCGTTTTTCGGGGAGGACACCCGCGATGCATCCCAAGAAGCACGTTCGCATTGGCGTTTGTTCACTCCTGGCGTTGTCCGCCACTTGGGGGACCATGAACGCGGATGCCCATTCCGGTCCCGAGAAACAAATCAACCCATCTGCCGTAGGCAAGGAACTCTTCACCCGCGAATGGTTACCAGGCGACAAGCGAAGCCACGCGGGCGACGGGCTGGGGCCGGTATTCAACGCCAGGTCGTGTGCGGCTTGCCACTATCAGGGCGGCGTTGGCGGTGCGGGCCCGAAGGAGAGCAATGCCACTATCGTTACTGTTTTCGTGCCAATCGAGGCTGAAGCGCCGGATAGTTTTGGACAATCCGCCCGGCTTCCCGACCGGGCCAAACTCGCGGACATCCACCCCGCCTTGCGCAGGGAAGCTTCATTTACGCTCCATCGTTTCGGCAGGGATAAGGAATTGCGCGATGGAAAGCGGGGATCCTCGATGGGCGCGATTATTCCAAATTAAACCTACCCGACGAATACTTCGAAGTGAGCGTCTTGGCGCCGTTTCCCTCCATAGCTTCCGAAGGGCAAAGGAATATCGGCGGCGTCCGGGTTAAGTTGATATCGTCACAACGCAATCCGCCGGCCCTCTTCGCGCCGGCCTCATCGACCGCATTCCGGACCGGGTGCTCGAACAAGTCGCAGCGGAACAAGCCAAAGCTGCCGAGAAAGCGCTGCTGGCCAGCGGAGGTCGCAAGAACGACAGAGAGCGGCTACTCAATCCCCTGACTTGCGAGGCCCCGCTTCTCGTCGCCGGCCGAGTAGCACGACTTTCGGATGGCCGCATCGGTCGGTTCGGCTGGAAAAGCCAGGTAGCTACCTTGCGGGAGTTTACTCTGCAAGCTTGCTCGACCGAGCTTGGTCTCGAAGTTCCCGGCTTCCCCCGAGCCGCGCCACCCTGGAAAAAGGATTACCGGGTGCCGGACTTGACCTGACGGACGAGCAGTGCAACAGT
The DNA here is from genome assembly GCA_963748025.1 of uncultured Gemmataceae bacterium. Taxonomy (GTDB): domain Bacteria; phylum Planctomycetota; class Planctomycetia; order Gemmatales; family Gemmataceae; genus CAVVHZ01. The sequence continues at coordinate 509,409 of CAVVHZ010000052.1, forward strand.
TTGATTCGTTATGTCGCCTCCCTGCCGGCACCCGGAAATCGCTCAGCTGAAACGCCCCAACATGCGGCCGAAATCGCCTCCGGGAAAAAGCTTTTTGAAAGCGTTGGCTGCACGGAATGTCATCGCCCCAAGCTTGGCGACGTGGATGGAATCTACAGCGATCTCCTGCTTCACGACATGGGACAACTTCTGAGCAGTACCGGTTTCTACACAACAACCGCACCGGGACCGGAGTCTGAGAACCTGTTGGAGCCGTTGGCGGTCCCCACCGGGCGCATCACACAAGAAACCGTGAAGGAGAAAAAAGGCAAAATTGGCTCCGGCTCAAATGAATGGCGCACGCCGCCGCTTTGGGGCCTCGCGACACGGCCCCTTATCTGCACGACGGGCGAGCCGACACCATCGCCACTGCCGTGGCGCTCCATGGTGGCGAAGGGCAAGTCGCGGCGCTAAAGTTCTTCAGGCTGACCCTAGCCGAACGGCAGCAGGTGGAGTTGTTTTTGCAGTCGTTGGCGGCGCCGCTACAAGTGGCGGGCGGGCGCCCACAATAATCTGCGCGGGTAACAATTATCTGGCAACTGAGCCCGACGCGCCAGTTTTGAGGTTGAGCTTATTCTGAATGCATAGACGTTTATGAGCCGATAATCTGTTTTCTCGCCACGAATGGGGCGTCGGATTGTAGCCACGGGTGGAGCGGCGCTGCGGCATAGCCGCTGCCGCGCAACCCGTGGATCTCTTCGCGGATCCTTCCTCGCCCCCAAGGGGCGACGGAGAAATAAACGCTTCGGCGAGGCGTCGCAGAGAATTGGCATTATGCCAGGCTGTGATATTTCCGCCGCCCCATCCGGGGCGGTATCGTCAAATGTTTGATCCACGGGTTGCGCTTCGCTTCACCCGTGGCTACAATCCGTGGCCCCATGCGGGGCCAAAGACAAATTGTTGGTTCTTGAATGCCAAAGACGCGCACCTTCAAAACCGGCGCATTCGGGCTCATCCGAAAACCCAACCGCCTTCACCGAGCATCCCGCAACAATTCCATCCGGGCCCGCAGGCCCTGCTCCTCGAAGGTCAGGCCGAAATTGGCGGCTTTGAAGCGGGCCAGGCCGCTAGGCGTCGCGGGGCCTTTCTTGGGTTGCCCCGGATGGCCGTAGACCGTCGATTCCATCGTCTTCCATTCGTCGTTCCAGACGTATTTGCCGCCGCCCGGGCAAGTCAATTTGGTACCCCATATGCGTTCATGCAACGCGACTGGATCTTGATCCGGAAACAGCCGCTTCCATTCATTGAGAATCGGCAAATTGCTCCAGGAACGCAACTGCATCAGCGCCTGAAAAGCGTTGTCGCCCAACGACAAGATGGCCCCGGAGGCAGGGCCGGTCAGAATATCGAAGGCTTCCCGATCAATCTGCAGGCAATAATTCGATCCTAACCAGGGCATCGACACGGTGGCCTTGGCCGGCGCCTTCGGAGTAGTCGCTAGTCCTTTCGATTTTGCTTCGCGTTCGAGTGCCCGATCAATGGCGCATTTGAGAACGCCTTCATTCATGGTCAGCGTCAAGCTGTCGGCAGAAGGCACGTAATAGATAGCTATGTCGACTTCTCCGAGCACGGTTTTCCCTTGCTGCGTAGGCTTGATTCGCACATACGGCTTGTCGCGATAAGTGAGCGATTCCCAGGTAACCATCCCGGGCGCCGTTTGCTCCACAAATGCCCGCAAGGCAATCAAGAACGCCGTGAGCTTGAGTGGGTTCGAAACGGCAACGTGAACGCCAACAGGGATGTATCCTGGGTTATTCCGCAATTTGGTTCGCTCAGCAGCCGTCATGCCGGCGATCTCTTTCCACACGGGAGATCGGTCCGCATACACAGAAATAGAAGAACCCAACCAGCCAAGCGGCTCCACCCTCACCTGAGGATTTAGCGTGCCCAGGGAATTGTTCAGTTGCTTCATGGCTTCGGATTTCGTGTTGATCGACAGAATCACCTGCGCCAAGGTATCATGGCGGTCCCCATCCCCGGCTCCGATCGAGGCGCCCCGGGAGAACGCGAGGGTCTCCCGGTACTCGGTCGCGGCAATGAGCGGCATTACCGTCAGATCGGCCGCCAGCTTGCCGGGTTCAATGTTGATGCGTAGGCCGATGGGGTCGAAGGCCCAGCGCCAGTTCCGCTGATATTGATCGCGCCAAAGGTTGTAAGCGTCCGCTTCACCCTTGGTCACCTTCTCCATAGGCAGCTCCACGATGGGCGTCATCCACGCCAACGTGCCGTCGCGCGATGAAGACACGGCCGAGGCGCCAAGGGTCAGTTCGCCTGCATCGACGAGAGGCATATCCGTGTGCAACGGCTTGGGCTCCCCCTTGCCAGTCGCCAGCGTAGGCAGATTCTCGGCAAGTCAATTCCGCTAACACCGAGGCGAGCTGCGTCCGTCGGGCAGACGCAATCCGCCAGCGAGGGCCGCACCAGCGGCGAATGGTGGCGTCGCTGAGGAAGACGAAACCTGTCTCGCCTTTGTCGTCTAGCGGGTAACGCATGCGGAAGAACTGAAACTCATCAAGACTCGCAATCGAGTTCAAGTCCTTGTCGACGCGGCCAGCCTGCCAAGTTGAACCAGCGAATTGGTCACTACCACCGCGCCCTTGAGCTTGGCGACATACGAGCAGAGCCTCCGATCGGCGGTTCGGTAGCCATGGTAGGCGATGCCGTCGGCGTCCCCGTTTTGCGACCTGACCCCGGTTTCTTTGGCCGAGGCAAGCTTGATCTGAGCCTGGATCAGGGAGGCTAACAATCCCGGGTTTTTGCTCTCGAAAAGCACGGCCACATCGGTGCCGGTTGGGAAATACGGATCCGACCCGGTAAGAGCAATGCTACCAACCGTTGCAGGGCCAAGCAGGCGTCCCAGTCCCGTTAACGACAGCCCCAACTGCCGTTCGTAGCGACCCACAACGTTGGCGTCCTCGGTTCGCGCATTGGCAAGCTGCAACAAGCGGATTTCTCCGCCGTTGGCTTCATCGGCCACTTTGAGGCCCGCATTGAACGAGGAAAAGAAGACGGCGTGTTGATCGCTTGGAATCAGCTTGGAGAGCGGGTCGAGTTTGGGTTTGGCATCTTTGAGGAAAGGCTTCCAATCGATTTGGGCAATAGTGATGCCTGGGAGCGAATCGAGCTTGACGGTCGGCTCGGCGGGCGGAATTATTACGCATGGCACGATTCAACTGCAGGTTTTCGCTGATGGCCCTGCCGCCGGAAAAGAGGTCGTAGGCGCTCTGAGCATCATCGACTTGCGGGCGAACGTTGTTGCGTGGTCCTGGCCCAAGGTACAGCTCCGGGGTAACTTCTGAGGCAACGTGACGAAACCAAGCTGTACCAGGCAAATCGCGGTTTCGCAAGTATTCGTAGTGAGCGAGCTTGGTCCGAAAAGAAAGACCGACGGGCCGATTCCTTTGCTGCAGTCGCCGGCACCTCGAACCGGATTAATGTCATGCCGGAGCCGTCGCCTTTGGCCACGATTAGGCGGCCCGTCACAACTTGGCCGGGTGAGGTGCGGATCACTAAGTGGGGCGTTTCTGCCTGCGGCTGGGCAAACCGCCAGCTTGTTTGGAAGGCAGGAATGTCGGCATAACCTTCGCCGGGGCCGTCGAGCACGACCCGCGGCATCATCGGCCCCCAACTCGGATCTAGAATAGTAAAAAACTGCCCCACTTTACCGTCGAACTCAAGTTCAGGAAGCTTGCCGGCGGTGATTTTCAATTCGGACAGCGGGATCTCGAAAAAGGCATCTTCTGCGAAACAAGGCGCGGCCGGTGAGAGTGTCGCGATGGCCGTGGCCAAAATGATGGAGAACGGGACGCGGGTACGCACAAGATCACCTCCTTGAACGACGAGCGGTTTCACCTTGGCAAGATGAGAAGTGAGCCCCATCCTACCACGCGATCTAGGCGCTCACCACGCGGTCTAGCGCTGATACGACTCGAAAAAATCTAATCAGCCCCGACTGTTGGAGGCACCCTTCCCGATTTTCCATCACTCGGTTAGAGACTTTCTCTCCCAGCAACGAATTTTTCTTGCCGCACGTCCCCTTTGAAGCTAAACATTAGAAAGTCCTCATAAAGAGGGATCCGGGCTATACGCATTGGCAGATGCGTATGGCTCTCTTTTGTGCGCCCGGCCAAGGTCCAGAGAAGAGTGAATTTGCGTGGCAACTCAAGGGCTGGGGCTTTAATGGAGACGGAAGAGTTCGACAAGGACGACCTAGACCGCATCGAAATGACCATCGTCTACATTCTCGGTCGACTCGATGGTTTAGTCGCCAAGGGAATCGTTTTGCGCGACAGCGGGGCGGATCGATTGAGCGATCTCGGCAAGGAGGTTTACGCGAATTTGCGCGAACGCGGCTTCAAGCCTACCGAAGCCGAGTTGTCGGCCGCAACTGAAGTATTCCGAAGTGCCGAGCCCGGCCCGAATTGATCGCGACTTTGGGCAGTTGAATTGCCAAGTGTCCGAAGAATTCTCGATAGATTTCCCACTCGAGCGGAAACGCAGTTACACTAGCAAGTGAGTTTCCGCTTGCCGAGCGCTGGGTTCGTCCATTCTGATGATCGACCAATACTGCGAAGTTGAATCCCCGCCATGAATGCTCCTTTCGATTTTCAACGATGGCAACAAGACGTCTCCCGCCGCAGTTTCTTGAGACGCACCGCGCTATGGACTGGGCGGCCTGGCCCTTGCTCACTTGTTGGCCGGCTCCGCTCGTGCCGAAAGAAAATACGCCGAGAGCCGGCATGGCGTGTTGGCGCAGCCGCACTTTCCCATCAAGGCGCGTCGAGTCATTCATTTGTGCATGGCTGGCGGGCCTTCGCAGTTCGAGACCCTGGACTGGAAACCGGCCCTCAAGAAGCTGAACGGCCAGCCGTTTCCTGCTTCGCTGACCAAAGGGCAGCAGCTTGCTCAGCTTCAGAACATGAAGCTGATCGCACAGGGGCCGTTCACCTCGTTCCGCAAATATGGCAAGAGCGGACAGGAAATCTCCGAGATGCTGCCGCACATCGCCTCGATTGCGGATGAGATTTGCATCGTTCGCTCCATGGTTACGGAGCAAATCAATCACGACCCGGCCCAGGCGTTCATGAACAGTGGCTCGATCCTCAAGGGCCGGCCGAGCATGGGCTCTTGGCTGCTCTACGGGCTAGGGGCCGAAACCGACAATCTGCCAGGCTTCGTAGTGATCGTTTCCAAAACGAAGGGCGGGGGCATTCAACCCGTCTCGGCGCGCGATGGGGGAGCCGGCTTCCTGCCGAGCCGTTTTCAAGGCGTGCTCTTTCAATCCCGCGGCGACGCCGTGCACTATATCGGCAACCCCGATGGCGTGTGCCAGAGCGTGCAACGCTTGGTGGTCGACGAGGTCGAGCGGCTAAACGGTTGCTGCGCGGCGGATTGTCCGGACCCGGAACTGACCACGCGCGTGGCTCAATACGAGATGGCTTTTCGGATGCAGGCGAGCGTGCCGGAACTGACCGATTTCAGCAGAGAGCCCAGGCAAGTGCTCGATATGTACGGCGTGAAGGAGCCGGGCGACGGCTCTTTTGCTTCCAACTGTTTGTTGGCCCGAAGACTGGCGGAACGCGGGGTGCGCTTCATCCAGCTCTATCACAAGGGCTGGGACCATCACGGCGAAATCCGCAAGAACTTGCCGATCGTCGCCAGGGAAACCGATCGGGCTTGTGCCGCCCTGGTCATGGATCTCAAACGCCGGGGCATGCTGAACGACACTTTCTCGTGATCTGGGGCGGCGAATTTGGCCGAACGCCGATGGGGCAGGGAAGCGGCCGCGATCATCACATCAATTCGTTCAGCATTTGGCTTGCCGGCGGCGGCATTCGCGGCGGCATGACCTACGGCGCGACGGATGAACTCGGCTATCGTTCGGTGGAAAACGTGGTCAGCCTGCATGATCTGCACGCGACGATGCTGCAACTTTGCGGCATCGATCATCAGCGTTTCAGCTTTAAGTTCCAAGGGCTAGATGCGCGCCTGACGGGCGTCGACCCCGCCAATGTGGTGCGCGGCGATTTTGGCTTAGTACTACAACCCCGCCGCTGCCAGCACGCGGTCGAAGAACTCCGTCGAGCACATCAGCGCCGTGGCAACCTGGGGCTCGGTCATCTGGCCGCTTTGTACCATGCTCACCCATGCGTTTAGGCTGGCGGTATCAGCCTGTCTGCCCAAAATGTTCAGATAGTCCAGCTTGATTTCGTCGGCAATCGATTCCGACGAATGCAGAATCTCCTCTGCAAGCATCAGCCTTTGGGTGCCGCCGGTAAGTTGTGCTTGCCAGAACGTGAGGTCGGCAGCGCTGGGAGACCGGCCGAGCACGGCCTGGTAGAGCCCCTGAACGAAAGCCTGATTGCTGGCAAACTTGGCCTGGAATTCGGGCGAAATCAATAACGTGGCGTTGATGTCATTGATCGATACGCCGGAACTCATGAGCCCTTCAAAATAAGCCAACCCGCCGGCGTCGGCTGGCCGCCCCAGAATGGTCAAGTAGGAGGTATTGATCTCACTCGCCATATGTTCCGGCGTGCTCAGCATGAAGGAGACAAACGCCTGCTGCGACATGCCGCCCTCCAACAGTTGGAGCGTGAAGTAACTCAAGCCGGCCATATCGGCATGGACGGCCAGCGTGATCGAGTAAACCCCATCGACGTAATAAGCAAGCTGCGTGGCTTCCTGCATGATCTGCTGCGAGTTCGACAGGAGCTGCAGCTTGCTCAAGAACGTCAAGTTGATGTTGATCGGCGTAAAAGGATTATTGCCGGAACTGTTATTAATGAGGATCAGCTCGCCGAAGTTGTATTGCACGCCGTTTTGACCCGGTTGCACGGGAACGCTCAGGAACTGATCGTTGCCCGTTTGGCCGCCCAGGGAGCCGAGCGTCAGTTTGCCGGGGTTGTACGCTGTGGGTTGAGTTTCCGTGATGCCGTAGACTCCGGGACGCAAGCCCGTGAATGAGTAAGTGCCGTTAGAGGCGGTAACGGTAGTGGCGTGACCGAAATGTTCTGATCGTTGACGCCGGTCAGCGTGATCGTGACGCCGCCAATGCCTTGATCGCCTGGGTCCTCGATGCCGTTATTGTTGTTGTCGAGGTAAACGTTGCCAGCCAAGCTGCTGGGTGGGATTTCACCGAAGTTATAGCCCGTGGCAGTGGCGGACACCGGCAGGGCGAGGTTGGAGATCTTATTGACACCCGGAGAACCGCCGTCGGTTCCGGCCGTGGTCTTGCCGCTGAAGTAATTGGCCGGCGGCGTATCGACAATCGAATAGGTGCCGGGCCGCAGGTTGTTGAAGCTGTAGGTGCCATCGGCGCCCGTGGTGGTCGTAAGGCCGATCGCCGTGCCCAGGTCGTTGGTTCCCGTAAGCGTCAGTGTCACCCCGGCGATCCCCGGCTCGCTCGGGTCGAGGACGCCGTTATCGTTGTTGTCGACATACACTTTGCCGGAGAGCGTTCCATTGCTGACTTCGCCAAAGTTGTAAGAAACTCCATTGATGGCCGAAGCCAACGCAATGCTGGAAATCTGGTTGATCCCGGCAATGCCGCCGGCCGAACCGGCCGTCGTCTTGCCGTCCAGGTAGTTGGCCGGCTGCGTCTCGACGATGGAATAAGTGCCAGGCCGCAGGCCGTTGAAGCTGTAGGTGCCGTCGCTTGCCGTGGTAGTGGTCGCGCTCACGGCATTGCCCAGGTCGTTGGTGCCGCTGAGCGTCAGAGTAACCGCGGCGATTCCCGCTTCACTAGGATCGAGCACGCCGTTGTCGTTGGCGTCGACATAGACTTTTCCAGCCAGGCTTGAGGCCAGCAGTTCGCCGAAGTTGTAATTGATGCCCGAGGCCCCCACGGGCACAGAAATGCTGGTGAACAAATCGTTTGCCGCGGTGCCGCCGAGGGAGCCGAGGCTGTCCTTTCCATCCAGGTAATTGGCAGGCTGAGTTTCTTGGATGCTATAAGTTCCCGGCAGCAAGTTATTGAACTGGTAACTGCCGTTGGCTGCGGTCACTGTCGAAATCGGCGAGCCAGAACCGATTGCGGGAGACAGCGTAATGGTGACGCCGCCGATGCCGGCTTCGCCGATTTCTCGAATGCCGTCATTGTTGGTATCGACGTAGACCGAGCCGCTCAGGCTGGCAGGAAGCAGCTCGCCGAAGTCGTTGTTAGGCGAATTGTTGCCTGTGAACACCACCGGGATCGAAGGGGGTGGACCGTTGGGCGGCAATACCGTGCCATTGCTTGATGTTTTTCCTTGGAGATATCCGGGCGGCACATTGATTTGTACGATGGTGTAATTGCCCGGCTTGATCGCGTTGCTGGGAATGTAATGGTAGACCACTTCGAGCTGGGCGTTGGCGGTGGTGCCGATTTGCGTCAAGAGATTGCCTGCTCCGGAAGCGGAGGAAGTCGCCAGGGCCACATCCGAAAAGGAGACCGTTCCCACGCCCGTGTACGCCGCCAAGGTGGTGGGATCGGTAATCGAGAGCGAGTTCGATCCGGAGGCGCTGTCGGCGCCGAAATCGTGGCCGCTGGTGCCGCCGAAATCGATCGTGCCATCGAACGCTGAAGCGGAAAAAGTCTCGTTGGCCGCACTGGTGGCAATCAGTCCGGAAATGCCGTTGCCGGTCAGCGTGAGCGTGCCGGAGACCGTAGCCACGATGTTGGACGGGGCATTGTCCAGGCTCTCCACTTTGATGGTGCTGGAGAAGGTGCCTGCGTTGACGATATCGATCGATGTCAGGGTTCCCAACGAGGGATCGAACTGATTGACGGTTAGCGATTGGGTCCAATTGGTCCCGGTGGTCGGGATCGTGGCTGTTTCGGCCAGGATGGTCGGCATCGTGCTGATGGTGCTATCGGTGGTGAATTGATAGTAGCCGTTGGCGTCGGTTATCGTTTGCCCGATGATCGTGCCGCTGGAATTCTTGAGCTCGATGCTGCTGTTGGCGATAACGGTTTCGCCCGTATCGAAGAGGCCGTTGTTGTTGGCGTCGGCAAACACGTAGCCGCTGATGGAGTTGGCGGACATCACCAGCCGATCTTCCAGGCTTTCGAGACGAAGTTGGGCTCGCGGCGTGAGCCTAGCTTTGGGCTTTGCGCTCCGCGTTTGGGTTTACGCGATCCGAATGAGGGCAAGAAGTTGAAAAGATCCATTTTTCGAAACTCCCTAAATGGGTTGCCGCTCATAGTTAGGGCGAGTCGTGTCCAAACGACCTACGTATAGGGCGGAATTCTGCGACCGGGAATGGGTGCTTGTCATTGATTCGGCAGGGTTAGTTACCGGAATTGAACAAATGAACGGGAATAGCGAATCGGGGATTCAAGAGTGCTATTGCGGAGTTTTGTAGGGTGGAGAGTTTCGGGAAAAGGTCTCCGAGAGGCCGGAATTGTTCAAGTCGGCACGAAACGACCGGTTTGAAGATGCGTCTTGGTTACCTCAGGCTTCACCAATCAACGACACGATCGAAATCGTTTAACCCGGAGCCAACGGCGACGGCGAACAGGCCCCTGTTCGTTTCGCATGGATAGGGGCGAATGCAGAATCAATGCGATAACCGCCAGCGAGACGTCCGCCGTCGCCGCTGGCTCCGGGTTAAACGTTGGCAGGGCGCGCCACCTATGTGTCACCTTATCGCTCACGAATACTCAGGACTCAACTCGAACTGGATGCGGATTTCTTCCAATGTCAAACCTGAAGTCGCCCAGAAGGCCGCCTCGGCGGCGCTCGGCGCCGTCGTCCGGCCCAAAATGGAAGAGTAATACCCCGCCACGACGATATCGCGCGCTTCGGTGGAGTTCAGGATGGTCGTCGCAACGTTTGCGGGGTTGTTGACGACGAGATTGGCAAGCCAATAAGAAGTGTCAAAGGTGCCGGCAGAACGATCGAGCACCTGCGTGTAGACGTTCTGAATGAACGCTTGCGATGCGCTGGCGCTGGCCGTCGCGTGCACGAGCAAACGATTCATGTACTCGGAAGACCCTAGGATATCGCCTTCCACGGCAGTTTCTGGCACTCCGTTGCTGAGTTGGCCGGACCACCAGGCGATTTCGTTCGCCGCCGGTGTGCGGGCTAGATAATTTTGATACCAGCCGGTGATCTCCCGGCTGAAGGCTTCCGGTGAATTGTCGATGGCGTTGGCAATCGCGGCATACGACACCCCGGACTGGATCTGGGAGTCCCAGAAGGCCGCGTCTTGCGGAAGGCTTTCGGCCCAAATCGGTTTGGTAGATTTTGGGAACGAACAGTGCGTTGACGACAATCGGGGGCGGAACCGTGAAGTTCAGGCTGAGGTTTTGGCTCCCCACCGTGACGACCTGCGTGATTGGCGCCGCCAAGCTGCCGCCGCTGGCGGTGACGGTGTAGGTACCGGGAGCAAGCTGGTAAGAATAGCCGCCTGAATCCCAGGTGGTGACGCTGCCGACGCCGGCGATGGCGATCGTGACGTTGCCTAGCCCCTCGCCAATGTCGTATTGGCCGTTGCCATTGGCGTCGTTCATAACGACGCCGGTGATGTAAGGCAGCGTGGTGACGGCGTTGGCGGTGTCGATCGTGTAGTAATTGCCCAGCGGCCCGGAACTATTTTCCAAGATGCCTATGCCGACAGCGTTTTCCGATTGAAACATGCCCGTCATGGCCAGAAGCTGAATGCGATGTCCAAGATCGGGAACGCCCTCGTCCGCTATCAAGGCGCTCAAAGCACCGGCGGGATCGAGGCCCGGGCTCCCGGCAATGCTTTCGCCATAGGATTGCCAGTTAAAGCCGGCTGCCGTGATGCGCTGTCCGGGAGTTTCGCCCTGCGGAGTGTTGTGGTCGAAATAACCTTGAACGCTCATGTCGAGCGAGTGTTCTTGCGCGGAAGCGATCAGACGCGGATCGAAAGCCAATGGTTGCGAAGGGGCCACGCCGGAAAGGTCGACGCCGATGGAGGCGCCATAGGCTGCCGGGTTGGCGCGAGCTTCGTTAAGCAACTCGAGGAAATACTGTTCCGTCGCGCTAGGAGCCGCGATCGAGAGCAGACAACGGGGTTCCAACTCTTCCATGAACAGCGGCATCCGTGCGGTCACTCCTATGCGAATCGAGTTTTTCATTAACGCAGCCTGTACCGTTCGTAGGAAAGATTCCGGGATTGACGCCGCCTATGCAACAAAAATCCGGAAATCCACGTCGCGCCATCTCGTTCCGGCACGAGGTGCGTGCTGAAACGAATCCTAAAGTCGTTCAGATTCGGTAAAGGGGGATGCCCGCCGGCCATGGGGACCGGAAGGATTGCGAGCACAGCGGGGGAGCTGTGGGAGGGGGTGGCTCGACGGCCTGGGAAGAAAGGACTTCCATTCCTTGAGGTGGATATCAGAAGCCTAGAGCGACTTTAGAGGCCAGTCAAAAGATTTCGATTGTCCCAGTACACACCTTCTCTGTCGATCCTAACGATTGGAGCGACTGGTAAGCCCAGACAGTTTGTAGGACGTCCCGAACTCGAAACGGCTGTTTCCCGGCAGACTTTTTCTAGAATGGAGGATGCTTCCTGGCGAAATGTCTATGTGTCTTTCCCAACTGTGCCCGCTCTGGCGATTGCATGAGTTCGTGCGGTTGTGCTCGCCGGAATGCCAATACGTCTCGCGAGTGATGGGAGAACCATTTCTGTTGGGTTTTGTCGGATTAGGCTCATCGGGCGACATCCTGCCAACGCAGGTGGTGTAAGGTTGTGAAATGGGGTGAGCTGGGCATTTAAGGCTTGCGGAGTGCCGTGACGATGCGACGAGCTTTGGCGGGCGCACGAGTAATTTTGACGGGCGCTTCGGGCGGCATCGGCCGTTGCTTGGCTGGGCGTGCGGCAGCGCGTGGAGCCCGGCTGCTTCTTGCAGGCCGCAAGTTGCCCGTGCTCGACGAAATAGCCGGGCCGCTTCAGGCTCGCGGGGGCGACGTCGCCACCATGGCCGGCGACTTGACCAATCCTGTCGATATGCAAGCGCTCATCCAGACAGCCAAGGAGCGCTTGGGTGGGCTCGATATCCTCATCAATAATGCCGGCGTCAGCAGCTTCGGCCATTTCGCCACTTCCAGCGAACCCATTCTGCGCGAGATCATGGAGGTCAACTTCTTCGCTCCCGCAGAGTTGATGCGCCTGGCCGCTCCGCTTTTGCGCCGCGGCAACCGCCCGGCAATCGTCAATGTATCTTCGATGTGTGCCCGTCGCGGCGTGCCCGCCTGGTCGGAATATTCAGCCAGCAAATTTGCCCTGGCGGGTTTGACCGAAGCGCTGCGGGCCGAATTCGCACGCTTCGACATCGACGTGCTGCTGGTGGTGCCGGGCCTGACGCAGACGGATTTCGCCAGCCACTCGTTGCGTCGCGACGGCCGCATGCAAATCGACTTCGCCGGCGGCATGCCCGCTGAGAATGTCGCCGAGAGTATCTTGCGCGGCGTGGAAAAGGGCACTTCGGAAATTGTGCTGGGGCGTGAGGCTCGCTGGCTATTGCGAATCAACCGCGTGTTGCCCCGGCTGGTGGATCGCCTGATGGCCCGGCGGGTAAAAGCGCTCTACGCCAGCGAGCAGCATGAAGCCCAAACGCCCGCTGCTGTTTGAACTGTTCTCACTTTGCTTTTCTGAGGTGGCCGGATGTGTGGCATTGCAGGGATGATCGATCTCACGGGGAAGCGGCCGGTGCGCCACGAAATCTTGGCGCACATGGCGCGGAGCATGACGCACCGTGGGCCCGGATGAAGAGGGCTTTTTTCACCGGCCCGGAATCGGCCTGGCCTCCCGGCGCCTGAGCATCGTCGGCCTGGCGGATGGCCAGCAACCCATATCCAATGAAGATGGCAGCATCTCGGTCGTCTTCAATGGTGAATTCTTCGATTTTCCCGAGCAGCGGCGCGCTCTCGAAGGTCGCGGCCACCATTTCCGCACGCATTGCGATACCGAGCTGTTGCCCCACCTTTACGAAGATTACGGCGCCGACATGCCCGTGCATCTGCGCGGCCAATTCGCCTTCTGCCTCTACGACGAGAACAAAGGCGAGCTGCTGCTCGCACGGGACCGCTTCGGCATTTGCCCGCTTTATTGGGCCCGGCAGCGCGATGCCGGCGGCGAATGGTTGCTGTTCGCCTCCGAAATCAAGGTCCTGCTCGCTTCTGGCATGGTGCCCGCGAAGCCCGATCCCCAGGGCATCAATCATCTCTTCACGTTTTTTGCGCTGCCTGGGCCTGCCACCTGTTTCGAAGGAATTCAATTGCTAACGCCTGGCCACTGCCTGCGCGTCAGCCCTTGGGGAAATCGCGGCCGCGATCCGGTGATCGAACGAACCTATTGGGAGATCGATTTTCCCGATCGTGGTTCCGAGGACCCAGGCGGCGACCGCGAAAAATTGGTCGAAGGCTTCGAGCGCGTCCTCATGGGCGCCGTGGAAAGGCGCTTGCGGGCCGATGTGCCGGTCGTTTCCTATCTGAGCGGCGGCGTCGATTCGAGCATCGTGGTGGCGATGGCTAGCCACATCCGCAAGAGCCCCATCCCCTGCTTCACGATCCAGATCAAAGACCCGGCATTCGACGAAGTGAACGAAGCGCGGGTTGTGGCCGACCATATCGGTGCCGACCCTTATGTCGTTCCCTGCGGCCCGCAAGACGTCTTGAACAATTATCCCAGGCTGATCTGGTCGGCGGAAGGGCCGGTCATCGACACTTCGTGCACGGCCTTGCTCATGCTCGCCGGCGAAGTTCATCGGCAAGGGTTCAAAGTAGCTTTGACAGGCGAAGGCTCGGACGAATGGCTGGCCGGATATCCCTGGTACAAAGTGCACAAACTGTTCAATGCCGTGGACATCATTCCGGGGCTGCCCATAAGCCGCATTGCCCGCAAGGCCTACTTGTACGCCATGCGCTCTCCAACGATTTCCTGGGACTATCTGCGCCGCCAAGAGAATCTGCTCGGCGGCAAGAACGCCTGGCTCGATATTTACGGCTTGATCGGTCTTTCCAAGCTCCGCTTTTTCAACCCGGACTTGCTCCAAACCGTGAACAAGCGTTTGCCTTACGAAGATCTGAACCTGAATTTCGAGCGCATGCGCAAATGGCATCCACTCAATCGCTCGCTCTACGTCGGCGCCCGCGTGCATCTGCCCGGCTTATTGCTCAACGCCAAGGGCGACCGGGTAGCCATGCATTCTTCAGTCGAAACGCGTTATCCCTTCCTCGATGAAGAGGTGTTCGAGTTCCTGGCTAGGCTCCATCCGCGCCTCAAAATGAAGGGCATGCGGGATAAATACTTGCTGCGATTAGTTTCGGAGCGCTGGTTGCCCAAATCGATTGCCTGGCGGCGTAAGGCCATGTTCCGGGCCCCGTTCGACAGTTTCCACGCTTCTGACACGCCGGCATTCGTGGAACAATTGTTAAGTCCGGAATCTTTACGCAAGACAGGCTACTTCAATGCGGAGGCAATTACGCAAGCCCGGCAAAGTTTTCGCTCCTTGATGCGCGGATCACCCCAGCGTGCCTGGGTAGAAATGGGCTTAGTGGGTATCATTGCCACGCAGCTATGGTATCATTTGTTCATTGACAATAGCTTGTGCGAACTACCTTCTTGGAAGGGCGCTGCACTCAAGTACCAGGAGAACAATATCGCTCGATCGCCCGAGCCCGCGCCGGTTGCCTAGCGCAGCTTGCCGCTGCGAAGCTTGCAATCCGGGATCCAGCGAGGATGGATTTGCGCGAGGTTCGTATAAAGGGAAGATTGCCGGCCGCAAGGAAGGAGCCGGCCTAGCGCGAGGGATAGCCTGATGTCTTATGCGTTGACCACTTTATGGCACGATCGCCAGCGTTATGCCCCGGGCGTCTTGGCGGTAGGCTTTAGCGCAGCTTTTAATTGCACTTCAATGCGGCCTGCTCCTGGGCCTCTTCTCCATTACTTCCATTCCAGTCGATTGTACCCATGCCGATGTCTGGCTCGGCTCCCCAGAAGCCTTGAGCGTGGACACGGGCCGGCCGATTCCGGAGAGCTACCTTCTCCGCCTCGCCAACATGCCCGAAGTCAAGGCTGCCGAGCTCTATATGCAAGGGTTCGCCTACTGGGTCAAACCTAATGGCGGCTCGGAGCTGTGCATGGTTCTCGGTTCGCGCTTGGAAAGCGACTCGCTGGGGGCTCTCGACGTGCTCACTCCAGAGCTGCGCGTCAAGCTCACCGAACCGGGTTCTATCGTCATCGATGAATCGGAGTTGGAACGCCTTGGAGTCAAGGGAGTTGGCGATGTAGCCGAGATCGCCGGCCATCGCGTGCACATCGTGGGGCTGGTTAAAGGAAAGAAAAGCCTGGCCGCCCCGTATATCTTATGTTCGCTCGAGACTGGCCGGCAAAACTTACGCATGTTCCCCGATCAAGCGACTTACGTTTTGGGGCGCCTCAATAATCCGGCGGATGCGCCCAAGGTCGTCGAGAAACTCCGCCATTTTTCTAAGCTTTCAGCATTTACGTCGAGCGAATTCTCCCTTAGAACAAGAATGCATTGGCTTACGAAGACAAAGGCTGGTATAGCTTTAGGTTTTGCTGCTTTGCTCGGTCTCCTTGTGGGGGCCGTGGTGACCAGCCAGACGTTATACGCAGCCACCGCCGCTTCGTTGCGGGAATACGCGGTGCTGCAAGCGCTGGGCATTCCACGCTGGCGGAATGGCGCTTTCGGTTTTGGCTCAGTCCTTTTGGATCGGCGTGTTTGGCGCATCTCTTTGCCCTGCCCACGGTTTATGCACTCAAGTGGGCCGCCGATTCTGCCGGGGCCAAGATCGAGCTGCGCTGGTGGTTGTTGGCCTCCGCCATTTGCGTGACGATTACGATGGCGTTAATTTCGGGGGTGGCAGCCTTAAGATCGCTTCGAATGGTTGAACCGGCTACATTGCTCCGATAATGAGCGAGCAGCTTGTTCGCGATGCCTGTTCCACGGATTCGGTACAGGCGGCCCTAACTGCGTCAAGATTTGCAATCGAGGAAAAGGCCGCATGTCGTCTGAGAAACCAGCCTTAGAAGCTCGCGGTTTGCTCCGAACATTCGGCAGCGGTGAAACGCTTGCCACCGCGGTGCAGGATGTGTCCCTTTCGATCTACTCTGGCGAAATCTCCTTGCTCATGGGCCCCTCCGGAAGCGGCAAATCGACCTTGCTCGCGCTGCTTTCAGGCCTCCTTCGACCCGATGCCGGCGAAGTGCACTGCCTGGGGAAAGATCTGGGGCCCATGTCCGAGAAGGAGCTGCAAGAGTTCCGCTTGCAGAATTTTGGCTACATCTTCCAGGGATACAATCTCTTCCCCGCGCTGACCGCCCTGCAACAACTCGAGATCGTCCTCCGTTGGGGCGAAGGGATGGGCGGCCGTGAAGCCCGCAAGCGGTCGGAATCCATGCTGAGCACCCTCGGTTTGAGCAAGAAGCTCCATCTGCGGCCCGCCCAAATGTCGGGCGGCGAAAAACAGCGCGTGGCCATCGGCCGAGCATCGTCAAAGAGCCGATGTTTTGTTTCGCCGACGAGCCCACTCGCGCCCTCGATTGGGCGCATGGCGAACAGGTCATTGAGTTATTGCGGTCCGCCGCCCGTGATCGAGGCACTACAGTCCTGGTGGTCGCGCACGATTCGCGTATCGTCCCCATGGTGGACCGAGTTTATCACATGGAGGACGGCTGCATGCTCGAACCGGAGCAGGCACACGATCATCAACTGTGGAGCGTTCCATGAGCAAGGCAAACCGACCCTGGGGAATCTGGTTCTTGGGGATTGCCGTGCTGGTGACCACCGCGGGTGGAGCAGTCTGGGTAGTGCACTCGCGTGCCGGCGACGACCAGTTCGTGATGCCCGATCTTCCCATCCCCGCGATGAGCAAACCGATCATCCAATCCGATGGTGTGGTCTGCCGTGGCCAAGTCGACGTGGAAGGCTCGGTTCTCGGGCTCAACCCTTCGATACCCGGGCAAATTGTCGAGCTCCCAGTCAAGGAAGATCAGCTCGTCAAAGAGGGAACTGGTTCTCCTTCGCCTCGACGACCGCCAGGCGCAATACGTCGTCCAGTTGGCGGAAGCCGGCCTCAAAGCGGCGCGTGCCGATCTCGAAGATGCCAAAAAAGCGCCCCGAGCTGCAGCAGATTTTAATTGCCCAGCAGCAAAAGAAGATCGAGGCCATGGCCCAGGCCCGAGGAATTGCTGAATCTAAGGTTACTCGCGCGGAAGAATTGGCAAAAGGAAATATCGCGGCGCCCGAGGAACTTGTTGGGGCCACAACACGCGATGAAAGCTGCTGAAGCCAGCTGGTCTGCTGAATTGGAAAAGCTGGCGAAATCAAATTGAAGGACCCGGCGAACGAGATTCTAAAAGCACAGGCGAACGTTGCCGCCAAAGAATCCACCCTTCAGCAGGCGCAGCTTGCTTTGGAGCAGTGCAGTTTGAAGGCCCCGGAAGATGGGACCGTCATGCGTTTGTTGGTAGGCAAAGGCGAAATGGTGGCTCCTCAGCTTCTGCATTCAGCGATCAGCTTCTGTCCCAACAAACCGCGCATCGTCCGGGTGGAAGTGGAGCAGGAGTATGCTTCGCGCGTGAAGGTAGGTATGAAGGTTCTCATTCAAGACGACGTCAGCGTAGCGGGAACCTGGCACGGGATCGTCCGCTCCATCGGCGATATTTACCAGCCCAGGCGTACACTAGAGCCCCTGACCTTCAACGACTTGCGGACGATCGAATCCATCGTCGATCTCGACCCCGGTCAAGCCCCACTCAAAATCGGCCAAAAAGTCCGCGTCATCATCGGGGCCGTCCCAGAGCACTGAGCTCCTGCTAAATTCAGCGGCCCAAAAACGAGCAGCGGGTTTTATGCCCGCTGGACTTATTTTCTACTTATGCTTGGCCCGTTTTGCGTTTCCAGGATGAATACACTCCTGAAACACAAAAACGGCGGGCATCAAGCCCGCCGCTCGTAATCGCTGCATTAAGGTAACAAACAAATCTAGACCTCTTCTGGCTCTTCTCCCTTGGGCTCGAGCCGCGGCTTCGCGTTCAACTCGTCTTCTTCGAATTCGCCGGCTCCTGGTGCAAACGCCTCGATTGCCAAATCGTGGAGGAGCATGACTCCCGTATACATGCCGATCAGTCCAGTCACGCGGTCAGCTTCCTGGTTTTTGTCCGAGAAAACCTGATCGACTTCTCGAACTTGAGCCGGATTGACTTCCGTCTGCTGCGGCAGTGGGATAGCGCCAGCAGCCCGGACTCCAGGATTTCTTTCTTGTAGATGACGGCGATAGGCGGCAGCACCTGTACTTCACCTGACATGGCATGCTTCCTCTAGGGGCGGTTCGGGCTCTCCGGGCGATTACCTACTACCATCTACTTTACCACTTTACTTATCGGTGTAAATCGTTCTTTAGCTCTTGTGAAAGAAACCGTGCACTTCCAGCCACGCTGCCAGCCGATCGGGCCAGGTGCTCAAAACCGGGTCGCCAGGGGCCAAGCCCACCCCATGCCGGCCCTTTTCGTAAATGTGCATTTCGCAAGGCACCTTGTTCTTGAGCAGAGCTTGATAAAACCGGATGCTGTTTTCGGGAAACACGGCCGTGTCGGCGCTCGTTTGAAAGAGAAACGTCGGCGGCGTTTTGGCGGTGACTTGTTTCTCGTTGCTGTAGAACTCGACCAGCTTGGGGTCGGGGTTTTTCCCCAGCAAGTTATTTCGCGATCCCCCGTGCGTTACGCCTGGCTCCATGCTAATGACCGGATACGCCAAAACCATAATGTCGGGCCGGCAACTAACGCGATCGATGGGGTCCGCCGCATCGGCCTTGCCGCTGTCGAAATGAGTTCCCGCCGTGGAAGCCAAGTGGCCGCCCGCGGAAAATCCCCAAACGCCAATGCGCTTCGGATCGACGCCCCAATCCGTCGCATGGGAGCGGACCATGCCGAATTGCTCGTTGAACATCCAGCATGGGGGCCGGCTGATGATAACGAGGAGCGATGCGATACTTGAGCACGAACGCCTTGACGCCATGCTTATTGAGCCATTCCCCAATCTGCTTCCCTTCGTGATCCATTGCCAGCGCACCGTAACCTCCTCCCGGGCAAACCACCATGGCGGCGCCGTTGGCCTTGTCGGCGGGGGGAGCGTAAATGGTAATTGACGGCTTATCGGCCGGCTCTTCGCCTATTGCTCCAGGGGCGCCTTTGGGCCAGAGCAGAATGGTTTCGTCGGCGGCGTGCCCAACAGAAACCAGGAGCAGCCAACCAGTCAAGCAACAGAACCAACGCTTAAGCATGAATGACCTTTCGCAGCAGGGGAGTAACAAATGAGGCCTACCCAGTTTGCATCAACGTCCCGACACAAACTTTCCCGAAGTTCCTTGCAGCGCCCCACCCTTGGGCCGCCAGAGAACCTCGTCTTCGATTTTGCGAGCTAGCTCGAAATCCTTATCGGTGATGCCGCCAGATGAATGCGTTTGCAGCTTGACCCAAAGCTTGCCCCAGCTCACGGCCAGGTCGGCATGATGATCGGCCGCTTCGCAAATGAAGCCGATGGCGTTGACGAGCATGAGCGTGATCGGCCAGCCATCCGTGGTGTATTTGCGTCGCAGCCAGCCATCTTCCAGCTTCCATTCCGATAAACCTGAGGTGGCCAGCTTTGTTTTTATCTGCTCTTCTGGATAAGGAGGAAGTTTAGATTCCGACATGACGACTCCTTTGGCTGAACACCAAACCGTGCAGAAGACGCACGTATCGAGGCGACCAAGCCGCAACTTGAATCATAGGAGTGGGGGCGAGCATGATCCAGCAAATCTCGGTGCGCGACTTGGCCGACAAACTAAAAGCAGGAACGGCCGGTCTACCTGATCGACGTGCGCCAACACTGGGAGCACGAAATCGCCGCGTTACCGAATAGCGTGCTCGTCCCGCTCAATGAATTACCGAAACGGCTACCAGAAGTGAATCCGCCGGACGGCGCCTTGATCGTTACTTATTGCCACCACGGCGTGAGGAGTTTAACCGCCGCCCACTTTCTCGAACAGAATGGCTTTAACGAAGTCCATTCTCTGGCCGGCGGCATCGATGCCTGGTCGGGAGAAATCGACGCGAACATCCCTCGATACTAAGGCCGTGGGCAGAAAGAACCGCGCTCTCAGGCCCCTGCCGGCTTGCCCGGCAGGTGAATAAGTTCGGCAGCTAATGGGGACCGACGATCTTTGTCCGCGGCCCCTGCCGGCTTGCCCGGCAGGTGAGAAAGTTCACTCGCTGAACATTAGCCGCAGGAACTCCTTCACCTGCCGGACGAGCCGGCAGGGGTCGCAGAAGGATGCGCATTTGAAGATTCTAGCCGGCGAACTGATTCACCTGCCGGACAAGCCGGCAGGAGTCTTCAGGGGGGTTTCTGGTCTCGCCAACCAAAAAAGCGCAACTTCAGGACTTGCGCGTCTGGCCCAGAATGTGACAGATGTATGTCATTCCCGAACTTGTTATTGCCCTCGTCCTAATAAGGACGTTTGCCAAGAGATGCCCCGTCGGATGCCTTTAAAAATGGAAAGGCCGGGGATTTTGCCCCGGCCTAAAAGAGGAAAGTGATCGCCAACGATGTTAGCCGCTCGCCTTACTTGGCGGGTGCGTACTGGACGACGGCCGGTAGCTGTAGTGATGCCCGACTCGACGACAACCATGCCGGGAGCGGCAGGAACATAGGTGGCAGCCGTGTAAGAACCACAGCCGCAGCCCGTCGCCACGTGATTGCGCGGGGCTTGGCCAGCAGGGAGCTGCTTGGCAACACGGCGTTACCGGGGCGCAGCAGGTGGTGGCGCAACCGTGATGACGATGCCCGCGATGGCAAGCATTGGCGCCCGCAGTGCAGAGGGCCAAAGCCGCGACCGTCGCCACACAGAAACCGAAGAAACGCTGCATAACACAAACCTCCATGAGGTAAACCTCGGGAGAGTACAGCCACCTTGGCGCCTCTCCCAC
Organism: uncultured Gemmataceae bacterium; assembly: GCA_963748025.1. Lineage (GTDB taxonomy): Bacteria > Planctomycetota > Planctomycetia > Gemmatales > Gemmataceae > CAVVHZ01. Next base: position 530,394 of record CAVVHZ010000052.1, read on the forward strand.
ATCCATCAAGTGGGCGGGACTATTCTATGGATGCCTGTTGCCGGCTGCGCTAATTAGGCCCAATTCTGCTTGAAAAACTCCTGGCATGACGGTGGAAGCTCTGCGATATTACTGAGATACGTCGATAGCCGTTTCGAGGATTAAACTGATGTTAGGCAGAGTTTCCCTTGTCGCCCTCTTCCTTTTAGCCTGGGCTCAAGGAGCCAGTGCCGCGGGCGATGTCGTCCTCAAAAACCGGGATTTTGCAGCAACCACCGAGGGCTGGGAACTTACGGTTTTCGGTTCCAAGCCCGTGATCGAACGAGACAGCCAGATTGTCCATAACGGAAAACCGGCGTTGCGCATTTCCGCGACGGAGCTAACCGATACCGCCCTGGCGCAGGAAATTCAGCTTCGGCCCGGCGGCATTTATCATCTCACGGGCTGGGTCCGCACCCGCGGTTTGGACGTCCACGGAGCCCGCGTCTTCGGCACGTTGCAGATTCAGCAACCAGTCGGCCGCAAGGCGATCGCCACCGGGACAAATCATGGCGGCGACACCGAATGGACCGAATTGGCAGTCGATTTCGAAGCTCCGCCCGGCGGCCTCACGCGCATCGTGGTTTTCTTTGCCGGCTTCGGGAAAGGCACGGGCACGGCGTGGTTCGCCGATTTGAATTTACGCGAGATCGATTCGAGCTCGGCAGCTATCAAAGTCACCGCGGATGCAGTTTGCCCGGGCACAATCAGCCCTTATCAATATGGCCAGTTCATCGAATATCTTTGCACTCTCGTGCCCGGGATGTGGGCGGAAAAGGTTTATGACGGCGGCTTCGAGGGCCTTACTCCCTACAAATTCGCCTATCTGCGCGAGACTGACTTCCATGAAAAACCGTGGTATCCCAGCGGCGCCACCAATCGGGCCGAATACACGCGAGACCGCAAAAATGCCGTCAGCGGCGAGTATTGCCAACGCATCAAAGTGACAGGCGACACGCCTTGCACGGTGGGCATATCTCAAGACGGCATCGCAGTCGAAGCGGGCAAGCCATGCAAATTCAGTTGCTACCTAAGACAACAAGGCGTCACTCATCCCACACACGTCACGCTGCACAGCAAGGGCAAGGTCATCGCCGGTGGGACCGTTGTTTTTTCCGATCGATGGATGAAGTTTTCTGTTCCGCTCGTTCCTTCTGTCACGGAAACCAACGCAACCTTATCCATTTCATTCAACGGCCCGGGCACGCTCTGGATCGACAACGTCTCTCTGATGCCACAAGACGCCATCGGCGGCTGGAGGCCCGACGTCGTCGCAGCGGTAAAGGCCCTTAAGCCTGGGATTATTCGCTTTGGCGGCAGCGCCTTGGACGAACCTGGCTTTGGCGAGTTCGACTGGAAGAACACCATTGGAGATCCCGACAAGCGGAAACCGTTTCGAGCCTGGGCGGCTTGCAGCCCGTCGGGCCTGGGCTGGAGGAGGTTGTCCAGTTCTGCCAATTGGTCGATGCGGAGCCCCTCTTGTGCGTTCGCGTTGCGGGACGCACGCCGAAGGACGCCGCCGAGCAGGTCGAATACTTCAACGGTCCAATAACAACTCCGATGGGCAAGCTTCGCGCTGCCAACGGCCATCCCCAACCTTATCACGTCAAGTATTGGCAAGTCGGCAACGAACGATCGGGCAAGTACTATGAAGCCCGTCTGCCGACATTTTGTAAAGCCATGAAGGAAGTTGACACGTCAATCACGCTCATGTCCAGCTACCCGACGGCGGGAGTGATAACAGGGGCCGGAGCCTACATCGATTATGTGTGCCCGCACCATTATGATTGCGGCGACCTTGGCGGAACGGAGCGGAACCTGGTCGCCGCGGCAAAATCTGTGCAGGAACCTGTCGCCGCAAAAACCGATCCGGCTTGCAGTGACGGAATGGAACACGACCGGAGGGGACTGGGGACCGACACGGGCTCGACTCTGGACCTTGGAAAACGCCCTGGCCTGTTCGCGCTATCAGAATCTTCTGCACCGCCACTGCGATGCGGTGGAAATCGCCAATCGCTCCAACCTGACGAACAGCTTCTGCTCCGGAATCATCCAGACGGACAATCACCGCCTGTACAAGACGCCGACTTATTATGCTCAACAGCTCTACGCCACACTTGCTGGCAATCGGCCTCTCAAAATCGATTCCACACTGTCGCCACAATTCAAGCCCGACGTGAGCGCCACACTTTCCGCCGATGGCAAGACCGTGACCCTGTTCGCCATCAACTCCGGCCTCACTGATATCACTCGGCCAATCGATCTCACAGCGTTTGGCAACAGTAGACAAGAAGTGGAAGTATGGACCCTGGCGGATCGGAAGAAGGCAGGCGAGCCCGACGTGACCAACAGCTTCGAGGAGCCTGAACGGATTACGGCGGTGAGCTCTCGGTTGGCGGCGGCGTCGGGGAAATTTGATTTTCGGTTTCCGGCGCTGTCGTTGAGCGTGCTGCGGTGGAAGGTGAAGCAGTGAATTAAAATGATGTGGAGGAAGTCGCCATGTCCACCCTGCTGGTGTTATTATTTATCCTAGTCCTCCCTTGTGCTGGTTGGGCTTTCTTGGCGAAACGCCAATTCCGCAGGCTTCACCTTTCTGGCTTTTCGCTTGCTCACCACTTGGAAACCATGCCGACCCCCATGCGATTTGGCGTCATTGAACACGAGGGCAGCAATTACCTTAGAATCGAAGGTCCGTCCGCATACCTTACGGCCCCACCCGGTCCACCAATGTACGTTTTCGACAAATCGGGAAAGCTAGTTGATTGGACCTCGGACGCTGTTGACGACCATTCATTTCTAGGTCGATGGCCTGGAATCTGGAATTCGAATCGGGAACTCACGCGTGAGATGGCCGAAGAATGGACTCTAACAAAACAGTGATTTGCCTTTTTTTCTGGTTCGCATTCCTGAGCCCGGATTGGAGATCGAAGTTATTCCGGTGTTCAAGTTAAGCTGAAATCTAACAAACACCTTTCCTATGAAAAACAATTCGGCCAAGTACTGCATTCGCCTTACTGTGTTCGCGGTGGGTTGCCTGGCGGTCGTTTGCACCTGGAAAATTGAACAAGATGTTGATCTTCATGGTATTCCATTCGGAATCATTGCTCTGGTCACCATCGTTCCCTGGTTTTTTGTCTGGTTCATGAGTCGAGAGATCTGGCGCGAACACATCACGCGAACGACGTTCTTTGCGCCATTGGGCCTGCTTGTCGCACTTGGCTTGGCCACGGCGTTTGACGTTGGTGCGACCTCAATGCGGCGATATGCGCCGCGAATGATGATCGCGAACGATCTGAAGCAGATTTGCTTGGCCATTCAAAGTTATCAGCAAGAACACGGTACTCTTCCCCCGGCCGTTCTGCGCACTGCAGACGGGACTCCTCTGCACAGTTGGCGTGTGCTGATCTTGCCGTACCTCGAACAGAACGAGTTGTTCGCGCAGTTTCAACTCGATAAGCCTTGGAATAGTCCGCACAATAGGGGCTTGGCTGATCGTATGCCCAAGATTTTCCGAGGCCGATAACATTGCCGCTATTCCAAACCATACTCATTACCAAGTTTTTGTTGGCCCCGGGACGGCATTTGAAGCTGGCCGAGCGCTTAAGTCGCCTGAAGATTTTCCTGACGGCATCTCATCGACCTTCTTGGTGGTAGAATCTCGAGACGCCGTCTCTTGGACGCAGCCTACCGATTTGAGGTTCAATCCAACTGAAAACCTACCGAAATTGGGTGCCTTGCGTGGCAAAACGGTTCCCGAGTCTTTCATGGCGGGAATGGTGGATAGCAGCGTGAGAGCCATAAAAGTCACAACGCCAGCCAAAGATATCCGGGCCTGGATTACGCGGAATGGCAATGAGAAAACGGCGGAATTTGATTAGTCTCAAATGATCTGGAGATGCCCTTAATGCTCAGTTCGTTAACACTCCTCAAACGATGAACTCCGAGAAACCGGTTAATCTATGTTGCGCCTCTTTTGTTTCCTGCCATCATAATCACTTGTTAGGTTCCAGCTCTCGCGGTGGTTGGCGGCGCTTGGCTGTTTCCCAAAGCCGCACACCGACATCACTACCCAGGGCGCGATAGTTCGGCGCAGATTGCCGCCGTTATCTTCGCCGTCGGAACTGACCGAATAGATAATCAACCCGTCCGAAGTGCGGCGCATGATCAGCGGTTTGGCCGTGTACGGATCAAGCAGCGGCGCTGACAGGAACTCTGGAACCAGATCTAAAAGCTTCGCCGGCCAGCGGCCCCGCGCCTGACGGTAGACGTTCGGCGGCAAGCGCGACAATAGGCGACGCACTCGGCCAGGTGGGCGACGAATGCATCCGTAATACTCAATGAACCCGCCGTGAGTTGTCGGCCAATCCAAGGCAATTGCTGCTGCTCTGCGGCCAATGCCGGCCACTCCTTTACTTGCTCTTCGGGCGGCAACTTGGCCACTTCCACTTGCCGATTCTGGAATTGCAAAACCGTTGCCTGCACGTGCGTCTGCAACGCGTCCAGATAATAAAACTCCACCAGGGAAATGTATTCCTTGCTCCACTTGGGGAAGCACAAGAGATCGAGCTCGTTTTGAAGCTCGACCAGAGTAATCGATCGATTTTTTACGGCCGCTATGAGTGCGTAACTGGTTCCTCGCACGCCGCGTATACCAGTTAGGTACAGGGGGAATTGACTTTCTTCTTGCCAGGCTTGCTGCAATGCAGCCAATGTCGACGCGCCGGCTCTCCCTGGGCGAGCGTACGCTCGATGGTGCGCAGGGCCGTCCTGCGCATCGACATGCGAATGAGCATAGAGACAAGGAACGGTTCGTCTCCCGTAGCCTGCGCAATGTGCATGATGGCTCGCGACGATTCGAGCGAGCCCTCCAAGTCGTTCTCTTGGATCTGCAGCATCGCTTCGACTCGGAATACTTGCGCGGTGTACCTCAGTCTTTGCGACGCGTCTAAGTTGGCGTCATACCAGTCTTTCGCGTAGATGAGTGGGTTCCGGCGCCTGAGAGTTTTAACACACGCCGCGATTCGTCCAGACATGCCCGGGCGGCTTGCACCTCATGCCGGAGTGCTGCCACTGCGTCGGCTGGCAACAACTCTTGCGGCGGGGCTTCCTGCGATAGCAAGCAGCTTCAGGCGTTCGCATTCCTCACGCGAGTAGGAGGATTGACTCACGGGTGATTCGTAAGACGGCCATCGTTTTGGCAACAGGGTTCGCGAGTGAATGAGCACGAGAGAGGCATTCTGATCGTCGGCAACCCGCTTGGCGCTGCTTCGAGATCCTGGATGCGCCAGCCTGGATCGAGCCGATCCGCCTGGGCGATGGCGGAGCTCACTGGTCGGCGGGAAAAAAAGACAGGGCAATATAGAGTCCGAGGGCAGCAAGCGGCACAAGGAGGAGCACTCCCAACCACAGCCGCGCAACCGCCAAAGGGGAGTGCGGACTTAACCATTGGTGGCGAGGAACAGTCATGGGAGTCGAGAATTCGGCCTTGGGCACTCTTGAATTGATGCCGCCAAACGGGGTATGTTCATTGAGGCTAACCTGCCTCTTCGTCGAGCTAAGGCCGCGTTTCGGACAATGACAGCCCTTTCCCGACGTTATCCAGCTGCCTCCTACCGCGATCGCTCCGCCATCAAACGCAGCTCAATTTCGAGATGAGCAACCCGGCGCCGGAGATCGCCTATACGCCGAAAGACCATGAGCGGAATGGCGACGATGAGTGCCCAGAACGCTATACCCAATACTATCAGAATGACGGTTTCTACCGGTCCCATTGGATAGCTCCCCGGAAAAAGCATTTGCTGCCTGAAGATCGGAACTCTGACGAGTGCCGCTACAGGAATCCTCTGGTGCTTCTTAGGTAGCGGAAGTCGCCAGACTTCCGGCGGCCGAGTCTCCGACCTTGAAGCGTGACGCAAAATCGGAACTCTTGGGAATTCCGCTACGCCTGCCATGAACGGATCTATCACCCGTCAAGATGGCCAAACATCCCCGGAGGGACTCGACACAATCGACGGAACGTCCAATTTTGCAAAGGACTTACAGAATACACGATTTTCAGGCGGTGCACAATCCGGTGCAGTTGGTCCCGATTCTGACCAAAACGGCCTCGATCCTGACCCAGGGCCTACGCATCAAATCTCGCCTGAATTATTCGCAGGAGATTGTCGTAGTCAAGTGTACACCCCTAGGATTGGTACGGAGTTTTGGACCTCCCCCTGTCTTTCGGGAAGGATGCACATGGTTACTCCTCTCTTCTCCATTCGCCGGCACTTTGGGAAATTGAAGGATCCGCGTGTGCGTGGTCGCAGTCGGCATCTGCTCATCGACCTTGTCGCCATCGCCATTTGCGGCACGATTTGCGGCTGTCAGGATTGGCAGCAGATCGAAGCCTGCGGCCAGAACCGGCGGTCCTGGTTGCAAAAGTTTCTGGCTTTGCAAGGCGGCATTCCCTCCCACGATACGCTGGAGAGGGTATTTGAACGATTGGAGCCGGGGGCCTTTCGGAAGTGTTTTCGCTCCTGGACAGCCGCTTTGGCGGACGGACTGAAGATCAAGCACATTGCTATCGATGGTAAGACCTTGCGCGGTTCGGGATATTCGCCGTGCGGATGGAAACCGCTGCACCTGGTCAGCATGCTTGGGCCAGTGAGCAACAGTTGTCCTTGGGGGAAGTTGCCATTGAGGACAAAAGCAATGAGATCACGGCCATACCACGCCTGCTCGATTTATTGGACCTGAACGGAGCTCTGGTGACCATTGATGCCATAGGTTGCCAAAAGGACATAGCCGAGAAGATTGTAGCTCAAGGCGGCGATTATGTGTTGACGGTAAAGGACAATCAGCCGAATTTGGCCGAGGCTATCGGAGCGTGCTTCTTAGAGGCGGAGGAAAAGGACTACCAGGGTCACAAGGTTGACACCTATGAGACGTTTGACAAAGGACACGGCCGCGAGGAACGGCGATCGTACACGGTGATGCAGGTTCCAGAGGGGCAAGAAGTGTTTGCGGCCTGGCCGGCGCTGATGGTGATCGGCATGTGTTACAGTGAGCGCTGCGTGGCAGGGAAAACCAGTGAAGAGTGTCGCTTTTTCATAGGCAGCCGCAAGGCCAACGCTCGCACCTATGGGATGGCGCTACGCAATCATTGGGGAATAGAAAACAATCTCCATTGGCAATTGGATGTATCCTTTGGTGAAGACAACAATCGAGTGAGCAGACGGAATGGCGGACAAAACCTGGCATCATTGCGTCGGCTGGCTTTGACCCTCTTGAAACGTCATCCGAACCGGCGAAGTATCGCATGCAAGCAAGTGATGGCAATGGTCTCAACCGATTTCCTCGAAGAAGTGTTGTCCAAAAGCATTAATGTAGTGAACATTTGATGCGTAGGCCCTGATCCTGACCTAGGGCGTCTCGTCGAAGCCTGGCCCTCACTTTCGCCTGCCGATCGCCTGGCAATCATGGCCATCCTGGATAAAGCCTCGTAAACGGCTCAGGTCGCGTCCTCATGCGTTGGCCTGGCCCAAGTCGGCCGAAAAGCGCCAGAGGGCCGAAATCCCTTTGGCAAATGCCATCCGCAAAAGAAGTCGCCTCCGATAATCCCGTGTCTTCGGGACGCTCGGAGGCATTGTGGTTTGGTGCGAGTCGATGCGAGTTATGCGACCGGAGGATCTCAGGCCGATTCCGCAAGTTGCCCGGCCCTTCTCAGAATCGAGCGGATGGTCGTATGCAACCGCGCCCGCCTCGGCAGTCGATTCCGGCACGATCAAGCATTCGGGCGATCTCACGGAATCCCCCGCCGTTCTTGTGGGCTTGGCGAATTCGCTCGATGGTAACCTGCTCCTCGGCATCCTCGGCCAGGCGTTCGGGCGCGTTCGGATCGGGTCGCCATCCGTAAGGGCATCGGTCCGCTCTTGTCATGCGTCGGCCGTTAGCTTGGTGTTTCAGCATGGCGCTCGAAGTGCGCTCTTGGATCTGCTCTCTCTCAAGCTGGGCGAGCCTGAGAATAGCGTGAAGATGAATCGGCCCATCGGCGAGCGCGTGTTGACGTTCTCCTGTATGACGGCGAGGTCAGCGCCGGCCGCGTTCAGTCGTTCGGCGAGGTCGATTGCATCTTTCGTGCATCGCGCGAGACGGGAAAGCGAATAGACGACCAAGACAGCTTGGCGCTTGCATGCGGCCGCGATCGCCTTTTGCAGTCCAGGCCGGTTGTCGGCCCGCCCGCCGGATAGATCCTTGTCGTGATACTCGGCGAACACTTCATAGCCGTGGCCCTTGCAATAGGCTCGGGTCCGGTCTAATTGCTTCTCGACAGAATCACAGTCCTCGGGTGTTGGCCTCGGGGAAAAACGAGCATAGCAAACGGCAATCGTAGTCATGGGTTCCTCGGGTTGATGGTGCCTGGTGAGACGCGCAAAAGCGGACCGGCCGCTACTGTCCTGCTCTCTGGGCGCGAGAGCAGTGAAGTAGGGGCCGGCTTACGCGAGCGCCTCTTTCATCTGGTTGACTACCGCGTGATGGGTTTCGATGTCCGGATAGAGCAGCGCCGTTCCTTCTTCGCTGCAGGTGGTGCGCGGTTCCCTGGCAACGATGATCTTGGCCTTGGCGGTGTCCGAGATGGGGAATGCGGCCCGCGTTTCGATGTAGTGGCGGATAGCCTCGGGATCGCCCACGAGGTTAAAGCAGGCGTTGCCTGCCCATACGCCACCGCATTCCGTATCGGTCCGGAAGGGCACTTCCCAGCCGTCGAGCAAGATGTCGTCCTCGGCCAAGTCGAGATACTGCTCTTTGCGTTTCCCGCGCTGGCGGATGGTGGCGACGCGCTGCTTGCGCCCCTCATAGCCGACCCGTTCGGGATCAATCGCGGATCGGATTTCAAGCTCGTATCTGTGCGTCATGGCCAAGCAGTCGTCAATCTTTAAGAGCGTGACTCGTTGGCCAATCTTCAAAGCCTTCGACATTGCAGAATCTCCAAAAGTGTTGAGACAGGAATCACTCGGACCGGCTGAACATCAGCCGATCGCGTTACAGTCCGCAGGCTTCGCGGCAGCTATCCTCATAGGCGAGGTCAACCGCGTTGGGTTGTTGCAGGCGCTTCCAGCATTCGTTGCAATAAACGGGAGTGGCCGCGCCTTGCGGCCGGAAGAACCCATCAGGGTTTTGGCATGACCAGCAAGCGCCATCTGGCTTGCCGGGATTAAAGCGCCGATCAGCGCCGCCAGGAAATCGGCCGCGCCTTCGACGCGACGGCGCCACCAAAAGCCAGCGCCGGGCGCCCAGCGGAAGCCGGAAGCCTTGAGCATGACGCGAATGTTGTCTGCCGGCTTGGCGTCGAATGTCACTGTCACTCGGCCCCGGTCGATTGCGTATCTGTAGTTCATTTCATCCTCGTTTTGGTTCAGAAGTTTGGCGGTTGCATACGTCGCAAAAGCCATCATTTGCGGCATAAGGGGTGGCGCAGGCGTAGCAGACACCGTGCCGGATAGGCCTTCGCTCGGCTTTGGGCTGACAGTCAAATAGTTTTTGCCCCTTGTCTTCACGTTGCGCCTTCGGGCGCTTACGCTTGCCGGGTTCGCCGATGTCTGCCCACAACAAGCCCTGAATCGGCGTTGCCACGTTTTCAAAGCCAGGCAAGGCTTTGGCGCGTAGGCGTCGCTCTGGCCATCGTCTGCCGGCTTGTCATCGAAGGTTACTTTCATGGAGTGAAACCATTTCGCGTGAGCGTTTCGAGCTGCCCGGTACACTTCAGTCCTTTTCATGTCACACCAGAGAAAGGGGGGAATCCGTTCCCCCACAACAGGCCAGGTTGTCACTTCTCGATTCGATCGGTTTGTGAGATATGGAAGACGGTTGCCATCCAAGGGCGGCGCAGTCCCGCCCGCTTTCGGCTTGTCGGTTCCGTCCAGGTCATTCGTTGCAACGCCGTCTTTGTCTTCCTTGCCTTTGGCCGTTACGAAGGTGACGACCTTGACGCCATGCTCGCCGCGCCGCACTTGCCGGCCCAGCGCCCGCCAGGCGTTGTAAGTGAACACGTTTTCGCGGGGCTTGATTTCGTGCTCGGGAATCCCCTTTGCGATGAAGCCCTCAAAAATGGCGGGCCAGTTCGTGAAGGTTTGCCCGCTTACCGCTCGCGAAAGGGCTTCTGCCTGGATCTCTTCGCGTCGTTCGATGGTTGCCGTAGTCATGGATGCATTCCTCAAAATGGGTTGAAACAGTAAGAAAACACGATGCAAACAAGGGGCGAAAGAAGACGGAGATAGCGCCCGCATTCGAGCGGGCGCTTACTAAAGGCCAGCGCCGTCAACCGATCATTTCGCCGGCTTCGATTGCTTGAAGAGCTGCGCGGAAGTTGTTGCGGCATTCCTGGAGAAGCTTCACGTAGCGCTCGATTGGCTTGCCGTCCAAGCCTTCGCTTTCGGCAATGGCCTTGGCACGTTCTGCGAACGGGCGGGCCAGGTCGCGACGGGATAGGTCAAGGCGAATGCAGCGCGAGAGCAAGGGGCTTGCGTCGTCGCAATCTTCAAAAAGTGAGTCCGTTCCTTCGGTCGTCGAAGTAAAGATCCAAACGACATGGCCAGAGATGCGCTCAAGGGATACCAGAAGCTGGCGGATAACATCCTTGCGCAGGGCATGCGCTTCGTTGACGATGACAGCGCGCCGCCCTTTTCCCCCATGCCGCGCACGGATAGGCTGCGCTCGATCTCGCGAAGTGAAGCAACGGACAGCGCCGCCCGCGTCTAGCTCTTCTATGTCCCATTCGCTCGCGACTTCGGCAGCAATCAAACGGCCGATTGACGTTTTGCCGGTCCCGCTCTGGCCAGACAGGAAGAAAGCGCGGCCCGCCAAGCCAGAGCGCTCTTGCAGCGCCTTTAACGCGCGAGACTGTTTTGTCCTGGCCCACAACATCGGCCCACGTGCGCGGCCGATAGTGTTCTGCAAGAGGCGGCGGAATAGTGTTGTCATGCTCGAAACTCCGAAAGGGTTGCGACGGGGCCGGCAGGTGTCCGGACTTGTCCGGAAAGGCGCCTACCCGTGAAAAGCAGGGTTGAAACAAGGGAGAATGAGGGGCGAAACAGGGGGGAATCAGTTAGCAGAACATGGGCTAAACGTGGTCCCAGCCAAATGGGACGGTCACCACAACCGTCTGCCGCTCCAACCACGCGGTCCAGCGGAATGCCAGCCGCCTTGCGTCCTCATTCCGCCCGGACATTGCCATATAGCCGACCGCAGCCGCCAGCCGTCGCTCAAGTAGTGTCAAACGCATCGCGATATCTCCGGAATCAGGGTTGAAATTGGGTAGAAAGAACGGGGGATTTACTCGCCAGCTTGCCAGAGATGGCCAGCAACGCGGCCAAGAGCGTAGACCAAGCCGGGAATGACAGCGCCCAGCAGCCATGCGGCCCACGTCATGCCAGGCGCGGCATGAAGGCCGAACGCATAGGCATTCAAAAGGACGGATAGCAAGACCGCGGCCACCGTGTAACCGCAAGCCCACGGGCGGACGCGCTCGCCTGCCTTGGTGCCGTGCGACGCCAACTCCGCCAACTCACTTGTGACCATGCCCGCGTCGATGCCGATGGCCAGCAATCCCGACAGCACCAATGCGAGCCGGTCAGCAGGCCGATAGACTCCGTGCAATGCGCCACGGACAAGCCCAGCACGCCAACGCCGACAGCGCCCACGGTGCATGCCAGGCGGCGCGCATGCTTCATTCCCTTGCAGCGCTGTTTCTTGCTCGTTTTCGGCTTCTTTGCTGGCCTTTTGGCCATGCCGTTGACTGACGGGCTGCGCTCCAATACGCTCAATCCAGACATGAGGAACCCTCTCTATCAGGGAACTTGTGTTAAGAGTTGGTCGCGTGCTGTAGCACGCGGCCAGCTCGTTTTCGAATCAACTCGAATCGCCTTCTTTACCTAAACAAGAGGCGTCAACCGGCTTGTTTTCCGCTTGTTCCCGCCCTCTTCCGCGCTCGTTTCCCGGTTGATTCCGGCCTATTTCTCCCCTGTTTTCTCGCTTTTTCCGGCTTTTTCGCATTGATGGAGTCAAGGGACACCCTTCACTCCAATTTCCGCCCCTCGCCACCCTGAATTATCTTTTGAAGAGCGACCGGCCGGATTTCCTGGATTCTGAGCCACCGCCCCCCGTCGATTGTGGCGGGTCCCTCGGGGGCTTAACCCCCTCTCTCGACTGTTCGCTAGGTTTTGGCGCACGGCTTAGTGAAGTCGCGGCAGTGCACGGGACCCATTCCCGGGATCGGTGCAGATTGTTACCACACCACCCGGTCTCTGAGAGCAGGTACCGGGGCCTTATCTCTCCTGCGGCCACGTAGGATCTGAGATTGGTTATTGGCTGGAAGTGATGACGACTGGTTTCCGTTTCCTCGGCTGGTGCAGCTCGGAGCCACACGCCTTCAAACCTGCTATCGAAAGTACCGATCTCATCTCCCCGTTAGACGTTACAGGAACTCGACCACATTTCAATTGGTTCGACGATCGTGCATTACGATTAGACAGCGGCCGTCTCACCGATAATCTAGATGGCTGGCAATCGCTAATCGTCGTGATCGTGCCGACTGAATCAATATCAAGGGCACATGCAGCCAAAGTGACATAGGCCGATGCACCCGAGCCTAAGTGAGCAAACAAGCTCGCTGCTGTCGGTCTACGGAGCCAATAGTCAGGCTGTGTACATTGAAGGATGTGGCAATTTACATGCTCAAGCGCCGTTTTTGCCCAATCGCGCCTGAATGCATCCATCAAAAAGCGAGATGACTGAAATGCCATCAGATGTGGATTTTGATTGGTTCCCTCCATTGCCTCCCGGCTTTGCGGGTCCGCAAGACTTGACTAATGTCGTCGTCAGTTATTGGACCTGGGCAAACCGTTTCCAAAAGGATTCGGTTAATGCTTTGAGAACCCATATTTCGGAAAGAGGTCTAACTCGCCTCCTCGAGTTAGCCTACCAGGCAAGCCTAGAACAGGACGAGGGGCGTAACACGCGGATTCGTCTCTTTGTGTCAAGTGAACAAAACACGCCCGGTAAGCCGCGTCTCTTGTGCATTTTTCCGAACCACGACCACGCTGATGGATAGTAGGGCAATCCGCCGTTTAGCTCCTGTGGTCGGCTTGCAGGACTGTGCTCTGTTAGTGTGCGAACACGGCGATGAACTGACCACTGAGGGTATCGTCCTGATGATCCAGGGGAAGACGTCGAAATTGGTGAAACTGGTTTAGGCACCTTGAGAGTGACGCCAGGGCTTTTCGTTAAGATATCAGGGCCGGGAGTGTTGCGAATCTCCGAAACGATGTTGGGCACTTACGAGCTACGCGCAGGCCGAATTCGCGCGATCGACCCTTTTAATCTGGCCCCGCCAGTTGATGAATGGCTAAGGCAGCACGCCGATGGCGTTCTAGCACTTGGTGGATTGAACGAAGCGGCGGACAACAGTCTAAACAGGCATTCTGCCTACATCTTTGACCCGAGCACTTTGGTCACAAGATACTAATGACAGGCGTCGAACTTCAGCATGGAGGGGCATTTGTTATAGTTCGTGATATTAATGCATGTTGCGATCTCATAAATATAAAACACAAGGCGACAACTATTTCCTTGGGACAATCGGCCGCAGAATTCTTCCGTGCATGCAATCGCATCAAAACCGTGACTGAATTTGACGCCTTTCGCCAAGCGGCGTTGGACTGGATGCGAAACAAACGGTTCTTGCAGGCTGAACTGGCAGCTGGAACCTTATCGGCAATCGACGGGTGTGTTGTACTCGATCGTTTATCTAAATCTCCTAGGGTTCGGAGGGCATATCGATGTAAGGAGAGTCAAGGCGCACCAGGCTACGAGGGTGTTTGCCGATTTCAAAACAAAGATGCCTCGACTTGAGAGCGACCTTTTCCATTTCGGAACCAGACATGAATCTGCGTTTCGATTTTGCCGGTCAGTCCAAGACTGCATCGTCTTTGTCGTCTCGCAAGACGGACATTTGCGCGTTTTCACTAGCGACGGAAAATACGTATACCTCTTCGAGGATCTTGCTGCCGAGGCCAGGCAGAGGGACAAAGCCTGATTTTCAAAGAATCGAATGCGATTTGGCTGCCCGTAATGGACCTTCAGGCAAATGCCCTTTATTCTCTAGTGCCGACGCGAACAAGAAGTGAAGGCACCCGGGCCCCTTTTCCGAAGCAGGTGCAGTTCTTAACCACACCTTCCGGGGTCTTTGAGCAGGTACCGGGGGCTTAACTCTCTTTCTTCGGCCACGCGGGATTTAGCATGCGCTATCTGGCAAGAAGTGATGAGGACAGTTTTCCTTTTCCGGGCAGGTGCAGCTGTGAACCAGACCTGTCGCAGGGCAGTTCTTGCGAGTCCCGGCCTAACCCTTTGCCGTCCCCAATCGATCGAATTGGGAAAGTAGATGGCGATTCGCCGCCGCGAGCCCAGCTTTTCCCTGTTTCGTCTACGGCCATGACTGGTGCCGGAAAGCATTTGGCTGGATCGGCTCGGTTCTCCATGGTTTGCACGCCGAAAGACCTCGCAACCAGACGGCGGGTCAGGCCCAACTGCGACCGCCCTGAGCGACATGGAACCATTAGAAATCTGAAAGACAACGATTGTCACCAAGACCAACGCAGCCGCGCTGCAGCAGTGAGTCTCGAAGGAAGATATTAAAAGAATCGGCGAGTAACTCACGCCGCTGCCGAAAAGTCTTCTGAACGGTCAATGGCCCATAGGCTGTGATCTTCAGGAATACATTGACTCATAAGCACTCTCGATCCAAGCCGCTTTAGATACACTTCAGGGCCGGACTGACCGATGGATTGTCACATCACCAACGATGAACGCGATATTGGCAACGTTGTCTGCGCTACGCAAGAGTGATCGGGAAACTGTGCTGTGGAAGGATGTGATGGCGGTCAACGTTTTCTTGCAGAAGAACCTTGGTCCCGGTGTAAAAATCAAGGATACCACTGTTCATGCACGCAATATATCGCGCAAGCAGTCCACTTCTATCAGCCAATGCTCCCGAGAAATCGGTGGGAAACGCGACAAGAGAAGGGCGAAATTGTCGCAGATTCTTCAATCGCGCTCCAATCGGATCGGCATCACGACAGGCTCTAAGATCCTGATCGAGAGCAGTTTCGCTTGATCCGCTATAACGATGCAGAAAGCGTGCGAGCGCTAACCAAGCCATTAGTCCTCTGGCATCGCGTTGTCGAGGCGATGTTGTACGCATAGTGCGATCACTGGTACGACCAGCGCTCCCGACCAAAGAATATCCATATTTACAAGTCCAAGTTCGCCCCTGATAAGCCCAATGGCCTGCTCTGTGGCCCGCTGGGCTTCCTTCCAAGCAGAGAGAACCTCATGCTTCTCTAACTCGTGCAGTGGCGTTCGATTTCGACCGTCTGGTTTGGCAACAATGCACAGGGGCGAAAGAGGTGCATGATGTTGAGCCTATTAAAGCCCTGCTGTTTTAGTTTTGAGAGGAATGGTGCAACCTCATCTGCGATGAATCCGGTATGTCGGGATGCGACGTGTGCGTCTCAATGTCCTCTTTCTTGAGCCTAACACCAAGCGTGTTGATGCGTTCAAAAGCCAATACAGCGTCTTTGAATGTATGATCTACCATTCGGACGAGCGGCACTTCGTAATCCAAAATCGCTCGAACCTTTTCAAATAGTGCTTCGCGCTTATCAGAAGCGGTCCCGCCGCCAAGATTTCGCCTTAGCTGGCGATAAAGCTCGTCATCCCAAAGTTCGGAGATTCGTATCCAATTCCGATCGTTGCGTGTGGCAGCATTAGCGAGGCGGAACTTATCCTCTTTCGGATTAAAGACCACCTCGATGTCTTCGTCACCACTCATAGTCCGTGCCAACGTGATCACTCGCTGCTGCCCATCGATGAGCCAGCTCATCTGGGCTGCGCGTACCGGTCGGGGATCCCTCGGCGCAAGCAGGTTTTCCTGCGTCACTCTGCCAGAGAAGCAAGGAGGAGACCGGAAAGCCGCAATACAACGAATCAATGAGCAGGGGTGCTTTACTTTTCTTCCAAACATAGTCACGCTGAAACTCTGGAATCACGATGCAGCCCGACCGATAATCGTCGATAAGTTGCTTCACTTTGACGGTTTGGTGTTCTAGACGCGGCTCGCTCATGATGTTGGGCTCTCTTGGATTCTTGGAGGTCTCTTAACCCTTGCCAAACGATATCTTGAGGCGCTGTGCTCCCAGATTGCCAATGAAATCTAGCCAATCTTAGGATTTGAGGGCTTGTCAAACGTTATCCTGGGAATTCTTTTGAATCCGAGCAAGTGCAAGCCCTAAACTGAGAACTACTCAGAAACCATCAAGTTTGAGTAATTGTCCGGCAGCGAAGGAAGAGGACTGCAATGACAGAGGAACAATGGAATTCTAGGTGGAGGCAAGAGTGCCAACTTGCGAGCGGCGGTCAGGGGAGGACTTTCAGAAGTCCGTTCCATCTTGAACCCCGATCAGCGCGGAGTGCTGAAGCTGTTGAACAACGACGGTAGCGAGCAAGCCCGTTCTCGGATGGCTATCGAGGCCATCAATCTGAAGCGCTAGGTAAAATGGGCGTAAAGATACCGGCGATTCTGGACCATAACACCCAACACCGGAATGACCTTGCGACTGAGCTTTACATCGTCATGGAGTTTGTCCAAGGCAAAACCTTGGATCGGGAAGTGGATGCGAGGAGGTCATCTATCGCTAGAACATTCCCTAGCAATTGCACGCGACCTTGCCAAAACGATCTCTCGTATGCACTCACCTGAGATCAACGTCCTGCATCGCGATTTGAAACCAGCCAATTTGATGATCCGTGATTTCAAAAATGCTGACGTCGTGGTTCTCGATCTTGGCTTGTCGTTCGATCGCGAGAACGAACAGAACTTCCTAACCGGCACTGGCGAAACTATCAAAAACGAACTGATAGCGTGCCTGAGGCGACTCTCCATGGCAGAGACCGTCGTGACTCTCGTAGCGATGTCACCAACATCGTAGCGGTCCTTTGTTATTGCCTCACGGGAGTGCTGCCAGGACTTCTGCGAGATGATCGAGATCGGCCTCCGCATGGACGAGAACCCAGAACTTTGCTCGAACTACTCGCTCACGATCCTAGACGCGATCAGCTTGAAAAGCTTTTCCACACCGGATTTACCGTGGACATTCAATACCGGTTCCAGACAGCAGATGAACTGCTTGAACGGATCGAGTTTTTGGCTAGCAACAAGCAAAAAAAGGACGCAGATCCGAAACAATCTTGATACAGAGATGGGACCCGTCTTGCGATTGCGAAATCGAAAGCTTCAGCTACTGGACTACAAGCCCGTGGCTCAAAGTCTGGAGCGGTTCATGGCGGTCCGATTTCAGGGACTTGCACATACGATGACGACATTCGGCATTGCAAGGAATCCAACATCGGTTAGGACGCCACCCATGCCGGATGGGATTGAACTCGTCTTCGCGTTGCCTCATGCCTATGTCGTCGACATTAAAGGGTTGGAAGTTGGCCTCTTTTGCAAATTCCATGTTGGAGCAAAGGGCGATCTCTGCGTACTTCTATGTACTACAGGTAAGGGCGACAAATCTCATCCGCTTTCAGGCCCTACTTCTTCACCGTGGGAGCAAATTGCATGGTTTGATCCCACGCGACCGCCAGATCAGCAAACTGTCAGCGAGTGGTTCGATGAGGCAGTTCACCGACTCATGAGGAAGCTTGCAGACGAAGCAAAATAACGGTTTCTCTTTCAGGTAGGCAATGTCTCATCTGCGGCCCGATTCCCGAAAAGTGGCCGTTTTTTGCAAGTTGGCATCTTGCTGCGGAGGCTGCAAAATAGGCCGTTTTTCCATGTCCACGCTTTCGCGGCCTTAGACTCGTTCCCGAAAAACACTGGCATGCAGGGCTGCCTCGACGATAATCCAGCCTCGCTGTCAGGGCATAGCCTTGTCGCAAATGCCAGGCAAGCTTGCCTCGTGAATATTCAAAGGGAGAATCCTATGAGTGATACGCCAACGCAGTGCCCGAAGTGCAATGGCAAGCTGGAACAGGGCTTTGTACTCGACGTGACCCATGGGGGGGCACTGGTAAGTCAATGGGCTCCAGGAGCACCGGCGAAATCTTTCTGGACCGGAACGAAGGTGGAGAAAGAAAAGCTTATTCCGATCGGCGTGTTCCGCTGTCAGGCATGTGGCTTTCTGGAGTCGTATGCTCGTGCCGAGTACGCCGCACATTGAGGCGGCTGAGCCGAGTCCTTCTAACGAGCGTCCGGGTCAGAAACGCGCAATTCCAGAGTTAACTCTATGCAACTTGGCGAACGCCAATTCACGGACGGCACAACGCGGCCCGTCTACCGCAACACCGATGGGCGCCAGTACGTCCTCGACGACGATGGCCAGCCGGTGTACGGTGTCTGGCTGCCCGTACGCCTGCAGTATTGTAAAGGTTGAATGAACTCAGAATTGGGAGTTCGATGGAACGGAGATGAAAGCCAATGGCTACCAATGAACGCTGGAAACGAGACGGCGTACAAGTGGTTCCCGGCTCGGACCTGGATTCTAACACTGCTCAGACTCCAGGCATGGACCGCAAGGCGGCCATCAACTTCGCCCGCGTCGGTGCGCAAAAATTGTGGGCGGGAACCGTTCACATTCATCCCAATGCCAAGACGGGAGCGCATCACCACGGAGCGCTAGAGAGCGTCATTTACGTGGTGAAGGGGCGGGCGCCATGCGCTGGGGCGAGCGGCTTGAATTCACGGCGGAAGCCGGGCCGGGCGATTTCATTTATGTGCCGCCCTTTGTGCCGCACCAGGAAATCAACGCCAGCAAGGACGATGTGCTGGAATGCGTACTTGTTCGAAGTGACGGTGAGTCGGTTGTAGTGAACCTGGACATCGAGCCGGTGGAAAAGCCAGAAAATGTGAAATGGATTGATCCCATCCACCGGAGCTAAGGCCGCCAAATGATGCAGATCGGCAGCCTCCTCGGTTACCAACAGCACGACCCGGCCCGTATACCGCGACGACGACGGGCGCCAGTTCGTCCTCGACGACGACGGCGAGCCGGTGTACGGTATTTCCTCGACGGCTGCGGAGCCTTGGACTGAAGGACACACATTCGGTTGGTGCGGAGGGGGCTATGCGAACCAACAACCGGGCGCCACTCATTATCCCGGTCCTGATCATCGTCGTCGGGGTCGGCTGGCTGTTGACGGCCCAGGGATTCGGCCCTGGCATCAACTGGGTCTGGACACTGGGGCTGGGGGTCATCGGCATCCTGACGTTCGTCGTCAGCGGCTACGACAAGGTCAGCGTGGTGGTCGGCCCGTTCTTCCTGCTGGCGAGCGTGCTGGCGGTGCTGCGGCAGACCGGCGACTTGCGCCTGGACGTCGAGGTCCCGGTGTTGGTCATCGGCATCGGCGTGCTGATGCTGGTCGCGCAGCTCCCGGCGGTCCCGAAGCCTGGCTGGTTCGTGCCACTGCCCACGCCGCCGACGGAGGAGCCGGGTGCGCCCAGAAACGGCGGCTGTGAGCCGAACCCGGCGCTGCGGCGGCCGCGGCAAGCCGAAGTGAAAACCTCGCAGCCAGGGTCGACCATATCCGAACGGCAACCGAGGTGCCAACGCGATCCGGATCCGGATTGTTTCCAGCCCGACAAATCAGCATCCGCTCTGGGATGGGTTGCTGGGCAGGGGGTTGACGGCCGGCTCGATCAACAAGAACGTGGCTGAGATCGAGGCCGTAATGAAGGATATGCCATGCAGTTGAAAGATCAGGCCGCCATCGTCACCGGGGGCGCATCGGGATTGGGCGCCGCGACCGCGCGCCGGCTCGCAGCGCAAGGCGCGAAAGTCGCGGTCTGCGATCTCAATGCCAGGTTTGCCGAAAGCGTTGCTGCGGAGATCAAGGGGCACGGCCATCGCTGGCCTATCGTCACCGACGCCGCGTCCGCCGAAGCCGCCATTGTCGCCGCGGCTCAAAGGCCCATGGCCCCGCGCGGGTGCTGATCAATTGCGCCGGCATCGGCGTTGCCAAGCGCGTGGTCGGCCTTCCTTGATGGCTTCTTCATCCCGCTCGCCGATTTCGAGAGGGTCATCAAGGTCAATCTGATCGGCACGTTCAACATGCTCCGCCTTGCCACGGCCGAGCGATGTCGAAGCTTGCGCCGCTCGATCAACGGGCGAGCGCGGCGTCGTGATCTGACATCGCTCCGGCGTTGCTGCCTATGACGGCCAGATCGGGCAGGCCGCCTATTCGGCTTCCAAGGGCGGCATTGTCGGCATGACGTTGCCGATCGCGCGCGAACTGGCGCAGTTCGGAATTCGGGTTCTCACCATTGCGCCCGGCCTGTTCTTGACGCCGCTGCTCGGCAGCCCTGCCGCAAAGAGGCGCAGGATTCCCCTTGCCGCCGCGATCCCGTTCCCGCATCGTCTCGGCCAGCCCGACGAGTTCGCGTTGCTCGCGATGCACATGATCGACAACCCCTATCTTAACGGCGAGGTGGTGCGGCTCGACGCATCGCTGCGCATGGCGCCGCGCTGACTAATGATTATCGAGTTGAAATTTTCAGTGCGCTCTCCTTCACCTCTCCCAAGGGGAGAGGTCGGATCGCGCAGCGATCCGGGTGAGGGGTTAAGGTCTATCATGGAACCACCGTACCCCCTCGCCCCTACCCTCTCCCCATGGGAGAGGGAGCCCACCGTCGCTGTCGCGCGATCGGAATCAGGTGAAGCAAATGTTCGTCAATCCGCCGCGACGTGCAGATCCAGTGGGGCGACTGCGACCCCGCCTAACCATCAGTGTATTATCCGCGCTATTTCGCGATGTTCGACGAACTCCACCTCGATCCTGTTCGAGGCCGCCGGCTTTTCCAAGCAGGACATCATCAAGCAATATGGCCTGGTCGGCATCCCCATGGTGGACACAAGGGCGAAATTCTACATCGCCTCCACGCACGGCGACTGGATCACGATCGAAAGCCGGGTCGAGAGTTTCAAGCGATCGAGCTTCGAGGTGAGCCACAAGGTGTTCAAGGGCGAGGCGTTGGCGATCGAGGCGTTCGAGACCCGCGTGCTGGTCTAACGTCACCTTTACGATCCCTTCCCGGCTGAAATCGGCTGTTGTGCCCGAGGAGACGTGGGCGAGGTTCAGCGGGTGGCTCTCGATCCTTGCGGGCCGATGCTAATGACCTAAAGAAGGGGCTGAAATATCGGGCTGTGAATTTGAATGAGACTAAGAACAACACCTTAACGGGAGGAACGAATGAAAAAGGCTTTACCTGTCCGCCGCCGTGGTCGCGGCGTCGCTTGCTGTGCCGGCGCTGCCTGCGCTGGCACAAACCAATGAAATCGTGATCGGCATCACCGTCACCACCATCTGGCCCGGCGGCGGCGCTCGGCATTCCCGAGCGCAACGCACTGGAATCGTCGCCGCTACGTGATCGCCGGCGTGCCGCTCAAGGTGATCGTGCTCGACGACGGCGGCGATCCGACCAACGCCACGACAAATGCGCGGCGTTTCGTCACGGAGTCCAAGGCCGACGTCATCATGGGCTCGTCGACCACGCCGCCGACAGTCGCGGTATCCAACGGTCGCCAATGAAGCCGGCGTTCCGCATCTCAGCCTCGCGCCGTTCCCGATTACGCCGGAGCGCGCCAAATGGTCGGTGGGCGATGCCGCAGCCGGTGCCGCTGATGGGCAAGGGCTTGTACGCGCACATGAAGGCGCACAACGTCAAGACCGTCGGCTATATCGGTTACTCCGATTTCCCACCAGGCTACCTCTGGTTCAACGATCTCAAGACCCAGGGCGTGCCGCTGGGCCTGAACGATTGTTGATGAGGAGCGCTATGCGCGCCCGGATACGTCGGTCACGGGGCAAGTGCTGAAGCTGATCGCCGCCAATCCGGACGCGATCCTGGTCGGGGTGGTTCAGGCACGGCTGCGGGCGTTGCCGCAGACTGAACTGCGCGCACGCGGCTACAAGGGGTTGATCTACCACAATCACGGCGCCGCCAGCATGGACTTCATCCGCATCGCGGGTCCGGCGGCGGAAGGCGTGATCATGGCGTCCGGCCCGGTGATGGATCCCGAGGACCAGCCCGACAGCGCGCTGACCAAGAAGCCGGGCATGGCGCTGGACAAGGCCAATGAGGCCAAATACGGCCCCAACAGCCGCAGCCAGTTCGCGGGCCATTCCTACGACGCGTTCCTAGCAATACGGTACTCGGTCAGCGGCTACATATA